>CAXBEU010000017.1:0-96549 GCA_963974865.1 uncultured Pseudomonadaceae bacterium | reverse complement strand
GTAGCTGGCTCTCTGCCTATCGTTTCAAGCGTTGCACTTATTCTATGAATTCAGGATCAAAAAAACTTTTGGCGGGCTTTCTGCTAAATACTATATCCGGCAACTATTTTTTGGCGGGCTATTTTCCGCTCTTATAATATACGTGATGGCCCAGGGGGACGAGCCTATTCAGCTGAGTTTGATCGCATTGCTTGCAATCAACACATTGCTTTATCCCTACTCACGGTTTGTCTATGAAAGTGTTGTCGGCTTCATCATGGGAAACAACGTATTATTTATAAATATCATACTCATGCTTTTTGTGAAAATATTTACAATGACGCTGTGCTGGAGTTTTGCAATATTCATTGCGCCTATTGGCCTGGCTTATCTTTACTACCAACATAGTAAAATCGCCTGATGACAAGTGTTCATAATCGATTTTCGCTCCTTGTGTGGGGCTAAAGATCGCTACGCTTCGCCTCTCTAAGACCAGGCCCCAAGAAGAAGCCGAGACGAACGAACGTGGCATTTACTTTGGCTCTTGGTAACGGCACCTGCGGACGCGTTGTCCGCAGGTTTTTCAACACCGTTCACCCCTGTTGGCGTGGCAAGACTCAGACGTCGGCCCAGCGCTTGAGCACCAGAGTGGCATTGGTACCGCCAAAGCCGAAGCTGTTGGACATCATCAGGTTGGCGGCTTCATCGGCACGCTCGCGCAGAATCGGCAGTCCGGCGACGTTCTCGTCTAGCTCGTCGATATTGGCCGAGGCGGTGAGGAAGTTGTCGCGCATCATCAGCAGGCAGTAAATTGCTTCCTGCACCCCCGCCGCGCCCAGCGAGTGGCCAGACAAGCTCTTGGTCGAGCTGATCTTCGGTGCCTTGTCGCCGAACACTTCGCGAATCGCCCTGAGTTCCGCGACGTCGCCAACCGGCGTCGACGTGCCGTGGGTGTTCAGGTAATCGATGCTGCCATCGACCGTTGCCAGCGCCTGCTGCATGCAGCGTACGGCGCCTTCACCGCTCGGGGCAACCATGTCATAGCCATCGGACGTGGCGCCATAGCCGACCACTTCGGCATAAATTTTCGCACCGCGCGCCAGGGCGTGCTCGAGTTCTTCGACCACAACCATGCCGCCGCCGCCGGCGATGACAAAACCGTCACGCTTGCTGTCGTAAGCGCGGGAGGCTTTCTCTGGGGTGTCGTTGTATTGGGTGGAGAGGGCGCCCATCGCATCGAACAGCATTGATTGCGACCAGTGCTCTTCTTCGCCGCCGCCGGCGAAGACCATATCCTGCTTGCCCAGTTGGATCTGTTCCATGGCGCTGCCAATGCAGTGGGCGCTGGTGGCGCACGCGGACGAGATCGAGTAGTTGATACCCTTGATCTTGAACGGCGTAGCCAGACAGGCTGATACGGTGCTGCCCATGGTGCGCGGTACGCGATAAGGCCCGATCTTCTTCACGCCTTTTTCACGCAGAATGTCGATCGCTTCCATCTGGTTCAGCGTGGAGGCGCCACCGCTACCGGCGATCAAGCCAATACGCGGATGGCTGATCTCTTCTGCGGTAAGGCCGGCATCTGCAATCGCCTGCTGCATGGACAGGTAGGCGAAGCCCGCGGCGTCACCCATGAAGCGTTTGACCTTGCGGTCGATAGCGGCTTCCAGATCAATGTCGACGGTGCCGGAGACGTGGCTACGCAGCCCCATTTCGGCATAGGAAGGATTATGGCGAATGCCTGACTTGCCGGCCTTGAGGCTGGCGGCGACCGATTCCAGGTCCTGGCCTAGGCAGGAAATGATGCCCATACCGGTAATTACGACGCGACGCATGGTGAGTATCCTCAGAAGCTATCGGTAGATGTAAACAGACCTACCCGCAAACCTTCAGCGGTGTAGATTTCACGCTCGTCGACCGCCATGCTGCCGTCGGCGATGCCGAGGGTCAGAGCGCGGTTGATAGTGCGTTTGATATGGATGGTATAGGTGACTTTCTTCGCGGTAGGCAATACCTGGCCAAAGAATTTGACCTCGCCTGAGCCCAGCGCGCGGCCTTTGCCTTCATAACCCAGCCAGCCGAGGTGAAAGCCAACCAGTTGCCACATGGCATCCAGGCCCAGGCAACCGGGCATGACCGGGTCACCTTCAAAATGGCAGGCGAAGAACCAGAGATCAGGATTGATATCCAGCTCGGCTACGATTTCACCCTTGCCATACTTCCCACCGGTATTGCTGATATGCGTTACGCGATCGATCATCAGCATATTGGGGGCGGGTAATTGTGCGTTTCCGGGCCCGAACAATTCGCCACGGCTGCATTGAAGCAACTCTTCCCGGGTATACGCATTCTGTTTAGACATGTTCGCTCCTGCTCAACCCCGTTCGGTGGGGTGCGATTAATTCGGCTCTGCGGTGCTTGGCGAATTTATCCGCCAGCGTAAGCTCAGACAGCCCGTCCCGGTTCAGAGTCACAACCGGGTAACGGACTGGCGAGTCAGGCGTTGAGGATACCTGCGATGCTGGCCGAGGACAAAGTTTCTCTGCCCCGAGCCTGCCTGCTATTGCTCTGGATCAATCAAGGTTGCCGTATTCGGCCTGGAACTGATCGCGCAGTTCGCGCTTGAGCACTTTGCCGATGGCACTGCGGGGGAGCTCGTCGGTGAGAATCAGACGGTTCAGGCGCTGGGTCTTGCCGACGCGAGCATTGAACCATTGGCAGATATCCTCGGCGTTGCCCTGCGCACCGGGCCGCAGTACGGCATAGCCCACCGGGGTTTCGCCCCAACTGCGCGATTGCACGCCGATCACCGTGACCTCAAGCAGGTCAGGGTGCTGGCGTAGTTCCAGTTCCAGATCGCTGGGGTAAACATTGAAGCCACCACTGATGATCATGTCCTTGCGGCGGTCCATCAGCGTCAGAAAGCCTTCGCTATCAAAGCGGCCGACATCGCCGGTGCGGATAAAGCGCTTTCCTTCGGCGTCATACCACTCCGCTTCGGCGGTCTTCTCCGGCTTGTTCAGGTAACCGGTCATCATCGCCGGCGAATGGCCTACCACCTCGCCGATTTCACCGAAAGGCAACTCTACCCCGTCCTCATCAATCACCCGCATATCGTGATTTTCCAGTGGCTTGCCAACGGTGGCCAACTTGTCCGGGAACTGGTGCGCGGCCAGCATGCAGGAGCCGCCGCCTTCGGTCATGCCGTAGAACTCGATCAGGCCACCCGGCCAGCGCGCCAGGATGTCGGCCTTGAGCTCGGCATGGAAGGGGGCGCTGGTACTGAACTTCATGTGGAAGCGGGACAGGTCGTAGCTGTCGAAGTCCTCGCGGGCCATGATGCGTTGATACTGCACCGGTACCAGCATGGTGTGAGTCACACCCAGTTGCTCCGCCAGCTTCAGATACTTGGCGGCATCAAACTTGGCCATCAGCACGACGGTGCCACCAAGACCGATGGACGGCAGGAAGGACACCAGCGTGGTATTGGAGTACAGCGGTGTAGAGATCAGGGTGACGCACTCGGGGCCATAATCGAACACGATGCCGCGCTGGATGTGCGACCAGCGCATGCCGTGCGACTGAACGATCCCCTTGGGTTCACCAGTGGTGCCCGAGGAATAGATGATATTGAACGGCATCTCGGGGCTGATAGTGACGGGTGCAGGCTTGGCATCGGCCAGCCATTGGCTGAAACCCTGCTCCGGTCGGCTGTCATCCATGCTGATCAGGGTGATCTGGTGTTTTTTCGCTACGTCGTTCAGCGCCTGATCCACTGCCTGGTCTACAAACACCAGCTTGGCGGCCGAGTCCTTGATCATGGTGGCCAGGCCTTCAGGCGTGGAGGAGGGCGCAAGCGGTGCCACGACCATACCGGCGCGCAGCGCGCCGATATACAGAAGTGCGTAGGGGATTGAGTTGTTGCCGCAAATGGCAATGCTGTCGCCGGGGTTGAAGCCGTCACGCTGCAGCGCCGCCGCTACCTGGTCCACCTTCTGATTCAGCTCCTGATAATTCAGTTGCTGAGCATCCTGAATCAAAGCGGGATGGCTACCCCGGTTCTTGGCATGCAGGGCGATGAGTTCAGGTAATACGCTAAAGGGCGTTTCAAGGGTGATGGACATGACAGGTTACTCGCAGGGCTGTTGATGACAGCTGCGTAGTATCACCGCTGGATGCAGGCTTGCACAGGAGTGAAATAGTGGTGGATCAGCGCGGTCAATAATCCGCCGCGCCTGGCCTCAGGCAGGCCTCTAGCTCCTGCTGCAAAGCCTTGCGTGAAACCGGCTTGCTGATAAAGCCCTGCATTCCTGCCTCGGTACACTGTTGTCGATCACTCTGCATTGCACTGGCCGTCAGCGCAATGCAGCTCACAGGCGTGCGCTCCTGGCTGGCACAGTGCGCCAGATAGCGGCGGTACACGCTGAAGCCATCCATATCCGGCAGTTGCAGGTCCATGAGTATTGCCGAAAAGGCCTGCCCGTGCTCGGTCAAGAGGCGCAGGGCTGTCTGGCCGGTCTCGGCGGTCACGACCTGGTAGCCGAGGCTGTGCAGCATGCCCTCGATGACCATTTGATTGACGGGGTTATCCTCCACGAGAAGCACCGGCAGCTGATTGGCAGGAGCGCTGTTTGTAGTCGTGGCGTTGCCGGACGTCTCCGGGTCGTTCTCGGTCAAGGGCAGGGTGAGCCTCAGGGTAAAGCAGGAGCCCAACCCCTCTGTGCTCTGGGCTTCCAGGCTGCCGCCCATGGTCACTGCAAAAGTGCGGGCAATTGACAGCCCCAACCCGGTGCCGCCAAAACGCCGCGACGTACTGCTATCGGCTTGCTGGAATGCATGGAACATGCTCTCCAGTCGGCCAGGTGCAATACCTATCCCGCTGTCGCTGACTTTGCAGATCAGTTCCACGCACTGACCATGCGCTGGCTTGTGCCAGTGTGCTTCTACATCGATATTGCCCTGCTCGGTAAATTTCAAGGCATTACCGATCAGGTTGACCAGGATCTGACGGATCCGTGTAGGGTCGCCTAATACGTTAGGTGTTGGCGGATTGCCCTGGGTGCGGACATTCAGAGCAAGGCCTTTCTGCGCTGCGGTGTGTTCGAATACGGCCGCCGAGTGGCTGATCAGCTCGGGTAGATTAAAGGCGATTTCCTCGAGCTCAAGCGCGCCTCGCTCAATGCGTGAGAAATCCAGGATGTCATTGATCACGTGCAGGAGGTGATCAGTAGACTCTCCGGCAATCTGTACATATTCAGCCTGTTCCGCATTCAAAACGGTCGTCTCCAGGAGTTGCAGCATGCCCAGCACGCCGTTCATCGGGGTGCGCAGTTCATGGCTCATCATGGCCAGGAAGTCGGACTTCGCGCGGTTGGCGGCTTCGGCGTCCTCTCGGGCACTATTTATGTGCTCCATGGCCTGTTGTTGCTCATGCGCCGAGCGTTGCAGCGTGCTGGCCAGGGTGTTGATGTTGTGCATCAATACCCCTATCTCGTGCTGTTGATCTTCCTCCAGACGTGTTTCGAGATGACCTTCCTGCAGAGCCTGTACAGCCCTGCTCATTCGCGCCAGTGGGCTGGACAGTGCACTCGCCAAGCGCAAGGCCAGGACCAGCGCCGCAAATATCACCAGGGCGGCAAGCAGTAGTGCACCGAACAGAATATCTTCCTGTCGCTCATCGAATGCTTCTCTGCTCAAGCCAACGCGCACCTGCCCTAGATAGCGAAAGTTGTCGTCCAGTTCGGCCGCCGGCGCATCCAGCAGATAGAGCTCATTCTGCAGCGCAATGCTCTGGCGCTGGATGTCGGCAGAGAAATAGTGCAAGGGCAAGGGGGTCTTCTGCTGTGCTGTCGACTGCAGTGAGACCATCAGGTCGCCGGCCTGATCATAGACTTCCACACTGCGTACATGGGGGGTATCCAGTGCACCTTTGATCAGGCTTTCGAGCGTGTTGAGATTGCCACTGATGACGCCGTATTCCGCAGTAGGGGCAAGCTGTTCAGCGATCAGCATGCCGGTGTCCTGCAACTGGCGGCCAAGATCATCCAGGCGCGCACTGACGAAATAGGCGAAAACCACCAAACCCAGCATCAAGGCAGGCGCCAGGGCGATCAGAATCAGCCGGTTATGAATGCTGCCGGTCTTCCACAGGCTCATTGGCCCATCTCCTGTTGTCTCAGTTGCTCAGCCAGGGCGTCGTCATCGGGCGGCGGGAAGCCTAGTGAGCGCGCCACCTGGGCGTTGCTGAGTACTGAAAAATAGTGCGGATAGGTAATGGCACCCGGGCGCCAGGGACGTGCAAGCACACGGGTAATACTCTGCGCGGTCTGACCTGGCGTGCTGAAGGTGGTACTCAAACTGCCGGCGTTGATGAAAGGGGCGCTGGGGCCAATCAAAACCTTGTTACGCGTATAGCTACTGAGCAGGATCGTTTTCAGACTATCGGCGTTGTAGATGATCGGGTCGTCAATGGCCACCAGTGCGTCGCTTCCATCCAGCAGCGTAATCAGTTGGCGGCCAAGCTGTTGCTGGTTATCCAGCGGCAAGCTCAACAGATCAAGATCCGCTGCATCGGCAGCTTGTTGCCATTCAGGTAGCTGTGCCTGGTGATCCGGTGAGTAAAGTGCGCCAACGGCGGACAGGCGCGGGATCAGCAGTCGAGCCAGCTGTAACTGCCTATGGGGCGCGGGGTTGGCGAGGATGATCTGCAGATAATCCGGAATCGGCGGCAGGCTGCTGCGGCTAATATAGGTGCCGATGGTGGGTGTATCAGAGACCTGCTTCAATCGCCACTGCAGGCTGCTACTGCCCATGGTGATCAGCAGCGACGCTTCAGGAACAGGGCCGCCAGATTCGAGGTTGTAAACGCTTACGTTATCGTCGCTACGGTGCCTACGCAGATCCTCGATAAACTCGTCAGTCAGGCTGCTGGCCGCAGGGATAACCACCACAATGGTATCGGCTTTGCCCAGGGTGGAAAAAAGCATGCAACAGACGATCAGCAGCATGCGAATCGCCGTCATCGCTGGGCCGCCTCGGTGATCGATCTGTTCATGCGACATTCCCTGTCTGCTACGGTAATCATTCTGGACAGCTAATGCTGGCCTGGCGTGCAATCGGCATCAGAAGCTCAGTTCGGCACTGAGATAATAATGACTGCGACTGTTGTAAATGTTTTCCGGCCAGGTCAGACCCTCGTCATCCAGCCGATACTGCCAGGTCAGCGCCAGATTGACGTGGCTGCTGCTACTGAGATCAAAGCGCTTGGCCAGCCGACTGTCAAGCCGCTCGAACCGCCGTTCGTTGAGCATGTCTGCGCCATAATAGATCAGGCTGCTTTCTACCTTGCCAGGCCACTGGCGCAGCCACGCAGCTGAGCCGCTATTACGTGCTGTCAGCCGTTGATCGAGCCTGTTGGTTGCAACGAAGTCGACATAGGCGTAGGTCAGCCTGACGCGGTCAGCCCGGGTCATGCTCCAGTCGATTTGCGTCTCAGCGCCGGTGAAGCGCGAGAAACTGCTGTTATCGGGGACGAAATTCACGATCTGCAGGGGTTGACTGATCATGTCACGAATCTCGTCGTAGAATCCCTTTATATCGATCGACAGGCCAAGGTGATGTAGGTAGCCATTGTAGCCCACTTCGTGGGAACGCATCCGCTCCTGTTTCAGGTTGCCCGGGCCCTGGGCCAGGGCGTAATACTGATCGCTGCCTGACACCGGGCCACTGAGGTTGTTGGCAGTGTAGGTCCAGTTGGCATTGTTTTCGTACATGTCTGGAGAGCGGACTGCTTCCGAATAAACCGCGCGCAGACTGTGGGTGGGGCGGATAAAGAAGTGCGCGGCGACCCGCGGAGAAAGCGAGAAGCCACTGAGACGGTCGTCTTCTGCCATCGCGCCGGCATGCAGCAGCCAGCGGTGGTGCGGGCGATATTCGAGGTTGCCGAATAGCTGACCTATCTGGTTATCAACCCGACCGCCAAAAAAAGTATCCGAGCGCGCTTCGTCATAGCGAAGGCTGCCGCCGAACACCGTGCGTAGGCTGTCGGCCAGTTGCATGGTGTTTTGTATCTCCACCTCGTAACGGGTTTCGCGCAGGTTCTCGTTCAGATCCCAGCAGGCAGGCTCACCGTTCCGTGCCGCGGCATGTTCGGCAACGATGCTATCGACCAGCGGCAATAACTCCGGAGGCAGATTGTCGACGTTGACCAGCCAATCGGCTGCCAATGCCGGGTCACCCCAGAAACCGCGGTTGCGCAGGATATAATTCACCCTTCTGGGATAAACGTTGCCCGCCTCGTACAGCGCGCGCAGCTCCGGCGAAAACACCACTGGGGAATCGCAGGCACGGAACTGGCTCAGGCGCTCCATATGCTGGGCGTAGGTCTTGATCTCCAAGCGGTGCGACGGGGAGATATCATTTTTCCAATGCAACTGGGCAAAATAATCCCGTGCACTGACGTCTGAATCAGGGTCCTGTTCAGCCATCATGCGGTCATAGGTAAATGCCGGGTTGGTCGGTTCAGCCAATACCGTATAGCTGCTGGCGCGCTGGTTGGTCCCTTCCTTGGCGCCAAATTGCCAGCTCAGGGACTGGCTGGCCGAAAGGGTGGTGTCGCCGAGCATGTTGAAGGCGTTCAGGCGCCGGCCATCACGAAACGCATTACCCTCGTCGTCGGCATCAAATCCGTTGTCTTCCTTGCCGAACACACTGAGTCTGGCCAGGCTGTTACCGAACTCCAGGCCCTGGCTGCCATACAGATCCTTTACCCCACGATCACCCTGGGTAACTTTCAGCCGAGTGCCCTGGGTCAACTCAGGCCGGGTGGAAATGATATTGATCACCCCCATCAACGCATTGGCGCCGTAGGTGACGGTATTCGGGCCGCGAAAGACTTCGATGCGTTCGATATCCTCGATGGCCAGAGGGATGTCCGTCCAGTCCACCGTCGCCAATCCGGGGCGATACACCGATCTGCCATCGACCAGCACCTGCATGCGTCGTGCCTCGGTGGTATTGGTGCCGTGATAATTGACGCTGGCCTGATGGCCCGACAGGTAACCTATCTTCATGCCCGGGACCAGGCGGAGTATTTCCGGAATATCCCGCGCACCGGTTGCACGGATCAGGTCACGATCAATGACCGTCATGCTGCCAGGGACCTCGGCAGGCGACTGTTTGAGGCGTGTTGCGCTTAATACGGATGGAAGTTCAGTGCCGCCGAGCTCCAGCTCATCCATGGCGGCAGCGTGCATGCTGGCGGTCATGCACAGCAGCGGAAGAAGGGGATGTCTGAAGCTTAATGCCATTATTTTGCAACCATGCAGGTCGTTGTCAGCCAATATTACCCAGAGACGCATTTTTTGCCAGCTTTGGCTGAGTGTTTTATCGGCAGCAACCCATTTAGCCTTAGCTGTTTTATACTTCGGCCATCAATCACCGTTGCAAGGATTTCAGATGACCGATCACAAGACCCCCGTATGCGTTTTGGGTGGCGGCAGCTTCGGTACCACGCTGGCAACCTTGATGGCCGCCGAGGGTATTCCCGTTACCCTGTGGCTCAGGGACGAAAAGATCGCCGAAGAGATCACCCGGCTGCACGAAAATCGCCGCTATATGCCGGGGCTCAAGCTCGACCCTCGGCTTAGCGTGAGCACTGACATGCCAGCAGCCGTGGCCTCGGCCGAACTGGTGTTTCTGGCTATTCCCAGTAGCGCTTTCCGTTCGGTGCTGAGGGAGATTGGCCCGGCCTTGGCCGGTAAGGGCGTGATCAGCACGACCAAGGGGATCGAGCAGCCAGGCTTTTTCATGATGAGCGATATCGCCGCGCAGGAGGCACCAGAGGCTCGTATTGCGGTGCTGTCCGGCCCCAATCTGGCCAAGGAAATGGCCGCCGGCGAACTGACCGCCACGGTGGTCGCAAGCGACTACCAAGCGCTTTGCACCGAGGTTCAGGCTGTGCTGGGCAGTAAAAGACTGCGGGTGTATGCCAGCCAGGACAGATATGGCGTTGAGTTGGGCGGAGCACTGAAGAACGTCTACGCGATTATCTCTGGCATGGCGGCGGCCATGGGTATGGGCGAGAACACGCGCAGTATGTTGATCACTCGCTCTCTGGCAGAGATGACCCGCTTTGCCGTGCATATGGGTGCCAACCCGATGACCTTCCTGGGCCTCGCCGGGGTAGGGGATCTGATCGTGACCTGTATGTCTCCGCTGTCACGCAATTATCAGGTGGGCTTTGCGCTCGGCCAGGGTAAAACCCTTGAACAGGCGGTGGCGCAGTTGGGGCAGGTGGCTGAAGGTGTGAACACGCTGAAGGTGCTCAAGCAGAAGTCCGAGGAAGAGGGTGTGTATATGCCGCTGGTCGCTGGTCTGCACGCGATCCTGTTCGAGCAGCAGCCTTTGTCGGCGGTGATCAGCCGCCTGATGAGCGCAGAACAGAAACATGACGTGGAGTTTGCCGCTTTCGCTGCGCCGCTAGGATCCCAGGAGAAATCTGATGAGTAAAATCAAGCAATCCATAGGTTCGGCTGATTTCTGGCTGCGACTGGTTTACACGCTGCTGCTGGCGCTGGCCTGGCAGGTTACCGAGCTGTTGCTGCTGGTTGTTGTGCTGCTGCAGATAGGCTACCGCGCGTTTACCGGCGAGGCAGATGCTCGCCTGGCGGATTTCGGCAGACGCTTGTCTGCCTACGCCGCGCAAATAGGGTGCTATGTGACCGGTGCTACGGAGCAAAAACCCTGGCCATTCATGGAATGGCCGGCAGGCCATGACACAGCGGCAGCGCAGGTGGACGCCCCGGTCGATAAACTGTGAGAATCTGGATCTTGCGTCACGGTCAGGCTGAAGCAATGGCGGCCAGTGACGAGCATCGCGCTCTGACTGACGCTGGTTGCAAGGAAGTCTTGGCGATGGCGGCGCAACTGGCAGATGAGCCGTTGCAGGCCATACTGGCGAGCCCCTACCGCCGGGCACAGGAAACAGCGAATCTGGTTCAGCAGCAGTTGCAGACCCTGCGCGGCGTTTCCACGGCCGCCTGGCTGACGCCCGACGATGATCCGCGCCAGGCGCTGAGTTTTTTGACCGAGCGCAGCGAAAGCACGTTGCTGCTGGTCAGCCATCAGCCCCTGGTCAGCCAGCTCATCAGCTTGCTGGTTGAAGGCAACACGTCCGGACATTACCCGATGCCGACAGCGGGTCTGGCCTGCATTGACCTGGACCTCCCAGCCGCCGGGCTGGGTGAATTGCGCTTGCTGACCAGCCCAGCCCTTTTGCATAGCTGATCATCCATCGGCAGACTGGCCGAAATACCCTGCGATGTGTGCTTTGGCAGCCTTGTCCCCGGGGAAAGCAGGTGGGATAGTGTTCACTCGATGGGGTGAGCCTTTGAAGGCCATTCATTTATAAAAACAAGATTCAAATGAGGTGTCGTCATGGGAGATCAGGACAGGCTGGTCGTGTCATCCGCGCTGGAAGCTTTCTACCAGCGTGAGACAAAGCATCCGGACACGGTTTACCTGGTTCAGCCTCTGGGTGACGGGCAGGTACAGGAGATAACCTGGGGCCAGGCGGGCGATCAGGCGCGCCGCATAGCGAGCTATCTGTGCAGTCTGGATTTTCCCGAGCAAAGCCACATCGCCCTGATCTCGAAAAACTGCGCGCACTGGATCATTGCTGATCTGGCGATCTGGATGGCGGGTCATGTGTCCGTGCCGCTGTATCCGAATCTGACGGCTGACTCGGTACGGCAGATCCTCGAACACTCCGAAGCCCGTGCGGTATTTGTCGGCAAACTGGATGAGTGGGACAGCATGCGCCCAGGGGTGCCGCCGAATCTGCCGATGATTGGCCTGCCTTTGGCGCCCGAGGATTCGCAACTGCTTGATTGGGAAGCCATACTAGAAGACAACACGCCGCTTCAGGGTGCGCCGTTACCCGATCCCGAGCAGTTGGCGACGATCATTTACACCTCAGGCACCACAGGTATGCCCAAGGGCGTGATGCTCAGTTTTACCAGCATGTATTTCTCGGCGAACAATTGTTTGCGTCTGTTCAATATCAGTGATCAGGACCGCCTGATGTCCTACCTGCCGCTGTGTCATGTGGCTGAACGGCAGTTCGTCGAGGTGGCCTCACTGCTCGCCGGAGAGACAGTATTTTTCGCCGAAAGCCTGGAGACCTTCCAGCGCGATATGCAACGGGCCAGACCCACCGTGTTTTTCGGCGTGCCGCGGATCTGGGTCAAATTCCATATGGGCGTGATCAGCAAGATCCCCTCAGGTGTGCTGGATAACCTGTTGAAAATACCCGTTATTGGCCGCGTGATGGCGCGCAAGGTGCTGACCGGTCTTGGGCTGGATCAGATCCGCTATGCGGTGTGCGGCGCCGCACCGGTCGCCGATACCACACTGGCCTGGTATCGGCGGTTGGGGCTGAGTATCGCCGAGGTGTACGGCATGACCGAGAATTGCGGCTATTCCCACCTGGGTCGGCCGAGCCGCTTCAAACCTGGCTGGATCGGCTTGCCCAATCCCGGCGTTGAAAGTCGCCTGTCCGCAGAGGGCGAACTTCAGGTGCGCAGCAGGGCGACCATGCTGGGCTATTTCAAGGAGCCGGAGAAAACGGCAGAAACCATCACCGAGGATGGCTTTCTATGCACGGGTGATGTCGGGGAAATCGACAATGAGGGCTTCCTGCGCCTTACCGGCCGCATCAAGGATATTTTCAAGACGTCGAAAGGCAAGTATGTCGCGCCGGCACCCATAGAGAATCTGCTTTCCGCGCACAGCCGTGTGGAGCAGGTATGTGTTGTCGGCAATAATCTGGGCCAGCCCCTGGCATTGATTCAGCTGTCCGAAGCGGGGCAGCAGGAGGCCAGCCAGAATCGTGAGCAGTTGATCAAGACGCTCAATGAGTTACTGAATGAAGTTAATGCCAGGATTAATCATCATGAGCAGCTCTCCTGCCTAGTAGTGGTAGAGGATAACTGGGCGGTAGAGAACGGCTTCATGACGCCCACCCTGAAGATCAAGCGCAACGTAGTGGAAGCCACCTACCAGGATCAATTCGAACTCTGGTCGGTCAGCGGCCACCGCGTGCTGTGGCAGGGCCAGTAAGGCTGCGCACGGACTTTTCACGAGGAGATGCAATGAGTGCTATCTGGTATCAGAAGGTCGATCTCGCTGAACTCAACAAGCCTGGCGAGCACATCAATTCGCTGCTTGATATTCGCTTCGAGGACCATGGCGATGACTGGATCAGCGCCAGTATGCCCGTCGATGCCCGTACGCATCAGCCCTACGGCATTCTGCATGGGGGTGCGTCGGTGGTGCTCGCCGAGAGTCTGGGCAGTACGGCCTCTTATCTGTGTATCGACAACGGTCGCTTCTATTGCGTGGGTCTCGAGGTTAACGCCAATCATCTCAAGGCGGTGCGCAGTGGCCGGGTAATGGCCCTTGCGCGGCCTATTCACTTAGGGCGCACTACCCATGTGTGGGATATCCGCCTGCACAATGACGCAGACCAACTGACCTGTATTGCCCGGTTGACCATGGCGGTAGTGCCCGTCAGCAAAGGCTGACGGGCGTCTGGCTGGCGCTTTTGCATTCAGGTTTTATACCTGGCCATTCATGCCCGGTGCATTACTTGTCTTGATCGTGGCACCAGCTTAGATTGCCCCTCGTTGCTGTGGCCGGGGTCGCAGCGGATGATTTACGGCCAACAGGAAGCAGTCATGAGCGCAAGCAGTCACGAAGTTCGATTTTCTCTCCCCTCGCTGGAAGTGGCGGCCAAGGTCTGGGGCAACCCGGGCGGGCTGCCAGTCATCGGGCTGCACGGTTGGCTGGATAATGCGGCGACGTTTGATCGCATAGCGCCCTTGCTCAATGATGTGCATCTGGTCGCTCTTGACCTGCCGGGTCATGGTCTTTCAGGCCATATGCCGGCCGCAGGCTACAGCCTCTGGCAGCAGGCGGCGACAGTACTGCAAGTGGCTGAAGACCTGGGCTGGAAGCGCTTTGCCCTGCTGGGCCATTCAATGGGCGCGATTATCAGCGGCGTCCTGGCGGGCAGCTTGCCAGAGCGTATTATGGGTGCCTGCCTGATAGACGGACTGCTGCCTTTTACCTCTGAAGCAGAAGACGCGCCCAAGCAGATGGCGCGCTTTTTTGCCGCCAGCCTGGCATTGGAAGGCAAGCGCAAGCCGGTGTACGACAGTGTCGAGAAAGCCATTGATGCAAGAGCCAAGGGCGGCACCACTGCTCTGAGCCGCGAGGCGGCTGCACTGCTGGTGGAGCGCGGCTTGATGCCGGAAGATGGTGGCTGGACATGGCGCACCGATCCGCAATTGATGCTGCCGTCACCGATGCGCTTCACCAGTAATCACGCAGTGGCTTTTATCGAGGCCATCGCCTCACCCGCGTGCCTGGTGCTGGCCAATCAGGGCGTCATGCACAAACATCCGCAGGTCCTTGAGCGCATTGAACGTTTTCAACATATCCAGCTTCATCAGATTGACGGCGGCCACCATCTGCATCTTGAGGAGCCGGCGGAGCAGGTCGCAACGATATTTGACAGTTTTTTCAAGAACCTGGCTTGACCCGAGGCCGCTCAGGGCAAATGATCGACGGTAATATGCGTCACAACCCCATGTATCCCGAGCTGAGGGTACTTACAGGAGATTGAATGCTTTTTTTACCCACGCTTGCCCTTGGTGCGTCTGGCCTCATGTTGTCATTAATGGCTTTACCCAGTGTTGCCGAGGAAAGCCTCTCCGAACGGCTTGTGGTGGAATCCTTTCCACGGGCCACGCTGGTCGACTCTTCAATTCAGGCAGATGCGGCCCACGGGGTGGTCATTGGAAGTATTCGCCGCATCAACAATCAGTTACGGGCCGAGCGTGAAGTGCGCGCTGTCGGTGAGCTGATTCGCGCGACCTACCAGATTCCCGCAGAGCATGGCCGGCAAGAGGCCTTCGAACATGCCAAGGAGCAATTGCTGGATCAGCCTGGCAGCATGCTGTTTTTCTGTGAGGGCAGGGAGTGTGGCAGCAGTAGCTTGTGGGCCAATCAGGTGCTGGGTAACGCGACGCTCTATGGCCCAGAGGATAATCAGGCGTATATCGTCATGCAGCTGGATACCGAACCGCAGCGCTTTGTCAGCCTGTATGCGATCACCCGGGGCAATCGTCGCGTGTACCTGCATGTAGAACAGTTCACCCCCAGCGAGGCGATTGCTGAAACGCTCTATCCTACGCCCGCGACATTGCTCAAATTGTTGCACGCCGATGGTGAAGTCGTGATGCCTGTTGATCTGGCCGCAGAACCTGAAGAGGGGCAATCCTGGCTCAACCTGGTCAATCGGGCAATGCGCTCAGACACCCGTCTGCGTATTTCGGTCAGTGGTGACCAGGCACCTGCCGCAGTTCAGCAACTGGTGGATATGGGTATCCGCAATCAACGCCTGGAGGTGGGGGACGCCGCCCCGCAGGGCGCGCTGCGCATCGACAAGCTCTAGGCCGTCAACGTCTGCTGTTGGGGTGCAAGGTTAGCTGATCCGGCAACGCTTGAATCGCTTGCCAGTCGAACAGCTGCCCGCGGTAGCGCCCCTGATTGAACAGCTCGTTCTGGTCTCGATAGTGCTTGTCAGCCGGGTTGCCTGATTGCCCCATGGGATTGATTCCCAGGCTGCGGTTCATGTCCGAGAGGTCAACCAGTCTTCGGGTAGAGGGGCCCGCCTTGATACGGTAGTGCCCCTCGCCGGTGTTGAAAGACATGCTGTTGAGGCTTTCCGCACCGCCGTTGACTGGCGCAGGCTGGCTATCCAGAAAGCGACTCAGAGGCAAGCGTTCGCTCAGCGGATGCACGTGCTGAAGGCTGATGACCTTATTCCAGGCCCAGTTGTCGGCGTCGTTACCCAATTCTTCGCTTAACGATTCGATGGTTTTGATCCAGGCTTGCTCAATGGCTGCCTGGCGTCCGTCCATGACCGGTTGCAGGCGGTTGTCCCACCAGGGCGATGCGGGTTTCCAGTAGATGCTGAACAAGCTCTTCTCCGCCAGCTCGGTATTGCGGAAAATCGCGAACTGCTCGCCGAGTTCATCAGCGAACAGCGCCTCCATCAGGTTGTCCTGCCAGCGCTGAAACAGCGTTGCGCCGACTTGTTCTGCGGTAAAGGTGCCATTCCAGGCACGCAGAATCTCGGTTGCTCTATCAGCGGTGGGTTGCAGGTCTTCGCCGAGCAGTCGCGCCTCAAGCAAGGGCAGGGCATCGTCAAGCATCGCCAGCGCCTGGGGGCGGCGCGTATCCAGCTGCATGTCCTTGAAACGCGCCAGATCGAATTGTTGATCGTTGTCGAGCAGCTCGTTCAGGCGTTCCGCTCGCTCGCTAGGTGCGTAATAGCCTGGCATCACGCGCTGGGTGCCGGGGGTAGGGTAAGGGTTGTTGGCGCTGAACAGGTGGCCGGACGGGGGATTGATGATCCGCGGATTGGCGCTGAATGGCTGGTAGCCTAGAAAATCATCACGGCCACTGGACCCACTGAGCAGCGAGTAACTGTTGTTGCTGTTCGGCCAGCGTTTGAGCCTGCCGATCGCCCACATCGCAATATTGTCATCCACGTCTGCGTAGATCAGGTTCAGGCCGGGCGAGCCATGCAGTGCAGCCGACTGCTCGAACTCGGCCATGTTGGCCGCCCTGGGTAAGCCATAGAAGGCCTCGGCCGCGTCGTTGTCCGGATTTAGAAAGCTCCAGAACAGGCTGACAGGGGGCCGTGCCGCAATCTCCGCAGTCAGTGGTGTGCCCGGCGCGGGGTCATTGATGATCGGTCCGTGGCGTGAGCTGCGCATGCGTAGCAAGCGGTCTTCATGGCCGCGGACCTTGATGACTTCCTCATGCAGGGTCAGATTCTGCCATCCGGCATCCCCGGCACGCACCTGATTGGGATCGTCCGGGTTCACCCGTTCGCGATAAAAGTCCACTTCATCGTTCATCAGCATGGTCAGGCCCCACGCATGCCGGCGCGTCTGACCCAGCAGTGGGAAAGGGATGCCGGCCAGAAAATGCCCATAGACTTCGTGCTCAGGCGTGCGGATGTGCGCCTCGAACCAAACCGCCGGCGCGGAATAGCCAATGTGCGGATCGTTGGCTAACAGCGGCGCACCGTTGAGGCTGCGTTTGCTGTTGACCACCCAGGCATTGCTGCCCAGAAACTGGCCTGCGGGCAGTTGCTGTTCGGCTCTGCTGATCTGCTGCAGAAGGGGGTCTAGCAGGCCGCTGATATTGCTGTCGACCATCCGCCGCGGTGGCAGGGTCTCCGGCCAGCCGGGCACCAGATCCTGAGCATGACGCTCGCTCAGATTGCCACGGACATTATCAATCAGCGCGTCAGTCTTGAATGCTTCAGCAAAGGAGTAGGCCATGTAGCCCATCACGTGGGCGATGTCGGCCAGATCGAAATAGTCTGGTCGGGTCAGCAATAAACGGTATTCAAGCGGCACCTTGCCGCTGTCGATGTAATGGTTGATGCCCGCCTGATAAGCGTTGATCAGATCGACGTGCGGCTTGTCCGTCTCTGCGCTCAGGCGCTGGGCATATTGGCGGGCAAAGCGGCTGATACCCAGTGAGCGGAAGAAGCGGTCGGTCTCGAAGGTTTCCTGGCCGAACAGCTCGGACAGGCGCCCGGCACCAATGCGGCGCAGCATATCCATTTGGAACAGGCGGTCCTGGGCATGCAGATAACCCAGTGCGAGGTAGGCGTCGTGATCGTTCTGGGCGTCAATATGCGGCACGCCCCAGGCGTCGTAATGGACCGAAACGGCTTTCTGCAGTCCGGCCAGTTTGAGGTGGCCGCTGCGTTGCGGTTCTGCGGTGTACAGCGCCCAGGCTCCCAGCGTGCCCAGTGCAGCTACTAGAAGTAGCGCGGCGAAAAACCACTTCAAAGAAATCAGCACACGGGTATTGATCACGGGTAACCTTAACGCTATCGAAAGATGTCCGCGCATGATGCTTAGACAGTCTTGCTTCGTCAATCGGGATTATTTTTCCAGGAGGATACATGTCCCAACGTGTTGCATTGGTGCTCGGTAGTGGGGGCGCCAGAGGCTATGCCCATATTGGTGTCATTGAAGAGATAGAGCGCCGGGGTTATACCATCGACTGCATTGCCGGCTGCTCCATGGGCGCCGTAGTAGGCGGTATTTATGCGGCGGGTGGCCTGGCCGCCTACCGTGAGTGGGTGTCTGGCCTGGCCTATCTGGATGTGCTGCGTCTGCTGGATGTGGGCTTTGGCAATCTGGGTGCGATCAGGGGGGAGCGGGTTTTCGGTCGGATCAGGGAAATCATCGGTGAAGTGAATATCGAAGATCTGTCGATCCCCTTTACCGCGGTGGCGACTGACCTGACCAACCAGCAGGAAGTGTGGTTTCAGCAGGGTTGTCTGCATCAGGCCATGCGCGCCTCTGCGGCAATTCCCAGCCTGTTTTCGCCGGTCCGCCAGGGTGGGCGAGTGCTGGTTGATGGCGGGCTGCTCAACCCGCTGCCGATCATCCCGGTGGTGTCTGCCCACTGCGATCTGATCATGGCGGTGAATCTCAATGCGACCCATTGTGCCGGCTACACCTTGCCGATTGTCGAACGGCCCGCACCCATCCGCCACCAGTGGGATCAACTGGTCGGTACCCTGAATGTGCGCAACTGGCTGGCGCGCCGGGAGATTCCTGAGGAAGAGCTCAAACCAGGCCAACTCGATTTCCTGCCTGATGACGAGCCCGATGAGCAGGCGGCTACCGAGGTGAAAAACCTGCCCAAGATGGATGCCATTGAGCCCGAGCCGCCCGCCAAGGTGCCTGAAGTGCCGGTGGGGCCAGCCAGCCTGCTGGAGCTGGTCAACCTGTCCTTTGAAGCCATGCAGGCGTCCCTCACCCAGTACAAGATTGCCGGCTATCCACCCGATGTGTTGATCGAAGTGCCCAAGCGGCTGTGTCGCTTCTTTGAGTTTCACAAAGCCCCGGAACTGATAGAACTCGGCCGGATGGTCGCCAGCGACACGCTGGACCGTTTCGAAGGGCTCAAGCGCTGAGGATCGCTCGCGTGCTAAAATGCGCGCTTTAGTTACAGCGGGGAGCAGCGCATGAGTCATGAAATACGTCTGACCGAGTACAGCCACGGTGCCGGTTGCGGCTGCAAGATTTCGCCGCGGGTGCTGGATGAAATTCTCGCTGTGGGACAGCCTGGCCCCGAGTTTCCGCAACTCTGGGTGGGCAATGCGAGCCGCGATGATGCCGCTGTGTTCGGCCTCGATGCGGAGCAGGGCATCGTCAGTACCACGGATTTCTTCATGCCGATTGTTGACGATGCCTTTGATTTTGGGCGCATTGCTGCGACCAATGCCATCAGCGACATCTATGCCATGGGCGGGAGCCCGATGATGGCGATTGCTATTCTGGGTTGGCCGATCAATCTGCTGCCCGCAGCCTTGGCCGGGCAGGTGATCGCTGGCGCCCGCGCCGTGTGCACTGCCGCAGGAATGCCATTGGCTGGGGGGCATTCGATTGATGCGCCGGAACCGATATTTGGCCTGGCGGTCACCGGGCAACTCAAGCGCAGCCAACTCAAGCGCAACGATACCGCCCGCCCCGGGGATCGCCTGTTCCTGACCAAACCTCTGGGTATCGGCATCCTCACTACCGCCGAAAAACAGAAGAAGCTTCGCCCTGAAGACGCTGGGGTGGCGCGGGATCTGATGTGCCAACTGAACAGCGTTGGCGCACGTTTTGCGACCCTGGAAGGGGTGCGCGCGATGACCGATGTCACGGGCTTTGGCTTGCTTGGTCACCTGGTTGAAATGGCCGAGGGCTCCGGCGTCAAAGCGCGGATCAGCGAGTCCCTGGTACCGCGTCTGGCAAGTGTCGAATACTACCTGGCCCAGGGTTGCATACCCGGGGGGGCTGGCCGCAACTTTGACAGTTACGGTCACAAGGTCGCGTCCATTCCGCCAGCGTGGCAGCAGTTGCTCTGTGATCCGCAGACCAGCGGCGGGCTGCTGGTGGCTGTTGATCCTGCAGAGGAGGCAGCGTTTCTCGCTATGGCAGCGCAGGAAGGCTATCAACTGCAAGCCATAGGCGAGTGTGTCGAGGCGGATGGCGGTTTCTGCGTCGAGGTTATTTGATGGCTGACAATACCGAAGACCTGCGCCGCTTGTTCCTGCAGTCCATCCCGCTGATGGACGTGCGGGCTCCGGTCGAGTTTCACAAGGGTGCGTTTTCGCAAGCGGTCAACCGGCCCTTGATGAACGATGCCGAGCGTCAGCAGGTGGGTACCTGTTACAAGCAGTCTGGACAGCAGGCAGCCATTGATCTGGGTAATCGGCTGGTGTGTGGCGAGCTGAAAAATCAGCGTACCGCGCAGTGGATAGACTTCACCCGGCAGCACCCAGACGGCTATCTGTATTGTTTCCGTGGCGGCCTGCGTTCACAGATCGTTCAACAGTGGCTGGCTGACGCGGGAGTGCAGTACCCGCGTGTTATCGGTGGTTACAAGGCAATGCGCCGGTTCCTGATCGACACGCTGGAATCCGCAGTGCAGGCTTGCCCGCTGCATGTGGTCGCAGGCCTGACCGGGACCGGCAAGACCGAGGTCATTCATGCGCTGGGTAATAGTCTGGACCTGGAAGGTCACGCCCATCACCGGGGTTCCAGTTTCGGCCGGCACGCCACGGCCCAGCCGGGTCAGATCGACTTTGAAAATGCCCTGGCAATCCAAGCCCTGCGCGTGCGTGCAGGTGGTGCTGGCCGGCTGGTGCTGGAGGATGAAAGCCGCATGGTCGGCAGCTGCACGGTGCCCTTGGAACTCTTCAATGCCATGCAAGCCGCGCCGCTGGTCTGGCTGGAGGACAGTTTCGACAACCGGGTAGGGCGCATTCTTGGCGACTATGTGACGGATATGCATGCCCAGTTCGCTGCCCTGTCGCCGCAGCAGCCTGAGCAGGCGTTTGCGGCCTTTGCCGAACACCTGACCGGTGGCTTGCTACGTATTCGCAAGCGGCTGGGCGGCGAGCGCTTTCAGCAGCTTGAAGCGATCATGCAGCAGGCGCTGCTGGAGCAGCAGCAAACCGGAGATGTACAGGCTCATCGTGGCTGGATAGAAGGATTGTTGACGCATTATTACGACCCCATGTATGCCTATCAACGGGTGGGGAAAGAGCAGCGTGTGGTATTCAGCGGTGACCAGGCAGCCGTTATTGAGTATCTGCGAGAGCACGCCGGCGATCAGGGTATTGATAACCAGTATAAAGCGTGAACATTGTGGCTGATCTGGTCGTATATTGACGTTTCTAGCTGATACTATTCCGGCAATTCAAATGTACTGTCAGGAGCTGAGACATTATGGGTAACACATTTGCCGGCAAGGTTGCTTTGGTTACAGGTGGTGCGGCGGGTATTGGTCAGGTCACTGCAGAAGCTTTTGCCGCCCAGGGCGCCAAAGTGGTGGTCTCGGATATCAGTCAGGCCGCAGGCGAAGCCGTTGTCGCAGGCATCAAGGCGGCGGGCGGAGAAGCGGTGTTTGTCGCCTGCAATGTCGCCAAGGCAGATGAGGTCAAAGCCCTGATGGATGCCGTGATCGCTCATTACGGCCGTCTGGATTGCGCATTCAACAACGCCGGTATCGAGATTGAACAGGACAAGCTGGCAGACGGTAATGAAGATGTGTTCGACCAGATCATGGACGTGAACGTCAAAGGTGTCTGGCAGTGCATGCGCTTCGAAATTCCCTTGATGCTGGCCCAGGGTGGCGGCGCTATCGTCAACACTGCGTCCATAGCCGCCTTGGGCGCTGCACCCAAGATGAGTATCTATGCGGCGAGCAAGCACGCGGTATTGGGTCTTACCCGGTCCGCTGCGGTGGAGTATGCGAAGAAATCCATTCGGGTGAACGCCGTCTGCCCGGCGGTGATTGACACCGAGATGTTCCGCCGCGCCGCCGCCATTGACCCGCGCAAGGCTGAGTTTGCGGCTGCCATGCACCCGGTCGGGCGGATCGGTAAAGCCGAAGAGATTGCTGCAGCGGTTCTTTATCTGTGCTCTGAAGGGGCAGGTTTTACCACCGGTATCGCGTTACCTGTAGATGGTGGTTCTACCTGTATCTAGGGCCAGCGACAAGCTGCAAGCTACAAGCCACGGGCCATAAGCGTTAGCGAAATTGGCAGGGGTTTTCTTGAAGATTGGCGCTTGAAGCTTGCCACTTTCTCAATCGTCGCGCCCCTCCATCATCGTCCGTTTAAGCAGAATGTAAACGGAACCGGTGCCGCCATGGCGGGGCAGGCATGAGGTAAAGCCCAGCACCTGGCTGTGCTGGCGTAACCAGGTGTTCACATGGCTTTTCAGAATGGGGTTGCGCCCGTCCTTGCGTTGCGCCTTGCCATGGGTAACACGCACACAGCGCACTTCCATCTTGTTCGCCTCGGCGAGAAAGGCCCAGAGCAGTTCCCGGGCCTTTTCCACCGTCATGCCGTGCAGATCAATTGAGCCCTCAAAGGGGATCTGGCCACCCTTGAGTTTGCGCAGTTGACTCTCCTGTACGCCATTGGCCGCGTAGCTAAGCTCCTCCTCTGGCAGCACATCAATGACAAACTGGTCCGACAAGCCGTCTACCCGGGTCTTGCCGGTGGCTTGCACGGCCCCCTGGCGTAGCGTCTTGATGCGTGCGCGGTCGGTTCGGGGTTTGCCGGTGTCGGCCTGGTCGACCTTGATGGGCCGCGCGCCGTGGGTGGCCTGACGGAAGAGGGCCAGATCATCCGGTTCGTTGGGGTCTTGGCTCATGGGATTGATTCTGCGTGATAAAAAGGCAAGTGTATCAGTAGTCTCCCACGCTATGCAGGGTAGAATAGCGGCTTGCTTGTCACCTCGTTTCAACCTGTCTGACGCTTCAGGAGTCATCGCCATGAACGAACTCAACGCACTCAGCACTATCCGTGATCTGGTCCGCTGGGGTGTCAGTCGCTTTCATGAACAAGGGCTGTTCTTTGGCCATGGCGCCGATAATGCCTGGGATGAGTCTCGCCTTCTGGTGTTGCATGCCCTCTACCTGCCCTGGGAGACGCCTGAGGAGTATCTGGGCTGCCGGGTGACGGCCAGTGAGCGTGATCTGGCGGTCGCCCTGCTGCACAAACGCATTGAACAGCGCATACCGGCAGCCTATCTGACCGGGCACGCGCGCTTTGCCGGCCTGGACTTTATTGTCGATGAGCGAGTACTGGTGCCGCGCTCGCCGATTGCCGAGCTGATTGGCAATCGCTTCTCTCCCTGGTTGAGCGAGGAACCAGCGCGGATTCTGGATCTGTGTACCGGAAGTGGCTGCATCGGCATTGCCTGCGCCTACGCCTTCCCTGAGGCCGAGGTGCTACTGGCAGATCTGTCAGCCGATGCCCTGGCCGTAGCGGAGGCGAACATCGAGGCGCATCAGTTGCAAGAGCGTGTTGAGGCGCGTTGGTCCGATGGCTTTGAGGGGATGCCCGGTGAGCGTTTCGATCTGATTGTCAGTAACCCGCCCTATGTCGATGCTGAAGACATGGCCGATCTGCCGGATGAGTATCTGCACGAGCCCGAAATGGGCCTCGCCGCCGGCCACGACGGCCTGGACCTGGTGCGCAGAATGCTCGCCCAGGCGGCCGATCATCTGACCGAGCAGGGCGTGCTGGTTATCGAGGTGGGTAACAGCATGGTGCATGTGATGGCGCAGTGGCCCGAAGTCGATTTTGACTGGGTAACCTTCAGCCAGGGCGGCCATGGCGTCTTTGTTCTCAGCGCTCAGCAATGCCGAGATTACCAGGCGCTGTTCGCTGGCGAGCAAGGTGCAGTTTGAGTTCTGCGGTCAGCTCAACACGACCCAAAGCAACATCAGCGCCTGGAATATCGCGAATACGATCAAGCAGCCAATAGCAAAGCGCTGGCTCAGATCATTGTTCTTGAAATTGTCGATCACGCGCTGCAATTGCGATACCTGCGCCTGTTGCTTGCGGTTGAGTTGTTCCTGTTCGCGCAACTGGTTGAGGATGTCGCTGATCTGAATCGCGGCGACTTTTTCGGTATTCCAGCTGCTGATCAGGTTGCTCATGCGATTCGCCTGGGCGCGACCGGCGGTGCGCTCCTCGTTGGTATAGCTGAGGTCGAATCCGGCGCGCAGCAGAAGCTTCTCTCTGATAAGCCGGCTCTCTTCGCTGCCAACTTCCTCAGCATGCAGAATAATTGGCGTAATGGAGTAGTCGTCGCAACTGCGCTGACACCATTCAATTAATTGGGCCAGTAGATAGCCGCCTAATCCGCGCTGGGCTGGCTGCATGCGTACGTTTTCCAGAGGCCCGAAACGGACCCGCCGGTTTCTGTGATCAACCAGCACTTCCAGCAGGTTGCCGGTGTCTGCCTTGGCTTCGCCATCACAACTGACCTTCAGGCGAAACAGCTCCAGATGCGCCGCACGCTCTTGAATGACCGTGACCCGCGCAAGGCGCTCGGCTTGCGCAATTTGCCGACCCTTGTAGATGGGTTTGAGCTGAATCCAATAGACATCGGTTGGCCGCGCCCGAGCAAAGGGGTCGCGGGGCGGACTAGCCGGCGTCGGTTCTGGCTGGTCCTGCTCTGAGGTGCTGACTTGGTTCATTGGCATTCCGAACAACGATAGCGGTCTGTAGATGAGTCATTTATCGGCCGATTTCCGACATTCTGCAACGAAATTGTGACGTCAAAACAACCAACTGCTGCCAGCCTGCCAGATCAGGCGCATGGCCAGCAGGGTCAAAAGCACATTGAATATCATCCCGAAGCGCTGATCGCTGATGCGCTGCAGTAGATGTAATCCAGCCCAGGTGCCGAGCGCGCCCGCCGCAATCATGACCAGAATTAACCCCAGCCATTCACTGAATACGAATCCTGCAGCGCCGTAGACAAGAGCCTTGGGTGCATGCTGCAGGCTCATGGCAGCGGCAAAGGTGGCCACGGTGGAAAGCCGTTCGCCGTCCTGTTGCTGCTTGATAAAGGCCGCCACCAGGGGGCCCGTGGCACCCACGAACAGGCTGATAAAAGTAGTCAATGCAGCCGCCAGCAGGGTGCCGACACGGCCGGTGGCTACCTTGGGTATAGCGGGGCCCCAGCACAGCAGCAGGATAAAACCGGCGATGCACAGCTGCACCAGGGGAAGCGGCAGGTCCACCAGGAACAGACTGGCCAGCCAGGCACCGACAATGACGCCGGGCAGAAACCAGAGGATCACCCGCAGGTTGATGTGCTGGATGGTCAGCAGGGCGCGGTTGGCATTGGAGCCCAGTTGGACCATGCCGTGCACGGGGATGATTGCTGCTGGCGGCATGGCCAGCGCCATGATCGCCAGCAGCAAGACACCGCCGCCGATCCCGATGGAGGCAGTGATCGCCGAAGTGACGAGTGAGGAGACAATCAACAGGCTGATCAGCAGCCCAGACATGTCAGCGGGAAATATCAGATCCAGTACCGCCTGCATGCGCTGCTTCCGCGTCGAGAAAAACATAGCCTAACGGGACCATGCCAGGCTGTCACCCACCAAGGTGGGACGTTATACTTGAGCCCTTGCTTATCAGACCTCAGGTTGCGCGCATGTCCGGAAATACCCTCGGTACTCTCTTTACCGTTACCACCGCAGGTGAAAGCCATGGCCCGGCATTGGTGGCCATTGTCGATGGATGCCCGCCGGGTATGGCGCTCGACGTCAGTGACTTGCAACGCGATCTTGATCGGCGCAAGCCAGGCACCAGCCGGCATACCACGCAGCGCCAGGAGCCGGATGAGGTCGAAATTCTCACCGGGGTATTCGAAGGCAAAACGACGGGTTGTCCGATTGGGCTGTTGATCCGCAATACCGACCAGAAGTCCAAGGATTACTCGGCGATCAAGGACACCTTCCGTCCGGCCCATGCCGACTACACCTATCATCACAAGTACGGTGTGCGGGACTATCGCGGAGGCGGCCGCTCCTCGGCGCGTGAAACGGCAATGCGCGTCGCCGCCGGGGCTATCGCGCGCAAATACCTTGAAGGTCAGGGCATTGTGATTCGCGGTTACATGAGCCAGTTGGGACCTATCGATATTCCGTTCAAGAGCTGGGACGCGGTCTCCGAGAACGCCTTTTTCAGTGCCGACCCGGACAAGGTGCCGGAGCTGGAAGCCTATATGGATCAGCTGCGCCGTGACCAGAACTCGGTGGGTGCGAAAATTACTGTAGTCGCCGAGGGTGTGCCCCCTGGTCTGGGCGAGCCGGTATTCGACCGCCTGGACGCAGAACTGGCCTACGCGCTGATGAGTATCAATGCGGTCAAGGGTGTCGAGATCGGCGCTGGCTTTGCTTCAGTAGCCCAGCTCGGCACCGAACATCGTGATGAGCTGACGCCCCAGGGATTTACCAGCAATAACGCTGGCGGGGTGTTGGGTGGTATCTCCTCCGGACAGCCGATCGTCGCCCATCTTGCGCTCAAGCCTACATCCAGTATCACCACGCCGGGGCGCTCGATTGATGTTCACGGCAACCCGGTGGACGTGATTACCAAGGGCCGGCATGACCCTTGCGTAGGCATTCGCGCGACGCCGATTGCCGAGGCGATGATGGCCATGGTGCTGATGGATCATCTATTGCGCCACCGCGCGCAGAACGCTGACGTCAGCGTCAGCACACCGATACTCGGCCAATTGTGACCGGCCGTGCTGCCTAGCCTGCCGATGGAAGAACCGGGCCGCTGATGCTGCCTTACTGGCGGCTGTCCGGCTTCTATTTTGCCTACTTCGCCTTGCTCGGCGGCGTAGCACCTTTTCTTGCACTGTATTTCAGTCATCTTGGCTACAGCGCTGCGAGGATCGGTGAGCTGGTAGCCATCCCCATGCTGATGCGCTGCCTGGCGCCCAGTCTCTGGGGTTGGCTGGGTGACGTCACGGGCCAGCGTCTGGCTATCGTGCGTCTGGGTGCGTTATTCACCGCATTGGCGTTCACCGGCATCTTTTACCGTCAGGATTATCTCTGGCTGGCCATGATCATGGCCTTGCACAGCTTCTTCTGGCATGCGGTACTGCCGCAGTTCGAGGCCATTACCCTGAGCCATCTGGGTGCGCAGTCATCGCGTTACAGCATGATCCGGCTATGGGGTTCGGTCGGCTTTATCGCCACTGTGATCTGCCTGGGTCTGGTACTGCAGTTTTCCAGTCTGGACGTCTACCCTGTGGTGATGCTGGGGATCATGCTGGGCATTTTTTTCTGCAGCCTTACGGTGCCTGCGCCACCGACCAATAAAGCCCCTGGCGCTGCGCTACCTGGCGAAGGTTTCCTGCGCCTGCTCAGGCGCCCCGGCGTACTGGCGTTTTTCCTCTGCGCTGGCCTCATGCAGTTTTCCCATGGCCCGTATTACACCTTTCTGACCTTGCATCTTGAATCGCTGGGCTACAGCCGTTCGCTTATCGGGCTGCTCTGGGCGCTGGGGGTGGTAGCGGAGATTTTGCTGTTCATGCTCATGGCCAGAGTACTGGCGCATGTCACCCTCAAGCAGCTACTGGTCTGTAGTCTGCTGTTGGCTACTGTGCGTTGGGTGCTGCTGGGCAGCCTGGCCGACCACCTGAGCGCCCTGTTACTCGCCCAACTGCTGCACGCCGCTACCTTCGGCTGCTTTCATGTCGCTGCGATTCATTTTATTCAGCGCAGCTTCAGCGAACGGCTACAGGGCCAGGGCCAGGCGCTCTATGCCACGCTGTCAGGCATGGGCGGTGCATTGGGGGCGCTGTATGCGGGTTACAGCTGGACTAGTCTTGGCCCGTTCTGGACTTTTGCTTTGGGCGGGCTAGCAGCATTTGTCGCGGCCATGGTATTGCTGCGTTGCTTACCTGCGGTACCTGCCGAAGCGCACTCTAGTCAGACTTTAAGCTGACTGTCAGTGCCAGGGCAGGGCCTTTATACTGCGTACACATTCGATTCCAACAGGTGATGCCAAGATGAACATCCTTGCCGTTTACGACCACGAGCAGCTTGAGCTGCCGAGCAAGGTGCTGACTCACCGAGAGGACATTGACCCATTGCTCTCCGTATTGGGAGTCCGGCTGGAAAGCCTCGAGCCACTGCCCGGTATAACGCCCAAGTCCACTGATCAGCAGATCCTTGAGGCAGCCAGATCGAGCCTGGCCAGCAGTGCAGCAACGACGGTTATGGAGCATATGGCCGTGCAGCGGGTTGACGCCGCGCCCGGTTACGCCACCGAGCCACACAACATCGCAGTGGAGCAGAGTTTTGCGCAGACGCTTGCCTTGCTTCTGGTCAAGGGCGCAGGGGTAATCTGCCTGCACCATCATGAACAGTTGCTGGTACTGAGCTGCCGCCGCGGCGACATGTTGCTGTTGCCGAAGCATCTGGCGCACTGGTTTGTTGCCAGTGCTGGACAACCCAGCCTGATAGTGCATGCGTCCGAAACGCAGGACGGGCTGCTGGCCGAGCCGACGGGGAATGATATCGCGCAGCGCTATCAGGTGCTTGAATTGTAAAACGGTGTTCGCTGCGTTGAGCTATAGTGCAGGCTCACTGTGAAAAGGAGTTGTATATGAATTTGAACGTCGGGAACGGCTTTCTGGGTCTAGTCATTCTGATTCTGGACATCTGGGCGATTATCAATATCGTTCAGAGTAATGCCAGTAACATGGCCAAGGTGCTTTGGGTGGTATTGGTGCTGCTGCTGCCAGTGGTCGGTCTGATCATCTGGTTCTTTGCAGGCCCGCGCGGTGGAAAGGTCTGAATGGAGGCTGAAAGCCCTCTGGTAGCCCTGGTTACCGGTGCCGCCAGAGGCATCGGCAAGGGTGTCGCCGCCAGCCTGCTGCGTGCCGGCTGGTCGGTGGTGCTCACCGACGTCGACGAGCCTGCAGGCCAGGCCGCAGCCGAAGAGCTTGCTCGCCTGGGCACGGTTGAATTTATCGTCATGGATGTATCTGACGAGGCCAGCGTCATGGCCTGCATCGAGCGTATCGAGGACGATTTCGGTCAGCTCGACGGTCTGGTCAACAATGCTGGTATCGCTGATCCTGACAGCGGCCCGATAGAGCAACTCAGCCTTGACGCCTGGAACCGCAGGCTCGGCACCAATCTGACCGGCGCCTTTCTGGTAGCCAAACACAGTATTCCCATGTTGCGAGAGACCGGTGGGGCGATCGTCAATATCGCCTCTACTCGTGCTCTGCAATCCGAAGCCCATACCGAGGCGTACGCCGCCAGTAAAGGTGGCCTGGTGGCGCTGACCCACGCTTTGGCTGTCAGTCTCGGGCCGACCATTCGAGTCAATGCGGTCAGTCCCGGCTGGATAGATACGCGTGAAAATGCCCAGCAACAAAGCGATCCGCTGCGCGCAGTGGATCACCAGCAGCACGCGGTGGGCCGAGTGGGCCAGCCGCGCGATATCGGCGCCCTGGTGGTGTTTTTGCTGGGTCCGGCGGCAGGCTTTGTTACGGGGCAAAATCTTGTAGCAGATGGCGGCATGACGCGGCAGATGATCTACGTAGAATAGAGCTTCATCTGCCTTGGGTCGTGCCCATGTCTATCTTCCGTTATTGCCTTGTAGTACTGCTGCTGACGAGCTCGGGTGCCGCCCTGGCTGATTCACTATGGGATGATTTGCGCGAGGGGCGGGCGATGATGATTCTGCGCCATGCCTCGGCGCCGGGGATTGGCGATCCAGCAGGGTTCGAACTGGATAACTGCGCGACCCAGCGCAATCTCAACGACCTGGGCCGTGAGGAGGCTAGACGTTGGGGTGATGCGTTGCGCGCTCAGGGTCTGGGCGCCGCCACTGTGTATGCCAGCCGCTGGTGCCGAGCCCAGGAGACTGCTGAGGGTTTCCGGCTGGGTAGGGTGCAGCCACAGGCGGAACTGGACTCCTTTTTCCAGAGTCGCGGTACAGCTCAGTCGCATGGGTTGGCTTTACGCGCGTTTATCGCCGGGTTGCCAAAGGGCGAGCCGATCATCATGGTCAGTCATCAGGTCAATATCACCGAGTTGACCGGCGAGTTTCCCGCCTCCGGGGAAGCTTTCGTACTGGCGCTGCCGCTGGCAACGCCGGTCAAATTGCTGGCCCGGATACGGGTGCCCGACGAGTAACTGATCTTATGGCAAGCACGGAGCTTACTTCTCGACGAAGGCGCGCTCGATCACGTAGTGCCCCTGGTCACCATGACGGGCTTCCTGGAACCCATGCTCATCCAGAATGGTGCAGAAGTCCTTGAGCATGCTCGGGCTGCCGCAGAGCATGAAGCGGTCCTGCTCCAGATCGAAGGCGGGCAGGCCAATGTCGGAGAACAGCTTGCCGCTGGTCATCAGGTCGGTCAGACGGCCCTGGTTACGGAAAGGCTCGCGGGTCACCGTGGGGTAATAAATCAGCTTTTCGCGGATCTCCTCACCGAAGTACTCATGGTTGGGCAACTGCTCGGTGATCAGGTCCTGATAAGCCAGTTCCTGAATGTGACGGCAGCCATGGGTGAGAATGACCTTGTCGTACTGCTCATAGGTTTCCGGATCCTGGATGATGCTGATGAAAGGCGCCAGGCCGGTACCGGTGCTGAGCAGATAGAGGTTGCGTCCCGGCAGCAGATGATCAAGCACCAGGGTGCCGGTTGGCTTGCGGCTGATCATGATCTGATCACCGGCAACGATATTCTGCAATCGCGAAGTCAATGGACCGTCAGGCACCTTGATGCTGAAGAACTCCAGGGTGTCCTCATAGTTGGGGCTGGCAATGCTGTAGGCGCGCATCAGTGGGCGGCCTTCCACTTCCAGTCCGATCATGATGAAGTGGCCGTTCTTGAAGCGAAACGCCGGATCGCGCGTGGTTCTGAAACTGAAAAGATTGTCGGTCCAGTGATGGACACTGAGTACAGTTTCGGAATTGAAGCCTGCCATGTTGATCTCCGGATAAAAAACTGGGGGGTCTTTGATTGCGCGCAGTGTACATCCTGGCTAACCTATCGGTTAAATGATTAGTTTGATTATGACTAACCGGAAAAACCGATAATGAAATACAGCTTTAGACAACTGGAAGTGTTCCTGGCGACCGCAGCGCATGAAAACCTGACACGGGCAGCCCAGAGCCTGTCGATGTCCCAATCTGCAGCCAGCAGTGCACTGCGCGACCTTGAGCAGCAATTCTCGGTGCAATTGTTCGATCGGGTTGGTAAACGCCTGCAGTTGAATGAGCTTGGCCAGAGTATCAGGCCACGGGTCGAAGCCTTGCTTGAACAAGCGCGTAGCCTTGAACAGGCCTTGGCGCGGCATCAGGAACCTGGCCATCTCAAAGTGGGCGCTACCTTGAGTATCGGTAATTACCTGGCAGTGGAAATCATGGCGCAATACATGCTCGACCAGCCTGGTGCCAAAGTACAACTCGAGGTGGCCAACACCGCGACCATCGTGCAGAAATTGCTCAATTTCGAGTTGGACGTGGGATTGATAGAAGGCGAGACCCAGCATTCCGATTTGGAAATGCTGCCTTGGCGGGACGACGAGCTGGTGGTCTTCTGCGCTCCGGATCATCCCTGGGCGGGCAAGCCCTGGTTGACCGATGAGGATCTGCTGGAGGCACAGTGGATTATTCGCGAGCCAGGCTCCGGCACCCGCCAGCATTTTGAATGGGCCATGCATGGGCTGTTACCGGAGTTGCAGATAAAGCTGGAATTGCAACATACCGAGGCAATCAAGCGCGCGGTAGAGGCGGGATTGGGAGTTGGTTGCCTCTCGGCGATTACGTTGGTGGAAGCGTTCAAGCGGGGCAGCCTGGTACCCCTGTCAGTACCGCAACGGGATTTTCGCCGAAGGTTCTATTTTGCCTTGCACCGCAGCAAATTCCGCACGGCCGGGCTGCAGACCTGGCTGACGCTGTGCCGCGACTCGGTATGACGCATGATGCGCAAGAGCGGACTAGTCAACTGAAAAAAGAGCGCGCATAAAAAAGCCTGACGGAGCAGCATTCAGGCTGTCCTGTCAGGCTTTTGATCGCCGTGGTTGTAACCTGGCGAATTACTGCTGAGAAAGAACCAGTTGGCCGTCCTGCAGGGGGATGCGGTTGCCTGGGTTGTGGTTCATGCGCACGCTACCGGCTTCCTCACCGATGGTGTAATCGACCTGATAAGCCACGACTTTGTCGTTGCTGTCATAAACCGTCTCGCAACGGGTTTCAGTCGTGGTGTAGGTGCTGTTGTTCTGCATGCGTTCCTGAGTCTTGTTACCGGCATAACCGCCGGCCGCTGCACCGGCAACGGTGGCAATCTTCTTGCCGCTACCGCCACCTACCTGATTGCCGAGCAGGCCACCCACCACAGCGCCGGCTACTGAGCCTAGAACCTGGTGTTGATCCTGAACAGGCTTCTGCCGGTTAACAGCCACTTCCTGGCAAACCTGCCTTGGGGTTTTCTCGGTTTCCGTGATCTCTTTCACGTTGACCACTTGAGCGTGGGTGGGCGCTTTATCCGAAAGGGCAGTATAACCGGCAATGGCACCGCCGGCGGTGGCCACAACCGCACCGATAATGATGCCCGACAGCATTGACTTGTTCATGATCACACTCCAGTACATTGAAATAGGTGCATTTTTTAGTATGCACTCTTAAGACAAGGCACTTTGGCATAGGTTCAGACTGAAGTATGTAACTATCGTGACGCAGTTCTCATTTTAATGGGATGAGCGCCCCGTATCGGCAGTGTTTCAGTCTGTCTAACGGCGCTGAGGGAGTTCAAAGCACTGCCGACGGCGCCATCGCACTTCGGCGCAGTATTTCGATGAAGTCCTGCTCCGCTACCGGTGGGCTGTAAAGGTATCCCTGAAAGGTGTGGCAGGACTGAGTTTGTAGAAAATCCAGTTGCTCCTGCGTCTCAACGCCTTCAGCAATCAACTCCAGCCGAAGGTTGCGTGCCATGGCAATGATAGCGCGCACAATTTCTGCGTCGTTGACATCTCTGGTGCAGTCGCGAATGAAAGACTGGTCGATCTTGAGCAGATCCAGTGGCAGGCGCTTGAGATAGCTCAATGACGAATAGCCTGTACCAAAATCATCGATCGCAAAGCGCACTCCGATGTGCCGTAACTCCTGCATCTTGGCGATGGTATCGGAGATGTTCTGGATAACAATATTTTCGGTAATTTCCAGCTTCAGGCAGCGGGCGGGGACCTTGCGGCTATCGATGGCGTGCCGGACCTGGTCGACAAAGTCCGGCTGGCGGAATTGTCTGGGGCTGATGTTCACGCTCAGGCTGAAATCCTCCGCATTCACTTCGTTGTTGCGCAGCAGCTCAGCAATAAACTGGCAGGCCCTGCCAAGCACCCAGGTACCTACCTCAAGAATCATCCCGCTCTCTTCCAGCACATGAATAAAACCGGCAGGGCCGGTCAGACCTTTGCTCGGGTGCATCCAGCGAATGAGTGCTTCTGCGCCTGTTATGCGTTGCTCAAGGGCGTCAAACTGCGGTTGATAGAACAGCACGAATTCGCATTTGCTGACGGCCACGCGCAATTCGGTTTCGACTGAAAGGCGCTCGCTGGCTGCGACCTGCATGGCCTGTTCGAAAAATGCGATGCCGTTGCGACCGTTTTCCTTGACCTTGTAGAGCGCTATGTCTGCACGCTTGAGCAAGTCATCGGGGTTTTTACCGTGCTCTGGGAGTATCGCGATCCCGATACTGCAGCTCAGTTGCAAACTGTGCCCCTCAATCAGCATGGGGGAGGAGAGTTCGGCAAGCAGCTTCTCAGCGCTGTGCTCTACCTGCGAGCGCAGGGTTTCGCCACTCTCCAATCCGCACAGCAGTACGACAAATTCATCGCCGCCTAGCCTGGCAACGGTATCTACCTTCCGTACCTGGCCTAGCAAGCGCCGGGTGACCTCCTGCAGTACCGCGTCGCCGCAAGAGTGACCGAGGGAATCGTTGATGTGCTTGAAGTGGTCAAGATCGAAAAACAGCAGAGCGCTGCTTTGCCCTTGCCGCTCACAGGCTGCCAGGTTCTGGATAAGACGATCGGTTAGTAGCAGCCGATTCGGCAGGTCGGTGAGCGCGTCGTGATAGGCCAGGTGCTTGACCCGCGCTTCAATCAGTTTTTGCTCGGTGATGTCCCGGGCGGTCAATAGCATGCACTCGACATTTTCGATGAGCACAGGCTCTATCGAGACCGATACCAGCAACTCCTGGCCAAGCTTGCCGTTAACACGCATTTCCTTTTGCCGGACACGGCCATAGCGCTCCAGCTCGTCAACCAATAATGCGCGCTCTGAATAGTCGGCCCAGATATTCATCTCCCGGGCCGTTTTGCCAATCGCTTCGGTGGCGGTAAAACCGGTCAGCCGAGTAAAGCCTTCATTGATTTCAAGGTGCCTGCCGGTGAGCTTTTCGCTGATGCTGATGGAATCGGGGCTGGCCTTGAACGCGCGCGCGAATTTGTCTTCGGAAGCACGCAGGTCTGCTTCGGCTTGCTTGCGGGCGGTAATGTCCTTGAACGTAGAGAGCATGCACAATTGCCGGTTTATAGTGATAAAACGGCTGGATACTTCGCAGGTCAGGCAGCGACCCTCGCGGGTGAGAAAGTCGATTTCTATCGATTCCAGGCCCTTCTCCCGGTCGATCTTGCGCACGACCTCTGCACGCTCATGCTCGTTGCGCCACAACCCTACCTCGAGGGCGGTTCTGCCGATAATGTCCTGTGTGCTGTAGCCGAACACTCGGCTGAAGCTCTGATTGATTTCGATGACCAACTGCGTCGTGGCATTGACCAGCAGGTAGGGGTCGGGTGAGCTCTGAAACAGCGCAGAGAACTTTGCTTCGCTGCGCATCAGCGCCTGTTCGCTGTTGCGCCGTTCGGTGATGTCTTTCACCGTGCCGACCATTCGTTGGATACTGCCGTCAGGGTCGCGGTGCAGGGAGGCGGTCACTTCCAGCCAACGTAGCCTGCCTTTGTCGCGCAGCAAACTGTAAGCCAGCCGGTAATGGGATTGCCGCCCGCGGCAGATGGCAACGAAGCTGTGGCGCAGCTCGCGCCGGTGCTTGACCGGTATATCCTGTATGAACTCGTTCAACTGGCCGTTCCATTCCGCCAAAGGCCGGCCATGCAGCGCGGCTGCCCGTGCGGAACAGTGCAACACCCCATTGCTCGGATGCCAATCCCAGATACCCATCTGCGCCGCTTCGAGTGCCATGTTGAGCCGTTGTTGACTCTCCTGCAGGGCACTGTCATGCAGCTTCTGTTTGGTTATGTCATGCGCCGTCATGACCAGGCACTCATTGCCGGCAACCATGACGCTTTCGGCATAAAGGCGTATATCGCGGTAACGACCATCGCGATGCAGAATACGCGTTTCATGGTCGCGAATGCCGTCAGCCTGGCCCGCCCGTGCATACAGCAACGCCATGGAGGGGCTATCGACGATGCCCAGCCCGGGCAAGGAATGCCCAACAGCTTCACTTACTTCAATACCGCTGAGAGTCTGGAACGCCTGATTGGCTTCCAGCACACATTCGGTTTGCAGATCCAGAACCAGTATCGCTTCATGGCTCGCGTTGAATGCCTTGTGATACTTCTCCTGCGAGAGCTTGAGCTCGCGTTCGGTGCGCAGGCGCGCGGTGATATCGTGGGCCATGGACAGCCGGCACTCGATACCATTGATAACGATGCTTTCCATCGAAATAAGGCAGGTTTTCAGTTCGCCATTACGGCAACGCAGCACGCCTTCGAATTCGACAATGCGGCCGTGCTCGGCTAGTTGATCAAGTAGCTGCAGACGCTGTTTCCTGCTTGCCCAAAAAGGGAATTCAGAAGACGGCTGACCGATAATGTTCTCGGGTTGCCAGCCGAACAGCTGTTCAAATGCCGGGTTGACTTCGATCACTCGGCTGGTAGATACCTCGACCAGCATGCTGGCGATGGGCATACGGTAGAACAGAAGTTTGAAGGCCGCTTCCCCGTCGGTTCCGGCCTGATAAATAGTCGCGCCTGGTAAATGCCGCATGAGTCCTTTCCTGGCTGGGTAGAAAATAATTACTAGAAACGCAGAGCAGCCCCAGCAATCCATTGAAAATAGACCTAGAAGACCGTGGCAACAAGGTGCGATTACATTTGGTTGCGATCCAGCTCTTCTATCAAGGCGCGCGCCGCATTCGACAAAGTCCGGCCGCTATGCCAGATAACCCCGAGTTGCCGCTGCAAGGCTACCCCCGGCAACCTCAATACGGTCACCTGTTGGTCCAGCATGGTCCTGGGCAGCACGCTCCAGGCCAGCCCGATCGAGACCATCATCTTGATGGTTTCCAGATAGTTTGTGCTCATGCTTATCTGCGGGGTAACGCCGTGCTCCTGGAACAATTGACTCACGACATTGTGAGTAAAGGTATTGGCCCCGGGAAAGACTGCAGGGTAGGCGGCCAGTTCAGCCAGGCTGACGTTGGCTGCGGCGGCTAATGGATGCTCGGGGGCTACGACAAAATCCAGAGGGTCATTCCAGATGATGCGCCCTACAATAGGCGGCTCAATCGCGGGCGCCAGCGTAATCACCGCCAGCTCGATCTCGCCATGCATGACCTTGTCATAGGCGACTTCAGAATCGAGAAAGTCGATATCCAGGGCGACTTCCGGGTAATTCAGGGTGAAAGTCCGCAATACGCCAGGTAGCCGGTGCAGGCCGATATGATGGCTGGTCGCGAGGCTAAGTCGGCCCTGCACGCGGCTGGACAGATTGCTTAGCGCCCTATGGGTGTCGCTCAAGGCGCTGATGATCTGCTCCGCACGCGGCTTGAGCGCGCGGCCCGCTTCGGTAAGCGTCACATGCCGGCCAATACGATCAAAGAGTCTTGCGCTTAGTTGCTGTTCCAGCGTTGCGATCCGCTTGCTGATCGCCGGCTGGGTCAGATGCAACTGGTCCGCAGCACGAGAAAAGGAGGCGTGCTCGGCAACCGCGAGGAAGGCAGAGAGGTTGGCGGTATCGATGGCATGTATTCCAGATGGCTATTCAATACATGAATAATATGAATTTGTGTTATCGATTGCCAGCTTTTATGCTCACCAGGTGAACTACATAATAGCGCCGGGGCGGCCAATGACTGAACGCCGCCCGGGAGCACAAGCCTGGTGCAGGAGTACAGCATGTCCGCCAAAACCCTTTACGACAAGCTTTGGGATAATCATCTGGTCAAGCAGCGCGACGATGGCTCCGCACTGCTTTATATCGATCGTCATTTGTTGCACGAGGTGACTTCGCCGCAGGCCTTTGAAGGATTGCGTCTGGCCGCCCGCAAGCCCTGGCGGATCGACGCCAACCTGGCGACGCCGGACCATAACGTACCTACCACCAATCGCGCGGCTGGCGTTTCGGGTATCAGTGATCTGGTGTCGAAGTTGCAGGTCACCACCCTGGATGACAACTGTGCGGATTTCGGCATTCTGGAATTCAAGATGACTGACCGTCGTCAGGGTATCGTGCATGTGGTTGGGCCGGAGCAGGGCGCTACCTTGCCGGGCATGACCGTGGTCTGCGGTGATTCGCATACCGCCACCCACGGCGCTTTTGCCGCACTGGCCCACGGCATCGGTACCTCCGAGGTCGAACATGTGCTGGCTACCCAGTGTCTGGTAGCCAAGAAGATGAAGAACATGCTGGTCAAGGTTGAGGGTCAGTTGGGCTTTGGTGTGACCGCCAAGGACATCGTGCTGGCCGTCATCGGCAAGATCGGTACTGCTGGTGGCAATGGCCATGCGATCGAGTTCGCTGGCTCCGCCATTCGTGATCTGTCGATGGAAGGGCGCATGACCATCTGCAACATGGCCATCGAGGCGGGTGCGCGTGTGGGCATGGTGGCCTGCGACGACAAGACCATTGCCTATGTGGAAGGCCGGCCCTATGCACCCAAGGGCGCGGACTGGGATATGGCTGTTGCCGCCTGGAGGGATCTGACCTCTGATGCGGGTGCGGTATTCGATACCGTGGTTGAAATGGACGCGGCCAGCATCAAGCCGCAGGTGTCCTGGGGTACTTCGCCAGAAATGGTGCTGGCGGTGGACGCTCTGGTGCCGGACCCGACTCAAGAGCCCGATGCGGTCAAGCGCAATGGTTATGAGCGCGCACTGAAATACATGGGGCTCGAGGCCAATCAGCCGATTACCTCGATCAAGTTGGACCGGGTATTTATCGGCTCCTGTACCAATTCGCGCATCGAGGACCTGCGCGCTGCGGCCGCGGTGGCAAAGGGCCGCAAGGTATCGCCGAGCGTCAAGCAGGCGATGGTGGTGCCAGGGTCGGGCTTGGTCAAGGAACAAGCCGAGCTGGAAGGTCTGGACCAGATTTTCACCGCAGCGGGTTTTGAATGGCGTGATCCGGGCTGCTCCATGTGTCTGGCGATGAACCCCGATCGCCTTGAGTCCGGCGAGCATTGCGCCTCTACGTCGAACCGCAACTTCGAAGGGCGTCAGGGTAATGGCGGGCGCACGCATCTGGTCAGTCCGGCCATGGCGGCAGCGGCGGCGATTGCCGGCCATTTCGTCGATGTTCGTGACATGCTCAATCAGGAGGTCGGCGCATGAAGCCTTTTACTCAACATACCGGCCTGGTCGCGCCCTTGGATCGTGCCAACGTGGATACCGATCAGATCATTCCCAAGCAGTTTCTAAAGTCGATCCGCCGCAGCGGGTTCGGCAAGAACCTGTTCGACGAGTGGCGTTACCTGGATGAAGGCCTGCCCGATCAGGATGCTTCGCACCGTCCGTTGAATCCGGATTTTGTGCTTAATCAGCCACGCTATCACGGTGCCAGCGTACTCTTGGCGCGCAAGAATTTTGGCTGCGGCTCCAGCCGTGAACATGCGCCCTGGGCATTGGAAGAATATGGGTTCAGGGCCATTTTAGCCCCGAGCTACGCGGATATTTTCTATAACAATAGCTTTAAGAATGGGCTGTTACCCCTTGTTTTAAGTGAAGATGATATCGACGAGTTGTTTGTGCAGGCGGAGCAGAACCCCGGTTACGAGTTGACCGTTGACCTGCAGGCGCAAACCGTGACGCGGCCAGATGGCAAGCAGTACAGCTTTGAGGTGGATGCGTTCCGCAAGCACTGCCTGCTCAACGGCCTGGATGATATCGGTCTGACGCTGGAAGACGCGGATGCGATCCGTGCATTTGAAGTCGGTCACAAGCAACATAACCCCTGGCTGTTTGGCGCCATAAAGGGCGTCTGATGCCGCCGGTAACGGTTCTGATTTGAAGGAATGTATAGATGAGCATGAAGATTCTGGTGTTGCCCGGCGATGGTATCGGCCCGGAAATCATGGCCGAGGCAGTCAAGGTGCTGGAGCTGGCCAACGACAAGTTCGGCCTGGGTGCGGAGCTGAGCTACGACGATCTCGGCGGCGCCGCCTACGACCGTTATGGCAGCCCGCTGGCGGATGAAACCCTGGAGCGTGCGCGCCAGGCAGATGCCATTCTGCTCGGCGCGGTCGGCGGCCCCAAGTGGGACACTATCGAACCGGCGCTGCGCCCGGAACGCGGCCTGTTGAAGATCCGTTCACAGTTGGGTCTGTTTGGTAATCTGCGGCCAGCGATTCTCTATCCTCAGTTGGCTGAAGCCTCAACGCTGAAGCCTGAAGTGGTCTCCGGGTTGGATATTCTGATCGTACGCGAACTGACCGGTGGCATCTATTTCGGCCAGCCGCGCGAGCGCCAGGTGCTTGAGAGCGGCGAGCGTTTCGCCTTCGATACCCTGCCATATAGCGAGTCGGAAGTGCGCCGTATTGCCAAGGTCGGCTTTGATTCGGCGCGGGTACGCGGCAAGAAGCTTTGCTCGGTAGACAAGGCCAACGTACTGGCTTCAAGCCAGTTATGGCGCGAAGTGGTCGAAGAGGTCGGCAAGGATTATCCCGACGTTGAGCTGTCGCACATGTATGTCGATAACGCGGCGATGCAACTGGTTCGCGCGCCCAAGCAGTTTGATGTGATCGTCACCGATAACCTGTTCGGCGATATCCTCTCCGATCAGGCGTCGATGCTGACCGGCTCGATTGGCATGCTGCCTTCAGCCTCGCTGGATGCCAACAACAAAGGGATGTACGAGCCCTGTCACGGCAGTGCGCCGGACATCGCCGGTAAAGGCATCGCCAATCCTTTGGCAACCATTCTCTCGGTCTCGATGATGCTGCGTTACAGCTTCAACCAGACAGCGGCCGCGGATGCTATCGAACAGGCAGTCAGTCAGGTGCTGGATCAGAAGCTGCGTACTGGCGACATCATGTCCGCCGGTTGCACCCAGGTCGGAACAGTACAGATGGGCGATGCCGTGGCCGCAGCGCTCAAAAACCTGTAAACTGTACGGCTTTGCGTTGCGCCCGGCTGGTCCGGGCGTAATTGTCTTTGAATTTACCCCACGGGGGTTGTAGTTATGAAGCAAGTAGGTCTTGTCGGCTGGCGCGGGATGGTTGGTTCCGTGTTGATGCAGCGTATGCTCGAAGAAAACGACTTTGCCGGCATTGAGCCGGTATTCTTCACCACATCGAATGTGGGTGGCAAAGGTCCGGATATTGGCAAGGATACTCCGCCATTGAAGGATGCGTTCGATCTGGAATCGCTGAAGCCCCTGGACGTGATTATCACCTGCCAAGGGGGTGACTACACCCAGGCGGTCTACCCGAAACTGCGTGCCGAGGGCTGGCAGGGCTACTGGATTGATGCTGCCTCTACTTTGCGTATGGAAGATGATGCGGTCATTATTCTCGACCCGGTCAATCGCAAGAGCATCGATCAGGCTGTGCGTGACGGCGTCAAGACTTATGTGGGCGGCAACTGCACCGTCAGCCTGATGCTGATGGGGCTGGGTGGGCTGTTCGAGCAGGGCCTGGTCGAGTGGATGAGTGCGATGACCTATCAGGCTGCCAGTGGCGCCGGTGCTCAGAACATGCGTGAGTTGATCGGGCAGATGGGCGCGATCAACGCCTCTGTTGCCGACAAGCTGGCGGATCCAGCCAGTGCCATTCTGGATATCGACCGTCAGGTAGCCGCCACCCTGCGTGATGATACCTTTCCTGCCGAGCACTTTGGCGTGCCGCTGGCGGGCAGCCTGATTCCCTGGATTGACAAGCAGTTGCCCAACGGTCAAAGCCGGGAAGAATGGAAAGCGCAGGCCGAGACCAACAAGATCATTGGCCGCAGTGGTCGTCCGATTCCGGTTGATGGCATTTGCGTGCGCATTGGTGCCATGCGCTGCCACAGTCAGGCGCTGACCATCAAGCTGAACAAGGATGTACCGCTGGCGGATATCGAGGCCATGCTGGCTGAGCATAATGAATGGTCCAAGGTAGTGCCTAACACCAAGGAAGACACCTTGCGTGATCTGACGCCCACGGCCGTCACTGGCACGCTGAGCGTACCGGTCGGCCGTCTGCGCAAGCTGAACATGGGTTCGCAGTATCTGTCTGCGTTCACTGTCGGTGATCAGTTGCTCTGGGGTGCTGCCGAGCCATTGCGCCGCATGTTGCGGATCTTGCAAGAGAGTTGATCCGCTGAGCGGTTCTTTTTCAGGGGCACCCTGGCATTCGCCAGGGTGCCCCTTTGTTTTTGAACACAGTTTTTTCAGTTAAGGAATATCCATGAGCAAGGCCTGTAATGTAGCGATAGTCGGTGTAACCGGCATGATCGGCGACGTGCTGATCAATGTGCTGGATGACCACGAGTTCCCTATCGAAAAACTCTATCTGGTCGACGAGGAGGCTGTAGCGGGCGGCCGACTGATGTACAAGGGTCAGAGTCTGCGGGTCGACCCGCTGGAACGGTTTGATTTCAGCAGCGTCCGTGTTGCGATTTTCCTCTGTGCTGAATCGGTCGCGGCCACATGGGTGCAGCGTGCACTCGCGGCAGGTTGCAGCGTGATTGATGCCAGTGGCCATTCTCGTGGGGATGACTCCTTGCCCCTGGCCGTGGCTGGCGTCAATCCACAGGTGCTGGAGGGTCGTACCTGGCCGGGTGTTGTTGCTTGCCCGGATAGCCAGGTTGTGCAAGCGGCATTGGCGTTGCACGCAGTAGCGGGCTCCGGGCTTGAGGCGGTGTCGATTGCCACCTATCAGTCAATGTCCACTCGTGATCTGGATGCCGTCGAGGGGCTGGCCCTGCAGACCGGCCGGCTACTGAATGGGCAGCCTCCGGAGGCCGGCGCTCTGGAAAAGCAGGCGGCTTTCAATCTGATACCCCGTACGGGCGATGTGGACGAGCAGGGCTACACCCAGAATGAAGTACGCTTGGCCGAGGACCTGCGCCGGGTTCTTGGCTGCCCCGCCATTCCAGTCAGCGTGACCTGTATTCTGGTGCCGGTATTTTATGGCAATGCAGCCGTCATTCATGCTAAAACCGTTGAATCTGTTGACGTCAAACGGCTGGCGGCGCTTGTTCGCAAGGCGCCAGGCGTGAAGCTGCTTGATAAACCCGCGCCTGGTGGTTATCCCACACCGGTGTCGGAAGCCACAGGAAGTGATGCGGTCTGGATTGGTCGCCTGCGTCAGGATCTGACTGATCCTGCCGGACTAAATATGTGGATTGTGTCTGATAATCTGCGAAAAGGTGTTGTGCTTAACAGTCTTCAGACCCTGGAGCTGTTGATAAAAGACTATTTGTAATCAATACTTGCTGTGGATTTCGTATTAAGCAGATTAGGTTTGAGCGGTCGCCCGCTCAAGCCTTGTGAAGTTGCTGGATTGCCGCAGACCGAATGGGGATCGTTAGCTGGGGTCGGTACCTGGGCAAAGAAATCTGTGACGCGAGAGAAAACGATAAAAGCAAAGGAACTTCGCTATGGTTCGCAAACTGGTTTTGGCTGTCGCCGCAGCAAGCGCTCTGATGTCTTCAAATATGGTCCAGGCATTGGGGGTAGGGGAGATCAACCTTCGCTCAGCCCTTAATCAGCCCTTGGATGCAGAAATCGAGTTGCTTCAGGTCAGGGATTTATCCAGTCAGGAAATCCTCCCTGCACTTGCGTCTCCGGACGAGTTTGGTCGGGCCGGTATCGAGCGCGATTTTTTCCTGACTGATCTGGTGTTTACCCCCATGGTTCGGCCGGACGGCCGTGCGGTGATCCGGGTAACCTCGAACAGGCCGGTAAAAGAACCCTTTCTGAATTTTCTGATGGAAGTGCGTTGGCCCTCTGGCCGCGTGCTGCGCGAATTCACGGTTTTGCTAGATCCACCCTTGTATACCCCCACGGCTGTTACCGCCGCTCCCGCACCAGCTCGCCCGGCCGCTGCCGCCGCGCCTGCGCAGCGCCCAGTACCCACAGTCGCACCAGGGCGCCCGCGAGATTCCCAGAGACAACCTTCTGCCGCGCCGTCCACGGTTCAGCAACCCGCTCGCCAAGCTGCACCGCAAGCGACTCAGCAGGCTTCTGGCGAGTGGCGCACGAGCCGTACCGACACCCTTTGGGAGATTGCCTTGCGTAGTCGTCCGTCAGGTGCGTCAGTACACCAGACCATGCTCGCTATTCAGGAGCTCAATCCCAATGCCTTCATCGACAACAACATCAATCGGCTGAAAGCTGACCAGACCCTGACGCTACCGGACGCCGAACAGGCTCTTCGGCTAGGTCAGGCTGATGCGATGGCGCAAGTGGCGGCACAGAACAGTGCCTGGCAAAGTGGGCGCCGGCAAGCGCCGCCTGCCCAGCGCCAGTTGGATGCCAGGCAGCAGGACGCAGCCCCTGCGGCGCCGGAAACCGCTCCCGCCAGCGACTCGTTGCGCCTGGTAGCGGGCAGTGCCGAGCAGGGGAGTGGCACCTCGGAAAGCGGTAGTGCAGACCCTGATAGCCGTCTGCGCGATCAGTTGGATGAAACAAAAGAGCAGCTGGATTCGCTTGAACGCGAGAAAGCCGAAGCCGATAGCAGGCTGGCTGATATGCAGGCCCAAATGGATACCTTGCAGCGGCTGCTTGAGCTCAAGGATGCTCAACTGGCTGCCATGCAAGACCAGTTAGGCGAATCGGCAGAGGTGCCGGATGTCGCGCCGGAGCCGGAAGTGCTGCAGGACGAGATTGCCACCATAGCTGAGGATACCCAGGCTCTGGACGCCCAGTTGCCCGCGGTGGATGAATCCGGCTTGCCGGCCGAAGAGATGGCCGCGCCCGCTGATAGCCTGGCAGAAATGCCCGATGGCGTTGACCCTGCGCTCGAAGCAGATGAGACAGGCGTTGATGTAGCTGCCAACGACGAAATTGACGCCCCAATGGCCGAGGAGGATCCCGCTGCAGAGTCCGCGCCGCTGGCCGAGGAACCTGTTGCCGAAGATCAGGCGCCCCCAGCGCCTGTAGTTGCCGAACAGAATCCGGCGGCGCAGGATGCCGAGCAAGATGGTATTGAAGCCCTGCTGCAGCGCATGATGCAGAATCAGACGTTCCTGATAGTGGGTGGCGGGATTGTGCTTCTACTGCTCCTGCTGTTGCTCATGGCGCTGGCTCGCCGTAACGCTCAGCGAGAAGCCGATATGGCTGACAATTTCATCGCCCGGGCGGCGGAAAAGAAAGAATTTGAAACCGCAGACGACGCCAATGCGTTCAATGTGGCGCTGGCCGGATTTGACGACGAGCAGTCCGATCAGGACCTGGGCATCAATCAGGATCCGCTCACTGAAGCCGATGCCCTGATCGCCTACGGTAAACTGGATGAAGCCGCCGAGGTGCTCAACGCAGCGATCGATCTGGAGCCCGAGCGTGCGGATCTGCGTTTCAAATTACTGGAAGTGGAAGGCTTGCTGGATGACAGTCAAGGCTACGCTCAAACGGTAAAGGCGTTGCGTACCATGGGCGCCTCTGAATCGCAGATTGCCGCCATGAATGCACGCTTCCCGGTTATGGCTGCTGCCCTAGCCGGAGCTGTGGCACAAGCGGACGACTTTGAGGTCACTGATTCGCTACTGGATAACCGCGAACCTGATGTGGAGGAGGTCGCGGAACAGGACTTTGGCGTTATCGACTATGACCTCAGTGGCTTGGATAGCAAAGATTTGCCTGCAGACGAAGCCGCAACCACGGCAACTGACCTGGAGCAGGACAACGATCTGGATTTCGATCTGGATGACAATCTTGCCAAGGATCTGGCCAGCCCTGGCCCGGCTGCACCCGCCAGCCAGGATGCTGAAGAAGAATTTGACTTGGACTTCAACCTTGATGATGTTGAACCTGCCAATCAGCCAGCCACTTCGCCCATTCCTCAGCCTGCACCCGAGACCGAGTTTACTCTGGATGAAGATTTTGACCTGTCGCTGACAGATGACTTGCAGGCCGACAGCCTGATGGCGGAGATGGAGGCCATGGGTCAGTCTGACGCCGCCAAGTCGGATCAGGACGGCAAGGCTGATGAGTCGTTTGACCTGTCTGATGAAGAGCTGCTGAGTTTCGAGCAGGAGCTCGACGAGGCGGAGAACGAAGAGTTGGGCCTGACGCCTTCACAGGCTGCCGTGCTGGATGACGCGGCCGTTGATGCGGACGAGCTGGAGAGCTTTGAATTGGACGATCTGGAAGAGACTGGCCCAACGTCGACCGCTGAGCAGGTCCTCGCCGACAGCATGGCCGATGATGAAGACGATGATGAGTTCGACTTCCTCTCCGGCACCGATGAGTGCGCAACCAAGCTGGATCTGGCGCGGGCCTACATCGATATGGGTGACCAGGAGGGTGCTCGTGACATTCTTTCCGAGGTACTGGATGAAGGGAATGATCAGCAGAAGCAGGATGCTCGCGAAATGATGGGGCAACTTGATTAAGCGATGAGTAGTTCAATACCAGACGCGGCCGCCCCAGGGGCGGCCGCTGTTGTTTCCAGGGTAGCGGCCTGCGTGGAATATCGCGGCACTGCCTATCGAGGATGGCAGCGTCAACAATCCGGTGTGAAAAGCGTTCAGGAAACCCTGGAGAAGGCGCTCAGCCGGGTGGCTAATCATCCTGTCAGCCTGTTCTGTGCCGGGCGGACCGATGCCGGTGTGCATGCCTCCTGTCAGATCATCCATTTTGAAACGGACGCTGTTCGTACGGCATTCAACTGGGTCCATGGTGCCAATGCCAATCTGCCCGCCGATATCAGTCTGGCATGGGCGCAGCAAGTGCCGGATGACTTTCACGCTCGCTTCTCGGCGGTTGCCCGGCGCTATCGTTATGTAATCTACAACGACCCAGTCAGGCCGGCGCACCTGGCGCATGAAGTGACCTGGAATTACCGCCCGCTGGATATCGAGCGCATGCGCAAGGCCGCCGAGGCACTGGTGGGAGAGCACGATTTTACTTCTTTCAGGGCTTTGGCCTGCCAAGCCAAGTCGCCGATCAAGCGCGTGCATCATCTCAAGGTGCATGAATTTGGCCGCTTCATCGTGATTGATATACGCGCCAATGCCTTTCTGCACCACATGGTCCGCAACATCGCCGGCGTGCTGATGCAGATAGGCTGTGGAGAAAAGCCGGTGGGCTGGTGTGCTGAAGTGCTGCAGGCCACCTGTCGACGCGAGGGCGGTCTGACTGCGCCCGCGTTTGGCCTGTATCTGGTGGATGTGACCTATCCGGACCGCTTTGCTCTGCCCGAGCGTTATATGGGGCCGCACTTTCTCGCGGCGCTGAATACGCTCGACTGACGCTGCCTGACTGATCTGCTACTATTCACGGCCAGATCAAATCAGGTACTTGTCCATAGCATGGTGCGAATCAAGATATGCGGTATCACCCGGGTTGAAGACGCGCTGGCTGCGGCCGCCGCAGGTGCCGACGCCATAGGCCTGGTCTTCTATGCCCCCAGCCCCCGAGCCGTCAGCGCTGAGCAGGCGCGGCAGATCATCAGCGCGTTGCCGCCTTTTGTTACCTCGGTGGGTCTGTTCGTCAATGCTTCTGCGCAAGAGGTCAGGGCGGTTCTGGCAGAGGTACCCCTGGACGTCTTGCAGTTTCATGGCGACGAGCCGGCGGATTTCTGCAAGCAGTTCGGGCGCCCTTATCTGAAAGCGCTACGAGTGCGTGCCGGTGATGATCTGAATGCGCTGGCCGCCCAGTGGCCCGATGCTTGCGGCATCCTCCTCGACAGTTATAAAGCCGGCGTGCCTGGTGGCACCGGTGAGATATTCGATTGGTCCTTGATACCCACTGAACGCAGCTGGCCGCTGGTCCTGGCCGGTGGACTTGCCGCAGAGAATGTGGCGGACGCCATTACCAGGGCGGCGCCCTGGGCGGTTGATGTCAGTGGCGGGGTAGAGCAGGCCAAGGGCATCAAGGATGCCGATAAAATCAATTCCTTTGTAAGAGAGGTGAAGCGTGTCTGACTCCAAATCGGTGGATTACGCCACCATCCCGGATCAACGCGGGCATTTTGGTCCCTATGGCGGTCGGTTTGTATCCGAGACGCTGATGGATGCCCTCGAAGAGCTGGAAACCTTGTACGAGCGCCTTTCTGCAGATCCGGATTTTCAGGCGGAGTTCGACTACGACCTGGCCCATTACGTGGGCCGCCCTTCACCGCTTTACCTGGCGGAGCGTTTGACGGCAAAAGTGGGTGGTGCACAGATCTATCTCAAACGAGAGGATTTGAACCACACAGGTGCGCACAAGGTGAACAACACCATTGGCCAGGCGTTGTTGGCCAAGCATATGGGCAAACCGCGCGTGATTGCCGAGACGGGCGCCGGTCAGCATGGCGTTGCCACGGCAACCGTGGCCGCGCGCCTGGGCTTGAAGTGCCAGGTGTATATGGGTGCCGAAGACGTCAAGCGTCAGTCGCTCAACGTCTACCGCATGAAGCTGCTCGGTGCCGAGGTGATACCCGTCACGTCTGGTTCCAAAACCCTGAAGGACGCCATGAACGAGGCGATGCGCGACTGGGTTACCAATATTGATGATACTTTCTACATCATTGGCACCGTTGCAGGCCCGCATCCATACCCCAAACTGGTGCGCGACTTCCAATGCGTGATTGGCCGTGAAGCCCGTGCCCAGTGTCTGGCGCAGTATGGCAAGCTGCCTGACGCGCTGGTCGCCTGTGTAGGTGGCGGCTCCAATGCCATCGGCCTGTTCCACCCCTTCCTCGAAGATGCCAGTGTTGCCATGTACGGTGTAGAAGCGGGCGGCCTGGGGTTGGAAACCGGTCAGCACGCGGCACCATTGGCCGCCGGGCGCCCGGGTGTGCTGCACGGCAACCGGACCTATCTGATGGAAGATGATGCCGGCCAGATCATCGAGACCCACTCGGTGTCAGCCGGGCTGGACTACCCCGGCGTCGGTCCCGAACATAGCTGGCTGAAAGATCTCGGCCGGGTTACCTACGTCAATGCCACCGATGAAGAGGCCCTGACTGCGTTTCGTGAACTGACCCGCGTCGAGGGCATCATGCCGGCATTGGAGTCTGCTCACGCGGTGGCTTACGCGATGAAGCTGGCTGCTACCATGCGCCCGGATCAGACCATCGTGGTCAACCTGTCTGGTCGTGGGGACAAGGATATCCATACTGTCGCCGGAATTGACGGCATCAGTCTTTGAACAGAGTGTGATATGAGTCGAATTCAAGCGTGTTTTGAGCAACTGCGTGCCAACGGCCGCAAGGCCCTGATTCCCTATATAACGGCGGGCGATCCTGACCCGTCAATGACCCTGCCGTTGATGCATGAGCTGGTCGCGGCCGGCGCTGATGTAATCGAACTGGGCGTGCCTTTCTCCGACCCCATGGCCGATGGCCCGGTCATTCAGCAGGCCATGGAGCGTGCTTTGCTCCACCGCGTCAGCCTGGCCCAGGTTCTGGAGATGGTTCGGCAGTTCCGCGAGAGCAACCAGACCACGCCAGTGGTGCTGATGGGTTATCTGAACCCGGTTGAGCGTATGGGCTATGAAGTCTTCGCCGACGCTGCGCTGGCTTCGGGAGTCGATGGAGTGTTGACCGTCGATTTGCCACCAGAGGAAGCTGATGAGGTCGCAGCGCTGTTCAAGGCGCGCGGGCTGGACGTGATTTTCCTGCTGTCGCCCACCACCACACTGCAGCGGGCTGCCAAGATCTGCCGCCACGCCAGCGGCTATGTTTATTATGTTTCGCTCAAGGGTGTGACCGGGTCCAGTGCATTGAACGTCACTGATGTGGCAGCCAAGCTGGATCAGCTGCGTACCGTCACCGATTTGCCGATTGGTGTCGGCTTCGGTATCCGCGATGGCAAGACAGCCGCGGCGGTGGGCTCGGTGGCGGACGGCGTAGTGGTAGGCTCGGTGCTGGTTAACCAGATTGCCGATCATATAGGTCGGCCTGATGAGGCACGGGCGGCAATTGGCGCTATTATCCGTGATATGCGTCAGGCGATGGATCAGTAACAGAACAACCCCTTTGGTGTAGCAGACAACGAGATAAGGATTGGCGATGAGCAACTGGCTGGTAGATAAGTTGATACCCTCCATAGTGCGTTCCGAAGCACAAAAGAGCAGTGTGCCTGAAGGCCTTTGGCGCAAATGCCCCTCCTGCGACGCCGTGCTCTATCGCCCGGAGCTGGAAAAGAATTTGGATATCTGCCCCAAATGCAGCCATCACCTGCGCATCAATGCGCGGCGCCGATTGGATATTTTCCTCGATCAAGAGGGTCGTACCGAGCTGGCCAGCGAGCTGGAGCCGGTTGACCGTCTGAAATTCCGCGACAGCAAGAAGTACAAGGACCGTTTGACGGCGGCGCAGAAGGACACCGGCGAGAAGGATGCACTTGTGGTTATGCAGGGTGCCCTCAAGGGTAATCCCATCGTCGCCAGTGCCTTCGAGTTCAGTTTCATGGGTGGGTCCATGGGTAGCGTAGTGGGCGCGCGCTTTGTACGCGGCGCCGAGACGGCGCTGCGCGAGCGAATCCCCTATGTGTGCTTCTCCGCCTCCGGTGGCGCGCGCATGCAGGAAGCGCTTTTCTCGCTGATGCAAATGGCCAAGACCAGCGCGGCATTGGCCAAGATGAAGGAAGAGGGCGTGCCGTTCATTTCGGTCATGACCGATCCGGTTTACGGCGGCGTCTCTGCCAGCCTGGCAATGCTGGGCGATCTGAATGTGGCCGAACCTAACGCGCTGATCGGTTTCGCCGGTCCGCGGGTTATCGAGCAGACGGTGCGTGAAAAATTGCCCGCCGGTTTCCAGCGCAGCGAATTCCTGCTCGCGCACGGGGCGCTGGATATGATCATTCCACGTGCCGAAATGCGTGATCGTCTGTCCAGTATGCTGACCATGATGACCGGCCTGCCTGCGCCAGAACGGGATCAACCGCTGGAACCGCTGGTTGGCGAGGTTTGATGCCCAGCGCCCACCTGAACACCTGGTTGGCGCGGCTCGAGCAGCTGCATCCGACAGAAATCGATATGGGTCTGCAGCGGGTTGCCGAAGTGGCAGCGCGCCTGGGGATTCTGCGCCCGGCGCCGCTGGTGTTCACCGTTACCGGGACCAATGGCAAGGGCTCGACCTGCGCGGCACTTGAGCGACTGCTGCAGCACGCTGGCCTGCGTACTGGTGTTTACTCCTCTCCGCATCTGCTCGAGTACAACGAACGCGTCCGTATTGCTGGGCAGAATGCATCCGATAGCATGCTCTGCGACGCGTTCGCTCGCATTGAAGCGGCCCGAGCCGAGGTGAGTCTTACTTACTTCGAGTTCGCCACTCTGGCGGCCTTACTCCTGTTTCAGGACGCCGGGCTGGATGCGGTGGTGCTGGAAGTGGGGCTGGGCGGTCGCCTGGATGCGGTCAATATCATTGACCCGGATATCGCGGTAGTCACCAGTATTGGGCTCGATCACCAGGAGTACCTGGGCGATACGCGTGATTCCGTTGCCTTCGAAAAAGCCGGCATATTGCGGCCTGGCATCAGGTTGGTATGCAGCGAGACCGATCTACCTCCTACGTTCATTGCTGAAGTCGAGCGTCAGCAGGCAAGGCTGCTGCTCCGCGAAGATCATTATGGATGGCATGCCGGCAGCGCAACCTGGCGGATCTTTGGTCATGACGAGCATGGTGTGCGGCTTAGCCTTGAGGGCCTTGAGCCCACCTCCTTGCCCAAGGATAACCTCGCCACAGCAGTACAGGCATTCTGGGCTGCTGGTCTAACGCTGACTGATGCCCAGATGGTCGATGCGCTGAGCCGGGTCGACATAACCGGTCGTATGCAGCGGCTGACCGTCAGTTGGCGTGGCCAACCGCGCCGCCTGTTGCTGGATGTCGGACATAACCCGCATGCAGCCAGCTTCCTGGCCGGCCAACTGGCCACTGATGACGCAGAACGTGTAGCGGTTTTTGGCCTGCTCGCGGACAAGGATCTGCCTGGCGTCGTGGCTCCCTTTGCAGGGGTTTTTTCGCATTGGGCGCTCGCGCCCTTGCCCAGCCCGCGAACGCGTTCAGTGTTGGACCTGGCGACCTGCCTCACCGCGCAGGGAGAACGCACCTATAGCTACGACTCGGTCGCCCAGGCATTGGAGCAGAGCCTGGAAAACACCCCCGCCAGCACCGAAATTGTGATTTTTGGGTCGTTTTTCTGTGTGTCAGCGGCCATACTCTGGTTGAACTTACCGTCTCGGGATCTGAATAATGGATGACAAATTGAAGCAGCGCCTTATTGGCGCATTGGTGCTGGTTGTTGCTGCAGTGGTGTTTTTACCCATGCTGTTATCCGGCCAGGATGAAACCGTCAGTGTAGAGGTGGAGGCGCCCGAGCGGCCAGAGATGTCCAGCGAGCAGATTGCGCCCGCTGCACCCATCGAGTTGGCCGAGCCTGAAGTGGTGGCCGGTATTCCCGAGGCTGAAGTCATCCCTATGCCCGAGCAGGACAGCGTCAGCGAAACACCGCCTGTAGTTACGCCGCCAGCGCCGCCAGCGCCGGTTGCGGCGACGCCTGAGCCCGCCGAGCCTGCACCGGCTCCGGCTCCGGCTCCGGCTCCAGCTCCTGCCCAGGCCCCAGCGGCAGGACAGGGTGACTGGGTGGTGCAATTGGGCAGTTTCTCCGCTGCCGCCAATGCCAATGGCTTCAAGCAAAAGCTGGAAGAGCAGGGCTACAACGCCTACACGGTCACTGCCAGCGCTGATGGCAAGGACATTACCCGCGTTTATGTCGGCCCGGTACTGGATCGCGAAAGCGCCAACCGCCTGCGCGACGAGCTGGATCGGCGCCAGGGCACCAAGGGCTTCGTTGTCGCCTTCGACTCCTCCACGGGTAAGCGATAGCGGTTCCGGTAAAAGGGCGGCTCTGGTAGAATATTGGCCTTTCCGCCATCGGGTGTTTCGTCGTGACACTAGCCTGGATTGATTGGGCCATCATCGCCATTATTGCCGTCTCGACCGTGATCAGTCTGGCCCGGGGTTTCGTCAAGGAAGCACTTTCGCTGGTGACCTGGGTGGTCGCCGGCCTGGTTGCCTGGATGTTTGGTGGTGCGCTGGCGGAGTACCTGATTCCCTATATCGATACACCCTCCGTTCGGGTGATCGCGGCCTGCGCCATACTATTTGTATTAACCTTGATTCTGGGTGGCCTGATCAACTATCTGATCGGGCAGTTGGTAGTGGTCACGGGGTTGAGTGGCACCGACCGCTTTCTGGGTATGATATTCGGAGCCGCACGCGGTGCACTGCTGGTCACCGTCGGTGTAGGCCTGTTGAGCCTGGCCCCGGTGGACGCAGATAACTGGTGGCGGCAGTCTGAGCTGATTCCGCATTTTCTCCTGGTGGCTGACTGGTCCAAGAGCATGATTCTGGGGTTTGTCGGGCGCTGATCCTTGCACCTGGTAGCAGCAGGTGTGGTGTATCCATAGACGAAAAGGTGTTTAGGCATGTGTGGCATTGTTGGCATAGTGGGCAAAGCGAACGTCAATCAGGCGCTCTATGATGCCCTGACAGTCCTGCAGCATCGCGGCCAGGACGCCGCCGGCATCGTAACCTGTGACCACGGAAGGCTATACCTGCGTAAGGACAATGGCCTGGTCAGGGACGTGTTTCACCAGCGGCATATGCAGCGCCTGGTCGGCAACATGGGCATCGGCCACGTGCGCTACCCTACAGCGGGCTCCTCCAGCTCAGCTGAAGCGCAACCTTTTTACGTCAACTCACCCTACGGCATCACGCTGGCGCACAACGGTAATCTGACCAACGTCGAGCAGCTGTCGCGGGAGATCTACGAATCGGATCTGCGGCATATCAACACCAATTCCGATTCGGAAGTGCTGCTCAACGTGTTCGCCCACGAGCTGGCTCGCTGCGGCAAGCTGCAGCCCAGCCAGGAAGATATTTTTGACGCTGTGCGCGCAGTGCACAAGCGTTGTGTTGGTGGCTATGCGGCCATTGCGATGGTCACCGGCTACGGCATCGTTGGCTTCCGTGACCCGAATGCTATCCGCCCGATCGTGTTCGGTCAGCGTGAAACCGAGAACGGTGTGGAGTACATGATCGCCTCGGAAAGCGTTTCCCTGGACGTGCTGGGCTTTGACCTGATTCGCGATCTGGAGCCGGGCGAGGCTGTCTACATTACTGACAAGGGTGATCTGCATACGCGTCAATGCGCCGAAAACCCGCAGTATTCGCCGTGCATTTTCGAACACGTGTATCTGGCTCGTCCGGATTCGATGATCGATAACGTGCTGGTTTACAAGGCGCGGCTGCGTATGGGCGAGAAGCTGGCCGAGAAGATTCTGCGCGACAACCCGGATCACGGTATCGATGTGGTGATTCCGATTCCGGACACCAGTCGGACCTCAGCGGTAGAGCTGGCCAATCACCTTGGGGTGAAATTCCGCGAAGGTTTCGTCAAAAACCGTTACATAGGGCGCACCTTCATCATGCCCGGGCAGGCGGCGCGCAAGAAGTCGGTGCGCCAGAAGCTGAATGCTATCGAGCTGGAATTCCGCGGCAAGAATGTGCTGCTGGTGGATGACTCCATCGTACGCGGTACCACCTGCAAGCAGATTATCCAGATGGCCCGTGAAGCCGGTGCCAAGCAGGTGTATTTCTGTTCGGCCGCGCCCGCAGTGCGCTATCCCAATGTATACGGGATCGACATGCCCAGCGTGCACGAGCTGATCGCGCACAACCGTACCACCGAGGAAGTCGCCGAGCTGATCGGGGCTGACTGGTTGATCTACCAGGATCTGCATGATCTGGTCGACGCAGTCAGCGAAGGCAATCCGAAACTGACGCGTTTCGATTGCTCGGTATTTGATGGTGATTATATTACTGGCGACGTTAACGAGGCCTACCTGGGCAAGATCGAACGCGCGCGCAATGATGCGGCCATGTCTACTGGTGATCAGGGTAATGCGGTCATCGAGTTGCACAATAACTGATTAAGTGAATTTCAGGATAGCAGCCTGGCTGTGCCAGTCTGCCCTGACAAGAGAACAAACCATGACGATAGAATGGGATGCGGGTCGCCTTGACAGCGATCTGAGCGAAGCAGGTTTTGCCACTCTGGCGGTGCGTGCGGGCCAACGCCGTGGCCCCGAGGCGGAGCACGGTGAAGCGCTGTTCCTGACTTCCAGTTACGTATTTCGTAGCGCTGCAGATGCGGCGGCCTGTTTTGCCGGCGAGGCCAAGGGCAACGTCTATTCGCGCTACATGAATCCGACAGTGCGTACCTTCGAGGAGCGTATGGCCGCGCTGGAAGGCGCCGAGCAGGCCGTTGCCACGGCGTCTGGCATGGCTGCCATCATGGCCATGGTCATGAGCTTGTGTTCAGCCGGTGATCATATCCTGGTATCGCGCAGCGTGTTTGGCGCTACGGTCAGCCTGTTCGACAAGTACTTCAAACGCTTTGGCGTTGAAGTGGACTATGTGGTGCTTGCTGATCTGGACGGCTGGAAATCCGCTTGCAAGCCCAACACCAAACTGTTTTTTGTCGAATCGCCCTCCAATCCACTGGCGGAACTGGTGGATATTCGTGGTCTGGCCGACGTCGCCCATGCCCAGGGCGCGCTGCTGGCAGTGGATAATTGCTTTTGCACGCCAGCGCTGCAGAAGCCCCTGGAGCTTGGCGCCGATATCATCATTCACTCGGCGACCAAGTATATTGATGGCCAGGGTCGATGCCTGGGTGGTGTCGTGGCCGGGCGCCGCGAGCACATGCAGGAGGTGGTCGGTTTTTTGCGGACCGCTGGCCCCACCCTGAGCCCATTCAATGCCTGGGTATTCCTCAAGGGTCTGGAAACCTTGCGCCTGCGCATGCAGGCCCACTGTGCCAGTGCGCAGATCCTGGCCGAGTGGCTTGAACAGCAACCGGAAGTTGAACACGTCTATTACGCCGGCCTGCCGAGCCACCCGCAACATGAGCTAGCCAAGCGGCAGCAGAAAGCCTTTGGTGCCGTACTCAGCTTTGAAGTGGCGGGCGGCCGTGAAGCTGCCTGGCGGTTCATAGATGCCACGCGTTTGCTGTCCATTACCGCAAACCTGGGTGACAGCAAAAGCACTATCACCCATCCGGCGACCACCACCCACGGCCGCCTGACGCCGGAAACCCGTGCTACCGCAGGTATACGCGACAACCTGATCCGCGTGGCGGTCGGTCTGGAGGAGGTCGAGGATCTGCAGGCTGATCTGCAGCGGGGTCTGGCTGCCCTGCGCGGCTAATAGTGAGACACTCCTCACAATAAGGGCAAAAAGCTTTTTAATTTTGAATGAAGGTGTTTTAAGTTGATTGCGCCGCAGGGAAGCGGGCTCAGTCCGCTGCAGTTACCCCTGCATTGCGGCACTTTAAACCAACATGGAGCGCTATCATGAAACATTTCATTCTTGCTGTTTGCCTTTCCTTCGCATCACTCCTGGCTTTGCCTGCCATGGCAGAAACCAGCGAAGCCCCTCTCGTCAGCGTTAATATCAACACCGCCAGTGCGGCCGAGATTGCCGAAGTGCTTCAGGGCGTCGGCGAATCCAAGGCGCAGGCTATCGTTGAGTATCGCGAAGCCAACGGTGCCTTTTCCTCGGTTGAGGACATTGCTCAGGTCAAGGGGATTGGCCCGGCCACGCTGTCCAGGAACGAGCAACGCATTACGCTGCAGTAAGGGTTGCCCACCTGATATCGGCCGCAGTGCAGCGGATATCAGGTTCTGAGCCGGCTGACCGACTGACTCAGGGTCTTTGCCAATGCGGCAAGTTGCTCGCTGGTGGCGGCACTGAGCAGGGTCTGCGCCACTGTCTGCTCGGTTACATCGCGTATCTGCACCACACTCTGAGTAATAGCTTCTGCGGCATCACTTTGCTGTTCGACGGCGGAGGCAATCTCGCTGTTACCATCGCGAATACGGCTGACAGCATCGGTAATGATACTGAGCGCTCGACCCGCGTCTTCGCTTTGCTCAACCGAATCGTGCGTCAGTGCGGCGCTGGCCTGCATATCGTCCACCGCCTCACTCGTGCCACGTTGCAGTGTTTCGATCATGTGCTGAATTTCGTCAGTGGAGGTCTGAACACGTTGCGCCAGTGCACGTACCTCATCAGCCACCACGGCAAAGCCTCGGCCGGATTCGCCTGCGCGTGCTGCTTCGATTGCGGCGTTCAAGGCCAGCAGATTGGTTTGCTCGGCGATGCTGCGGATGACGCTCACCACGCCACTGATGGCTTGGCTATTACCCTTCAGGCGCTCCATATGCTGGGTGCAGCGTTCGATGCTGGTGGCCAGTCCGGCGATGGTCTGGCTCACGCGGGTAACCTGCTCATGCCCTTGGCTAGCCAGCAGGTCGGCCTGCCTGGATTGGTCGCGGGTAGTTGAAGAGTTGCGGGCAATGTCTTGCACTGTTGCACTCATCTGGTTGGCTGCTGCGGCGACCATGTCGGTCTCGCTCTGCTGGCTGACCATGCCGTCACGCATATGGCCCATGACCTGAACCAGCTCTGCCGCGCCCTGATCCAGTTGATCGGCGGCCTGCCGGACCGAGCCGACGATGTTTTGCTGGGCAGCCTGCATGGCATTGAAAGCCCGCGCAATGGAGCCAACCTCGTCTTGCGAGTCAGCGTGGGCGCGCAAGGTCAGGTCGCCGCTTTCCTGTACCTTCAGCATGACGTCGCGCAGCGCAATGATGTGGCTGGTGATAAACGAGATCAACCATTGGGACACGACCAGCAGCATCAGCATCAGCAGGGTAACGCTGAGTGCATAGAAGGGGGCACGGTCGATCAGCAGTTGCAAATAGGGCGTCCGCTCAACGCCCAGCAACTGCAGTTGACCTTCCTGCCTGCTGGCCCAGACGCCAGTCAACTGCTCGGCATCGATCTGATCAAGCTGGGCGCTGGCTATCCAGACCGGGCCATTTGACGCCGCTGGCAGTAGCCGGGCATGGCGGTCAGCGGGTGCTATCTGTCGCAGCCCTGGCATGGCAGGCACACTCGTCGGTATACCCGGCACAAGTGCTTGGGCGAACGCTTTACGCTGGTCCTGCAAACCGCGCTGCTCGACCCAGATAGCGGCCAGCACCAGTAGCAGGGTGGTGACAAAGGCAACCGAGTTGACTGCCCAGAATTTGTACTTTAACGGTAGGTGCTGAAGAAACACGCGCATGCTCCCAAATGGCTTTGCTACGCCCGGAAAGCGGATGCCGGGCAGGGGATTATAAAGGGCTCGTCTGGGTATCGGTTGACGCGGGTCAATCTTGAGGCCTATTCACCCTCTGAAACACAGCCTGAGCCACGCTTTAATGGCTGATCAGGTATACTCGTGCGCTGAAAATGAATGAAGGTTGCCTATGACGAGCGCACTGCCTGACCCCCTGATGATTGACTGTGACGCCGATCTGGCACACTGGTGTGAGCGCTGGATGGCGCTCCCCTTCGTTGCTGTGGACACCGAATTCGAGCGCACCGAAACCTTTTTTCCGATTGCGGGCCTGATCCAGATCGGCGATGGCAGCAGTGCTTACCTGATCGACCCACTGGCGATCAGCGACTGGACGCCGCTGGTGATGCTCCTGCAGAGCCCGAGCGTGCTCAAAGTGCTGCATGCTTGCAGCGAGGACCTGGAGGTCTTCATGAAGCTGTGCGGCGTAGCGCCAGCACCGCTTTTTGATACGCAGATGGCTGCCGCGTACCTGGGTATGGATTTCTCGATGGGCTATTCGCGGCTGGTCAAGTCGTTGCTGAATATCGATCTGTCCAACGCTGAAACCCGCTCCAACTGGTTGCAGCGGCCGTTGAGCCCCAATCAGGTGACCTACGCTGCAGCCGATGCGCTGCACCTGGCCGAGTTGTATCAGATCCTCGGGCCACGTATTGAGGCCGCGGGGCTTACCGCCTGGTTGCTGGAGGACAGCGCTGAACTGGTCAATGCCGCCGGCCGGGTGCAGGAGCCCGAAACCGCCTATCTGAATATCAAACAGGCCTGGCGCCTGAAACCGGCGGAGCTGGCTATTCTCAAAGTGCTGGCCAGTTGGCGCGAGAGTGAAGCCCGTCAGCGGGATCAGGCCCGCAATCGCCTGCTGCGCGAGAAAACCTTGTGCCCGCTGGCCCAGCGCCAGCCGGATAATCTGCCTGCGCTGTCGCGTATTGAAGATATGCACCCACGCAGCGTTCGCCAGGACGGTCAGGCGATTCTCGAGCTGATTCGCGTTGGCCAGGCCGTGCCTGAAGCGGACTGGCCTGAACGCCTGCCCGAACCCCTGCCAGCAGACGCCAACAAGGTGCTCAAGGCGCTCCGCAAGGTTGGTCAGCGCCATGCCGCTCGGTTAGGAATGGCGGAAGAGTTGATGTTGCGTAAAAAGCATCTCGAAGCTCTGGTGCGAACCGGTCACCCGGGTGGTCCTTATCGCCTGCCTGATGAGCTGAATGGCTGGCGACGCACTTTGATGGGCGACGAGTTGCTGGCCGTAGCCAACCAGGGAGAGCAAGCCTGATGAAGGTCATGTGTTCGATTTATCGCAGCAAACGCAAGGATGGTATGTACCTGTACGTACCGCGCAAAAAGGATCTGAGTGAGCTGCCGGAACAGTTGATGCAGTTTTTCGGCAAGCCCGAATTGTCGATGGATCTGGTGCTGACCCCGGAGCGCAAGTTGGCCCGTGAAGATATACACAAGGTGTTGGATAATCTTGAGCAGCAAGGTTATCACCTGCAGATGCCGCCCCAGGAGGACGACTATCTGATGCACCTGCCGGATGAGTTGCTGTATCGCAATGACCCCATTTGAGCAAGGCCGGGTGCTTATCAATCCGAGAAGCGTGGCCTCTGACCTCGAGCGCTCCTGAGCGGGTCCAGAAGATAGGATAAGCCGTTGTGGTCAATTTCCTGCATGAGCGCAAGCAGGCGTCCGATTTCTCCGTGGGGAAATCCCTCGCGGGCAAACCAGTTGAGATAGTGCCCAGGCAGGTCAGCGATGACGCGGCCCTTGTATTTGCCAAAAGGCATTTCGCGCTCAAGCAGCAGCGGTAGATCTTGTGGGTTCATGGCAGGTTCCGGGTATCGCGGGTCGTTGCATGGTATCGTCGCGGTCGATAGTTGGCTGCATTGGTCAAATCACAACAGGATTAGTCATGATTGTAAAAGCACTTCGCAATGGTTTGGGTAATTTGATTATTTTTGTCGACTACCTGACACGTCCGGCCAAGATGAAACGCTCGGCCGAAGATCAGGCCGATGTGGAGAGGGCTGCCGCGGCCCTGAGTCTTTATCAGTTTCGCGCCTGCCCCTTCTGTATCAAGACGCGCCGCACATTGCACAAGCTGAATCTGCCGGTGACCTTGCGCGACGCCAAGAACAACCAGCAGGACCGTCAGACCTTGCTGGAGCAGGGCGGCAAGATCCAGGTGCCTTGTCTGCGCATTGATGAAGCCGGCGGCACTACCTGGCTGTACGAGTCCAAGGTGATTGACGACTATCTTCAAGAGCGGTTTGCTGCGGCCTGAGCCCAGCATTACAGGAGCTGGAATGGGCGCCCCATCACGACATCGCAGCAATATCCTGAATGCCGCCGTCACACTCTTTCGGCGCAAGGGGTATGCGGCGACAGGGCTCAACGATATTTTGCAGCAAAGCCATGCCCCGAAAGGCTCGCTCTATCATTACTTTCCCCAGGGTAAAGAGCAGTTAGGCGAGGAGGCCGCGCAACTAGCCGGTGCCGTGGTGTCGCAAACCTTGCGCACACTGGGTGAAGAGCACGGATCGGCAGCCGAGGTCATGCGCGCCTACGGCCGCTTGATGGCCGGCTGGTTGGAAGCCTCGGCATTCGAGGATGGCTGCCCGCTGGCCACAACGCTGCTGGAAACAACGCCGCAATCCGCGCGTATGGCCGCTGCAGGCCAACAGGCATTCAATAAGTGGACTGCTGAAATCAGGCACCTTCTTGAGCGCCAGGGAGCCGATGCAGAGACGGCTCGCCGGCTCGCGCAGCTCGCGATTGCGACCATCGAAGGCGCACTGATTCAGGCCCGCGTCGAATCCAGCTCGCGGCCGATTCTGGAATCGACCGAAGAAATTGCCTTTCTGATGGAGGCGCGTCTGGCCAAGGCAAGTATCACGAATCAATCGCCGCGATAAATACAGCCGCTGGTGCAGGTTTCACGAATGGTGATCTGACACAGCTCCGGCAGCAGCGGCTTGAGCTGCGCCCATATCCACTTGGCCAGTACTTCACTGGTCGGATTTTCCAAGCCGGGAATATCATTCAGATAATGGTGATCAAGGCGCTCATACAGCGGCTTGAAGATCGCCTTCAGCTCGGAAAAATCCCGAATCCAGCCGCTGTGAGCATCGGGCTCCCCGCTGATATGAATGGCGACCATAAAGGAATGTCCATGCAGGCGCCCGCATTTGTGGCCCTCCGGCACATGGGGGAGCAGGTGGGCTGCCTCGAAGGTGAATTCCTTGAATATCTCCACAATAACTACCTGGCTGGGTGACTGAAGGGGCGCAAGTCTAGCTCAATCTGCCGGCCGACGCAGTGCACAGACATCGATCACCACTCCCGTTGCATGTTACGGGTAGAGATCTGCTCGTTCAGTGTCCAGTAATCATAAAGTACCCCGAGCAGGAACAGCCCTCCGGTGAAGAAATAGATAATGGCGGTAATCCACTTGCCCATATACAGGCGGTGGGCACCAAATATGCCGAGGAAGGTCAATAACACCCAACTGAGATTGAAGTTGACCGGCCCGCTGCGAAACCGCCGGTCAGCCTGGGCGTCCATCGATGGGATCAGGAAAAGATCCACAATCCAGCCGATGAAGAACAGACCCAGGGTGAAGAACCAGATGGTTCCGGTGATGGGTTTGCCGTAATAGAAACGGTGAGCGCCCATGAATCCGAAGATCCATAGAAGATATCCAATGCCTTTGCTGTGTGTGTCTGAATAGGCCATGTGGCCAACCTCTGTTCAATGGGTGGACTATGCGATACTGCCAAAGAGCATAGACCTTAAATGATTCTGGGAGTGCCTGCATGGTTGCAGTTAAAAAAGTGAAGTGGTTGGAGCTGGCTCAGCAGCAGGCTGCGCGTCTGGGTGGCCAGACGGTGCGCGTCGGTGTGACCGGTTTGAGCGGGGCCGGCAAGACCACTTTCATTACTAGTCTGATCAATCAACTGGAAAATCACCAGCGCGGTCTGTTGTCGCGTCGCAGGCCCTTTGACCGGCTGCTGTCGGTACGTTGGCAGCGTGAACAGGTGGAGCAGCCATTCGCTTACCTCCAGGCGCTGGGTGCGCTCTCGGCCCAACCGCCGCAATGGCCGGTGTCCACGTCCGATCTGTCACGGGTCATTATCGATCTGCAATTTCGGCCCCAGGGGCTGTTGAAAAACTTCCAGGGGCAACGCCACGTGCGCCTTGAGTTGCTGGACTACCCCGGTGAATGGCTGCTCGACCTGCCGCTGTTGGGGATGACCTTCGGCCAATGGTGTGAGCAGATGCGCACCCTCCTGGATGCTGAGCCGCGCGCTAGCCTGGCCGGCGAATTACGCGAGCGCCTGCTGGCTATTGATCCGGCCGCGCCATGCGATTCTGCTTTACTCGAACAATTGACCGAAGAATGGACTACCTTCCTGCTGCGTTGCCGCAGTGAGGCGGGACTGTCGCGCAATCAGCCTGGCCGCTTCATGCTGCCGGGCAGCGGAATCGCCCCTCAGATGCTGATGTTTGTCCCATTACTCGGCGCCAATCAATATAGCCAGGGCGCTGCTGGAAGTTGGTGGGAACAATGCCGGGAGCGCTTCGACTACTACCGGGACTTCGTGGTGAAAGGCTTTTACGAGCAGCATTTCAGCCGTCTGGATCGGCAGATACTGCTGGTCGATATGTTGACTCCGATGCAGGCCGGGCAGGCTGCTCTGCGTGATCTGCAACTGGCGCTCGAGGGCGTATTGGGCAGTTTCCGATACGGCCAGAACAGCCTGTTCCAACGGCTGTTCAAACCGCGCATTGCGCGCATGGCCGTTTGCGCGACCAAGGTGGATCAGGTGGCGCCGGCGCAGCAACGGGCAGTGCAGCAATGCCTGGAGGATCTGGTGACTGACAGCTTGTCGGAAGTGCGCCACGGTGGCGTGCAGGTGCAGGGCTTTCCGCTGGCGGCGGTCAGAGCTGCAGAGCAGGATGGCGACACCATGATCGGTGGGCTGGTTGGGCAAACCGCCTTTATTCGCTATCAGCCGGCCAGCATACCCGAGCATCTGCCGTTGGATCTGCAGCTGAAAGGACCTGCCTTGCTGCACTTGCGCCCGCCGACGGGTCTGCACCGAAACGAACCTTTTCCGCATTACCGTATGGACGACCTGGTCAGTTGGATAGTCGAGGGTGCACAGCCATGAAGCACAAGCCAACAACCGACCACCCGCATATTCTGGAAACATGGGAGCCAGCACCTGAGCCGGCCGTGGAACAGGTCAGGGTGCTGGGTGAGACCGCAGAGCAGCTCAAACCCTTGGAGCAGGGCAGTGAAGTGCCGCTACCAGGGACCCTGAACGCGCCGCCCGTGAGCCCCTGGCCAGCCCGGCTGGGGAAGCTGCTGCTGGCCGTTGTGGTTGGTGGGGCGGCGCTGGAGTGGAGCCGCTGGACACTGGATGCTTTTGCCTGGAACCCGGTGGCTGGCACTCTGCTCGGTTTGCTTGGGGCGGGTCTTGCGGGTTCTGGCGTACTGACCTGGCGCGCGCTGCGCCAGCAACGTCTGCGCTTGACCGAGCTGGAGCAATTGCGCAAGGAAATGCGCGCGGCACTGGCAAATCCTGGCGAGCGGCTGGCGGTGGACTGGCTGGACCGGTTGCAAGCGCTCTATCGCGATACACCTCTGGCCAGTAGGCTGGCACAGGTTTGCAAAGCATTGGATCAGTCGCACAGTGCTCAGGAAGTGACCCGCCGGCTGAATCAGCAGTTCTATCAGGAACTGGACATCCAGGCCCGACGCATGATTCGCAACGAATCCGTCGGCACCGGCATGCTGGTAGCCACCAGCCCCTGGGTTTCAGTCGATCTGTTATTGGTCGTCTGGCGCAATATCCGCATGATGCAGCGCGTGGCAATCTGCTACGGATTGCCAATGGGCCAGTTGGGCCGCTGGCGACTGGCCCGGCACGTGTTGCGCAATATTGCGCTGGCCGGTGGCAGCGAAATGGCGATCGGTGCGCTGAGTGACAGTTTGCTGTCCGGCATGCTGGAAAAACTGGCCGCGCGCATAGGCCAGGGCATCGGCATTGGCCTATACAGTTCGCGGTTGGGGCATTTCACCCTGGATCTTTGCCGCGCAGCGCCGCTGGCGGACCAGGCCAGCCTGGCAGAGGATAATCGCGGCGTCATCCAGGGCATACGCGCCCGCTTGGGACGGAAAGATAATGACAGCCTATAAGAGCAGAACCCGTTGGTTGGCCGAGCGCTGGCTAATCGCCCGGCGTGATCAGCTTGCCCAACACTGGCAAGAGCTCAAATCGCAGCTACTGCCCGCCCAGTGGCCCCAGCGTTGTGCCCGGCTGCTGCAGATTCCCGATGGCAACATCGGCGACTGGCAGCCGCGCAGGGGATCAAGCAGTGCGGAGTTGGTGTTGATGCTCGAACACACACCCTTGCTGGAGCGCCGCTGGCTGGCGGTATTGCTGGACGCACCCTGTGCCGGCGTACATACGTTGGTTGAAGCGGTAGAGCGTGCGCAGCTTGATTGGCGCTCGCAGATTGATCCGCTGCACAGCCATCGTGAGTACGCGGACCAATTGGTAATCCTGGCCCGTCAGCTTGATCTGCCCTTTGTGACTGCATCGGCCTATCTGGAAAACGAGCGGCAGATCAGCCCGGCGATTGATGAATTGCTGTTTGCCTCATTGCCGCTGCGCCTGCGCGCCAATCTGGCCAATGAGCAGCTGCCAGGCACGGGGTTTTATCTGCACTGGTGGCATGAGCGGCTATTGGCCAGGGCAGGTGCAGAGGGCTTCACTCTGGAGGGGCTAGGCGCTGAGGACTGGCCGGAAATGCCGCCAGCTTGGTTGGCGTTGGGCTGGCTGTGCAGCCTGCGTGTGAAACCCGAAGATCCACGCGGATAGTGGTGCATTCCGCATCACTATGTTGCCGCCACGCCCCTTTGCCTCGCTGAGCTGATCGCCTACCATGCGCTTTCGCGAATAACAGGAATCTGTACATGACCTTTGCTGAACTGCTGGCCGATCTGGCCGCATCACCCCAACAGGAAGTCACCATACCCACCGGCTGGGCCCAGGGCCGTGCTGGCTATGGCGGTTTGATTGCTGCGCTGGTTTATCAGGGCATGCGGGCCAAAGTGCCAGCCAACCGCCCGGTCCGCTCCCTGGCGATTACCTTTGTCGGGCCGGTGGCGCCGGGTCAAAGCATGCAGGTAGAAGCGCAAGTGCTGCGTGAAGGTAAAGCGGTTACCCAGATGCTGGGCATGGCCAAGCAGGACGGGCAGATCATGTGCATCATTCAGGGTAGCTTTGGTGCATCGCGTGAATCAGTGGTAGCGGTTCCCAGCCTGCCGGCGCCTGCAGCCAAAAGCCCCGCTGACTGTGCAGAAATGCCCTATATTGAAGGGGTAAATCCGGTATTCATCAAGCATTTCGCTGTACGCTGGGCATTTGGCGACCTGCCATTTACCAATAGTCGCAAGCGCGAAATGGGTGGCTGGATGCGTTTTCGCGAGGATGAAGGCAGCATTCAAGCGGCGCACATACTGGGGCTGGTCGATGTGTGGCCGCCAGCCGTATTGCCCCACTTGCAGCAGCGAGCGCCTGCCAGTTCACTGACCTGGACCATCGAGTTCATGCAGCCGCAACCCGAGATTGGCAATACCGAGTGGCTGCTGTACCGGGCCGAGATCGAACATGCTTGCGATGGTTATGGGCATGCCTCTGCCATGGTCTGGCGAGAAGATGGTACGCTGGTGGCCATAAGCCGTCAGACAGTGACCGTGTTTGGTTAAGGAGCAGCCAGCACGGTCCAGGAACGGAGTGTGCTGGTGATAATAAAAAGACTGGTGATTGTTTTCATAGCCTGCCTGGGAAGCCTGTTGGTTGCCCAGCGCTTGTTCTCTGGGTCATACCCGCCACTTGAACTGTCTGCTGCCCTTCGCTGGCTGCTACCCTTGGCGCTGAGCATAGTCGCCATTCTGCTTTTCCAACTCTATCGCACCCGGGCACAAGTGCGTCAGCTTCGTCGCGACGCCAGTGCCGCGCTGGACCGCAATATACAGGTCATGGCCGCGGTCAGGGATGTGGTTTTCCGTGCTGATTTCTCTGGGCGGCTGGTGTACGTCAATCAGGCTTGGCAGAATTTGACCGGAATGGACGCAGCGGGTGCCAGGGGACAGTCGGTATTTGCGGGTGTGCATGAGGATGATCGGGGTTTGTTGGGAGACTACCTGGATCAGGTCAAACAGGGCCACACCGCGCCGCTGGAAACAGATCTGCGCCTGCGAGATGTGGCTGGGCGCTATCGCTGGAGTCACCTGACCGCTCGCCCCTATCTGACTGTGGAGAGTGGAGCGGTAATCATAGGAACCCTGCAGGACATCCAGGCTCAGCAGGAGCAGGCGATGATCCAGTCGGCACGCCTGAATGTGCTCGACGGGTTGCTAGGTAGAACGGGTATGCGAGAGCTGACCCGCCAGTTGGCGGAGGCCTGGGAGTCGGTCCAGAAGGATCAGCGCGTGTCCGTGCTTCTGGTGGATCCTGACAAGGGCACCTTGCAGACACTGGCAGCGCCAAGCATGCCGGAACCATATAATCAGGCCCTCAGCGGCATCCGCCCAGGCGAGGGCGCAGGCTCCTTTGGTACGGCTATTTATCGCGGCGAGCCCGTGTATGTCAGCGATGTGCGCACGGATCCTCTGTGGCGTGACTTTCAGGATTTGGCCGCACTGGGTTCGGTGGTGTCCTGCTGGTCGATGCCGTTTCGTGATCAGGACGGGCAAGTCCTTGGCGCCTTTGGCGTCTATGCCGAGCAGGCGCGTTGCCCCGATGAGCGTGATCTGCAATTGATGGGCGAATTTACCCGGCTGACCGCGTTGATTGTGCAGAAATCCCGACTGGCTCAGGAGCATGAGATCACCGAAAAGCGCTTTTCGGCAATTTTCGAGCATGCTGCGGTGGGCATATTGCTGGTGTCGCCGAGCGGGGCTTATATCAGCGCCAATCCCTGCTATCTGGACCGTTCGGGTTTCACCCATCAGGATCTGCAACAGATGTTGCCGCGCGATCTGCTCTTTGCCGACGATGTGCCTCCGGTGGAGAAGGGGCTGCGCGATCTGCGCTACGGATTGGCAGACCAGTTCGTGCTTGAGGCGCGCTACTACCGATGCGACAGAACCCTTGCCTGGATCAACCTGACTATCACCCTGGTGCGTGGCCCTGACGGCGCAGCCCTTTATTACGTATTCATCACGGATGACATTTCCGAGCGCAAGCAGCAGGAACAGGCGCTCAAGGAAGCTGCCGCGCTGTTCGAGCGTAGTCGCGAAGGCATGATGGTCATGGATAGCGCCTTTAACATCCTGCGGGTCAATCCCGCTTTCGCGCATATCACCGGTTTGACCGCCAAACAGGTCAAAGGTACACGCCCCTTCGGCCACCGGCACGACATGGATTCCCAGACGCTGACTCGGCAGGTCGTCACCGCGCTAAGTCAGCTCGGCCACTGGCAAGGCGAAGTCATGTTTGTGCGCCCTGACGGCGTGGATGTACCCCTTTGGGTCACGGCTACGGCGATGAAGGATGAAGGTGATCACGTCAGTCGCTATATGGCGATGTTCAGTGATTTGAGCGGCCTGCAACGCAGCCAGCGAGAACTGCAGCAACTGACTCACTTTGACAGCCTGACCGGGCTGGCGAATCGGACTCTGGCGCTGCTTGAGCTGGAGCAGAGCCTGCAACGTGCCGCAGAAGAACGTCTGCCCCTGGCTGTCCTGTATATCGACCTCGACCGGTTCAAGGCGATCAACGATAGCCTGGGGCATGCCATAGGCGATGAGGTGCTGCGCCAGGCGGGGCAGCGGCTGGTAACCTGTTGCACCGATGCAGACACCCTGGCCCGCTTGAGCGGCGACGAATTTCTGTTGATTTCGCACGACCGTGAGCCCGACGCAGTGCGTGAGTTGGGCGAGCATATCTGTGCCAGCATGCGCGCACCGCTGGTCATCGAGGACGGCCGAGAGCTCTACGTCGGCGCGAGCGTGGGCTACGCCTGTTACCCGATGGACGGAGACAGCTCAGCTGATCTGGTGCGCAACGCCGACGCCGCAATGGATACCGCCAAGAGCATCGGGCGTGATCAGGTGTGCGGCTATGCACGGGCCATGACTGAGGAGGCCAGCCAGCGCTTCGAGTTGGAGCGCGGATTACGTAAGGCGCTGGAAAATGGCGAATTTGAACTGCATTACCAACCTCTGATCCAGGTGCGTAGCCGCCGTGCCTATGGGGTTGAAGCGTTGTTGCGCTGGCGCCATCCGCAGCACGGATTGATCCCGCCAGACAGGTTTATACCCCTGGCGGAGCACAATGGGCTGATCGTGCAAATTGGCAGTTGGGTGTTGCATGAGGCTTGTCGACAGGCCAGACAATGGCAGCAGCAGGGGTTGGGGCTGGACATGATCTCCGTCAACCTGTCGCCGCGCCAGTTTATCCAGCAGGATGTAGTCGCTTTGGTCCGTTCGGCATTGGATGAAAGCGGCCTGCCAGCGAAGATGCTGGAGTTGGAAATTACTGAAAGCGCCTTGATGACCCATGCCGAGCAGGGCGAACAGACACTCAGGCAGTTGAAAGGCCTGGGGGTAACCCTGGCCATCGATGACTTCGGTACCGGCTATTCCTCACTGGCGTACCTGCGCCGCTTTCCCTTGGACAAGCTGAAAATCGACAAGAGCTTCCTCGCTGGTGTGCCGCAGAACAGCGAGGATAATCAGTTGGTGACCACCATCCTGGATATGGCTGCCAATATGCGCCTGCATGTGGTGGCCGAGGGTGTGGAAACCGAGGCACAGTGGCGGTTTCTTCAGGGTCGTGGTTGTGGCGCTTGCCAGGGCTATCTGTTTTCCCGCGCGCTACCTGCTGCGGAGCTGCCGGGATGGCTCGAGCAGCAGTAGGCCAGCTTGTGGCCCGCTAGGGCCCAGGCTTGCGCGCCGTCAGCGTAGCGCGCAGAGGAGCGGGGTAGCCTTCAATAGTCAAGGCTGCATTGTCGGGGTCAAGAAAATCCGGCAAGGATTGGAAGCGCATCCATTCGGTACTGCGCTGCTCATCGGTACTGGTCAGGGTCAGGTCGATACACTCGACCTGCTGAAAGCCGCTGCGCCGCAGCATGCGCGCGAGCATCGCCACTGAGGGTAGAAACCAGACGTTACGCATTTGCGCATAACGATCTTCCGGTATCAGACAGGCATTCTCGTCACCCTCTATCACCAGCGTTTCAATCACCAGTTCTCCGCCGGGCCGCAGGCAGGCTTTGAGTTGCAACAGATGATCGACCGGTGATTTGCGGTGGTACAACACCCCCATGGAAAACACCGTATCAAATCCGCCCGCGGGCTCAGGTAACTCTTCCAGGGTAAAAGGCAATTGCCATACGGGTGCTGTGGGGAGGTAACCCTGCACGGCCATGAATTGATGGTAGAACAGCAGATTGGGATCAACGCCCAGCACCATGTGCGCGCCGGCCTGCCACATGCGCCACATGTAATAGCCATTGCCGCAACCGACATCCAGCACGCGCCTGCCGGTAAGTTGAATGTGCGGGGCAATTCGTTCCCATTTCCAGTCGGAACGCCATTCACAATCAACCTGCGTGCCAAATAGATTGAAAGGGCCCTTTCGCCATGGTTGCAGACCTTGCAGCCCGGCCAGCAGTGCGTCTTTCTGTTCTGCGCTGAGCGGCTCGCCTGCGTGCAAGGTCACGCCCCGCTGCAGATCAGCGCGAGGCTCAGTGACAACGGGCAATTGCTTCAGCGCCTTCTGCCAGCGGGCAAGGTCGCCGTGATTCAGGTCGGCAAAGCGGCGTTCCAGGGCTTCAGGTAGCACCGCCAGCCAGGGTGCCAGCGGCGTGTCGGCCAGTTGGCGGTACAGGGGGGAGTAATCAATCACTTGTGGGCCATCATCGAACAGAAGTTGAGGGATTGGAACCAGCTGTGGCTGCGGCTGAACCCGGCCTGCTGCAAGCGGGTAAGGTGAGTCTCCAGCGCGTCCGGCAGCATGACCTTCTCGATGGCACTGCGCTTCTGGGCAATTTCCAGCTCGCTGTAGCCATTGGCTCTTTTGAAGGCGTAGTGCATGGTTTCCAGAGTCTGCTGGGTATCGGGATCGGCGAATTGCAACTTTTCCGAGAGGATTAGCACGCCGCCGGGAAGTAGCGCCTGGTGGATGGCGCTGAGTAGTTCGAGACGGCGCTCAGGGGCAATGAACTGCAGGGTAAAATTCAGTACCACCACCGAGCAACTGGCCAGGGGCAGGGCCAGTATGTCGGCCTGCATCACCTGCGCTGGCGTGAGTTCTTCGACCATCGCGTCCTGGGCTTGCAAGTACTCGCGGCAGCGCTCGGTCATGGCCAGCGAGCTGTCGACGGCGATGATCTGGCAGCCGGGTACACGCACATGGCGACGCATCGATTGGGTAGCCGCGCCCAATGAGCTGCCCAGGTCATAGATAAGGCTGTCAGGTTGTGCATATTGCCCGGCAATCAGGCCAATACTCTCTATAATAGTCGGGTAACCCGGCACTGATCGCTTGATCATGTCGGGAAACACGCGCGCTACATCAGCGTCGAACACGAAGTCGCTGACCTTGGCGAGCGGTGCGGAGAATAGTTTGTCGACTTCGCTCATAAATAGATGTCTGTCGGTGGATAAAAGCGGCATATTAACTCATGTCGTGCCGCTTGGCAGGTGAGTGAATTCATCGCTTGACTGCGCCCTGGTGGCGTGATGCCATAGTGCGATCATTCGACAGTATTTTTACGCCGGCAATGCGTCGCGCGTGCAATTGCTGGTGTGTTGCAGTCAAAATTGTGGCATAAAGCAATCAGCTGTAATTAATGCAGATTTTTTTGACGATTTGGCTCGATTCGCAGGTTGGTTTCGGCCGTCACGATGGCATAATGCGTTGCGCTGGATTTTGTAGATGAGTGCCCCGTTCCCTTCAGGGAATGCGATGGAAAGCATCGTTGGTGACGGCCGCCAGGTCGTTGCCCACAGGATAAGAGGAAAGGGTATGGCTGTGAAACGCCAAGTAATTGCGGGTGTCGCTACGTTGGCCGCATTGTATGTCGGGGTCAGCAATGCATTGGGGTTGGGTGAGCTGCGCCTTGATTCGGCATTGAATCAGCCGTTAAGCGCCACAATTCAGTTACAGGGAGGGGAGGGCCTGTCGCCGGAGGACATTCGTGTCTCGCTGGCGAATCAGGAAGCTTTTCAGAGTGCCGGCATTGACCGTCCCTTTTTCCTGACCGACCTGCGCTTTGTGCCGGTGGTGGAAAACAACCAGCTGTTTATTCGGGTTGAGTCCAGCCGTCCGGTGCGTGAGCCGTACCTGAACTTCCTCGTCGAGCTGCGCCGTCCCAATGGCCGGATGTTGCGCGAATACACCTTGCTGCTGGATCCGCCGCTGTACGATCCGCAGGCTGGTGTGCTCGCCAATGCACCCCGACCTGCGCCAGCGCCTGCGCTCAGCAGCCCGCAGCGCCCAGTTGTTGCAGCCGCGCAGCCGCGTTCAAGTGCTCAGCCTGCGCCGCAGCCCGAGCTTCCACAGCTCGAAGCTGCCTCGGGCGCTGCTCAGTACACCACGGTGCGTGGTGATACCCTGTGGGACATTGCCGCCGCGCAACGCCCCAGTAACAGCGTTGATATTCCTACCAGCATGTTGGCGATTCGTGCGCTCAACCCGCAGGCTTTTATTGATGGCGACATCAACCGCCTGCGAGCTGGCCATGCGTTGACGCTGCCTACACGTGAGCAACTGGTCACCTCCGGCGCACCCAGGTCCATTCTGGATGCAACTCAGGAGCCGGCGGCCCCAGCGCCAGTGCCGCAGCCCGATGTGGTAGCGGACTCCGCCGAGCCACCGGTGGTTGAAGAGCCGACTCAGGTCCCGACGCCTGTCCAGCCATCAACACCTGCTCAGCCAGAGGAACCACTGGCCGGAACGCCTGCGTCTGACGTACCCAGCGAGGCTACAGCACAAGAGATTGCCGATGCGCGTTTGCGTATTGAAGAGTCGAGTGTGGAAACCGCCGAAGCCGATTCCGCCGAATTGCTCGACCGTTTGCGTTCGCTGGAAAGTCGATTCAACGTCCTGGTGAGCGAGCTGGATGCGCGTGACGCGCAGATAGCCAGTCTTCAGGCGGAACTTGAAGTGCTCCGTCAGGCACGCGATGCGGAAGTTGAGGGAGACGACACGCTGGCCGGTGTAGCTGGTGCAGGCAGTTTAGGCAACAGTGAGCCAGGCTCCGGCCCGGGTTCTGCTGAGGGCAGTGACAGCCCGGCGCCGGGTTCTGTCGACGCCATGGTATTGCCTGCTGAAGAGCCCGCTGAGGTCGCACCCAGCAGTTCTTCATGGCTGACCTGGCTGACATTGCCGCTGGTCCTGGTTGCCTTCCTGCTTGGGCTGTTCTTTGCGCGTCGTCGCACGCCTGATGATTCAGATGATCATCGTGCTGCACCGGCTCCCGTTCAACCTGACGCGCCCGCAGGCTTCTCATCCAACATCACCACAGTCCCGGCCATGGTCGCACGGCCTGCACAGCGTGCAGTCAAGCCACCGGTTGATGCCCTGGAAGGTGTTGAGCTGTATATCACTTACGGCCGATTTGCTGAAGCGCGCATCATGCTCGACAAGGCGATTGATGATGAGCCCGAGCGGCTGGATCTGCGCTACAAGCAACTGCGCGTCCTGGCTGAACTCGGTGATGCTGCGGCATTTTCCGAACAGGAAGAAGAGATTCATGACCTGGGTGGTGACCCTGAGCGAGTGGATCAGATCAAGGCGCGTTTCCCGCTGTTGTTCGATGCCAATGGCGATATGGTCGAGCAGGTCAGCGAGCTGGATCCGCTGATCGATGAGGATCTGGATATCACTCAGCCTGGCGAATTCCGCTCCGGCATTCCGGACGAGCATGACGAGTCAAGCACCAGTCAGCTTAATCTGAACGATTTCACCCTGGACCCGGACTGGGATCTCATTGAAGGTCTGAGCCCGGAGCCAGTGCGGCGCAATGCCGAGCGGGAAGCGGTGAGAGAGAAAGCAAGAAATCTCGCCAAGGACGACGACTTTGAGTCAAGTCTGCACGAGTTTCCCGAGATCGAAGAGCTGGACCTGGATCACGATGAGCACTTTGCGCCTACCGATGACGATAAGTCAGGTGGAAAAAAGCGCTAAGCGTGAGATTCCAGCAATAATGAAAAGGCGCCCCAGGGCGCCTTTTCAGTTTCAGTCAAACAGCTTTCTGGCCACATCACGGAAGTGGTTGGCAAAGTGAATCTGCATGCCCTCCTTGAGATAGGCCGGGAGTTCTTCGTAGTCTCCTCGATTGGCTTCAGGGATGATCAGCTCGAAAATCGATTGCCTGCGCGCAGCAATCACCTTCTCGCGGATCCCGCCAACGGGTAACACCTGCCCGGTCAGCGTGATTTCGCCAGTCATGGCCAGCCCGCTGCGCGGTGCCTGGTTACGTGCCAGTGACAGTAGTGCGCTGGCCATGGTAACGCCGGCGCTGGGCCCGTCTTTCGGCGTGGCGCCCTCAGGCACATGCATGTGCACGAAGGCCTGATCAAAGAAGCTGGTGTCTGCCCGGTAGGTCTTGAGGTTAGCGCAGATGAAGCTATAGGCGATTTCTGCCGACTCGCGCATGACCTCACCGAGCTTGCCCGTCAGTTTGAATCCACGGTTGAGGGTATGAATGCGCGTTGCCTCTACTGGCAGGGTAGCGCCGCCCATGGAGGTCCACGCCAGGCCGGTAATGATGCCGGTACCCTTCAAGGTTTTTTCCGTGCGGAAGGGCGCGGCGCCCAGCAGCTCAACAAGGTCGGCTGGCTTGATCACGATTTTCTGCTCACGGTCTTCGAGCAGTTTCATGATTGATTTACGCACGATCTTGGCCAGCTGCTTTTCCAGGTTGCGCACGCCAGCTTCCCGGGCATAGCCCTCTATCACATTGCGCAATGCCTTGTCGGTAATGCGCAATTGGCTTTTGCGCAACCCCGCTCGCTCCAGTTGCCGAGGCCACAGGTGGTGTTTGGCGATAGCCAGCTTTTCTTCACTGATATAGCCCGACAGGCGGATGACGTCCATGCGGTCCAGCAGAGGGCCAGGAATACTGTCCAGCGTATTGGCGGTGCACACAAACAGGACTTTGGACAGATCCAGACGCAAATCCAGGTAATGGTCCAGAAACTGGTTGTTCTGCTCCGGGTCCAGGGTTTCAAGCAAGGCCGACGCGGGGTCGCCCTGGTGGCTGCTACCCAGCTTGTCGATTTCATCCAGCATGATGACGGGGTTCATTACGCCAACATCCTTGAATGCCTGAACGAATTTACCCGGCATGGCGCCGATGTAGGTGCGCCTATGGCCCTTGATTTCAGCCTCATCACGCATGCCACCCACACTGAATCGGTAAAAGGGGCGGCCCAGGCTTTCGGCAATGGAATGGCCAATGCTGGTTTTACCCACGCCAGGAGGGCCGACCAGCAGAATGATTGAACCGGACACCGAGCCTTTGAACGCGCCCACGGCAAGGAATTCGAGAATACGTTGTTTGACGTCATCCAGGCCGTCATGGTCGCGGTCCAGCACTTTGCGCGCATGGGCGATATCGAGTTTGTCCTGGTGATACAGGCCCCAGGGCAGTGCGGTCGCCCAGTCCAGATAATTGCGTGTGACGGCGTACTCCGGCGATCCAGTCTCCAGTACCGAGAGCTTGTTCAGCTCCTCCTCGATTTTCTTGCTGACGGCTTCGGGTGGGTGTTTGCCTTCCAGGCGATCGCGAAACTGTTCCATATCCGCGGTGCGATCATCCTTGGACAGCCCCAGCTCCTTTTGAATGACCTTGAGCTGCTCCTTGAGGAAAAAGGTGCGTTGATGATCACTGATTGTACGGTTGACCTCGGCACTGATTTCACCTTGCAAGCGCGCCACATCGATCTCTTTTTTCAGCAGGATCAGTACTTTTTCCATGCGCCGCAGCACGGGGATGGTGTTGAGTACGTCCTGCAGTTCGCTGCCCTTGGCTGACGTCAATGTGGCGGCAAAGTCGGACAGGGGCGAAGGCTGATTGGGGCTGAAGCGATTCAGATAGTTTTTCAATTCTTCGCTGTAGAGCGGGTTGAGCGGCAGCAGCTCCTTGATCGCGTTGATTAACGCCATGGCGTAAGCCCGTACCTCGTCTCGCTCATCGCTTGGGGCCTCGGGGTACTCCACTTCCACCAGATAGGGCGGCTTGCGGCTCAGCCACTTGGTGATGCGCACACGAGTCAGGCCCTGGGCGATGAACTGGATCTTGCCCTTTTCCTTCACTGCATGATGGACCTTGACCGCGCAGCCGGTCTCTGGAAGGCGCTTGGCATCCAGCTCACCTTCGGTAGGCAGTGGGCCGTCGATATAGAACAGCGACAGCGCATGGTGTGGCGTGTCCGCGACCCGCTCCAGCGTGGCGTCCCAGGGCGCTTCGTCCACTACCACGGGCATTACCTGGGCAGGAAAGAACGGCCGGTTCTGGATGGGCAGCAGGTACAGCTGGTTGGGCAAGCGCTGGTTGGGTATGACCAGATCAGTGCCTTGCTGGTTTGACGCGTTATTGGGATTCCGCTCGAAATACTCCGAGTGGCTGTTGTCCTGATCTGTCATGGAATGGCTCGCTTGTGGTTCCGTATGCACTAGAGATGGAGCCGATTCCGCCGTTTTCAATGCCTGAAAGGTGTGCGGCTTGTTACCGCAGGGGGCAAGGACTAATATTGAGCCTCCATGCGCAGCGCGCCCTTGGCATAATCAAGACTTGCATGATCAAGACCAAAATACTCGACTTGCCGGTACAAACCGCGACTCACGCCCACGCGCAGCATCAGTTGATTGTTGGGCTGGACGGCTGTGCGGATTTCGAGGTGATGGGGCAGGGCGGCGCGGTCAATCGGCTGCATGCCTGTCTGGTGCCGGGCGGTGAAGCTCACGCCTTTTCGGGGCGGGGCAGTAATCATATGTTGATTCTTGATCTGGCGGAGGCCGCAGAGAACACGCCGGGTTATGAGTCCGAGAACCTTGCAAGGCTGTTCGAAAAGCCCCGTTTTCTGACGCTTGACCAGCATCTCCAGGGTTTGCTGGATTTTGCCGCACACGAGCTCGGGGCCGCTAATGCACTGAGTGGTGATCAGGCCAGGCATCTGCCGATGACCTGGCATTTGGGCGGTGTGCTGCTGCATAGCCTGCATGAACGGTTGTTTTCCGCGCCCCTGAAGAACAGCCAGCCTGCACGCAGCCTGGATTTGCCGCGTATTGATGCGTACATCCGTGCGCGGCTGGATCAGCCCATCAGCGTGGCTGACATGGCCGCCCAGGTCTATGTCAGCCCGAGCCACTTCCACGTCTTGTTCAAACAATTGGCGGGGCAGTCTCCCCACCAATACCTGCTCCGGGCCAGGGTGGCCGAAGCGCTTAGATTGATTTGCCAGAGTTGCCTGCCGCTGTCGGAAGTCGCCAGCCGTTGCGGCTTTTCCAGTCAGAGTGCCTTGACCCACGCTGTGCGTGATCACAGCGGCGAAACACCCCGCAAGCTCAGACTTGGCGCCCGAGGTTAGGCACTCGATAAGTTCCGCTGAGCTCCCCGTTTCGTAGGTTTTTGCAAAAAAATACCAGATTTTCGCAAGATCGCGCCGCATCAGGCTTCTACAGTCGATGCATGGCGTTCTTGTGCCTGTCTGACACGGACGGCGCACATGACAATAACAAGTGACAACAAGTGAATTCGTCCAAACGCTGCCGATGGTCTAGGCTCAGGAAAAGAGTGACTCCGAGCAGACCGGCCGCTGAAGCGGCTGGGCGGCGCAGGCGGCAACGGAGCAAAACAGATGTTCAAAGCCAGTCAGGTTCTGCAGGGTGATTTTCTGCGCAGCAACCCCGATGATTTTCTCACCGTGGTCAGCGACAACTACGCGGTAGACGAAGCAGCCTATGTTGCCGAGCTGCAGACGCTCGCCGAACCCGGCGACGTGGCTGCCTTGACGCGTCGCGCGACACGGCTTATCGAAGATGTGCGCAAGCGCGACAATGCCAGCGACAGCATCGACGCACTCCTTCAGCAGTACAGCCTGGACACCCAGGAAGGCATCATGCTCATGTGCCTGGCCGAAGCGCTGTTGCGCGTGCCGGATGCTGAAACCGCCGATGCCCTGATCCGCGACAAGCTCAACGCTGCCCAGTGGGACAAGCACGTTGGGCAGAGCGAGAGCGCGCTGGTCAATGCGGCCGCCTGGGGCCTGGTGATGACCGGCAAGGTCGTGAACATGGACAAGCGTCAGGACGGCACCCCGGGTACGGTACTCGGCCGGCTGGTCAAGCGTAGCGGCGAGCCGGTGATTCGCAGCGCCATGCTGCAGGCCATGCGCATCATGGGCAAGCAGTTCGTGCTCGGCCGTAATATCAAAGAAGCTTTGAAAAACGGCAAGGAGCAGCGCGATAACGGTTATACCTATTCCTTCGACATGCTCGGTGAAGCCGCGCTGACGCGCACCGACGCGAGCAAGTACCTGACGGACTACAGTGATGCGATCAACGCGCTGGCGAACGACAGCTACAAGGGCGCGAGCCCCAAGCCGACTATTTCCATCAAGCTCTCGGCTCTGCATCCCCACTATGAAACTGCCCGTGAACAGCAGGTGCTCGATGAACTGAGCGAGATCGTTCTGGGTCTGGCCCGTCAAGCGCGTGCTGGCGGTGTAGGCATCACTATCGATGCCGAAGAGGCTGATCGCCTGGAGCTCTCACTGAAGCTGTTCCGCCGCGTGTATCAGCATGCGGATGTCAAAGGCTGGGGCAATTTCGGTCTGGTGGTTCAGGCGTATACCAAGCGCGCACTGCCGGTGTTGTGCTGGTTGACGCTGCTGGCCAAGCAGCAGGGGGATCTGATCCCGGTGCGGCTGGTCAAGGGCGCCTACTGGGATACCGAGATCAAGCTGTGCCAGCAGGCCGGCCTGGACGGTTACCCGGTATTCACGCGCAAGGAGGGCACCGATGTGTCTTACCTGGCGTGCGCTCGCTATCTGCTCAGCCCGCTGACCGAAGGTCTGATCTACTCGCAATTCGCGACCCATAACGCTCACACCGTCAGTTGCATTCTGTCCATGGCCGGCCAGCGCAAGTTTGAATTCCAGCGCCTGCACGGCATGGGCGACGCCCTGTATGACACCGTGATTGAGCAGAATAGCTGCGCCGTGCGCATTTACGCGCCCGTTGGCGCGCACAAGGATCTACTGCCCTATCTGGTCCGGCGCCTGCTTGAAAATGGCGCCAACTCCTCCTTCGTGCACAAACTGGTGGATAAAAAGGTCCCCGTTGAAACGCTTATCGAGCACCCTCTGATCAACTTGAGCAGGCACGCATCCCCCGCCAACCACCGTATACCGATGCCAGCGGATATTTACGGACCGCAGCGGCGCAACTCCCGCGGCGTGAATCTCAATGTATTGTCCCAATGGTTGCCGCTCAAGCAGCAGCTCGACAGCCACATGCCGGCGCGCTGGACTGGCGCACCCTTGGTCAATGGTCAGCGCCTGACAGGGCAGAGCAGGGCGGTAATGTGCCCCTACAACTTGTCCCATCGGGTGGGTGACGTGGTCTGGGCGTCAGCCGAGCAAACCCGTGATGCGATTGATCAACTCGCTGCGGCTTTCCCCGCCTGGAACGCCACCCCGGTTGATGATCGTGCTACGGTGCTGGAGCGCACTGCCGATCTGCTGGAACAAAATCTGCCCGAACTGATGGCGCTCTGTACTCGTGAAGCGGGCAAGAGTTTGCAGGACGGCATCGACGAAGTGCGTGAAGCAGTGGATTTCTGCCGCTACTACGCACTCCAGGCCCGCCAGCGCTTTGCGCTGATTACCCTGCCGGGACCAACGGGTGAGAGCAACGAGCTGTATCTGCAAGGCCGCGGGGTATTTGCCTGTATCAGCCCATGGAACTTCCCGCTGGCGATCTTTCTGGGCCAGGTCGCGGCGGCATTGGTGACCGGTAATACCGTTGTCGCCAAACCGGCCGAACAGACTAGCCTGCTGGCGGTGCGCTGTGTCGAGCTGATGTTTGAAGCGGGCCTTCCGGGTAATGCGCTGGCGTTGTTGCCCGGCGACGGCGCCCAGGTCGGTAGTGTGATTACCTCTGACCCGCGTATCACCGGTGTGGCCTTTACCGGCTCGACCCAGACCGCGCATGTTATCAATCGTGCGCTGGCCGCCAGAGACGCTGCCATTGCGCCGATGATCGCCGAAACCGGCGGTCAGAACGCGATGCTGGTGGATTCCACAGCGCTGCCGGAACAGGTGGTCAAGGATGTCGTGCATTCGGCCTTTACCAGCGCCGGCCAGCGCTGCTCGGCGCTTCGCGTTCTCTACATTCAGGAGGATATCGCACCGCGAGTTCTGGAACTGCTCAAGGGCGCCATGGCCGAGCTGCATGTGGGCGATCCCTTCAGCCGTGCCACGGACCTGGGCCCGGTTATTGACGCCGAGGCCCGCGAAGGATTGCTCAAGCATATCGAGACCATGAAGGCGGCTGACCGCCTGATTGCTGAAACACCTTTGCCAGAGGGGCTTGATGGACACTTCGTTGCTCCTGTAGCCTTCCGCCTCGACAGCATCAAGCAGCTTGATCGCGAGCATTTCGGACCGATTCTGCATGTGATCACCTGGCGCAATGACAGCCTCGACAAGGTCATCGACGAAATCAATGCCACCGGCTTTGGCCTGACCCTGGGTATCCATAGCCGCAATGAAGATACCGCTCTGCACATCGACCGGCGCGTGCGCATCGGCAATGTTTACATCAACCGCAATCAGATTGGCGCGGTAGTAGGGGTGCAGCCCTTTGGCGGCATGGGGTTGTCAGGCACTGGACCGAAAGCAGGTGGCCCGCATTATCTGCTGCGCTTTGTCACCGAACGTACGCGCACCATCAACACCACAGCAGTGGGCGGCAATGCCAGCCTGCTGTCGTTGGGTAATGGTGAGCCCTGAGCAAGAATCGGCAGCCCTGTGCTGCTGTCGTGAAACAGAGGGAATTGATCAATGCTTCCCCATACCAATAACGGAACAGGGACTGTTCATCAAAACGAGAGAAGAACAACATGACTGGTAACATTGGCATATTGAGTGCGACCTTCGTGGTCTACATGGGGGTGATGTTGGCTGTCGGCTACATTGCCTACAAACGAACCAATAATCTCTCCGATTACATCCTCGGCGGGCGCTCCCTTGGCCCAGGCACGGCTGCCTTGTCAGCCGGCGCTTCCGATATGAGCGGTTGGCTGCTGCTGGGCTTGCCCGGCTATGCCTTGGCTGCAGGGTACGAGGCGACCTGGATCGCTGCCGGCCTGCTGGCAGGTACTTGGCTCAACTGGCTGATTGTTGCGCGGCGCCTGCGGGTCTATTCGCATGCGGTCAACGACTCCCTGACGCTGCCGGCCTACTTCGAGTTTCGCTTCGAGGACAAGAGTCGGGCGCTACGGGTGATTTCTGCCATCTTCATTCTGTTGTTCTTCCTGTTCTACACCAGCTCGGGTCTGGTCGCGGCGGGCAAGCTGTTTGAAAGCACCTTCGGTTTGAACTACGAACTGGCAGTAGTGATCGGCACTCTGGTGATCGTTTCCTACACCTTCTTCGGTGGGTTCCTGGCGGTTTCCTGGACGGATGTCATCCAGGGATTGCTGATGGCGGCAGCGCTGGTGGTGGTTCCCATTGTTGCACTGAATGCGATAGGTGGCTGGGACGTCGCGCACGCGGCGATGGAGGCGAAGAACCCCAATCTGTTGTCGTTCTTCAACGACGTTGACGGTAACGCGCTGGGCTTCGTGGCGATCATTTCGCTGGTGGGCTGGGGGCTCGGTTACTTCGGTCAGCCGCATGTGCTGGCACGCTTCAAGGCAATTGGTGACGATGCCGCATTGCCTACCGCACGTCGTATCGCGGTGCTCTGGACGGCGATCTGTCTGGTTGCAGCGCTGATGGTCGGTTGGGTCGGTATTGGTTATCTGGGCGAAGAGGGTATCGGCGATGCTGAAACTGTGTTCATTGCTCTGATTCAGGCACTGATGCACCCGGTCGTGGCGGGCATTCTACTCGCAGCGGTACTCGCGGCGATCATGTCGACGGCAGACTCGCAGTTGCTGGTGTCATCGTCTGCATTGGCCGAGGATTTCTACAAGGCGCTGTTCCGTCGCGAGGCGACCCAGAATGAACTGGTCTGGGTTGGCCGGTTCGCCGTGGTGGGTATTGCTATGCTGGCACTGCTATTCGCCTTCAATCCAGAGAGTACCGTGCTCGGCTTGGTGTCTTACGCCTGGGCGGGCTTCGGTGCAGCCTTCGGGCCCGCGATCATACTGTCGCTGTTCTGGAAGCGCATGACTCGCAACGGCGCGCTGGCGGGTATTATCGTCGGTGGTGTGACCGTGGTGGTGTACAAGCAGATCGATACCATCGGGCTGTATGAAATCATCCCCGGCTTCATCCTGGCGACGATTGCGATCATTGTCGCGTCCCTGCTCAGCCCGCCGCCGTCGGCCACCATCGAAGCGACCTTCGATGATGTAGCCAGCCGCTACTGAGTGACAAATTGCCGGGCAGCTCAGGCTGTCCGGCAACGTTGTCGAGCTTAAGCAGTTCCCGGTTTTTCCCCGCTTTTTCTGCCGTTCCGACATAACTTCCAACAGTGTTTTTCCGCACTGTGGGTTGTTTAGCGGCGCCTAGTGCTTTCTAATACGGACTGACGCGTCAGTCCGTGAGTTGGTCATGCCCGGTAATACCCTTCAATGTCAGTCCAAACGTTTGCGCAAGCCCCCGGCTGAGCGCTGTGAGGATATTCTATGCGCCGCAGTCAAGGTGTTTGCCGAGCAGGGCTTTCGCTGTACCGACGTGCAGCAGATTGCCGACCTGGCTGGCGTTGGCAAGGGGACGGTATATCGTTTTTACCCGACCAAGGATGAGCTGTTCCAGGCGGCCGTGGATGATGTGATGCTGCGGCTGACCAGCCAGGTGGATGCCTCCGTTCAAGGCATTGATGATCCGCTGGAGCATTTGCGCCAGGGCTTCAAAGCCTACATGACGTTTTTCGAGCACCACCCAGAGGCGATCGAGCTGTTTGTGCATGAATGTGCCGAGTTCGGCAAGGTGAGCAAGCCGCGCTACTTTGTCTATTCGGATCTGCGTCGCGCCACCTGGTTGAACGTCTACCAGCAGCTTATCGATAGCGGGCGCTGTCGGGTAACAGACCCGGAACATATGCTCGATATGATCGGTAATCTGGCCTATGGCAGTGTGCTGGTCAATCGCATTTCGGGGCGCAACGGCTCGCTTGAAGCGATGGCCGATGCGCTGCTGGATACGCTACTGCACGGCATTCTGCTGCCTGCACCTTCATCAGGTGCGGCCTGATGCCCAGGCCTGGCAGCGCGTCAGATGCGCGAAGAAACCCTTTTGGCACTACCTGTATGCACCCTGTTTATATTGTCGGACACAAGGTCCGGATCTCTTTTTTCCTATTGTCGAGCGATTGAAGTCTATGCAAACCTCCAGTTTCCCCTACCGTAGTTCTGTAGCAGCACCGTGGCTTCGCGCGATGTCTTTGCTGGCAGTGGCAGGCCTGGTCTCGGCATGTGGCAGCGATGATGGCGCTGCCTCAGCCGAAAAAACACCACCGATGGTCACCGTGCAGGAGGTGACGCGTTCCAGCGCTAATCTCATTCAGGAATATCCGGCACGGGTTCGCGGTGCACGGGAAGTAGAGGTCAGAGCACGGATTTCAGGGGTGCTTCAGGAGCGTGTCTACACCGAAGGTGCAGATGTAAAGGAGGGCGATATCCTGTTCCGGATCTTCCCGGAGCCGATGCAGATTCTGGTGAAACAGGCCGAGGCGGCGAAAAATAACGCCCGGGCTGAGGTGAGTCAGGCCGAGCGGGAGTGGGAGCGCGCCAAACAACTGTTCGAACGGGGTGCCTTAAGTGCCAGCGAACGGGATCGCACCCAGTCGCAGCTGGATTTTGCCCGCGCAGGTCTGGAAGAGGCGGATGCGCGTCTGGATGAAGCCAAGCTGAACTTGTCTTACACCAATGTCCGCGCGCCGATGGACGGCAGCGCCAGTCTGGAGGTGGTGCCCGAGGGCAGTGTTCTGGCGGTTGGTGCGCTGCTGACTACGTTGGTCAAACAGGACCCCGTACACGTGATTTTTGCCCTGCCCGAGCGTGACGCGGCCATGCAGCGCGCTGCGCAGATTGAAGATGACACTCTCAATGGGGCCGTCACCATGTTGATGGCGGACGGTTCTGAATATCCGCTCAAGGGCAGCATCGATTTCACCTCCAGCAGTATCGATAACGCCACCGGCAGTATCACTTTGAGGGCCGTTTTCGATAATGCCGATAGGCAATTGATACCTGGGCAGTTCGTGCGTATTCGGCTGGTGCTCAAACATTTTGAAGATCAGGTGTTACTGCCCTCCGAGGCGGTCGGCGCCAGCGGTGACGGCCCTCAGGTACTGGTCGTCAACGATGCCTCGGAAGTGGAAGTGCGCAAGGTGACGCTGGGTGAGGTTCTGGGTGAAAGACAGATTATTCAAGAGGGTGTCGAGCCGGGTGAGCGAGTCATTGTCAACGGTCAGGTAGGGTTGCAGCCCGGTGCCAAGGTGCGTGTAGGTGATGCGGATAGCGCGCAGGCCGACGGCGCCTCCGACGACACTGAGGAGTAGAGGCATGCTTCAGTTTTTCATTGATCGTCCGATCTTTTCGACGGTGCTGTCGATCCTGATTCTGATTGCCGGCGGCTCTTCGCTATATCAATTGCCCGTCGAGCAATACCCCGACGTGGTGCCGCCACAGATCGTGGTTGAAGCCAGCTATCCAGGCGCCAGTTCGCAGGTGATCGCCGACGCGGTGTCAGCGCCCCTTGAGCAGGCCATCAACGGTGTTGATGACATGCTCTATATGGAGTCCTTCAGTGGCGACTCCGGCAACATGCAGCTCACGGTCTATTTCCGTATTGGTACGGATCCGGATCAGGCCACCATCGACGTCAACAACCGGGTGCAGAAGGCGACGGCGGAGTTGCCGCAGGAAGTGCGTGACCTGGGCGTGGTCGTGCAGGCCCGTTCAACGTCTATCCTTCAAGTAGTGGCCTTGTCCTCTGAAACCGAGCAGATGGGCGTGCTGGAGATCAGTAACTACGCCCTGCTGAACGTACTGGATGAACTGGTGCGCTTGCCTGGCGTGGGTGATGCACGGCTCTTTGGTGCGCAGGATTACTCCATGCGCATCTGGCTACGGCCAGACAAGCTGGCTGAATACAATCTGACGCCCGGTGATGTGGCCACGGCGCTGCGCGAACAGAATGCGCAGTTTGCGGCGGGCCGCATTGGCGCCAACCCGGCACCAGAAGGTCAGTCGTTTACTTTCAGTGTCAGCACCCCTGGCCGTATGTCCACGCCGGAAGAGTTCGAGCGGATCATCCTGCGCAGTGATTCTGATGGCCGTACGTTGCGCCTGGGTGAGGTAGCTCGCGCTGAACTGGGCGCGCAGAACTACGATTTCAGTGCGACCTTCAACGCCAAAAATGCTGTGCCGCTCGGGGTCTATTTGCAGCCCGGGGCCAACGCGCTGGATACTGCGGCGGAAATTCGCCAGGCCATGGAACGTATCTCCGAGCGCTTCCCTGGCGATCTGCGTTTCGATATCCCGTATGACACCACGCTATTTATCGAGGTGTCGATCAGAGAGGTGGTGATTACCTTTATCCAGGCGCTCGCGCTGGTGGTGCTGGTGACCTTTCTGTTCCTGCAACATCTGAAAGCGACGCTGATCCCGCTGGTGGCTATCCCGGTCTCGCTTGTTGGTACCTTCGCGGGGATGGCGTTGATGGGCTTTTCCATTAACCTGCTGACGCTCTTCGGCCTGATCCTGGCGATCGGGGTGGTGGTGGATAACGCCATCATCGTGATGGAGAACGCCGAGCGCCTGATCAAGGAGGAGGGATTATCGAGCTACGAAGCAGCCAGCAAGACCATGAAACAGGTGTCCGGTGCTGTTGTCGGCTCGACCCTTGTGCTGATTGCGGTGTTTGCCCCAGTGTCCTTCCTGGGCGGGCTCAGTGGCGAGCTGTATCGCCAGTTCGCGATCACCATTGCCGTGTCTGTGGGTATTTCCGGCGTGGTTGCGCTGACCCTGAGCCCGGTCATGTGCGCGCTTTTGCTTGATCGCAAGGAAACCGAACCCTCGCCCAAGTTTGCCTGGTTCAATAACGGCTTTGATCGCCTGACGAATGGTTTTACCAATCTGGTCGGCTGGATGCTCAACCACGCCAAGATTACCTTGCTGCTCTTCCTGGTATTGATTGGTTCGACCCTGTTCCTGCTTGATCGCATGGCCAGCGGCCTCGTTCCCCAGGAGGATCAGGGCTTTCTGCTGACGGTCTATCAACTGCCCCCGGTATCTTCGCTGGAGCGTACTGAAGCGGTGCGCGAGGAGCTGAGCCAGAACATCGTCGACATGGACGAGATCAAGGGCATTACCAGTTTTGCCGGCTTCGATATCATGAATCGCGGCCTGCGGACCAATATGGGCGTGGCGTTCGTCACGCTGATTGATTGGGATGATCGCACTGGTGAAGGTCAAAGCGCGCAGGGAATGGCCAACCGCATCGTTGGCCTGGGCGCCGATATCCAGGAAGCCAATGTCATGGCCTTTGTACCGCCACCGATCAATGGGTTGTCTCTGACCGGCGGTGTTGAAGGTTATTTGCAGCTGCGTGGCGAGAGCGATCCGCTCAAGCTCAAGGCGCAGGCCGACAGGTTGGTGAGTGCGGCCAGTGAGCGCCCGGAGCTGACCAACGTCCGCGCTGCACTGGATGTCGGCGTTCCCCGCTACCAGGCAGAGGTCGACTGGGACAAGGCCAAGGCCATGGGCGTGCCGATCAACGAGATCTTCACCGCTATGCGCAGTACTTTCGGCGCGCTCTATGTGAATGACTTCTCGCTGCAGGGCCGCAATTGGCAGGTGAATCTGCAGTCGGAGGGGGAGTTCCGCAGCCACCCGGACGACCTGCGTAGAGTCTTCGTGCGCTCGGGTACCGGCGAGCTGGTGTCGCTGAACAACGTGGTGACGCTGGAACGCACTCAGGGTGTTGATGCGGTAAGCCGCTTCAACCTTTATCCCGCGACCAAGGTGACCGCTGATCCCGCGCCAGGCTACAACACCGCTGCGGCTCTCGCAGCGCTGCAAGAGGTGGGCGCCGAGGTGCTGGCTCCGGAAGCGCAGCTTGGTTGGGTAGGTGAGGCATATCAGCTGCTGGATTCTGCGTCGTCGGGGGCCCTGGCATTCGGGATGGGCATTCTCATGGTCTTCCTGATTCTAGCCGCACAGTATGAGCGTTGGACTCTGCCGCTGGCGGTAGCTACGGCGATTCCGTTCGGTGTGTTCGGCGCGGTGGTGGCGTCCATGCTGCGCGGGTTCCCCAACGATATCTACTTCCAGGTGGGCTTGCTGGTATTGATCGGGCTGGCGGCGAAAAACGCTATTCTGATCGTCGAGTTTGCGGCGCAGAACCGCAAGGAAGGCATGTCGCCGTACGACTCGGCGTTGACCGCGGCACGTCAGCGTTTCCGCGCGATCATGATGACCGCACTGACCTTTATCATCGGCAGCCTGCCGTTGGCTATCAGTACCGGCGCTGGCGCTGTCAGCCGTCAGGAAATTGGTACCGTGGTGGTCGGTGGGATGATCGCTGCAAGTACCCTGGCGCTGATCTTCGTGCCGGTATTCTATATGTTGCTGGAACAGCGTGGTTTCAAGCGTACCGAATAAGCAATTTCCGCCCTTGTTGTGATGACAAGGGCGGGCTGGCTTAGTTGGCGCGAGGTATCACCGCCAATAGAAAGCTGTACTCCTCGGCCAGCTCGCGGATCGCCTGATAGCGTCCGCTGGCACCGCCATGGCCAGCGCTCATCTGTGTACGCAGCAACAGGGGGCGGCTGTCGGTCTTGCAGTGGCGCAATTTCGCCACCCATTTCGCTGCTTCCCAATACTGCACTCGCATATCGTGGTAGCCGGCGGTGACAAACAGGGCAGGGTAATTCTGGGCGCTTACCTGCTCATAGGGCGCGTAGCCGCGTACCCTCTCGGCGACTAGTGGGTCGTTCATGTCGCCCCATTCCTCATACTCGCCAATGGTCAGCGGCAGGTCCGGGTTGTTCATGGTGTTGAACACATCAACGAAGGGCACGTCTGCTACCGCAGCGGCAAACAGTTCTGGGCGCTGATTGATGACGTTGCCGATCAGCAGACCGCCGGCGCTTCCGCCAGCAATCACCAACTGGCTGGCGTCTGTCAGGTTGCGGGCGATCAGGTGCTCGGCGCAGGCGATGAAATCGGTGAAGGTATTGTGCTTGTGCTCCAGCTTGCCAGCCTGGTACCAGCCCTCACCAAGATCGGCGCCGCCGCGTACGTGGGCGATGGCAAACACCCAGCCCCGATCAAGTAGCGACAGGCGGGCATGGGAGAACCAGGGGTCCATACTCGCGCCGTAAGCGCCATAGCCATAAAGGTACAAGGGCGCAGGCGAGCTGCTCTGGTTCCGCGCACTGACCAGACTGATTGGAATACGAGTGCCGTCCGGCGCATTGGCCCACTCGCGCGTGACCTCATAAGCCTCGGGATCGAAATGACCTTCGACCGGTATGCGTTTCAGCACCCGTTGTTCGCCATTGGCAATGTGCAAAGCCCTAACCTCGCCAGGCCGGTTCAGCGACTCGTAGCGCAGGCGGATGGTATCGCTGCTGTATTCTTCGCCGCCCTGCACGTGCAGGCTGTAAACCGCGTCAGGCATGGCCACTTGATAGGTTGCTGTGGCGGATGAACTGGGTCTGACCTCCAGCGTGATCAGGCCCTGATCGCGGTAGTGGAGGAGCAAACCAGCCTGCTGCACGCTAAAGTCTTCCAGGGTGCGCGCGGTATCCAGTGGCGCTAGCATTTCCCATTTGTCTTGAGCGGGATTGGCTGGATCCGCCTTGAATAGCGCAAAATTCTCGCCAGGCGCGTTGCTACGGATGATCAGCCCTTCTGGGCCATGGTCAACCTGATACTCATGCCCAGACTGTCGCGCCTCGATCAGGCGCCAGTCGCTAGTCGGCTGGTTGGCGGGCAGCACATGCACTTCACTGGTGTTCTTGCTCGAGCTGGCCATCATCAGCCATTGTTCGGAACTGCTGCGGTAAACCTGCAGATAAAAGCGCTGATCCTGCTCGTGGAACAAATGGACTGGCTCCGCTCCGGGCTTCAGTCGCCACAGGTGGGCAGGCCGGGAGGTCTCGTCCATGCTGATGGCAAACAGGTGCTGACTGTCCTGCGCCCATACCAGGCTGCCGTCTGCATTCGGCAAAGGTAGCTCGATGTCTGCAGTGCTACTGTGCAAGTCCTTTAGATAAAGCGTATAGGTCTCGTCGCCCTGGCGGTCAAGGCTATAGGCCAGCCACTGATGATCCGGGCTGACGGCATAGTCACCCAATTGCAGGAAATCGTCCCCGGCCAGCAGGTTCAGGTCCAGCAGCAATTGTTCAGTCGGCTTATCTATTTCCAGGCAGTCGGGAGCCACTCTCGCGCAGCGGTAATACCTCGGGTACTCGTCACCCGCTTCGGTGCGCTGGTAATACAGCCAGGGCCCCCAGACTCCGGGAAGGGACAGGTCGGTCTCGCGGATCCGGCCGCGAATCTCCTCAAACAGCGCCTCACGACGATCGTCGTGGCTGGCTAACCAGGCCTCCGTCGCCTGGTTTTCTGCGTCTAGAAAGTCCCGTACCTCAGGCGCATCACGCTGCTCAAGCCAGGCATAAGGGTCGGCGGTAGCGTCGCGGCGGATTGACTGTGGCATCGAGTTGGGACTCCCTGAATAAAACCGTTATTATAGCGGCACATTTTTGCTAACCGGTGGCCGCCCGATGTTCAACGAACCTGAATACCAGATGATGTGGATGATATATCTGGCGGCAGCGGGCTGTGCCTGGCTGGTGTGGTGGAAAATGACCAGCTGGATTCCCTTGTGGTATGTACGCGAACCCTTGTGGCTTGTCGTCGCAGTATTGTTGCTGACGCCCGTCAGGGTTGATCCAGCCGAGCCCTGGTTGGCGCCGGCGACCATGATCTTTCTGCTCGATACGGTGCTCGACACGGGCGACAACGAAGCGCGGATGCTGGGTGATCTGGCGCTGGCCATGGGAATCGCGCTGCTGGCTTACCTGATATTCGCGGCGGGTAGAGCAGGCTTCAAGCATTGGCGCAAACAGGAAGCTGTTCACGCCAAAGGCCATTACAAGAGCCGTTGAGGGCGCTTAGCCCTCGTTTTTCTGCTCGTACATCGTGCGTGCCATACGCATGATCTGTTCCTGGAACTCGCTGCGCTGGATATCTGTCATCGGGCAGATACCAATCTGCTCGAACAACCGATAGCCGCGAACCGAGAAAAACAGGATACTTGCCTGGGCCAGGCCCAGAGGTGATTCAGCCAGAATGTTGAACAGGCCTTTGACATCATCCGAGGTGGTTTGCAGTAGCGCAGGGTTGCTCGCCGCTGCGGCCAGGATCGCCGAGTCCAGGTTCTTTTCTTCGTTCGACTCGCTCAGATTGCTCAACAGCAGCGACTTGAGTTCACGCATGGGTTCGTCCGGAAGTACGCTCTCGTAAGCTCTCCAACGTACGCGGAAACGCTCCAGACGGTGCTCCACCATGGCCGACAGCAAGGCTTCGCGATCAGGGAACATGGCTTGCAGATCGTCTACCTGAATGCCAGTGCGTTCACTCAGGCTGGTGAAGGTCAGCTGGGAAGCGCCCAGCTCACTGACGATGGCTTCAGCCGCACGGAAAATGTTCAGGCGACGGTTTTCGGTATCTTTGGTTGAATCGATGCTTTCCACTGTATAGACATCCTGGTGGTAGGGTACGGCGGCAACATTCAATAAGCAGCGCCGGTTGTTTCCCAAATGGCCTTCAGAGTGATAACACTCATATTATGCGCACAGGTTACGACTTAAGGGCCTGACAGGCGAGTATTTTTTGCGCGGGGAGGGGGCTGATTTTGCTACAAGTGGACAAATGATGGGCATTAAAAAACCCGGCCGAGGCCGGGTTTTTCAGTCAGACTTCGGAATTAACCGATAACCTGAATGTTTGCAGCTTGCTTACCTTTAGGACCAGTAGTGATATCGAAAGATACCTTCTGGTTCTCGGCGAGGGACTTGAAGCCCTGAACCTTGATTTCGGAGAAGTGGGCGAACAGATCATCACCACCGCCGTCTGGAGTAATGAAGCCAAAGCCTTTAGTGTCGTTGAACCACTTAACTGTACCAGTTGCCATTTCGGATAATTCCTATCAAATAAAAAAATCTGAGCTGAGCTCAATTAAAGCGTGGGGAATCAAAGATTACGAGAATGACAAACTTACGTACTGAAAAGTGCGCTTGCAGCCTACTACTCTATCTTGAAAACCTACGCGCTCACTGTGCGCCCTAATACTAATCAAGTCAAGCTATGCTGGACTCGCTGCATCCGGGCTCGCGATGAACGAAACTCAGTATACGACAGATTCTGGAAATAACACCCTTTACCTGAGTTTTTTTTAATTCTGAACTGCCATTCGTCTGAAATTACCCTTAATTACGCCGGTATGGAAAGACGTCCAGCACCTGGCCATCCTTTATACGCTCCTGTAGTCCTTTCCAGAAACTGGCTTCGAACAGATTGCCGTGAATCGCCGCAAAGGCCCGTCGATGGCGGATATCAGCGAATAGAAATACTGGGAACTCTTCGGGGAAGACGTCATTTGGGCCTACCGAGTACCAGGGCTCCGAGGCCATTTCCTGCTCTGGGTACATGGCCTCGGGAATCTCGCGGAAATTAACTTCCGTAAGGTAGCTGATTTCATCGTAATCGTAGAAAACCACTCGTCCATGACGCGTCACCCCAAAATTTTTCAGCAACATGTCGCCTGGAAAGATGTTGGCGGCGGCCAGTTCCTTGATGGCTTTGCCGTAATCCAGCAGTGCTTCTTGCGTCTGCGTTTCGCTGGCATTTTCCAGATAAATGTTCAGCGGCGTCATGCGGCGCTCGGTCCAGCAGTGCCGAACCAGGATCACATCGTCTTCCTCGACCACCGTAGAGGGTGCCACTTCCAGTAGCTCGGCCAGGCATTCGGGGTCAAAGCGCTCACGCGGGAAGCGAAAGTCGGCAAACTCCTGTGTGTCTGCCAGGCGACCCACGCGATCATGGCGTTTCACCAGCCGGTAACGATCAATCACGGTTGCCCGGTCAATGTTCTTCGAGGGTGCGAATTTGTCCTTGATGATCTTGAACACGGTATTGAAGCCGGGCAGGGTAAACACGCTCATGACCATCCCGCGCACGCCAGGTGCCATGATGAAGCGGTCTTCGCTTTTCGCCAGATGCGCGATCAGCGCCCGGTAGAATTCAGACTTGCCCTGCTTGTAGAAACCAATGGCGGTATAGAGCTCGGCTATGTGCTTGCCGGGCAGCAACTGTTTAAGGAAGGCGACCATTTCGGCCGGTACGGCAGCCTCGACCATGAAATAGGAGCGAGTGAAGGAGAAGATGATCGATACCTGTGATTCGTCGGTGATCAGGGTGTCAACGCTGATGCCTTCATGTTCCTGATGTATCAGCGGTAGCACAAAGGGCCACTGTTCCTGTTGGCTGATGACTCGGCCGACCAGATAAGCGCCTTTATTGCGATAGAAAACCGACTGGATCAACTCTACTGTGAGGCCGCGGTCCTTTTGTGCCCATTCCGGCAAACCCTGGCGCAGGTGCTCGATGATCATCTTGCAATCGCGTTCGAAGTTGGCCCAGGGCGCATCGAAGCTGTGTTCATCCAGAATCTGCCTTACCAGCCCATCCAGCGAACCATCAGAAATAAAGCCCCGGGTCAGCGGTATGCGCGAGGGCGGCCGCGTCGCCGGGCGTGAGCTATGCACGAACATGGTGTTATCGCTGATCTGGTCGTGCTGGTGCAGTGAGGTAAAAATCGAGTTGAACCAGGTCTCGGCCAGCTCATCATCGAAGCGCTGGTCTATCAGGGTGATATAGGCCTGGCGGATATCTGGCCAGCAACCCACGTCCAGAATGAACTCGGCAGCCGGGGAACGCTCCAGCTCGTTTGCTGTTGCCTGCACGCAGTCTTCATACAAGTTGATACGCGCTGTCGACGCCAGCTGAATGTCACTCCACCTGGCCTGCTCGAAGCGCAAGCGGGCCCCGGAAGTGATGGTCCGAAACTCATCACGGTAATGATCAAAAGCGTCGAGGATAGCTTGCGCGATGCGCTTGGGGCTGTAGGACATGGAGTGAGTGCCGCCTGTGCCAAGTGGGAATTTGCAGAATAGCCAGTATGGGGGCTGGGTGAAAGCAGTCCTGATCGGCAGATAAAATACCTGGCCGCTCACCTATCTGCGCTGGAGGCGTTAAAGTAGCTGAACTGTTTGCAAACGGCGAAGTCATTTTAGTATGAAAAAGACCTATAGCGTTCCTCTGGCTGCCTTGGCCGTCATCATCATACTGTTGGTGATCCTTCATCTTTCCCTCTCAACTCTGGTTCGCAACATGATGAACGAGAACATGGCGGAGATGGGTGACTACACCGGGCATGTCGAGGAGGTAGATCTCTACTGGTGGCGCGGTGCCTACAGCATTCACGGGCTGGACATCCAGAAGAATGTCGGCAATGTGCAGGCGCCATTCTTCGTCGCCCCACGTATTGATATTGCCCTGAGCTGGCGGTCCCTGTGGGACCATCATGCACTGGTAGCCCGTGTGCGTTTCACCGACCCCGAGTTGAACTTTGTCGATTCCGAGATCGAAAGTGATCGCCAGACCGGTGAAGGTGTGGACTGGCGCGAGCGGTTGCGTGAGCAGATATTGATTCAGATCGACGAGCTCCAGATCGTCAACGGTACTGTCGCTTTCCGTAATTTCAGCTCTGAACCGCAGGTAAATGTCTACGCCAACGACCTGAACATGACGGTGCTGAACCTGAGCACCTCGCGAGAGGTAGAGGGCACGCGTGACGCTAGCCTTGACGGTACTGCCGAGCTGCTGGGCCATGCGCCGATGGAGATGCAGGCAGCCTTCGATCCCTTGTTTGAGATGGACGATTTCGAGGTGCGTTTTCGTGCTACCGAAGTGGATCTGACTCAACTGAATGATTTTGCCTCGGCCTATGGCAAGTTCGATTTCAGCAGTGGCAATGGCGAGCTGGTTGTCGAGGCTCAGGCCGATGATTCGCAGTTGACCGGTTACATCAAACCGCTGTTGCGCAACGTAGAGGTGTTCGATTTCGAGCAGGACGTCCAGAACGAAGACAAGGGCTTCTTCCGCGGTGTTTGGGAAGCAATAGTCGGCGCCGGTGGAGCCGTGGTGAAGAACCGCAAGCGTGACCAGATCGCGACGCGGGTGAATCTCAGTGGCAGTCTGCAAAATGCCGATGTCAGCCCATTACAGGCGTTTTTCGGCATATTGCGAAACGGCTTTATTGAAGCCTTTAACGCCGGCTTTGAAGAATCCCCGCCGGCAACCGAGTAAGACCCATGGCGCGACTCGACTGGCGAGCCGCGCCAACGGATTACTGCTGCATCTCTGCTTCGGTGAACATGTCGCTGAACAGCATGCTGCTCAGGTAGCGCTCTCCCGAGTCGGGCAGAATCACCACAATGGTCTTGCCCTGCATCTCTGGCTCTTCAGCCATGCGTACCGCCGCAGCCATTGCCGCGCCACAGGAAATGCCGCACAGAATGCCTTCCTCACGCATCAGCCGCAGCGCCATGGCCTTGGACTCTTCGTCTGTGACCTGCTCGATACGGTCGACCAGTGACATATCCAGGTTACCCGGCACAAACCCGGCGCCGATGCCCTGAATCTTGTGTGGTGAAGGCTTGACCTCCTGGCCATCGCGCGTCTGGGTAATCACCGGTGAGCTGACAGGCTCCACCGCTACCGACAGAATGTTCTTCTTGCAGGTATTCTTGATATAACGCGAAACGCCGGTAATGGTACCGCCGGTGCCCACGCCTGAAACCAGCACATCAATACTGCCTTCGGTATCTTTCCAGATTTCCGGCCCGGTGGTTTTTTCATGAATCGCCGGATTGGCCGGGTTCTCAAACTGCTGCAGCAGGATATGGTTAGCTGGATCCTGCGCCGCGATCTCTTCGGCCGCGGCGATAGCGCCTTTCATGCCCTTGGCCGGCTCAGTCAGAACCAGCTCGGCACCCAGCGCTTTTAATACCTTGCGCCGTTCCAGGCTCATTGAGGCAGGCATGCTCAGTTTCAGTTTATAGCCACGTGCCGCAGCGACAAAGGCGAGGCCGATTCCGGTATTGCCTGAGGTCGGCTCGACGATGGTCATGCCGGGTTTCAGCCGGCCGGATTCTTCCGCGTCCCAGATCATGCTGGCGCCAATACGGCATTTTACCGAGTAAGCCGGATTGCGGCCTTCGATCTTGGCCAGGATGGTAACGCCCGAGGGGCCAATGCGGTTGATACGGACCAGCGGTGTGTTGCCGATGGCTTGGGAGTTGTCTGCGTAAATTTTGCTCATGATGACATCCTGTTGGGTGCGGGGATCATTCAGTGACTGAATAGTACATCCAGGTTCACAGTGCGCCTACCGTCACGTTATAGTCGCTGTTTTGACCGGGAGCCAATTACCGATGGCCCTGCTCCAGAATTCTCCAGAGGATAACCTGAATGAAATTTGAAGGTACTGACGCCTACGTTGCTACGGATGACCTGAAACTGGCGGTCAACGCTGCCATTACCCTTGAACGTCCCTTGTTGGTCAAGGGCGAGCCAGGTACCGGCAAGACCATGCTCGCCGAGCAACTGGCCGAGTCCATGGGCGCCAAGCTGATCACCTGGCACATCAAGTCGACCACCAAGGCGCATCAGGGTCTTTATGAATATGATGCCGTCAGCCGTCTGCGTGATTCCCAGTTGGGCACTGACAAGGTGCACGATGTGCGCAACTACATCAAGAAAGGCAAGCTCTGGGAAGCCTTCGAAGCAGAAGAAAAGGTCATCCTGCTGATTGATGAGATCGACAAGGCTGACATCGAGTTCCCCAACGATTTGCTCCAGGAACTCGACAAGATGGAGTTCTACGTTTACGAGACCAATGAAACGATCAAGGCTGACAAACGCCCGATCATCATCATTACTTCGAACAACGAGAAGGAACTGCCGGACGCCTTTCTGCGCCGCTGCTTCTTCCATTACATCGCCTTCCCGGATCGCAACACCATGCAGCGCATCGTTGATGTGCATTTCCCGCAAATCAAGAAAGAGCTGGTGTCCGAAGCGATGGATATCTTCTTCGACGTGCGCAAAGTGCCGGGTTTGAAGAAGAAGCCTTCGACCTCCGAGCTGGTTGACTGGCTGAAGCTGCTGATGGCTGATCAGATCCCCGAGGCAGTATTGCGTGATCGCGATCCGACCAAGGCCATCCCGCCGCTCTACGGTGCGCTGGTGAAGAACGAGCAGGACGTGCAGTTGCTGGAACGTCTGGCGTTCATGACCCGCCGCCAAAACCGTTAAGAAGGAGGGCGCCCATGTTATTGGGCCTGTTCAATGAAATGCGTGCAGCCAAGGTGCCGGTATCGGTCCGTGAGCTGCTCGATCTGATCCGTGCGCTCAAGCACCATGTGGTTTTCGCCGATATGGACGAATTCTATTACCTGGCGCGCACCGTGATGGTCAAGGATGAGCGCCACTTCGACAAGTTCGATCGGGCTTTTGGGGCCTATTTCAATGGCCTGCAGAATCTGGATCAGTTGCTTGAGGCGCTGATCCCCGAGGACTGGCTGCGCAAAGAGTTCGAGAAGATGCTCACCGACGAAGAGCGGGAGCAGATCAAGTCGCTCGGCGGGCTAGACAAGCTGATCGAGGAGTTCAAGAAACGCCTCGAGGAGCAGAAGGAGCGCCACGAGGGCGGGAACAAGTGGATTGGCACCGGCGGTACCAGTCCGTTCGGTTCCGGCGGTTATAACCCGGAAGGCATTCGCGTTGGCGACGCCGGCAAGCGCCAGGGCAGGGCGGCCAAGGTCTGGGATCAGCGCGAATACAAGAACCTGGATGATCAGGTCGAACTGGGCACGCGCAATATCAAGGTGGCTTTGCGTCGGCTGCGCAAGTTCGCCCGCCAGGGCGCGGCTGAAGAGCTGGATATTGATGGCACCATCGACCACACCGCGCGCGATGCTGGATTGCTGAATATTCAGATGCGCCCCGAGCGGCGTAATGCGGTCAAGCTGCTGCTGTTGTTTGATATCGGCGGCTCAATGGATGCGCACATCAAGGTCTGCGAAGAGCTGTTCTCCGCTTGCCGTACCGAGTTCAAGCATCTGGAGTATTTCTACTTCCATAACTGCCCGTATGAATCAGTCTGGAAGAACAATCTGCGCCGCACCAACGAGCGTACTTCGACCATGGATCTGCTGCATAAATACGGCCCGGACTACAAAGTCGTGTTTGTCGGTGACGCAGCGATGGCGCCCTACGAAATCACCCAGCCCGGCGGCAGCGTCGAGCATTGGAATGAGGAAGCAGGGCACGTATGGATCCAGCGCTTTATGGAGAAGTACAAGAAGATGATCTGGATAAACCCCTATCCGAAAGATGCATGGGATTACACCACCTCGACACGCATCGTGCGTGATCTGATCGAAGACCGGATGTATCCCTTGACGTTGGAAGGGCTGGAGGAGGGCATGCGTTACCTGAGTAAATAGCCGTTGGCTATTTACTCAGGAGCGGCAAGCGGCAAGCGGCAAGCTGCAAGTTAAAAGCGGATAGCGGTTGACTGGCAGTTTCAGGGTCACATACTGGCTTGCAGCTTGCAGCTTGCAGCTTGCAGCTTGCAGCTTGCAGCTTGCAGCTTGC
>CAXBEU010000016.1:0-96823 GCA_963974865.1 uncultured Pseudomonadaceae bacterium | reverse complement strand
CCTTCTTTCAGGTGGACGGGTTTGCCGGCTTCGCCGGGCAAACAAACAAAAAAGGCACGCCGAGGCGTGCCTTTTTTATCGCCCTTTAGACTGTCGTCGCCTAGAAGAACGCCTGCAGGCCGGTCTGCGCGCGACCCAGGATCAGCGCATGCACATCGTGGGTGCCTTCATAAGTGTTGACCACTTCCAGGTTGACCACGTGGCGAATCACGCCGTACTCGTCGGAGATACCATTGCCGCCCAGCATGTCGCGGGCAACACGGGCGATATCCAGCGACTTGCCGCAGGAATTACGCTTCATCATGGAGGTAATTTCCACCGCCGCAGTACCTTCATCTTTCATGCGACCCAGGCGCAGGCAACCCTGCAGTGCCATGGTGATCTCGGTCTGCATATCGGCCAGTTTCTTCTGGATCAGCTGCGTCTGCGCCAATGGGCGGCCGAACTGCTTGCGGTCCAGAGTGTACTGGCGAGCGGTGTGCCAGCAGAATTCAGCGGCGCCCAGAGCGCCCCAGGAAATACCGTAACGGGCAGAGTTCAGGCAGGTGAAGGGGCCCTTCAGACCGGTTACACCTGGCAGCATGTTCTCTTCCGGTACAAACACGTCTTCCATCACGATCTGGCCGGTGATCGAAGTACGCAGACCTACCTTGCCCTTGATCGCCGGCGCGCTCAGGCCTTTCCAGCCCTTCTCGAGAATAAAGCCGCGGATCACGTTATCGTCGGTTTTTGCCCAGACTACGAATACATCAGCGATGGGGCTATTGGTGATCCACATCTTCGCGCCCTTGAGCGAGTAACCACCCTCAACGGTGCGCGCGCGGGTGATCATCGAGCCCGGGTCCGAACCATGATCCGGCTCGGTCAGACCGAAGCAACCAATGTATTCACCGCTGGCCAGCTTGGGCAGGTACTTCTGTTTCTGCTCTTCACTACCAAATTCGTTGATCGGCACCATCACCAGCGAGGATTGCACGCTCATCATCGAGCGGTAGCCCGAATCAACGCGCTCCACTTCACGGGCAATCAGGCCGTAGCACACATAGTTCAGGCCGCTTCCGCCGTATTGCTCGGGAATGGTCGCGCCAAGCAGACCCAGCTCGCCCATTTCGCGGAAGATGGAAGCGTCGGTATTCTCGTTGCGGAACGATTCCAGCACCCGCGGCATCAGCTTGTCATTGCAATACTGAGCAGCGGAATCACGCACCATGCGCTCTTCTTCGGTCAGTTGCGAATCAAGCAGCAGCGGATCAATCCAGTTAAAGCTAGCTTTGGAATCGGCCATGAGAACTCCGTAATGTTGTCAATTAGGGACAGGCATCTGAGCGACGCCCTGCATTGGCAACAAGACTAGACCCCATTGGCGTTTCCGGCAAACGCGTTTTTCTCAGCCATCTGTGCTATTTTGGAACTCCGAAAACCAGCCGCAAGCGTCAAGCCGCTCCAAAGGAGCCCCTATGCGCCGCAAGATCCCGCCGACCCAGGCGCTTATCTGCTTTGAATCCTCCGCTCGTCATGAGAGCTTCACCAAGGCCGCCGAAGAAATGGCGTTGACTCAGAGTGCGGTATGCAGACAGATCGCCAACCTGGAAGAGTTTCTGGATGTGCAGTTGTTTCGGCGCACCCGGCGCGGGGTCAAACTGACCGAGGCCGGCGAAACCTACAGTCGGCGGATCAGCAGCCGGCTGGATGCGGTAGAACGCGACACCCTGTCGGTGATGGGCAATCAGGGCACCGCCACGCTGGAGCTGGCGGCGGTCCCTACCTTCAGCACCCAGTGGCTGCTGCCGCGGCTAAGTGGCTTTCTGCTAGCGCATCCGCACGTGTCGGTGAATCTGACCAACCGTACCCGGCCTTTCCTGTTTGCCGATACCGAGTTTGATGCCGCTATCTATTTCGGCGATGGCGACTGGTCCGGTACCGAAGCGCATTTTTTAATGAAGGAATCACCCGTACCTGTCTGCAGCCCGGCGCTGATTGCGCCGCACAGCACCCTCACCGCCGAACAAATCAGCCGCATGCCGCTGCTGCAACAGACCACCCGCCCCTATGCCTGGCGCCAGTGGTTCGCTTCACTCGACATGCGAATAGCGCACGACCTCAATGGTACGCGCCTGGAGCTGTTCTCGATGCTGGCCAAGGCGGCCATGCACGGGATGGGCGTGGCATTGATCCCACCTTTTCTGATTCGCGACGAACTGGACAGCGGCCGGCTAATCACGCCCTGCCCCCACAGTTTTGAGAGCGATCACGCCTACCATCTGGTCATTCCGGAGCGAAAGGCCGAATCCGCGACGTTACAGGCGTTCAGGGATTGGCTTATGCAAGAAGCCGAGCGATATCGAGATGGCTAACGACGTAGCCTCAAGGCAAACCACCTCAAAATAGAGGTTACTAAGCAGGCCTGCAGTCCCAGCCATATTCCGCACCCTGCCCCTCCCGCCCACTCGTCATCCCCGCCCCTGCGCCCATCACTCCCGCTAAGGCGGGAATCCAAGCGGACTTCAACTTTCCATGCCGGCCCACCCACCTACACACTCAGCTGCGCAACTTCTTGCACACCCATCCACTTGATCTGACGGCCCTTTCACCCCGCACCCGGCCCCGTTTTGCCGACTGGCTCACATAACCCAACGCCCCAATCTGCGATAATCTGCCCGCGCCCAACCCAGCCATGTCGCTTTCAGCCAGACCAGCATCACACTGCACATAAGGAACATCGGATGTTCGCCGCCGCCAACCAGGCCCACTTCACCCTCGCTATCCCTGGCCTCAGCCACGATTTCAAGATCCTGTCCTTCGAGGGCGTCGAGCGCATCAGCCAGCCTTACCATTTCCAGTTGGAACTGGTCAGCGAACGCCCAGACCTGGATATCGACAGCCTGTTGCAGCAACCAGCCTTCTTCAGCTTCGCAGGCCACGGCAAAGGCATCCACGGCCTGATCCACCGCGTCGCCCAGGGCGATGCCGGCAAGCGCCTGACGCGCTACCATATAGATCTGGTTCCGCACCTGTTTCATCTCGGTCACCGCACCAACCAGCGCATTTTCCAGCACCTGACGGTGCCGCAGATCATCGCCCGGGTACTCAGCGACCACGGCATCCAGGCCGATGCCTACCGCTTCCAACTCAGCAGCGCCTATCCACAGCGCGACTACTGCACCCAGTACGACGAGACCGACCTGCACTTTATTCAGCGCCTGTGCGAAGAAGAAGGCATTCACTACCACGTCGAACACACTATCGATAACCACCTGCTGGTGTTCGGCGACGACCAGACCGGCTTCCCTAACCTAACCAGGCCCACTGCGTACATTCAGGATAGCGGCCTGGTCGCCGACGAGCCGGTGATCAAGCGCTTCGCCATGCGTGTCGAAACCCGCCCCAGCCGAGTCACTCGCCGGGATTACGACTTCGAAAAGCCGCATCTGCTGATGGAAGCCGCGCACAAGACCGAACAGCCAGTGGAAGGTGATCAACCGCCAGTACCGATACCGGACCTGGAAGACTACGACTACCCCGGCCTTTTTACCGAACGCGCCCGCGGCAAACACCTGGCCAAGCGCAGCCTGGAACGCCACCGCAGCGACTACCGCTTAGCCGAAGGCAAGAGCGATGTACCCAACCTGATCAGTGGCCACTTCCTGAACCTGTCCGAACACCCTAGAACCGACTGGAACGACCTCTGGCTGATCACCGGTATTCATCACGAAGGCAAACAACCGCAGGTGCTGGAAGAGTCAGTTACCAGCGACGTCAAAGCATCAGACGGATTCACCCAGGGCTACCGCAACCAATTCACCGCCACCCCCTGGGATGTACCTTTCCGCCCCCAATTGCAGCACCCAAAACCCAAAGTCCTCGGCAGCCAGACCGCCGTCGTTACGGGCCCGAAAGGCGAAGAAATCCACTGCGATCAATACGGCCGGATCAAGGTGCAGTTTCACTGGGACCGCGAAGGCCAAGGCAACGACCAAACCAGCTGCTGGCTAAGAGTTTCTTCAAGCTGGGCCGGCAACCAATACGGCGGCATCGCCATCCCCCGTATTGGCATGGAAGTGTTAATCACCTTTCTCGAGGGCGACCCGGACCAACCCCTGGTCACCGGCTGCCTGTATCACAAGACCCACCCGGTGCCATATGAGCTACCGGCACACAAAACCCGAAGCGTATTCAAAACCCTGAGCACCGCCCCAGGTGGCGGCGGCGATGGCTACAACGAGTTACGTATTGAAGACAAGAAAGGCGAAGAGCAAATCTACCTGCACGCCCAGTGCGACTGGGATGAGAATATCGAAAACGACCAGAAGATCCGCGTTGGCAACGAACGGCATGACCGTGTAGAGGCCAACACCTACACCGAATTCATGGCCGAAGAGCACCACACCACGCACGCTGATCGCAAAACCGAAATCAAAACCAGTGACCACCTCACGATAGGCACCAGTCAGCACATCAAGCTAGGCACCGGCCAGTTCATCGAAGCGGGTAACGAGATCCATTACTACGCTGGCGACAAGGTGGTCATCGACGCCGGTATGGAATTGACTGCTAAGGGCGGTGGTTCCTTTCTCAAGCTCGACCCCAGCGGCATCACCCTGAGCGGGCCGGAGATCAAGATCAATGTGGGAGGCAGCCCGGGCAAAGGCTCCGGACTGAATCTCCTGCCGGCGTTCTTGCCTTTGATAGGAGACCAGGCCAACCCGGGCAACAGGCTGCTGACAAAAACCCAGGAACAGTTTGATGAGCAATGCCAGTTCGTCACCTGTCACGGCAAGCCCGTCAAATCAATAACCGCCGCGGTCATCGTACCCGACGAAAGCACGCCACGCCTGTTCCGGAGCGACAGCGAAGGGCGCTCTCCGCGCATCCACACACCTCAGCAGCAGACCCTCAAGATTCATCTCCTGTGGGATGAACTGGAAGTGCCTGATGGCGCCGATGATTACGAAACGAGCAGACACCCATGAGTAGCAACGCCATTGCCGAGTTGACGACCAACCCCGTCAACGAGTCTACCCAGCAGGTGCAGATCGGCTGCAACACGCTGTGGTCGATGGGCCAGCAACAAGCCATCCAGCGCCTGAGCGAGCCGAAGCGCGGGTGGTTTTCCAGCACACCGAAGCAGCAACTGGTAGCCAGCTTCAGCGCCCGCGCAGCCCGAATCGCCGCCACCTACGCCCGCTTCTATCTGGAGCAGGAAGAAGGCTGCAATCCCGAGTTTCGCGGCCGCTTCTACTGGATGGGTCTGGCGGCCTTCGCCAGCAAACAAGTCAAATGCGCCCTGGACTTCATTCCCGATGATCCCCTCCTGGCCCTTACCCCACCACTGGCCCAGCCGGCACTGCGGATCAGCAAGAACGAACTGGGCAAAGGCAATTTCTGGCTATTCCAGGACATCTTCGTATGGCACTGGTTCTACGCCAATTACCCCGAGCAATTCGAAGACTGTGCATCCAGCAGAAACACCGCAAACGCGGAAGAGATTGTCGAAGCCAATATCAGCGCTCTGCCCTGGGCTGAGGCGGCATTGGCGACGCTGAACAATCTGATGCTGACAAGTGAGATCACTGATGCATTCAGACAGATTCGGGTACTGGAGGCAATGCCGAATGGCGAACAAAAACGAGCGCTACAACTGGAGTCACTTTTAGCCGTCGCAGACCATGAGCAAATCAATATCCTGCAACCCCTTATCTACGAAAACTGGTCATTCAAGCGTGTACTGGATGCACAGGGCTGGGCAGAGAGAGCCCCCTTCATACCCAAAAGGGTTGCAGCCTTTGCTATCAGCTGTGATACCGATATCGAGGAGCTAAGAGTCGAAATGTCCGAAGGAAAGCTCTACAACCAAGCGGACAGAATGAGATTTATTCGCAATGTTGCAAGCCGTTATCACCAGCTTATGGACGAGCAGAGGCAATATATGGAGGAGACCATTAAGTCGTTCACCTCTTGGAGCAGTGCCACGTGAAAGCACTCAGGATTCTATTTTTATTATTTTCCATCACTGCCTGCAGTGATCAAAACACTGAACAAGAAAGTAGCGAGCCCTATATGTCAGATAATCCAAAAATTCAGATTCGGCTGGAGCAATCTATTGATGAGTTGCTAAAAAGCTCACCCCTTCCCTTCGCAAAAGACTGTCTGGAGCCGGTCGGCATGTGCTGGTATGAAGTGAGTAAACGCTTCGCAGCCCTCGATCTGCCATCCGTTGAAATCATCCAAGGCCATCATGAGCTGCACCTGGATCAGGTTACTCAGTTGACGGTCGTTATCAATGAGGCACTAGGTACAGACATTCAGAACATTAGCATGGTTGTCCGCGGCTTGCCCGATGACAGCCCTCATGAAGCTCAGAAGGCATTCATCTATCAACTGATTTTTCAACTCGGCGCGGCGGGATGGCAACATGTCTATCATCCGGGAGATCCACGTATTCCTGGTACCGAAGCCGATAAAATCGATACTCCACGCTTGATATTTGGACAGTTCGTTGCCAGCCACCCCTGGCTCGACCCGCAGCATGAGCCGTCTCTGGAGCACTGGCTCAAGGTCGGCAACTTTTATAACTGGTTCTTCCACAATGCCGGCGCCTATCTGCACCTTAAAGCGCAACGTCGAAACTCACGCGCCGCACCCGCCGACACAGGCACTTATCTGATTTCCCTGGAATTTTTGTCCGAGAGTGCGAAATGGCGCGGTGATTTCGAACAAATGGACAAGGATAATTGGCAGCAGCTACTTCCAGAGCGCCTGCAACAGTATCGCCAACAGCGAGAAGCGCTCGAGGCCCAGGCTCGTCAGGCGGGTATCGTGATTGATGAGAGCTACCAGGACCCACCGATCAAGGCGCTCTTGGCACCATGATCCGGCGGACGAATAAACCGACACGCATGCTGACGGAGACGGCTTTCCTTTGCCTCACACGTCCTGGCAACTGATCAATGGCCACAGGAGATGATGGCTTTTCGGTAAGCGTTTTTGCGATCCGTGGATTTGGCCGGCCATCAGGCGGCCACTACGTTATCAGCGGTAGTAGGTACAAATCCTCTGCCCGCCCAGTTCATGCACCCGAATGCTCATCTGATACAGCTCGCTGAGCACATCATCGCGGATCAGTTCATCAGGCCGTCCCTGGCAGGCCAACTGGCCATCGCGCAGCGCCACGATATGATCGGAGTAACAGGACGCGAAGTTGATGTCATGCAGCACGACCACCACGGTCTTGCCCTTGTCATCCGCCGCGCGGCGCAACAGCTGCATCATCTCGGCAGCATGATGCATGTCGATATTGTTCAAAGGCTCGTCGAGCAGCACGTATTCGGTATCCTGGCACAGCACCATCGCCACATAGGCCCGCTGCCGCTGCCCGCCGGACAAGGCGTCAATATGCCGCTCGGCCAATGGATCGAGCCCCAGATAAGCGATGGCCTCATCGATATGCCGCTGGTCCTCGGCGCTCAAGCGCCCGCCGGAGTGCGGGAAACGGCCAAAGGCGACCAGTTCCCTGACAGTCAGGCGCAGCGCACTCTGGTTGTCCTGGCGCAGAATCGACAGCCGCTTGGCCAGCACATCCCCCGGCGTGCGGGTGACGTCCATGCCATCCACCAGCACGCTCCCGGAAGACATCGGCAGTAGCCGGCTGATCATCGACAGCAAGGTCGACTTGCCCGCGCCGTTCGGTCCGATGATGGAGGTAAAACCCCCGCGCGGGATTTGCAAGGTAACGCCATCCACCACCAGGGTGTCGCCATAACGTTTGGACAGCGCGTGGGTTTCGATCATGTTTTGACTCCGCGCATCAGCAGCGCAATAAACAGCAGACCACCCGCCAGCTCGATGACCATGGCCAGCGGCAACGTGGATAAAAACAGATGATCGAGCAGCACCTGACCACCCACCAGGCATACGACGCCGGCCAGCACACTGGCGGGCAGGGTCCAGCGATGCTGTTGAGTGCCCATCAGCCAGTAGGCCAGATTGGCCACCACCAATCCGAAAAACAGCGTCGGCCCGACCAGCGCGGTGGATGCCGACACCAATACCGCAATCACTGTCATCAACATCAGCAGCAGGCGTCGATAATGTACCCCCAGATTGATGGCGATATCACGCCCCAGCGCCAACACGTCCAGGTAACTCCGCACTCGCCATAACAGCATCCCGGCAAGCGCTACCGCGCCAGCAGCGACACCCAACAGGCTTACATTGATCCGACTGAAACTGGCAAAACTGCGGCCTTGCTGAATACTGAACTCACTGGGGTCGAGCACCCTGAGCGCCAGCCCGGACAACTCACGAAACAGCATGCCGAACAGGATACCCAGCAGGATCATCAGATGCAGGCTGCGCACCGACCCGGAAAACAGCAACCGAAAGATCAACAGCACCAGCAACACCAGCGCGCCTACCTCCATGCCAAACCGCAGCGGCAGCGGCAATGCGGTTAGTGAGCCCAGCCCCCAGAGAAACAACGCCAGCGACTGGACCAATACATAGAGCACATCAAAGCCCATCAACGACGGCGTCAGGATGCGGTTATGCGTGATGGTCTGAAACAGGACCGTCGACAGGCCGATAGCGACGGCCACCAGCAGCATCGCGGCCAAGCGCGTGCCGCGGTATACAAAAACAAAAGCCCAGTTGCCCTGCACATTCAGCGTCATAAAGGCGGCGCAACTGAGCAATGCCAGCAGGCCCAGCAGCGTCAGCCGCCAACCCGGTGCCATACCAGCAATCAAGCCCATCGCAAGCGCCCCTGCAACAGAATGACAATAAACACCAGGCTGCCAATAATCGCCAGGATAGCGGAGGAAGGCACCTCGAACGGATGAATCAGCAGGCGCCCGAGCAGATCAGCAGCCAGCATCAACGCCGCTCCCAACAATGCTACCAACGGAATGGCGCGGCGCAGATTGTCGCCGGTGATCAGCCGGATCAGGTTTGGCGCCACCAGCCCGAGAAAGGGAATCACCCCGGCAGTAACCACCACACAGGCGGTGATCAGCGAGACCAGCACGATGCCCAAGCCCATCAGCCGCGTGTAATTGACGCCGACGTTGGTCGCAAAATCCCGGCCCATGCCGATCACCGTAAAGCGATCCGCCGCCAGGCAGGCGAGCAGTGTCAGACCCGCCGCAATCCACAGCAACTCGTAGCGCCCGCGCAATACCGCAGAGAAATCGCCACTGCCCCAGGCGCGCAGCGATTGCAACAGGTCAACATGATGGGCCAACAGCGCGCTGCCGGCGTGAATAACGCCCGCCAGCACCAACCCGACCAGCGGCACAATCAACGCCGAGCGCAGCGGAATGCGCTTCAAGATTGACAGAAACAGCAGCGTGCCGAGTGCAGCGACGATCGCCACCACCAACAAGCGCCCCCACAACGGCAGACCCGGCGCCAATACGGCAACCAGCAGCATGCCCAGTGCTGCAGCCTCAGCCGTACCCACCGTGGAAGGCTCGACCAGCCGGTTGCGCGCCATCATCTGCATGATCATACCGGCGACCGCCAGCGCCGCTCCGGCCAACATCAACGCCAGGGTGCGCGGCACCCGGCTGGCAAACAGAATGCGCGAGATACGGTCGTCCGGATCGGCAAAGAGCGCATTAACCAAGCTCATGCGGCTGGCACCCACGTTAAGGCTGCACAGCGCCAGGATCAGCAACAGCACGGTGAGGATCAGCAGCCAGACACCGGTGCCCTGCCAGGCGGGTACATGCCTGGCCTCGGCTGAAGGGATTGAACTCATTGTGCGGCGCTGAATACCTGGATCAGCTTGTCAACGCTATCCTGCATAACCGTAATGCCGCTGTTGTCCAGCAGGTACCAACTGACCGGATCCAGAAACACGATCTGGTCCCGCCTGCCAGCCGTAGTCGCCTCAATCAGCTCGTTATCCATCATCTCGCGCGCCGCCACACCCTCGCGGCCAATGGCTGCGTCACGATCCATCACGAACAGCCAGTCAGGGTTGGCTTCGAGCAGGTATTCAAAGGACACCGACTGACCATGCCGACCCACCTGCAGGTTCTCTACCGCAGGCTTGACGCCAAACACATCGTGCAGCATGCCAAAACGGGTGCCGACCCCAAAGGCGCTCATGCGGCCGCCGGTGGTCAGGACCACCAGGCCAGTGCCTTGCTCAGCGCTGAGTGTTTTCAGATCCTGGACCGAGGCCTCAAGCTTGTCGGTCAAGGCCTTGGCCTGCTGCTCCCTGGAAAAGATACGCCCCAGTGTCTCGGTATTGCGCACCACGCTGCCGAGCAAATCGGTCAGATCGGGAGTCAGGTCGATGGTCGTGCCAAACTTGCTCACTTCCTCATATTGCGCCTGGGAGCGGCGGCCAAGAATGATCAGGTCCGGCTTGGCATTCTTCAACGCCTCGAAATCCGGCTCGAACAGGGTACCGGCCTTGATAAAGCGATCGGAACGGTACTGCTTGAGCAGCTCCGGGGGATTGGACGTAGGAATGCCCGCCACCTCCACGTCCAGCGCACTCAAGGTGTCCAGCACCGACCAGTCAAGCACCACCACCCGTTGCGGATTGACCGGCACAGAGGTAGTGCCGCTGCTGTGCTTGATATCCAGGGTATCGGCATGGGCGGCCTGAGCCAGGCAAAGGGCAACCAGGCACAGACCACTGAGGGCCTGACCCATACGGGAGAGAGATAGCGACATTAGTGTTCCTTGATAATAGGCAGGATTGTGCAAAAGATCAGTTGCGATTAATTCTTGTTCGCAATTTATCAAAAAGCCCTTTTCAAGGCAAAGTCACACTTTGGGATGGCCCGTTGCAGAAACAAAAACGGCGAGCCAAGGCTCGCCGTTTTAACGCGCTTTCACGAATTTACTGACGAATACCTTCAACCGTCAGAATCAGCTCCACTTCCTGGGAAGCTGGCCCCAGGTCCATGGAGATGTCGTAGTCCTTCAGGCGCAGGGTGGTATTACCCTCAAAGCCTGCCCGATAGTTGCCCCAGGGATCTTCACCTTCACCGATGAACTTGGCTTCCAGAACAACCGGCTTGGTCACGCCATTAAGTGTCAGATCACCGGTAATATTGGCTGTGTCATCACCGGTCATTTCTACCGCGGTCGATTTGAACGTGGCTTGCGGGTGCTTGTCGACGTTGAGGAAATCGTCGCTGCGCAGGTGCTTGTCGCGCTCGGCATGGTTGGAATCGACACTGGCAGTATTGATGGTCACGCTGACTGCACTGGCTTCGGGCTTGTCCGCATCCCAGCTGAAGGTGCCGTCAAAATCGTTGAAGCGGCCATACAGCCAGCTGTAGCCGAGATGGCTGATCTTGAAGTTGATAAAGGCGTGCTGGCCCTCCTTGTCGATCACGTAATCGGCGGCGTACAGGTTGCTGCTCAGGGCCATCAGGCCGCCCAGCGCAAGTCCGGCGAAAGTCTTTTTCATGTTAATGCTCCTCAAGTGAATGCTGACGCATACCCAGCATGCGTCTTAGTGTGTTGTCGCGGTCAATAAAATGATGTTTCAGCGCACCCAGCGCATGGATGCCCGCCAGCACCAACATGCTGATGGCCAACCAGTAATGCACCAGCCCGGCACGGTCTGCCTGGGCAGGCAGACCAGTCACCAGCGCCGGCAGGGTGAACCAGCCAAACACATCGATGCCCTGCCCGGTCGCGGTAGAAATCAGGTACCCGCTGACGACGATAGCGATCAACAACAGGTATAGCAGTCCGTGCACCAGGCTGGCCAATCGGGTTTCCCAGGGTTTGTGGGACGGCAGATGTGCCGGGCGCGGATTGGTCCAGCGCCAGAGCAGTCGCAGCAGCAAGACAGCTGCCAGCGTAATGCCGATGCTCTTGTGCCAGAAAGGCGCACTGCGGTAGTAGGGGCTGTAATAGGTGAGATCGGTCATCCACAGCCCGAGGATCGCCAGACCGATCACGCTGACCGCTACCAGCCAATGCATAGCGATGGCCACCCAGCCGTAGGTACTGAACGTATTTCTGATGCGCACGGGATGGATCAGCATGACAGGATTCCGATAACTCAATGAGGGAGATTCTCACATCGAATCGGCAAGACAAAAAGCGCAATATTTGGTTTTGAATCATTCGGTAAACAGATAGGTTGGGCGGTAGTGCTGACAGTACGATGAACTGGGTCACCGCACTGTCAGTCGTCGCTCAGAAGAACAGGCGCTTGAGCTCCGCGCCCGGATCGGCAGCGCGCATGAATGCCTCGCCGACCAGAAAGCCATAGACATCATGGGCGAGCATCAGATCAACATCGACGCGGGACAGCAAGCCGCTTTCCGTTATCAGCAGCCGGTCGCGGGGCACCTTGGGTAGCAGATCCAGGGTCGTTTCCAGCGTCACCTCAAAGGTATGCAGATTACGATTATTGATGCCAATCAACGGCGTATCCAGGCGCAGGGCACGCTGCAGCTCGTCGCCATCATGCACCTCCACCAGCACATCCATTTGCAGACGTCGCGCTTCGCCAGCCAATTCGTTCATCAGCCCATCGTCCAACGCCGAGACGATCAACAAAATGCAATCGGCACCCATCGCGCGGGCTTCTACTACCTGATACGGATCAATCAGAAAATCCTTGCGAATGACAGGCAGATTGCACGCAGCTCTTGCGGCCCGCAGATAATCATCATGACCCTGAAAAAAATCCACATCGGTCAATACTGACAGACAGGCAGCGCCGCCGTGTTCGTAGCTTTGCGCAATGGCCGCCGGATCAAAATCCTCACGCAATACACCTTTGCTGGGTGAAGCCTTTTTAATCTCGGCAATCACTCCGGGCTTTCTCGCTGCGGCGCGGCTCTGCAGCGCCTTGGCAAAGCCGCGCGGCGGCTCGGCGGCAGCGGCCAGGCGTTCCAGTTCGTCAAGACTGACGCGAGGGCGGCGCTCGGCCACTTCCTGATGCTTGCGGGCAATAATGTTCTGCAGAATGGTTGGCACGCTCATTGGGCGGCTTCCTCACGAAATACATCGGTAAAGGCGATCAGCTCATTGAGCTTTTCCCGCGCCAGCCCGGAATGCAGGGCATCTGAGGCCAGTTGCACCCCTTCAAGAAAAGTGGCGGCCTGATCGCTGGCGTAAAGCGCCGCACCTGCGTTGAGGATGATCATGTCGGCGGCTTTCTCACCCGCTTCGGTCTTGCGTTTGCCCAGCGCGTCATTGATCAATGCCAGGGATTCGGCCGCGTCGTTCACACTCAGGCCAATCAGGCTGCGGCTGGGAATACCCAGTTCTTCAGGGCTGATATCGTACTCACGCACTTCGCCGTTTTTCAGCTCGGCCACATGGGTCGGCGCGGCCAGGCTGACTTCATCCAGACCGTCGCGGGCGCTAACCACCAGCACATGCTCACTGCCCAGGCGCTTGAGCACCTCGGCCATCGGCCTGCAGAGTTTGTCGGTAAATACACCAATGACCTGATGCTTGACCCCGGCCGGGTTGGTCATCGGCCCAAGCATGTTGAACAGAGTGCGCAAGCCCAGTTCCTTGCGCGGGCCTACCGCATGCTCCATCGCACTGTGATGCGCCGGTGCAAACATGAAGCCGACACCGACCGCCTCGACACAGCGCCCTACCTGTTCCGGTGTCAGCGCCAGATTCACACCTGCCGCTTCCAACAGATCAGCGCTGCCGCTCTTGCCGGACACCGCGCGGTTGCCATGCTTGGCCACCTTGCCACCCGCTGCCGCAACAACCAGCGCCGCCGCGGTAGAGACGTTGAATATATTCGCCCCGTCGCCGCCGGTACCGCAGGTATCCACCACCCGCTCACCGCTGACCCTCACACCCGAAGCCAGCTCGCGCATGACCATAGCCGCACCGGTAATTTCATCAATGCTTTCACCTTTCATGCGCAGGCCGACCAGAAAGGCGCCAATCTGCGCGTCGGTGCATTGCCCGGTCATGATGTCGCGCATCACTGCGCGCATTTCTTCTGTACTCAGATCGATCTGCTCGACGACGCGTGCCAGTGCTGTCTTGATATCCATGTTCGCTCCTTCCGCTCAGCCGCGCAGGCCGCCCTGTTGTTTGAGGAAGTTGTCCAACAGCTCGTGACCCTGATCGGTCAAGATCGACTCGGGGTGGAACTGCACACCTTCGATCATGTACTCACGGTGACGCAGGCCCATGATCTCATCCACTGAACCGTCGTCATGCTGGGTCCAGGCGGTCATTTCCAGGCAATCCGGCAAGGGATCGCGGCGTACTACCAGCGAATGGTAACGGGTCACCGTCAGCGGGTTGTTCAAACCGGCAAACACGCCCTGATTTTCATGAAATACCGGACTGACCTTCCCGTGCATTACCTGCCGGGCGCGAATGACTTCGCCGCCAAAGGCCTGACCGATTGCCTGATGGCCCAGGCAAATACCCAGAATCGGCAGTTTCCCCGCGAAATGCCGCAGCACCGCGACTGATACGCCTGCCTCATTCGGCGTGCAGGGGCCTGGCGATATAACGATGCGTTCGGGCTGCAGCGCCTCAATCTCGGCAATGCTCAGCTCGTCATTGCGGATTACCTTGACCTCGGCACCCAACTCACCCAGGTACTGCACCACGTTGTAGGTGAAGGAATCATAGTTGTCGATCATCAACAATTTAACCATGACAACCTCTTGTTTTTTCTGTATTTTTTTTAATCATTCTTGGGTCTATATACACAGATATATACACACATGCACCGGATTTCGGCAGCACAAGCGCCGGATAATGCCCTTGTGGGGTGGCAGCGAGCATGGAGGCTGGCCTCACGGTGCGTCTCTGCAAGACGCCTTGATGAGACTCCTTGCAAGACTGCCGGCCTGAATGCCGGTGAGCGACGCGCACAACCGCGCACCACGAGGACGTGGTGCGCGAGGCGCTACCTATGGCTGGGGGATTTAATGGCATCGGGCAATCTCCTGAGTCTTGGAGCCGCCGTGCCGGAGAGCCATCTATTGAACCTTGCCCGCCGGTGGGGCGGCAAGGTGCGGATCAAAGCCGCAACGACGTGCCGCTTCTACCGGAAGCGCCACCACTGAGCAATGTTGATCGATGCAGTACGGGTCATGGCAGACCGAGTTAAACCGGGGAAGATGCGTAGGAAGCGAATCACCCCACAGCAGCTTCATATCCGAAGCATTGTAACATGCACCTCTCTTTGCCGTCTAACAGTTGAGCTGCAAGGAGTCGCTTTCCTAGCAAGGCTTCGAGCATCCGATCAAGGTGGGCGTTGACCCTATTGGCCGTCGAAATTGATTGCGAACTTGGCTCATTCCTTGGTAGCCTGCTTCAATGATGCGTATTTTGTTCAGACATAGGCTGGCAGTGATGGCGTTGCTTCTTGCGGCGTTCGTTGTCATCCCTATGGCTGATGCGGTCTTGTGCGCATCTGAGGGTGGGGATACGTATTCATATGTTGAAACCCATAGTGGCGATAGCAAGGACAAGGATTCCGACTTCGGTCATGGCGCCTGCAGCCACGGGCATTCTCACCATACATACGCTCACGCTTCCCCGCCTTCAGCGGTCGAGGTCGCTTCCCTGCCCCTGGCGCACCAACGGCCAGACAGTGATGCCATCGCATCACACACGCCTGATGGATTGAGGCGCCCCCCCAAAGCCTGACGAATCCGGACCGTGCTGCTTGCACGGTCGTTTCGTCAACTCGTTTAGCTTTGGGAGTCTTCTCATGTTTATATCGTTCGACCGACCGCTATGCGCGGTTGGCTTTGCTGTGGTCGCTACAACGATCACGCTGGCATCACCAGCAAGTGCCGAGCCCGCTCCGCCCTATGAAACACTGATCGAGTATCTCGACCGAACCCCGGCGACACTTGAAGCCGAAGCGTTGCTCGACGCCGCCAATGCGCGCGCGCAACAGGCCCGTGCATTACCTAATCCTTCCGTCACCCTGGAGGCCGAGAACGCTTACGGCCGCGCGCCGTTCACTGGCTATGACGCCGCAGAGACCACGTTTTCCGTCAGCCAACCCCTGGAACTGTGGGGACAGCGGGGTGCACGTATTGGTGCCGCCCGGGCGGCAGCTGACGCGGCTGCTCTGCGCCGCGACCAATCGCGATGGGCAGTGGCCGGCCGCCTGGCGCTGATCTATGCCGAGGCGGAAGCCGCTTCCTTGCAGTATGAGCTGGCCGTCGAGGCACTGTCGCTGACGCAGGCGGATGCAAGCGCGGTGATGGCCCTTATAGAAGAAGGTCGTGAGCCCACGCTTCGTGGCATCCAGGCCGAAAGCGAGGTGGAGGCTGCTCGTGCCGTCGTGGACGAAACACAGGCAAACCGAGATGCGGCTTTCGCGCGTCTCGCCGCAGCAGCGATGCTGACCGAACCTGTCACATCCATCGGAACCAGCCTGCTAGATCGCGCACCCAGCCCCTTTGCACAGGATGTACGCAATCCCTTGGCTGTTCAGATTGCCGAAGCCGAACTGGATGCGGCTGGTCAATCCGTAACCGTGGAGCGACTGCGTGCTCGTCCCGACGTGACCGCGTCGCTCGGTGTCCGACGATTCCAAGAATACGACTCCCAAGCACTTATGTTCGGCATCAGCGTATCCGTTCCGCTGTTCGATAGGAATAAGGGCGCTATCAGTGCAGCGCGTGCCGAGCAGCGAGCTGCCGAGGCGCGGCTGACCGGTTTGAAATTGGAGGTCCAGGCAGATCGCAGTGCTGCACAAGCCCGCCTCACTGCATCGATCACCCGGACACGTGCTGCCGATAACGGCGTCGCTTCTGCCGAAGAAGCCTACCGCCTTGCACGCGCTGGCTTCGATGCCGGGCGCATCTCGCAGTTGGAGCTGCGCAGCATACGGTCTGCCTTGATTGCCGCACGCAATACCGCTGTGGACGCACGCATAGCGCGCGTCCGTGCAGAAGTCGAACTCGCGCGCCTTGACGGCCGCACCCCATTTTGAGGAAGCATAGATGACAACCACAAATATCCGGCTCCTCTGTGGAGCAGTCCTACTTGTTGCCCTTGGTACTGGCTTCGGCCTTGCCCAGCTCATCCCGCACTCGGAGCACGCCGCTCACGTCGAGGATGATGAGCACGCCGCTCACAATGATCCTGACCAGCAGGACGAGCACGAGGATGCGCCATCCGAGGAAGGTGTCGTCGCATTAACCGCGAGGCAAATCGAAGCCTCGGGTATCAGCATCGTAGACGTGGGCCGCGGCGGCGGTAACGAGTATCGGCTGTCAGGCCGGGTCGAGTCTGCAGTGGGCGCTCGGGCGGTCGTAGCGGCGATCACGGGCGGAAGGGTCGAGCAGATACACGTCGCCCCGGGCTCATCGGTTGAAGCCGGTCAGCTCCTGGCTGTCATAGTCAGTGGCGATGCAGCTACTTTGCGTGCAAACGCCGATGCCGCAGTTGCCGAGGCCGAAGCTGCGCGCCTCGCTTATCAGCGCGACTTGAACCTCGTCGAACAGGGGATTGTCGCTCGTCAGGACATGGAAGCGTCTCGCGCCCGCTCGCTCGCCGCTGATGCGGCGGCAAGGGCGGCACAAGCTCAGGTCGCGGCAAGCGGTTCACCGAATACCTCGGGACGCTTCAGCGTCGTCAGCCCAATCGCGGGTGTAGTCGGCGCGGTCAGTACCACTGTGGGTGGCTTCGTCGCATCTGGTGGAGCCGTCGTGGAAATCTCCGATCCGGCGCAAGTGGAACTCGTCTTCAACGCTCCTCCCGCATTGGCATCCGAGGTGACCTCTGGAGCTCGTCTCCAAGTCACAGGTCCGTCTGGCAGCTTCGAAGCTGTAGTCGTTGGCGTAGCGGCCAATGCGCGCGAGCAAAGCGGTGCAGCCGTTATTCGCGCGCGATCTACTTCAAGTGCCTTACCGCCTGCTGGGTCCCCCGTGACAGGGACCGTCGTCACAAACAGCCAGGAAGGTGGTCTGACCGTCCCCGCCGATGCCGTTCAAACCGTGGAGGGACGATCAGTGGTGTTCGTGGCTGATGACAATGGCTTCCGCGTTACACCGGTGCTCGCGGGTCGGCGCGCAGGCGAGTCCATCGAGATTCTCAATGGACTGTCTGGCGATGAACGCATTGCCGGAATGAATGCCTTCCTGTTGAAGGCCGAACTCGCCAAGGGCGAAGCCGAACACGGCCACTAAGGACTACTCATATGTTCAAGTTCATTATTGAAACAGCGGTCCGCTTCCGCTGGGCCGTGGTCTTCGTCGCGACGCTCCTCGTGGTTTATGGCCTGTTCCAGCTCAACAAGCTCCCAATTGATGCCGTGCCAGACATCACCAACCGCCAGGTGCAGATCAACACCATAGCGCCCGCGCTCGCGCCCGGTCAGATCGAGCGCCAGGTAACCTATCCACTTGAAACAGCCTTGGCCGGCATCCCCGGGCTGACTAGCACCCGCTCGATCTCACGTAACGGATTCTCCCAGGTCACCGCCATTTTCACCGACCAGACCGACATCTACTTCGCACGCCAGCAAGTGGCCGAACGCATGCGCGAAGTGGAGGAGGAGTTGCCCGAAGGGGTGACGCCGATGATGTCGCCGGTGACCACGGGTCTGGGCGAAGTACTGATGTGGACGGTGGATTTCACGCCGTTCGATCCGGCGAACGTCGGTCAACCGAACGAACCGGGTTGGCAGGCCAACGAGGTCTATCTGACGCCGGAAGGCGACCGCCTCACGACGCCAGAGGAGCGTGCCACCTACCTGCGCACTGTGCAGGACTGGATCATTGCGCCGCAGATGCGCTCGGCTCCGGGGCTTGCGGGCGTCGACACGATCGGTGGCTATGTCAAGGAATATGCCATCCGCCCGAATGCCGAACAGCTGGCAGCCTACGGCCTCGGCCTGGGTGATCTCGTGCAGGCGCTTGAACGTTCCAATGTCCAAGCAGGTGCCGGATTCATCCAGCGTGCTGGCGAGGGTCTGATCGTTCGGACAGATGCCCTTGCGCAGACCGTCGACGATCTGGCGCAGGCGCCTGTCGCCAATCGCAACGGCTTCGTCATCCGCGTCTCGGACGTGGCGAGCGTCGGTCTGGGGCAGGCGCCGCGTCTGGGCGCCGCCACGCGCGATGGGCACGAAGCCGTGCTCGGCACTGCATTGATGATCGCCGACGGCAACAGCCGCACCGTGGCGCAGGCCGCGGCCGAACGCCTTGCCGAAGTCAATCGCTCCCTGCCACCGAACATCGTGGCCGAACCCGTACTTGATCGCAGCGAACTGGTGAATTCCACGATCAAGACGGTCGCCAAGAACCTGACCGAAGGTGCGCTACTGGTCATCGCCGTGTTGTTTCTGTTGCTGGGCAACTTCCGCGCGGCAGCTATCACTGCACTGGTGATCCCGTTGTCATTCCTATTCGCAGTGATCGGCATGAATCGCTTCGAGATCAGCGGCAACCTGATGAGCCTGGGCGCGCTCGATTTCGGCATCCTCGTCGATGGTGCGGTGATCGTAATCGAGGCGACGCTGCTCATGCTTGGCCAGAAGCGGGCCGAGTTGGGTCGTGCATTATCCGCAGGCGAGCGGCTGGGCGTGGCGATCCAGGCGGCGCGCAAGATGGTGCGGCCCGCTGCTTTCGGCCAGACCATCATCCTGCTGGTATTCGCACCGATCCTCACGCTGGAAGGCGTCGAGGGTAAGACCTTCCAGCCCATGGCGGCGACCCTCATGCTTGCCTTGGTCGGTGCATTCATCTTGTCGTTCACCTTTGTGCCGGCGATGGCGGCGCTGTTCGTGCGCGAACCCAAGACCAAGTCCCAGCATATCCCAGAGCAAGAACATGAGCATGAACATGTTCATGAACACGGACATGATGGCGAGCACGAAACTCGCCTCATCCGATACGTGCGAGGCAAGGTCGAACCGGTCATCCGCATCGCGGTAACGCGGCCACGTGCCGTACTTGCAGGCGCTGTTCTCATGCTCGCGATCGGCTCGGTAGCTTTCATCTCGCTGGGTCGCGAGTTCATGCCCACGCTCGACGAAGGCAACCTCGCGATGCAGGCCCTGCGGGTTCCTTCTGCTTCGCTTGAGCAATCGCTGTCGATGCAGCTTGCCCTAGAGAGGGCACTGACGAGTGAGCCGGAAGTGAGGACCATCTTCTCACGCACGGGTACGGCGGAAGCGGCCATCGATCCGATGCCGATCAACATCTCCGACAGCGTGATCGTGCTCAAGCCTCGCTCGGAATGGCCCGACCGATCATTGGACAAGGAAGAGCTGATCAGCCGGCTTGAGTCCATCGTCGGCAACCAGATCGGCAATGCGTTCGAGTTCAGCCAACCCATCCAACTGCGTTTCAACGAGCTGATTTCCGGCGTGCGTACCGACTTGGCCGTAATGGTCTTCGGCGACGACTTCGACATCTTGCAGAGAACCGCGGATCAGGTCGCGCTCAAGCTGCGTGGCGTAGAGGGTGCCGCCGACGTCCGTGTGGAACAGGTTTCGGGACTGCCGACGCTCACGGTGCGGGTCGATCACGCCGCCGCCGCGCAGTACGGCTTGACGGCTGCCGATGTCAGCGAAGCGGTCGCGACCGGCATCGGTGGCACCTCGGCTGGCAAAATCTTTGAGGGCGACCGCCGCTTCGATGTGGTGATCCGGTTTGACGAAGACGCGCGCAACGATCCGGCGCAGCTCGCTGCGCTGCCCATCGTCGCGCCTGACGGCATGGTGGTGCCGTTGGCCTCCGTTGCGCGTATCGACGTCAGCGAAGGTCCCAGCCAGATCAGCCGCAACAACGGCAGCCGACGGATCGTGGTTCAGGCGAACGTACGCGGTCGCGACCTGGGCGGGTTCGTCCAGGAAGCCCAGGCCGCGGTGGCAGATGTATTGCTTCCGGCGGGCGTGTACCTGACGTGGGGCGGGCAGTTCGAGAACCTGCAGCGCGCCGAGGCACGGTTGGCGTTGGTGATCCCGGTCGTGTTCCTGCTGATCGGAAGCCTGCTGTACATGGCACTGGGCACGATCCGTGAAGCAGCGCTGGTGTTCGTCTGCGTGCCATTGGCGTTGGTGGGAGGTGCATTGGCGCTGATGCTGCGCGGCATGCCCTTCTCGGTATCGGCAGCCGTGGGTTTCATTGCCGTGTCGGGCGTGGCGACGCTCAACGGCCTGGTGCTGATGCAGGCGATCCGCGAACGCTTGACCGCAGGCGATTCGCCGCTGGAGGCCGCCGCTGGCGGCGCGGCCAGTCGCCTGCGTGCGGTGCTGACCACGGCGCTGGTGGCCATCGTCGGTTTCATTCCGATGGCGATCGCGACCGGCTCCGGGGCCGAAGTGCAGAAGCCGCTGGCCACCGTCGTCATCGGCGGCCTGATCACGGCCACTGTATTGACCCTGCTGGTGCTGCCTACCTTCGCCGCACGAGCTGCGAAGCCAAAGACCCGTAAAGGGGGAGCACGCACATGACGAGCAAGCTGCGTCTCGATCTCCCCATCCTGCTGCCGAACATTTTGCACGACGCCGATGCCTGCGTGGGGCGCCTCTTGGCCGAGCTGCGGGGCCAGACTGGAGTAGAGGACGTCCATGTCCAAAGCGATAGCGCCCAAGCAACGCATCAACTCTGTATCCACTATGACCCTGACACGTTACCGCTCGTGCGTATCCGCGAATTGGTCGAGGTTGCAGGTGCGCGCATCACCGAACAGTTCGGCCATCTCGTCTGGGACGTCGAGGGCATTACCCACCAGCGGCGGGCGCGAACGGTAACCGAACAGCTACTGGCGCTAACCGGTGTGCTCGAAGCCGAGATCAGTGTCGGCGGCGTGGTACGGCTGGAATTTGACCGCAAGCAGACGTCAGAGGATGACATTCGTGCAGCGCTGGCAGAAGCCGGGGTGGACCGCAAGCCCGAAACACATCGGCACGAGGCGGACGGCGACCGACGCAAGAGCGGCGAGGATACCGACCACCGCCATGGCGGCATCTTCGGCGCTAATAGCGAGCTGATCTTCTCCCTGATCTGCGGTGCACTCCTCGCCACGGGGTTCGCAATCGAAAAACTGACACCTGTGCCAGGTTGGCTGCCGCTCGCCTGCTATTTCGGCGCGTACTTCTTCGGCGGCTTCTACACCGTCGGAGAAGCGTTACAGAACCTGAAGCTCAAACGTTTCGAGATCGACACGCTGATGCTGGTCGCCGCGGCCGGCGCGGCGGCGCTCGGGGCATGGGCCGAAGGTGCGCTTCTGCTGTTCCTGTTCAGCCTCGGTCATTCACTCGAACACTACGCCATGGGTCGCGCCAAGCGCGCGATCGAAGCGCTCGCCGAACTTGCTCCGGCGACCGCTCGGGTCCGTCGTGAAGGCAAGACCATGGAGGTCGCAGTGGAGACGCTGGCGCTGGGCGATGTGGTGATCGTCCTCCCCAATGAGCGCCTGCCAGCGGACGGATTTGTAGTGTCAGGTGAAAGCAGTGTCGATCAGGCCCCTGTCACCGGGGAAAGTGTGCCAGTCGATAAATGTCCCGTCACTGACAGCGTGGAAGCCACCGCGCGGCCCGATCTGCTGGACGCGGCACATCGCGTGTTCGCAGGCACCATCAATGGTTCTGGCGCGATCGAGATCGTGGTGACCAAACGTTCCTCGGAGAGCGCGCTGGCTCGCATCGTGAAAATGGTCAGCGAAGCTGAGACGCGGAAATCGCCGACCCAGCGTTTCACCGATCGATTCGAGCGTATTTTTGTACCGGCAGTGCTGGCGCTGGCCGTGTTGCTGCTGTTCGCGTGGGTCGTGGTGGACGAGCCATTCCGGGATAGTTTCTATCGCGCGATGGCCGTTCTGGTCGCGGCCAGCCCGTGCGCGCTCGCCATCGCCACGCCGAGCGCCGTGCTTTCCGGTATCGCCCGCGCTGCGCGGAGCGGTGTTCTGATCAAGGGTGGCGCTCCACTCGAAAAGCTCGGATCGCTTAATGCGCTCGCGTTTGACAAGACCGGCACGCTCACAGAAGGACGACCACGCATCACTGACGTCTCTCCGGCACCCGACATTGACGAGGCCGAGTTACTGGCAACGGCGGTTGCCGTCGAGGCGCTGAGCGACCATCCCCTGGCCCAGGCGATCGTGCGCGATGGCACGCAACGTCTTGGCGGTGCGCCTCTGTCTGCTGCATCCGGGCTGCGTAGTCTGACCGGACAGGGCGTGGTCGCTCAGATTCAAGGCGATACGGTACAGATCGGCAAGGCGGAGATGTTCGGCGCTGATGGCCTGCCACCCTTGTCGGAGTCTGTTGCCGCCGCTGTCGAACAGCGGCGCAACGAGGGGCGCACCACCATGGTGGTGCGCCGGAATGGACGTGACCTGGGCGTGATCGGTCTCATGGATACACCACGCGCGTCCGCACGCTCTGCACTTGAGCAACTACGCAAGATCGGCATCACTCGCATGATCATGCTCTCCGGCGACAACCAGCGCGTCGCTGATGCCGTCGCCAGGCAAGTCGGCCTGGACGAGGCGTGGGGCGACCTGATGCCGGAAGACAAGGTGGAGGCGATCAAGAAGCTGCGAGAAGCCGGCGAGGTCGCGATGGTTGGCGATGGCGTCAACGACGCCCCGGCCATGGCCAATGCAACCGTGGGGATCGCAATGGGCGCGGCAGGATCGGACGTGGCGCTGGAAACGGCCGACGTTGCCCTGATGGCCGACGACCTGTCCCATCTGCCGTTCGCCGTCGGGCTCAGCCGGCAAGCGCGCACGATCATTCGGCAGAACCTGTTCATCAGTCTGGGCGTCGTGGCACTGCTGGTGCCTGCGACGATCCTGGGACTCGGCATCGGTCCAGCGGTTGCGGCTCATGAAGGTTCGACGCTGGTGGTTGTGTTCAACGCGCTCAGGCTGCTTGCCTATCGGGAGAGATAAATCGGCGATGCGTACTGTAGGAGTCACGTACAAATAAGAGGCGCTCCATGGAGCTACGTCATCTTCGATGCTTCATTGCCGTGGCTGAAGAACGCAGCTTCAGTCGGGCCGCTGAGCGCCTGCACATCGAGCAATCTCCTCTTTCACGCACTATCAAGAAGCTCGAATCCGATCTGGGCGTTGTCCTGTTCGAACGCACGTCTCGCGGCACACGCCTGACTTGGGCCGGCCAAGTCTTCTTGGAAGATGCCCGCCGCGTCCTTGTTGCCCTTGAACAGGCCAAGACCAACGTAAAAGCCGCTGCAACCGGCTATCGCGGCACTTTGCGTATAGTCCTATCTGACGGCATCGCTCGAACCCGCCTAAGTGCACTGCTCGCCCTGTGCAGAGAAGAGGAGCCGGAAGTCGAGATACGGCTATTTGAAATGCCGTTCTCCCAACAGCTACAGGGCTTGCGCCATGATCTGTACGATGTCGGCTTCACCCTGGCCGATGCAGTCGCGCCTGGCATCATTGCTCAGGCAGTTTGGCGTGATCCATTGGTGGTTGCTGTTCCAGCCAGACATCCATTGCTGGCGCACAAGCACTTGCCACTGAATGAAGTGGTGAACTATCCCTTGGTGCTGTGCCATCCCGAAGTCTGCGAGGGCTGCAACCAACAGTTGGAACGTCTGCTTCGCTCGGTCGATGCGGAGCCCACCGTTGTTGAGCGAGTAGCCTCGCATGACCTGATGTTGGCACTGGTAGCGGCCGGCTATGGAGTCGGATTTTCCAGTGCGGCGCACATCGAAGCTTGCAGGAGCACGGACGTGATCGCGCGTCCTCTGGCCGAACGCGCCTTTACGTTCACGACCTACCTGCTAAGGCCCAACAACGAGCCGTCCGAACAGTTGAGCAACTTTATTCGCCGAGTCGGCAAGGTAGCCACGTAAATTCGGCGATTCAAAGTCGTTACCTTTTAGGTCTCCATCAAGACCTGCGTGGTATGCGTCGTAGTGATCTTCGCTACCAGACTGCAATCAGCGCGATATGCGTATGCACTCGGGCTTTATAGACGTGGACCGGCATCACACGCACACCCAGCGACGCCCATTCAAGAATCCGCTGTAGGCTGCCGCCCAGGTCAGCCTTGAGACCTTTCAGGTCTGGACCCCGCCCGTGGAGCACGACGAATCTCATCAAGACCTTTCTGGTCTTTACGGTGCCGTGACAAGCAAGAAAACTCCAAGGTCCGCAACTAACCAACACCAACCGGGAGGCGGAAGCACTTGGCTACGATGAAATCAGGACTGTCAGCGAAATGGCAGGAATCGAAGACGTTGAGGATACAGCGCCCTGACACATCCTCATAGCGACTAGCCACCCCACCAGTCCTACCCTTGCCGGATCGCGCTCAGGCAGCGATAGCGGCATGACGACATCCGTCCAAGTGAAACCTGGAAGCACTGTCGGAGGAGACGGATGGCTGGCACAGAAACGCGCAAGACAAGCGACCCTCACCATTCCAAGGTGTTTTATCGTCCCATCGAGGCCGCCATCCGCTGGAGCAGGCTGACCCGGTTTGAACCCCGCATTCTCGACACATTGGGCGCCAGGCCAATACCCGATCCAGGCGACTTTCCGAGATGGCCGATGCTTCGCCTCAACACCGAGCGCATATTCGACGCGATCAGGAATGACGATCTCCCGTATGGCAAAGCCGGCATTACCTGCGACGATCCTTCACTGATCGATGATCCAGATCTCACCGTTCGGCACGTCGATCTCAAGACATGGATGTCGCGCTTCTATCCCGACCAGAGACCTGCCTTTCTTTTCGATGCGATAGAGCGCCGGCTCCACCCGGCGGTCAGCATCGAAACCGTCCAGGCGCTGCTTGCCGAACAGGAAGCGCTCAGGATTCGCCTCGCGGACCGCGAACAATCCTTCAGCACGCTGCATGAGCAACATGAGCTGCTGTGCCGGCAGGCCGAGAGCTGGGACTCGGCAGGTCGCGAGGTCACGCCCCGGAGCGAAACAACTTATCTCAATATCGTTGGCGGGCTACTGACTTTGCTGCTCGGCAAGTCACCGGGCGGCAGGCCCTACTCGTCGTTCGAGACGATGGATTCCGTCATCAGCGCATTGCTTGCCCACTACGAAGGCCGGCCCGGAATCAGCGAGCGCACTCTATGGGCAAAATTCTCTGCGGCAAGGCGGCATCTGGACGCCAGCGATCGCTGACTGTAATTGCAGTCGAGCCGTCTGCAGTTGCATCAACGCAACGTTCTGCAACGAGCTGCCAAGCTCTACTTGCTCTCAGTCTTCAGATGGTGCGCGCAGCAGCACGACCTCGAACCGTGTCAGCGCGTCGTCAGATTCGACGCGAACCTTGCCTCCGTGCGCCTCGATGATCGACTTGACGATGGCAAGCCCCAGCCCAGCACCATCGCCCTTGCGTTGCCGAGACGGATCGCCGCGGTAGAAGCGATTGAAAAGCTTTGGCAGATCCTCCGCGGGAATCCTCTCGCCCGGATTCTCGACACTGATGGTGGTGGCTTGCTCATTCTGGGACACCCTCACGGTAACGGTTTCCCCGCGCGGCGTGTAGCGGATCGCGTTGGAGAGAAGATTGCTGAGTGCGCGGCGAAGCATTTCCCGATCGGCCCGTATCGGTACTGCTCGTCCTTTGACCTGCAATAAGACACCTTGTTCTTCCAGCCAGGCCTCGAAATACTCGAACAGCCCCTGGATCGTTTCCGTTAGGTTTACGATCTCCAAATCGAGATTACGCGGATCATTCCCGGTTTGTGCGAGAAACAGCATGTCATTGATCATGCGGTTCAAACGCCAGAATTCCTCCAGGTTCGAGTAGAGCACTTCCCGATATTCATCGGCAGAACGAGTTTGGCCGACAGCCACTTCTGTCTGCGTGGTCAGATTGGTAACAGGCGTCCGCAATTCATGGGCGATATCGGCGGAGAAATTTTCCAGTTGCGAAAACCCATTCTCAATACGTTCCAGCATGCCGTTGAACGAAGCGACAGTCTCTTCCAGTTCAATCGGCACCTCCCTGGGGTTGAGCCGCATGTGCAACTTGGAAGAAGTGATCGCGCGAATCTTTTCGTTGGCCCTACGAATCGGCCTGTGTCCCCAATGAACCGCAATCCAGGCCATGAGGACCGCAATGCACATAACGACACAGATCGTCCACCACTGGATACGCTTAAAACTCTCGATGAATGCGAGATGACCGCCGATGTCCATCGCAACGGCGATCATGTGCCTTTCGCTAAGGCTGTCGTCGCCGCCGACCTGTATGACGGCGCCGCGATAGTGCAAACTTTTCCTCGGCACCTGAACCGAAAGGTCTGGATGACATGAATGATCTCCGATGATCGTATGGATTGACCTCTGTGGCAGAGCACGCGCATCACTGCGGCACATGCCATCGGGTGTCTGCTGCACCCGACGTCGCTATGGCGGAAGGAGCCGATTCAGAGCATGCCGGATGTGGCAAACCCGCAGCGGCTGCCATTCCCGGGGCCTTTCTGAACAGACATCGCATAGCGCACCGCCATAGAACCCAAGTCTGTGGAACTAACGGCATCCAACATAGGCGACGGTCACTGTCGCCGAGATGACTCATTCATCACATTCCCGTCATTCCGCCGTCATCTTCGGTTGGCCTTGAGGCCCTAGAGTGAGGCTGGCGGCAGCACCTGTGCACCGTCATCCAGGCCATCGCCGATGCAGCGTGTCGATGACGAACGGATGCGCATGCGGCGCCACACCGTGCGATGCGAAGTGCGGATGGTCGCTCGGCAGGTCTTCATGGCTGTGAACCAGTACGCGCTGATCGTCCGACGGCCAACTCCGAATCGCGACGAACAATCCCACTACCGCAAGGCCGCTCAAAGCGGCCAAGGCAACCCCGAGGCCGAGCTTCAGACCAACCCAGCCCGCCAGCGGGTACGCAAGCAGCCAGCAGACATGTGAAAAGGAAAATTGCGCGGCAAACACGCTGGGCAAATCTTCATTGTGGGCGGAGCGCCGTATCAACCGCCCCCCTGGAGTCACCAAGCCGGCGTAGGCAATCCCCATCAGGCCCCAGGCTGGCAACAACATTGCCCAACCACGTAAGCTTGGCAGTGCAACCCAGAGCATCGTGAGGGTCAGCAGCACAACGACCATAGCGATCGCGGATGACAGCATCACTTGGCGATCCGGTAGCCGATCAAGTGTCTTGGGTAATAACAATGCAGCCAGCATCGAACCACCACCAAACACCGCCAATGCCAAGGCGAGCTGCTGTTCGTCGCCGCCCAGAAGCTCCCGGACGATTACTATAGTGTTCACGAACACCATCGCTCCTCCGGCTGCGGCACACAGGTTCAAAGCAAGCAGACCGCGCAGTCGAGGCGTGCGCAGGTAGATGCGCATGCCGCGCAACATACGTTCGCCCAGCGCCTCCCTCCGGTTTCCGGCCACGGTTGTCGGGAACACCGTTGTCACAATCAACCCTGCCGATAGTGCGAAACCGAAGGACGTGCCGACGAACAAACCGTGGAAGCTGATCCAGACCAGCAAGATAGCCGCGAGGGCTGGGCTGAAAAGATTCTCCAGGTCATAGGCGATGCGTGACAAAGAAAGCGCCCGCGTATAGTCGCGCTCCTCCGAAAGTACCTCGGGGATCAATGATTGGAACAGTGGCGTGAAACCTGCGGAAGCAGCTTGCAGTACCGCGATCAGTAAGTAGATTTGCCAGATCTCGGTAACAAAAGGTAACGCCAGCACGACACTGGCGCGGATGACATCGAGCGAGATCAACACCACCTTTCGCTTGGCTGGCGGCACCAAGGCGCCGGCTACTGGCGCCAGCAGCACGTATACCGTCATCTTGATCGCCAGCGCTGTACCCAGAACTGCCCCGGCCTTGGAACCGGCGAGTTCGTAGGCCAACAGGGCGAGAGCCACCGTGGCCAGCCCTGTACCGACCAACGCGGCCATCTGTGCGAGTAAAAGCCTCCGGAAATCGGTATGACGAAGAATCCCAAGCATCGAATCCACTCCAGTCGTCCAAGTCAAGACAGAGAGTGCAGCGCATCACTGCGCCTCACCCTGACTCTCCTCAGTTATCCCTATCCGCCGATCGGGGTGTGGTCGTTGTCCCCGGTTCCACCTGGCCCTTTTTCTCGGCATCGCAACGTTCCTTCAACGCTTTGACCTCCGGATACGAAACGTCGTCCGTGTAGCGCTCCTTGTCGGCCAGCTGGGCGCAGGTGGTGGGGATGAGTTTTTCATCGTCGTCGTGCCCACCAGGGTGAGCGAACGCCGTCATGGAAGCAGCGGACGCACATGCAACGACAGTGAGCACCAAAGTACGAATGGTCATTTTCAATATCTCCTTTCAAATGTAACCCGTGTTTTCACGGAGGTTGGGACATGGACAGACGACGCCAAATGTCGTGTATTGCTTGGCGCAACGGTTAAATCACGCGCTTCATTTCAGCGTATTGGCCGCGCGCCCGAATAATGACGGTCACGTCGGAACTCCCCCGATTTCGCCAAAACCAGCCATGATTGCCATCAAAGGCTGCTTCGAGGACACCTTCATCGGAAGGCACGCTGCGCCCCTTTTCATAGCTGATGGATTGCCCGCCGCCATCGCCATGCGTGTCGAAGTTGACGACACCGCCTTGCGCAACCCAACTGAATTCCGCCCGCTCTCCAGCTTGCATGACGAGTTTGATCTCGGTGCCTTGTCCGGGGGTGAGCACTACCTGCATTTCGTCCCGCCAGCTATCCGCTGCCGGCAAGGGAATCGGCGCGGGCTGAGCCGTGACAGAACTTGCTCCGGTGCCCAGAGGAGCGGCCGGCTGCACGGCCGCACGCGCAGCGGCGGCATCCATCGAGGCGTCGATCGCCGCTTCTTCTGCCAACTGCGTCTTGATCTCACCCATTTCCGTCAGCCCGAGCATCCGACCAATGCCGGTCGGGTCGATGGCGTATTCAGAGGGAAGAACGACAGTGAACAGAATCGCGATAGCGGTGACGAGCGCGATGAGAGTTGAACGCAGCAACTGCTTCGAGGTTGGCAGATCGTCAGGAGTTGGTTTGGCAATGTTGTACATAGAGGTTTTTTCCGCGTGTAGGTCAGGATATGAAATAGCCGGTGAGCTGATAGCCGATCAGGACGAAACCGGCACACATCGTCGCGACATTGGCGGTATAAGCATGGCGCCAGAAGCTGGCTGTCCGACGCCAGTAACCCATGACGATCAGGATCGCGCCAAGCGCTAGCAGCTGTCCGATCTCGACGCCGACGTTGAACGCCAGCAGATTCGGAATCAGGCCATCGGGCGAGATGTCGTATTCGATGATTTTCGTGGACAGCCCAAACCCGTGAAACAAGCCGAACACGAGCGTCGCGATCTTCGTGTTCGGTTGGAAGCCGAGCCATCGCTGAAATGCACCGATGTTATCGAACGCTTTGTAAACCACAGACAGCCCGATGATGGCGTCAATGAGGTAGCTATTGATGCCGATATTGAAGTACACACCGAGCAGCATCGTCGTCGAGTGCCCGACGGCGAACAGGGTCACGTACAGGGCGATGTGTTTCATCCTGTACAGGAAGAAAATCACACCGAGCAGGAACAGGATGTGGTCGTATCCCGTCGCCATGTGCTTGGCGCCCAGGTACATGAAGGAAATTAAATGGACCCCGGATATTTCCTGGATATAGCCCTTGTCACCTTCTGCAATGGCGTGCGCGAGCGCATCGTTCATTCCAAAGAGGAGCAGGAAAGTGGCCGCCACGAGGAACAGCATCGTTCGGCGCCAGGTCTGCGGGTAGCGGTCAGGCACAGCTTGGGGTAGAAATTCATGCATAAGTAGCTTCATCTCCTGACAGGATTTCCAAAGTGTTTTTCATGATGGCGGTACGGTGGATTCGACTCGATATGGTTACCGGACTTGGCCGGGCCAGGCTCATCGCCTCGCCACAGAGCCCGGCAACAAGCCCACGATTCGATTACTGGTGTTTGGGGCGATGAACTCAGCGCTTCGCCGATGCAGGCGAGAGGCAGGCTGTTGTGACGAAGTACCTTCATCACGATGGCATTGCCTCCACAGATGGCTCAGCCTCGACATGCGGTCGCCCGCCATTTCTGTGAACCAGGCGATACAGGGCAGGCAACACGAGCAACGTCAGCAGCGTCGAGGAGATGATGCCGCCGATGACCACGGTAGCGAGCGGGCGTTGCACCTCGGCACCCGTGCCGACGTTAATGGCCATGGGCACAAAACCCAGGCTGGCCACCAGCGCCGTCATCAGCACCGGACGCAGTCGTGCTTGGGCGCCATTCAAGATTGCCTCATGCAACGGCGCTCCCTGGTCGAGCAGTCTGCGGATGAAACTCACCATCACCAGACCGTTGAGCACCGCCACGCCGGACAGCGCGATGAAGCCCACACCGGCCGAGATCGAGAACGGGATATCTCGCAGCCACAGAGCGGCTACGCCGCCGGTCAAGGCCAGTGGTATGCCCGTGAACACGATCGCTGCATCCCGGGCCGAGCCGAAGGCCATGAACAGCAGACCGAAGATCATGACCAACACCACGGGTACCACCACTGACAGACGCTGACCGGCTGAAATAAGCTGCTCGAAGGTGCCGCCGTAATCGACCCAGTAGCCTTCCGGCAGTTCGATTCGAGCACTAACCTGATCGCGTAACTCCTCCACGAACGAACCCAGATCGCGTCCACGCACGTTGCTGGTGACGACCACCCGACGCTTGCCGTTCTCGCGGCTGATCTGGTTGGGACCTGGCACCACCTCGATTGAGGCGAGTTGATGCAGCGGAACATAGGTGGCCTGTTCCCCCCCAGCCACGGCGGCCGGTACCGGAATTGGCAGGGATGCCAGCGCTTGCGGGTCTTGGCGCTGCGCTTCGGGCAGCCGTACCACGATGTCGAACCGGCGGTCGCCCTCGAACACTTGGCCGGCAATAGCGCCACCTTGCGCGACAGCGACCGCCTGCTGCACATCATCGATGGATAGTCCGTAGCGAGCGAGCGCCTCCAGGTTCGGCGTGATCGTCATCACCGGCAGGCCCGTGACCTGCTCCAATGCCACGTCGGACGCTCCCTGAATACCCTCGGCCAGCGCCTCGATCTCGCCACCAATTTCGGCCAGTTGTTCCATATCGTCGCCATAGACCTTGACCGCCACTTCGGCCCGCACACCAGCGATCAGCTCGTTCATGCGCATTTGCACCGGTTGGGTGAACTCGTAGTTGTTGCCGGGGATGGCCTTCACTGCTTCTTCCAACTCTGCAACCAACACCGCCTTGGGTTTGCGTGGATTCGGCCAATCCTTACGATCTTTGAGCATGATGAAAGTGTCGGCCACCGAGGGAGGCATCGGGTCGGTCGCGACCTCGGCGGTTCCGATCTTGGCGACCACTTCCTCCACTTCCGGAAACTCCTTGATCCGGGCCTCCAACTGGCGTTGCATGCCGATCGCTTGGGTCAGACTGGTTCCGGGAATGCGCAACGCGTGCAGCGCAATGTCACCCTCGTCCAGTTGCGGGATGAACTCGGTGCCCAAGCGCGTGGCGAGCAAACCGGATAGCACAACCAGAACCATCGCCGCAGCGACCACCACGACCCGCAGCCGAATCACATTGGCAAGCAGCGGTGCATAGAAGCGGCTTACACCGCGCATGATTCTGTTTTCCTTCTCGGCAACCTTGCCGGTGATCAGCAACGCGACAGCCGCTGGCACGAAGGTCAGCGACAGCGCCATCGCGGCGGTGAGCGCGATCACCACGGTGAGGGCCATCGGATGGAACATCTTTCCTTCCACACCTGACAGCGCGAAGATCGGCAGGTACACGGCAGTGATGATGAACAGGCCGAAAATCGCGGGCTTGATCACTTCCGCACTGGCGTTGGCTGCCAACGCGAAGCGCTCGTCGCGGGTCAGCAGTCGGCCGAGTTGGTGCTGGCGCTCGCCGAAGCGTCGCACACAGTTCTCGACAATGATCACCGCTCCATCGACGATCAAGCCGAAGTCGAGCGCCCCCAGGCTCATCAGGTTGGCTGAAATCTGATTTTGCACCATGCCGGTAATTGTCATCAGCATGGCCAGCGGGATGACCGCTGCCGTGATCAACGCCGCACGCAGGTTGCCCAGCAGCAGGAACAGCACGGCAATCACCAGCAATGCGCCTTCCGCCAGATTCTTCTGTACGGTAGCGATTGCCCGATCGACGAGGTTGGTGCGGTCGTAGGCTGTATGCGCACGCACACCAGTGGGCAGCGTGGAGTCGATTTCTGCAAGCTTGTCGGCGGTGCGCTGAGCGACGGCACGACTGTTTTCACCGATCAGCATGAAAACGGTGCCCAACACAACCTCACTGCCGTCCTTGGTCGCCGCACCCGTGCGCAGTTCACTGCCCTCGATTACTTCCGCAACATCGCCAATGCGCAGCGGCAGGCCGTCGCGCGTTGCCACGACGATATTCCGCAGCCCTTCGATATCCGCCACCTGACCGGGGATGCGGATCAGATACTGCTCGCCGTAACGCTCGACATAGCCGGCACCGACATTGGCGTTATTGCGCGCCACCGCGTCCAACACGTCACGCATCGTCAGTTCGTAGGCCAACAGCCGCATCGGGTCGGGCGTGATGTGGAACTGGCGCACGTAGCCACCAATGGTGTTGACCTCGGTGACGCCCTTCAGATTCCGAAGCTGCGGACGCACCACCCAGTCTTGCAGCGTGCGCAGCGCGGTTGGTGTCCACGTTTCCTCAAAACCCGCCTCGGGTTCCAGGGTGTACATGAAGATTTCACCCAAGCCAGTTGCGACCGGACCCAGCGTGGGTTCCAGCCCGGTCGGCAGTTGCGACGCAGCTTGCTGCAAGCGCTCGGCGACTTGCTGCCGCGCGAAGTAGATGTCGGTGCCGTCCTCAAAGACGGCTGTCACCTGCGACAGACCGTAGCGAGAGATCGAGCGGGTGTAGTCCAGCTTGGCGAGACCCGCGAGCGCAGTCTCGACCGGGAAGGTGACGCGTTGCTCGGCCTCCAACGGTGAGTAGCCCGGCGCCTCGGTATTGATCTGAACTTGGACGTTGGTGATGTCCGGCACCGCGTCGATGGGCAGACGGCTGTAGTTCCAGATCCCCAGGCCCGACAGGGCCAGCACCAGGATGAGTACGAGCCAGCGGTGCGCGATGGACGCGCGGATGATACGTTCAAGCATGGCGTCCTCCTTAATGGTCGTGGCTGGCGCCGGACTTTTCGATGTCCTGGCGGATCAGGAAACTCTGCTCGGTAACGTAGCGCGAACCCGTCTTGAGTCCGCCCAACACTTCGGCGTACTCGCCATCGCGATCCCCGAGTTCGAGCATGCGCACCTCGTAGGTCTCGTCGATCTGTACGAAGACCACGGTGAAGTCACGGAAGCGCTGCAAGCCCATCTCCTTCACTGCCAACGGCACCTCGCGCGAGTCCACCATGACTTCGGCGGATACCGTCATCCCCGGTCGCCACTGGCCCTGCGGGTTCGGTACGTTGACGCGGGCGATAACGCTCTGCCCGATACCGGCCACCGGCAGTAAGCTTTCGATCTTCGCTTCTGCTACCGCGCTGCCCGTCGCCGAACGGATTTGCACTACCTGTCCGGGCGCCAGGTTTTCGGCATCGGTGCCGATAGCGCGCAGGTCAATCCATACATGTGAGGGATCGGCCAGCTCGAATAACGCGCCGGCTCCGGCCACATCACCGACGTTAGTGTTCCGCACGATCACCACGCCATCGAGCGGCGCGGTGATCGGATAGGTGCGCATACTGTCGTTGCCCTCGACAATCGCTAGTGTCTGGCCGCGCTGGACGCGCTCGCCCTGCTGTACGCTCACCGACTGCACGATGCCCGGAAAGCGCGCCCCGACGGACGCATAGCGATTGGAATCAAAGGCGATGGTGCCAGTCAGTCGTACGATGTCGCGGATGGAAGCCGGGCCGGCCTGCTCGACCCGGATACCAGCATCTTCTGCAATGGCGGCCGGAATGGTGACGCGCCCCTCATAGGATTCGTAGGACCAATTGGATCTCTTGCCGCCGTGTTCTGCGGTCACAGCCACATCGAATGAGTGTGGTTCGGTCACTTCGCCGCTACCAACCAGGTAGGTGCTTTCCGGCGCGAACGTGAATCGGTTGACCTCACCGTCGAGGCGCGAGAGTTCGATGGTCGCAACGACTTCAGTGGGCGGGATCAAACTGTCACTCCGATAGGCGTAAAGTCGGTAGTGTGGAGGCGCATTGGTCTCGAAGATGGTGACTTCCAACGCGAAGTCGCCGTCGCGCAGAAGCCGCCCATTGTTCGGGCCGCGCTCGTAATCTTCGTTCGCTTGCCCATCAACGCCGCGGTCGACACGGTCACTATTAGGGCCGCAAGCGGCGAGCACCAAACTGAGAAAAAGCAGGAAAAGCAGGCGATTCATGGGGTCATGTCCTCAACGGTGAAGGTGAGGCGTTCCACCTCGACCAGCAATAGGTGATAGCGGGCAGCAGCTTCAACGGTGCGCTGGTTCAGGTCGAATAGCGTCCGTTGTGCCTGAGCCAACGAAATGAAGGAGAAGCGTCCGGCCTCGAATCCGCGGCGAGTGTTCACCAATGCATCCTCGGCCATGGGCAGCATGCGTGTACGCAACGTCTCGGCTTCGTGACGTGCGTGCATAAGTTCCTGATAGGTATCGAACAAGACTTGATGCCGCTCGAAACGTTCAGCATCCCGGCGGGCTTCGAGCGCGATGAGTTCGGCGTCAGCTTGCGCGATCGCGTACCCGGAGCGCTTTCGGCTACCCAACGGCACCGAGATCGACATCACCAGGCCTTGATCGTTAAACGCTTCCATACGGCGTATGCCCAGGCTCAGGTCGATATCGGGTTTCTGTCCTGCTTCGGCGATCCGGCGGCGGGCAGAGAGGGTGTTCGCCTGTAGTCGCGAGGCCCAGAGTTCGGGCGTCATCGACAGACGAGCGGCCAATGTCTCGAACGACTCGACCGGCGGCAGGGCTTGCAGGTCACCGACGACTGAGCCGAAGTCGGGCGTCAACGCACCCCAGCTCGCGGCCAACGTCATTCGGGCGCTGGCCAATTCGTGCTGCGCTGTCTCGCGCGCCAACTCCACCTCGGCGAGCGCAATCTCGGCAGCCTGGAGGTCCGATTCGGGGTTGCGGGCCGCCGATACCCAAGTGGCGACCTCGCTGCGAGTACGTTCGGCTTGCCGGACACGCTCCTCGGCGTAGTCCAGCCGCTGTTGTCTGGCAAGTACTTCGATGAAGCGGGCTGTGGTTCGGCTGGCCAAGTCGATCCGCGCCGTATCGGCCTGGTGCTGTTGCTGGCTGACCTCGGCCCTGCCAAGGGTCTGTCGGGCTGCACGCTTGCCGCCGAGTTCGATCACCCGGCTGATGCGCAATGTGGTTTCGGCTGAATCAATGCCACGCAGACTGCCGGTGCCGGCCGCGTTCTCGAACTCACCGCCAATCACGTAAGGCGGCGGCAGACCCTCACGCTCGGTGCGGGCCTGCACGGCCTGTAGTTGAGCACCTTCGGCAATGATGGACGGATTAGAAGTCAACGCGCGGGTCACCGCTTCCTCCAGACGCAAGGGCTCGGCAGCCTGTACCGCGGGGATGCCGCAGACTCCGACGAACACCAAAACCCTCAACCAGTGCAAATTCACAAAAAACCTCCGGGTAACTAAGTAGCAACAGATCAACAAGCCGTTTCGCAAAGCGCTCTTGCGCGCTCACCAAACATCAGCAAACAGCCGACACAAAAACCGATTGGCAATCGGTTTTTGTGTCAAAAAAAATACCAAAAATCCCGAGTCCGTGTTTACCTCGCCAACATAGTGATGAGTGACTCGGTTAAGTAGTGCAGCCACCCTGTGGACAAGCTGCAAAACGCCACCACGGTAAAGCCCAAAAATAAACCCAGATATGAATTGGATCGGCGGCCCGGAGACAACAGCGCCTGAACACGTTCGGGCACGAAATCGGAGAGAAAGGCCATCGACAGCGGCATACCTGCTAAAGCGTGATGGCGGTAAATTTTCTTCACCGCGACCAAGGTTTCAGCGACCGTTATTTGACAGCCCACTGAAGCCGCAGCAATGAAGTCGCAGCGCTGCTCCAAGGCAAGCTCGTAGTCACGCAGAAGGCGCCGACGAGTGCCTGGCAACTGGATGCCCGACAACATCCCCGCCATCAGACGCCAGAACGCATCGCGATGCTCAAGGTGCGCCTGCTCATGGGCCAGAACTACTTGTAGCTGAGTTGGGCTGAGCTGGTCGAGCAACGACTGGGAAAGCAAAACATGGCCTGACCCTATGCCGCAAGCGAAGGCCATGGGCTGATCGACATCCACCACACGAAGCCTGTCTGTGTGTCCAAAACGACGACTCAAACGCAGCATGGTGAGCAGGGTCTGCCGGACCCGCCAGACTCCGATTGCTGCCCGCGCTATCAACCACGTTGCATAACCCGCCAGCAGGGCAATCGCCCCCCACAACCAAGAGCTCTGCCCATTTTCGTTCGGATGCCAGACACACAAATGTAGAAGGTTGCCTGAGTGCGCAGAACAGGCGGCGGCAAACCGGGCCGAGTCGTGAAGGGCCGAGGGCATTGCTATAGCCACTACTGCATAGCCAATGCCCACCAATATAGGCGCGGTCAGCAACCACCAAAGTATTCGGACTCGCTGCCGAGGCGCTTGTCTCGAAAGCAGCCGACTTAGCGGGCGTTCACAGGCCACAACCAACAAAGACAGGGTAATCGCCAGAACAAAGCCGGCCAGCAGCGCAGATTGAAGTAGCGACCCATAGCTCATCATCAGCGGCTCTCATCCAGTTCAGCACGACGCCGCGCAATCAATTCCTCCAATCGTTTGAGCTGGTCTCCATCCGCTTGTACGGCAAGATCGACAAAAGCCGACAACAACGCATCCGATTGTGTGCCGGCGACACGATGCACCGTGGATTCCACCAGCTTGCGAACCAACTCCCGGCGAGAAAGACCTGCCGAGTATTCGTAGGCATGACTGATCTTCTCGCGTTGCAGGATCCCCTTGCGAAACAGGCGCTCCAACGCGGACTGCACGGTGTTCAATGCAATCGAACGCGAATGTTTGACTCGTGCATGGACAGTCTTGGCGTCGGATGAACCGAAGCGCCAGATGTCTTCGAGCACGGCAATTTCCAGGTCGCCGAGCGGCGGCACACTAGGGTTGGTCAAACGGTTGAACCTCAATTTCTTGACTTAGGAAGTTCAGAGTATGATTTTTGAAAAACCGATCGTCAATCGGTTTCTTCTGTGCGGGCTCTAAGCCGGGTGTCTCTTTTCGTTTGGCTGGTCCATCGCCATCTGAACCTATCGCGTTATGTCACTGGTAGTTCAGCGGCTCCCCGGCCCGAGCAGGCGACCGCAAAACAGGTGCCTGATTGCTATACGGAACCCGCATAGAGATGACAAGCGAATGACATAAATGTAACGCGCGGGTCATTTGTCTGACAGCGCCTGCTCTCTAGCATCGGTATGAAGACGCATGGTGCATTTCGGGCCTCGAATCACCCGAGCGCCAGGAATCCACCTGTACCGACAGTTAACGAGTCACGGAGCCGAGCATGCTGAATGTCACTATCAAATACCGCATCTGGTTGGCGGGCCTGTTTCTATCGCCCATGCTCGGTATTAGTGTGGCAACCGCATCGGAGCTGAGCGCAGAAGTCTGGAAAGACCCCAGCTGTGGCTGCTGCAACGAATGGGTCCTGCATCTTGAAGAAGTCGGCATCCAGGTGCGTACTTCCAATACCGGCAACACCGGCATACGCGAACGGCTCGGCATTGCCAAGCAGTTTGGCTCGTGCCATACCGCCAGAATCGGCGGCTATGCTATCGAAGGCCATGTACCGGCTGCCGATATCAAGCGTCTCCTGAACGAAAAGCCCGAGGCGATCGGCCTGGCCGTGCCCGGAATGCCGATTGGGTCACCTGGCATGGACGGCGCGCTCTATGGCGACCGCAAAGACCCCTACGACGTCCTGCTGATCCATGTCGATGGCAGCACCAGCGTCTATCAAGCCTATCGCTGATCGATGCGATGAAATGGCCAATGTCCCGCTTCGGGATCAAGAGGAGAACACAGTCATGAACACAGTGGATCTCGACGTGCAGGGTATGAGCTGCGGCTCATGTATCGCGAAAGTCACCGATGCGTTGAAAGAGCTGTCGGGAGTCGATGCCGTGGAAGTGCATTTGGCCACCGGTCGCGTTCGAGTTCGAGGCAACTTCGATCACGGCAACGATCCGCTGCTGTCGACGTTGCAACAGGCTGGGTATCCCGCGCGTCTGGCAGGCGGCGAGACCCTGTTTAGCCAATCAACGGGCGGCGGCCGAAGTTGCTGCAGCCAAAATTCTTAAACATAGGAAGAGGTGTAATACACATGAACCGTACTACTCAATTTCGCTCTCTGATTGTTGGTGCCTGTCTTGCGACCGGCTTGCTGATCACATCGGTCGCTCAGGCCCATATCTCCCTCGTCAAATCCACACCGACGGCCGATGCTGTTGTCACGACACCGCAGCAGATCGATCTCGTCTTCAGTGAACAGCTTGTACTTCGCGCCTCGCGCTTGGAGCTGAGCGTCATAAAGGACGGTGGGGCCGCAGAGAAAGTCGAGCACATCGACGTTGAACTCATCAACGACGGCAAGACGCTGCGCGCTACGTTGCATAATCCCCTCGGAGTAGGCGTCTACCACGTGCAATGGCGCGCCGTCGGTGATGACAACCATCCGATGACTGGCGAATACAGCTTCACCATCAGATGAGAGGGCGCCAACATCATGTCCAGTCTTCCCGACTATACGCTTCGGTTCATGCAGTACCTGGACTTGATGCTGCTGTTCGGATTGCCGCTATTCGCGTGGTACGGTCCGGTCGCCTCAACGATCGGCGGCGATAAGCGCTCCCCCCAGCCCAGATGGGCCTTGACCCGGGGGCTCCTGGTCTGTGGAGTGCTCGGCTTGGCGCTAGTGGGCATTGAGATTGTGCGCAGCACGGCTGGCATCATGGGGGTCGCGGTTTCCGATCTGGTGCGGGACGACTTGGCCTGGTATCTGTTCGACACCGCCGCTGGGCGCGCCGGGCTGACGCGAGCATTCCTGCTGGTTCTGCTGCTTGCTGTACTCGGCTGGCAGTCGCAGCGCGCCGAGCGCCCATTCCCCATTCGGCGAGTGACCCTGCTGGCCGGTGTGGCGCTGGTCAGCCTGGCGTGGAACGGACACGCTGCCAGTGGCGAGGGTGTGAGTGGTACGGTGCGGCTGGTGGCTGGTATGGCGCACCTGCTCGCTGCCGGCGGCTGGATCGGGGCCATCTTCGCCTTGCTGATTCTGTTCGTTCGACACGGAAAGCCCGCCGCGGGTGAGGGCTTGCACATGCTGTGGCGGGCACTGCACACCTTTTCGCGCCCAGGCACCGTCTTCGTCGGTGTCCTGGTGGTGACCGGCATCCTTCACTACGGGGATCTGGTCGGCTGGTCCATCGCACCGCTGTTTCACAGCCGGCACGGCAACCTGATGCTGCTCAAGCTGGCGCTGTTCGCTGCGATGCTGGGCCTCGCCGCCCTGCATCGCTGGTGGTTGGTGCCCCGGCTCGAACGTGACATCCATACCGGCGCCCCCTCGCACTCTGCACAGCACCTGCGACTGAGTGTGACCATCGAGGCGACGATCGCGCTCCTGATTCTGGTAAGCGTAGCGGTACTCGGCACCCTCAGCCCTCATGGATGACAACACTTGGAGGCCAACAGGTGGACAACAACCAACCAGGGACTTCGTGCATGCCATGCACGAGTAATGAAGGGGCCTCATGGAGCTACGTCATTTACGATGCTTTATTGCAGTTGCGAAAGAACTCCATTTCGCCCGCGCTGCGGAGCGTCTGAATATCGAACAGTCGCCGCTCTCCCGAACGATCAAGGAGCTGGAGTCGGAATTAGGCACGCAACTCTTTGAACGAACCTCGCGTGGAACACGTCTGACTTGGGCGGGACAGGTGTTGACGGAAGATGTCCGTCGTATCTTCATCGCCCTTGACCAGGCGCGGGCCAACGTGCAGGCCGCAGCCTCCGGCTATCGTGGCATGCTGAGAATCGCTCTATCCGACGGCATCGTAGCGCAGCGTTTGGCAACACTGCTGGCTCAATGTCGGTTAGATGAACCCGAGGTGGAAATCCGCCTGTTTGAAGTGCCGTTCTCCCAACAGGTCAAGGGATTGCGAAACGACTTGTATGACGCCGGCTTTTCCCGCTCGGACGAAAGCGGTGATGGGATACACTCGCAAGATGTCTGGCATGACCCCTTGATCGTTGCGTTGCCCGCTCGCCATCCACTGCTTGCGTGCAAACAACTGCCCTTGGAGGAAGTGCTCAAATACCCACTGATTCTCTGCCATCCGGAAACCTGCGAAGGCCACTACAAACAGATCGAGCGTCTGTTGAGAGCCGTCGAGACTCAGCCGGTCATCGCGGAGTACGCGTCAAGCCATGACGTGATGTTTGCCCTGATCGCAGCGGGCTATGGGCTGGGCCTGGCATGCGAAGCACAGGTCCGTGCGTACCATAACCCCGATGTCGTTTCCCGCCCCATAGATGGCGGCCCTCTCATGCTGACCACCTATCTTCTGAGGCCCGACAACGAGCCCTCGGCCCAGCTCGCCAGATTCATCGGACGCGCCGCACTCGCAGGCGAAGGCATGCTGACAAGGTGAGGGAATTGACAATTTTACCGATCCGCACTCAGGCAATGTTTCTTTTTTGGTCTCGACAAAGACCCGTGAGGTATTGCCCCACACATCAAGCCTCCGCGCAACGGGTAAACGCACTGGTCTCCGCCAACCGATATTTGGCCACGTCCTTCTGCACAATCACGTAATTTTAGGAGGCCATCCTACTGATGGCAGTCTGTCATCCAGACGCGCGCAAGTCCGATGTCCGGAAAGTCTCAGCGCCGGCCTGTGTCTTCACCAAGATCGACTCTGATCATATGTGTCTTTACTCAGACGCAATAGGAAACAAGACTCCTATCCTCCGGGATTATGCCGGTACAGCGGCCGTCTCGGATGCAGACTCTTGTTCGTAACTGGAGCTTTGTGCCGGTGCAACACAGTATTCATAGAAAGTCTTGGCGCTGTCTATATCACTCCAATGCTACTCCCTTGGCGCCTTTTCGCGCACCGCTGATACTCGCTTGATACAGACGGCAACATGAATCGCAGTCAACACCGGCATCGGAGATGAATCGAATGTAAAGAATAGATGGATGGAAACGCAAATGCGCAAGGCCAGACACCATCACTATTCCAAGGTCTCTTACCGACCGATTGAAGCGGCCATTCGCTGGAGTGATCTAAAGCGGTTCGAGTCGCGCATTCTCCACGTGATCGGAGACAAGCCAATACCTGACCTCCAGGATTTTCCGCGATGGCCAATGCTCTGCCTCAATACCGAACGCATCTTCGATGCCATCAGAAACGGAGATCTCTCGTTTGGAAAGAATGGCATCACATCTAACGATCCATTGCTGTTCGATGATCCCGACCTGACCGTGCGCCACGTTGACCTCAAGCTGTGGATGTCGCACTTCTACCCAGACCAAAAACCCGCATTCCTTTTCGGTGCCGTCGAACGGCAACTGCAGCCCGCCATCAGTGTCAGATCCCTGCAAACCCTGCTGGCCGATCGCGAAGCGCTCAGTGTACAACTGGCGGAACATGAGCAGTCCCTGGCCACGATGCAGGCCAAATACGAATCGGTATGCGAAGAACTTGAACACAAACGCGATCCAACTCGCGAGGTGGCGCCCAGGAGTGAAACTACCTACCTCAACATCGTCGGCGGCCTGCTGACCTTGCTGCTCGGAAAATCACCGAGCGGAAAGCCGTACTCGTCGTTCGAGACCGTGGAATCCGTTATCAGCGCACTGCTCGCCCACCACGAAGGACGTCCGGGAATCAGCGAGCGTACATTATGGGCCAAGTTCACCGCAGCCAAGCGACGCCTGAACGCCGATTCGCGCTGACTGCAATTGCAGTCCCGCTTTCTGCAACTACAGTGTTTTTTGCCGTTGCGGTGTATTGAATACGAGGCACTTTCCGAACAGCGCCGACGAGCGTCAAGGAGTGCCCACCATGTCTTCGCAGACCACAGCCCCCGCAATGCCGGTTGAACGTCGCATCCTGCGCCGCCCCGAAGTCGAAGCCAAGACCGGCTTCAAGCGCGCGCACATTTATTCACTGATGAAGGACGGAAAGTTTCCCAAGGCCGCCGAACCGATGCTGTCGATGATCGAGTGGTGGATCTGCCTGTCGATGCCACCCGACGAAGTGGAGAAGGTCGCGCGCTTCCGCGAACTCAATCCGGCGCAGAAGGCGCTGATGCTGTCGGCGCGCAAGGAGTCCGGCAAGTTCAGCGAAGGCGTGATCCTGTCGAAGTCGATGGAAGTCCTGTTCCGCGCCGTGCCGCCGAGCCTCTACCTGGCCATGGCGATGACCGAGCCCGAGGAGAAGGCCGAGCGCTATCAGTTGATGCGGCAATACGGCATCGGCGAGCTGGAGGCTGCTTTCAAGGTCGCCGAGAAAATCGACCGGGCTCGCGGCATCGAGCCATTGCCGCTCGACGCCCTCGGTTGAGGCGGAAAGATCATGCACACGCCAGGCCTGCCTACGCACACGCTACGACGCTACCTGGGGCCGATGCTGGCCGGGATCGCGGTGCTACTCGTGCTCGTGCTGCTGGCCTGGTCGCTTGGACGCAGCCCGCACACTGGCGATCCGGCGTCCGCCGAGGCTGCCGCGTCGGCGAGTCCGCCGTGGCGCTACGGACGCATCGATGCGCGGTTCACGCTGATCGAGTACGCCGATCTGGAATGCCCGTACTGCCAAGCCTACTTCCCTGTGCTGAAGCGCTGGATCGACGCCAATCCCGATGTGAACTGGCAATGGCACCATCTGCCGCTGCCGATGCACGAACCGGCCGCCACGCAATCGGCACGCCTGGCGGAATGCGCGGGGGAAACCGGCGGGCGGGAAGCGTTTTGGAACACCGTCGCCTGGATTTACCAGCATACCCACGGCGGCGGTCGGGGCCTGCCGCCCGGCATCCAGCCGTCCGGCGCGACGCCCGAGCTGCACGAGTGCCTGGCCAGCGCACGGCCCGACGCCGTGATCCGGGCACAGGCCGAGGAAGCCGCGCTGGCCGGCATCACCGCGACCCCGATGCTGCGCGTAATCGACAACCGCACCGGCCAGGCATTGCTGCTGCCGGGTGCCGTCGAAGGCGATGCCTTGCTGTCGGCCATTGATCTGCTGACGTCATCGGGCGATGAGCCGGCGATGACCGAAACCTTGCCCGAGATACCCGAGATGCCTGCTGACAACGTCAGCGACATGCCCAGGTAGCCGCGATCTTCAAGGCTGCGGCGCGGTTCCGACCGCGTTGATCGTTCCAGTTCGCACCGCATCCCACGCGCGAATGTCCGTCGTCTTCGATGGAGGATGCCAATCATCCAGGCCCAATTCCGGGCTTTCATCATCACGTCCCACGGGGGTCTCACCCCCACACGGGGACGGGAACCCCCGTTTCATCTATCAAGGAGGTTCCCATGAATCCGTCCGATACCGTCGCCGACGGTGCATCATCAGCGCTCGTCCGGTACGCGAGCATCCACGAAGATCCGTTGATCCGGCAAGCCATCGGTGTGCTGGAGGAACGTCTCTTCAAACACGGTGCCGAGCTAACCAGCCCGGCCAGCGTGCGAGAATATCTATGGCTGAAACTCGCCAGCGAAGCACTGGAAGTCTTTGCCGTCGTGTTTCTCGACTCGCAACACCGCGTGATCGCTTTCGAGCCGATGTTCCACGGCACCATCGATGGCGCCAGTGTGTATCCCCGCGCGGTCCTCAAGCGGGCGATCGAGCACAATTGCAGCGCGGTCATCTTTGCCCACAATCACCCTTCGGGCGTGACCGAGCCGAGCCATGCCGACAAGGCAATCACGACCCGATTGAAATCGGTTCTCGAATTGGTGGACGTTCGTGTTCTGGACCATTTCATCGTCGGTGAAGGAACGCCTTTTTCCTTCGCGGAAGCCGGCTTGCTGTAGTCCTTGAGGCGCCCCACCAGGCGCCTCTTTTTTCGTGTTCGGGTCGGATGAAAGCGGTCGCGGGACAGTTCCCTTTCTTGATGGTGTCCATCTGCCCGATGGGATCGACTAGCGCGAGTATCGACCCAATGGGAGCCACCCCATGTACCCACACTCTGAACACGTCGAGACACAACGACACCGGCTGCGCTGCCGCCCAACGCTGGCTTCGTGCATGCTGGCAATGGCCGCAGCCGCGATGGCCCACGCCGCAGCGGCGGACGTCCGGGTATTCACCGACCGGCATCACGCCGTAGAGGCTCCCTCCGGCGTCTACGTTGTCGAGTTGGACGCGCCTGCCCGCATCGAAGCGGAGCTGGCCGCTAACCTTCCCGCCGATCCGGCACAGGCGGCCGCCATCGTCCGGCAACGATTGCAGGATGGCGGCACGCCGCTCCAACGCCGCCTGGCCAACGCCTACCAGGGCTTAACCGACGCCTGGAGCCTGGGCGTCACCAAGATTCCCGCCGTGGTCGTCGATCGGCGCTACGTCGTCTACGGCGAAACCGACGTGCCCCGCGCGCTGGCGCGCATCGAGGAATACCGGAGGATGCAGCCATGAAGCTATCCCGCCGCGCATGGCGCACCGGCATGGCGTCCGTCCTGCTGGGTACCGCCGCTTCCGCCTTCGCACTCAACACCGCCACCATCACCGGCTCGGTGCTGTCGCCCGATTGCTTGTCGTATCGCGTGCAGGGCATTTGCTATTGGCTGTACTGCACGCTCACCGGCTGTACGGTGCGCACCTCGGTCAAGGTACAGCACTACGTTCCCGATGCCGTCGTGTCGAGCTACTCGAACACCGGGGAGAACCCCTGGCTGGAAGTGCGCGCGATGAGCATGCCGAATCCCACCGCTCAAGGTGGGGGTGACGGCACGACGAACGAAGAACACGAGAACAACCTGGCGAAGTTCAAGAACGCCGACGTGATCGGGCATCCAGGCGCTACCATCTTCAGCGAGTTCGTCAGCCAGTTGGGTTACTCCTGCGCCGGTGCGGGCACGGCGTTCATGCCGTACCTGCTGAGCACGCTCGATACCGTGGCCTGGCGCTACAACATCCCCGAATCCGTCTATCCCGAGGCGCTGATCCCTGGGATGCGCGAGATCGGCACGCGCACCGGCCTGAACCTGTGGGGCAACGTCTATCCACGCGGTGGGCTCCTGCATCATGTGGACGACTACAAGGCGGCTGCCGTCGTCGCGCAGCGTGCCGGCGACATCGTGACCCGGCGTGGGCAGGTCCATGTCTATCAGCCGCTGCTTGCCAATGCGAGCGCGGGCTACTGGCCCGCAGGTGCCTTGGTGGAAAGCGATGCCTCCACGGGAAAGTGGCAGGAATTGACGCCTCGGCTGTCATCCTCCTGCGCGGTCTTCCCGCACAACAACGTCCGCATCCAGGCGCAGCAAGGCGACTATGCCTGGGCGCTGTGGCGCCCGTACTCCTGCTGTCAGCGGCGCGGTCAGGTGTTCCTCGGCAGCACGGATTTCAACTGAGGGCCGGCCGATGAAAATGTTCCCACGCCCACGACGCTTCACCATGACGCTGCCGGCGCGCAGCATTCTGTTCGCTGGCGTGCTGGCCGCGATGAGCCACACGCTGTGGGCGCAGACCAGCGTCAACGACTATGGCGTGCATCATCGCGGCAGCGTCATCGGCGATGACGTGCTGTACAGCATCGGTGGCGGCCGGGCGGTGTCGATGGGGCCGGTCGGCCAGATGCAGCACCTCGGTGTCGGCATCGGCTGGAACAGCAACCTGATCTGCGGCGACATGAGCATCACCACCACGCTGCAGAACCAGCTCAACGGCATCACCAACGGCTTCCAGACCATCATGAGCCAGGTGATCCAGAACGCCACGGCGGCCGTGGCGTCGTTGCCGGCGCTCATCATCCAGCGCGCCGATCCCGGTCTGTACAACCTGCTGACCAACGGCATCTTGCAGGCACGGCTCGATTTCGACCGCAGCAAGCTCACTTGCCGCGCGATCGCCAATCGCATGGCCGACGCGGCGGGTGGCCAACTCGGCTGGGACCAGTTGGCCGAGGGCATGGCGCTCAAGCAGGCCGTGGCCAGCACCGACGCCGTATCGGCGATCGAACAGGCCGAGACCAGTCGCGGCAACGACGGTGTGCCCTGGGTCGGCGGCGGCAATGCCGGCGGCGCCGGACAGAATCCCATCCGCGTGGTCAGCGACGTGACCCGCGCCGGCTACAACCTGCTCAACGGCCGCGGCGCGACCGATACCTCGCCGATCGACAGCATCACCTGCGGTAATCGCCTGAGCTGCCAGACCTGGCCTTCTCCCGAAGCCGCCACCGATTGGGCAACCCGCGTGCTGGGTGAGCAAGAGCATCGGACCTGCGATGGCTGCCTCAAGACCCAGGCCACCGCCGGCGTCGGCCTGACGCCCCTGATTCAGGAAGAGTACGAGACCAGGCTGGAGGCGCTGCGGGATCTGGTGACGGGTGCCAGCGCGACCACGTTCGAGAACCTGGAAGCGGCCGGCAGCACTTCACTGCCGATTACGCGCGGCGTCATCGAGGCGCTGCGCGACGAACCGGACCAGGATGTGCTCGCGCGGCGTCTGGCTTCCGAAGTCGCGTTGGCCAGCGTGCTGGAGAAGGCCCTGCTGTTGCAGCGGACGCTGCTCGCCGGCCGCAAGGAGCCCAACGTCGCGGCCAACCAGCTCGCGCAGGATGCCATCGCCCACGAAAGCGGTCTGCTGGAACAGGAGATCAACAACCTCAAGACCGAACTGGACCTGCGGCGCGAACTGGCAGCGAATTCGCCAATGGCGATCATCCAGCGGCACGGTACGCGCAGCGCCGGCTCGCGCGGCATCTACCAGGGCGACACCGAGCGCGATCGCCTCGACGCCATCCAGCGGCCGCAGAACCCCGGCAATCCGCCATGAGGATCGGGCTGCGGAAGTGGCTGTTCAACCGGCAACTCGGACGCACGCTGGGATGGATTGCGCTGATCGTGTTCGTCGCCGTGGCCGTCAACCTCGTCGGCATTCGCCTCGTCGGTGATGCGGACACATGGAGTCGGTGGCTGGACGAGCATGCCGGCTACTTCCTCGTTTGGCGGCTGTGCCTGTATGGCGCGACGGCCTACGGGTGGATATGGATGCGTCGCCGCCTCCGGGAACGCGACACATCCCGCGAAGCGCATCAGCGCCTGCTGCGCGCGGAGGTCGGCGCCGTCGCCGCCATCGTGCTGCTCGAAATCAGCGTGCTGCTGCGACAACCGTAGCGATGCGGGACGACGACCATGACCCTCTACACCACGGACTATCTTGAGTATTACCTGACACTGGTTGCCTGGATCATCAACAACGGCATCTGGAATGTGCTGGTGGCCAGCGGCATCTTCGCGCTGCCGTTCCTCGCCATCGTCGTGCAGGAATGGCTCAAGGCCCGTGCGGAAGGCGCGGACGAAGGCAACAAGGGCGTGCTCTCGTCCATGCGCATCGAGAACCGCGTGTGGGTGGCGATCGTGGTCATCATGTTCGCCGGCATTCCCTTCATTCCCCTTGACCTGAGCACCATCCAGTTCGATCGCACGCGCTCGACCCAATGCCAGGTCAATGTGCCGCTGCCCTCGGAAACGAACTGGTCCGCTTCGTTCACGACGATCAACAACCAGAGTGCCCATGTGCCAGTCTGGTGGTTCTTCATGCACTCGCTGTCCAAGGCCGTCACCGGCGCCGCCGTGGCGGCGATCCCCTGCGGCACGGACCTGCGGCAGATGCGCATGGAGATCGACAGCACGCGCATCGCCGACCCGGTGCTGGCCCAGGAAGTCGCCGACTTCACGCACGACTGCTACGGGCCGGCCCGCGCCAGGCTGTTCATGAGCCGGCCGACACTCAGCGAGGAGCAGATGAACGACGTGACCTGGATCGGTTCGCGCTTCTTCCTGGACACGGCCGGCTTCTACGATACGTATCGCTCGCGCGGACCACGCGACGCCTGGCCCTATGACGACACGCGCGACGCCGGCCTCGCCGAAGTCTCCACTGGCGGCGGCTATCCGACCTGTCGGCAGTGGTGGGCGGACAGCGGCGACGGGCTGCGCGATCGTCTGTTAGCCCAGGTTGATCCGGGCCTGCTGTCCCGGCTCGGCCAATGGGCCGGTTTCCTGAGCCAGACCCAGGCCGACGATGCCGTGATCCGTGCCATCGCTTCACCACGGCAACAAGTCATGAACCAGGGGCACGTCTACACCGACTACGGTGGTCAGATCGGTATGACGCTCCCCAACGTCGCCACCCGCGTCGTATCGGATGTGGGGCTGACGGTAGGATCACTCGGAATGTTTCCGGCCATGGATGTGGTGCGTCAGGCGTTGCCCATGATCCTGTCGTTCCTGAAGATGGCGATGGTCATCTGCATTCCGCTGGTGCTGATCTTCGGCACCTACGACTTGCGAACGGTGGTCACGGTGACTGCCGTGCAGTTCTCGCTGTTCTTCGTCGATTTCTGGTTCCAGCTCGCACGCTGGATCGATTCCACGATCTTGAACGCGCTCTACGGCTGGCACTCGCCGCACAGCAACTTCAATCCGCTGATGGGTTTGAACAACGCCTTCGGAGACATGCTGCTGAATTTCGTGATGGCGACGATGTTCATCATCCTGCCAGGCTTCTGGGTCGTTGCATTGACGTGGGCCGGGGTCAGGACGGGGAACATTCTCGGCGGGTTCATCACTGGCACGACGGATGCGAAGTCGGCGGGCGGTAGCGGCTCGCGCCTCGCCATGGCGGCGGCGACGAAAGGCGCTGCGAAGTAAGGAGTCGTTCCCGGTCTGCTGGAACAGCTACGGGTCGTCGGGATCGCCCAGGTCGATGCGCCAGTCGTCCTTGTCGTAGACGCCGGCACCCGAATGACCGTCCCTGAGTTCAGGCTGCTTCTCTTCATCCAGGTCGGCGTTGCGCACAAGCCAGGCTGCGATCAGCGCGAACGCGAGCAGCAGGGCCAGCCAGAACGCCGCGTACAGCAGCACGCCGAACACCACGAGCTTCACGATCCAGAACAGCAGCCGCGCTACGCCGGCCGGCAGTCCCTTTCCCGCCAGCCACTGGATGGCACGGGCCTCTTGCCGTGCAAGGCCGCGCCACGCACGGCCGAGCCATCTGCCGACGCGTTCTGCTTTTGTGGTATGGGGCGTCGCGTTCATCACTGTTACCTCATGCAGAGGGTTTATCGCTTCTCCTGTGTGGACCAATCAGACCGGCTCGCGGCAACCAGGCTGTCCCAATCGTCCGGCGGATTCCCTCGTTCGAGCATCTTCTCGAACATGGCGTAGGGGTCGGACTTGCTGCCCGCCGAGCGCAGCGTCTGCTCATCGTTGACCCAGGCGAACACGATGGTCTTCGCCTTGGAGTCGTAGCGAAAGAACAGGCGAAACCGCCGTCCGACCTTCGCGCGCCGCCAGTGCCGATGGGCTGGCCCAAGGGTATTGCCCTGGCGGTATTCGTCCCGTGCCGGATCGCTCGGCACCGTCTCCAGCATCAACTGGCTCAACGCACGAAACAGCTTGACGTTGGCGTTGCGCTCGAAGCCCTTCGGGTCGTTGCGCTCCGCGCGTCCGGCCGCCACGTGCAGCTTCTGAAGCTGCTCCACGATGCACCCGTGGAACAGCAGCACCCATCCGTGGCGCTGCATCAAAGTGCCACTTCCCCCTCGATGTCTTCATCGAGGTCTGAGGCGTGGCCGACGTTGGCGAGCATGGCTTGGGCGAGTTCCACCGGCAGTGCTCCGACGTTCCTGCCGCTGCGGATGTCCGCTTCCAGCAGGCCCAGGAAGGCGCTAATCGCCGGGTCTTCGTGCTCGGTCTCTGCGCGGGTGACGACGACTTCGCCGCCGCGCAGCTCGAAGGCCACCTTGCCGCCGGTGGTCACACCCAGCGCCTGCCGGATGGACTTGGGCAACGTGATCTGTCCTTTGGACGTGAGTGTGGCGAGTTCGTGGATGCCGGGCATGGTTGGGCTCCTGTCTTTGATCCTCATGCCTCGATGGTAAGGAAATTTCCTTACCTTGTCAATCCAGGAATCCTTTGGGGCGTCGTGCTGCATAAGCTGTGCTCCATCCCACTGCAAAAAGGCCCATCGTAAGCAGGACACAGGCTGCCTTCCGCTTATTTAAAGCGGCATGGGCCAGAACCCGTTTGTCTGTGGCTGGATACCCACGGTTGCCCTATACACGGCTGGGAAGGGCAAGCAGTAGCTCATCGCTTTGATTAGATATTGCTACAGAAATAAAACATGATGGTATTTTCAATGCGTTTTTCATGCGGGGTGCTTCTGATTGATTGGATTCTGTGCTATTTTTCGTACATGAACGGAAATTCTAGACATCAGTTAATCAAGCGTCTGCAGGCGGAGCTACCGCGTGGAGCGCCGTTCGACCTTGCCACCCTGAACCAGTTCGGGGTGTCGCCCCAACTCGCCGCCCACTACGCCGATGGGGGCTGGCTCGTGCGCCTGGCTCAGGGCGTCTATGCCTTTCCGAACGATGACTTCGGGGTCTACAGTGCCCTGAAGTTCCTGCAACAGCGCGTGCCCGGCCTGCATGTCGGCGGCAAGAGCGCCCTGGCCCTGCAAGGCGTGCAGCACAACCTGGGCAGCCGGGACACCCTGGTGCTGTGGGGCGATAGCCGCTTCACGTTGCCGCGATGGTTCACCTCACGATTTCCGGCCCGCTATGTCCATGCTCGTCTGTTCGATTGGCCGGACACGCCACTGCCCAACAAGACCCTGATCACGCCGCCGGGCCTGCCCGACCTCCTGCGGGTGGCGGTTCCCGAGCGCGCCGTGCTGGAGCTGCTGTACGAGGTCGGCGTCAAGCAAAGCCTCGAAGAAGCACGCAATCTCTTCGATGGGCTGCGCTCACCCCGCAAGGAGTTGCTCGGGCAACTGCTGTCCTGCTGCACCAGTGTGAAAGCCGTGCGCCTGTTTCTCACCTGGGCGCGCGAGACGGGGCTGGTGGAGGTCGATGCCCTGCTGGAACAGTACCCGGTCCGCACCGGCAGCGCCGCGCGCTGGATGGGCCGACTCGATGACGGTAGCCTGTTGAGTCTGAGACCTCATGGATAAGACCTACGCGGACACTGTTCGCCTGCTGCTGGCCATCGTGCCCGACGTGTTCGCCAACGACATCTTTGCGATGAAAGGCGGCACGGCGATCAATCTCGTCGTGCAGGACATGCCGCGCCTGTCCGTGGACATCGACGTGGTGTATCTCCCGTGGCAGGTGCCGCGCGACACCGCGCTACAGGCGATCAACCAAGAGTTAGCCGCCATCGCCACGCGCGTTGAGTCGCTCAGCGTACAGACACGCCTGGTCCGCAGCAAGGATCTGGGGGATACCAAGCTGATCGTCGAGAACGAGAGCAGCCAGGTGAAGATCGAGGTCAACGTGGTGTTTCGCGGCACCGTGCTGCCCGCCGAACGACGCTCGTTGAGCGCCAAGACCAGCGACCTGTTCGGCGTCGAACTGGAGGTGCCGATCCTGGCGCCGGACGAGTTGTACGCCGGCAAGCTGGTGGCCGCGCTGGACCGGCAGCATCCGCGTGACCTGTTCGACGTGTGGCAGCTCTACGAATCGGGCGGCATCAGCGACGGCATGGTCGAATGCTTCGTGGTCTACCTGGCGGGGCACAACCGACCGACCCATGAGGTGCTGTTCGGCAACGACAAGAACATCGCTGGCGAGTACGAGCGGGCCTTTGTTGGCATGACCGAAGTGGACTGCTCCCTGGAGACGCTGCTGGAAGCCCGCGCCCGGTTGCGGCACGAATTGCCTGGGCGGTTGAGCGCGCAGCACAAGCGATTCCTGAGCGGGTTGACGCGCGCGCAGCCCGATTGGTCCCTGCTGCAATGCCAGCACGCCGCGCAATTGCCGGCGCTGCGCTGGAAACTCAGCAACCTGGAAACTTTCCGCAAGCGTCGCCCGGAAGACTTCACAGCCCAAGCCGATGCACTCGACGCCGGCCTGGGCCAAGCCTGACAACGCTTCAGCAGCGTTCCCCGCTTGCCGGGATTGCCCCATACCGCATTGATCGTGGCGCCCACGAGGTAACGGCCATATACCCAAAGGTTTCCATAAAGGCCAAAGGGCTGGGAAGGGGCAAGGGAATGGGGTCAAGGGGAAAGGCCCTACCTTGGAAAGGCCAAAAAGGCTCTCCCGCCAGTCCGTCACTCGGGTGTCGTCATGTTCTCGCTGTTCCAACGCAAAAGGGTGCCAACCGCCGGCACACCGTCCACCGCCTCCATAGCGATGCCCCAAGGGCTGACCCGGCCGGAGTCGGCCGCCTCGCTGCTGGCGACGCCACGCCGGCGGAAGCTGCTGGAACACATCTGGCAACGGACCTCGCTGTCGCGCAAGCAATTCGCCACGCTGTACCTGACGCCCCTGGAGCGCTACGCCGAGCTGGTGCAGCAGTTCCCCGCCTCCGAGAGTCACCATCACGCCTATCCGGGCGGCATGCTGGATCACGGCCTGGAGATCGTGGCCTACGCATTGAAGCTGCGACAGTCGCATCTGCTGCCCGCCGGTGTCACGCCGGAAGCGCAGACGGCCCAGGCCGAAGCCTGGACCGCTGGCACCGCCTATGCGGCGCTGCTGCACGACATCGGCAAGATCGCTGTCGATCTGCATGTCGAATATGCCGATGGCACTCTCTGGCATCCCTGGCACGGTCCGTTGCAGCGGCCATATCGCTTCCGCTACCGCAAGGACCGCGAGTATCGGCTGCACGGTGCAGCCACCGGACTGCTGTACACCCGGCTGCTGGACCGCGAGATTCTCGACTGGCTCAACGGCTTCTCCGATCTGTGGGCTTCCCTGCTGTACGTCCTGGCCGGCCAGTACGAGCACGCCGGCATCCTTGGCGAGTTGGTCGTGCAGGCCGACCAGGCCTCCGTCGCCCAGGAACTCGGCGGCGACCCGAACAAGGCGCTGGCCGCACCCAAGCACGCACTGCAACGCAAGCTGCTCGACGGCCTGCGCTATCTGCTCAAGGAGGAATTCAAGCTGAACCAGCCCCAGGCTTCGGACGGCTGGCTGACCCAGGACGCGCTCTGGCTGGTGAGCAAGACCGTCTCCGACAAGCTGCGGGCGCATCTGCTATCGCAGGGCATTGATGGCATCCCGGCCAGCAACACGGCGGTGTTCAATGTGCTTCAGGACCATGGCATCGCCCTGGCCACGCCGGACGGCAAGGCGATCTGGAAAGCCACGGTCGCGAGCGATGCCGGCTGGTCGCACAGCTTCACCTTTCTGAAACTGTCCCCGGCGATGATTTGGGAAGCGTCCGACCGGCCGGCAGCCTTCGCGGGCACCGTACAGGTGGAGCCGGAAGGGTCGGCGGCACAGACACCCGCACCCGAGGCCATCGACGTGGGAACAGGGGAATCCGCCCCGGCGACTACCGAGTCCGCCACACCAACGACTGCCGACAGCAGCGTCGAGGAACTGCTGGAACTGCTCGATTCGTCTCCCGCGTCCACTGCTACGGCCATGCCGCATCAGCCCCTCGCTGAACCGGAGCCCGCGCCGTTGCCGGACCACAAGCCCGCCGACACCACGCCGGTCCAGGCAGTACACCAAGACGACGCCGATCCATCCGGTGCTCATTTTCTCGCGTGGCTGCGTCAGAGCATCCAGATGCGCAGGCTCATCATCAACGACGCCAAGGCGCTGGTACATACGGTGGCCGACACGGCGTATCTCGTCAGTCCCGGCGTGTTCCAGCGCTATGCGCAGGAGCACCCGCAGGTCACCGCCCTGGCCAAACAGGACAAGCTGCCGGAATGGCAGTGGATACAGAAGCGGTTCGAGAAGCTGGGCCTGCACCGCAAGCAGGCCAGTGGGCTGAACATCTGGACTTGCGAAGTGACGGGGCCTCGCAAGTCCAGGCGGCTGCACGGATACCTGCTGACCAGCGCCGAGACGCTGTTCCATGAGATACCCCCGAACAATCCCTACCTGCGCCTCGCCAACACTGAGGCGAAGCGCGACGACTCGGCGTTTCATGCCAAGAACGATGACGAGCAGGAATAGGATGCGACGCCGGCGCCCTCAGTTGCCCCGCTTGGGCGTGTCCGGTTCGGCCAGCTTGGCCTCCATCGCAGCCATCAGGTGGGCAGAGCTGCATTTCAGAGCACGGGCGATCTTGAGGATCAGAGGAAGCGTGGGAATGTGCTCGCCCCGCTCGATCTTGCCCATGTGCGACCGCTCGATTCCGGCCAGATGGGCCAGCGTTTCCTGTGCGATCCCCTGGTCCGTTCTTTCCTCCCGCACCACTGCCCCAAACGCGATCGCTGGTTCCGCTTCGTATGTTGTTGTCCCGGCTGGTCGGCCGCGTTGGATCGATCGCTTTTGCATTGCCAAAAGCGTCGATCAGGGCCACGATATAAACCACGTTAAACTTAACTCATTCGATTAAGTTTCCATGCTTTAGGCCTTCGGAAGTTGCACGTGAGATCGATCGACGTCTCCACTGAAATCCGTCTGGCAGTCCTCGGCGATTGGGTTCCTCCCCAACTCGCCGACGTGCTCGCCATACAGCGCGCCGAAGACCCGGACACCCTGGCCGTTCTGATTGATACAGCGGCTACCGGACAACAACAGGAACGACCTGGTGACGGTTTCGACTTCGCGTTGTCCACCACCCATCGGGAGTGGCCGGGCTGGGTTTGCGAACCGCTGTGGCACGACACCTTGGCCGTCGCTGTGGCAAAGCGATCCCACTTGCTGGCCTACCGGGAAGTACCCTGCCAGGAAGCGCTCAAACAGCCGCTGATCTACGCGCGATCAACGGCCGAAGAGTCGTGGCGCACGCTCGCACAGAGCGCATTCGAGAACGAATTGTGGGACCGCGAAGCAGCCGTCAGTACGTTCGAGGTCGCCATGACGCTGGTCGCAGCGGGGTACGGAATCACCGTGGCCCCATCCACGAGACTTGCCGGGTATAGATGCCAAGGCATCGCCCTGCGGCCGCTGGCGAGCGCACCGATGATCGTGACCGCCTACCTGATTAGACCCGACGTTGCCCTGACGGAGCCTCAAGAGGACTTTCTTCGACGCGCCCGCTCAATGTCCTGAGCCGCCTCGGCCCGGCACGCGCCTCACTCCCGCTCGATGACCCGCAGCAAGGCCCTGCGCCGTTTCGACAGCGGCCCGAAGGTTTCCATGACCTCGCTCATCGAATCGCCACGAGCCATCGCATCGAGGATGTCCGCCCAATCCTGCATGATGATCTTCCGCGATGCGATGTACTTGGTGTGGTCGTAGGGCGCGCGCGACGAATCTTTCTTCCGCTTCGAGTGGGCGAGTTGCAGATCAACCCGGTTCTCGGGGTAGCTCAACAAGCCGAGCAGCGTGGTCGCTGTTGAGCGGAAGCCATGCGAAGAAAACTGTCCACCGTAGCCCATGCGCTCCAACACCTTGTTGAGCGTCGTAGCCGACATCACCGTTCCCGGCTTCCTGAAGCCGGGAAACAGCACCTTACTTCCGCCTGTCAGCGTGTGGAGTTCTTTCAACAGCACGATGGCCTGCTTCGAGAGCGGAACGATGTGAGGGTCGCGCATCTTCATGCGCCCCGCAGGAACCGTCCACATCGCACTGTCCAGATCGAACTCGGACCAGTGCGCCTTGCGCAGTTCGGCCGTGCGGACGTAAGTGAGGGCCATCAAGCGCAGTGCAATGACAGTGACCCGGTAACCTGCATCATCCACACGGCTCAAGAACTTCGGGATCTCTTGCCACGGTAGCGGTGGATGGTGTCGAACTCGGGGGCGTTTGACCGACCGTTTCAGCAGCGCCGTCGGATCGCTGTCGCAAAGCTCTTCACCCGCCGCGTATGCGAAGAGTTGGCTGCACAATTGCCTGATCAGGATCGCAACGGTGGGAGCGCCGCGCTCCGCAACACCCTTAATGACGGGGCGCAGGTGAGCAGTCCGGATTGAGCTGACCGGCAGCTTGCCCACTTTGGGAAAAACGTCGTTCTCCAAAGTGCGCCTGACTTGATCGGCGTAGCCCTCGCTCCACTGCACGTTGCTCGCCATCCATCTGCGAGCCACCGGCTCAAAGGTGTTCTCGTTTTTTTCAAGCTGAGTGGAGATGCTGACTCTCTTCTCCACCACGGGATGTACGCCCTTCTTGACGAGTTCCCGCGCGCGATCCCGCTCGGTTCGCGCCGCCTCCAGCGAGACCTGGGGGTACTTGCCGATCGCGTAGATGGCAGGCTTTCCGCCAAGCCGATAGCGGTAGCGCCACAACTTGCTTCCGCTGGGCGTGACGTACAGAAACAGACTGCCCCCGTCCTTGAGCCAGTACGGTTCTTTTTGAGAAGGAATGGTCTCGACCTTCCTGGCCGAGAGCAGGTTCATGGCCATGTGTGTATATCACCTCTCTTGAGGCCCTATATACACAGAAATATACACACTTGCAGCAGATTGGTCTAGCCTTCACCAGACCATCAAGGAATTTACATCTATAAAAATCAATGATTTACACTTTCTCCATGGAACACAATGGAGCTTGATGGATGCTAATCGTAGTTGTCGATCATCAATAACATGTCTTTTCCCTCACTCGACTGACTGTTCGGCCAGGGCCACAGCCCGGAACATCGCACGACGTTTATTGATGGTTTCTTCCCACTCCAGCGCCGGTACCGAGTCGGCGACGATACCGCCACCGGCCTGCACGTGCAGCTCGCCGTTCTTGATCACCGCGGTACGGATTGCAATCGCGGTGTCCATATTGCCGTTCCACGCCCAGTAACCCACCGCGCCGCCATAGACGCCGCGTTTGACCGGTTCCAGCTCATCGATGATCTCCATCGCGCGGATCTTTGGCGCCCCGGACAGGGTCCCTGCGGGCAGAATCGCACGCAGGGCATCCATGGCATTCAGGTGCCCGAGCAACTGGCCCTTCACGTTGGAGACGATGTGCATCACGTTGGAATAGCGCTCGATGACCATTTTTTCGGTGACCTGCACCTTGCCAGTCTGCGCTACGCGGCCCACGTCATTGCGGCCCAGGTCAATCAGCATCAGATGCTCGGCAATTTCCTTGGCATCGGAGAGCAGGTCCACTTCCAGGGCGTGATCTGCTTCTTCGGTGGCGCCGCGTGGCCGAGTGCCGGCAATCGGGCGCACGGTGACTTCGCCATCTTCCACACGCACCAGTACCTCGGGCGAACTGCCGACCACATGGAAATCGCCAAAGTTGAAAAAGTACATATAAGGCGTTGGGTTCTGGCTGCGCAGTGCCCGATACAGATCAATCGGCTCGGCCTTGAAGTCGATACTCATACGCTGCGAGGGCACCACCTGCATGCAGTCGCCGGCAAGAATGTATTCCTTGACGGTATCCACTGCGCGCTCGTAATCCTCGCGGGTAAAACTGGCGCGGTAGTCCAGCTCGCGATCCGGTGGATTATCCAGCGATAGCGGTTTGCGCTGGGCCAGCGGCTGGCGCAGCTTGTCGAGAATCTGAGCAAGGCGCGCGTTGGCGCTATCGAAGGCATTGTCGTCTGCCGGATCTGCCAGCACGATGGCGTGCAGCTTGCCGGCAAGGTTGTCGAATACCACTACTTCGTCCGAGACCATCAGCAGGATGTCCGGGTTACCCAGCGGATCGGGGTTCGGACAATGCGCCAGGCGTGGCTCGACGTAACGCACGCAGTCATAGCCGAAATAGCCGACCAGGCCACCGTTGAAACGCGGCAGACCGGGAATGCTCGGCACGCGATAACGTGCCTTGAATTCTTCGACAAAAGCCAGCGGATCGGCACACTCATGCTGCTCGGTTTCGACACCATCGACCAGCACATGCACGCTATGCCCATAAACGCGCAACACCGTGCGGGCGGGCAGACCTAGGATCGAATAACGGCCCCACTTCTCGCCGCCTTGCACTGATTCGAGCAAATAGGAGTAGGGAGCATCGGCCAGCTTCAGATAGGTCGACAGCGGCGTGTCCAGATCAGCCAGCACTTCGCGTACCACAGGTACACGATTAAAGTCCTGGGCAGCCAGGCTTAGAAATTCTTCTCGGGTCATGATCAGCCTCATGGGGCGGGAAATTGTCACACAAACACAGGAGGCCCGCGCTAAACGCAGGCAGGCAGAATCAGGTGCGCCAACGCCAGCGGGCGAGGGCCTTGATCACTCTCATCAGTTTGCGGTTGCTGACAAACACGGCTGATCCGTCTTGGTAAGGTGTGGGAACACCGAAAGGTTATATGAGCACGTCGAGTGAATCAACCAGCAAATCCGGGTTTTCCAGGCTGACCGGACGGCCATGGTTATAGCCATAACTGACCGCCACCACTTTTACTCCCGCCGCCTGGCCGGCGAGTACGTCATTGCGCGAGTCACCAATAAAGAGCGTATCCGCAACTGCCACGCCAGCCTCCTGCATGATCCAGTGCAGGGCAGCCGGGTCGGGCTTCTGCACCGGCAGCGTATCACCACCGACCAGCCAGCGAAAATAACCCAGCAGGCCCTTCTCCTCCAGGAGCGGCGCGACAAAGCGCTCGGGCTTGTTGGTTGCTACCGCCATCAGTACGCCGTGTTGCTGCAAAGCATTGAGAAAAGCAGTCACACCGGGATAGAGGGTAGTGAGTTCGTGTCCGCCGGAATAGGCCTGCAGAAAGGCTTGATGCGCAAGCTTAGCTTCTTTTTCATCGACGCTGGCGTGCTCGATGGAGCCGGCCAGCGCACGCCGAACCAGCACCATCGAGCCATTGCCTACCCAGTCGCGTACCCGCTCAACACCTGCGGACGGGCGACCAAGCCCCAACAACATGCTATCGACGGCAGCAGCCAGATCGGGCACCGAGTCCAGCAAGGTGCCGTCCAGATCAAAAATCACCAGCTTCGGCAGTTGCCCGCCAAACAGGGACTCCAGCATCAACGTGCGACCTGGGCCAGCTCGGCGCGCATGCGATCGATCACCGCCTTGTAATCGGGCTTGTTGAAGATCGCCGAGCCAGCAACAAAGGTATCAGCACCGGCTTCGGCAATCTGGCGGATATTCTGCTCGCTGACGCCGCCGTCGACTTCCAGACGAATATCGCGGCCGCTGGCATCGATCAGCGCGCGCGCTTCGCGCAGCTTGTCGAGTGTGCCGGGGATGAATTTTTGCCCGCCAAAGCCCGGGTTGACGCTCATCAACAGAACCATGTCGACCTTGTCCATCACGTACTTGAGGCTGTCCAGCGAGGTGGCCGGATTGAATACCAGCCCGGCCTTGGCACCGCCCTCGCGAATCAGCTGCAGCGACCGGTCGATATGCTCGCTAGCCTCCGGGTGGAAGGTAATAAAAGAGGCACCCGCTTCCAGGAAGTCGCCGATGATGCGGTCCACCGGCTTGACCATCAAATGCACATCAATGGGTGCGGTAATGCCGTATTTGCGCAATGCGCTGCACACCATCGGGCCAATTGTCAGGTTGGGTACGTAATGGTTGTCCATCACATCGAAGTGAACGATATCGGCACCCGCCGCCAGCACCTTGTCGACCTCCTCGCCAAGGCGGGCAAAATCGGCGGACAGGATCGAAGGGGCAATCGCGTAATCAGGCATGACGGACCTCGGCAGTGAATTCGGAACGGCCATAGTCTAACTCAAGCGGCGCGGCCCTGCCCTGTTATACTCGGAACAAATGCCCCTTGGACGCCTGCCATGCGAGCTCTGACCCTACACCCGCGCCTGCCCAGCAAAGGCTTTTTTCTGGGTCTGATCCTGTTACTCGGCGGGCCAACATCAGCCTTGGCGCAAGACCCCATCAGCGCCACCGACGCCGCCAAACCTGCCGACGCTGCGCCAGATACCTCGATATCCGCACCGACTCGCAGTCAGGTGCAAGAGCTCAGCCTTGAGCGGCTGCTACCCGCCACCCAGCAAAGGCGTCTGGATATCGGCGAGCAGGCATTCCTTGGGCTTTTCCTGCCGGCGGCACAACCCGAGCCTTGGGGTGGGATCATTTTGATCGCCGACCAGAATGAACATGCCGACTGGCCGAACCTGATCGGCCCTGGCCGCCGACAACTCAGCGCCGCGGGCTGGCACACACTGGCAATCAGTCTGCCAGAACCCGACGGCCCCGATCTGGCGCTTGACGAGGAGCAACGCCAAGCCCGGGCCAAGCAATACCAGGAGCAAACCCTGGCGCGCATTCAAGCCGCCCGGCAGGTTCTGATCGCCGAAGGCGGCGAGCAAAAGAATCTGCCGATTGTGCTACTGGGGCGTGGTGAAGGGGCTTTCTGGGCTTTGTCTGCAGCTACGCAAACGACGCAGGCGGGCGAGCCCTTGGCCGCACTGGTACTACAGAATCTGGGACACATCGAACAGGGCGAGACAACCACCAGCCAGCTACTGGAGCAGTGGCCCGGTCCGACCTACGACATCCTGACCTCTCGCAACGAATCGGGTGAAGCGCGCCGGCTGCAGGCCAGACGTCTCGGCCATGCCCAATACCGCCAGTTGATGTGGCCGCAGGGAGATAGCTCCGACCTGCAGCAGCAAATGCTGATCAAACGGCTGGACGGCTGGTTGCAACGTACTCTGACCCAAAGTCCAGCTACCGAAAGCCCAATTAGCGAAAGCCCCGATGGCGCTTGATACGCTCGTAGGCTTCCTGAATAAGGTGGATACGCTCACCTGCGCCGCCGGGTTCAGCCAGGGCGCCACGGGCGATCAACTTGTCCGGATGGTAGCGGCTCAACTGCCGACGGTAGGCGCGCTTGATTTCCTCGGGCGGCGCATCCAGTTGAACTTCAAGGAGGCTGGCGGCTTCCTGTAGTCGATCGCGATTGGCGACGGGGGCGCTAGCAGGGCGAGACCTGCTATCGAACTTCTGCTCGCCGGTGCGAGCCTTGTCCCGCTGATGGCGCTGATGCATGCGCTGCTGCTCGGCGCGCCCAAGCCCGGCATGATTACCCCATTCGTCTAGCAGCTCGCGCTCCTGAGCGCCAAGCACCCCGTCGGCCAGCGCCATTCGCCAGCAGCAATCGAGCAACTCTGCGACCCGCTCGGGCTCGCGCTTGAGCAGATTGCGCACCATGGGCGTCAGACGCCGGTCCGGTGCCTTGCCTTGATTGAACCATTGCATTGCTTGCAGACGTGCCTCGTCGCCAAGGCGATATTGCTGCATAAGATCTCTGGCCAGTTGCAGGTGCACCGGCAAAACTCGGCCCTCGGCCTTAGCCAGCCGCCCCAGACATAGAAACAGTATTTTTTCAAAGCTGGCCTCGCGGCCGGTCATCTCACGCCAGCGCCGTGGCAGATCGCTCCAGCGCTGAAGCTGCCAATGCCGATCCAGCGCATGCCCGAGTACCGCGCCAAAGACCCCGCCGGGAATGCCGCCAATCAGACCACCCAGGCCTGCGCCTGCCACCGTTACCGGCCAGAGCATAGGCTCAGCTCTCCTGCGCCAGTCGATCGGCATCGGCAAGCCGCTCGGGCGTACCCACATCGACCCAGGGCCCAGAGAAATACTCACCGCTCACCTGGCCGGCATCCGCCGCCCGGCGCAGCAGCGGCGCCAGGGCAAAGGCGCCAGCTTGCTGGCCGGCGAACAGCTGCGGGTGTATCACCGCCAGACCCGAATAGGTCAGGCTTTCCGAACCATTCCGAGGGTTGCTTACCAATCCATCGGACAAGCCAAAATCGCCCTGATCCTTGAACGAGGGGGTATCTACCAGTACCAGATGCGCCAACTTGCCAGGCGCGAGGCTCAAGGTGGAGAAGTCGAACTGCGTCCAGACGTCGCCATTTACCAGTACGAAGGGCTCGCTGCCGAGCAGCTCCAGCGCGTTGAAAATACCGCCCCCTGTTTCCAGGGGCTGGTCCTCAGGTGACCAGCGTATTTTCACACCCAGCGCAGCCCCATCGCCAAAATACGCCTCCAGTTGCGCACCCAGCCAGGCGTGATTGATCACCAGCGCTGTCAAGCCCGAGCGCTTCAGCGCTTCGATATGCCACTGGATCAGCGGTTTGCCAGCGACCGGCAACAACGGCTTGGGTGTATGCAGCGTCAACGGACGCATGCGCTCACCCTTGCCGGCCGCAAGAATCATGGCCTTCACGATGGCAGTTCCAGGCTATCGAGCAGCCGCTCCAGCGGGCTCAGGCGTGAATCGCTGGCGCAGGCTTCACGCAGGTAGGTTACGAAGCGAGACGCATCGGCCAGGTAATGCGGCTTGTGATCCCGATAGGCGATACGGGCAAAAATCCCCAGCACTTTCAGGTGACGCTGCACGCCCATCAGCCGCGACTGCCCCAGAAAAGTATCGAACGACGCCGGCACCGCGAGCCCGGCCTCTTTCGCACGCTGCCAGTAAAGGTGCAGGCCCGCCTCCCGTTGCGCCAGCGGCAAGCTGAAAAAAGCATCGGCAAACAGGGAAGTGACGTCATAGCTCAAGGGCCCGTAGAGGGCATCCTGAAAATCCAGCACACCCGGCTCGCCCGCAGCCGTCATAAGATTGCGCGGCATATAGTCCCGGTGTACGAACACCTGCGGCTCGGCCAGGATGCTGTCCAGCAGCACACGGCAAAGCTCATCCCAGTCCTGGGCCTCGCCTGCGCTAAACTCTCGACCCAGATGCCGCTCCACGTACCAGTCGGAAAATAACTGCAGCTCGCGGCGTAGAATGGTCTCATCATAGTCCGGCAACACACCGGGGCGGCTGGTTTGCTGCCAGCGAATCAGCGTGGTGATCGCTTCCTTATAGAGACGATCCAGCTCGGCAGCACTGACGCCCTGCTCGATACTCTGCAAATAGGTATGGGTGCCCATGTCTTCAAGTAGCAAAAAACCCTGATCCAGGTCGGCCGCGTGGATTGTTGGCGTGCGGGCCCCCGACTCGGCAAGCAGGCCTGCAATACGCACAAAAGAGGTCGAGTCCTCGTTCTCCGGCGGCGCATCCATGACCACCAGGCTGCGCTGACCGTCACGCCAGCGAAAATAACGTCTGAAACTCGCATCCGCACTGGCGGCCGACAATTGCCCCTCTCCCACATCGCCCCAGCCGCATGCAGCGTAGGTTTCAGCCAATTGCGAAGGCAACCAGGCCTCCAGCTGTGCTTTTCTTGAATCCATCATTTCCATCCCATTCAGACGGACGCTGGCTCTGGCGTCCTACAATGCTTTATTATCTCTTATCTTGCTGATTACTCGCAGCATGCATATTGCATTCTTCTCGCACAAGCGTCGCGCGCACCGACTGGAAGCCCGGAAAACATACATGGCCTACCGCATACCACCGTTCCGCCCTACCTTTCCCATGCTGCTGGTCAGTGGGCTGCTCTTAGCGCAACCCCTGAGCAGTTTGGCCAGCAACCAGGTTGAATGTCGCGCCAGCGCTGGCGGTGGAGGCTGGGATTGTTCGCCGCTGTCGGCGCCAACCGCACTACCGCCGCGGCCCGCCCAGCCCGTAGAGCGTGCGGTGGAACGAGCACCGACCGCAACGCCAGAAGAGCAGCCGGCCGTGGCCAGCCCCGGCCTACCCAGCACTTCAGGTGACTACAGCGAGCTCGATTGGGTTCCCCGCGCGCAGCTCACCCAGGAGCAACAGGCAGCGATAGCGCCCTATTGCGGTGGCGCCTATATCGAACCTGAGCGCGAAGGCCGCGATAACGAGACGCCCTTCGACCAATTGCCCGTTTCTGCCGCAGCCGATTCCAGTCGTTTTGAGCAGGGCAGCCAGACCGGCACCCTGGAGGGCGATGTGCTGTTGCAGCAGGGTCGCCTGCAGGCCCAATCGAACAGCGCCAGCTTTGACCAGGCCAACAATCTGATCGTGCTGGACGGCAATGTGCGCCTGCGTGACCAGGGCGTACTGGTGCTGGGCGAGAGCGCACGCATGCAGATCGATACCGGCGAAACCCGTATTGATCAGGTCCGCTATGTGGTGCACGACGCCCGGGCCCGGGGTACTGCCACCAAGTTGATGCGCCGTGATGATGCGGTTATCGTCATGACCGACGGCACCTACACCACCTGCGAGCCCGGTGAAAATACCTGGGCGCTACACAGCAAGGATATCGAGCTGAACCGGGAGGAAGGCTGGGGCGAGGCCAAGCACGTAACCCTTCGCGTCAAGGATGTGCCGGTTCTCTATACCCCTTGGATGAACTTCCCGCTGGACGACCGGCGCAAGTCAGGCCTGCTGACGCCAAGCCTATCGAGCAGCACCGACAGCGGCACGGAGCTGACGGTACCTTACTATTTCAATCTTGCGCCCAACTACGATGCCACCCTGTACCCAAGAATCATGAGCAAACGCGGTTTGCTCATGGAAGGTGAGGGCCGGCATATGAACGCCCAGAGCCAAACTCAGCTCAATGCTGCCTTCTTGGATGACAGCGAGTTTGGCGATAACCGCTGGATGTATCAGCTACGCCATAACAATGTGCTGGCACCGCGCTGGCGCGCCGATGTCGATTACACGGACATCAGCGATCCCTTCTATTTCCAGAATCTCAACTCTTCACTGGAAGCCCGGCCAGACACCTACGTCAACCAGCGCGCCAGCACCACCTATGCGGGCGACACCTGGCGCTTCCTGGCCGCCGTTCACAGCTACGAGCTGGCCGACATCACCTCTATTACGCCCTATAGCCGCCTGCCGCAGCTAAGGCTGGATGGCGCAAACCGCATTGGTACAACGGGGTTGAGATTCAATTACAACACCGAGTACAGCTACTTTGATCGTAATCTGCGTAACGGTTTTCTGTCTGGGCGTAACGGCATTCAATTCGATGATGCCGATGCGGCCATCCCTGAACCCGATGAGAGACTGGTCGGCCTGCAGCGCGCTACCGGCAGCCGTGTAGTAGCTGCTCCGTCTGTCGAGTATCCCATGACCACCAGTTGGGGCTTCCTGACCCCCACGGTGAAAGCCGTCATGACCCAATATGATCTGAATTTTGATCGCAGAACCGATGGCTTCGATTATGCCGGAGCAGAAACTACCCCTGGCGGTGTGTCGCCTATCGCAAGCCTGGACGGCGGGCTGTATTTCGACCGCGAAACCAACTGGTTCAGCAGAACATTCAGGCAGACGCTGGAGCCTAGAGCCTATTATCTCTATTCACCCTATCGTGATCAGAGTGACCAGCCGCTGTTTGATACCAACGAATTCGCTTTTAGCTACGGCTCACTGTTCCGCGACAATCGTTTCAGCGGCAGTGACCGCATCAGCGATGCCAATCAGTTGACCCTGGGCGCAACGAGCAGAATCCTCGATGAAGCCGGCCGCGAGCGAATTCGCGGCAGCCTGGGCCAGATCTTCTACTTCAGCGACCGCGATGTGGCACTGCTGCCAGATGGCGCCGGGGCCACCACTGATCCGACACAGTCTTCTTCCGCTTACGCGGGCGAGTTCATGTATCAGATGAGCGATGCCTGGCGCTTCAGAAGTGACGTGATCTGGAACCCAGATAACAACGCGGAAGATGCAGGCAGCGCCATATTCAACTACCAACCCGAACCGCGCAAAATCATCAACGCGGGCTACCGCTTCAGGAATAACCTGAATACCTACGATGCCCTGTCGGGGACGTTCAGACGCAATGCCAATGACCGCATTGACCAATCCGATCTGTCAACGATCTGGCCAATCAATAATCAGTGGAGCCTTATCGCCCGCTGGCAGCACGACTTCAGTCGCGACCGAACCCTTGAAGCATTCGGCGGTCTGGAATATGACAGCTGCTGCTTTAAGGTCCGAGTTATCAATCGTTACTGGGTAGACTATGACGAGTACGAGACCGTGACCGATGACACCAGCAACCGCGGCATTTTCTTGCAGATCGTGCTCAAAGGACTGGGTAGCGTCACCGGCAACCGTGTCGAAAGCTTGTTTGATCAAGGCATCCCAGGTTACAGAGAGCGTGAAAACAATGGTTTTTAAGGCAATGGTTTCCAAGTTATCTCCAACTTTGCTCAGCCTGTGCGCAGGCTTGATTTTCAGTGCCGGAGCACATGCTCAGGTGGTGCCCCTGGACCGCGTCGCGGCAATCGTCGACAACGACGTGGTCATGACCAGCCAGCTTAATCAGCGGCTGGACGATCTGCGCCGCCAATTGGCTGAACGAGGCACCCAGTTGCCACCTGATGAAGTACTGCGCGAGCAGGTACTGGATCGCCTGGTGGTAGAAAGTATTCAGTTGCAGATGGGTGAGCGTGCGGGCATCCGCATCGATGACGCGGCTCTGAACCAGACCATGCAACAGTTGGCCCAGCGCAACAATGTGACGCCGGAAGAGTTTCGTGCAGCCCTTGAGCGTGACGGCATCAGTTACAACCAGGCCCGCGAGCAGATTCGCCGCGAGATGATCATCAACCGGGTGCGTCAGCGCCGGGTTGCTGAGCGTATTCAGGTATCGGATCAGGAAGTACGCAACTTCCTCAATTCGGAAATGGGCCGCATTGAAACCGCCACCGAGTACCGGCTGGCGATGATTGTTCTACCGATTTCTGAAACGGCAAGTGCGTCCGAAGTCAGCGAAATCGCCGAGACCGCTAACGAGATTTATCAGGAGCTGCGCGAAGGAGCTGACTTCACCAGCCTTGCCGTCGCCCGCTCGCGTGGTGATACCGCACTGGAAGGTGGCGAGCTCGGCTGGCGCCGCAGCGCCCAGTTGCCTGGTCCGTTTGCCAGCGCTGTCGCCTCACTGGACGTCGATGGTGTCACTCAGCCGCTGCGCTCACCTGCCGGCTTTCACATTCTCAAGCTGCTGGAAACCCGTGGCGGCGACGGTCAGATGGTGGAAGAATTCAACGTCCGCCATATCCTGATCAAGCCCAGCGAGATCCGCACAGAGGGTGAAGCAGCCCAGCTGATTCAACGCATCTATGAACGTATCCAGAATGGTGAGTCCTTCGCCACCCTGGCCAGCGCCTTTTCGGAAGACCCGGGCTCCGCCCTCAATGGTGGGTCGCTGAACTGGGTGATGCCCGACAGCATGGTGCCGGAATTCCGTGAAGTCATGACCAGTATCAGCCCTGACACGGTTTCCACCCCGTTCCAGTCCGAGTTCGGCTGGCACATTCTTGAGGTGCAGGGCACACGCAACGTGGACATGACCTCCGAAATGCGCGAGCAGCAGGCGATCAACCTGATCCAGAACCGCAAGTACGAGCAGGAACTGCAAACCTGGTTGCTGGAGATTCGCGACGAAGCCTATGTCGAGATCAAGATATAGTGCCCTGCAGAGCCATAGCCCTGACCGCCGGCGAGCCGGCGGGCATAGGGCCTGATTTATGTCTCATGCTGGCAGCTCAACCCTGCCAGCACCAACGTGTAGTGATTGCCGACCCTGAGCTGCTTGCCGAACGCGCCCGCCTGCTGGGGTTGCCAGTGCAACTCACCCCATATGATCCCGCTGTGCCCCCCTCGCCTCAGGCCGCTGGCCAGCTTAGTGTGCTGCCGGTCAAGCTGGCTGAAGCTTGCGTGCCCGGCTTGCTGAATCCCGCCAACGCTCATTACGTGCTGGAAACATTGCGTCAGGCAGGCCGCGGCTGTGAGCAACAGCACTTTGCCGCAGTGGTCACAGCGCCGGTGCACAAGGGCGTGATCAATGATGCCGGCGTCAGTTTTTCCGGCCACACGGAGTTTTTTGCCGAACTGACCGGCACCCCTCTGGTGGTGATGATGCTGGCGTGCCCTGGCCTACGGGTGGCCTTGGTGACCACACATCTGCCGCTGCGGGCGGTAGCCGATGCGATCACTCGGCCTGTGCTTGAACAGGTCATCCGCATCCTGCATCAGGATCTGCAGAATAAGTTCGGCATTCCCGCGCCGCGGATACTGGTGTGCGGCCTCAACCCGCACGCCGGTGAGGGCGGCCATATGGGTACCGAGGAGATCGATACGATTGTTCCCGTGCTGGACAGGCTGCGCAGCGAAGGCATGACCCTTCAAGGCCCACTACCCGCCGACACGCTCTTCACCCCCAAACATCTCGACCAGGCCGATGCCGTGTTGGCCATGTACCATGATCAGGGCCTCCCAGTGCTCAAGCACATGGGTTTTGGCAATGCGGTCAATATCACCCTGGGCCTGCCCATTATTCGCACCTCGGTTGACCATGGCACCGCCCTGGACCTGGCCGGCAGCGGCAAGGCCGATGTCGGCAGTCTGCGAGTCGCGCTGGAAACCGCCATCAGCATGATCGACGCTACGGAGTCAGTATGAATCAGTTCGCCCCCCACCGGGCCCGCAAGCGTTTTGGCCAGAACTTCCTGCACGACGCCGGCGTTATCAATCGCATCCTGCGCGCCGTCAGCCCCCGCGAAGGCCAGCGCGTGGTCGAAATCGGACCAGGCCAGGGTGCTATCACTGAAGGCTTGTTATCCAGCGGTGCCCAGTTGGATGTTGTCGAGCTGGACCACGACCTGCACCCGCTACTGATCGCGCGCTTTGGCGCCAGCCCGCAATTCACGCTGCACAAGGGTGACGCTCTGAAGTTCGATTTCAGCGCACTGGCCGACGCTGGAGAAAAGCTGCGCATTGTCGGCAATCTGCCGTACAACATCTCCACACCGCTGATGTTTCACCTGATCGCCCAGTCCCACTGTGTGGCCGATATGCACTTTATGCTGCAGAAGGAAGTAGTGCAGCGCCTGGCTGCGGGCGCAGGGATGAATCACTACGGTCGGCTGGGCATCATGGTGCAGTATCACTGCCAGGTAGAGCATCTGTTTGACGTTGGCTCGGGCGCTTTCAGCCCCGCGCCCAAGGTTGACTCCGCCATCGTCCGCCTGACGCCCCACGCCCAGCTCCCGCACCCGGCTGACGATGTCAGCATGCTCGAACAGGTGGTACGTGAGGCTTTCAATCAGCGGCGCAAGACGCTGCGTAATACGCTCAAGTCATTGCTGGATGCCGAGAGCATCGAGGCTGAAGGCATTGATCCCACATTGCGCCCCGAACAGGTTGATCTCGCCGGCTTTGTCCGCCTGGCCAACCGCCTGGCCCGAGACAGGACTACCCCATGAACATGCCCGTCACCTATGCGATCGAGGTCAAGGTTCAAAGCCGCTATCTGCAGGAGCAATCGGACCCCAGTGCCGGTCGCTACGCGTTTGCCTATACCATTCGTATTGAAAATACCGGCGCAGTTGCCGCCCAGTTGCTTGACCGCCATTGGAAAATCATTGATGGCAACGGCACGCTGAAAGAGGTCAAAGGACCCGGGGTGGTAGGCGAACAACCGCTGATCGAGCCTGGAGCGGCCTTTACCTATTCCAGCGGCTGCCTGCTGGAAACACCGGTCGGCACCATGGAGGGCAGTTACAGTATGCGTGCCACTGATGGCCACAGCTTTAGCGCGCCGGTAGCGCTGTTCCGCTTGGCCAAACCCAACGCACTGAATTGATTTGATATGACTACTTACGCCGTTGGCGACATTCAAGGCTGCCTGAAGCCGCTTAAATGCCTGCTCGACGAGGTCGGCTTCAATCCTTCCCGCGACGTACTCTGGTCAGTGGGCGATCTGGTCAACCGCGGGCCGGACTCCCTCGATACCTTGCGCTTTATCGATAGCCTGGGCAACGCCTGCATTGCCGTACTGGGCAACCATGACCTGCACTTGCTGGCCGTCAGTCGCGACGCTTCGCGATTGCGCAAGTCCGATACCCTGCTGCCGATTCTCAAGGCCGATGACTGTGATCAGCTATTGAGCAACTTGCGTCAGCGTCCATTGGCTCACTGGGACGCGCGCCTGGGCATCCTGATGACCCACGCGGGGCTGCCGCCTATCTGGAGTATCAAGCAGACGCGCAAACGCGCGGCAGAGGTCCAAGAAGTGCTGCGCTGTGATGAACGGCTACCGCTATTTCTCGATGAGATGTACGGTAACGAACCGGACCGCTGGAAGCCCTCGCTGACCGGCATTGCCCGCCTGCGCTGCATTACCAATTATCTGACGCGCATGCGCTTCTGCAAGCAGGATGGCACCCTGGACCTGAAATCCAAGGAAGGCGTCGGCACCGCGCCCAAGGGCTATGCTCCGTGGTTTACCTATCCTCGCCGTGATCCGGATGCGCAGGTGGTGTTTGGCCACTGGGCGGCATTGGGAGCAACAACAGGTGTAGCGGGCATACACGCACTGGACAGCGGTTGCGTGTGGGGCCAGAGCATGACGCTGATGAATCTTGAGACCGGTGAGCGGCATCAATGCCAATGTGGAGATATGACATGAGTGATTTTCAACGCATAGCCCCAGAGCAGGCACGCGAACTGGTCACGCAAGGTGCAGCACTGGTCGATATCCGCGACCCGCAAAGCTATGAGCAGGCGCATATTACCGATGCGGTACGGCTGGATAACGACAGCCTTCAAGGCTACGTCGATAACGCTGACAAGCAGGCCCCGTTGATCGTCTGCTGCTATCACGGCAATTCCAGCCAACCCGCCGCGGCCTACCTGGCCAGCCTGGGTTTTGATCAGGTGTACAGCCTGGACGGTGGATTCGAGCTGTGGCGCCAGCTGTTCCCTGATCGCGTCGTCAGCCACTGACAATTCACTGACAAATACCCGGCAATAGTATTTTCTCCGGTTTTTTTTCAGAACCCTTGTGCCAGGCGGGGTGAAACGTTCTATTCTGTAGACGAGGCATTCATTACATGAAAGCCGGTCTGCCGGCTTCCGATAAAACGGGAGCCTGCCGGGCCCCGCCGGGCAGCCACCATGCCCGCCGGATGGCTCGACAGACTCCCCGACCATGCCTGTGCGCGTTGGTACTGGGGGATTTTTGCATCAAGGATATGCTGTCGCCCTTTAACGGCCGTCAGGCTGGCCTATGGCCGGAAGTCACAGACCTCATTCAGGTAACAGCGAGGTCAGTCATGAGCATATTCAGTCATTTCCAGAACCGCTTCGAAACCACCCGGCAGGAAGAGTACAGCCTGCAGGAGTATCTTGACCTCTGCAAAGCCGATCCCCTGACCTACGCGACCGGAGCCGAACGCCTGCTGCGCGCCATCGGTGAGCCTGAGCTGGTCGATACTTCCATGGACCCGCGGCTTTCGCGGATCTTTTCCAACAAGATGATCAAGCGCTACCCCGCCTTTGCCGACTTCCATGGCATGGAAGACGCGATCGAGCATATCGTGTCCTTCTTCCGCCATGCAGCCCAGGGTCTGGAAGAACGCAAACAGATCCTTTACCTGCTGGGCCCGGTGGGCGGTGGTAAATCCTCGCTGGCAGAGAAACTCAAGGCACTGATGCAGCAGGTGCCCTTCTACGCCATCAAGGATTCGCCGGTATTTGAGTCTCCCCTCGGCCTGTTCAGCCCCGAGGAAGACGGCGCCATCCTTGAAGAGGATTACGGCATCCCGCGCCGCTATATCAACAGCATCATGTCGCCCTGGGCGGTCAAACGCCTGCACGAGTTCAACGGTGATATCAGCCAGTTCAGGGTAGTGAAACTCTACCCCTCGATTCTCCAGCAGATCGCTATCGCCAAGACCGAACCGGGCGATGAGAACAATCAGGATATCTCTGCGCTGGTGGGTAAAGTGGACATTCGCAAGCTGGAGGAATTTCCGCAGAACGACCCCGATGCCTACAGCTATTCTGGCGCACTGTGCCGCGCCAACCAGGGGCTGATGGAATTCGTCGAGATGTTCAAGGCGCCGATCAAGGTGCTGCACCCACTGCTGACCGCGACCCAGGAAGGCAATTACAACAGTACTGAAGGCCTGGGCGCGATCCCGTTCAACGGCGTGATACTGGCGCACTCCAACGAATCCGAGTGGCACACCTTCCGCAACAACAAGAACAACGAGGCCTTCATCGACCGTATCTACATCGTCAAGGTGCCCTATTGCCTGCGCGTCAGCGACGAGATCCAGATCTACCAGAAACTGCTGACCACCAGTTCCCTGGCACATGCCCATTGCGCCCCGGATACGCTGAAGATGCTGGCGCAGTTTACTGTGCTGTCGCGCCTCAAGGAGCCGGACAATTCCAACGTCTATTCCAAGATGCGCATCTACGATGGCGAGAACCTCAAGGACACCGACCCCAAGGCCAAGTCCATCCAGGAATATCGTGACAGTGCCGGCGTCGATGAAGGCATGAATGGTCTCTCGACCCGTTTCGCCTTCAAGATTCTGTCCAAGGTCTTCAACTACGATAACAGCGAGGTGGCCGCCAACCCGGTGCACCTGCTCTATGTGCTTGAGCAGCAGATCGAGCAGGAGCAGTTTGCTACCGAAGTAAGCGAACGCTATCTGCGTTTTATCAAGGAGTATCTGGCACCCCGCTATGTCGACTTTATCGGCAAGGAAATCCAGACCGCGTACCTGGAATCCTATAGCGAATACGGGCAAAATATCTTTGATCGCTACGTGATGTACGCCGACTTCTGGATTCAGGATCAGGAGTACCGCGACCCGGACACCGGCGAGATCCTCAATCGCGTAGCCCTCAACGAGGAGTTGGAAAAGATCGAAAAACCTGCTGGCATCAGCAACCCCAAGGATTTCCGTAACGAAATCGTCAATTTCATGTTGCGCGCCCGCGCGCAGAACAATGGCAGAAATCCCTCGTGGCTCTCCTACGAAAAGCTGCGCATGGTCATCGAGAAGAAGATGTTCTCCAACACCGAAGATCTACTCCCGGTGATCAGCTTCAACGCCAAGGCCTCGAAGGAGGACCAGAAGAAACACGGCGACTTCGTCAGCCGCATGGTGGAACGCGGTTATACGGAAAAGCAGGTGCGTCTGCTCTCGGAATGGTATCTGCGCGTGCGTAAGGCCCAGTAGCGTCAGCGCCTCTGCTGGGCAGCCTCGAGCGGCAGGCGAGGCACTACCAGAGGCGGCAAACGCTAGACTTTGATTCACCACGGCCAGCTTCAAGCTTGGAGTTTAACGCTTGCAGCTGGCCCCGGAGGGGCCTATGAGCTACGTTATCGACCGCCGTCTGAACGGCAAGAACAAGAGCACGGTAAACCGGCAACGGTTCCTGCGACGATACAAGACGCACATCAAGAAAGCCGTGGAGGACGCGGTTGGCCGGCGATCCATTACCGACATCGACGGCGGTGAGCAGATCAGCATACCCGGCCGGGATATCGACGAGCCGATATTCCACCATGGCAAGGGCGGGCGCAAAACCGGGGTACACCCTGGCAATCGGGAATTCAGTAGCGGTGACCGGATCCCGCGCCCCGACGGGGGTGGCGGCGGCCAGGGCGGCAGCCAGGCGGGTGATAGCGGCGAAGGCATGGACGAATTCGTTTTTCAGATTACCCAGGATGAATTCCTTGAGCTCATGTTCGAGGATTTGGCCCTGCCCAACCTGGTCAAACGCCACCTGACCGGCACCGACACCTTCAAGCCGGTGCGCGCGGGCATCAGCCAGCAAGGCAATCCCTCACGGATCAATATCGTACGCTCGATGCGCGCCTCGCACGCACGCCGTATCGCGCTCAGCGGCAGCAGCCGCAAAAGGCTGCGCGAAGCCACCAAAGAGCTGGAGTTGCTGCGTCAGCAGCAGCCGGACAACCTGAGCGACCAGAAAGCGCTGCAGGAAGAAATTGACCGACTCCAGAAACACATAGATCGCATTCCCTTTCTGGATACCTTTGACCTGCGCTACAACCTGATTACCAAGCAGCCCAACCCCAGCTCCAAGGCGGTGATGTTCTGCTTGATGGACGTCTCCGGCTCGATGACTCAGGCTACCAAGGATCTGGCCAAACGTTTTTATATTCTGCTGTATCTGTTTCTGCGGCGTAACTACGAACGGATCGAGGTGGTGTTCATCCGCCATCACACCAGTGCCAAGGAGGTCGACGAAGAGGAGTTTTTCTACTCCCGCGAAACCGGCGGCACCATCGTATCCAGTGCGTTGCGGCTGATGCAGCAGATCGTCGAAGAACGCTACGCCCCCAGTGAATGGAACATCTATTGCGCCCAGGCTTCCGATGGCGACAACTGGAACGATGACTCGCCAATCTGCCGTGAATTGCTGATCAAGCAGATCATGCCGGCGATGCAGTACTACTGCTACGTAGAGATCACCCCGCGCGAGCATCAGGCGCTCTGGTACGAATACGAGCAGGTAAGCGAGGTGTTTTCCGACAGTTTCGCCCAGCAGCAGATTGTCGGCGCCGGTGACATCTACCCGGTATTCCGCAAGCTGTTTCAGAAGAGGATGGCCACATGACCCGCCAACCCATCTCCACAGGTTCGGAATGGACCTTCGAGCTGATCCGCGAATACGACCAGGAAATCGGCCGTATTGCCCGTGATGTATACGGGCTGGATACCTATCCCAATCAGATTGAGGTCATCACTGCCGAGCAGATGATGGACGCCTATGCCTCAGTGGGCATGCCGCTGGGTTATCACCACTGGTCCTACGGCAAGCATTTTCTGCATACCGAGAAGAACTACAAGCGCGGTCAGATGGGCCTGGCCTACGAGATCGTGATCAATTCCGATCCGTGCATTGCCTATCTGATGGAAGAGAACACCATGACCATGCAGGCCCTGGTGATTGCGCATGCCTGCTATGGCCACAACTCTTTTTTCAAGGGCAATTACCTGTTCCGTAGCTGGACCGACGCCAGCGCGATCATCGACTATCTGGTGTTTGCCAAGCAATACATCAACGAATGCGAGGATCGCCACGGCATAGACGCGGTAGAGGACATTCTCGACTCCTGTCATGCGCTGATGAATTATGGCGTTGACCGCTACAAGCGACCCTACCCGATCTCCGCAGAGGAGGAGCGGCTGCGTCAACAGGAGCGCGAAGAGCATTTGCAGCGCCAGGTCAACGACCTGTGGCGCACCATCCCCGTCAGCGCCAGCACGCGGGAGAAGATGGCGCGCGAACCGCGCTACCCCACTGAACCCCAGGAAAACCTGCTGTACTTCATCGAAAAGAACGCGCCACTGCTCGAGCCCTGGCAGCGCGAGGTGGTGCGCATCGTGCGCAAGGTCGCGCAGTATTTCTATCCGCAGCGCCAGACGCAGGTCATGAATGAAGGCTGGGCAACCTTCTGGCATTACACCCTGCTCAATCACCTGTATGACGAAGGCAAGGTGACCGAGGGCTTCATGATCGAGTTCCTGCAGTCGCATACCAGCGTCGTCTACCAGCCACCCTTTGACAGCCAGTGGTACAGCGGCATCAACCCCTACGCCCTGGGCTTCGCGATGATGCAGGACATCCGCCGTATCTGTGAACAGCCTACCGAGGAAGACCGCCGCTGGTTCCCCGACATTGCCGGGACAGACTGGTTGGAAACGCTGAAATTCGCGATGCGCACCTTCAAGGACGAGAGCTTCATCCTGCAATACCTGTCGCCCAAGGTCATCCGCGACATGAAGCTCTTCGCTATTGCCGACGATGAACGCGATGATCACCTGGAAGTGGCGGCTATCCACGACGATAGCGGCTACCGCGCGGTACGCCAGCACCTTGCTGCGCAATACAATCTGGGTAATCGCGAGCCGAACATTCAGGTATGGGAAGTAGACCGGCGCGGCGACCGCTCCTTGACCCTGCATCACCAACGCCACGACGGCAAACCGCTAGGCGAGTCGACCGGCGACATGCTCAAGCACCTGCACCGCCTTTGGGGCTTTGATATTCATCTGCACAGCCTGGACGGCGACCAGATGATGACGCAGATGCACATCCCGCCCAGACCGGAAAATTCGACCGACAAGTTGCCCCGCTTCGATCTGAATATTCCGCCGATTTGAACCGGCGCGAGGTACAGGCTTGCAGTTTTCAGCTTGAAGCTTGAAGCTTGAAGCTGAAAACTGGTTCGAGACCCTGGACGCAATGGCATCTACCTATTCCACCTATCTGGTTGGCGGCGCAGTGCGCGACCAACTGCTTGGCCACCCTTTCAGTGATTATGACTGGGTGGTTGTCGGCGCGACGCCGGAGACCATGCTCGAAGCCGGCTTCCGGCCGGTCGGCCAGGATTTCCCAGTATTTCTGCACCCCAAAACCGGGGAGGAATATGCCCTCGCCCGCACCGAACGCAAGAGCGGGCAAGGCTATGGCGGCTTCACTTTTCACACCAGCCCCGATGTGACCCTGGAGCAGGACCTGATCCGCCGCGACCTGACGATCAATGCGATGGCCATGGACGCCGACTGTCACCTGATAGACCCCTACGGCGGCCAGAGAGACCTCGCCGCCCGCCTGTTGCGCCACGTATCACCGGCTTTTGTCGAAGACCCGATGCGCGTACTGCGGGTGGCGCGTTACGCGGCGCGCTATCACCGCATGGGTTTCAGCGTCGCCCCGGAAACCATGGCATTGATGCGCGAACTGGCCGAGTCCGGAGAGCTGCAGGCGTTGACCGCCGAACGCAGCTGGAAGGAAATCAGCCGCGCCTTGATGGAACCCAACCCCGAAATCTTCATTCGTGTACTGCACGATTGTGGCGCGCTGGCGGAGCTTTTGCCCGAGGTCGAGCGGCTGTTTGGCGTGCCGCAACCCAAGGCGCACCATCCGGAAGTGGACACCGGCGAGCATCTGCTGCTGGTTCTCCAGCAGGCCGCGCGGATGGATCTGCCTTTGCCCGCGCGCTGGGCCTGCCTGTTGCATGATCTGGGCAAGGGGCTGACCGACCCGGCACATTGGCCCAAGCACCATGGCCATGAAACCAAGGGCCTGGCCGCCGTCAAAGCGGTCAACCAACGCTGCAAGGCACCCAGGGACTGCCAGGAGTTGGCACTGCTGACCTGCGAGTATCACACCCATTGCCACCGCGCGCTGGAGCTCAAACCTGCAACGTTGATCAAGCTGTTCAAGAGCTTCGACATCTATCGCCGGCCGGAGCGCTTTGAGCAATTTCTAGGCGCCTGCGAAGCCGATGCCCGAGGGCGTACCCGGCTGGAAAGTGAGCCCTATCCGCAAGCCGAATACCTGCGCGCTGCTGCCGAGAGGGCGCGCCGCGTCAGCGTTGAATCCTTGTTGGCTCTGGGCCTTGAGGGCGCAGCAATGGGGAGGGCGCTTGAGCTTGAGAGGACCAACGCGGTAGCGGCTTACAAAGCGGAGTTTCGGCCGGGCTGATGCGCCACCTTAAGCCCGTTCGCGGCCAGGCGGCCGCTCCCACCAGATAGGCTCTAACGCCCTATTGCGTGGCCAACATCCGGTAGGAGCGGCCGCCTGGCCGCGAATGCTGCCCAGCGCAACACAGACGTCGCGAGCAACCCATCAACCGCCGAAAGTCGATCGCAACGCATGCGCCTCAATCAATTCGATCGGGGTCAAGGCTCTGCCACGCCAGTCAAAGGCAACCGGCCACAATGCCTGATCGCCCTGCCATCCAGCCCATAGCTCAGCAAGGGTCCTACCGCTGCCGGGCAACAGCGCACGCGGCGCCAACTGCGCCAGCGGCCAGAGCACAAAGGCATTGCGCAGCACCTCCGGGCGCGGCAGGGTCAGCCCCTGATGCATCCCGGCCAGATCACCGTAGGTGAGAATGTCGATGTCCAGGGTAATACGGCCCGGCGACGGCGAATCTCGACGGCCGCAGGCGGCTTCGATGGCCTTGAGACCAGCCTGCAGATCCACCAGCGGCAGGTGCGTCTCGGCGCCCACCACCATATTCAGGAAACGCCGGCCCAGCACCCCTACAGCATCACTCTCGAACACCGGTGAGACATCCAGCGGCCCAAGCAACTGCTCAAGCGCATCCAGCCCCCGCCCTAGGTGCTGTTCCCGCTCGGTATTGGTGCCAACCCCCAGAAACACCATGGTCATGCGGGACGCGCCCCGCGTTCGATCAGCACGCCCACGCCGCCAGCGGCCTGGGGTACCGCACCCGGCTTGGTAACCCGCAGGCGCAACCAGGGCACCGAGAACTCCTGCATGACTAACGCCGCTACATGTTCAGCCAACGCCTCGACCAGCAGGAACTGACTTGCCGCTACATACTCCAGCACCCGCGTACTGACCGCTGCATAATCCAGCGTCGCAGCGAGATCGTCGCCCGCAGCTGCAGCGCTGATATCCCAGCCCATGTCCAGATCCAGCACCAGGGGCTGCAGGATGCGGCGCTCCCAGTCATAGACGCCAATCACGGCCTCTACTGCCAAGCCTTTGATAAATACCTGATCCACACAGGACTCCATTAATTGATATACGCAGGCTGAATACACGCAGGCCGAAAATCAGCCGGTCGACTACAATCGAGTTTTGACCACGGCCAACGCCATGTCCAATTCGTTCATGCTGCACATCTGCATCGCCTACCTGCTGGGCTCGGTATCCTTTGCCGTGCTGATCAGCCAGCTACGGCGCCTGCCCGACCCACGCAGCATGGGCTCAGGCAACCCAGGCGCCAGCAATATGTTGCGCCTGGGCGGCAAACCCCTGGCCCTGGCAACCCTGCTCGGTGATCTGGGCAAAGGCGCGCTGGCGGTTTGGCTGGCCCAGCGTGCCGGCCTGTCGCCTGCAGCGCAAAGCTGGGTCGCGCTGGCCGCTATCACTGGCCACATACTGCCCATCTTTCACCGTCTGCGCGGCGGCAAGGGCGTTGCCACCGCTGCGGGTGCCCTGCTGATCCTGTCCTGGCCGGCGGCGCTACTGACGTCGATAATCTGGCTCGCGACCTTTGCCGCACTGCGCATAGCCTCGGTAGCCTCGATCATCGCCTGCCTATGCCTGATTCCATGGCTAGCCTGGCAACGGCCAGAGCTGCTGCTCGCATGCAGCATCATGGTACTGCTGATCCTGCTGCGCCACCGTCTGAATATAGGCCGGCTATTGACCGGTAGCGAAAATCATTTCAAGAACTAGCGCCATGTTCAGTTAATCGGCGGCAATTCTTCCATCGGCCAACGCGCGCGCGTCTCGATACCTGACTGGTCATGCTGACCGGCCATCAGGCGCTGACAGCCCGCATAGGCGATCATCGCGCCGTTATCAGTACAGAACTCCGGGCGGGCGTAGAAGAGCTCACCCTTGAGCCCCGTGGCCATCGCGCCCAAAGAGCGACGCAGATGCTGATTGGCGCTGACGCCCCCGGCGATCACCAGCCGGTTCAGCCCGCAGGCCTTGAGCGCGCGTTTGCATTTGATGGTCAAGGTCTCTACCACCGCTTGCTCAAAGGCCAGAGCGACATCGCAGCGTGTCTGCTCGCCCGCATCGCCGTTGGCGACGCATTGTTGCCAGGCATTCAAGGTCGCAGTCTTCAAGCCGCTGAAGCTGAAGTCCAGTCCGGGCCTGTCGGTCATTGGCCGTGGAAACACAAAACGACCGGGGGTGCCAGAGGCTGCCAAACGGGCAATCTCGGGGCCACCCGGATAGGGCAGCCCCATCAGCTTGGCAGTCTTGTCGAAGGCTTCGCCGGCGGCATCATCCAGCGACTCGCCAAGCAATTGATACTGGCCAATGCCATCCACACGTACCAGTTGGGTATGACCGCCAGACACCAGTAGCGCGACAAAGGGAAAAGCGGGCGGGGACGCCTCCAGCATCGGGGCCAGCAGATGCCCCTCCATATGATGCACGCCGAGCGCCGGCACGCCCCAGGCAAAGGCCAGCGCGCGGGCACACGCGCCGCCAACCAGCAATGCACCCACCAGTCCGGGGCCTGCGGTATACACCACCCCATCCACGTCGCCTTCGGCAACACCGGCACTGGCGAAGACTTCGCGCATCAACGGCACCAGCCTTTTGACGTGGTCGCGCGAGGCCAGCTCAGGCACGACCCCGCCGTACACCCGATGCAAGTCAATCTGGCTGAATAACGCATCTGCCAGCAGGCCGCGCTCGCTGTCATAGAGAGCTATGCCGGTTTCATCACAGGAGGTTTCAATACCTAGAACGCGCATAATTAAGGTCGTTTGCCGATGGACATCAGGAAAGTGGGCCTGCATGATAATCGCCCCCTGGCCGTCAGACCAGACTTTCCGGGTCGCGCCTTTAGTTAATGCAGGGGATTTTAGCGCTGTCATCGAATCTTGTTTTGCATTTCCCGAATGAAGGCGGTAACATCCGCTCCCCTTAGAAATGCAATCGCCCACGGCCTTGGCCGAGGGTTATGACCCACAGCAAATTGTCAGAAAGGTACGAAATGCCTGCCGTCAAACTTAAAGAGAACGAACCCTTCGACGTCGCACTGCGCCGCTTCAAGCGCTCCTGCGAAAAAGCTGGTGTGCTGGCTGAAGTTCGCCGCCGCGAGTTTTACGAGAAGCCCACTACCGAGCGCAAGCGCAAGGCTGCTGCTGCAGTCAAGCGTCACGCCAAGAAACTGCAGCGCGAACAGCGTCGTCACGTACGCCTGTACTAAGTTGCAGTCTGTGCTTTAGTTTGTCTGTTTGCGAGTCCGAGCGGACTCGCCGGGTCTGCGCCGCAAGGCTGTGATCCACACAGATAGACGCTGCCAAGCTATACGCATTTTTCCGGCCTTCCAATTACGGAACTGGCTGGATTTTTGTGCTTGGCTGACGGCCATTGGCTGCTATAGTGTTTCGCACATTCTGACAGGGTCCAGGCTGATAGCCAGGCAACCCGGATGGATACGCATGAACGCTGCGCGGCATTTCCTGCGGCCATTATCGACATCGCAAGGCAGTTCCGATGGCAGGCTTGATCCCCCAAGGCTTTATTGACGACCTCCTCGGCCGTACCGATATCGTTGAGGTGGTCGGCTCACGCCTGAAACTGAAGAAAACCGGGAAAAACTTCTCGGCCCTGTGCCCGTTCCATAACGAAAAATCACCCTCTTTCAGCGTCAGCCCGGACAAACAGTTCTATTACTGCTTTGGCTGTGGCGCCGGCGGTAACGCGCTGAGCTTCGTGATGGACTTCGAGCGCCTGGACTTCCCCCAGGCAGTGGAAGATCTGGCGCGACAAGCCGGCGTTGATGTGCCCCGTGAGGAGCAGCGCCCCGGCTCGCAGCGCGAACCCCGCACGCCACGTCAGGACAGCCCGCTTTATGCCCTGCTCGAACAGGCTGCCGCCTACTATCGCCAGCAACTGCGCCACCATGCGCAGAAGCGCCGGGCAGTTGATTACCTGAAGCAGCGCGGCCTCACCGGTCAGATCGCCAAGCGCTACGACATTGGCTTCGCGCCGCCGGGCTGGAACAACCTCATGGGCCACCTGAGCAAGGACAGCACCGAGGTCAAGGCGCTGGTCGAAGCTGGACTGGTAGTAGAAAACGAAGAAGGTAGACGCTACGACCGCTTTCGCGACCGCATCATCTTCCCAATCCGCGACAGCCGCGGCCGTACGCTCGGCTTTGGCGGCCGAGTCCTGGGTGACGACAAACCCAAGTACCTGAACTCCCCGGAAACCCCGGTCTATCACAAGGGCCGCGAGCTCTACGGCCTGTTTGAAGCGCGCCAGCAAAACCGTCAGCTGGACGATGTGCTGGTCGTCGAAGGCTATATGGACGTTATCGCCCTCGCCCAGCACGGCGTGACCAACGCGGTGGCCACACTGGGCACCGCTACCAGCGAAGAACATCTCAAGCGCCTGTTTCGCATCGTCAACACCGTGGTGTTCTGCTTTGATGGCGACAAGGCCGGGCGACAAGCCGCGTGGCGGGCGCTGAACGCCTGCCTGCCAGTACTCGAAGACGGTCGCCATGTGCGCTTCATGTTCCTGCCCGAAGGTCAGGATCCAGACACACTGATCCGCAGCGAAGGCCAGGACGCGTTCCGCGCCCGCATGGCCCGGCAAGCCCAGGCACTGACCGATTACCTGTTTCGCCACCTGTCCGAGGAAGCCAACCCGAACACGCTGGAAGGCAAGGCCCATCTGGCCACCCTGGCGCTGCCGCTGATTGAACAAATCCCCGGCAGCATGCTCAAACGGTTATTGCGTCAGTCGCTGGAAAAGCTGACAGGCATGGACCTCGACAGCCTGCCGCCGCCGCCTCCACCACCGCCCGCCTCGGCAGACGATTACGCTGATTATCAGGACGTGGAGCCCGAGGGCTGGGCCGGCAGCCAGGATTTTCAGCCCCGCCGCGCACCCCAGCGCAGCAGCAAGCCGCGTAAAGCGGAGCGAGCCGGCGTTGAAAACCCACTACTGAACGCCGCGCGCACCTTGCTGCACCATCCGCAACTGGCCGGCCTGGTGACCGAAGCCAACCAGTTTGCTGCCGAGGAAGGCGAGCAGGCGCAATTGCTGGTCGGCCTGATTGAAGCACTGCAGAAAACACCTACACTCAGTACCGTGCAACTACTGGCGCGCTGGCATGGCACCGAGATGGGCGAGCAGCTCAGCCAACTGGCTGAAAAGGAATGGTTGTTGAATATTCCCGATGCAAACCTTGAACAACAGTTTTTCGACACCATTAACAGTCTTGTAGCACGCCAAACCGAACGACGTATCGAGCAGCTCCTCGACAAATCAGCGCATACACCGTTGACCACAGAGGAAAAGCAACAACTGCGCGAGCTCCTGCACCGGCGCCCAGCGCACGCTTCAGATCAATAATCAGACAAGCTACAGACTACCCAACTGGCTTTACGGCCTGAAATCAGGGTATAATCCGCAGCTTACTTTTTTGTATACCAAGGCATCCAAAGGGTTGTTATGTCCGGAAAAGCGCAACAGCAATCCCGTCTGAAAGAGCTTATTGCCCGCGGTCGCGAGCAAGGCTATCTGACGTATGCGGAAGTCAACGACCATCTCCCGGAAGACATTTCCGATCCGGAGCAGGTTGAAGACATCATCCGCATGATCAACGACATGGGGATCACCGTCTTCGAGACGGCGCCCGATGCAGATGCCCTGCTCCTGGCAGACAACGATGCCGACGAAGCCGCTGCTGAAGAAGCCGCAGCCGCGCTTGCCGCCGTTGAAAGCGATATCGGTCGCACCACCGACCCCGTACGCATGTACATGCGTGAAATGGGTACGGTCGAACTGCTGACCCGCGAAGGCGAAATCGAAATTGCCAAGCGCATTGAAGAAGGCATCCGTGAAGTCATGGCGGCCATCTCGATGTTCCCTGGCACGGTCGATGGCATCCTTGCTGACTACCATCGCATCGTCGAAGAAAGTGGTCGTCTGTCCGACATCTTCAGCGGTTACATCGACCCTGATGATGACGGCCTGTCCGGTGGCGCTCCAGCGGTAGAGGAAGCCCCCGCCGAAGCCAAGACCGACGACAAGGACGAGAAAGACGAAGAGGATGACAGCGACGACGACGCCGAAGAAGAAGGCGACGGCGGACCTGATCCGGAAGTCGCTCGCCTGCGCTTTACCGCCATCTCCGACCAGTTGGCCAAGACCAAGAAAGCATTGAAAAAGCATGGTCGCGGCAGCAAGCAAGCCACGACCGAGCTGGAAGAGCTGGCATTGCTGTTCATGCCCATCAAGCTGATTCCAAAGCAGTATGAAGCACTGGTGCAGCGTGTACGAGGTGCCCAGGACCAGATCCGCGCCCAGGAACGCGCCATCATGCAGCTGTGCGTGCGTGACGTTCGCATGCCCCGCGCTGACTTCCTGCGTGGCTTCCCCGGCAACGAAATCAATACCGAATGGGTAGATAGCCTGCTGGCCGACAAGCCGCGCTACGCTGAAGCCCTGGAAGAACGCAAGGCGGATATCATCCGTGCGCAGAAGAAGCTTGCTGGGCTGGCCCAGGAAGCCGAGCTGACCATTTCCGAAGTCAAGGACATCAACCGTCGCATGTCGATTGGTGAAGCCCGTGCCCGTCGTGCCAAGAAGGAAATGGTAGAAGCCAACCTGCGTCTGGTGATCTCGATTGCCAAGAAGTACACCAACCGTGGCTTGCAGTTCCTCGACCTGATTCAGGAAGGCAACATCGGCCTGATGAAGGCTGTCGACAAGTTCGAATACCGTCGCGGCTACAAGTTCTCGACCTACGCCACCTGGTGGATTCGTCAGGCGATTACCCGTTCGATCGCCGATCAGGCGCGCACCATCCGTATTCCGGTGCACATGATCGAGACAATCAACAAGCTCAACCGTATCTCGCGGCAGATGCTGCAGGAAATGGGTCGCGAGCCGACACCGGAAGAACTGGGCGAGCGCATGGAAATGCCCGAGGACAAGATCCGCAAGGTATTGAAGATCGCCAAAGAGCCGATCTCCATGGAAACCCCGATCGGTGATGACGAAGACTCGCACCTGGGCGACTTCATCGAGGACTCGACCATGGAATCGCCGATTGATTCGGCCACCGTGGAAAGCCTCAAGGAAGCTACTCGCGAAGTGCTCTCCGGCCTCACCGCTCGGGAAGCCAAAGTCCTGCGTATGCGTTTCGGTATCGATATGAATACCGACCACACGCTGGAAGAAGTCGGCAAGCAGTTCGACGTAACCCGTGAGCGGATTCGTCAGATCGAAGCCAAGGCGCTGCGCAAGCTACGCCACCCGACGCGCAGCGATCACCTGCGCAGCTTCCTCGACGAGTAAGCGGTTGCAGTAAACGAAAACGCCCGGCAATGCCGGGCGTTTTTATTTCCAGAGTGCATAACTATGGTCAGCGGTCGCCTCAATACGTATAATTCGCGGCGTTCGTACTATAGTGGGCCCATAGCTCAGTTGGTCAGAGCAGGCGACTCATAATCGCTTGGTCGTAGGTTCAAGTCCTACTGGGCCCACCATTTATTCCGCACAAAATATCTAAATTATTCCTTTTAAATCAGAACGCTACTGACATCACCTCCTCAAGCAGGTTTTCTCTGCCATCCACACGCCCTGCCCCGCTATAGCCAAAAGGTACAATTTCGGTACACTGACCAGATCCGGACACAAGGGAATTGGCCATGGCAACGATCGTTAAAACCCCTTCAGGCACCTGGAAAGCACTCATCCGCATGAGAGGTTTCCCCACTGCCAGCAAGACATTTCGCACGAAGCGGGACGCCGAGGATTGGGCACGCCGCACCGAGGATGAAATGGTGCGGGGGGTTTATATCCAGCGAGCCTCCGCCGAACGCCTGACGATCGCTGATGCACTCAAGCGCTACCTGGAAGAAGTGTCACCTACCAAACGACCCGCCTCGGCCTCGTGCGATCTAAGGCACTCGAAACCACTGATTAAAGGACTGGGCAAATACTCCCTGGCCGCCCTGACCCCGGAAATAATTGCGAAATACCGAGACGAGCGCTTGGCAGGCCTGGACAGAAAGGACGCCAAGGGAAACCCTGCTCCGAAACCTCGCTCCCCAAACACTGTACGCCTCGATCTGGCGCTGTTAGGCCACATGTTCAATACCGCCATCAGGGAATGGGGCATTGGGCTTCCTAGCAATCCCGTGCAGAACATCCGCCGGCCATCAGCGCCGCCTGGGAAAGAACGTCGCATTTCAATGGAAGAGGAAATACGCCTCCTCGCGGCCGTGGACGCCCACAGCAATCCAATGCTGAGCTGGATCGTGCATATAGCCCTGGAGACAGGCATGCGCTCCTCTGAGATAACCACCCTGAAACGCGGCCAGGTCGACTTGAAACGCCGCCTCGTTCGCCTTCTGGACACCAAGAACACACAGCCACGAACAGTGCCACTGAGTAACAAGGCCACGGAGATCTTCCGAAAGGCACTCTCCAACCCTGTCAGACCAATTGACACCGACCTGGTCTTCTATGGCGAGCCAGGCAAAGACGGCCAGCGACGCCCCTATAATTTCAACAAGGTCTGGCTGCAGCTGAAAGCCTCCATAGGGCTAAAGGATCTGCGCTTCCATGACCTACGCCATGAGGCAGTCAGTCGCTTTGTAGAAGGCGGTCTGAGCGATCAGCAGGTAGCCGCGATTAGCGGTCACAAGTCAATGCAGATGCTGAGGCGTTATACACACCTGAGGACTGAAGACCTGGTAGACGAGCTGGACGCCATAGCGATTCGTCGCGAAGAACGACAGCAGAAGCCAAGAGAGCCATCCTAACCAACACCTTTCCCATCGTTATGACGTGACGCCACAGAGCTGTGCATAACCTGTTAATACCCTGTTGGTATTTATGAAGCTGAAGCCGAAATCCTTCCACCTATGGCCGGAATGTTTCCCCTTCAGTAGCCGGAATCCTTCCCCCTTTGAGCCGGAATGTTTCCCTGATAAGCGATTCATGCACAGCGCAAATACTTTTAAATTCAAAAACATGCGAACTTACTCACACCCCCGAAAACAAGAACTACAAAAACATATTAAAACAAGATTTAAAACAAGATTTAAAACAAGAGCCCACTCAACACAAACGACAAGACCAGCCCCTCTTCGAACTAATTGCCCGCTCTAAATCCACTATATCGAATAACAAGCAAGCCCATACGAATTCAGCCAAATAAAAACCTCACTAGACCGCACCTAAACTTTACTAGCAAAATTGTCGACCAAACTTTATCACCCAAGAAAAAACGAAAATCTTTTCCACCAATCGCTGATATATATCCGACACTCTTAATCGCCATACAAGCTGAACACTATTCGTGGCAAGACACCAACACAACAAGCCACAGAAAGAAGCCATGCCAAGCCGAGGCCAGCCGCAACCGCAGATAAAACCGGAATTTTAGCGGCTAAAAGAATGTTTGCTTGAAACCCAGAACAACACACTTAAGCGTATGCGCGCGAACCATAAACATAAGTTTAGCTAAACTTATTATTCGATATATCGAACAACTTTAATTAGTGAAAAGTATTTAAAATAAAACTTGCAATAACCCAATCTCCGAAATACTTTTAAACAAGGAACACTACGTATCTTGGAGGAATTTATGACAACAGCAGAGTTTCTTTTGAATAAGTTTGGCGGATCTCCGTTACTTTCCCTACCTCAAGTGGCAGAGATACTTCACCGCAGCCCCGAAGGGCTGCGAATAACTCTGAGCGGCGACAACGAACTCGCTCGAAAACTCCGCCCAAACAAGAAGAAGATAGGGCGCCGGGTGTACTTCAAAGTTACAGACATTGCAGATCTGATAGACGGCGCATAGGGAAGCGGTCCGTCCATGCTTTACCTGATTAGGTCCGGCTTTCTACTGGCACAACAAGGACACTCCTCGCTCCGGGTGCCACAGGAAAAACTCTTAGAGGCTAATCATGGATTGAACGCCAGGGTAAGACTGGGGACTTAGGCCACGCCGAGCCAGACGTAGTAACCCTCCCCGTGTCATTTGGAAGGGCTCAGGCATGCCTCGGCTTTTCCGGTCGAAAGGTTATGAGGTATGAGCTGATGACAACGCTGTCAGAACGAATTGCGATAAAAGTCCAAGGCAAGAAAGACTGCGCGCCACACACCAACCGGGCATTGGTCTTGGCCTTGCGCAATGACATCCGCCAAGCGCTAGACGATGGCTGGTCGATCCTGGCCGTGTACCAAACACTGCACGACGAGGGCCGCCTCTCGTGTAGCTACCAGGCCTTTCGTCGTCACGTGAACCGCCTCTTACTAGGCAAGGTTGAACCCAAAAAGAGTCGCCACTCAAAGCCGAAAAACGCAGCGGGGAGATCGCCTGTGCAGCCCATTACAAGCTTCGATTTCAGCGCGAAGCCCTCCGAAAAGGATTTGTTCTGATGGCCATGCTGCAGTGTTCAATTCACCACTGCTGGTGCTTTGTTCCTGCCCCACTTGGCGTTCAATCGTCGTTCAATGCGTCCAATTGCCGTGCAGTGGCCGTGTACTACTCATTTGCTGCACAAAAACAACTCTGCAACGAACATCGTCCGTGGAAAAAACTACTCGGAACAGCGGGCAGGATGTGTGAAGTAGGCCCACCCGTAAACGGGTGTTCCTTCTTCACTGTTCCTCATTCGCACCTGCGGTGCTCAACGGAGATCCTGCCCTACGGGGCCGATAAACCGTGTCGATTAGAGCTGGGTGAGGGCTCCGTATGGTAACTAACAAGAACAGACCAACACGCAAGGGCAGCCTGCCAATAAAGGTCTATTGCCTGCCAGAAGAGCGGGAAGAAATTGAGCGCCTAGCAAGATCGAGTGGTCACAGCGCATCGACGTATCTGCGATTGGTTGGCCAAGGCTACCGAGTTACCGGCGTGACTGATTTCGAGAACGTCAGAGCACTGGTACGTGTAAATGGGGATCTGGGTCGCCTTGGTGGGCTGTTGAAGCTTTGGCTGACCGATGACGTGCGAACAGCCCAATTCGGACCAGGAACCATTTTGCGCTTGCTTAGCCGGATCGAGGCAAACCAAGAAGAGATGAGCCGACTGATGGAGTCTGTCGTAAGGCCGAGGGCAAAGTCATGATCGTCAAACTTGTGCCCATGCGCTCCCTGGGGAAAAGTGATTTTGCTGACCTCACAAATTACATCACAGACGCGCAGAGCAAAGACCATCGGCTTGGTCAGGTGGCGGTGACTAACTGTGAGGCTTTTTCAGTGCGGGATGCTATTGCAGAAGTGCTTGCTACCCAGCACCTGAATACGCGCGCCACTGGCGATAAAACCTATCACTTGATCGTTAGCTTTCGCTCCGAAGAGAACCCCGACGCCGCTACGTTGAAAGCGATAGAGCGCCGGATATGCCAGGGACTCGGTTTTGGAGAGCATCAACGCATCAGTGCCGTTCATAACGACACCGACAATCTGCACATGCACATCGCGATCAACAAAATCCATCCACGTCGCCGCACGATGCACGAGCCCTATTATCCCCATTTGATGCTGGCCGATCTTTGCACCACGCTGGAACAGGAATATGGGTTGCAGAAGGACAACCACATACCCAGGCAGCGCGGGGCTGCGTCCAGAGCGGCCGACATGGAATGCCATTCTGGTGTCGAAAGCCTGGCGGGGTGGATCAAACGTGTATGCCTGGATGATATCCAAGATGCGAAGTCTTGGCAGGAGCTCCACCAGGTCATGCGCAGCAATGGATTAGAGATTAGCCTGCGCGGCAACGGTCTGGTGATCCGGGCAGACGACGGCACTATGGTCAAGCCCAGCACATTGGCGCGGGATCTTTCCAAACCAGCCCTGGAGAAGCGGCTAGGCAGCTTTGAGCCTTCTGCATCTCAACAACCCGAATCAAGCCAAATGCGGCGTTATAGAAAGGACCCGATTCGCCTACGAGTGGACACCACTGAGCTGTACGCCAGGTACAAAACTGAGCAACAAAACCTGACCGCTCACCGAGCGAAAGCCTTGGAAGCGGCCCGACTCCGTAAAGACAAAAAAGTCGCACAAGCCAAGGCTGCAGGTCAGCGCAGACGCTCTGTTATCAAGCATATGACACAGGGCTCAGTGGTAAAAAAAATATTGTACGCCCAGGCCAGCAAAGCACTGCGCGATGAGCTCCAAGCCATCAACACAGAGTACAAAGCGCATAGACAGGACTGCCATGATCAGCACACCCGGCGCACCTGGGCAGACTGGCTCAGAAGGGAAGCAGCGAGTGGCCATGCCGAAGCCCTGGCCGCCTTGCGGGCCAGAGACGCAGCTCAAGGCTTGCAAGGCAACACCATTGCCGGACACGGGCATTCCAGCCAAGGCCCTGCCGCACTGATAGACGGTATTACGAAAAAAGGCACGATCATCTATCGAGCAGGTAAAAACGCTGTGCGTGATGATGGCGATAAACTCCAGATCTCCCAGGGAGCAGACAACGCAAGCCTGCAAGAGGCCCTGCGCCTGGCTGTTGACCGCTACGGTAACCGGATCAACTTAACCGGCACAGTGGAGTTCAAGGCACAGATGATCCGCGCTGCAGCTAACTCGCAGTTGGCCATTACGTTTTCTGACCCTGCTCTGGAAAAGCACCGGCAAGCGCTGGTGGAAAAACAGGACAGGAATCCGGAGCGAATTAGGAAGCCGAGGGTTTGGCCCTTTGGTAAGGCACCCCCACCCATACTGCGTGGCCGACTGCGCCCGTTGTCAGACGTCCAAACGCTCAACATGTCAGGCGACAAGGCTGCTCCAATACAGGCGCCCTCGCTCTCAACTGAACCCAGCCAACGGACGCAGCTGCAAGCAAAGCTACAGGCCGAGCTGAATGCCAAGAAAGAGCAAGCAAAGCGGAGGAAAGGCCGGACCCGTTAGGGCTTAACCCCATCCCAAGTTGCTTACCTGATGCCGTGACTTCATCACAAAAATGGCCGCCCACCGGCATCGGGAAGGTCACCTACCGCATAGCTATGTGGCGAAGCTATTCGATGACTTTGAAAGCCACTGTCCAAGGAGGTGAACAGTATGAAGAGGCAAAAAATTTTAGCGGCTAAAATCGCGGTGGTTGTTTCGTTTTCGCTGGGCGGCATTTCGCTACCTGTGCAGGCTGGCATTCCAGTGATCGACGGCGGCAACCTGACGCAGAACGTGATGACTGCCATGGAGTCGGTGGCACAAACACTCAAACAGATCGAGCAGTACCAGACCCAACTTCAGCAATATGAGAACCAGCTTCAAAATACCCTGGCTCCTGCAGCTCATATTTGGGACCAAGCCACACGCACGATGGATAACCTCCGGAGTGCCATCAATACGCTGGACTACTATCAGCACCAACTTGGCAGCTTGGATGCCTACCTCGGCAAATTTCAGGACGTAGCCTATTACCGAGGCTCACCCTGCTTCAACGGCACGGGCGGCTGCACAGAAGCCGAGTGGACCGCGATGAATACCAACCGGCAGCTGGCGAATGAGAGCCAAAAGCGGGCTAACGATGACCGGTTCCACACGCTCAAACATCAACAAGACGCACTGCAGTCAGACGCCCGCACACTGGAGCGGCTCCAATCTGCGGCCCAGGGGGCTGACGGTCAGCTGCAGGCCCTGGGCTACGCCAACCAGCTTGCTAGTCAGCAGGCAAACCAGCTGCTGCAGATGCGTTCCATGCTTGTCGCTCAGCAGCAAGTCGTTGCAATCCAGGTGCAGGCTGCCGCCGATCTAGATGCCAAACATCAGGCAGCTCACGCGGCCTCAACCCAGCCGCGCATCGAACCAACCGCCAACCCGAAAAACTGGCTCGAGCTGACTCGCTAACCGGAGATGCAACCATGAATAAATTGCTGTTTGCACTACTCGCCTGCCTCGCCGTCTTGGCTGCAGGGTGTGATAGCGCCCCACCAGAGCCAGTTATGCCAGAGGTCACCAGCGCCAATTGCCAAATGACCGAGATAATGAAAATCGAAGACAAGGCCACCCGGGAAACCTTCGCAGGCCTTTGTTCTCGCCAGTCACCCGGGACTGGTATTGGGCCAACCGAGAAGCCCCTCAATTGGCTGGAGTTGAGCGCGCCGCAGAGTGCGAAGGAGACAAAATGAATACTTCAAGGAAGCTTGCCCTGGTCGGAGCAGCAACGCTCTATTCCACGTCAGCGTCAGCAGACCTGACGAACCACGGCATTCTTGATCAGGTAGTGATGGAATTCGCAACAAGGGCGACAACCTGGGGGGCTGTAGTAACAGACGCCGCATCATGGTTGTTCTGGACGTTGGTAGTGATTTCTATGGTCTGGACCTTCGGGATGATGGCACTGCGAAAGGCCGATATCGGTGAATTCTTTGCGGAGCTTGTCCGCTTCACGATCTTCGTCGGTTTCTTTTGGTGGCTACTCATCAACGGTCCGGCTTTCGCCAACTCAATCATCCAATCGCTATCGCGAATAGGAGAGCAGGCATCCGGAGTATCTTCCGTCACACCATCCGGAATAGTGGATATAGGCTTCTTCATCTGGAAGCAGGCCGTCAACAACCTGTCCGCATGGTCCCCTGTAGATAGCCTGGTCGGCGTGGTCCTCAGTGCAGCAATACTTCTGCTGCTGGCCGTTATAGCAGTGAATATGCTGCTGATGTTCGTGTCAGCCTGGCTATTGGCTTATGCCGGGGTCTTCTTGCTTGGCTTTGGTGGCTCTCGCTGGACCTCGGACATAGCGATCAATTACTACAAAACCGTTCTTGGCGTTGCCGTGCAGATCATGACGATGGTGCTCTTGGTCGGGATTGGTAGCGACATGCTGTCGACGTTCTACGTCAGAATGAACAAAAGCATGCTCAACTTCGAGGAGCTGGGTGTCATGTTGGTTTTCTGTTTGGCGTTACTGATGCTGGTTAATCGGGTCCCTCCTCTGGTGGCTGGAATTATTACTGGATCGGGTATCGGATCCGCAGGTGGTATCGGCAGTTTTGGTGCAGGAGCTGTTGTCGGCGCGGCAGTTGGCGCCGCTGGCATGGCTGCCGGGGCTGCAAGCATGGCCGGTTCTGCGGTGATGGGAGGGGCAGCGAATATCGCAGGTGGCGGCTCGGCCATCAAAGCAGCTTTCGAGCAGGCTCAGGCCACGATGGCTAGTGGCGGTGACATGCCCAGCTTGGGAGGCAGCACAGGGGGGAGCAGCAGCGGCGACATTAGCACCGGTAGCACGCCGTTTGCGCAAGCGGCTGGCTTCGCTAGCGACAGCTCAGGTGGAAGCGTTATGCAGGCCACAAGGGTGGCAGCCGGCACAGCGGGCAATCTGGGAAAGGGTGTTGGTTCGATGGCCGCTGACAATTTCAAAAGCCGGACAGCTCAGACGGCTGGAGGACGCTTGGCGACATCAATTCGTGAAAGCTCACCCTCTTTCAAAGGCAACGGCTTAATGGGGGACCCCAGCCCTGACAGCCCCAACAACGGAGAATAACCATGCAAAGCACCATCTTTGATTCGCTGGACGAGCTCACTACCCAGCCAACGCCATGCACCTTTGAGCCAATTGGAGACCAGTCAACCGAGTTGGACGCAGCGGCTGAACTCGCCGCATTTGTAACGCGCCCAGATCGCGCAGAAGGCTTCGAGACTAGAGAGCAGCCTACCACCCCCAACACATTCCCTAGCACGGACCCCAGCCCTTTTGCAGAGGCTGCAGGCTTATACGGGACCCGGTAACACCACAAGCGCCGCACCTCATTAGCGGTCGGCGCTTCCATCTTTTACTGAGGCATAGCGCTTGCTCTGCTCAATGCCTACCAGGCTATGGCACCGTTCTGGCCATGCTCTACTATCAAAAAGGCGGTTACTCGCCGCTGGTTTCACTTGAAGCCTGACAGGCCTGCATCTCCGGCGTAATCTGAGAAGGTAATTACCCAGCAGAGGATCCAAAGATGGGCAGATCACTGATTGATGCCATCGGCCGCAAGAAAGCGTATGAGCTGATGGAGAATGCTGTGCTCAGCGCCATTGACGAGAATCAGGCGCTTGGTTCTGAGCGTGGCCACAAAGAGAAAAAGGTACGCATGGTTGGCGGAGTGCTCTGCATTGTCCGCGCAGGTACTAGCGCCCCCCTCCTTGCAGGCCAGCGAGGCTCTGCACAAGTCAACTCTTTGAAAAATTCTGTTCCTATCGCATGAGCAGTTGCGGTCCTGACAAACCGTGGCGCCTTTACTAGTTACTTAGCTTTCGTCGGAGCGTCTCACAACCGTCTGAACCAATGCTTTTCCTTGCTATTGATATTGGCGCTGCAGGGGGAGGACACCTGAGACCTTTACCACTTCCGATGTTCACACGTGAGTAGCGTGTATATAATCAAGCCATGGAACGCATTCAATCGATCAATCTCGCGCGCATTGACTGGTGTTGTGCCGATTACGGCATGACTCGGGATGAACTCGCCCGTGAGCTCGATATAGCACCCACAAGCTTTGACAAGGTAATGGCGGGCGAAGCGGGCCTGACCTTTAACCAGTTGCGTAAGCTAGCTGCATTTTTCGGACGCGGCACCCTGTTTTTTATGGAACCAGGGGCGGTAAACGAGGCAAAGGTACACTCTCCGCAATTCCGGACCCTGAGCAATCAAAAGCCCGAACTTTCGCACCGGCTGAGATTATTGATCGAACGTGTAGAGCGGCAGCGTTCAGTGTTCCTTTCACTGCGCGAAGAGCTTGATCCAGCGGAAATCGTGCACTTTTCACCACCCGACCTAACCGGTCTCAGTATTCCCGAGGCGGCCAGCCGTGCACGCGAATGGCTAGGTTTGGCCGACCGCAACGATTTCTACAGTTATCGACAAGCTATCGAATCGCGTGGCCTGTTGGTCTTCCGTAGCAACGGCTATAACGGGAAATGGCAGATTGCCAAGGAAAGCACAATTCTTGGTTTTTCGCTCTATGACCCCGAGTGCCCGGTCATCGTTGTCAAAAAGCTTGATGCCGAAACGCGACAGAGCTTCACGCTAATGCATGAGCTGGGGCATCTTCTAATACATCGGACAAGTTCGATTGATGACGAAGGTGATCTAAATTCGACAAACGGTGAAGAGCGAGAGGCAAATGCTTTTGCTGGACATCTGTTGGTGCCCGATAAGTTTCTTTTGAACATCGTTGACGATGAGAGACCCTTTGATCCAGCTGAATTTGATGACTGGCTTGAGCCGCAGCGCAGGGCGTGGGGTGTCAGTGGTGAAGTCATTCTGCGACGCTTGATGGATGCCGGCCGCCTGCCACCTGCGACTTATAACGCCTACCGACAATGGAACCTGCAACGCGTAGTGCCGGTCAAGGAAGGTGGCAGTCGTGAACATCGTAATCGTGAGCCACGGCACATCTTTGGCGATGGCTACGTGCGCACAGTCCTCGAGGCGATGAACGCCCGCCGGATCACGCTCGCCAAAGCCAGCAGTTATCTCGATAACCTGAAGATCACTGACTTGCACAAGCTTGAACGTTTCTATGCAAGTCTTTGATGCTTCCTCCATGCTGTACGCTTGGGACAATTATCCCGAGGGACAATTTCCGTCGCTTTGGGCATGGTTGGCGGACCGGGTAGCTCAAGGTGAGATCCAGATGTCCGAGGTTGCCGTTGAAGAAGTTGGACATAAAGCACCAGAATGCGTGGACTGGCTCAAGAATGCAGGCATACAGAAAATATCAATAACCGAAGCGATAGTGCTGGAAGCGCTCCGCATCAAAGGGTTACTCGGTATTGAAGAAGATAGATATGGAAACGGAGTTGATGAAAACGATCTTTTTATCATTGCCACCGCAAAGCTACAGGGCCGCGAGCTGGTAACGGACGAAGCGTTTCAACCCTCCGCAAACAAGCTTAAACACAACTGGAAAATCCCTGCTGTTTGCAATATGGAAAGCGTGGAAACACCTTGGATAAGCTTTCTCGACTACATCAAGCGCTCTCAAGCGGTTTTTGGCTAAAGAGTTCTGAGCATTTCAGCACGTGTCCAGGAGGAAGTTTCATCTACGCTGCGCTGCCCTCCGGCGAAGAGCCCGGAACGATGACCATTAGCGCTCTTGAGCAAAACAGCCCTGTTCCCTCAAGTTACTAATCTCCTCAATCAGTAAGCATGACGATTTATCCTGCAGTGCCAATAATGCTATCTGTAGGCATGGCTGGAGCTGGGAATGGAAATACCATTTGATCCCCTGGACCTCCTCATATCCTCGATAAATGCTGCAAAGAGCAACCATCAGCGCCTGTATGGCCGGAGCATCCCCCTCATAGAAAACGTAAACAGAGCCGGTATCCGTTTGTTCAATAGAGATCTTCTCCTTCATGATGAATAGCTTCTGATTCCAAGGACGTACCGGTTTCCGCTCTAAAAAGGCGTCGAAACGTTTTCCTTGATGGTTGGCGGGCTTGTCGTTGGTCATGAATTACTCCGGCTGGTGATTGAGGGCTCAATCTGCCGATCTGACCACTTTAAAAGGAGTCGCAAAGGGGGCACAAAAGGTAATCACCCCTTATATTACAAGCTTACAAGCCTCAAAAATGGAGATGTCGCTTGGACTGCATATTCCGGCCCATCGTGACCGCCCATTCCGTTTGAACGTGACCGCCTGT
>CAXBEU010000015.1:0-97207 GCA_963974865.1 uncultured Pseudomonadaceae bacterium | reverse complement strand
CCTTCTTTCAGGTGGACGGGTTTGCCGGCTTCGCCGGGCAAACAAACAAAAAAGGGCGACCGAAGTCGCCCTTTTTCTGGTGGAACCCAAAGGCTTAGTTGCCCTTGTTCTCCATCTGCTGCTTGATCAGATCACCAATGGTGGTCGGACCGGAAGCCTGCATTTCCTGCTTGCGCAGGTCCTGGATGGCTTCTTTCTCGTCTTCAACATCCTTGGCCTTGATCGACAGGCTGATCACGCGGCTCTTGCGATCGATGCTGATGATCTTGGCTTCGATTTCGTCACCAACGTTCAGAACGTTGCGAGCATCTTCAACGCGGTCACGGCTGATTTCGGAGGCTTTCAGAGTGCCTTCGATTTCGTCGGCCAGGGTGATTACCGCGCCCTTGGCGTCAACTTCCTTGACGATACCGTTGAGGATGGTGCCTTTCTCGTTCAGCGAAGCGAAGTTGGAGAACGGATCGTCTTCCAACTGCTTGACGCCCAGAGAAATGCGCTCGCGCTCGGGATCAACAGACAGGATGACGGTTTCGATCTCGTCGCCCTTCTTGAAACGACGCACGGCTTCTTCGCCAGCTTCGTTCCAGGAGATGTCGGACAGGTGAACCAGACCATCGATGCCGCCGTCCAGACCAATGAAGATACCGAAATCGGTGATCGACTTGATGGAGCCGGAGATCTTGTCGCCCTTGTTGAACTTGCTGGAGAACTCTTCCCATGGGTTCATCTTGCACTGCTTGATGCCCAGGGAGATACGACGACGATCTTCGTCGATATCCAGAACCATGACTTCCACGTCGTCACCGACCTGGACAACCTTGGAAGGATGGATGTTCTTGTTGGTCCAATCCATTTCGGATACGTGTACCAGACCTTCAACGCCCTCTTCCAGCTCGGCAAAGCAGCCGTAATCGGTGAGGTTGGTGACCTTGGCGGTAACACGAGTACCTTCTGGGTAACGACCAGTGATAGCGACCCATGGATCTTCGCCCAGCTGCTTCAGACCCAGAGAAACGCGGTTGCGCTCACGGTCGAACTTCAGCACTTTGACGTCGATCTCGTCGCCAACATTGACGATTTCGGAAGGATGCTTGATACGCTTCCACGCCATGTCGGTGATGTGCAGCAGGCCGTCTACGCCGCCCAGATCGACGAATGCGCCGTAATCTGTGAGGTTCTTGACGATACCTTTGACAACCTGGCCTTCCTGCAGGGTTTCCAGCAGGGCTTCACGCTCGGCACTGTTCTCGGCTTCGAGGACGGCACGACGGGAAACGACAACGTTGTTGCGCTTCTGATCAAGCTTGATGACCTTGAATTCCAGTTCCTTGCCTTCCAGGTGCGTGGTGTCGCGCACAGGGCGGACATCGACCAGGGAGCCAGGCAGGAACGCGCGGATGGTGTTGACGTCGACGGTAAAGCCACCTTTGACCTTGCCGTTGATAACACCCTTGACGATTTCTTCTGCGGCGAAAGCTGCTTCGAGGACTTTCCAGGATTCGGCGCGCTTGGCCTTCTCACGGGACAGTTTGGTTTCACCGAAGCCATCTTCAACGGCTTCCAGTGCAACGTGAACCTCATCACCCACTTTGATCGTCAGCTCGCCCTGATCGTTCAGGAACTGCTCACGCGGGATGACACCTTCAGACTTCAAGCCAGCATGGACGGTGACCCAATCGGAGTCGATGTCCACGATGATACCGGTGATGATGGAACCCGGCTGCATGTCGAGGGTAATTAGACTTTCTTCAAAAAGTTCGGCAAAGCTTTCGCTCATTTGGAATCCTGTAAATGGTTATTTAGGCAGTAACCGCCTGGCCGCTTGTTATCGCGCGCCCTGCAGCAAACGTACCCGCCACACCACCAGCTGGTATGGGTTGATTATAAAATGACCGCTGCCGGCCAGGCTGGTTACCCGGCAGTGGATAGCCTGATCAGCCCTGCAGGTCGCGCTCGCGCGCTTCCTTCATGACCGATTCAAGTACTTCTTCAATCGACAAGTGAGTCGAATCAAGCAAAATAGCATCAGCAGCAGGACGCAGTGGCGCCACGCTGCGATTCATATCACGCTCGTCACGAGCCATAATCTCATCGAGGAGACTCGCCAGATTAGCAGTTTCGCCCTTTCCGAGCAACTGCTTGTGCCGCCGGTCAGCCCTTTCATGCGGGCTGGCGGTCAGGAATACCTTCAGTGGGGCATCAGGAAACACTACCGTGCCCATATCACGCCCGTCGGCAACAAGCCCTGGCGCCTCGCGGAAAGCCTGCTGGCGGCTCAACAAGGCTTCACGTACGGCGGGGATAGCCGCGACCTGAGAGGCGCCGGTGCCCATGGCTTCGGTACGGATAGCCCGGGTGACGTCTTCGCCTTCGAGAATGATGCGCTGGTCGCGCTGACCATCTTCGGCGATAAACTGCACGTCCAGATAGGCGGCCAGAGCCTTGAGCCCTTCTTCGTTGGTCAGATCAACGCCGTGATTCTGCGCGGCGTAAGCCAGCAACCGGTACAGCGCGCCGGAGTCCAGCAGTTTCCAGCCCAGTCGACTGGCCAGCAGGCCGGCGATAGTGCCTTTGCCGGAGCCACCTGGCCCATCAATGGTAATTACCGGTATGGCTTGTTCTATCACGCGTTCTCCTCCAACCGGACCTGGATGCCGACCGAACTGGCCAGCGGCACAAAGCCCGGGAATGATGTCGCCACGTTGGCGCAATCAGTGATTACAATATCGCCCGCAGCACGCAGTGAAGCGACACTGAAAGACATGGCAATGCGGTGGTCACCGTGGCTGTCCACCTGACCACCCTGGATCTGGCCACCCTCGATAATGATACCGTCATGGGTGGGTTCGGCCTTGATACCCAATGCCTGCAAACCGTCAGCCATGACCTGGATGCGGTCGGATTCCTTGACCCGCAACTCCTCGGCCCCGCGCAAGACGGTACGGCCTTCGGCGCAGGCGGCAGCCACAAAGAGCACCGGAAATTCGTCAATCGCCAGCGGCACCTGATCTATCGGAATCTCGATACCTTTAAGCGGCGCGTAGCGCACGCGAATATCGGCCACCGGCTCCCCGCCGACCTCACGCTCATTTTCCAGGCTCAAGTCGCCGCCCATGGCGCGCAATATATTGATCACGCCAATGCGGGTGGGGTTGATACCGACATGCTGCAGCAGCAGGTCCGAACCCTCGGCGATACTGGCCGCGACCATAAAGAAGGCCGCAGAAGAAATATCCGCTGGCACGTCGATCTTGCACGCGCTGAGTTTATGGCCCGGTTCGATAGTCACCTTGGCACCCTCGACCTTGACCGGATAACCAAAGCCCTTGAGCATTCGTTCGGTGTGATCGCGGGTGGGCGCTGGCTCGACGACCGAAGTGCTCCCTGCAGCATACAGCCCTGCCAGCAACAGGCAGGATTTCACCTGGGCGCTGGCCATTGGCATAGTGTAGTCCATCCCCATCAGCCGGCTATCACCCATGATCTGCATGGGCGGGCGGCCCTCATCGGCAGTCTCGATACGCGCACCCATTTCACGCAACGGCTTGGCTACTCGGCCCATGGGGCGCTTGGTCAGGGACGCATCACCCATCAGCACGCTGTCGAACATCTGTCCTGCCAGAAGGCCTGATAACAGGCGCATCGAGGTACCCGAGTTACCGACATACAGCGGCCCGGGCGGTGCCTGCAGGCCATGCAGACCAACGCCATTGATGGTCACACGACCCTGATGCGGTCCGTCGATGACCACGCCCATGTCGCGGAATGCCTGAAGCGTGGCGAGACTGTCCTCACCCTCCAGAAAGCCTTCAACCTCGGTCACGCCCTCAGCCAGGGAGCCGAGCATGATCGAACGGTGGGAAATCGATTTGTCGCCTGGAACGCGAATACTGCCCTGAACACGTCCACCTGGCTTGGCAATAAAATTACAGACTTGTGTTTGCATAGGTTCCATATACGCCCTGCGGGCCAAAATAGTACTGAAATGTTCGCGTGCTGCCTTGGCTCGGGTAAATACGCCGAGCAGTGTATTGGCGTCTCGCGAGGCTATCGCGCTGCGCAGTCGATCCAGATCCTGGGTGAAGGCGTCCAGACTGCGCAGCACCGCATCGTGGTTGGCGAGAAAGATGTCCCGCCACATCACCGGATCACTTGCGGCAATGCGTGTGAAATCTCGGAAGCCACCCGCGGCATAGCGGAATATATCCAGATTCTCGCTGCGCCCAGCCAGTGTATCGACGAGTGAAAAAGCCAGCAGATGGGGCAGATGGCTGGTGGCTGCCAGCACTTCGTCGTGATCGGCCAATGGCATGTGTTCCACGTCCGCACCCAGCGTTTGCCATAGTGCTGTGACCGTGTCCAATGCTTCGGCACTGGTCGCCTCAAGCGGTGTGAGGATAACCTTATGGCGACCGAAGAGCCCGGCACTGGCCGCCTCAATACCACTTTTCTCTGAACCGGCGATCGGGTGACCCGGTACAAATCGTGCCGGCAGCGTGCCGAACGCCTGCTCGACCGCCTTGACCACCGCGCCCTTGGTGCTGCCGACGTCGGTGAGGACCGCCTCACCCAACTCCAGCGCAGCGAGCTCAGCCAGGACCTTTTCCATCGCCAGCACCGGGACCGCCAGCAGAATCACATCAGCTCCACGCACCGCCTCAGCCACACTATCGGTAATACTGTCCACCACACCCAGCGGCAAAGCCAGCTCGCGCGTGGCGGCATTCGCATCACAGCCGACCACCTCTCGGCAGACTCCCGACTCGCGAATGCCCTTGGCGAAGGAGCCGCCGATCAGCCCCAGGCCAATAACGGCCAGGCGGCCGATCGTTGCGCTTTTCAGTGACAGCGTCTTTACCGGGCTCACACGCCCGCACCCGAGTCATCAGCCAATACCTGGCCCAACACATCCAGGAAGCGCTGATTCTCTTCTGGCAAGCCGATAGACACACGCAAGTGATTAGGCATGCCGTAGTTGGCTACCGGACGCACAATCACGCCCTGGCGCAACAGGCCCTGAAATACCGGGGCCGCCTCGCGCCCCAGGTCCACGGCAATAAAGTTGCCACGGGAAAATATCCAGCTTAGCCCCAGCGAGGTAAAGCCCGCCTCAAGCTGCGCCATGCCTTCGCGGTTGACCCGGCGGCTTTCCGCCAGATAGGCATCGTCTTCCAACGTAGCCAGTGCAGCAGCCTGGGCCAGGCTATTGACGTTGAAGGGTTGGCGTACGCGGTTCATCGCGTCAGCAATCGCCGGCTGGCAAATGCCATAGCCGACACGCAGAGCAGCCAAGCCATAAGCCTTGGAGAAGGTCCGGGATACCAGCAGGTTAGGATATTGGGTCAGGTAATCCAGGCCGTTGGGCACATCGCCGGTTTCAACGTATTCGGTATAGGCTTCATCCAGCACCACGATCACGTTTTCTGGCACCTTGGCGAGAAAACGTTCCAGCGCCGGGCGTTCGATCCAGGTGCCGGTCGGATTGTTCGGATTGGCAATAAATACCAGGCGGGTCGCCGGGGTAATTGCCGCCGCCATGGCGTCCAGATCATGCCCCCAGTCACGCGCCGGCACGACTACCGGGCGAGCGCCCACCGCCTGCGTCACAATAGGGTAAACCGCGAACGCATGCTCGCTGAACACCACCTCATGCTGCGGGCTGACAAAGGCGCGGGTAATCAACTCGAGAATATCGTTCGAACCGTTACCCAGAGTGATCATCGACGTGTTCACACCCAGACGCTCGGCCAACGCCTGCTTGAGCAGAAAACCGTTGCCATCCGGGTAGCGCGTCAATTCGTCGAACGCACTTCGTATAGCCTCAAGCGCCTTGGGGCTAGGGCCTAGCGGATTTTCATTGCTGGCCAGCTTGACGATATCTTCGGCGCGCAGGCCAAACTCGCGGGCCAGCTCTTCAACCGGCTTGCCAGGCACATAGGGGGACAGCTTTTGCACACCCGGCAATGCCAGGCTGAGAAAATCACAGGTCATAACACGAGCCTCAAGCTACAAGCCTCAAGCCACACCGTCTGCCTTTGCTTGCAGCTTGTGGCTTGTCGCTGACGAATTAGAGTACCGCTTTCGGGTAGGAGCCCAGCACCTTGAGTGCGACCGACTCTGCATTGATCTGCTCCAGCGCGTCCTTGATCAGCGGATCGTGCTGATGGCCGAAGAAATCGATAAAGAACACATAGGTCCATTTGCCACTGCGCGATGGTCGGGTTTCGATCCTCGACAGATCGATCCCGTTATTGTGAAACGGCTGGAGCAAATGATGCAGCGCCCCTGGCTTGTTGCGCATGGAGACAATGACCGAGGTCTTGTCGTCGCCGGTGGGCGGCACCATCTGGCTGCCGATAATCAGAAAGCGCGTGGAGTTATCCGGGCGATCTTCGATTTTTTCAGCAATGCGCGTCAGGCCGTACAGCTCGCAAGCCATATCGCCGGCAATTGCCGCCGAATTCCACTCGCCCTTGACCCGCTTTGCAGCCTCGGCATTGCTGGCCACCGCCACCCGTTCAACATTCGGGTAGTGCGCGTCCAGCCACTTGCGGCACTGCGCAAGCGACTGAGCATGCGAATATACCCGGGAAATCTTGTCGGTCTTGGTGTTTTCACCGATCAGCAGGTGATGGTGAATACGCAGCTCCACTTCGCCACAGATAACCATGTCGTGCTCAAGGAAACTGTCGAGCGTATGGTTGATCGCGCCTTCAGTGGAATTTTCCACCGGCACTACGCCAAACTGTACGGCGCCCGCAGCCACTTCCCGGAAGATCTCATCAATCGCGGCCATCGGTACGCTGATGACCGAATGACCGAAATGCTTGATCGCAGCGGCCTGGGTGAAAGTGCCTTCAGGCCCCAGATAAGCCACTTTCAGTGGCTCTTCCAGCGCCAGACAGGCAGACATGATCTCGCGGAACAGTCGTGCCATTTCCTCGTTGTCCAGCGGCCCCTTGTTCAGCTCCATGATGTGCTTGAGCACCCAGGCTTCACGTTCAGGTCGATAGAAAATCGGCTTGCTGCCCTCAGGCAGCGACTTCTGCTTCACGTGCGCAACGGTCTGCGCACACTGCGCGCGCTCGCTGATCAGCTCGAGAATTTTCTCATCGAGGCTATCAATACGTTTGCGTAGTGCCTTGAGCTGGTCTTCATCAGACATTGCCATCAACCCCGCTGCCGTTCGAACTCAGCCATATAGGCTACCAGCGCATCCACTGCATCCTGCCCTACGGCGTTATAGATAGACGCGCGCATACCGCCGACAGAGCGATGGCCCTTGAGGTTCAACAGGCCGCGCTCATCGGCGCCAGCCAGGAACGGCTTGTCCAGCCGATCATCTGCGAGGCGGAAGGGGATATTCATCCACGAACGATCCACTGGATTGATCGGGTTGCTGTACAGCTCGCTGCTATCAATCGCCTTGTACAGGGTGCGCTGTTTGGTCTGATTAAGGCGTTCCATCGCTTCCAGGCCGCCCTGCTCCTTGACCCACTTGAAGATCAGGCCTGCCAGGTACCAGCCAAAGGTCGGTGGTGTGTTGTACATCGAGCCGTTCTTCGCGGCGACACTGTAATCAAGCATGGTCGGACAGCTAGCGCGCGCCTTGCCCAGCAGGTCTTCACGCACGATCACCACCACCAGACCGCTGGGGCCGATATTCTTCTGCGCGCCGGCGTAGAGCATGCCGAATTTGGATACATCAAGCGGGCGCGAGAGGATGGTCGAAGACACGTCTGCAATCAGCGGCGTGTCACCGACTTCCGGAATCCAGCCAAACTCCAGTCCGCCAATAGTTTCATTGGGGGTGTAGTGCACATAGGCGGCGTTATCCGACAACTGCCAGTCATTCTGACCCGGGATGGCGAAGTAATCGTAGGCCTTGGCGCTAGCTGCCACATTGACGTGACCGAAGCGCTGGGCTTCCTCTATCGCCTTCGCCGACCAGATGCCGGTGTCGATATAGTCCGCACTGCCATCTTCGGCCATGAAATTCAGCGGAATCTGGGCAAACTGCTGGCTGGCACCGCCCTGCAAAAACAACACCTTGTAGTCATCAGGCACGCTGAGCAGATCACGCAGATCCTGCTCGGCGGTCTCGGCCACCTGGGTGAATTCCTCGCTGCGGTGACTCATTTCCATCACCGACAGGCCTTTGCCCTGCCAATCCAGCAATTCGGCCTGAGCCTGCTTGAGCACTGCCTCAGGCAGTGCTGCAGGGCCTGCACAAAAGTTGAACAGTCGATTAGTCACGGCGGCGTTTTACTCCTGATCCGTATCGGCAGCGGGAGACTCGTCCTGCGCTGCATCAAGCTCTGCATTAACGTCCACGGCGGCATCGGCATCATCCAGCTCGCCTTCAATCGCCTCTTCTTCGGAGGGCTCCTGAATGCGTTCCAGACCCACCAGCTTCTCATCGCTGGCGACCTTGATCAGCGTCACACCCTGGGTGTTACGTGACAGGCTGGACACTTCAGCCACTCGGGTACGTACAAGAGTCCCCTGGTCGGAGATCAGCATGATCTCCTCACCATCCACCACCTGCACGGCGCCGACCAACGGGCCGTTACGCTCGTTGCTGACCATCGCGATAACGCCCTGGCCACCACGCTTGTATTGTGGGAATTCTTCTACGGCGGTGCGCTTGCCGTAACCTCGTGCGGATGCGGTCAGAATCTGCGTACCTTCTTCAACGATGATCATCGAGATCAGCCGCTGCTTATCCGCCAGGCGCATACCGCGCACACCGCGCGCGGTACGGCCCATGGCGCGTACGTCGGTTTCCTTGAAGCGGGTGACCTTGCCGCCATCAGAGAACAGCATCACTTCACGCTCGCCATTGGTAATGGCGGCGGAGATCAGCGTATCGCCCTCATCCAGATCCAGCGCGATCAGACCCACCGTACGCTGACGGCTGAACTGCTCAAGCGGCGTCTTCTTCACGGTACCGTTGGCGGTGGCCATAAAGATGAACCAGCCTTCGGTGTACTCGTCGACCGGCAACATGGCGCTGATAAATTCGCCCTCGTCCAGCGGCAACAGGTTAACCAGCGGACGGCCCCGCGCCGTGCGTGACGCTTCGGGGATTTCATAAGTCTTCAGCCAATACACCTTGCCCTTGCTAGAGAACAGCAGCAGCGTGGTGTGGCTGTTGGCAACTAGCAGGTGAGACACATAGTCCTCATCCTTGACGCCCGTCGCCGCTTTACCGCGACCACCACGGCGCTGGGCCTGGTAATCGGCCAGCGGCTGGCTCTTGGCATAGCCGCCGTGGGAAATAGTCACCACTCGCTCTTCTTCGGTGATCAGGTCGGCGATGCTCAGATCCAGGCGTGAAGCCAGAATCTCGGTGCGTCGCGCGTCGCCGAAGTTGGTGCGAATCAGCTCCAGCTCTTCAACAATCACTTCCATCAACCGCACCTGGCTGTTGAGGATGCGCAGTAGTTCGCCGATCTGGACCAGAATTTCCTGGTACTCGGCAAGCAGCTTCTCGTGTTCCAGACCGGTCAGACGGTGCAGGCGCAATTCCAGAATCGCCTGGGCCTGTTCGGGCGACAGGTAATATTTGCCATCACGCAGCCCAAACTGCTCATCCAGACCATCAGGGCGGCAGGATTCGGCACCGGCGCGCTCGACCATCTCAACCACCGCACCTGGCTCCCAGGCGTTGGCGATCAGACGCTCCTTGGCTTCAGCCGGGGTCGGCGAGGCCTTGATCATGGCGATAACCGGGTCGATATTTGACAGGGCTACGGCCTGACCTTCCAGGATGTGCCCGCGCTCGCGCGCCTTGCGCAGTTCGAACACGGTACGGCGGGTTACTACTTCACGGCGGTGACGAATAAAGGCGTCGAGCAATTCCTTGAGGTTCAGAATGCGCGGCTGACCATCCAGCAGGCCGACGATATTGATGCCGAATACGTTCTGCATCTGCGTCTGGGTATAGAGGTTGTTAAGGATAACCTCGGCCACTTCACCCCGGCGGATCTCGATAACCACGCGCATGCCGTCCTTGTCGGACTCGTCACGCAGTTCGGTAATGCCTTCGATCTTTTTCTCTTTGACCAGCTCGGCGATCTTCTCGATCAAGCGGGCCTTGTTCAACTGATAGGGCAGCTCGTGAATGATGATCTGCTGCCGACCGCCAACCTTGTCGATATCTTCAATAGTACAACGGGCCCGAACATAGATGCGGCCGCGGCCAGTGTGGTAGGCCTCAACAATACCCGCGCGGCCATTGATGATGCCGGCGGTGGGGAAATCCGGGCCAGGAATATGCTCCATCAGATCATCGATGGTCATATCCGGGTTTTCGATCAGCGCCAGACAGGCGTTGATCACTTCAGTCAGGTTGTGCGGCGGAATATTGGTCGCCATGCCCACGGCAATACCGCTGGAGCCGTTGATCAGAAGGTTCGGGACCTTGGTCGGCAATACCGCAGGAATCTGTTCGGTGCCATCGTAGTTGGGCACCCAGTCAACGGTTTCCTTTTCCAGATCCGCCAGCAGCTCGTGCGCCAACTTGGTCATGCGGATTTCGGTATAACGCATCGCGGCGGCGTTATCGCCGTCCACCGAACCGAAGTTGCCCTGACCATCAACCAGCAGGTAGCGCAGCGAGAACGGCTGCGCCATACGAACGATGGTGTCATAGACAGCCGAGTCGCCGTGCGGGTGATACTTACCGATCACGTCACCGACCACACGGGCCGATTTCTTGTAGGGCTTGTTCCAGTCGTTGTTCAGCTCGCTCATGGCGAACAGCACGCGCCGATGCACCGGCTTGAGGCCGTCGCGTACGTCTGGCAGAGCCCGACCCACAATGACGCTCATCGCGTAATCGAGATAGGACTGCTTCAGCTCATCTTCGATATTGACTGGAAGGATTTCTTTGGCCAGTTCACCCATGAAACGGCATTCCTTTTATTGTCGGCAACCTGACGATGCCTGTAACAGTTATACGATGCATTCCGGGGCTCTGCGGGGCTGCTGCGTACCTAATGACGATCTCAGCAAGCGCGGGCCGCAGCAGACCCGATTAAAGCCCGACAGGATACCACAGAGCGGGCCAGGGAGGGAGGCGAAACACGACTCTGAGCCATGTATCACAGCGTGGAAAGACGAACGGGGCGTTACGGGCGCCTAGTGCAGATGCCGATGACTCATCAAATCGGCCAACTTGCGCGCATCGGGGCGCTCGATCACGCCCTTTTCGGTCACAATCGCATCAATCAGATCGGCCGGGGTCACATCGAACACCGGATTGAACACCGGCACGCCAACGTCCAGCGACTGCCCGCCCAGCTCAAGCAACTCGGCAGCGGCGCGCTCTTCGATTTCAACCTCATCACCATGCTCCAGCGCCATGTCGATGGTGGAGCTCGGCGCCACGACCATGAAGCGCAAACCGTGATGCATGGCCAGGATAGACAGCGAATAAGTGCCTATCTTGTTGATCACATCACCATTGGCAGCAATCCGATCCGCGCCCACGATGACCCAGGTAATGGTCTCGGTTTTCATCAGGTGCCCGGCGGCAGAATCCACGTTAATGCTTGCTTCGATGCCATCACGCGCGAGCTCCCAGGCAGTCAACCGCGAGCCTTGCAACCAAGGGCGGGTTTCATCGATAAACACCTTGTCAACCAGCCCGGCCGCGTGCGCAGCACGAATAACGCCCAGTGCCGTACCATAGCCGCCGGTCGCGAGTGCTCCGGCATTGCAATGGGTCAGCAGGTTCTGCGGCGCCTTCTGGTGCTTGCGAATCAGCTCCATGCCCAGCTTGCCCATGGTCAGATTGGCCTCGTAATCGCTCTGATGGATAGACTGCGCGGCCTCCAGCAGGCGAGCAGGCACATCAGCCGTCACGGGCAGACGCGCCAGGCGATCACCCATCATCTTCAATGCCCAACCCAGATTGACCGCCGTAGGCCTGGCCGCGCCAAGCAGCTCAAACCCAGCCTGCAGCGCCTGCGGCCAATCGTCACTCTGCGCTACCCGCCGAGCCGCCAGAGCAATGCCGTAGGCCGCAGCGATACCGATCGCCGGGGCTCCACGCACAACCATATCGCGAATGGCCGCTGCAACCTGATCCGCATCGGTACAGTCAACATACTCCTCGCGCGCGGGCAGCAGCCGCTGGTCAAGCAGGCGCAGCACGCCGCCACGCCATTCGAGGGCTTTGACCTTGTCCGCGATGACCGATTGTGTAGCTGGCTGCATGATTACCCCTCGTAAACTGCCATTATACCCATGAGCCCTGTGGCCTGACGAACGCAGAAATGAAATGTCACTCCACCGAACCGAAGGCAGCCGTTATACTGCTGCGCATGATTCAAGATGACCTCCCCATGCTGTCCTTGCCTGACGCCGTCGACCTCCTGGTCTCGGCGCGCTGGATCGTGCCTGTAGTACCCGCCGGCCAGGTTCTGGAAAACCACACGATCGTCGTCCATCAAGGACGCATTCTGGGCATCGTCAGCCAGGCCCGCGCGGCCACGCTGAAAGCCCGTGAACGCCGCGACCTGCCTAATCATGTGCTGATCCCGGGGCTTATCAACGCCCACGGGCATGCCGCCATGAGCCTGTTCCGTGGGTTGGCCGATGATCTGCCGCTGATGAGCTGGCTGAACGAGCATATCTGGCCCGCCGAAGGCCGCTGGGTCAGTGAAGACTTCGTGCGTACTGGCACGCGATTGGCGGTGTCGGAAATGCTTCGCGGCGGGACGACATGCTTTGCCGATATGTACTTCTACCCCGAAGTTGCAGCCCGGGTAGCCATGGATGCGGGCATTCGCGCGCAGCTAGCATTTCCGGTGATCGATAACCCGATCCCGGGCGCGCAGAACAGTGCCGAGGCTATTTCCAAGGGCCTGCGCCTGCATGACGAGAGCAAACACAACGAACTGATCAGCGTCGCTTTCGGCCCGCATGCACCTTATACCGTTGGTGACGAGACACTGATCCGCATACGGACCCTGGCAGACGAGCTGGAACTGCCAGTGCATATGCACATACACGAAACCGCCTTTGAGGTCGCAGAGGCATTACGCCTGAGTGGCAAGCGTCCACTTCAACGCTTGCGCGAGCTCGGCCTGCTCAGCCCGCGCCTGCAAGCGGTGCACATGACCCAGATCGACGATCAGGATCTGCAACTGCTCAGCGACTATGACGTGCAGATCATTCATTGCCCCGAATCCAATCTGAAGCTGGCCAGCGGTTTCTGCCCGGTCCAGCGCCTGCTGGAGAGCGGCATTAATGTTGCCTTGGGTACCGACGGCGCCGCCAGCAACAACGACCTGGACATGTTCGGTGAACTGCGCACGGCTGCCCTGCTGGCCAAAGGTATTTCCGGTCAGCCGACTGCGCTGGATGCACACAGCGCTCTGCGCATGGCGACGCTGGCCGGCGCCCAGGCGCTGGGTATCGCCGAGCAGACCGGCTCTCTTGAGCCTGGCAAATCTGCTGACATGGTCGCAGTGGACCTCTCTGCCCTGCCCCTGCAGCCGGTCTACCATCCGGTTTCGCAACTGCTGTATACCTGCAATGCCTCGCATGTATCCGACGTCTGGGTGGCGGGCCAGCAGAAAGTCAGGTCCGGCCAACTGCAACTGTCCGACCAGGACGGGCTGCTCGAAGCGGTAAATGAATGGGCTCAACGGATTCAAAAAGGGGATGAACAACATGACGCTTAATGTGGACCAGGCAGAAATCGCCAAGTTTGAAGCGCTGGCAAGTCGCTGGTGGGACCGCAATAGCGAATTCAAGCCGTTGCACCAGATCAACCCGCTGCGCACCAACTGGATTGACGAACGCGTCGGCCTGGCTGGCAAGGAAGTGCTGGATGTGGGTTGCGGTGGCGGCATCCTTGCCGAAGCCATGGCCCTGCGAGGCGCCAAGGTGATGGGCATTGATATGGGTGAAGCACCGCTGGCGGTCGCGCGCCTGCATCAGCTTGAATCCGGAGCCGAGGTCGATTACCAGCAGACCACCGCCGAGCAACTGGCTGAACTGCACCCGGGCCGCTTTGACGTTGTCACCTGCCTGGAGATGCTCGAGCACGTCCCCGATCCGGCGTCTGTGATTCGCGCCTGCGCCACGCTGGTCAAGCCTGGAGGTGAAGTCTTCTTCTCGACCATCAATCGCAATCCCAAATCCTTTGTGTTTGCCATCGTTGGCGCCGAGTACGTGCTGCGCCTGTTACCGCGTGGCACCCACGAATTCGCCAAATTCATCAAGCCCGCTGAATTGGGCCGCTGGTCCCGTGAAGCCGGACTGGATATGCAGGACATAATCGGCCTGACCTACAACCCCCTGACCAAAGTCTACAAACTGGAATCCGATGTGGATGTGAATTACATGATCCATACCCGGCGCAGCGCTTGATCACGTGCTGACCAGCGTACTCTTCGACCTGGACGGCACCCTGCTGGATACCGCCGAGGATTTCATGGCGATCATCCTCAGCATGCGCCAGGACCGCGGCCTGCCGCCGACCGATGCACTGCGCATTCGCGACAGGGTGTCTGATGGGTCTGTGGGCATGCTCAGCTGCGCCTTTGACATGCTACCCAGCGCCCCCGGCTTTGATGCGTTGCGCGAGGAGTTTCTGCAACGCTACGACCAGGCGCTGGCGGTGCACACCCAGCCCTTTGCGGGCATGCCGGTACTGCTCGACTGGCTTGATGAGCAAGGCCTGCCCTGGGGCGTGGTGACCAACAAGCTCAGCCGCTTCAGCGTTCCGCTGATGGCAGCCATGGGTCTGAGCGAGCGTTGCCATAGCTTGATATGCCCCGACCAGGTCAGCCACAGCAAACCGCATCCGGAACCCTTGCTCAAAGCCTGCGTCGAAATGGGAGTAAACCCCGCTGATTCAGTTTATGTAGGCGATCATCTGCGCGACATTCTGGCAGGCAGAGCGGCAGGCATGCCGACCATCGCAGCGCTCTATGGCTACATACCGCCCGGAGAAGACCCGAGCCAATGGCAAGCAACACACAGCGTAAAAAGTCCAGCCGAACTGCGTCCCTGGCTGGAGCAAAGGTTACTTCAGGAGGTACCCCATGTTTGACTACCAGGCCCCACAGGACCTGCTCAAGGACCGCGTCATACTCATTACCGGTGCCGGTGACGGCATAGGCCGGGCCTGCGCGTTAAGCTGCGCTGCGCATGGGGCGACGGTGGTCCTGATTGGCCGTACCCCGTCCAAGCTGGAGGCCGTCTATGATGAAATTGAAGCCGCAGGCTACCCGCAGCCGGCGCTATGCCCTCTGAACCTGGAAACGGCGCTGGAAAAGGATTATGTCGATCTGGCCGATCAGCTATTCGACACCTTCGGCAAGCTTGACGGCCTGGTGCACAACGCCGCCCTGCTGGGCCCGCGCACCATGCTCGACAACGTCAAGGCCGAGGCCTGGCTGCAACTGATGCAGGTGAACGTCAATGCGCCCTTCCTGCTCAGCAAATCCATGATGCCGCTGCTGCGCGCCGCACCAGATGCGTCGGTTATCTGTGTTTCATCCAGCGTTGGCCGCCAAGGCCGAGCCTATTGGGGCCCCTACGCGGTGAGCAAGTTTGCACTGGAAGGCATGATGCAGGTGTTCGCTGATGAGCAGGACGGCACCAGCAAGGTACGTTTCAACAGCCTGAATCCAGGTGCTACCCGCACAAGCATGCGTGCGGCGGCCTATCCCGGAGAGCCGCCGGAGAAAAACCCTGAGCCCGCGCAAATCATGCCGGCCTTTCTCTATCTGCTCGGGACTGACAGCATTTTAGTAAATGGCCAGTCTCTGGACGCCCAATAGTCGTTTTTCTGGCGCCCCTCCAGCAACCCCTCGGCCAGGCACTGGCAAAGCGGCAAATTATTGCCGCTTTGCCAGAATACAACCCTAATAAAAGCAACAACCAATTGATTTTAATCTATTTTTCATAACAGGCACGCTCCCTGCATGGTAAATTGCCATCACCTCTTCCAGAGCAGGCGCGGCCATGACCTTATCCACCAATAACACCATAGACTTCGACTCCGCGCGTCTGAAGCTGCACCAGGGGGAGAAAGCGCTTTCATCGGTAGCCCTGCCCCACAACAAGCCGATCAGACACATGACGCTGATGGGACTGCAGCAGCGCCTGACTCAGCAGTTGCAAACCACGCTCGAAGTCGATCGGGTACTGGAGATATTCTTCGCCGCGCTGCAGGAGTTTATTGGCTTGAACAGCCTGGAGTTTCGCCATGAAGCGCACAACGTACAGGTATGCAGAGGCGCCACCAGCATACATCGCTGCAGCTATCGCATGACCCATGCGGGCGACTTCCTCGGCGAGATTCAGTTTTCCCGCGACAAACGCTTCAGCGAGACTCAGTTGCAGCATCTGGAAACCCTACTGGGCAACCTGCTTTATCCGCTGCGCAATGCCTTACTCTACCGTGAAGCCTTGCGCTCGGCCATGAACGACAGCCTGACGGGCATTGGCAACCGCATGGGCCTGGATCAGGCATTGAAGCGCGAGATGAAATTCGCCATCCGCCACCACACTCCCCTGTCAGTACTGGTCATGGACATCGACCATTTCAAGCTGATCAACGACAAGTACGGCCATGCCTACGGCGACGCTGCCCTCAAGGCTCTGGTCAACTGCACCCGAAGCTGCCTGCGCAATGTTGATGAATTGTTTCGTATGGGTGGCGAAGAGTTTGTTGTGCTGCTGGGCAACACGGATAACCACGCGGCGCGTTTTATCGCCGAACGAATTCGCCGAAGTATCGCGCAGATGCAGTTCGAGATTGATGGCGATGCCATTCCGATGACCGCCAGCCTGGGCGTGGCGACGCTGGAAGAAAACGAAAACAAGGAAGCCCTGCTACAGCGCTGCGACAAACTGATGTATGACGCCAAGCGTGCTGGCCGCAACAGGATCGCCTGCTAGCGGCCAGCAATCAGAAATCAGCGGGGTTTGTGAGGCACTTTGGTACGCCGCACGGTGCGTGCCTGATGCATGGAAGGCTTGCGCGCAAGACGCTGCGCCTTCTCCCGGTCAGCCGTTTTCATGGTCGGCAGTGCCAACGGCGTCAGGCCCACTTCCTGGCTCAGTGCATCGATTTCGTTCTGCTTCATTTCACGCCAGCGGCCAACCGGCAGCTCCGGCCCGAGGAAGACCGGCCCAAAACGCACGCGCTTGAGACGATTTACGCGCATGCCCTGGGATTCCCACAGGCGGCGCACTTCACGGTTACGGCCTTCCATCAGGCAGACGTGGTACCAGCGATTGATTCCTTCCCCACCGGCGGTGACGACATCGGTGAAACGCGCAGGGCCGTCGTCCAGCATGACGCCAGTTTTCAGCCGCTCGATCATCTCTTCATCGACCTCACCCATCACCCGTACCGCATATTCGCGGTCCATTTGATAGGAAGGGTGCATCAGGCGGTTGGCCAACTCACCATCGGTGGTGAACAGCAGCAGGCCGGAGGTATTGATATCCAGCCGACCGATATTGATCCAGCGGCCATGCTTGAGCCGCGGCAACCGATCAAACACGGTGGGGCGGCCTTCAGGGTCGTCACGGGTACAGACTTCACCTTCCGGCTTGTTGTACAGCATCACACGGCGAGCTTCTTCGTTTTCAATGTCGCGCTTGACCGGACGGCCATCCACCAGAATCTGGTCGAGGCTATCAACCCGGCAGCCGAGGGTGGCCAGCTTGCCATTGACGCTGATGCGACCAGCTTCGATCCAGGCTTCAACCTCACGGCGCGAGCCAAGTCCGACGCGAGCCAGGACTTTTTGCAGCTTTTCGCCGCTGACTAGGGTTGAGGGGCTGTTTGAGGGGATATCGGTCATGCGGGGCACCTCCCGGTGTAATAAAATATTGATGACCGGCCAGCTTATCATCAAGTCATGCTGCCGGCCAGTTGAAACTCAGATGTTGCGGGTATCCTCGTCACTATCTACGGGGCCTTCGGTGCCACCGTCAGCGGCATCGTCGACGCTATCAGTGCCTTCAGTGCTAGCGGGCCGGTAATCATCAAAATCGATTTTCAGATCGGATTCCATGGCCCCGAGCTCGTCCATCAGGGCATGAAACCCGGTCTCGGCGCCCGCTTCATCCAGCGGCTTCAAGGGCTCAACCGGCATCCAGGGCGTATCAGCATCGTCGCTTGCGCCCTCATCCTGCAGTGCCAGCTCCGGCTCCTGATCCAGGTCGCGAATAGCCGCCAAAGGTGGTAGCTCGCTGAGGCTGCGCAAGTTGAAATGATCCAGAAACTGACGCGTGGTGGCATACATGGAAGGTCGCCCGGGCACATCACGATGGCCCACCACCCTGACCCATTCACGCTCGAGCAGCGTCTTGACAATCTGGCTGCTCACCGCCACGCCGCGCACTTCTTCAATTTCCCCGCGGGTGATCGGTTGCCGATAGGCTATCAGCGCGAGCGTCTCCAGCATGGCACGCGAATAGCGCTGCGGGCGCTCTTCCCAGAGGCGGCTGACCCAAGGAGAATAGGCCTCGCGCACCTGCAGGCGCCAACCGCTGGCAACCTCGCGCAGTTCGATGGCACGCCCCTGGTAGTGCTCCGCCAACTGACCCAGCGCTTCACGCAGCGCATCCAGGCTCGGCGCCTGATCTTCATCGAACAGTTCGCGCAACCTGTCCAGCGTCAGCGGCTTTCCTGCTGCCAGCAGGGCAGCTTCGATAACATGTTCAAGCTTCGGCTGGAGCATCATCACCTCGCACCTTGACGTGAATGGGCGCAAAGGCTTCGCTCTGCACCAGATCGACCAGTTGTTCCTTGACCAGCTCCAGCACCGCCATAAAGGTGACCACAACGCCCAGCTTGCCTTCGCTGACACTGAACAGGCTGACAAAGGGTACGAAAGGCTGACCACGCAAGCGATCCAGTACATCCGCCATGCGCTCACGGGTGGAGAGGATTTCCCGGGTCACCTGATGGCTTTCAAACATGTCCGCGCGGCGCAGCACCTCGCCCAGCGCCAGCAGCAACTCCTGCATATCCACTTCCGGATGAGCCCGGCGGCTGTGCATGACCGGTGCCTCGGCACTGGCGAGCGACAAGTCACGACCGACCCGCGAGAGGCTATCGATCTCTTCCGCCGCCTGTTTGAAGCGCTCATATTCCTGCAGCCGACGAATCAGTTCGGCACGCGGATCGTGCTCCTCGTCTTCGTCTTCCTGGTGCCGGGGCAATAGCAGGCGGGATTTGATCTCGGCGAGCATGGCCGCCATCACCAGATACTCGGCCGCCAGCTCCAGACGCACCACTGTCATCAGCTCGATATAACCCATGTACTGCTTGGTAATATCGGCGACCGGGATATCCAGAATATCGATATTCTGCTTACGGATCAGGTACAGCAACAGGTCCAGGGGACCCTCGAAAGCCTCGAGAAAAACTTCCAGAGCCTCCGGCGGGATATACAGGTCCTGAGGAATCTGGGTGACCGCCTTGCCGTAGACCATGGCAAAGGGCATTTCCTGCTGGCCAGACCCAAGGCCCACCGCCGATGGCAAAGCGCTATCGGGCTGATCGACGATCAACTCGGGTGGGCTCTGCTGGCTCATCGGCTATTGGCCATGGGATTATTGGCGGTACTGCAGGCCCATGACCTGCCGCACTTCGATCAGGGTGTCGCGCGCTGCCTCACGGGCGCGTTCTGCGCCCTCATTGAGAATCGAACGCACTGCATCGGGGTTGCTTTCGAAGTTGCGCGCACGCTCCTGAATCGGCGACAGCTCAGCAGACACCGCATCAATCACCGGCTGTTTGCACTCCAGACAGCCAATACCAGCACTGCGGCAGCCCTGCTGTACCCATTCGTGCGTGGCCTGATCAGTGTAAACCTGGTGCAACTGATAGACCGGGCACTTTGCCGGCTCGCCCGGGTCGGTGCGCCGAACACGCGCGGGGTCGGTAGGCATGCGGCGGATCTTCTGGTCTACCTGCTCGGTAGTATCGCGAAGGGTGATGGTATTGCCGTAGGACTTGGACATTTTCTGGCCGTCCAGCCCGGGCATCTTCGAATCCGGGGTCAGCAACGCCTGGGGCTCGGGCAGAATCACTTTGCCGCCACCCTCCAGATAACCAAACAGCCGCTCCTTGTCTCCCAGAGTGATGTTCTGCTGCTCTTTCAACAGCGCTCTGGCGGTATCCAGCGCTTCGCCGTCACCCTGTTCCTGATAGGCCTTGCGCAGCTTGCTGTACAACTTGGCGGCTTTCTTGCCCATCTTGTGTACAGCCGCCTCGGCTTTCTCTTCGAAACCGGGCTCCTTGCCATATAGATGGTTGAATCGCCGCGCGACCTCGCGGGTGATTTCCACGTGGGCGACCTGGTCGGCGCCTACAGGCACAAGCCCGGCGCGATACATCAGGATGTCCGCGCTTTGCAGCAGCGGATATCCCAGAAAACCATAAGTGGCCAGATCCAGGTCGCGGAGCTTTTCCTGCTGGTCCTTGTAAGTTGGCACCCGCTCCAACCAGCTGACTGGCGTCACCATCGACAACAACAGGTGCAGTTCGGCGTGTTCCGGCACCTGTGACTGGATAAACAGCGTCGAGGAACCGCTACTCACGCCCGCCGCCAGCCAGTCGATCAGCATGTCCCAGACGTTCTGCTCGATGTTTTCCGGCGTCTCGTAATGGGTGGTCAGCGCGTGCCAGTCAGCGGCAAAGAAAAAGCACTCATATTCGTGCTGCAGCTTGACCCAGTTTTTCAACACCCCGTGGTAGTGCCCAAGGTGCAGACGCCCTGTGGGACGCATGCCTGACAATACGCGACGCTGTGAATCAACGGAACTCAAAGGGGACTCCTGAACATACTAGGTAATGGGATAATGTGAATTCGCGCATTATACGCATGCTTTGGCGAAAGACTCGCGCCCGTTCAATCACCGCTGCGGCTACCGCCAAACGGGCCGGGATCGCCCAGACCCAGACGCTGAATCTCGGGCTGATCCTCCAGCAGACTGACCACGGTGGTGGGCTCGATATTACAGGCACCACCATCGATGATCAGGTCCAGTTGCTTGCCGATGCGGTCACGAATCATCTCGGGATCGGTGAGCGGCAGGTTGTCCTCGGGCATCATCAAGGTAACGCTCATCAAGGGTTCGCCCAACGCCTCCAGTAATGCCAGCGTGATCTGATGCTGGGGGATGCGCAGGCCAATGGTCCGCCGCTTGGGGTGCAGCAAGCGCCGCGGCACCTCGGTGGTAGCGTGCAGGATAAAGGTGTACGGCCCCGGCGTATTGGCCTTGAGCAGTCTGAAGGTGGGATTGTTGACCTTGGCGTAAACACCCAGCTCGGAAAGATCGCGGCACACGAGGGTGAAGTTGTGCTTGTCGTCCAATTGCCGCAGCCGGCGAATACGCTCCAGCGCATCCTTGTCCCCCAGATGGCAGCCCAGCGCATAGGCCGAGTCGGTCGGGTAAGCGATTACCCCGCCTTGACGAATAATCTCGACAGCCTGGCGAATCAGCCGCGCTTGGGGATTTTCCGGATGAATATGAAAATATTGGCTCACGCTGGTATCTCTTGTTGTTCTGGTGGCAGGTCGCTGAGACCGGGTCTTAACCCAGAGTGCACATGGGTAGTTTAGCGATTAAATACCGGGTCGTTCCACACCGGCTCACAATCGGGCGGCATCGCGGTCATTTTGCCCAACGCCATCCAGGGCGAATCCGGGTGGTGAAAATCACTGCCACAACTGGCAAGAAAGCCCATCTCCTGGCACAGCTTGCCGAGGTAGGCGACCTGCTCGACCGGCTGCTGCCCATTGACGACTTCGATACCGCGCCCCCCTGCCAGTGCAAAATCCTTGAGCAGGCGTCTGACCCGCGCGCGGGTAAATCCGTAATGCCAGGGATGCGCCATGACCGCCATGCCACCAGCGGCGCGAATCTGCTCCACTACCTCAGGCAGCTCGGGCCAGTGCTGTTTGATGTCGCCGAGCTTGCCTGCACCCAGCCATTTGCGAAACGCCTCGGCGCGATCACGCACATGGCCTTGCTGAACCATCCAGTCGGCGAAATGCGGACGTGCTGGCGGGCTACCAATATCACTGCCCGCTGCGGCCTGCACCGCCATGGCGCCCGCCAATGCGCCCGGCATTCTTTTGCCCTCCAGGCGCTTGTCGATCTGCTCCGCGCGTTGCCAGCGGCCCAGCTTGACCGCTGCAATAGCATCGACGAACTCGGGTGACTCAGGATCGAAGCCATAGCCCAGCACATGAATGGTGTGGCCATGCCACTGGGCGGACAACTCGACACCGCTGACCCAGCGCATACCTAGTGCCTGCGCTGTCTGCGCGGCCGCCGGCAAGCCGTCGAGACAATCATGATCGGTCAGTGCAATCAGTTCTACACCCGCCGCCGCCGCCCGCTGCATAAGCGCCTTCGGATCAAGCGAACCGTCGGAAGCGGTACTGTGCATGTGCAGATCAGCTATCAAAACAGGCCCCACTGGAAAAGAATTTTCACTATTATGCCGCCCTGACGCTGACAACACCTAGTGCAATGGCATAAGTTACTGTTATTGCAACCACTTTGAAACGGACAAGGACTCAATATGCTATTCGCGATCATGGCCACTGATGTAGCTGACTCACTCGAAGCGCGCATCGCCGCTCGCCCCGCTCACATCGAGCGCTTGAATGCCCTGCAGAGCGCCGGCCGGCTGGTACTGGCGGGCCCACATCCGGCAATTGAATCGGCTGATCCAGGTGCTGCAGGGTTCACCGGCAGCCTGATCGTAGCCGAGTTCGCCTCACTCGCCGACGCGCGCACCTGGGCAGAAGCTGACCCCTACGTGGCCGCTGGCGTCTATGCTGACGTCGCGATCAAACCGTTCAAACGCGTATTTCCGGCTTGAGCCAGGAGTTCTGGATGCCCCGCTCCATAGTAGTTCTGACTTTATTGTTCTGCCTGGGTTCAACCGGCCTGGCCGTGGCCCAGCAGGCGCCCGCAACGCAAGTGCCCGCACCGCAAACCGGCAGTACGGATATCGGCACGCTGCAGGCCGAACTGGCCCAGGTTGAGGCTGAACGTCAGCGCCTGGCGGATCAGTTGGCACAGGGCACTGACAGCGAACTGCTCGAACGCCTGCAACAGGAAAATCGGGAGCTGCTCGACAGCCAGGCGCAAAGCGACGTCGAAGCCAGCGCGCTGCTGGAAGCGCAGCGTCAGGAGTGGTTCATCATTGGCGGGGGCACGGTTCTGGCAAGTCTGGTCATCGGCTTTTTCCTGGCCAGCATGGGCCGCCGCAGCAAACGTAATGAGTGGCTCAATTGACTGACAACGCCATACTGATTATCGACGATGACCAGGAGCTGTGCGCGCTGTTGGTAGACTGGCTGGCGGCTGAAGGCTTTGAACTGAGCTGCGCACATGATGGCGCCAGCGGGCTTGAAACGGCGCTTGCAGGGCAGTTTCAAGCCATTATTCTGGACGTCATGCTGCCGGGCATGAATGGCCTGGAAGTGCTGCGTAACCTGAGGCAGAACTGCAATACACCCCTGCTGATGCTCAGCGCCCGGGGCGAGCCCATTGACCGCATTCTTGGGCTGGAGCTGGGCGCAGATGATTACCTGCCCAAGCCCTGTGACCCGCGCGAGCTGGTCGCCCGCCTGCGTGCCCTGCTGCGACGCAGCCAGGGCCAAGCCGCTGGCAACAGCCTTCATGTCGGGGACATCCGCCTGGATATGGATAGCCTGATGGCCTGGCGGGAAGAAGAGATGCTGCCTTTGACGCAAAGCGAGGTGTTGATACTCCGCGCATTGCTGGAAAAGCCTGGTCAGCTTGTGGAGCGTCAGAGCCTTTCGCGCCAGGCGTTAGGGAAGGCCCTGGGGCCGTATGACCGCAGCCTGGACATGCATTTGAGCAACCTGCGGCGCAAGCTGGGGCCGCATCCCGATGGGCGCAGTCGGATTCAGGCTCTGCGTGGGCGCGGCTATCTATACAGTAGTTGACCTTTACACAGTCTTTACCCACTACCAGCCCCAGTTGACGTGACAACCCCTAGAATCTTCATCAACGGCCTGATACTCAGGTCAGCCATGAAACAGGAGTTACCCATGAAAAAGACCCTACTTGCTACCGTAATGGTGATCGCCACTGGTTTTTCCGGCGCACTGCTCGCTGACGATCACGGCAAAGCAGGCGACCGTCATGAGAAATACATGCAGCACATGACAAAAACCCTGGACCTGAGCACCGAGCAGCAGACCCAACTGAAGGCGATTCACGAAACTCATGGCGAGCAATATCGCGCCCTGCGTGAGCAGCACAAGAACGAGGTCAATGCGGTACTGAATGCAGACCAGCAAGCTAAACTGGCCGAAATGCGCGAGCAAAAGCGCGAGAAAATGGCTGAGCGCTGGAAAGACGGCAAGAAGAAGCAAGGTGACAAAGCCCAGGGTAGTAACTAAACCCCATGCGCCTGTTCTGGAAAGTCTTCGCCATCCTCTGGCTAGCCACTTTGCTGGTCGGTGGTTCGGGCTTTCTGGTCAGCCGGGCATTGCAGCAGGACTGGCTCCTGCTGCAATTTCATCCCCAGCTCAAGGATTTTGCTCAACAGTTGGTCAATCGCTATGAAGCCCAGGGTGCTGCCGGCGCTCAGGATTGGCTGGAAAACCAACGCCAAGAACACCGCTTGCGCGCTCAACTCTACGACACAGAAGGCCGCAGCCTGCTTCCCGGCACACTGCCACGGCGACCCATATTTCAGCAAGCCGCCCCCTCCGACATCGAGTCCAGAGATATCTGGCACGGCCGTCTATTCCAACTGGATTGGCTGACTGCCGATGGCGACTATCACCTGAGCTTATTTGTACCCCGTGATGAAATGTTCAACTGGCGGCGCACACCCGTTGCGCTGATTCTGAACGTCGTCATGGCAATGGCTTTATTGGCGCTGCTCAGCCTGTTGCTGAGCCGCTATCTGACCAATCCCCTGCGCCAGCTTGGCGTGGCCTCGCAATCCTTGGCCCAAGGCCGTTTCGAGGCGGAAAAACTCGAGCGTATCGGGCGAAGACGCGATGAGATCGGCGACCTTTCGCGGCATTTTGTCCGCATGGCGCAACGCGTTCAGGATCTGCTAGACAGTCAGCGGCAACTGATGCGCGATATCTCCCATGAACTGCGCTCCCCTCTGGCGCGTCTGCGGGTTGGCCTGGCGCTCGGCAGCAAGCAGGATATCGCCGTCGACGATCCTTTATGGCTGCGCCTGGACCGCGAATGCACCCGCCTGGACCTGCTCATAGAGGACATCCTGACCCTGAGCCGGCAGGACGTACAGGATCACCCACCCTGCCGTTTTGAACTCGACCCCTTGGTCGCTGAGGTGGTCGAAGACAACCAGTTTGTTGCCGATACGCAGCAGTTGGTAATGGAAGGCAGCACACAAGCAAAACTGGAAGGCTGGCCAGACCAGCTGCGCAGCGCTGTGGACAATCTATTGCGCAATGCGCTGCGCTTTTCCCCGCCCGAAGGGGTGATCAGAATCAGCCTGGCGACGCATCGTGACCAGTGCATCATCAGTGTTGAGGACCAAGGCCCTGGCGTTGATGAACAGTGGCTGTCACGGCTGGGGGAACCCTTCCTGCGCTTGCCCGGGCAAGCCGGTGATAGCGGTCACGGTCTGGGTCTGGCCATATCCAGGCGCGCTATTGCCATGCATGGCGGCAGCCTGACATTCAGCCGCAGCGATCTGGGCGGCCTTAAAGCGCAGATTCAATTGCCCGGCCAGCTCTGAAAAAAGTCCTCGGGATCAAGCTCCGGCAGCGCTTTGATATTGCCTGCGGGCTGGCCAAGATAGACAAAGGCGACCAGCTGTTCGTGTTCACCCAACCCCAGTGCGCGCCTGACTACCTGGTGATAGGCCAGGTAGCCGGTACGCCATACAGCGCCTATGCCCATGGCATGCGCGGCAACCAGCATGTTGCTGACGGCCGCGGCGCAGGACAGATCCTGCTCCAGAACCGGCACCTTGTCATGCACATGATGACAGCTGATGGCGACCACGATCATCGGCGCGCGCAGCGGAAGCTGCCGGACTCGCGTGAGTGCCTCCTGATCAATATCGGGCGTATCGGCCAATGCCGCCTCGGCAAAAACATCACCCAATGCTTCAAGCCCAGCTCCCTGGATTACCAGAAAGCGCCAGGGACGCAACCAGGCATGATCCGGCGCCCGCAAGGCCGCCTTGAACAGCGCCTGCTGCTGCTCCAGTGTAGGCGCCGGGGCGACCAATCTAGGCACTGACACACGGCCATGCAAGGCTTCCAGCGCATCCATCAATTGTTCTCCGTCTCGGATTGTGATGCCATCAGTTGCTCGCGAAACTGCCCTGGCGGCATACCAAACCAGCGTTTGAATGCTCGAAAAAAGTTACTCGGGTCGGCGAAACCGAGCAAGTAAGCGATCTCCAATAGGGTCATGCGCTTCTGACGCAGGAACTGCATGGCGAGTTCACGCCGCGTTTCATCAAGCAGTTGCTGGAAGCTGGTGTTCTCATCCTGAAGCCTCCGCTGCAGCGTACGCGTACTCATTCGCAGGGCGCTGGCAACGGCCTGGCGCTTGGGCTCGCCCTGTGGCAGCAGTCGGCATAGCACCTGGCGCGCCTGATGGGTTACCCGGGTTTGCTCGAAGCGTGCCAGGTATTCACCGGCAAACTGATCATGCAATTGCGCCAGAGTTTCGTTGCCGGTAGCCAGAGGGGCTTCCATCATCTGACGCGAGAACTCGATACTGTAGCGCGGCCTGGAAAATGACAGCGTGCAATCGAACATGGCTTCGTAAGCGCTGATGTCGCTGGGTTGTGCATAGGCGAAGCCAACCCGTTGCGGGGTCAGGTGTTCGCCGGTCATCCAGCGGAAGAATGCCAGTAGATAGGCCAGCGCTGCATCATGGCTCTGGGTCGGTGCCGGAAGCGTGTCGCCGTGAATCTGCAACTCCAGTACATAGCTGTCCGGAGTTTGCAGCAGGGCCATGTCAGAGGCCTCGCCAATAATCCGTTGGTAGCGCACCAACCGGGCCAGGCTGTCCTTGAGTGTCTTGCTCGATAACAGCGAGAAGCCCACCACATTGAAATGCGCCGGGCGGATCACCTTGCCCATCCGCAAGCCTATCGCCGGGTTGCCCGACAAGCTCACTGCCCGCTGCCACAGCCGGGTCATCTGATCCTGAGGGAAGCGCGCATCCGGGTCAGACAGGAGCGCATAGTCCAGCCCCAGATCGGCGAACAGATCAGCGCTGCGCAGACCTTCAAGTTCCAGCGCCTGGACAATCGCCGTGGCCCAGCTGGATGAGGTAGTGCGTTCAGGGTAGGACATAGACCTCTCTGGGCGCAGTCACGAGATGCTGCGCTCTATTAATTAGTCGATCAGGCCAAACAACAGCACCTCATCGCTGACTCTACCTGCGAAAACTATCTGCGAAAAACTATGGCTTTGGCACACCCGGTCATAGGTGGGTGCAAGGTTACTGGCTACTCTATACTTCGATAATAACCCAGTTACGGGAGAAACATCATGGCTGAGCACAATGCCGCCACGCAGACACCCATCCCCCAATTTCATTCATTCGCCGAGTTCTATCCCTATTACCTGAGCGAACACGCCAACGATACCAGCCGCCGGCTGCACTATATTGGCAGCCTTCTGGTGCTCAGCATCCTCGCGACCGTGCTGCTGACCCAAAGCTGGTGGTGGTTGCTGGCACTGCCCGTCGCCGGGTATGGCTTTGCCTGGGTCGGTCACTTCTTTTTCGAAAAAAACAGACCAGCCACCTTCAAATACCCGCTTTACAGCTTTATGGGCGATTGGGTGATGCTCAAGGACGCTTTGACCGGTCGCATCCGCTTTTGACCGCATGCCAGAAGCGTAATGGATGCACAGGCAGATTGATTGTCAGGCATGCGACAGTCAGTACCCAGTGAGCCAGTTAAGATCGTTGCATATCGATCCATTGAGCGACAAACGAACGGAGAGCGACCATGGGCCATCAGTCAGCGGCTAAAGAGCAAGCTACATTCCGCGCCATGCAGGAAGGCACGCCAGAGGATTGGGCAGCCATTTCCGGCCATTTCAAGGAATTCTCCCACGGCCTGCCTGACCGCATTCTTACCCACCTGAAACTGCTCGACGGCGATTACGGCGGATTCCCGATCGACCGCCTGCAGCACTCCCTGCAGACCGCGACCCGCGCTCACCGCGACGGTCAGGACGAAGAATACGTGGTCTGTGCGTTGCTGCACGATATTGGCGATACCCTGGGCTCCTTCAATCACCCGGATATCGCTGCAGCCATCCTCAAACCTTTCGTTTCCCCCGAAAATCTGTGGATGGTCGAAAAACACGGGATCTTCCAGGGTTACTATTTTTTCCATCACCTGGGCATGGACCGGCACCTGCGTGATCAGTTCAAGGACCATCCTCTGTACCAGCGTACTGCGGAATTCTGCGCGCTCTATGACGCCACCGCCTTCGACGTGGATTACCCGGCCGAACCGCTCTCTTTCTTCGAACCGATGCTGCGCCGGGTCTTTGCACGGCCAAAGCAATCAATCTATAAAGCCGTTAGCGAGGCCTGAGGCTCAAGCCCGGCCTTCCTGGCCGGGCCCGATTTCCTGTCAGCAAAACTCCTCTGTTTTGGGTTTCCCTGATGGATGATGCAGTTTATGATCAGCCGGTAATCGCCAGCTGGATCGTTGTCGTGTGCGCCATTTAACATCCTGGTCACCGCTTGAAGGCCCTCCCGCTGTCGCTCGCCTACAGGCCAGGGAAGACTGCCGATGATATTCAATAGCCGAGTACAACCGGTCAAGCCGCCGCTGGAGGGTTACCATTCCAGGATGCTGGCCTACCTCTGCGTGGCCATCACCTTCACTGCTCTTGCGCTGGAAAACGGCTTCAACCTGCTCTATCTGGGGGTGATCGGTTACGCACTGGCGTACCCGCATATTGTCCGGATTGGGGTGTCCCGCCTGAGCAACCTGCGCCCCCTGTACAGCCGCCTGGGCCTTCTTGCACTGGACGGGCTTCACACCGGCCTGTTCATTACCCTGTGCCAATTCAATGCGGTCCCCAGCCTGGTATTTGTACTGTTGATCAGCTTCGCCAGTGTGATTATCGGTGGTCCGTTGTACATGCTGACGGCCTGGCTCCTGGCGCTATTGGGGCTGATGTTGTCTGCCGCTCTACTCACGCCACAAATCGTACTGGCCAGCTCACCGCTGGTGGCCATCAGCGCACTGGTCAGTGGCGGTACCTTCATGCTGATCATGGCGGCATTTGTCTATCGTCAGGGTCGCACCCTGGAGCATGCGCAGAAAGAGATCCGAGCCGAGCAGGAAAAAACCGCCCGCCTGGCGGCCAATCTGTCCAAATACCTGTCTCCTCAGGTCTGGGAGTCGATCTTCTCCGGCAAGCAAAGCGTGCAGCTGGAGACCAAACGCAAAAAGCTCACGGTATTCTTTTCCGATATACGCGGTTTTAGCGAGCTGGCCGAGGAAATGGAGGCCGAAGCCCTGACCGATCTGCTGAATAACTACCTGGACGAAATGTCGCGAATCGCCCTGCAGTATGGCGGCACCATCGATAAATTTATTGGCGACTGTGTGATGATCTTCTTTGGTGACCCAGTCAGCCAGGGCGCCAAACAGGACGCCCAGGCCGCCGTGGCAATGGCCGTAGCCATGCGCAAGCATATGAAAGTGTTGCGGCAGCAATGGCGCAGTAAAGGCATCACCCGCCCGTTGGAAATTCGCATGGGGCTGAGTACCGGCTACTGCACGGTCGGCAACTTCGGCGCCAATACCCGCATGGATTACACCATCATCGGCCGTGAGGTGAATCTGGCCAGCCGGCTGGAAAGTGCTGCGGACCCCGGGGAAATCCTGATCCCCCACGAGACCTTCTCGCTGGTCAAGGACCTGGTCATGTGCCGGGACAAGGGCCAGGAGTCGGTCAAGGGCTTCTCGCGTCCGGTGCAGATCTACCAGGTGGTGGGTCTGCGCCGGGATCTGGGCGCTGCGCCGACTTTCGAGGAGCATGAAAAGCCCGGCTTTTCGATGTATCTGGATACCAATGGCATCCGTAACTACGACAAGGACGAGATCATCAAGTCACTGGAACTGGCTGCTCGCAAGCTGCGTGACAAGGTGATCATCTGACTCGTTAGACCACCGCCGCGGTAGCAGGCGTCGTGGAAAGATCCAGGGCCTGTGCGGTATCAGCCCAGGCATAGAGCTCTATCCGCCCATCCACGTGCTCGACCAGCGCAGTACAGGATTCTACCCAGTCACCACAGTTATGGTAGGTAATACCATTGACCTGGCGAATCTCCGCGTGATGTATGTGCCCACAAACAACACCCTGGTAGTCGCGCTTGACGCACTCGTGGGCCACCGCATCCTCGAAATCACTGATGAAATTGACCGCTTTCTTGACCTTGTGCTTCAGGTAAGAAGACAAGGACCAGTAGCCATAGCCGTAGCGCGCACGCCAATGGTTGAGCCAGCGGTTGAGCGTCAGGCTGAACTCGTAGGCATGGTCACCGAGAAAGGCCAGCCATCGATGGCAACGGGTAATCACATCAAACTGATCGCCATGAATGACCAGCAGCCTTCGCCCGTCCAGGGTCAGATGTTCCGCTTCATCGACTAGCTGGATATTGCCCAGCTGCAGATTGGCATAACGGCGCAGGAACTCATCATGATTGCCGGTCACGTAGGTTACCCGCGTGCCGCGTTTGCTCATGGTCAGCACGCGGCGCACTACATTGGTGTGCGCCTGGGGCCAGTACATGCTCTTGCGCAATCGCCAGCCGTCGATGATATCGCCGACCAGATACAGATGATCACACTCGTATTCCTTGAGGAAGGTCGTCAGCTTGTCGGCCTGGCAACCGCGGGTGCCCAGATGGACATCGGAAATCCATAGCGTACGCACCCGCTGTTTAGCACCCGGTGCATGGGTTTCAGCCTTGGTCATGATCGCATCTCCCTGGAATCTTGAGTTCAACATAGAGCTGCACCTTGACGTCAACATGACACTCGCATGACCATCGCGTGACACACAGGGCACGCCACAAACTCGACGCCGGAGTCATTATTTATGTCCGGTGTCGTATACAATGGCTACCTCACTCCCCTGTTCATCGCGTACCGAGCCAACATCATGTTCAAACGCCTTCTGCTGTTGCTGCTTATAATCCTTATTCCCTATGCCAACGCTGAAGAATTGCGTACCGGACTGGTGCTATCAGGCGGCGGCGCGCGCGGGCTTGCGCACATTGGCGTGCTCAAGCAATTGGAGGAAATGAACGTACCTATCCATGCGATTGCCGGCACCAGCATGGGCGCGGTAATCGGTGGGCTGTATGCGGCGGGCTACACCGCCGATGAGATCGAAAAGATCGCATTGGAGCTGGATTGGCAGAACACCCTGAGTGACTCGCCATTACGTGAGGATATCCCCTTCCGACGCAAACAGGATGACCGCGACTTTCTGGTCAAGCAGCGCCTGAGTTTTGACCGGGGCCGCCTGAACCTGCCGCTCGGCTTGTTACAGGGCCAGAATCTGGGGTTGGCACTGGAGGCCCTGTTGGTGCATACCAACGACATCGACAATTTTGACCATTTGCCGATCCCCTTCCGTGCCGTGGCGACGGATATTGCCAGTGGCGAGGCAGTGATTTTTGATCACGGCCATTTGCCGCTGGCTATTCGCGCCAGCATTGCCTTGCCGGGCTTTTTTGCGCCAGTCAATGTAGACGGCCGCATGCTCGTGGATGGTGTACTGGTGAAGAACCTGCCGGTTGATATTGCTCGCAGCATGGGGGTGGACCGGGTCATCGTGGTCGATACGGGTACGCCGCTGAAATCCGCAGAGCAACTGACCTCCATCATCGACATCATGGACCAGACCACCAGCCTGCTGACAAGGACCAACACCCAGGAGCAGATCGACACCCTGGGGCCGGACGACCTGCTCCTGCAACCCGAGCTCGGCACCATGGCTTTCAGCAGTTTTGACCAGGCTGATGCCGCCATTCTCGCCGGTGCAGCCAGCCTCAGCGAATCACCCCAAGGCCAAGCTTTTGCCGACCGCTCACTGCGCGACAAACCGGGCGGCAACCTGGCCAGAATACGACCACTGCGCCAGCCGATCATCAGCTCCATCGCCGTTGAGAACAGCGGCAAGGTATCAGACAAGGTGGTACGCAGCATGCTGCGCCAACCGCTGGGCGAGCCGCTGAACCTTGCGCGCCTTGAAGAAGACATGGGCACCATTTACGGCACTGATTACTTCAGCCGGGTCAGCTACGAGATCATTCATGGCGAAGAGACCAATACCCTGCTGGTAAGGACCAGCGGTCGTGAAACCGGCACGGATTATCTTCGTCTGGGCCTGAACCTGGTGGATGATTTCAAAGGCGGCAGCCAGTTCAATATCGGCGCCAGCTTTCGCGTCAATGGCGTAAATCCCCTGGGCGCGGAATGGCTTACCCGCCTGCAGGTGGGCGAAAACCAGGTGTTTTACAGCGAGTTCTACCAACCGCTAGATTTCGGTTCGCGCTATTTCGTTGCGCCCTTTATCGATGCCGAATCACGCAATGTGGAGGTGATAGTCGATAACGACCCGATAGTCGACTACCGCCAGACCCGCTACGGCACCGGGTTCAACCTGGGACGGCAGATCGCCAACAATGGCGAGGTACGCTTTGGCCTCTCTCGTTACAAGGGCGAATCACGCGTACGCGTGGGCGATCCACAACTGCCCTCTTTCAATTTCGAGGAAGCCTTCTACACCCTGCAGATTGATCGCGACACCCTGGATAACGTCAACTTCCCCCGCTCTGGCGACGAAGCGCGTCTGGTCTGGCGGCAATCCGAGCCTGATCTAGGGGCAGACGAGCGCTACGAGCAAGTTGAATTGCGTGCCAACAAGGCATTTTCCAAGGGCGCCAACAGTTTCCAGCTGGGCATATTTGGCGGGCGCACTGATGGGGGCGTAGGGGTCGCCCAGAGCAGCTTCCTGCTCGGCGGGCCTGGGCAATTCTCCGGATTCCGTCAGAACGGGCTGGCAGGCCAGAACTATAACCTGGGTCGCGTGGTGTATTACCGGCGGCTGAACCCGGGCAATTACGTGCCGGTCGGCATTCCCGTGTACCTGGGCACCAGTTTTGAATACGGCCGAGTTTACAACAAGGAAGACAACGGCTTTGACAGCGGTTACATGACCGCGGGCTCATTGCTATTGGGCCTGGACACGTTCCTCGGCCCGCTGTTCTTTGGGCTCGGCGCTAACCAGGAAGGTGAACGCGCTCTGTATATGAAGCTGGGGCAAACCTTCTAGGTTTGCCCTATTGCCGCACTCAGGCCCCGGATATCTCGTGGATCAGCGCCGCGCGAATGCAGTGCAGCACGCCCTCTTCCACCGGTTCATCCAGTTCCTTGGCCAGGGTGCGGACCCCCGGTAGATCCTCTTCGGCAAGATTCAGGAAGGCATCCTGAATGCGCTCCAACTGGCCAGGCGGCAAGTCGATCGCCCGATTCAAAGGCAGCTTACCCAGCCCGACCGCCTGGGCCAGCTGCATATATACCTGCTTGACCGGAATAGCCAGTTGCCGGGCAATCTGCTCGGCGCCCATGCCGGCCATGGCCAGCGCCTGGGCTTCCTGCGCGACATCCAGCGGGGCATCCTGCACCGCACCCGCCTCGCCCAGCATCACCTGCAGGAAATCGGCACCGTAGCGCTCCAGCTTGTGCGCGCCAATGCCGCTGACCAGGCCCATATCCTGCAGATTGGCCGGCCGCTGGCGCAACATGTCGACCAGGGTCGAGTCGGGAAAAATCACGTAAGGCGGCACGCCGTGCGACTCGGCCAGTTGTTTGCGCAGCGCGCGCAAAGCCTCCCACAAGGGCTTGTCGGCCTCGGCCACGACGGCCTTTTCCGAACGCGAAGGCAGTGGCGAAGAGCGGCTGATATCCTTGCGCAGCGCCAGTGTTTCCTCGCCACGCAGCAGCGGCCGGCAACTATCTGACAGGCGCAGGCTGCCGTAACCATCCAGATCAATTTCAGCCAGCCCGCGGGCAATCAACTGGCGGAAGACCGAGCGCCATTCCTGTTCGGATAATTGCTTGCCAATTCCATAGGTAGACAGATGCTGATGCCCGGCGCTGCGGATCTTCTCGTTGTCGCGGCCGAGCAGAATATCGGTCAGATGGCCCACGCCATAGCGCTGACCACTGCGGTAGGCCGAAGATAGCGCCATGCGTGCCGCTTCGCTGCCGTCCCAGGTCGCTGCAGGCTCCACGCAATTGTCACAATGCCCGCAGGGCTCGGGCATGGTTTCGCCGAAATAATCGAGCAGCATCTGTCGGCGGCAAGTCGTTATTTCGCACAGCCCGAGCATCGCATCAAGCTTGTGCCGCTCAATGCGCTTATGCCGCTCATCACCTTCGGAATTGGCCATGATCTGATTGAGCATCAACACGTCCTGCAGGCCGTACGCCATCCAGGCATCAGCCGGCAAACCATCACGGCCCGCCCGCCCGGTTTCCTGATAATAGGCTTCGACGCTTTTCGGCAGATCCATATGCGCAACAAAGCGCACGTTGGATTTATCGATGCCCATGCCAAACGCGATGGTCGCTACCATGATCAGACCCTCCTCGTTGAGGAAGCGTTTCTGATGGGTCGCGCGCAGCTCGGAGGGCAAGCCCGCGTGATAGGGCAGCGCGGGCCAGCCTTGGCCGCTGAGCCAGGCGGCGGTCTCGTCGACCTTCTTGCGCGACAGGCAATAGACGATGCCGGCATTGCCCTTGTGCCGCGCCAGCAGACTTAACAACTGTTGGCGCGGTTTGTCCTTGGGCACGATGCGGTAAAAGATATTGGGCCGGTCAAAGCCGGAAATAAAACAGCGCGCCGCCTCGAGCTTGAGGCGCTGGGTGATGTCACCCTGGGTGCGCTCATCAGCGGTCGCGGTCAGTGCCATGCGCGGCACATCGGGAAACAACTCGGCAAGCTGACCCAGTTGCAGGTATTCCGGACGGAAATCATGCCCCCATTGCGATACACAATGGGCTTCATCAATGGCGAACAGACTGATTTTCAGGCTTTGCAAGAAGTGCAGCGTGCGCGGTTTGAGTAGCCGCTCGGGGGCCAGATACAGAAAGTCCAGCTCCCCGGCACGCATCTGATCGGCAATCTCGCGCTGCGCCTGGTCAGTCAGAGTCGAGTTCAACGCCGCGGCCTTGAGCCCCAGCTCATTCAGCGTCGCGACCTGATCATCCATCAACGCAATCAAGGGCGAGACCACCACTGTCAGACCATCGCGCAGCAGACCGGGAATCTGATAGCACAGCGACTTGCCACCACCAGTGGGCATCAGCACCAGCGCATCGCGACCCTGCGCCACTTCATCGATGATGTCCGCCTGCTGACCACGGAATTCGGCATAGCCGAAGATTTCCTTGAGTCGTACCAGAGCTTGCTCGCGCATGAGTCTCCCTTGATCGAAGTGGACGGGCCTTTTACAGGCGGCAAATTATAACAGCCCCACACCGCTCGGCCGTGTTTCTGCGCACAAATACGCTGCGCTTTTGGCAAAAAAACCGGCGCGCGCGTACAATGATTAACAATTCCGATTATGAGGTGTCCCATGTCCTTTGCCGACCAACTCGAGCGCTTGCAGCAGTTTCTCGATGCCGATGACCTGCACGATGAAGCGCTTGATTATCTTGCCGGCCATGGTTATCTCACCGCGCTCTGTATCAGCCCTGTTGAAGTACCGGAAGAAGAGTGGATCGCCGAGCTGTTTGCCGAAGAGCCAAACTATCAGGACGATGCACAGAAAACCGATATCGAAGAATCCTTGCGTGCACTCAAAGCCGAGATCGCCCGCGACCTGTCCAGTGATGAAGAGCTGGAGCCACCCTGCGATCTGACCCTGGGCGATGAGCCCGACCTGTCCGACCTGCGTAGCTGGTGCGTGGGCTTTCTGGAAGGCGTGTTCCTGCGTGAGGAAGATTGGTTCGCTCAGGATGAAGAAACCGTCAGCGAGCTGTTGCTACCTATCATGGTTGGCTCCGGCCTGTTTGATGATCAGCCCGAGTTTGCTGAAATCGCCCAGGATGAGGATATGGTCGAGGACATGATGCAGCACATCCCCGAGATCCTGACCCAGCTGTTCCTGCTGTTTCATGCCCCGGAAGACAAGCCCAAGCCGGCGCTGTTGTCGCGGCACTGATTGCGCAACGGTGCTCGGCGAGCCCGCAGCATCGAAGCATGCGCTAATGAAAAGGCCGGGGAATCCCCGGCCTTTTGCTGTGCGCTGTTCGCCCTAGGGCAACACGAAGCCCGCCATACGCCAACAATCGCTGGCATCCACCAGCATATGAATCAATAGCCCCAAGCCGATCAACCGCAGTGGCTTCCACAACGTCATCAGCAGATATCCGCCAATAGCGGTGTAACTGTGCAGAAAATGAAAGCCAATCGAGCAACGGCCAGGATCAAAGATCGGATCGGCAATCAGATGATCCAGGTCGACCAGCATGGTCAGCATCATGATCAACCAGGCCTTCTGCCACTGGCTGCGGAAAAACAGCAGCGCCACTGCCAGTGGCAACAATGCATGCAGCGCCAGATGCACAGCCGTCGTCAGCATGCCGGTTTGACGCCCTGGCCTGCCGCCAGCCAGCGCTCAAGCAACGGCAGCACCTGATTGGCAGACTGGTAGCCATTGGTCAGCAAGGCCAGTTGCCCATTACGCTGCGCCAATAACGTGGGAAACCCGGCAATCCCCAGATCGCGGGTCCAGGAAAAATCCGCAGCGATAGCCGCGCGGGTGATTTCGGCATCGAAGTGTTCACTGAAGGCTTGCCGGTCGTAGCCGGCCTGCTCGGCCAGATCGACCAGCAAGGCGCTTTGCGTGACATCCAGCGCCTCGGTGTAAAAGGCCCGCTGTATCGCCATGACCAGCCTCCATACACGCGATGCGTCCAGCTCGCGACCCACCACCAGCGCGCGACAAGGCGGCTCGGAATTGTAGACGAAGCCCTGGGGCAGATCGGCTGGGCTCAAAAAGGCTTGCCCAGACGCTATCTCGACGGCCTCCCAATGCTCGGCCAGGGCGTCGCGACTCGCCGCATCCATGGGTTCACGCTGACCCGGGCGCAGCCCGCCCGCGACCATATGAATAGCCAGATCGGGATGCGTGGCCTGGATGGCATCCATCACCGGTGCAAAACCCCAGCACCATGAACACAAGGGGTCCATCACATATAACAGGCGCTGGGTCATCATGCTGCTCCGTCAGGATTTTGGGCCGGCAGCCGCGTTCTTGGGCGAGGCCTGAGACTGACCGATAGGATGCGGCTGATTACGCAACTTGGCCAGCCGCACCTGCTTTTGCCGCTCTTCGGCCCGCAGGCGAGTCTTCTCCGGCAGGTTGTCATAACAGCGCGGGCAACTGACACCCTCCTCATACTGCGCAGAGGCCTTCTCTGCAGCCGAAATAGGATGGCGACAGGCGTGGCACTGGTCGAACGAACCCGGCGCCAGGTCGTGGCGGACGGTGACACGGTTATCGAACACAAAGCATTCGCCATTCCACTTGCTCTGCTCGGCAGGCACCTCTTCAAAATACTTGAGGATGCCGCCCTTGAGGTGGTAGACCTCGTCAAACCCCTGCTGCAGCATGTAGCTGGAGGCTTTTTCACAGCGAATGCCGCCGGTGCAGAACATCGCCACCTTCTTGTGCTTGGCGGGGTCGTAGTGGGCTTTTATGTACTCGGGAAACTCGCGAAAACTTTTGGTTTTGGGGTCCACCGCGCCCTCAAAGGTACCAATCGAGACTTCGTAATCATTACGGGTATCGATCAGCAGTACCTGCGGATCACTGATCAACGCATTCCAGTCCTGCGGATCAACATAGGTACCCACGGTTTCGTTCGGGCTGACATCCGGCACGCCGATGGTGACGATCTCTTTCTTGAGCTTCACCTTGGTGCGATAGAAGGGCATCTCCTCACACAGGGATTCCTTGTGATCGAGATCGCTCAGGCGCGGGTCGGCGCGCAACCAGTCAAGCACCTGGTCCATACCCTCACGCTGGCCGGCAATAGTGCCATTGATACCCTCACGGGCAAGCAACAGCGTGCCCTTGACGGCGGAACGCGTCAGTACATCGAGCAGGGGTTGGCGTTTGGCTTCGAAATCTTCCAGCGTGACGAACTTGTACAGCGCGACCACAACAATCTGCGACATGAATCACCTCGGTAATGCAGTTATCGCCCCCGTAAAGGGCGCACTTGTAAAGGCGCGAATTCTAGCAGAGCAGCGGCGCCGCGTCAGGCATCGGCCTTGCTACCGCCCAGGCAATTAGGCGAAGCTGGCGCCTGCTGGCGAGCGCTCCACTCCTCCGGGGTATAGGTATGCAGCGCCAACGCATGAATGCTGGACATCAGATCCCCCAGCGCGCGGTACACCGCCTGGTGACGCTTGACCGCATTCAGGCCAGCAAACTGATCGCTGACCACCACGGCCTTGAAGTGTGACTCCGAGCCAGGCGGCACGCTGTGCATATGGCTTTCGTTTACCAGCTCCAGATGCTCTGGCGCCAGGCTCTGCATGGCCTGATGGAGCTTGTCCTGGGTGGGCGTTGTGCTGCTTGTCATTGATGGTTCCTCGTCATGTTCATGATGCCGCTACAGAGTGTAACGCCTGGCAGCCGATCAACGCAGGGCGCTTTGCTGCTCTTCCACCTCGGCGCTCATTTGCTCGATCAGTTCCTGGATCTGCGGGCCTACCTTGTCTTCCACCCGCGCGCGGCTGATCGCCATGGAATCACGGGTCAAGTCCGGCAGATGCGCCATCAGCTTGCGGCCCACATCGGATTCGTAGAAATCCGCCAGTTGTTCGAATTCCTCTTCGCTGAACAGCGGCAGATACAGATCAATCAGCTCGTCGCGCATCACTTCCCACGCCAGGGTTTCATCCAGCTTGGCCTTGGCGCGTTCCTGATAGGTGCGCAGAATCGATTCATACTGCATCGAGCCGCCCATTTGCGAAAACTGCGCGGTCAGCATACGCGAGACCTGCTGGTAAACCGGAGCCGTCATCTCATCGGCATTGGCCAGTTTGAGAAAACGCTCGGCGCTGGCACGATGAGAGGCCTCGTCCGCCTGCAACAGCGGCGTGAACAAGAGGGTGAAAAGGCACAACCAGCCCGGGGCTGAGAGGATCGAGCTACGCATGGACTTTTTCCGCATTCATGAGTCAAAGGGGTCAAGGGCCTATACTGACAGCCCGAGACACCATACACCAACGCGGAGAGTCAGCATGAGCACAAGGTCCGAATCCGATAGCATGGGCAGTATCGATGTCCCGGCTGATCGTTACTGGGGTGCCCAGACCCAACGCTCACTGCAGCATTTTGCCATAGGCGAAGAACGTATTCCTTTAGCGGTTGTGCACGCGCTCGGGCTGATCAAGAAGGCCGCGGCGCGCACCAATCGCGAACTCCAACAACTGGACGATGAGACCGCGCAGCTGATCGAGCGCGCCGCTGACGAGGTAATCAGCGGCCAGTTGGACCAGCACTTTCCCCTGTCAGTTTGGCAAACCGGGAGTGGCACGCAGAGCAACATGAACGCCAACGAGGTGATCGCCGGGCGGGCCAACGAGCTGGCCGGCGGCAAGCCCGGTGGCAAGACGCCAGTGCACCCGAATGATCACGTCAACCGTTCACAAAGCTCCAACGACACCTTCCCCACCGCCATGCACATTGCCGCAGCACTGCAAACTCATGCTGCACTGCTGCCCGCGGTTTTGGCACTGCGTAACGAGCTTGATAAGCAGGCGCAGCAACATGCCGAGCTGATCAAGATCGGCCGCACTCACATGATGGACGCCACGCCCGTGACCTTTGGTCAGGAGCTGTCGGCCTTCGTGGCCCAACTGGATATGGGTATTCAGGCAGTTGAACAGGCATTACCTGACGTCTATGCCCTGGCCCAGGGCGGCACCGCAGTGGGTACCGGTCTGAATACTCCGAAAGGCTTTGCTGAAGGCTTTGCCCGGCACATAGCCGACCTGACCGATCAGCCCTTTACCAGCGCGGCAAACAAGTTCGCCGCTTTGAGTGGCCACGAGCCCCTGGTGCGGTTACACAGCGCATGCAAACAGTTGGCAGTGACGCTGATGAAGCTGGCCAACGACCTGCGCCTGCTTGGCAGTGGGCCGCGCGCCGGTTTCGCCGAAGTGCGTCTGCCCGCCAACGAGCCCGGCAGCTCGATCATGCCCGGCAAGGTCAACCCTACTCAGTGCGAGGCGCTGTCGATGATCGCCTGTCAGGTGCTGGGTAATGATGTGACGCTGGGCATCGCGGCGAGCAATGGCCACCTGCAGTTGAATGTATTCAAACCGGTGATCATTCATACCCTGCTGCAATCCATCCGCCTGCTTAGCGACGGCTGCAACAGTTTTCGTGAGCATTGTATTGAAGGCATGCAGCCAGATGCGCAGCGTATGCGCGAGCATCTGAATAACAGCCTGATGCTGGTCACTGCGCTGAATCCGGTGATTGGCTATGACAAGGCGGCCGATATCGCCAAGAAAGCCTATCAGGAGGGTACTACCTTGAAGCAGGCGACATTGGCCTTGGGCTATCTGAGCGACAGCGAGTTCGACCAGGCTGTCAGGCCCGAGGCCATGCTGGGGCAGGATAACTGAAACCCCTTCGCGGCCAGGCGGCCGCTCCCACAGAATATAGGCAGTCTCTGGTGGGAGCGGCCGCCTGGCCGCGAAAGTGTTTTAGCTGAAAATCACGACCCCGCTGGCGGCGGCGTCACCGCCAGCCGCCGCAACCGACGATTTTTCAGGTTCTGAATCAGGCTCGGCGCCAAGGCGACCAGCGCCGACCCCACCACCACCATCAAGGCTCCCAGATAGGCCAGACTGTTAAGCAGTTCCGGCTGGACGATGCTCGGCCAGAGCATGGAGCCCAGCGCCACCATGCTGAAGGTAAACAGCGGCGTGGTCGCGATGGTGGCACTGACTCGCGAGGCTTCCCAATGCACCAGGGCTTCGGCGAAGGCGCCATAGGCAATCAGCGTATTCAGGCAACAGGCCACCAGCAGCCAGAATTGCAAACCCGTCAGATCCAGCACCGACAGCGGATTGGTCAGCGGTAACAGCAGTAATGAGCAGGCCAGGTAAATCACCATCATCACCGTGATCGACGACCAGATAGTCAAGAGCTGCTTCTGCGCCAGCCCATACAGAGCCCAGGTAAAGGCTGCGGCCAAGGTGATCAGAATACCGACGGTGTAACTGGTCATCTGGGTAAAGAGCTCTACCAGCCGCTGGTTGAAAAACAGCACGAAGCCCGGCAGCAGCACCAGCACACCCAGCACCTGGCCCAGGCCGAAGCGTTCACGAAACACCAGCATACTGCCGAACATCAGCATGATCGGCGCCGTCTGGATCATCAGTTGCATGGTTCCGGGCGTCAGCCGGCTGAGCCCCATCAGATAGAACACGTAGTTGCAGGCAAGGCCAATGATAGCGACCGCCAATAGCCAGCGATTATTGGTCGATAAAGCCCGGATGGATGGCAGCCGCCCGCGCACCGCCAACCAGATAAACAGCACCAGCCCGGCACTGAACAGGCGATACCAGGTCACGGTGTAGGGGTCCATGCCCTTGAGCACTTCCTTGAGCATGATCGGCAGCACCGCCCACAACACCGTGGTGATCATGGCCAGAACAAACCCGTACAACCAGCGACCGGAGGAGACGTGCATGGTGGAAACTCTGAGCTTGCGAAGGGACGCGGCATTGTAGGCCCGATGTACCCCAGACCATAGCTACAGATAAGCTTCGGTTGCCGTGGGAACTGTTATGTTTACTGCTCAACACCGGTCCGAGCGCGAGCCTGTTGCGCAAAAAAATGGCTGCGCCCTTGCGGGTAGCAGCCAAAGGAGAGCAGCACATCTACATCGGGGTAGATAAGGTCACCTAACATGCTGCCAGTCTCCTTATGAATCTCTGGTCAAGCCATTCGACCAACGTCGTAATGGCCTTAGACCTTCGGCTTATCCGCAGAACGCACACGGTGCCAGCCGGTGTCGTCCTGCTCGACCGGATAGCGCGCCCAGGTAATAAAGGTGGATAGCCGGCACATTCCACCACTGCCCTCGCCCTGGCCCTTGATGGTTTTATAGCGGACCCGGCCATAACGTCCAGGCCGCCTTGGCTCGACCTGCAACACCTCGCGCACCGACCAGTTGTTGCCGGGCAAACCGTTGCTGTAAAAAGCGCCAGCCACCAGATCGTTCTCGCCTACGCCCTCGGTTTTGGCATGCTTGTTGGCCAGCTCGACCAGCTTGAGCAGATCATTGAACTCGATATCAACATAGGCATTCATCTGCCTCAGCGCGTGGTGGAAATCCTCCGGCGCGATGCCCGGCGGGCGAACCACTTGATGGTGGGACAGCGACAAGGGATAGCGCCGCCATTCGAACAGGTTATTGAACAGCAGTGCCGCCGCCACAATGACCAGGGCATCCAGTAGAATCGGATAAAGCACAAAATGAAATCCTGCGCTCTCCACCGCAGGCCCGCCCAACACCACAATCATTGCCGTTGCCCCGCCCGGCGGGTGCAGGCAGCGTAAATACATCATCAGAAAGATGCTGCCGCCCACCGCCAGGGCCGCCACCCAGGGGCCTGCGGGCAGCCATTGCATGCACGCCACGCCGAAGCTGGCGGAAATAACCTGCCCTCCCACCACCGGCCACGGCTGAGACAATGCGCCATGGGGCATGGCGAACACCAGAACCGCGCTGGCCCCCATGGAGCCCGTCACCCACAGCGCGCCATCGCCATCCATACCGATATGCGTCACCCAGTAGACCACCAGCAACGACAGGGTCGCACCCAGCGCGGAAATCAACTTTTCCTGAAGGCTGGTACTGTCTGGCCTCCAGCCGATAAAGCGCAAGCTTGCGCTCAGCCATCGTCGTTCCATGCTCCACCCTCACTAGCAAACAAGCCGTCCATGATACCCCTTGGCACAAACTCAATCCTAGAACAGCAGCATGGCTGCTATGCTCAACTCATCATCCGCAACAGGAGAACAGCATGAGCACCTTGCCGCACGAATCCCTGAATACCAGCGATGTTGCCGCTAGCGCAATGGATGAGGACGCTATCGAAGAGCTATTGGAAGAATTGCAGGAATGGACCCTGAAACATGTGGATGGCGTAGCTCGGGTGGAAAAACGCTTCCACTTCAATAATTTTCTCCAGGCGCTGGCCTTTACCAACAAGGTCGGCGAACTGGCGGAAAAAGCTGGCCATCACCCGGCCCTGTTAACCGAATGGGGCAAGGTGACGGTCAGTTGGTGGAGCCATTCACTGGGCGGTGTGCACCGCAATGATCTGATCATGGCCGCGCGCACCGATCAATTGCTCTGATCTCAGAAAACCGAGTCGCTGGCAGCCTTTTCAAGGAGAAGTGCTGGCGGCTCGAACCGCTCCCCATATTGCTCGGCCAGATAGCGCGCCCGCGCGACAAAGGCCTTCAGCCCATATTGATTGATGAATTGCAAGGCGCCGCCGGTCCAGGCGGCAAAGCCGATTCCGAATATCGAGCCTATATTGGCATCCGCCGTAGACCCAAGCACCTTTTCCTCGACACAGCGAACCGTCTCGATCGCCTGAATAAACAGCAGCCGGTCACGTACATCCTCCTGCGCAATCATTGCCTCAGGCTTTTCAAAGTGCTCTTTCAACCCTGCCCACAGGTGTTTGCGAGCGTCCCTGGGATAATCATAGAAGCCTGCACCGGCAGACTTGCCTGGACGCTTGAAGCTGTCCACCATCTGGCTAATCACCGCAAACGCCGGATGCTCAGGTAGCGCCTGCCCTTCAGCGGCCAGATCCTTGCGGGTCTGCTCACGAATGTGACTCATCAACCCCATCGATACTTCATCCGACACCGCTAGTGGCCCGACAGGCATGCCCGCCTGACGAGCGATATTCTCGATCATCGCAGCCGGAATTCCCTCACCCAGCATCGCGATACCCTCACTGGTGAAGGTACTGAACACCCTGGAGGTGAAAAAGCCACGGCTGTCATTGACCACGATCGGCGTCTTGTTGATCTGCATGACGAAATCAAAGCCGCGGGCGAGCGTGGCCTCGCTGGTCTGTTTGCCACGGATGATTTCCACCAGCGGCATTTTGTCGACCGGGCTGAAAAAATGCAGACCAATGAAGTTGTCCTGCCGCTGGACGGCACTGGCCAGGCCGGTAATCGGCAAGGTGGAGGTATTGGAGGCGATAACAGCATCGGCCAGGGCATGCTGCGCGGCAGCCTGGGTCACCTTGGCCTTGAGTTCACGGTCCTCGAACACCGCTTCGATAATCAGATCGCAGCCAGCGAAGTCCGCGTCGTCAATGCTTGGGTGAATACGGCCCAGTATTGCATCGCGTTTCTCTGCCGTGGTTTGCCCGCGAGCCAACTTTTTGTCCAGCAGTCCCGCGGAATAGCTTTTGCCTTTCTCGGCCGCGTCAATGGAGACATCCTTAAGCACCACATCAATCCCCGCCACGGCGGCCACGTAGGCAATCCCCGCCCCCATCATGCCCGCGCCCAGCACACCCAGCTTGCGCGTGTGGATCTTGTCGAACCCGTTGGGCCGCGAGCCACCAGCCTTGATCTGATTCAACTGAAACCAGAAGGTGCCGATCATATTCTTGGCCACCTGGCCGGTTGCCAACTCGGTAAAGTAGCGCGTCTCGATCAACTGCGCCGTATCGAAATCAACCTGCGCACCCTCAACGGCGGCGCAGAGGATCTTCTCCGGGGCCGGAAAGCACCCCTGAGTCTTGCTCCGCAGCACGGCCGGCGCGACTGACAGCATCTGCGCCAGCGCCGGATTACTCGGCGTGCCGCCGGGTATCTTGTAGCCCTTGCTGTCCCATGGCTGGACAGCGTCAGGATTAGCCAGAATCCAGGTACGCGCCTTGCTCAGCATGTCCTCCTGGCTGCTGGCCAACTGCTGAATCAGGCCCGCTGCCAGCGCTTGCGCCGGCCGCAACTGCTTGCCCTCCGCCAGGTAAGGTAGTGCCTTCTCGACGCCCAACATGCGCACCATGCGCACTACCCCGCCACCGCCAGGCAACAGGCCCAGCGTGACCTCCGGCAGCCCCAGTTGTACATGTGGCTGATCAATCGCAATGCGATAGTGGCAAGCCAGCGCCAGTTCCCAACCTCCGCCCAGCGCCGCGCCATTGATCGCCGCCACGACCGGTCTACCCAGGGTTTCCAGGCGGCGCAGTTGCGCCTTCAGGCCCAGCACCATGTGATAGAAGGCTTGCGCATCAGCCGGCGTCACCTTGATCAGTTCATTGAGGTCGCCGCCAGCAAAGAAAGTTTTCTTGGCCGAGGTGATGATGACCCCGGCGATCTGCTCGCGCTCGCTTTCCAGGCGCTCGACGATTTCAGCCATGGCCTGGCGATAAACCGCATTCATGGTGTTGGCACTCTGCCCGGGCATATCCAGCGTCAGGATGACGATATTGTCCGCAGTTTTCTGATAATCGATGGCATCTGTCATGGTGAATTCCTGTCTGGTCCGATCAAAGCCGTTCGATAATGGTCGCGATACCCATGCCACCGCCTACACAGAGCGTGGCTAGGCCGTAGCGCAATTGCCGGGCTTCCAGTTCATCCAGCAGTGTCGCCAGAATGATGCACCCCGTGGCACCGAGCGGATGGCCCATGGCAATTGAGCCACCATTGACGTTGACCTTCTCTTCCGGCACCTGCATTTCCTTCATGAAGCGCATGACGACCGAGGCAAAGGCCTCGTTAACTTCGAACAGATCAATATCCGAGATACTCAGACCCGCCCGTGCCAGCGCCTTGCGGGTGGCCGGCGCCGGCCCGGTGAGCATGATGGTCGGATCCGTACTGGTCACCGCCGTCGCTACCACCCGCGCTCGCGGCTTGAGCCCCAGGGCCCGGCCCTTTTCCTCGGAACCGATCAGCATCGCCACAGCGCCATCGACGATCCCTGAACTATTGCCCGGGGTATGCACATGCTGAATGCGTTCCACCTGCGGGTATCTGGTTAGTGCCGCGGCATCAAAACCCATCTGCCCCATCATCTCGAAACTGGGCTTCAAGGCGCCAAGGCCTGCGAGCGTGCTGTCACCGCGAATAAACTCGTCGTTATCCAGCAGCACGATGCCGTTCTGGTCAGTCACCGGCACGAGGGTCCGATCAAAGGCGCCGCGGCTGCGCGCATGGGCGGCCTTTTGCTGGGAGCGCAGGGCAAAGCCATCAACATCTTCGCGGCTAAAGCCCTCGAGCGTGGCGATCAGGTCCGCGCCTATGCCCTGAGGTACAAAGAGCGTGCGCAGGTTGGTTTCCGGGTCCATGGCCCAGGCACCGCCATCCGAGCCCATGGGCACGCGAGACATGGACTCCACCCCGCCGACCACCACCAGATCTTCGAATCCGGAGCGCACTTTCATCGCGCCCAGATTGACCGCCTCGAGCCCGGAGGCGCAAAAGCGATTGATCTGGACCCCGGCAACGCAATCGTCCCAACCGGCGACCAGGGCCGCTGTTTTGGCGATATCCGCGCCTTGATCCCCTACCGGCGTGACACACCCCAGCACGATGTCATCCACCTGACTGGTATCCAGATCCTGGCGCTGCTGCAGACTGCGCAACAAGCCCGCCATCAGGTTGACCGGCTTGACGCTGTGTAGCGACCCATCTTTCTTGCCTTTGCCACGCGGCGTGCGCACGGCGTCGAAAATCAATGCTTCAGTCATGGTTTTCTCCAGAATGACAGTGCTACCCACCCTACTCCTGGCCACTGCCTGCACAATGACCAAAACGCTCAATCGCGCTGACAATAGCATCAGGTTCGAACGCCGGCAGGCACGCGGACAAGGCAGATCTGACAGAAGATGACGCTGTCATGACAACGTCATTCTCGTTGGAAACAATGTGACTTATTGAAGTAGCCAATTCATCTAACGCGCAGGAATAAAAACATCTACTCTGTGGGTGAGCTTGATAAGGTGTTGAACGGGTAACACCCGTTGCAGTCACAGACTCTGAATACGGCCATTGTGGCCGACATACATAAGCGCTCATGCCGTTACCCGGCTGGCGCCGCAGGCCTTACCCAGGCAACTGCCAACAATAATAAAAGGTGGTCATCATGAAAAAGCTGATCAAGACCCGATGGTCTTCCGTCGCACTGGTTTTTGTCGCTACCTGGTTGCTGTTGATATTGCCGAATATCAATTGAGACCAACCTTTCCCTGCAATAATCGCAGATGCCCAACGTTGGCGCCTGAAAAGGACGGGGTCTGAAAAAGGACAGTGTTCGCGTTCAGGGCCACCGATAATAGTCACCGCTAAGGGTCACAGCTCAGAGCTGCTCCGTTAAGGTTACTGCCCCATTAAGGTTACAATGGCGGCGAATATGTCGCTGGAGTTACCGTGAGTTCGTCATCGCCCTTTGCCACACTCAGTTGGTCCGCTGACGGCCAGCCGTTTTCCGAACAGTTCGGCGACGTATATTTCTCCAGCGTATCCGGCCTGGACGAGGCGCGGCACGTTTTCCTCAAGCATAATCAACTCCCTGAGCGCTGGGCGGCATTGGCGCCGGGCGGTCATTTCTGTATAGCCGAAACCGGCTTTGGCACCGGGCGCAGCTTTCTCGCGGCTTGTCAGCTATGGGACCAATGCGCTCCACCGTCCGCCTTTTTGCATTTTGTCAGCACGGAAAAATACCCGCTCGCGGCGGCTGACCTGAAGCGTGCACATGCCCTGTGGCCAGAACTCCAGCCTTGGGCAGAACGCTTGCAGGCCCAATACACTGATCTGGCGCCAGGCTGGCAGCACTTTGTGCTGGCGCAGGGCCGGATCACCCTGACCCTGCTGATCGGCGATATGCTCGACACCCTGCCACAACTGGACGCCCAGGTAGACGCCTGGTTTCTGGATGGGTTCTCTCCTGCACACAATCCTGACATGTGGCAATCATCGCTCTATGAGCAGATGGCCAGGCTGTCACGCCCAGGTGCCACGGTAGCGACCTTTACCAGTGTCGGCGATGTGCGCCGGGGGTTGAGTGCCGCTGGTTTCGACACACACAAAGTGCCTGGGCATGGATACAAGCGCCACATGCTGGCGGGCGTCCTCAAGCAACCGCCCACCACGCCCTGGACCGCGCCCTGGTATGTACGGCCCTCAGCTATTGAAGGACCGCGTACGGCAATGGTCATTGGTGCGGGGCTGGCCGGCTGCTGTACCGCCTTGGCCCTGGCTCGCCGAGGCTGGCAGGTCACACTGATTGAGCGGCATGAGAATGCCGCACAGGAAGCCTCTGGCAACCCGCAAGGCATTCTCTACTGCAAGCTGTCGCCGCATCACACCCCGCTGTCACGCTTTATCCAGAGCAGCTACGCCTACAGTCTGCGACTGCTCCATGAAGTATTGCCGCAAAGCGAGGACCACTGGCAGTCCTGCGGGGTACTGCAACTTGCGGCGACCGCCAAGGAGGCTGCACGCTTGAGCAAATTGGGCATGGCCGGGCTGCCACAGCAGTTTCTACACAGCGTCGATGCCCGCCAGGCAATGGATATAGCCGGCGTTGCGCTGGAGCACGGCGGCCTGTTTTTCCCCGAAGGTGGCTGGGTCAACCCTCCTGCATTCTGTGAGCAATTACTGCGCCACCCGGCTATTACCCTGAGAACACAGCGGGAAGCCTTGCTTCTGGAGCGCCGCGCCGGGCAATGGCACGCGCTGGATACTCAGGGCGAATGTATTGCCCAGGCACAGGTGAGTATCATCTGCAGCGCCGCAGACAGCCGGCAGTTTGTGCAGACCGCGCATCTTCCGCTCAAGGCCATCCGCGGGCAGATTACCCACGTACCCGCTACCGAACAGAGTGCGCAACTGCGCACCGTACTCTGCGCCGAGGGCTATATTTCTCCCGCGCGCCATGGTGAGCATCATCTGGGCGCCAGCTTCCGCTTTGACCGCGTCGATACCGAGCCCAGTACCGAGGAGAATCAGAGCAATCTGGAACTGCTCGATAGCCTGTCGCCAGCGCTTGCCGAAGCGCTGCAGCGCCAGCAACTCAACCCTGCCAATCTGCCCGCTCGCGCGGCCCTGCGCTGCACCACGCCAGACTATCTGCCGGTCATCGGCCCGGTCGTCGATGCGCCCGCCTTCGCCTGCGACTATGCGGTGCTCGGCAAGGACGCTTCAAAACAGCCCACTACGCCTGCGCCTTGGCTCTCCGGCCTATTGGTCAATGCCGCGCACGGCTCCCGTGGGTTGATCAGTTGCCCGCTGGCCGGGGAGCTGATAGCGGCGCTGCTGAATGGCGAGCCGCTGCCCCTGCCCAGGGATCTGGTTGAGGCCGTGCACCCAAGCCGCTTTCTGCTTCGGCAACTGATTCGCGGGCAATCTGTGCGCAAGTCACATCAGTAACCGGATCGCCATCACACAGTCACCAGAGACCCCAGGCCTGTGCTAGCATTCAATCAAGCCTTGTCCCAATAAAATCCCAATAATCGACAGGCTCTATCAGGTGTACATTGAATGGCCCTTTCCTTCAGGCTGTTTGTACTGTGCTGCTCCTACATACTGGTGCTTCCGCTCCATGCCCAGGCGGCTGACAGCTTATTGCTGGAAGACTCCGACCTACGCCGCAATCTCTCGCCTTACGTTTCGTTGCTGGAAGATCCTGAGAAAAATTTCCGGATTGAACAACTACGCAGTGAAACTGACCTGAACTGGCTACCGGTGCCAGGCAAACACCCCAATATGGGCAAAACGCCGTCAGCCTGGTGGCTGCGTTTTTCGCTTAGCAATCCCGGCGATTCGCCACTTCAGGGGGTGGTAGAGATCAACTATCCGATTCTCGACAACCTGCAGCTCTTTCAATTTTCCGTCGACACGCTCGTTCACGAGCAGCACAGCGGCGATCACATGATGCTGGCCGACCGGCCCATGCCGGTCAGAAACCCGTGGATGCCGGTTGAACTGCGGCCCGGTCAGAACGATTTTTACCTGCGCGTAGACACCAGCAGTACGGTGTTCGTGCCTCTGTACTTTTCCACCTGGCCCGCCGCTGCCGAGCACCTGGAAGTCAGCATGCTGGCCAACGGCCTGTTCTACGGCGTGCTTCTTGGCCTGTTTGCCTACAACCTGTTTCTCTACGTGGCACTGCGCGAACGCAGTTATCTCTGGTACCTGATCTATAACCTGAACATGCTGTTGTTCATGGCAGCTTTTGATGGCCTGCTGTGGAAGTGGTTGCCGGTGGGTATCAGCTTCCAGTCCGTTTCCATCTACAGTCTGATGTTTCTGCATTGCATCGTTGCCAGCCAATTCAGCCGTCACTTTCTGCACACACGGGAGCACTTCCCGCGCATCGACTGGCTGCTGCGCTGCATCATCATTCTGGTGGGCCTGACGCTGATCAGCCTGCCGCTGATTGGTCTGGATCTCTACAACCTGCTCGCCAGCCTCTTTGTATTGCTGAGTTCAGCCGTACTGCTGGCGACCGGGATTTATGTCTGGCGCGAAGGCTTCCGCTATGGTTCCTACTACACGCTCGCCTGGGGCTTGTTGCTCTGCTCACTGATGCTTTCGACCGCCGGTTCGCTGGGCATAGAACTGGCCATAGCCTACGGCACCGACTGGGTAAAGTTGGGCATCTGCGTCGAGCTGTTCATTCTTTCGCTGGGCCTGGCTGACCGCATCAACGCACTCAAGGAGGCGCGCCACAAGGCCGACGAGCAAGCCCGACAGGCGCGCACGGAGTCACTCGCCCAGGGTCGCTTCCTGGCCAAGATGAGCCACGAGATCCGCACCCCGCTCAATGGCGTGCTCGGTATGCTGCAACTGCTCCGTGATACGCGCCTGGACACCAACCAGCGCTTCTACGTGGAAACCATCAACAGCTCCGGCAACGCGCTGATCTCGGTGATCAACGATATTCTGGATTACGCGCGCATCGAGTCTGGCCAGGTGCGCCTGGAACGTATCGAGTTTGACCTGGAAGAACTGCTTTCGGACAGTTGCAGCCTGTTCACCGCCGATGCGCTTAACAAGCAACTGGCAGTCTATTGCAGCCTCGAACCTCAAGTCTCCAGAACCCTGATGGGCGACCCCACGCGCCTCAAACAGGTGCTGCTCAACCTGATGAGCAACGCGGTAAAGTTCACAGAACAAGGCCATATAGCCATTGAGGTCCGCCAATTGCCCTCATTGTCAGCCGCACATCAGCGGCTGCAATTTGCCGTCAGCGATACCGGAATCGGCATCAGCCCCGATGCCCAGCACCAACTGTTCCTGTCCTTCGCCCAGGCCGACAGCAGCACGACGCGGCGCTATGGGGGCAGCGGCCTGGGTCTGACTATCAGTCAGGAGTTGGTGAAGTTGATGGGCGGGCAGATCAAGGTCGATAGCCAGCCGCAACAGGGCGCACGTTTCAGTTTTGTGCTCGATTGCGAGCCTGGCGCGCAGAGGCTGCCCATTGCGCTGCACGCCAGGACTGTGCCGGCTTGGCTGCTCAGCGCCGATGGGGCTGCGCAGCAATGCTACACGCGCTTGCTCACCCGCTTTGGCTATGACGTGCAACCATTGAGCCTCGGGCAACTGGTGCAGGGAGGCCCCTGCCCCGGTCTGCTGGTGGCCTGCACCCTGGGCCTCACACAGCAGGAGCTGGCCGCTCTGAATCAGGCTTTGGCCAGCCACCCCGCTAGCGCTTTGGTAATGGCTTCCAGTCAGGCCAGGAGCGCACTCGACGCGTGCGGCACCTCGCGCTGCCGGCTATGCAATACGCCCGTAACGCCCATACAACTGCGCGAAGCCCTGCAAGCCCTGGAAACCGAGGGCGTTGACGCAGCAGGCATAGCGGAATACGACCTGGATGTACTGCCCAGCCCGATCAGCCAGACACTGCGGGTGCTGGTAGCGGAGGACAACCCGGTTAATCAGATGGTCGTGCGCGGGCTGCTGGAGAAGCGTGGCTGCCTGGTCAAGCTGGTACCCAATGGCCTCGATGCCCTGAGCGCCTACCGCGCCCACCCTGACCAGTTTCAACTGATCCTGATGGACGGCGAGATGCCTATCATGGACGGCTTCGAAGCCACTCGACAGATACGCACCTTCGAGCGCGAACGTTTGCTGCCAGCCGTCACCATCGTGGCCTTGACCGCGCACATTCTCGACAGCCACCGCCAGGCGGGAGCCGACGCCGGGATGGATGATTATCTGGCCAAACCATTGAAGCGCGACGCGCTGTACGCGGTGATAGACAAGCTGCTCAAACCGGATAAAGCCCGGTAAATCCGTCATACAACAGCTTGCCGCCGGTGAAGAACAGAAATACATAACACAACTGATAAATGAGCTTTTCATTGCTGCGCTGCAGCATCCAGAACCCCAGCTTGACGCCCACGGGCGCGAGCGGCAACAGGGCCAGCGAGGTCAGCAGATTACTGGTATTGAACTGATCGAGATATATATAGGCGGGGAGTTTGGCCAGGTTCACCACGGCAAAGAACACCGCAATAGTACCCATCAGCAGGGTTTTGTCCAACTTCTGCGGCAGCAGATAGACATTGATCGGCGGGCCGCCAGCGTGGATACCAAAACTGGTGAATCCCGCCACCATACCCCAGAAGCCACCTCGCAGCTTGCTCGGCCCTCGCACGGGAGGCTCTCCAGGCCTGAGCCAGATATTCAGCACGAACAACAGGGCTATGCCGCCAATCAGCAGTTGGATATGCGATTCGTTGAGCATCCGAAAAGTCAGGCCACCAAGCACAACGCCGATCAGCGCCGCCGGGATGATGATTTTCAGATTAGGCCTGTGCCAACGACCGCGGAAGGTCCGCAGCGCGGTCAGATCCATCACGATCAGTATCGGCAGTAGAATTGCTGCAGCCTTTTGCGGTGCTACCACCAGGGCCATCAGCGGAACCGACAGGATGGCAATATTTCCGCCGAAGCCACCTTTGGCAATGCCATAGAGCAATACTGCGGGTATGGCGCAGAGATAAAACAGGGGATCTGAAATCATCGCAAACCGCAGGTCATCGACAGGCCGGGCAGTGTATCATCAGAGCCCATGTCATCGATGAAGTAGACAGGCTGATACACACATGCTGATACCCTATGACCTGCTGGACCCGGCCACCCTCGAGCACCTGCTTGAGGATTTCGTTACCCGCGACGGCACCGATAACGGCTACGAGGCAAGTCTGGAGCAACGCGTCGAGCGCTTGCGCAAACAGATCATCAAGGGCGATGTGGTGATTGTCTATCATGCCGACAGCGGTGACACCAGCCTGGCGCACCGCCGCGACGTACCGGCAGATATGCTGTGACAGCCCATCGGGTCAGATAGGCTGCAACTGCCCGGCTTACCGAAACGGTGGCCGGGCTGCTGCAGATCAGGGTTTGCGCAATAAATCAGCCAGAGCCTGCATCGCCGGCAGCGTGGTCGGGAAGGTGTGAGCAGAACTGGCTACCGGGTGCGATGACAGACGCACGACCACCAGGCCGACTGCCGGGTTGACGTGGATCATCTGGCCATGCACGCCCAGCGCCTCGTAAGCGCCATCCTTGTTATGGCTTATCCACCATTGATTGCGATAGGAGTAGCCCGGCTGAAAGTCGCGCCCGGCGGCCTTGAATGCCTCCCTGTCGGCGCCTTCACGTATGGCCTTGACCACGTCGGCGCTGACTACCTGCTCACCGTTGTAGCGCCCTTCCAGACGCATCATTTCGCCAAAGCGGGCCAGATCACGCAGACTGGCGTTCATCCCGGCTCCAGCCCATTCCGTCCCATGCCGGTCAAGCAGCACATAGGCATCATGTTCAGTACCGAGCTTGCTCCAGATCCGCTCGCTGATCAGATCCGCGAAGTGTTTGCCGGTGGCCTTGCGCAACACCCAGCCCAGTACCTCGGTGTGAACAGTACGGTACATGAAGCGCTCACCGTGCTCCCCCGCAGCGCCGATGGTCGGCAGATAACCGTAAAGCTCACGCTGACCTGCGAAGTCAGCGGGGGCGGGAAGCATGCCGGCAGCGAAGGCATACTTGATCACATCCGACTCGGCATCGGCATAGACTTCGCTGTAGTCGATATCTGCCGTCATATTCAACAACTGTTGCAGCGTCGCCCCTTCCCACCCACTGCCCTTGAGCTCGGGCACATAGTCGGTAACCTGCGCCTGCGCGTCCAATACGCCCTCTTCGATCAGTTGGGTTGCCAGCAGACCAGCAAAGGACTTGGTCATCGACCACATCATGTGCGGATTCCGCTCTGGCATACCCTCGTGATAGGCCTCATAGATCACTTGGCCGTCCTTCATGATCAGCGTGGCATCCGCATAGGAGGCCGTCAGGTAATCGGCAAAACTCAGAGAAACGCCATTCGGACCGGTAAAGCGCAATGCATCAATCTCGGCGCGCCGGTCGTCGCCGGCGGTCAGCGGAACTGCTGCCCCAGGTCCTCTGGCAATCTGCCGCGACGGCAGCAGCTCGCGCATATGATGGAAGGCCCAACGCACCTTGGGGTATTCGGTCAGGAAATTGGCTGCGGTCACCTGTTTTTCAGCGGGGATCGGGAAGCCTTGCATCAGTTGCAAGCGATCCAGGCGAACGCTGTCGGGGGATGGCAAAGTCGGAGCCGCGCTCTGGGCCGTGGAAGTCGTATGAGTTGCCATAAGGGTTACCAGTAGGAATGAACTGAGAGAAACAGTACGGGTCAGCCGGTTCAGGAGCATGGTGGAGTCCAGTCTTTGTTATTGTCCCGAGACACACTAACCAAAGCGCCGCCACAAATCAGTGGCCAAATGGCCAAAGCGAAGGATTATTCAATCAGCGAATCAGCCACTATTCGACATCGTCGTAAGACAATGGCCACAATATGCCAGAACGCTCTCCTGGAAAAAGGAACTGAGCGAGGCATACGGAATCTGATGAACAGATGCGGGAAAATGTCGCAGTGTGGTTATTTATCGTGCGTAACTGACGGCCATAACCCACTATAGCCAGACCCCTTGTGGATCAGTTTTTATTCTCCGTTGTCCAGGCGAACGGGGTTGAGCTGGCGCTTGGAGCTAGGCGGTATTGTCGCTACCATTGCGTTCATTGCGTCACAGCTACTCAAAAAGGCAGTTAACGAGGTAATTTCATGAAGATACTAACGGGCCTGGCAGTCGCCGGCTTATTCAGCATTGCTGCACTGCCGGCCTATGCTTGCACTCCGGAAGAGGCTCAGGCCAAAGCCGAAGAAGTGGCAGAAACCATTCACCGGCTGGCCGATGGCGACCAGGCCAAGGCTAACGAATTGCACACGCAACTGCTGGGGCTGCAACTGCGCGACCCTACCCGTAGCGATCACGGCGCCTGTGAAGCGTACGAGCGCATCATCAAGGAACTGGAAGCCAAGGCAGCCGAATAAACTGTTCCTATCTATTTTTCTGATCGAATAGCGGTGTTTTTTGCGCTATTCGATCAACAAGCTCCCACCTAGAATACTGACATACCCCAACAGGAGTTATGTCATGTCTGTTTCAGCCAATCGTGACGTTGTCGAAATACTGGTCGGCCAAGCTGCCTCCGATGGTGACGGTGTCAAACTCAAACGTGTTTTTGGTGGCAGTGGTGCGGAGCGCTTCGATCCCTTTCTGATGCTGGACGAGTTCGGGTCGGATCAGGCTGCGGACTATGTGGGCGGCTTTCCTTCGCACCCGCACCGCGGTTTTGAAACTGTCACTTACATGCTGGAAGGCCGCATGTTGCACGAGGACCATATGGGCAATCGCGGCTTGCTCGAGCCCGGCGGCGTGCAGTGGATGACTGCGGGCAAAGGAATTATTCATTCCGAAATGCCCCAGCAGAACTCTGGTCGCATGCGCGGTTTCCAGCTCTGGGTAAACCTGCCCGGCGCTGAAAAAATGCAGGCTGCATCCTACCTGGATCTGCCCTCCTCATCAGTAACGGAGCAGTCACTGAGCGGTGGCGGCACCCTGCGCCTGATAGCCGGCGAGATAGATCTGGGAGCAGGCCCGGCAAAAGGTCCGATCACGGGCAAAAGCACCCAGCCTTTGTATCTGGACTTGCATCTGCTGGCGGATGAGCAGGTGCAATTGCCCGTAGCCATGCACCTGAATGCCATGATCTATGTATACGAGGGTGATGTCATCGTCAACGGCAGGGAGCAAGGCACGCCCTTGAGCAAAGGCCGTCTTGGCCGTCTTGGCAGTGGCAACCTGGCGTCACTCAAGGCGGGAGCACAGGGTGCGCGAGCGCTGCTGATTGCCGGCAAGCCGCTGGGCGAGCCGATTGTGCAATACGGCCCCTTCGTGATGAACAGCCGTGAGGAAATCGAGCAAGCACTGCGCGACTACCGCAACGGCAGCCTGGCCAGCTAACGGACCCGTTGCAGGGCCATGTCAGAGAATCGGCGTGCGTCCTGCCAACGCGTGGGCCAAAGTCCCGCCATCGATATATTCCAGCTCGCCGCCCAAGGGCACACCATGGGCGATACGCGATACCTTGATACCCCGAGGCTTCAACAGATTGGCGATATAGTGAGCCGTCGCCTCACCCTCTACCGTCGGGTTGGTCGCCAGAATCACCTCGGCCACATCAGCCCGTTGCACCGCATCGAGCAGCGCCGGGATACCGATTTCATCCGGCCCCAGGCCGTCGATCGGCGATAGCTGCCCCTTGAGCACAAAATAGCGCCCGCTAAAGCCGCCTGCCTGCTCTACTGCCCAGACATCAGCCGGGCTCTGAAGCACGCACAGCAGACTGGCATCACGCCGGGGATCACTGCAGATAGCACACACATCGTGCTCGCTCAGCGTCCGGCAGCGACTGCAATAGCCCACCCCATCCATGGCTGCCAGCAGCGATTCGGCCAGATACCGCGCTACATCGCGATCACGTTCGAGCAAGTGCAGCGCCATGCGCTGCGCCGTCTTGGGCCCAACACCGGGCAAGCCACGAAGGCCGTCAATCAAACGCCGTATCAAAGGGCTGAAACTCATCATGCAGCCTTGCGCAAAAAAGTTAAAAAGCTCAGAACGGCATCTTGAAGCCGTCGGGTAGATTCATGCCCTGGGTCAGGCCGGCCATTTTTTCCTTGTTACTGGTTTCCAGCTTGCGCACGGCGTCGTTGAACGCAGCCGCAATCAGGTCTTCGAGAATTTCCTTGTCTTCACTCATCAGGCTGTCGTCCAGCGAAACGCGTTTGACGTCATGCCGGCCGGTCATCACCACCGATACCAACCCGGCACCGGATTGACCGGTTACCTCGGCGTTAGCCAGTTCTTCCTGCATCTTCTGCATTTTTTCCTGCATTTCCTGCGCCTGCTTCATAAGCCCGGCCATGCCACCTTTCATCATGATGCTGTCCTCATTCCAATGCTAAATGTGATCATTTCAGAGCTTCGCCGCGTCAATGGGGCGAATGCTGTCGGCACAAATCTCTGCCGAAAAAACCTGTATCAAACCCAGGACCAGGGGGTCCTGGCGGATGCTGGCCTCCGCTTCCTGCTGGCGCTTGAACTTGCGCCTGGAGGCAGCGATAGCTGGTGTCTCCTGGTCGGGAGCCTGAATATTGACCTCCAGCACGATGCTCTGGTTCAAATGCTCACAGAGCGCCTGCTGCAGGCGTAGCCGATGATTCTCGTTATAGAGCGCGCTGTGCCCGGGGTCCAGGTGCAGCGTCCAGCTATCCGTCTCGCGTGCCACTAGCTGGCAATGGGCAGCAATACTTTGCGTCAGCCCACTCAAACCCAGCTGCAGGAAAATAGCCAGCCATTCAGCTTCAAGACCGCTAGCCGGAGGCAGATCACTGATGCTGTCCTGCACGCTGGACAACTCCTCTGCAAGCGGATCGGCCAACGCGGACTCCGGCTCCCAATCGCCCAGGTACTGACTGACATCCAGGATCTCATCGTCAGTGTCAGCGCCCTCGTCGCTCGGATCGTCGTCAGGAATGGCTTGCAGCCACTCCGCAGGCGGTTCTTCCAGGGGCGGCTTTACCGGCGTACTGGTTTTAAGCGGCGCCCCTGCGGCAACCCGGGCCGGCGGCGGCGTTGGTTGCTGCATCGCCGCCGGGGATAACTCCTCAGCTGTCTGCTCAGCGTTTATCTGCTCAATGTCACGCTCAGGCGCGCCGGTGCGCTGTGCAGATATGGAAGCTGTCTCCAGACTGGGCATGGGGCTATCAACAACAGAAGCACCCGTTGCACTGGAAGCTTGCTCCCCAGGCGCAGGCGAGACTTGCTGTGCGGAGGTAATAGCCGCTGGGGTGGGGTTGTCAGGCTTGCCGGCCGTATCGCTAGCCTGGGAGTCAGCCTTGGCCTGGCTGAGCCCCGATGACTTTCCCGGCGGCGCCGACGATGGCTGGGATGGTTCATGCTGGGCACTGCCAGCCTGAATGGCCGCGGACTCGACAGTCCCCGGCCGAAACGCCAGCATGCGCAGCAAGGCCATCTCGAAACCACCGCGTGGATCCGGCGCCAGGGGTAAATCGCGGCGGCCGTGCAGCCCCAACTGATAAAACAGTTGTACATCTTCGGCGCTCAAGCGCCCGGCCAATTCCAGCACCCTGGCCTGGTCGCCCAGACTGTTATCCGCCGCCGTCGGCAATACCTGAGCGATCGCCACCCGCTGCAAGGTGGAAATCACCTCGGCCAACACGCCAGCGAAATCGGCACCCTGCTCTGCCAACTGCGCCACTGCTCCAAGAACGGCCGGGGCATCATGGGCGGCCATGGCTTCCAGCAGGCCAAACACCTGGCCATGATCAATGGTGCCGAGCATCGAACGCACATCGGCAATCTGCAAGGCGCCATTCCCAAAGGCGATAGCCTGATCAGTCAGGCTCAGGGCGTCACGCATCGAGCCATCCGCGGCGCGACCGAGCAGCCACAAGGACTCCTCGTCGAAGCGGATCATCTCCTCGCCCAGCACATGCTTGAGGTGATCAACGATTTTTTCCGGCAACATGTTTTTCAATGAGAACTGCAGGCAGCGCGACAGTACTGTCACCGGGAGTTTCTGCGGATCAGTCGTAGCCAGCAGGAACTTGACGTGTTCAGGCGGCTCTTCCAGCGTCTTCAGAAGAGCGTTGAAACTGTGGCTGGACAACATGTGCACTTCGTCAATCAGGTAGACCTTGTAACGGCCTCTTGAGGGAGCGTATTGAACGTTGTCGAGGAGTTCGCGGGTGTCTTCCACCTTGGTGCGGCTGGCCGCATCCACTTCAATCAGATCGACGAACCGGCCTTCATCAATCTCCCGGCACGCCGAGCAGACTCCGCAGGGCTCGGAACTGACGCCGGTTTCACAATTGAGGCACTTGGCCAGAATACGCGCGATGGTGGTCTTGCCCACCCCTCGGGTACCAGTGAACAGGTAGGCATGATGCAGCCGGTCATGGTCCAGAGCATTGATCAGGGCCTGTAAAACGTGAGTCTGACCGACCATTTCACGAAACAGGCGCGGACGCCATTTACGGGCAAGTACCTGATAACTCATGGGATGTCTGTAGTCCGGTGTGATCTGAAGGCAAGCGCTACTGTACCCAATGCGGACAGACATTGCGAGGTGCACGACAGGGAGAAATAGGGATACGAGAGAGCGAGGATAAGTTGGGTGGCAGCCCCGCCAGCCACACCCCGGCACACGATGTAACCGCTGTGGCTGCTCCCTTCCGGGCCTGACCAGGTTAACGGCGAATCATTGCGAGGGGACCGACAGGGCCACCATAAAGAACCCGTACTGGACGGGCCGCGCTATTGTAACGGCTTGGCCAGAACTTACAAGTCGTTGTTGCCGCTCACTGAATCGGCGTTGCCAGTCAGCACAGGCACAGAGTATCGCTGCTCTACTCCGACAAAAATGGCGCTGGCCGAGAAACGCCGTTTAATCTTCGGACCAGTATAAATTCGAGCTAAAATGCGTTTTGCCTTTGGAAACGAACGACCCATGTCACAAAGCCCCGCGCCCTCACCCATGCAGCCACACACCTCGGCAGGCAGACTGCTGACACTGGCCTGCCTGTTTATCGGTTTTGCCGCGCTGGGTACCTGGGCGGTGTACGACCAGTTTGCTGGTCAGAGCCTCAGTTTTGATAGGCGGTTATTGCACTGGTCAACGCTGTTGCCGATAGCCGGCCTGCTGTTGGTCTACTTCGTCGCAGACGGGTTGAGGCTGCATTTCACGCTGCGTGCGCTGGGTCAGTACCTGCCGTTGAAGCGCCTGTTCAGCCTGGTTTTTATCAATATCTTCTTTTCCAATATCACGCCTATGGCGACCGGCGGCGGCTTTGCCCAGATGTGGTATCTGCAACGCCACGGCGTCAGCATGGGCATTGCAGGCGCCGCAACCACCATTCGCACACTGCTGGCAGTCATTTTTATTTTTACCCTGACGCCGATCTACCTGCTGACCTCGGATGTGCTGCGCCAACAGGCTTTTATTGGCGCCATAGGCGGCTGGCTAGCCGTGCTGATCCTGATGTATCTGGGCTTTTTTGCAGTAGTACTGCTGCGTACCCGTTGGCTGATCATACCGCTCTCTGGCCTTTTCAATACGGCCCGCCGGCTACAACTGATCAGCGATACGCGACACCGGCATTGGCAATTTGCATTGCGCCGCGAGATGTTGCGCTTTGCTCGCAGCTTCAAGCGCTATATTGGAGGCAAGAGGTCTGATGTGGTGTTGTCGATCGTCTTTACCATGGTTTTCCTGCTGTCACTGTTCAGCTTCCCTGCATTGCTGATTGCCAGCCTGGGCTACCATATCGACTATCTGGTCAGTGTCGGTCTGTTGGTGGTCACCACCTTCATCATGTATTTCTCACCCACCCCGGGTGCTTCAGGCATTTCCGAAGGGGTATTTGGCAGCTTCTTCAGCCCGCTGCTGGGGGTTGAGCACCTGGTACTGGTGACCATCACCTGGCGTGTGCTGACTATTTATCTGGGCATGATCGCCGGGCTGATTCTGACGCAAGTCGAGCTCAGCCGCGCGCGGGAGGCCAAATGATCACCAAGGGCCCGTTCAAGGCGCTGTTCTACCTCAATATTGTGCTGGTCGTAGCGTTAATCGGTTACAAGGGCTACCTGAACCTGTCCAAACCCGATTTCACTGCAGTGCACACCGAGCAATTACTCGCCCTGCAAGCCAGTCTGAAGGACGCTGATAATTTCCAGTTTGCCGTAGTCGGCAATATCAACAATTCCGTCGGGGTTTTCGAGCGTACTTTTATTCCACTGTTGAACCGCAGCGACGCCGACTTTCTGGTGTCCGCGGGCAATGCCGTGAGTGCCGGCGGCGAAGACAAGTACCGCGCACTTTACGGCACCCTGAGCCGTCTGAAGATGCCCTATCTGCTGACTTTCGGGCCGAATGAGTACGCCAATTTCGGCAGCTTTCGCTTCTATGAACATTTCGGGCCGCACTTTTACTCAATGAAGCTCGGCAACAGCCGGTTCATTTTTCTCGACAGTACGGGCAAAACACATTTCCGTTGGCAGCTCGAGTGGCTAGCTGCTCTGCTCGGCACCGGGGATGCTGCACACACCTTCGTGTTCATCAGCCACCCCCCATTGCATGTAGAAGAGAACAGCCTGCTGATTGAAGACGACGATTTCCTTGCCCCGGACGAGTTCACCCAGCGACTCATGGCGCTGGTCAAGGCGCATCAGGTGGACATAGTGTTTTCCGCCAATCTACCCATTTATTCGGATAGAAACATTGATGGTACCCGGTTTATCACTACCGGCGGTGCTGGCGGCCTGATCCTCAATGATGACAGCAGCTTTTACCACTATCTGAAGGTGCAGGTCAGCAGTGCGGGGGTGTCTACCGAAATGGTCCCCGTCGAGATTGGCCAGCGCCCGCTATTCAAGACACTGGAAAGCTTGTGGTTCTTCATTTATTCACTTTTCTACGTAGGCTATGTCAACTTTCTGCTGTTGCTGGCGGTGTTGGGGCTCATTGCCATGCGCCTGTACAGCCTGGTTTTTGTTGGCCGCGACTATTACCGCAACTTCGATATCAACCCCGCGCCGTGGCTCGACAAGCCCATTAGAGTCGCGATGTTCACCAACAACTATCTACCCTTTATCGGCGGCGTGCCTCTCTCAATAGAGCGCCTGTGCAACGGCCTGCGAGCGCGCAGTAACGAGGTACTGATCGCTGCCCCAGGTTACGACCAACAGAACGAGCACGAGGTCGGCGTGCTGCGTCTGCCTTCAATATTGTCGCTGGGTGCACGTCAGGAGTTCAGACTCGCCAATATTTTCCAGCCGGGGATCTACCGCAAGATCAGGGCCTTTCGTCCAGACATTATTCACTTGCATCATCCAATATGGGTCGGTTCGCTGGGTTTGTTTATTGGCAGACGCCTGGGCGTACCTGTGGTCTACACCTATCACACGCGCCTTGAACACTACGCGCACTTTGTCCCGCTACCCGGCATTCTCTTTCGCAATCTGATTTCCCATACCCTGATCAGACGCTTTGCCAACAAGTGCAACGGCATTGTGGTGCCTACCTACTCTGCAGAAGAGTACCTGCGCATGATTGGCGTCAAGACGCCAACCTATGTGCAGCCAACCGGCATTGACTTTCAGCGAGCCCAGAACATTGACCCGGACGCCCTGGCCAGGCTGCGGACGCATCTGAAGATTGGCGAGGAAATCATACTGATCAGCGTGGCGCGCCTGTCTAACGAGAAAAATATCGATTTCATGATTGAGGCAGTGAGCCAGCTGCGACACGACGTTCAACGGCCCTTCAGATTGCTGATGATTGGAGACGGACACCAACGAGCGCGCCTGCAAGCGCGTATCGACCAACTTCAACTGGGTGCCTGGGTATCGCTCATCGGGACTGTCGAGCCACAGGATATGGCCATTTACTATGGCCTGGGCGATATCTTTGTGTTCGCCTCCAAATCGGAGACCCAAGGCATGGTCATACTCGAAGCCATGGCCGCAGGCATGCCGGTGGTCGCGATAAGATCGAGTGGAATAGACGATGTTGTTGAAGAGGGAATCAATGGCTTCAAGACGCCTGAAAACCAGGGCATCTGGCAAGCTAAAGTAAGAAAGTTGATTGAAGAACCCGACCTGCGTCAGGAGATGGGCAACAACGCGCTGGCATCTGCCAGAGCGCACTCAGTGGATCAGTTCGCGGCGGAAATCAAGGCTATCTATGCCGAAATCCTGGCCAGGCAGCCCACTTGAAGTCGAGGGCGGCCTGCAGATTCCTGCAGCCGTGCATTATGCACGGCGAGCCATTTAGCGAAAGCTGGCGCGCGGCAGAGCAGTGCGCTGCTGACGGATCCGCCGACCCATACCCAGTATGAAAGACAGTACAAACATGAGCATGAAGAGAACGAACAGGAATTTACCCGCCGCCGCTACAACCCCGACGGCTGCGCCGCCAAACCCAACGATAGCCGCCGCAATTGCTACAATAAGAAATGAAATGGCCCATACGAACATAGCTTGACTCTCCCTTAACTCAAGATTGAATGGATCGCCACTGTTGCCGCCAAGGGTCGGACGATCACACTTTACTCGTTACTCACTACGCGACTTACTAAGCGTTATTGCCGGACTTGCTGTTAAATCGGTTGCAATGCCAATGCTGGAGCTCATGTCAGCCGGATACCAAGCCGCATCGCTGCAACAACGAACTACTCTAATCAGAAAACCCAGCTAGGCTGCCCGCTGGCGGATGAACGCACGCCAGAGTCAACACTGATTCTCTGGAAGTTCTCGCTAGCCTGCTGCCTGATTTCGGCCGACACAGCGGAGGGAACAGAGCTAGCGCGCTTCTGGTCGGCTATGCTGCCCTCGCTGACGAGAAACATCACGGTGGCACCTGCCAACAACACAGTTGCAAATACACCTTGTCCGAAATCCTTGTACTTCATGCTGTTCTCCCTCCTGGGGTTAACCAGAATCAGCCACGAGTGGCCGCCAATATCGTTGTCATCTGCATTAGGAGATTGCACAGTGCGTGCCAGCTTGAAGTTAATAAATTTTCTATTAAAATCAATATGTTAAAAGAAGGGCAAAAAACCATTCATCGGCATCATGCACGACCCCCATATTTTGCGTATTGCATTTTGCACGACATAAGGAGAAGTGGGATCAGCCAGATGGGATAGCAGCGCAGTCACAGCGCAAACACGTGGCAGGGAAAGGAAAACTCAGCGACCCAGAACCCAGGAAACCATCAGAGGGATGTACAGCAAGGCAACAAGGGTACTGAGCAGCGTAGTGCCCGCCACTTGTCTTGGAGACGTATCCAGCAGTGTGGCAATGACCACGGTATTAGCCGCGATGGGCGTGATGGATATAAGAAAAATCGCTTGGTATACGGCCAGATCGTATATCTGCAAAAGCCGACTATCGACCCACCAGAAAGCCAACGCCAATAAAGGCCAGGAGACGAACTTGCCAAAAAAAGCCAAGCCAGTGAAGCGCAAATCGCCCGCCAGCCCACGCATGCTGAGAATGCCCATGCCTACAATCATCATGCCTAAAATACTGTAAGCACCGCGCAGATTATCAAACAGCGGGATCAGCACCTCAGCCATCCCGATCTGCGACAGGTTCAACGTGACCGCCAGAGCGAAGGCATAAATAGCGGGTAGCCGCGCGACCTTGAGCAGACAGTCCCGCACACCAAAACGGCCCCGCGCTGCGAGATAGAAGCCAACCGAGTTTTCAAACAGGGTGGTACCGAGCATGCAGACAATATAGATGCTCAAACCCTGTTCCCCGAATAGCAGCAGCGCTACCGGTATCCCGAAATACCCGGTATTGCCCGTACCCACGGACAACGGGATCACGTTGGCAACCGGGTCTTTCAGCCACCATTTGGCAATAGCCAGGTGAGCCAGCGCCAACGCCGAGCAAAAGCCGAACACCAGAAACGGCAATAAAATCACACTGGGCGACAGAGGCGCAGCCATCACGCCGGCAAATATGACCGATGGGGTGACGATATACAGCATTATGCCGGCGATGTGGCTACCGCTGGCCTGCAGATAGCGCCCCGCCATCCAGCCAAGCCCCACCGTGATATACAGAGGCAAGAGCTTGTAGAGCAGCAGCAGCGCCGCTGTCATGAATCAGCCGACAGCCTGTGCGGCAATGTGGTACACCCGTTCATGCAAGCGGGTCATGCCCTGCTGTTGAAACACGGCATGATCCGACAGCACGTCCTGGTCATCCAGCAGGGTAATCTGACAACCATCAAAGAGTCGCCGTACCTCTTCGTCGTCAACGCTAAAGGGCGGCCCCGGCCGTTCAGCCTGCGGATAATCCAGCGTTACCAACAGCATCTGCCATCCGGCTGGCAGCACGCTCAACGTATGCGCGACATACTGTGCACGCATGGCTGGAGGCAGTGCGATCAAGGCTGCACGGTCGTACACCGCCGCTATCCTGGCCAGATGCTCTGCGCTCTGGGAAAACACATCCCCCGCGTAGAGCTCGAGCCCTTGGCCTTCTGCGATATCGAAACAGCCCTGGGTACGCCATGTCAGAGACAGCTGGTGCTCGGCCGCAAAATCCTCAAGCGCAGTACGCGACAGCTCGACGCCCACCACTGCGTGCCCCTGGCCGCGCAGCCAGAGCATATCCAGGCTTTTGCCGCACAAGGGCACCCACACCGAACAGCCGGCAGGCAAGGGTAACGTCGGCCACCAGCGTGCCAATAGCGCATTGACTCTGGATTTGTGAAAACCAATTTCCCCGCGCTGCCAACGCTCATGCCAGAAATGGGCATCCATTGAGTTCACCTTTGGATTGCAATTGATTGACTATACAGCAATTTTTAACAGTAACCGGCCGTTCAGGATATAGTGGTGACTGATTCAATCTCAACACGGACCCGCCACCCGTATGGATTATATAAACACCCTGTTTCTCATAGGCGCGATGCTGCTCTGTGCGAGCATTCTGGCCAGCTCTCTCTCTTCGCGGTTGGGCATCCCCCTGCTGTTGATCTTCCTCATCATCGGGATGCTCGCCGGCGTCGACGGCGTAGGTGGCATCGTCTTCGATAACACCTCCACGGCCTTTATGATCGGTAGTCTGGCGCTGGCAATCATTCTGCTCGACGGCGGCATGCGCACCCGGGTCGAGAACTTTCGCGTGGGGCTCTGGCCAGCGATGTCCCTGGCCAGCATAGGCGTGGTCATCAGCGCCGCCCTCACCGGCATGCTGACCGCGTGGCTGCTGGACATTCACTGGCTGCAGGGTCTGCTGCTCGGCGCCATTGTCGGCTCCACGGATGCCGCTGCAGTGTTTTCCCTGTTGCAAGGCAAGGGGTTGAACCTCAAACAGCGCGTGGGCGCGACGCTCGAAATCGAATCGGGCTCGAACGACCCCATGGCGATTTTCCTGACTATTACACTGGTAGAAATGCTCTCCTCAGGTCAGGAAAGCTTTAGCTGGAATTTTCTGCTCTTGCTCTTGCAACAATTCGGCATTGGAGGCGTTTGCGGACTGGCTGGCGGATTGTTACTGGCCTGGCTGGTAAACCGGGTGCACCTGGCCGCAGGACTCTATCCGCTGTTGATTACCAGTGGCGCGATTCTGGTCTTCGCCTTCACCAACAGCATCGGCGGCAGCGGCTTTCTGGCTATCTATCTGACCGGCCTGATTCTCGGCAACCGGCGCGTACGCAATTTGCAGAATATCCTGCATGTGCAGGACGGCATGGCTTGGCTGAGCCAGATCGGCATGTTCCTGATGCTCGGCTTGCTGGTCACCCCAAGTGAAATGATCACCATCGCCGGCCCAGCGGTGATTATCGCGATGTTTCTTATACTGGTTGCCCGCCCCGTCGCAGTGCTGATCTGTCTGGCACCTTTTGTATTTTCCTGGCGAGAACGCCTGTTTATCGCCTGGGTAGGCCTGCGAGGGGCGGTGCCCATCATTCTGGCGATTTTCCCCCTGCTGGCCGGGTTGGAACAGGCGCAGCTACTGTTCAACGTAGCCTTCGTGGTGGTGCTGGTCTCACTGTTACTGCAGGGCTCCTCGCTGCCTCTGGCGGCACGCTTGTGCAAAGTGGAAATTCCACCGCAGCCAGAGCCGATGCAGCGTACCAGCCTGGATATTGCGGTCGATGGCGATTACGAAATGATGATTTACCAGTTGGATAATGCCAACTGGTGTGTAGGCGTGCAGCTAAAGCAGTTGGCAATGCCAGCAGAGTCGCGCATTGCCGCCGTGTTCCGCGGTAGCCATCTGTTGCATCCATCAGGCAGTACCCGCCTGGCGCTCAACGATGTGCTCTGCATCATTGGCAGCCCACGGGACCTTCCCGCCCTGTCGAAACTGTTCAGCAAGGCGCAGACGCCCTCCTACCTTGAGAATCGCAGGTTTTTCGGTGACTTCATTCTTGAGGGCGATGCGCAACTGGGTGCGGTCGGCCGTTTTTATGGCTTCGATGTGTCTCCAGAACTGGCTGAGCTGACACTGGCGGCTTTCTTCAGCAAGCAAATGGGCGGGCATCCTGTAGTGGGTGACAGCATTGAATGGGAGGGCCATACCTGGGTAGTCGCTGCGGTGAACAACGACCTTATTCTCAAGGTCGGCCTGAAACTGGGTGATGGCTCCGGGCAGCCACCCATGGGCTTTCTGTAAGCTGACCGGCTTGACCTTGACACCATGTTAAGGTGCAGACTCTACTCAATCTCTCAATGAGTAACTGCCATGACTGCCATTAGCCTACCTATCACCGGCATGACCTGCGCGTCCTGTGCCACCAGAGTTGAGCAGGCACTCATGGGGGTGCCTGGAGTGACCCAGGTGCGGGTCAATCTGGCAGCCGATAGTGCTTGGACGACGCAAAGCAGCTTGGCGCCGCCAGCGCCGCACTGAGCAAAGCTGGCTACCAACTGGGCAGCGAAGTGCGCCAATTGAGTCTCGAGGGTATGAGTTGCGCAGGTTGTGTTCGCCGCGCCGAGAATGCACTGCTGAACGTTCCAGGCGTTATCAGCGCGGAAGTGAATCTGGCGAGTCACCAGGCCAGAGTGGTTTTTATCGCGGGAATGCCAACGGACGTGATGTTCAGCGCGCTGAAAACCGCAGGCTACCCTGGCCGCTGGGTCAGCCGCGAGGGACCAGCAGAGCAGGATCTGCAGGTAAATAAACTGCGTGGCGAGCAGCGCCACGTTGCCATTGCGGCGCTGCTGAGTGCTCCGCTGGCGTTGGGGATGATCCCGGCCATGTTCGGCTATCACGATCTGATGCTGCCACCGCTGGTACAACTGGTGCTGGCGTCGATCGTGCAATTTTATTTCGGCGCGCGCTTTTATCGCGGGGCCTGGCATGCCCTGCGCAACCGAGCGGGCAATATGGATCTGCTGGTCGCCCTGGGCACGAGCGCGGGTTGGGCGCTCAGTACCTGGCATGTGTTTACCGCACCGGCGGGCGTGATGCCGGTGCTTTACTACGAAGCCTCCGCAGTGATCATCAGCTTCGTGCTGCTGGGCAAATACCTGGAAAGCCGCGCCAAGCGCCAGACCCTTGAAGCAATCCGTGCGTTGACCGCACTGCGTCCGGAGATGGCGCGGCTGCGAACCGCTGGCGGTGAAGAGCTGGTTCCACTTGAGCAGATCACTCTGGGCGACCAGGTGCTCATCCAGCCCGGCGAGCGCGTTCCAGTGGACGGCATTATCCGCGAAGGTGGAAGCCACGTTGACGAGTCCATGCTGACCGGGGAGAGCCTGCCCGCCAGCCGACAGCCCGGCGACGCGGTCAGCGCTGGCGCGATGAATCAGGATGGCATGCTGGTGGTGGAAACCACGGCTATCGGGCACGACACCATGCTCGCCAGAATTGTCCGTCTAGTTGAAAGCGCACAGGCATCCAAGGCACCTATCCAGCGCCTGGTGGACAGGGTCAGCGCCATATTCGTTCCTGTTGTGCTGCTGATCGCTGCGTTTACCTGGGGTCTGGGCAGCCTGTGGGTGGGTGGTGAACAAGCCTTGCTCAATGCCATTGCCGTGCTCGTCATCGCCTGCCCCTGCGCGCTTGGGCTGGCCACGCCGACGGCGATCATGGTCGGCACTGGCGTGGCGGCTCGCCATGGCATTCTGATCCGCGATGCACAGGCACTCGAACTGGCGCACAAGGTCGACACAGTAATATTCGACAAGACCGGCACTCTGACGGAGGGCAAGCCCAGCATGATCAGCTTTGCCGCCCTCGGGGACCTGGACGCAGAAGCGGCTTTAGCGCTCGCCGTGGCACTACAACGCAATGCTGAACACCCGTTGGCCAAGGCGCTGCTGCACTACGCTGCAGAGCAACAGGTTAGTGCCAACGCCGCCAGCGAATTTCGTGTTCAAGCCGGTCTCGGCGCCAGCGGTCTGGTGAATAATCAACCCATCTGGCTAGGGAACCAGCGTTTGATGGGCGATCTCAAGGTCAACCTTGAAGGTTCCGCCAACCTGATCAAACAGCATGAGGCCCAGGGGCATACCCTGTCCTGGTTAGCCATTGAGGGCCAACCCAACCCGGTCGCACTGATGGCCTTTGCCGATACGCTTAAATCCGGCGCTCGAGATACCATCAGGCAACTTCGCATGTTGAACATAGATAGCTGGCTGATCACCGGTGACAGCCAGGCGGCGGCCGAGGCCGTAGGTACTGAGCTGGCTATCCATCATATCGAGGCGCAGGTGCTGCCCGAAGACAAAGCCCGGCATGTGCAGGCATTGCGCGACAAGGGCCATGTTGTGGCGATGATTGGCGACGGCATCAACGATGCACCCGCGCTCGCGGCGGCAGATGTAGGCATGGCGATGGCCACTGGCACCGATGTGGCCATGCACAGCGCGGGTATAACCCTGATGCGCGGTAATCCGCAACTGGTACCGGCGGCGTTGGATATTTCCCGGCATACCTGGCGCAAGATTCGGCAGAATCTTTTCTGGGCCTTCGCTTACAACAGTGTCGGCATACCGCTGGCCGCAGTGGGTTTGCTTAACCCGATGCTGGCAGGCGCAACAATGGCATTGAGCAGTGTCAGCGTAGTGTCCAATGCATTGCTGCTCAAGCGTTGGGCCCCGGAGAAAAAACCATGACAGCGAGTATGAATATCAGCCAGGCAGCAAAAGCCTGCCAGTTGACCCCACGCATGATTCGCCATTACGAAAGCATAGGCCTTCTCGGCACCGCCCAGCGCAGCCCTGGAGGCTATCGCCTGTATAACGAGCAGCAACTGCATAGCCTGCGATTTGTACAACGAGCACGCAGCCTGGGCTTCAGTATCGAGCAGATCAGACAGTTGCTGGGGCTCTGGCAGGATCAAGAGCGCAGCGCCGTGGTCAAGGAACTGGCGCAGCTTCATATCAAGGAACTGGAAGAGAAGATTGCCGGCCTACAGGCGATGCACAACACGCTAAGCCACCTGGCCAACTGCTGCCATGGCGACGCCCGCCCGGACTGTCCGATCCTTGATCAACTGGCCCAAGGCGACCAGGACCATGCTGGCCGTGCGCAAAGCTGATCAGATCAGATTGAACAAGCTCAGGCCGCTGATTTTCACAAAACTCTGCTGAGCCGCTTGCAGCACTACAGTCTCGAAACTGAGGCGGCTGAGCGCCTCGGCGTAATCCAGTTCTGCCAACTGCGCGGTCATCTCCTGATTGATCAGCTTTATTTCGCCATTCTCATCCAGAGTAGAGTCGATCACGTTCATACGTGCGCCAATGCTGGTCTGCACGCTCAGCACCTGGTTCATCGCGTTGTCGAGATTCTCCACTGCAACGCCCAGTTGATCGCGGCGCAGCAGCTTGTCTTCCGGGCTGTCACCGGTGGTTTCCAGTGTATTGCGCAACGCCGCTACCGTCTGCAGAATGCTGCGCCTTTCCTGTACATCCGCGCCGCCATCCACTGCGCCACGGGCAATCTGAAAGGAGTCATTCTCGGCCAGTTCACCATCCAGCGTGACCACCACGCCGCCAAAGCGAATCTGGTAGCTCTGATCTTCGTTGGGCTCAATCACGCCGGTTACCGGCGGTGCCAGCGATGCACCGCCCTGATCAAGTATCTCGTAACTTTCGCCATCAGCGCCGATGCGAATGGTGACGCTGTCATTCGGATAGAAGCCGTTGTCGTAAGCGCCCTTGTCCTCAACCACGCCCAGAGAAATCCGCGCTCCGCCTGTGTTACCAGGGTCAGCTGAGGTGACCACCCGGTTAACGTTGGGCACGTCGACAAAAAGCTTTTTGCCGTTATCATTGATCGCCACCTGCTTGGAACCGGAAATCTGAACCGACCGCTGGCCTTCATCACCCTGATAGGTGTAGGTCCCGTCTGGCTCTTTGACAAACGGCGGTGTCTGGCTCTGGAATCCGCCAAACAGATATTCGCCGCGCGCGTTACGGCTATTGAACAGCGCAACCAGCTCGTCTTCCAGCTCGACCAGCTCCTGAGCTAGCGCTTCGCGGTCGGCCATGGTGCGTGAGCCATTACCTCCCTCCAAAGCAATTTCGCGAACCCGCTGCAAGTTGTTATTAACGGCATTGATGGTCGCCTCTTCCTGACTGAGGCTGTTTGTCGCTGCGGTCAGATTGGCTTCGTACTGGGCCAGCTTGCTGGCCTGCTGATCCAGTTGCAGCAAGCGAACACTGGCCACCGGGTCGTCGGCCGGTGACAGGATTCTCTTCCCGGAGCTGACCTGTTCCTGCGTGCGGCTAACCTTGGAATAGTTATCCTGCATGCCTTGCACGCCGATGTTGAACGCCTGAATCGTCGAGATACGCATGGCCGTCTACCTGTCAGCGAATACTGTTGATGAGTGTATCGAATACCGAACGCGCGATCTGAATCACCTGGGCGGACGCGTTGTAGTATTGCTCGAACTTGATCAGATTTGCCGCCTCCTCATCCAGGTTGACCGCAGACACCGAATCACGATTGTTTTGCGCCTGTTTCAAGACTGCGCCACTGGCTTCGCTGTCTGATCGGGCCTGGGCGGTAAAGGTCGCAACCCTCTGTACCAGATCTCCGTAACCGTCAGCAAAAGAGTAACCGGCCGCACCATTGGCTTGGCCCAATACTTTATCACTCTGCAAGTTGGACAATATCAATGCGTTGCGGTTGTCCGATTGACCGGTGTTAAGGCTTACGTCAAAACGGTCTTCATTCAGCGGGGTACCCGTCATGCTCATGCTGAATTTATATTCTCCTACTTCCAATTCAAAGGTGTTCGTCTTACCAGGCTCAACGTTTTCAATCGGGGCCATCGGCACTCTGACATCAGGATCAGTTGGATCTGTGTAACTTAAGTTGAGCTGTTTCAAGGCCTCATCATACGTCGCTTCAATAGGCAGGAAAGCTTGTATTGTTTCAGGGTCAATTGGCTGCGGGCTAGCGATCAACGTTGGCTGACTGACCTTGGCATTCCCGCGATTTTCAAGACCGACTTCCGCTTTAGCTGGCGCGGCAAACCCAAGCTCCTGGGGCTGCTTCATCACCGCGTCCATAGCCCCCGCGGCGCTGCGGGTGGGCGTCAACAGGAAGCGGTCTCCGGCGCTCACCTGCCCACTGCCGGGATTCAAAGCGATACTGAAACCATCGACCACAAAGGAATCGGCCGGATCTACAGCCGGATCAACGATGAAAGGACCGAAAGGTTCATTGTCAGATAATCGCCGAACGCTGAACTCCGTTGGACTGCTGTAAACCACCTCGTAATCTGAGGTCGTCAACTGGGAGGTATCGGTAATGCGGATGTCCAAGGTGGCGTCAGAGCTGTTGGTGGGCCGCCCCCTGCTACGCGATTCGATCTGCGCCTCAGAGTTGATGTCCAGAAACAATGGCGCACCAGCTTTTCCGTTCAGATCCAGACCCTTGCCCAATTGGTCGTTTACTTCACTGGCAATTGAGAGTGCCAGGCGCCCGACCGAATTCATGGCCTGATCCAGCACATCGCGCCGATAACGCACCAGGCCGCCCAGCTCGCCGCCGCTGACCAGATTCGTTATTCCTTGCTTGCTGCCGCCACTAACCAGAAACAGCTCAGTACGTTCGGGGTCGGATAGGCCGGTTTCGGCCGTGAGCGATGAGGCCTCTTTACCCACGACCAGTGGCTGGCCGGAACCAATGAAGATATTGATGCTGTTCTGGTCTTGCTTGACCACTGTGACGCCAATCAGCCCGCTCAGTTGCCTGACGGCCTCGTCACGGGCGTCAAGCAGATCGTTAGGCTGCGCGCCGTTAGCCGCGGCACGTCCGATCGCGTCGTTATAGCCGGCAATCGACGTAGCCAGCCGGCTGACCTGATCGGCCAGCGTCCCCATCTGCTGACCAATAAACTGGGTCTGGGTGGAGAGCCGCTCATGCACAGTATTGAAACGGGAAGCCAGGCCTTCGGATTCCGACAGGAATAGTTGCCGCCCAGCCAGGCTTGCAGGATCTTCAATCGAGGTCTGCAATGCATCAAAAAAATTCTGCATGCCAGGGGTAATCCCGGTCGCCGTACTGGAAAGCAGCGTATTCAATTCTTCCATCTGTGACTGAAACGCGGTCACTTCGGAGTTGATCGATGTGCTGGTGCGCACCTGCCCGGTCAGGAACTCGTTATAGATGCGGTTAACATCGGCAATAGTGGTGCCGTTACCGATATAACCTACACCGCTGAAGCTTGGCTCACGCGCGGTCTGCACAGCGGTTTGCCGGCTGTAGCCCGGAGTGTTGACGTTGGTAATGTTCTGCCCGGTAACGGACAGGTTGGTCTGGCTGGCACGCAGGCCGCTAAGGCCGATATTGAATAGGTCAGCCATGTTTACACTCTGCCCTGTACGGCGGCGCCGTCAGACCGGCCGGCCACCGGGGTGCCGGCCACCGGATTGCCGGCCACCGGATCGGCGGCCGCCACATTCTGGCTGATCAGTTTGCGCGCGATCTGCGAGACTTTATTGGCGTACTGCGGGTCAGTCGCATAACCGGCCTGTTGCAATTCGCGGAAGAAACTATCCGGGTTGGCGGTGCTAGTCAGTGCCTGTTGGTAGCGACCATTGTCGTGCAGAAAGTCGACATAATCATCGAAGCTTTGCTCAAAAGACGCGTAGCTACGGAAGTCCGCCCGCTCCTGGCCCTTGACCCCGTTGCGATACTCATGGGTAACCACGTTGGCCGACTCCCCCAGCCAACCGCCATGCGCCTTGATACCGAACAGGTTGTGACTGTTAGTGCCATCAGCCTGCTTGATAATGGATTTGCCCCAACCGGTTTCCAGCGCAGCCTGGGCCACCAGATAATGTGGATCCACGCCCAGCCGGGCGGCGGCTTTTTCCGCCATGGGCAACATGGCCGTGACAAATTCAGCAGGGCTGCCAAAGTGTGATTGCCCTGGCGTGGCGCTGGCGCTGGCCGCCGCGTACTGGCGCACCTCAGTGGTTGCCGGATGTTGCCGCGCGCTGGCTTGAAGGCCGCGCAGGGGCTGCCATTCCTGGGTAACTGCCTGCGGCCGGTCGTGTTGGGCAACGCCAGCGACCCGAGCGCTGAGCTCGGCGGCCTGCATGCCACTGTGGCCGAGGGAAAAAGCCAGACGCCGGCGAGCCAGTAACGCGGAATGGTCGACACCTGAGGTTGCCGGCCGCGCCTCGCTGACTGCAGGCTCATCCGCGGCAGCAGCCGCAGCGCGATCCAACGGAGCGGCTGCAGGCGCGGCCAATGGCTGCGGAGACAACTGGCGCATCATCACATCTGCCAGACCCACGCCCTGTTTTTCCGACAGGTGCACAGACATCTGATTGTCGTGCATATCCTGATAAAACCGCGTCTGTGGCGTGTTCAGCGGGTTGCCCTCGGCAAACACCGCATTGGCATCACGCATGCTCTTGATCATCATGTTCATGAACAGCGACTCGAACTGCTCGGCGACACGCTTGATGTTGTCCGGGCTGTTGGCTTTGGAGCCGACCTTCAACTCGTTCATTGAATTGACGTCGGTGTAGCTGATGCTGTTCGGGCTCATGATCAATCCTCGCTCAGATCACAACCAGGTCGGCATTCAAGGCGCCGGCCTGCTTCAGTGCTTCAAGAATCGCCATCAAATCACCTGGCGCGGCACCCACCTGGTTCACCGCGCGCACGATTTCGTCCAGCGATACACCCGGGTTGAACACGAACATGCGGCTATCGCCTTCCTCGATATTGATCTGCGAGCTGGGCGTGATGGTGGTTTGCCCTGCGGTAAAGGGTGCATTGGGCTGACTCACCTGAACGTTCTCGGTGATGGTCACCGTCAAGCCACCATGGGTTACAGCAGCGGGCTGGACTCGTACATCCTGGCCGATGACGATGGTGCCCGTGCGCGAATTGATAATCACCTTGGCCGCAGCGTTACCCTGCTCTATCTGCAGATTCTCGACCATCGACATGTAATCCACACGCTGATTGGGGTCCAGCGGCGCGCGTACGCTGATCGAGCCGGCGTCCTGGGCCTGAGCGACATCCGGGCCAAAGGTATTGTTGATCTGGTCGACCACCCGTTTGGCTGTAGTAAAGTCCGGGCGGTTGAGGTTGAACACCAGATGGGTGCCACTGGCGAAGGGGCTCACCACCTCGCGCTCGACTGTCGCCCCGCCAGGAATGCGGCCGACACTTGGCACATTGACGGTGATACGCGAGCCATCGGCGCCTTCGGCGCCAAAGCCGCCCACTACCAGGTTGCCCTGGGCAATGGCATAGATCTCGCCATCGATACCCTTGAGCGGTGTCATCAGCAAGCTACCACCACGCAGACTTTTCGAGTTGCCGATCGACGACACGGTGATATCAATCGTCTGGCCCGGCCTTGAAAAAGGTGGCAAATCAGCATGTATCGCTACGGCAGCCACGTTGCGCATCTGGATACGCGTACCCGGTGGCACGGTAATGCCGAACTGGGTCAACATGTTATTGAACGTCTGCACCGTAAAGGGCGTCTGGCTGGTCTGGTCACCCGAGCCGTCCAGGCCCACTACCAGGCCGTATCCAATCAGCTGGTTGGTGCGCACGCCAGCAATGCTGGCAATATCCTTGAGCCGCTCGGCCTGTGCCAGCGGGCTGATCAACAGGATACAAAAGCATAACAGCAGGCTGCGCATGCGCATGACTCCTAAAAGGGCCAAAGGGGGCTAAGGAAGAACTGGCTTAACCAGCCGGGCTGGCTGGCGTTGGCGAAGGCACCGGTGCCCGAATAGGCAATACGCGCATCGGCTACCCGAGTGGAGGGTACGGTGTTGTCGGTTGAAACATCATCGCTGCGTACCAGACCTGAGATGCGAATCAGCTCATCGCCGTTGTTCAGCGTTATCCACTTCTCACCGCGCACCCTTAATATGCCGTTAGGCAACACTTCAGCCACAGTAACCGTGATCGAGCCAGTCAGGCTGTTGGTTTGATTGGCTTCGGAGTCGCCGTTGAAGGTCCGGCTACCACCCATGTCCACCCCAAGGCCCAGGCCTTTGGCACCGACCACATTACCGAAAAGTGTCGGATTGGCGATCTGGGTCGAGCTGTTCTTGCTGATCTCATTGTCAGCACTTTTACTCGCCGCCATGCGTTCTTGCAGGGTGATGGTAATGATGTCGCCGACGCGATGGGCCTTGCGATCATCAAACAGGTTCTGATTGAAACCAGCCTGGTAGATGGCGCCGTTATTCAGAGCCTGGGGCATCGGCGTGCGCGGTAGTACTGGCGCATAAGCCGGGTCGTCAGCGCGCGGCGGCACCTGCACGCACGCGGTCAGAACGGCCAGCAGGCAGAGCACAATAGAGAAACGCAGCATCTTCATATCACATCACTCCGCTCAGAGATTCTGGCTGATGTACTGCAGCATCTGGTCGGCGGTGGAGATCACTTTGGAGTTCATTTCGTAGGCGCGCTGGGTGGTGATCATATTCACCAACTCTTCCACGACGCTGACGTTGGAGTTCTCCAGGGTGTTCTGCAATACCGTGCCCAGCCCGTTCTGCCCCGGATTGCCGGCTTGCGGCGCGCCGCTGGCAGCGGTTTCAAGGAACAGGTTGTTGCCGATTGACTGCAGCCCGGCCGGATTAATAAAGTCGGCGGTCTGCACTATTCCCAGCTGCTGAGCCGCAGGATTGCCAAATACCGAGACACTGACGGTACCGTCTTCGCCGACAGTGAAGGTCTGAGTGTCTTCAGGCAGTACAATGCCCGGCTCCAGCGGAAAACCGCTGGAGGTCACGATCTGCCCATCTGCATCCAGATGAAAGCTACCGTCACGGGTGTAACCAATGTTGCCGTCCGGCATCAGTATCTGGAAAAACCCGCGGCCATTGACCGCCAGGTCGAGGGGCTGCTCAGTGGTCTGTAACGAACCTTGGGTAAAGATCTTCTGCGTACCGGCCACGCGCACACCGGTACCCAGCTGCAGACCCGATGGCAACTGAGTGTCCTGGGTACTTTGCGCACCAGGCTGACGCTTGATCTGATACAGCAGATCCTCGAACTCGGGCCGGTCACGCTTGAAACCGGTGGTCGCCACGTTGGCCAGGTTGTTGGATATGGTCGTAAGCATGGTGTCCTGAGCGGACAACCCGGTCTTGCTGACCCAAAGTGCTGCGTGCATGTGTTTCTCCTTGCGCGTCAGTTCACTGACGTGCCTGATCAGAACTAGCTGAGTTGCAGAAGTCGGTTGGTCGTGGTGCTGTTTTCTTCAGCGGTACGCATCATCTTGATGTGCAGTTCGAACTGGCGTGCCAGGGACAGCATCGCCGTCATCTCTTCCACTGCGTTGACGTTACTGCTTTCCAGAAAACCGGTGGCAACTCGCACAAAGCCGTCGGCGGGTTGTTCCAGGCCTCCGGGAACGCGCATCAGGCCGTCTTCGCCTTTGCGCAGTTCTGCAGGATCGGGATTGACCAACTTGATGCGATCCACGTCGGCCAGGACATTCGGCGCCTCGCCCAGGGCGCGGATGGTGATGGTGCCGTCCTGGCCAACCTCGACCTTGTCCGCCGGCGGCAAGGCGATAGGCCCGGCATTGCCCAACACCTGCAATCCGCTGGAGGTCCGCAGCAAACCGAAAGCGTCAATATTCAGGCTGCCGGCACGGGTGTAGGCCTCGGTACCGTCTGGCGCCTGTACGGCAATCCAGCCGTCGCCCTCGACTGCCAGATCCATGTCGCGGCCAGTCTCGATCATGCTGCCCGAAGACATATCGGTACCGGGCCGTTCGGTCATTGCATAGGCGCGAGTGGGCAGCGTTTCGCCGAACACCGGCATTGAACGGGCCTGCTCGAAATCTCGCCGAAAGCCGGTGGTACTGACATTGGCCAGATTGTTCGCGTGAGCGCGTTGCGCCAGCATGTTCTGGCTGGCTCCGCTCATGGAAATGAATAAGGATTTGTCCACGCTCTACTCCCGTTCTGACAAGTAATTGCCGCTTTTGGCGTTGTCACAGGGAATAATGCACAGTTCATGCCAGAGCCAAACTATATAAGTTATGCTATTAGAATCATGAGCTTGCAAACAGAGCATAAAAAAAGCGGCAAAACCGGCAAGCTTTCGCCCGCGGTATTGCCGCTATTACAGCGAACCGGTCGCTGCAGCAACCAGGCTTATCTCAGATTGATGATGGTCTGGGTCACCGCGTCTGCCGTCTGAATGGTCTTGGCATTGGCCTGATAGTTACGCTGGGCAATAATCAGATTGATCAGCTGCTCGGAGAGGTCGACGTTGGACTGCTCAAGCGCACCGGACTGGATTGCACCCAGGGTGCCCGATCGCGGAGCACCGACTACCGGCTCGCCCGAGGCACTGGACTGCGCCCAGCCGGTATTGCCCAGAGGTGTAAGACCTTGTTGATTAGCAAAGGTAGCCAATACCACCTGCCCCTGAGTCCGCGTCTGCCCATTGGTATAACGCGCAACCAGCAAACCTTGATCATCTATCGACAAGCCTGCCAACTCACCCGTGGTAAAACCATCCTGCGACACTGCTGTCACAGCGAAGCCTGAGGCAAACTGGGTAGTGCCCGTGAGATTAATAGCAAAACTGACAGGCGCTTCTGCGCCGTTAGGCTGACCATTAGCATCCTTTGGGGTCCAGCCATTGATCGCCGGAACCCGCTCAAGCGCTGGGTCAGCCGGATCAGCTGGGTTCGGTCGAGTCAGCGGCTGCTCGGTTTGCAGTTGACCTCTCTCGTTAAAATTCAATTCGATAGGGGCTGGATCAAACGCCTCCCCATCGATCAGCGTATACATATCCCAATTCGTACCCCCGTTGTCAGCCGGGCCGGTCTTTACGAAGTACTTAGTCAGCGTATGCGGATTCCCCAGACTATCGAACACGTTGACCGAGGTCGAACTGTTATAGGTTGAAGAGTCGGCAGGATCGAAGGTTGCCCGTGCGGCTACCAAAGGCTCGACCCCGGTCGGTGGATTGTCAAACGCCGCCGCCCAAGGGGCAGGCTGCACATTAGTGGAATTAAGGTTAATCGTCGAATTGACCCCGGTTGTCGCGCGCGGATCGGCAGAACGGGTATCTACCCGCAAATCAGTCTGCACTCCTTGGTTGATCAACCCGGATACGGCATTTACTCCAAAACCCTGCAAACGGGCGCCAGTATTGCTGGTAATAAAGCCTTCACGGTCAGTACCGAAGTAACCCGCGCGCGTGTATGAGAGCGCACCCTGCTCACTGGTGACGAAAAAACCATTACCGTTAATCGCCAGATCCAGGCTGTTCTCGGTGTAGTTGATGTTGCCCTGGGTAAACTGCTGCGCTACGTTGCCCAGCAGAACGCCACTGCCCACGGCATTGCGTCCAGTACCAAGAATCGACGCCGCATACACGTCGCCAAATTCCGCGCGCGAACCCTTGAAGCCAACCGTACCCGCGTTGGCAATATTGTTACCGGTGATATTCAGATCGGATGACGCCGCCCGGATACCACTCAAACCTGTATTAAAAGACATGGTTATGCTCCTTGCCGATTCGTTGTCGGACGGCTGTTACTGACTGATTGAATACACGTCGGATAAATTGATGCTGCCCAGGCCCGCCACGTTGAGCGTCATTTGCCCACCCCCGTTCCCCAGCGACACACTGTCCACATTGGCGGGCAATAACGTAACCAGTTGCTTGTTCTCACCATCGAAAGTGGCCTGGGCTTCAAACTTGTACCGACCAGGCGGCATGATATTGCCGCTACCGTCGGTACCGTCCCAGACAAAATCATGCATTCCGGCATCCTGTGCGCCAAGGTTGATACGCGTCACCAGGCTGCCCTTGTCATCCAGCACATTGACATACACATTGCTGCTCGACTGCGGTAACGCCACCTGGCCTTTCAAGCCTTCGGTGGTGTCGACCATTGCCTTGTCCGTTGGCACGATCACCTTGCGGCCCACCAGGGACGAAGCCTGCAAGGCTTGAGAGGACTGATAACCACTCAGCAAGGACTCCATCGAGGAGTTCAGCGTACCAATCCCCTCCACCGTGCTGAACTGAGCCAGCTGAGCAATAAACTCGCCGTTCTCCTGGGGCGCCAGCGGGTCCTGGTTATTCAACTGGGTGACCAACAGCTTCAGAAACTGGTCCTTGCCCAGCTCGCCGCCCTGGACCTCGCGAACCTCGTTACGGCCATACTGATCCAGAACACTGGCGCCGGTACCGATCGAATTGGCAATACTCATGGTCAAAGCACTCCTGTTACTGACCCAGTGTCAGAACGCGTTGCAGCATGGTTTTAGCTGCATTCATGATTTCAACGTTGGTTTGATAGGCACGCGACGCGGACATCATGTTGGCCATTTCTTCTACGACGTTGACATTCGGGTAATACACATAACCTTCTTCGTTGGCCATCGGATGATCCGGCTCATAACGCGCCTGCAACTCTGCATCCGACTGCACGATACCGCGCACCTCGACACCCTGCCCTGACTGGTCATCCCCGGCAAACAACGACTGACCCAAACCCTGCTGCTGATTGAACACGGTGGAGAACACCGGGTTGCGGGCGCGATAGGTCTGGTCAACGCTGCTGGAGACGGTCTCGGCGTTGGCAATGTTGCTGGCGACGGTATTGAGCCGGACCGACTGGGCACTCATGCCGGACCCTGCGATATTGAAAACATCACTCAAGGACATGGTTACTCTCCACGCAGGGCAGTCATCAGCCCGGAAAATTTGCTGTTGAGAAAGGTAAAGCTGGCCTGAAAGCGGATCGCGTTATCCGAGTACTGCGCCTGCTCGATCTGGCTATCAACGGTGTTGCCATCGACAGCCGGTTGCAATGGCGTACGGAAACGCAGACCGGCAGCCTGGTCGATAAGGCTTTCGGCATTCAGATGACCGGAATGGGTTTGGGTAGTGTTGAAACTGCGGCCCTCGCCGGTCTGCTGTGCTTGCAGCACGCTGGCAAAGTCCAGGTCACGCGCCTTGAAATTGGGCGTGTCGGCATTGGCAATGTTATTGGCAAGCACCGCCGCCCGCTGGCCGCGGAACAGCAACGCCTGCTCATGTACTCCCAACGCCTTGTCAAAGTTGATACTCATACCGGCATTCCTCAGGATGGCAACAGATGGCCACACAGTGTCTCTGCCGATATTCAAAGCAATTGCCGTGCCAAAATAATTAATCTTTATTTTTCAAATAGTTGGAGATAATGCAAGAGGTCTGCGGCAAGAGTTTACCGCACGATGGCAAAGCGGAAGATGATGCAGGCCCACACGGCAGGCCATGACCTGGGACGCGGCTGAGCCCTAGGCTATCTACACTTACTTGGCTTTATAGACAATGCCCGGGCTGCACTGGACCATCTGATATAGCTCGGGCAGGCCATTGAGTGCTTCGGAAGCACCCAGCATCAGGTAACCACCGGGCTTGAGGGTCGCATGAATACGCTTGAGAATATCTTTCTTCAAATCAGCCGAAAAATAGATCAGCACGTTGCGGCAGAAGACGATATCGAATTTTCCGAGCATCGCATAGCTGTCGAGCAGATTCAGTGCGCGAAACTCCACACGGCTACGGATCGGTTGTTTGACTGTCCAGCGACCAGGCACCGTCTGATCAAAAAACCGCGACAAACGATCCGTTGATAAACCGCGGGCGATGGACAGGCTGTCATACTCGGCCGATTTCGCCGCGCTAAGAATACCGCCGGACAAATCGGTGGCGACGATCTGAGCGCCACCGCGTAATTGCCCCAGATTGCTCCGCTCGAATTCGTCGATACTCATGCTCAGCGAATAGGGTTCCTGACCTGAAGAACAGGCCGCTGACCAGATGCGCAGGCGCTGACCCGGATTCTCCTTGACAAACTCAGGGATAAGCCGGTTTTTCAACACATCAAACGGATACACATCACGAAACCAGAGGGTTTCATTGGTGGTCATCGCATCGACCACGGCTTCACGCAAGCCAGCTCTTGGCTGGGTCTGTATTCGCGTAACCAGCTCTCCCAGGCTTTTGATCTGATGTTGCTCAAGCAACCGGTTAAGCCGGCTGGCCACCAGATACTGCTTGTTATCACCCAGCACAATCCCACAGGCTTTTTCCAGAAATTCACGGAAAACCTGAAAATCCTTGTTCGCTGATGTCACACAACCCGTCCCGTTCTCAGCTGAGTTTCAACCTGTCGAATCGCCGTATCAGTCATTCGCTTTTTCCGCGCAGGGCATGCAGCCTATCTATAACCCGCTGAGCCAGCTCATCGGGCTTGAACTTGGCGAGAAAATCATCAGCTCCAACCTTTTTCACCATGGCCTGATTGAACACACCAGACAAGGAGGTATGCAGCAAGATGTGCAAGCCGGCCAGGCGCGGGTCGTTTCTAACTTCCGCCGTGAGGGTGTAACCGTCCATTTCCGGCATCTCGATATCCGACACCATCATCAGCAGCTCATCAGTTACCTTGTCGCCCTGTTCGGCCATCTTGCGCAGATAGTCAAATGCCTGCTGGCCGTCGTTCAAGGAGATGACCTCAACGCCCACTTCCTGAAGGCAACGCGCCACCTGTTTGCGTGCGACAGAAGAGTCATCAACGATCAGCACCCGGCGTGCATGCGCCTCGGTGTGCGTCTGCTGATCAATCACGCCCGCGGTGATGGTTTCCACGGTCGGCACCACTTCGGCCAGAATCTTCTCGACGTCAATGATCTCGACCATCTGTTCATCAACGCGGGTCACGGCCGTCAAGTAGTGATCGCGGCCTGTGCCGCGTGGCGGCGGATGTATATCGGACCAGTTCATGTTGACGATACGTTCGACCGAGCGAACCAGAAAACCCTGCACCCGATAGTTGTATTCAGTGATGATCACAAACGCCGTGCTCAGATCATTCAGGCCCGGCCCGCCGGTCGCCTTGTTCAGGTCAATGATCGGCAAGGTGCCGCCGCGGATGTGAGCCACGCCACGAACAACCGGATTGAGCCTGGGCAACAAGGTGAGCTTGGGGCACTGCAGCACCTCTTTCACCTTGAACACGTTAATGCCGTATAGCTGGTTGCCGGCAAGCCGGAACAGCAACAACTCGAGGCGATTCTGCCCGACCAGCTGAGTGCGCTGATTGACCGAGTCCATTACGCCTGCCATGGGCAACTCCTTATCGATAGAGAGCTATGCGGCACCTATATTGCTGGCACACATATTGCTGGAAAGTTACCGCAACTTACGTAACGGCGTTTAATTGACATACGCCAACCCTTTGCCATCAAGGTTCATTGTATGCGTTTTCTAACCGGGTGCGCGGCATTGCCGATATTTTTTTGTACTGGCCTTTCAGCCAATCCGCTGATTGACCAGCTTATCGGCGCGACCACCACTTTTCTTGAGCAGGAAGTTGAATCTCATCTGGCGCGCAGTGCCCGCACGGCCCGCTATGAGGTCAAGGTCAATCGTTTAGACCCCAGGTTGCGCTTGCCCCTGTGCCCCCCCGATGCCCTGTCTGCCCACCTGGAAAGTCCTACCGAGCCGGTTGGGCGCGTGACCGTGCGCCTGAGTTGCGAAAGTGATGTGCGCTGGCGTTTGTTTGTGCCTGCGCAGGTCAGCCTGTTTCAGCAAGTACTGGTCGTCACTCGGCCTCTGGGCCGGCATAGCGTGATCAGGCCGGATGACCTGACTATGCTTGAACGCGATGTGGGCTTGCTCGGCAATGCCTATATGACCGATCCGCAGCAGGTCTCGGGCATGCGCTTGCGACGTCAGGTCAGTGCCGACAGCGTGCTCGCGCCGAACATGCTGGAGCAGGACGAAGTGATCAAGCGCGGTGACAAGGTCGTCATCAGTGCGGCTAACACTCAGGTATCGGTGCGTATGTCAGGCGAAGCGCTGGAAAGCGGCAATACCGGTAACCAGATCAGCGTGAGGAACGTCCGCTCAGGCCGTGTGGTCAAAGCCAGAGTGCTCGGCCCTGGCCAAGTGGAAGTGGCCATGTGATGGCGGCAGATGACATTGCAAATGAATCGGGTATCATCGACCTGAGACGCGCCCATCGGGCTGAAATCAGGCCAAAACGGCAATGTACCGAGAATGTACCGATGTGAACAGGCTCACACTAAATAATCCTAAAGTTCTGAAGATAGCGGCCGTTAAAGCTACTAGCAAAACATTCAGATTCTGAGGAAAACAGAATGGTTATCGATTTCAACGCATCCAACAGTGCCAGCAGGAGTGCCCAATCAGGCGCTGCCAATGGCAAACCTGATGCTACCAAAGCGCCTCGTACTGCGGAGCAGAACGTTGCCGAAAAGCCCACTGCGGCCGAGGCGGGCGTCAAGCTGAGCTCGCAGGCTCAACAGCTTCAGGCCATTGAGGAGCGCTTGCGCGATCTGCCTGAAGTAGACAGCGAGCGTGTTTCTCGCATTCGTCAGGCCATCAGTGATGGTTCCTACCAGACTGATAGCGCGCGCATCGCAGACAAGCTGCTGGCACTCGAAGAATAATTCGGAGTACCATCCAGAAGCTTGGCTCACCCGAAGCGGAGAATCCGGATGGAACACTTGCATGCACTTTTTGTTACCGCTGAAGCCGATGCAACGGCTTTTGTTGCGTTGCTTGATCTTGAGCAGCAAGCCTTGATCGACCGCGATATGACCGAACTGGAAGTACTGTTATCCAGAAAAGCACCCTTGGTCAGCGCCCTGTCAGAACATGACCAGACAATCGTCGCTTATTGCCAACAGGCTGGTATCAGCCCTGGCGATAGCCTGGAAGAACATCTCGGCGCTTCAGGCTCGGCTGAATTGATGGCTGCCTACCAACTGTTCAAAAAAGCGCTGCAGGATTGCCAAACCGCTAACGCGCGTAATGCACGGCTGATCCGGCATAATCAGCAAGCCACCAGTCAGTTGCTCGACCTGCTGCGCAACCAGGGCGAATCCAGCGATCATGTCTATGACAGCCAGGGCCTTTCCAGCAGAAGCGGTACCCAACGCAATCTCACCAAGGTCTAGTGTCCGCACCGCCCAATCAGCGATTCCAGAATGCCATCATCGAGTATATTGGTCAGTGTAATTTGCTGTTACAGTTGCTACCTGAATTTCTGATACCGAGAGCCGTCAGTGTCTACCTTATTTGACCAAGAATCTGGCCCCCAGCCCCCGCGCGAAGTGCGTTCACCCATCGAGATCATGGCACTACTGAAGAATCTTCAGCAGCGTCACGAGCAACTGACTGTCACCTTCACTGATCGGCACCAGAAATTTCAGAGCTATATCGTAGAGATAGACTCCGCGAGCAAGCAATTATGGGTGGATGAAATGATCCCGCGAGAGGGAGATCGTTATGCATCCCTGGGTGAGTCGTTCCGGCTTGAAGCCTGGATAGATGGCGTGCACATTCGGTGGCAGTGCCAGGGTGCTGAAAAAGTCATGCTGGATGACGCGCCAGCTTACCGCACGGCCCTTCCAGAACACTTGATCTACCACCAGAAACGCGGCGCGTTCCGTGCCGCAGTGCGGCGCAGTCTGAATGTGGGGATTGGCGTTATCCATGCGAAAAGAGCTGTGTCCGTGGTCGGTAGCCTTATGGATATCTCTGCTACCGGCTGCAAAGCACGTGTAGCGGGCGATTGCAGCCATCAGTTGCCACCAGGCGATGAGTTTGAACTCAGCTACCTTGAGTTACCGGATAGCCCGCGCGGCACCCTGAATATGGAGGTCCGGCACGCGGTCTATGAAGAGGCCATTGACGAAACGCACATTGGCCTGCGCTTCAAACAGCCCGGCGCCCTGATGCAGCGGCAGATTGATCGCTTTGTCAATTTCCTGCAACGCGAAGCGCGCCGGCTGGAAAAGGACGATCTATTCTAAAGGGCGGCTGTTAGCGCCCCCGAATAATCTTCTGCCCTACCCTGCACAATCAGCGCCTAGCCAGGACGGTGATCGTCCTGATCTTCGTCGCGCTCAGACGCCCTTACGTGACCATCGTCGCGCATCTGTTCATCGACCATCTGTTCATCCACCCGCGGATCCATCGCAGCAGCAAGTGGTGAACTGACCAGGTTACCCGCCGCCGGCATGAAGTGGATAGGCGCATCCTGTACCAGATGCTCGCCAGTGATCGCTTCGGGGCGCACTCTAAGCACCAGAACCAGTGTGCAACAGGCCATGAACACGTAGAGCATATGCGCGCCCATGGCTTTCATCAGCACCGAGCCCAGCAGAGGGCCGATACTGGCGCCCAGCCCAAAAGTGACCAATAGCATCGCTGACAACGGCACCCGATCATCGGGCTCGACATGGTCATTGGCCAATGCGACTGCCAAGGGGTAGAGGGTAAAGGCCAGGACGCCAAACAAGCCGGTCAACACCGTCAAGCCAAAAGGAGACAAGGTAGCAAGGGCAATCAATAGCACGACACCGGTCAGGACGATTGCGTTGATCTGAATCATCCGGCTGCGATCCAGCCGGTCGGAAAGCCAGCCTACAGGCCACTGCGCGAGCAGGCCGGCGCCAATAGTCACCGCCATGAAAATACCGATGTCCGAGGTAGCCAAGCCAGTGGAGGACGCAAAAATGGGAGCGAGACCATAAAAGGCGCCGAGCAAGAGTCCCGAGACCCCTACCGTTGTCAATGCCAGCGGAATACGCTTGATAAACAACTTCACCTTCATCGGCGCCGGGTGCAACGGGGCCGGGTGAATCCGGTTAGTGACCGCCACCGGCACCAGGCAGAGCGAAAAACACATGGAAACGATCAGCAGGTGCCGTATGTCCAGGTCCGGCATGACGGTGAGCACTACCTGACCCATCGCCAGGCCAAGGAAGGTAACCGCCATATAACTGGCGAAGACCATGCCGCGCTGGTGTGACTCTGCCTGCTCGTTGAGCCAGCTTTCAAGCACCATGTACTGGCACATCATGGCCATACCGACCAACACTCGCAACAGCAGCCAGAACTCCACACTGGAGGTCAATGCGTGGCCTAATACCGACGCCGTCACTACGCCTGCACTGGCTACAAAGGCCCTTATATGCCCTACCCGCGCAATCAGTCTGTGACCGATAGAGGCGCCCATCACCAGGCCCACATAGTAGCCGGTCATCAACAAGCCAACCCATATCTCGCTGGTGCCGTCCGCAGACAGACGCAAGCCAAGGTAGGTGCCCAGCAGGCCGCTCCCCAACAGCATCAGCAAGGTCGCAAAATAAAGTGACGAGAAGGCAGTAAGACTTCGGTGCATCAAAACTCCGGTATCAGATCAAAAGCAATCGATAGGGATCGAACTGACCCTATCGAAAAATGGGTTTCGAATAATTCGAATAAGCGGTATCGAAATACTGTGTGGTTAGTTTAGAACAACAATCACAATAGAAAGATGACACTGGCGCAATAATATCCGGCAATAGCTCATCATGGGTTTTATCCGAGGGGCACAGCAACAAACGAACAGGCGGGCTAAGCGCGCGCGGGCCGAATAATCAGACGGCCATCCGGCGCTGATGATATCACCCGCAGCGCAGCAAGAGAAAGGCTACACATGTGCCTTCAGTATCTCCAGGTCAATGATTTCAGTCGCCGCCTCATGGCAGCCTTCCAGTATCACCGGAGGCGCAAACCCGGCGTCGTAGGCCTCTTTCCAGCGCGAGGCGCAAAGACACCATTTGTCGCCCGGCTGCAATCCGGGGAAGTCCCAATCAGGTCGGGGCGTGATCAGGTCATTGCCCCGCGCCAGACTGAAGGCGAGAAAGCCCTTGGTAACCACAGCACAGACCACATGCCGGCCCAGGTCCAGATCACCTGTGCGGCAGTAACCGTCACGGTAGAAACCTGCTCTGATCTCTGAACAACAGGGTTGGAGTAAGGTACCCAATACGTTCTTGTTGCTGGCATTCATGCTCAACTCCTGGACAGCCAAGCCAATCAGTTTAACTTCAGTACAGCAAGTGACTGATTTTGCACTGAGCAGTTCACATCCAGGTGAATAATAGTATGAAATTGTATGACGTCGCCCTTCTCTGCGGCTGAATGCAAAACTCCCCGGCCAGGCCGGGGAGTTTTGTTAACGCAGGCTGCTTTATCTCAACGTCATTCCCTCAGTTCAACAAGGTCACCGACCGCCTGCTCGGCAATTTCTGCAGGGCTGAAAGGCAACCGGATCCAGGCCTTGTCCGAGTAACGGCGAGTCTGATCCCGGTGATAAGGCCGGGTGATATCCGCCGCCTGCGAATACGCCAGGAGCGCTTCTACCACAGGGCCGTCATCATCGAAGGTGACAGACTGCATGTAGGTCGGGCCGGTATTGATTGGCGTATATTCGCCGCTAGCGTTAGGCTGCGGGCCCTGAGCAACGTTGAACACACCCTCGCGGCCTTGCCCACCATGCATAGGGATACGCTGGCCATTGTTACCAGCATCAATCACATACTGAAGTTCACCCAGGGTAGCGTCCATTGCTACGCCACGATCCTGGAACAGCTTGATCGAATTGCCCAAGGCTTCCCGAGTAGCGTCATTGATGATCAAGTCGCGAGGCGTGTTGATGGGGTCAGACTCATCAAAGGGCACGTTAAACGCAGTTTCAGTGGTCTCAGTAAAAGTTACGCCTCTCCAGAACTCCCTGAACACATGGGCACCACGGCTATCCAGATTATTGCGCCTATCCCAGGTGTTCAGCACGTTGCAGGCCAGCGTTGCATCAATGGTTCCGCCACCTGACACCGGCATCAGAGGATTCAACAGACAATCATCCAGTACGTCATCCAGCACCAGCTCCGCAACGTAACTGCGGTTGCCGTACACCACGTCCTGCAGATTATCCAGCGTGAAGATCGTGCCACCCAGGCCGTCAGCGTTATTCAACCGGTCCAGGATCTGCTGGAACGCCATCCGTGAGCGCATCAGCAAAGGCACGCCTTCCGGGGTATCCGCGCCAGGGAACGGCAGCAGTCGGCGACGCAGCAATGGCGAAAAACCAGTAAGGGGTTGTTCAAGATTGCTCAGCCAATAGCTGTCGTTGGAGTTGGCGGCATAATCATCGCGCACCAGAAATGGCAGATTGGAGCGGCCAAAGATACCGTTTTGCGGTGAATCCGCATCCGTACCCCACTCGCAAGCATGGGTGCTGCCATTCAACGCTGGCAGGTCAAAACTGACCAGTGCCTGAAGGAAGGGTTGCCCGGCAGTACAGGCGGCCAACTTGTCGGCGGTCACGTGAGGTACCGTTGAAATATCCGCGTACAGCGCCTTGCCAAAGCGATCCACTGCTATGGTATTGACGAACGGCAGACCAACGATGTCCTGCATGGTATCTACCAGTTCAGCCACGCTGGCGGCCTTGTTCATGTTCAGCCACTGATTCAGTGCGCGAGGATTCTCCGAAGCCGCATCACGAATGGCAAAGGCCAGATCGTTGTCGCCCCAGGCTGGTAAAAGTCCGTTAACCAAGTTCACCGCGAGCATGGGTCCGAGGTGCGAGAGGTAAATGGGCCGCACCAGCGTCTGGCCCTGGGGCAACTGGATCGTTACATCGACTACCTCAATATCACGCTGTTCTACCACGCCCTCGGCGTTTTCATAGTTGTACTTGAGCGGATCGCCGCTCACCAGGCTGAGCTGATAAAGCGTGAAACGCTTGGCGGTGGAAACGGTGTGGCTCCAGGCCACATCCTTGTTAAAGCCGATGTTGGGAAAAGGCTGGCCCTGCTGCCCCACACCCATCACATCCAGCTCGCCAGGCAAGGTCAGATGAAACTCATAGAAACGCTGAACACCATCCCACGGCTCATGTGGATTGCCGTACAGCATGCCACTGGTGGTGCCGGTCACTTCGCTGCCCAGCGCATAGGCGTTGCTACCACCATCCAGCACGTTGATGGTGGTCATATCGAACTCGACCTCCTCCAACGGCATCGCTGCGGGCATGCTGGAGCGACTCATGACGCCATTCTGTACTGGCGGCGCAGCAGCCACGATAGGCCCAACAAAGTTGGACAGGCCTCCGCGCAGATTGCCCTTGCCGTAAACCGCTAGCAGATCGTTCACGTCGATTTCACGAACCCAGGCCGCGCCAGCGCACTCCGGGTCGATATTGGCAACACCGGTATCGCGCAGGTAGCGGCTATAGCCTGCGGCGTAACCTTCCACCGCATCAATTACTGCCTGATCCTGGGATGCAAGAAACTCTTCACGTTTGGCTTGGGAGTTGTACCAGGTATAAAAGACGTCGCTGGCAACATCACCACCCTGCTGAAAATAGAGCATGCTCTGGCCACTGGCCACCACAATTTCACGGGCCAGCGAGCAGATATTATCTTCGGCAAAGGCGTAGCCGACACCATAACCCAGCCCCTTGTAATCCTGGGCAGTGATATGCGGAATACCAAACTCGGTGCGCTGAATATCAGCTGAATAGGTGCCCGGAGGAGGACCGGAATCATTACTGCTGCTACCGCCACCGCTGAGACAACCTGACAACCCCAGTGAGGCAGCCATAGTCAACACCGCCGCCGGCGGTACACGCCAGCAAAAATTACTGATTTTCATGAGCCTGGCCTTCTGTATTGTTATTGTTGTGAAGCATTACGACGCAGCGGCTTCCTGAGGCTGCCGATGGCCGATCAGAAAAGGCTAGCACGGCGTACAAGCATGCAATTGTCGCCAGGTTGGCAATTTAGATGTGTGCAAAATCAGGCTAAAAACGCGTGCCACCCAAAAGCTGATACCTCGGAAGAAAATAATCCTCATAGGTATCATGTGCTTGTTAGCGGGCCCAGCTCACAGCCACCGCGACTGAGGCGGCGATGCACGGCAAGAAGCAACAGGGTTCGGGCAGGAACGATGATTTGACGTATACGGCGCAGGCTAAACTGTAACGGCGCACCAACCCCGGTCAGGTCGTTGCTTGGCAATCGGCCAACTCCTGCTCAACCCTGTTACGTCCGCCCTCCTTGCCTTGGTACAGGGCTCGATCTGCGCGGGCTATGGCCAGACTCAAGTCTTCTCCAGGGCGGTACTGGCTCACCCCTATGCTGAGGGTAACGGACAACAAAACCCCATCACACTCCCATTGGTCCTGCTCTACGGCAGCGCGGATACGCTCCGCAGTGGCAACTGCCTGCTGGCAATCGGTGTCAGGCAATATCGCCAGAAACTCTTCACCGCCCCATCGTCCCAGCGAGTCCTGGGTACGCAGGCTGGATGTCAGCACGCTGCTTATGCGCTCCAGTACTCGATCACCCACGTCATGCCCATACTGATCATTGAACTGCTTGAAATGGTCGATATCCAGCAGCAGAAAAGTCAATTGCAGCGGATTGCGGTCGAACCGGGCGATTTCCTTTTCAGCCAGGTCAATCAGGTGACGTCGGTTGAACAGGCGGGTCAATGGATCGGTGGTCGCCATGAATTGCAATTTGCGCTGAGCACGGCTGACTGTATTGACGTAGAACAGCGCCAGGTAACTGAACATGCTGAACACGACGGTCAGGTTGAATAGAAATACACCCAGCAAAGCGTTCGACGATATGGGCTGCAACGGCTCTACAAACCACATGACCGCGAATAGCAGAACGTAGAACGCCCATAACGCAGCCACGGCCAGCCAGGCTCTGGACGTGGTCATGCCAGCAAACAAGGCGGGAATGAACATCAGTAAAAAGTAGTGAAAACCACTATCCCAGCCAATGAGCAGCGTGCCCAATGCGGCATGAATAATCACTTCGGTCCAGATAAGCGCGATGGCCAGACCATTGCGCCGAGTTTTGAGCAAATGGATAGCCAGAAGATACAGGCTCACACTGGCGATGTTGATCCATGCCAGGATAGGTGAGCCGAGCAGATGAAAGAGAAAAAAGAACGCTACATCGACGCAGGCGGCGAGTTGGCTACAACGTAAGGCCAGCTCCCAGAACTGCGGCCGGGAGTGCCGACGCGGGATAGCTGAAGCAGTCCCCGTCTCATTTCTTCGTCCTTGTGCCATACAACAGCTCCGAGCTTGGCCGTTCTGACGGGCCTATTATGTCGCTCATACTCTGGGCAGACGCGATCTGTAATCGCGCTGAGTATAGCCTAAAGCCATGACGCAAAAGCCTTGCATAAAGCGCCCACATACTCAGGTTATAACCAACCTGGATCATGCCGGCACGCCTACCAGCAGCCACCACAGGTCAACTGTGTCTGTCGCCGAGTGTTCCCGCAACTTACTATTACACTCAAGTCATTATGGTTACTCGGGAAAAATATGAATATCAGACCAGCCCAACCGGCGGATATAGCTGAACTGTTGCGCTTCGAACAAGGCGTCATATCGGCTGAACGGCCCTTCAACCCGCAAATCCGCGACCAAACCCATTATTACGATCTGCACGCCCTGATTCAGGATGACCAATCACTGCTGGTGGTCGCCGAGCAGGCTGGCGCACTGATCGCCTCGGGCTACGTGCAGATACGGGAATCCAAGGCCCATCTGCAGCACGATCGACACGCCTATCTGGGCTTCATGTTCGTCAAGCCGGAGTACCGTGGCCAAGGCGTCAACAAAGCGGTCCTGGAACGCCTTCTGGCCTGGAGCAAAGACAACGGCGTGGCGGATTGCTATCTGGATGTGTATGCCGAGAACACGGCTGCAATCCGCGCCTATGAAAAGGCGGGGTTCGCTGGCTCATTACTGGAAATGAAGCTGCAACTAGACTGACTGCGCGCGCCAGCACTGTACCGAATCTGCAGCGAGGGGCCACCTGCCGGCACCCCTCGCTGACCGATCGTGTCAGTGAATGATCTGACTCAGGAAGAGTTTGGTGCGCTCGTTCTCCGGGTGATTGAAGAACTTCTCAGGCTCAGCTTCTTCAACAATCTCACCCTTGTCCATGAAAATTACCCTGTTAGCTACCGTGCGGGCAAAGCCCATCTCGTGGGTAACGCACAACATGGTCATGCCGTCTTCAGCAAGACCAATCATGGTATCGAGCACCTCCTTGACCATCTCCGGGTCCAATGCCGACGTGGGCTCGTCGAACAGCATGATTTTCGGTTGCATGCACAGTGCCCGGGCAATTGCCACACGCTGCTGCTGGCCGCCCGATAACTGACCGGGATATTTCAGTGCTTGCTCTGGTATCCGCACGCGCTCCAGAAAATGCATAGCCAGCTCTTCGGCCTGACGTTTGGGCATCTTGCGAACCCACATCGGCGACAGCGTGCAGTTCTGCAATACCGACAGGTGCGGAAACAGATTGAAGTGCTGGAACACCATGCCCACTTCCCGGCGTACCGCCTCGATCTGCTTGAGGTCATGGGTCAACTCGGTGCCATCAACAATAATGCGCCCCTGCTGGTGCTCTTCCAGCCGGTTTATGCAACGGATGGTGGTCGACTTGCCTGAGCCGGATGGTCCGCAAAGTACGATACGTTCGCCCTGCTGAACATCCAGGTTGATGTCCTTGAGCACATGGAACTGCCCATACCACTTATGCACCGCTTGCATCTGAATCATGCCCGCACTGGCGGCCGGCTTTACCGAGGTGTCACTTGCTGTATCAATCATGTGTGCTGCTCCTAATGCTTGTGGCCGGTGTCGAGCTTGCGTTCCAGATGAATGGAATAGCGCGACATGCCGAAACAGAAAATCCAGAAAACCAGTGCAGCGAAGACATAGCCTTCGGTCGCCATGCCTAACCAGGCCGGGTCTGTGGTCGCCTGCTTGATGCTGTTGAGCAGGTCGAACAGGCCGATGATGATCACCAGACTGGTGTCCTTGAACAGCGAGATAAAGGTGTTGACGATGCCGGGGATAACCATCTTCAGTGCCTGCGGCAATATCACCAGCCCCATGACCCGCCAGTACCCCAGCCCCATCGCCTCGGCCGCTTCATATTGCCCCTTGGGAATCGCCTGCAGGCCGCCCCGTACCACCTCGGCCACATAGGCCGATTGGAACAGAATCACACCAATCAGCGCGCGCATCAGCTTGTCGAAGCTCATGCCCTCAGGCAGAAACAACGGCAGCATCACCGACGACATGAACAGCACCGTGATCAAGGGCACGCCGCGCCAGAACTCGATAAAGGTGACGCAGATTACGCGGATGGCTGGCATATCCGAGCGCCTGCCTAGTGCCAGCAATATCCCTAGCGGCAGTGCTCCGGCAATGCCGACCGCAGCAATCACCAGCGTGAGCATCAGGCCGCCCCATTGGCTGGTGCGTACGTGCTCCAGGCCGAAAAATCCGCCGCTGAGCAAGGTGTAGGCAACAAAGGGATAGATCACCAGAAACGCGATGCCGTAAAGCCCCTTGCGCGGCATGGCGGAAATGAACAGCGGCGCAGCGCCAACGATAGCCAGTATCGCGGTCAGATCCACCCGCCAGCGCAACTCGGTCGGATAGAAGCCGTACATGAACTGGCCAAAGCGCTGTTGGATAAATACCCAGCAGGCCCCTTCACTGGTGCAGTCGGCACGGGTTTGCCCTACCCAGTCAGCCTGGATGAATGCCCACTGGATTACCGGTGGCACCATCAGCCAGATCAGAGAGAGAGAGAACAGCGTCAACAGGCTGTTGAACCAGCTGGAGAACAGGTTCGCCCGCAGCCAGGCGACAAAGCCGATGGCCTGACGCGGGGGCGGTAGATCCGGTTGGAAAGTATGAGTTTGCATGGCTGTCCCTATCGCTCGATCAGCGCAATGCGCTTGTTGTACCAGTTCATCAACATCGAGATGCTGATACTGATGGCCAGATAAACGCTCATGGTAATCGCAATCACCTCAATAGCCTGGCCGGTCTGATTCAGCACCGTGCCTGCAAACAACGAGACCATCTCCGGGTATCCAATAGCGGCGGCCAGCGAGGAATTCTTCGCCAGATTAAGGTATTGGCTTGTCAGCGGCGGGATGATCACCCGCAGGGCCTGAGGAATGATGACCAGACGCAACGTCCGACCCGCAGGCAACCCCAGGGAAGAGGCCGCTTCCGTCTGGCCATGGCTAACCGACTGAATACCGGAACGCACTATCTCGGCAATAAAGGCTGCGGTATACATGGTCAGCGCCAGCGTCAGGGCGATCAACTCGGGAATCAATACCCAACCGTTTCGAAAGTTGAAACCGGTCAATTCTGGTACAGCCCAGACCACGGGTGAACCCGCGACCATCACGGCCAGCCCGGGAATGACCAGCAAAATGCCCAGAGCGCCGAGCGATACCGGAAAGATCTGACCTGTCGCTTCGCGTCGCGCCCTGGCCCACCGAGCCAGAAAAAAGATCGCAATCACCGAAACCACCAAGGCCCCCATAAAGAGGCCAAAGGTCTCGGACAGGTTTGGAGATGGCATATACAGGCCACGGCTATTGAGGAAGAAACTGTCCAGCACACTCAGGCTCTGCCGCGGCCCAGGCAGGCTGAGCATCACCGCAAAATACCAGAAGAGAATCTGCAGCAGAGGCGGAATATTGCGGAAAATCTCGATATACACGGTTGCCAGTTGGCGCATCAGCCAGTTGGGTGACAGCCGGGCGACACCGAGCAAAAAGCCCATGAGTGTTGCCATGACAATACCGATCACCGACACCAACAAGGTGTTGAGCAGCCCCACCAGAAAAACCCGGCCGTAACTGTCGCTCTCGGTGTATTCAATCAGGTGCTGGGCAATCCCGAACCCGGCGGTATTATTCAGAAAAGCGAAACCGGTGGTGATACCTCGCTTTTCCAGATTGGTCATGGTGTTGTCGTACAGAAACCAACCCATAGCCACTACCAGAACAACGGCGAGCAGCTGAAATATCCACGCTCGCGCCTTGGGATCGGTCCAGACCGAACCACGCGGGCGAGGCACTTTTGTAGCAGTTTGCATAGAAGCCCTCTTGGAACAGCCATGCCCGCGCAAGCGGGCATGGGTTCACATTATCGGAACACTAACGGCAACCCCGGGATGGGTTGCCGGTTCTGATCGGATCAGCGCACCGGCGGTGCGTACTGAATCCCACCCTGGTTCCAAAGGGCATTGAGGCCACGTTCGATCTTCAGCTCGCTGCCAGCGCCAACGTTACGCTCGAAGCTTTCTGCGTAGTTGCCAACCTGCTTGACGATCTGGTGAGCCCAATCTTTCGGCAGTTTCAGCTCCTTGCCGTATTCACCTTCACCGCCCAGCAGACGGGAAATATCCGGGTTCGCAGTCGACTTGGCCATCTCCTCAACGTTTTCTGAGGTCACGCCCAGCTCTTCAGCATTGAGCATCGCAAACAGAGACCATTTGACGATATTGAACCACTCATCATCACCCTGGCGTACTACTGGGCCCAGTGGTTCCTTGGAAATCACCTCAGGCAGTACAACATAGTCATCGGGTGAACCCAGCTTGATGCGTTGCGCGTACAACTGCGACTGGTCGGAGGTCAGTACGTCGCAGCGGCCTGATTCCAGTGACTTGGCGCTTTCATCGGAGGTGTCGTAGGTGATGGGGGTAAAGCTCATGCCGTTGGCACGGAAATAGTCAGCGGCGTTCAGTTCGGTTGTAGTACCGGCCTGAATACACAGGGTCGCGCCGTCCAGTTCCTTGGCACTGCTTACACCAAGCTTCTTGTTGACCAGGAAGCCCCCCCCTCGGTCACAATAGATGTCCGCTCGTTTACCATTGATATTTGAGGGAGCG
>CAXBEU010000014.1:0-100128 GCA_963974865.1 uncultured Pseudomonadaceae bacterium | reverse complement strand
TGAATGTTTAAGAGAGTGTAACAAGGGACGCGACATCAATCCTGACAGAGGGGGGGGCAAAACCAAGCAGACTTCTACATAATCGCTCATCTATCTAATGTCCTGTCACACCTCTCAAAAGCTGAGAAAAAAGCAATAGAGTTTAATCTTTGTTCCAAAGACCAAAGTCTTTGGAAGGCTTTTGAATTTCAATGCAACCTCGCAGGTGTTAAATCTAGCGCTCCAAATATCGCTATTGAAACCGAAAACAATAATGTTGTTGTCGCAATTGACACATCTCTTGAGGCAAAAATTCTCAAACTAATGTCCCAACCAATCACATCAATTGAAATTCAACAGAAGCTAAATATCCCACAGTCAAATTTCACTACGTCATTCAACCAGCTTATAAAATCCGGAAAAATCAAGCGTCAGGAAAAATCAAAGAAGCACTGGCAGCGAGTTAAGAGCACATAACAACTGGTTCAAATCGCTCGCTCCGCTAACTGGGACGGGCTAAAGCCCGCCCCTTAACCAAACGTTAAATTCTTTGCGGCATCCTCCCCGACCATGCTGTAATACACTGTAGTCACCAACGTGAGTGAGGGTATAGACATGAGCGTCACTACAGTTCGCCTCCAGGCCGAAGTTGAACAGCATCTGGAAGCAATCGCCAGCAGGCTCCACCGAAGCAAAGGCTGGGTTATAAACCAGGCGCTTTCCGAATACATCGAAAAACAACGGCTTGAGCAGGAGCGTTGGCAGCAAACGCTGGAAGCAATGGAATCGGCTGCCCAAGGAAAGGTAGTTGATGCTAGCGAGGTCCATGGTTGGCTGAATAGTTGGGGAACTGAAAATGAGCAGGATGCGCCGAGGTCAGGTAAGTGAAACTGGTTTACACGGACGAAGCCATTGAAGATTTGAAGCGCCTCAGGGAGTTTATCGCGGTTCACAATCCTTCTGCGGCAGGCAGGATTGCTACAGAACTGGTTAGCAAAATCGAATTACTACCAGACTTCCCCGGAATGGGAACACCGGTTGAAATGGCACCGGTGCCTGATTCCATCCGCGACATGGTTTTTGGCAAGTATTATGTTGTTCGCTATTCAGTACATGTGAGCGCCATCATCATTTTACGGGTATGGCATGAGTTGGAAGGTGAACGGTAGCAATTTAACCAGCCGCTGTTGCCGGACAATTTTCCACCGCTGCGCGGTTCCAAAATTGCCGCAAAGCTGCGCGTTAGGCAGCCTCCGGAAGTTCCTCTCCGGTTGGTTTCACCCGCAACACCGCATCGCCAATAAGCACCCTGGTTATTGGCATTATCAAAAGGAGTTGGTTTATGCCGGGCAACGTCACAAATAACTTACCGCGCTCACCTTCCGACTTGGCGGCGTCTGCCTTTTCTTTCTGCGTTGCGGCGGCTACCGTGTCGGCCAGGCCAGGCCTAACAACTGGCTCAAATCGTTCGCTTCGCTCACTGGGACGGGCTAAAGCCCGCCCCTTAGCCAAACGTTATTGGCCCGGCATTCGTGAGTTTTTGGCAGGTGGGGTGCAAAGGCCTTGGCACCGGGATTGGTTGTAAGCCCGCTCACTCTGGTGATCGCCAAGGCCGGAAAATGCGCTGTCTGGTTTGGTTGCCACAATGGCCAGCAGTGTTGGTATTCATGACGTGCCCCAGTCGTGGGGCCGTCCGTCTCAAATGGTAATCGGTCGGGTAGCGTTTGCGTTCTGGTTCCTTTCGCCATCCGTCGAGTTGGTGCAAGCTTTCCGGGAGAGGGCATGCGGTCTGGGTTTCCAGGCTCAACCACGGTGGTGAACGGCCATTAACCAGGCGGTCAACCGGACGCCAAAAGCGTACCGCTTTTGGTTCCCTCCGCTGCGCTTCGGCGCCGGTTACCTCAGCGTTAATAGGCTTAAAGGACGATCTGAGCATGTCCGAAAAAGAAATAGCGGCGATGATAATAGTCCTCACTGGGATAATACCTTGTGGTGTATTGGGCTATCTTGTCGCAGTCAAGCAAAAGCGAAATCTCATTGCTGGTTGGGATGAATCAAAGGTCTCAAATCCTCAGGCATTCGCCGCTGTTGTGGGGTGGAGTCTAATCGCTTTGGCTTGTGCCTTAATGGCTGTGACGACGTTTTGGGCTACTGGCAATTTATCAGAGGCAGAATTTGCTGCGCTACTGGTTGCGGTATCGTTTATCCCATTAGTGGGGATACTGTATGCAAGGCATAAATTTGGAAGTTAAACCTATTAACAAGTCGCTGCTCGGGACCACTTCTCCGCCGCTCCGCGGCTACAAACTGGCCCGAGAGCTCGAACGTTAGGCAAAAGGAGCGTTGGTTCATGAGGATGATGGTTGTTGGGGCGAGCAGAGGCCTCGGTCGAGCTTTTGTTGAGGGGCTATGTGCCGCCGGTGACAATGTTATTGGCGTTTCACGCAGACGACCGATTGATTTGAGGTTGCCTGACTCCGTTTTCCTCAACTGGATCGAGGCGGACCTGGGGGTGCCAGTCGAAGCTGCTTTACAGATTGACCGGCAAGCACCCACAGAGTTGGATGTGCTTATTTACAATCTGGGGATATGGGAAGAGGCCGCTTTCTCAGATGAATACAGATTTCTCGATGATTCTGATGAAAGTATTGTCGCGATGGTGAATACCAACATCACCGGCGCCATTCTGCTGCTGAAGCGATTGATCCCGAAGCTGCTCGGTTCAACTAGCCCTCGTTTGATTCTCACCGGCTCAACGTCCGGGCTTCGCCAGAGTGGGCGGCCAGAAGTTACGTTCGGCGCATCAAAGTTCGCCCTAACTGGCATTGGCGATGCGTTGAGGGAGAGTTTTCGAGAGAACGGATTAGCGGTTACTTGCTTGCAGTTGGGCTACCTCAACACAGAAGATGGTCTCGCTGTGCCGTTAAGTGAGGCCGCTCTCAGAGGTGATGGGCAGCTTGTGCCGGTTCACGACGTAGTCAGCGTGGTAAAAGCACTCCTTAATATGTCCAGCGTCTCGTACGTTCGTGAACTTGTGCTTCCTGCGATACGCGATGAACGGTTTTGAAGTTCCGGGACCCGAGCCTAACCAGTGGCAGCACGGTGACCGCTTTTCCGCCGCGTTGCGGCTCCAAAACGGCACGTGTGCCAGGCGTTGAGGCTGTAGAAAAACCTCTGATTTGCTAGGATTTGGGCAGACCCAACAAGGAGTGTTGCATGCCACGCTTCAAGCCCTACGACTACAGCCAGCACAGCATGGTGGTGATCAACTACCAGGAGCAGCTCCAGCCAGGCACGTTCGAGTACGCCGTTCATTACCTGATCGAGCACAAGCTGGATCTGTCGGTATTTCATCCGCGTTATAACAATGAAGCCACCGGGCGGTTGGCCTACGATCCAGCCATCCTGCTGAAGATCATTTTGTTTGCCTACTCCAAAGGCATTACCTCAAGCCGCCAGATCCAGTGGTGCTGCGAAACCAACATTCTGTTCAAGGCCCTGTCCTGCGATACGGTCCCGCACTTCACTACGCTCGCGAGCTTTGTTAGCGAGAACGCAGAAGCCATCGAGGCGGTGTTTGAGCAGGTGCTACTGGTCTGTCATCAGCAGGGTTTGCTGGGTAACGAGCTGTTTGCCATCGACGGATGCAAGACCTCATCCAATGCTGCCAAGGAGTGGTCGGGCACCTTCAAAGAGCTCAAGGCCAAGCGCGACAAGCTGCGCAAGCTGATAAAGCACCACCTGAACGGGCATCGCCAGCATGATGCCGCCGAGACTGAAGCCGAGATGGAACGGGCCATCCGCCACGGCAAGATGATCCTCTCTCTGGATCAGGCCATGGAAAAGGTAGATCGCTTTTTAAAGACCCAGAGTCCAAGGATGGGCCAGGGTAAACGCCGCAAGGAAGTGAAGAGCAACATCACCGATAACGACAGCGCGAAGATGACCACCAGCAAGGGCACCATTCAGGGTTACAACGGTGTCGCCATGGTCGATCGCAAGCATCAGATCATTATTGAGGCCCAGGCATTTGGCGAAGGCCAGGAACATCATACCCTCAGACCCATGCTGGAAACCTTGGAACAGCGCTATGCCCGACTGAAGATTGCCGATGCTATCTATCAGCGAGGCGTCGTGGTTACCGCTGATACCGGCTTCGCCAACGAAGCCAACATGAAGTATCTGCATGACCGGAAGATTAACGGCTATATCCCGGACAATCGCTTCCGCAGCCGCGATCCACGTTTTAGCGAGCAGAAAGACAAATACGGCAAACGCAACCAGAAACCCGCAGGCTTGGCCCGCAAAACCACCTTCCCCGCCAGCGCTTTTGACTTTGACCCAATACAGATGACTTGCATCTGCCCCGCCGGGCAACCGCTCAGCCATCGGGGCGTGCGCAAGAATGACAACGGCATACCTGTGGCCTACTTCGAAGGTCGCTTGCTGCAGTGTCGGCACTGCCCCAAGCGCAACGCCTGCATGCATAACCCTCAATCGGCAGGCCACCGTAAGGGTGCCGGACGGCAGGTGTCATTTCAGCTCGAAGCCAACCGGCCTCCGAGTTATACCGACTGGATGAAGCACCGCGTGGACAGTCCAGAGGGCAAAGCCATTTACAGCCATAGAATGTCGGTGGTAGAGCCTGTGTTTGGCAATATCGGCACCAACAAGCGCCTCAACCGATTCAGTTTGCGAGGCCGTAGAAAGGTCCAAGGCCAATGGCAGCTGTACTGCCTGGTGCACAACGTAGAGAAGCTGGCGAATTATGGGCAATGCGGCTGATTACAAGGGTGCTTGGCTCGCTGGAGCGCGGTTACAGCGACAACGGCATCTACCGATGGGTAATTGAGCAAACACGGCCCTGATGATTCGAGGCCAGACATGAACAGGAAAATGGCTGAGGTTTAACCCGAGATGAGTTTTTCTACAGCCTCGTTAGCCCCCTATGAGAATGAGCCTGAGAGTGCGACGCTATTTAAACGTTTTTTTGTCTGCCACGCTGCCATTCTTTGCTGCAGCGGTCTTTACTGTGCCGAACCTCTTTCTCGGGCTTCACTGGGGGCAGATGAACTGGTTGATGCAACCACTAGCCACTGTTTCGCTTGTTCTTTCACCAATCGCATGGTTCTTATTTGTTCTAATGGGTGTAAGTTGGGCTCGATTCAAAAAGCTCCATAAATCCATACCAATCGCGGGTCTACTGGTAGGACCTATAAGCCTCGTGCCTTGGATCGTTTTCATTATCCCTTTAATCTTGATGTTGCCCGCGATTGTCCTGGCAGTTCGGCTTGTGATTTATCATCTAGAGGATGCAGCCAGTGCGCAGGTGGGCTAACCAGTCACGGAAGGCGGACGCGTGAGACGCGCCGCTTCGTTCAGCGTTAAGTTCTTGGGAGTTTCGTGAAGATTCGATACATAAAACTAGGCGATGGCGGGAAGTGGGAACGCTACTGCATCGAAGAGCAGCAGACGCTTAGACTCGGGTATGAAAGCCCACACCATCAAGAATCGTTAAATGGTGAGTGGGATACCGTTCGCAATTTTTGGCTTTCTGCTAGAAACGGAAATCAAGGCGCGGCGAGCCGGGACTTAAATCAAATTCGTGATTTTTATGAGCTTTCAGATTCGGATATCTGGATTACTTTTTACCAGAGAAGGCTGTACTGGTGCCATGCTCATAAAGAAGTTCACGAACTCGAGGATGGCAGTCGAATCAGATACGTCACAGGCTCCTGGAGTTGTTACGATAAAAGAGGAAGCCCGCTTTCCATCGAGAACATCGATGGCAGAATCACGAAAGTTCAGGGGTATCGCGGCACTATTTGCGGGGTTGAGCTTCCAGCATATCTGCTAAGAAAAATTAACGGCGAAGTCCAGCCAGAAATTCAGTCAACGAAAGAAGCCTTGGCAGCCTTGAAGATAAATATTGAAAATCTTATCAAAGGGCTGTGGTGGAATGACTTTGAGCTACTTATTGACTTGATTTTCTCCCAGTCCGGTTGGCAGCGGATATCAGTTCTAGGAAAGACAGAAAAGGATATCGATCTTGACGTCTTTTCTCCTGTTACGCAGAAGCGCGCGTTCGTCCAGGTGAAATCCACCACAACTGCGGATCAAATCCTAAGCTACCGTGAAATATTCAACCAACACCATCAGTATGACGAGATGTATTTTGTCTTTCATACCTTTTCAGGAAATCTTGAGAACTTGAACATAGATGATCCAAGGGTGGCTGTGTGGGACATTTCAAGAGTGGCCGACCTGGTAATAAACGCAGGCTTGATAGGTTGGCTGCTTGCGAAGAGAACTTAACAATCGGCTGCACAGCGACCGGTTTTCCGCCGCTGCGCAGCGCCAAACCGGCGCGTGAGCCGGGCGTTATGTGTACAGAAATTCCAGCTTGGAGATCGGTAATGGAAGATGATTTTGAACTCGAGATGAGCCCCCTCTGCCAGAAAGTGACCGCTGACGGCAAAACCGTCGAAGTGGAAATTTACCGTGGCGACAAAGGTGGCTGGCTTTTAGAAGTGGTGGATGAGTTTGGAACGTCCACGGTATGGGACGACGAATTCGATACAGATCGCGCAGCCTTGGAAGAAGTACAGGCCACTATCAGGGACGAAGGTATCGATGCTTTAATCGGGATTGACTCATAGGCCTCGGTGAACGGGACCACATCACCGCCGCTCCGCGGCTACAAATCGGGACATGTGCCGAGCGTGATGCTTCCTGACCGCACCTGTTAACTGGTGCTATTGATGACACCAAGTCGTTGGCTAGGTATTCACTATGCAAGTGAAATTTTCCGAGGATGTCGTTCCTCTGTCAGACCTTAAAATCAATCCCGGAAAGGTGGTTGGTCGTACGCAGGATACGCATCGCCCAATCCTGCTTACCAGTCGTGGCCGTGGTGTAGCTGTGATGCAGGGGCTCGAGGATTATGAGAGAACTGCCGAGGAATTGCGGTTTGTAAAGGCGGTGGCGCAGGGGCTTATGGATGTTCGCGAGGGCAGCACCGTATCGTTGGAGGACGCCAAGAAAACGTTGGGCATCAAGTAAATGGAATTGCGCATCGCACAGTCTGCTCTTGAGGACCTACAGGCCATTCAGGAGTATTACAAAGAGCAGGATGTGCCACCTATCGGTGATGATTTCGTGGCTGCTATCCTGGAGCATAGCGAAATGCTGCAATTTCACCCTGATGCTGGCCGAGTTGTTCCTGAATTCGACTTGGATCATATTCGCGAATTGATTCACGCTCCATTTCGAGCTGTCTATCTCGGGCAAGCTAAAGAGGTCGTGCTCATACGCATCTGGCGAAGTGAGAGGCAGCTGGAATTACCAGCTAACGCAACATAACAAGGCCCTGCCCCGGATGCCAAAACCTCCGCTTTGCTGCGGTTCTGTTACCGGTGATGGCGGGCGTTAAATCACCGAGTTACCCACAAGCAGTAGACACCTTCTGTGGTCAGGTAGCCCCTAGCTGTTCGCAGGGACGCAATTCGTCGATCGGAGCAGCCAGGCAAGACGGTAGCGTCCAATAACGCCCCTCTCCGCTTCGACTGCAGCGCAACCTAGCTTCCGCGTGCGCTGCCAGCGACTACCCCAGCAATACTTGCCAAGCATCGATTTCAGTACTTAACTAGCGTTTGGGCTTGCCGATTTTTAATTGTTGTTTAGCGCAATAGGCATGTAATGGATTACAAAAGCTATGAGTGGCGGATTGCCCTCAGTCTGGTCATGTTGCTTATTCTCATTCAGGTGGCCGGTTTTATTGCTGTTCAGCGATCCAACCGTGCCATTGCAATGAGCGTGGTAGAGAACGAGCTACGCACTGCTAGCCTGGTCGTGCTACGCGTTATCAATCTGCGCCATCAGCAATTGGTGCAATCCGCATCGGTGTTAGCCAGCGACTTCGGGTTGCGCGAGACGCTGTCTGATGGTGATCTGCAAACCATCGAGTCCATGTTGCACAATCACGGCAAGCGCATTGGCGCGGCGTTAGGGCTGCAGGCACCCTATTCTTCCTAAACCGCGTATTTGTCTTTCATCAAGTAGGCGTAGGCCGTATTGAAGGCAACCTCCTGATAGATCTTGAGGTCCGTTTCGGCGTAATCGATCTGGATCGGGTTGCGCTTGAGTGATTCCTTGATATCGGTCGTGGAGAGAATGACCACGTCCAGATCACTGATCAGCTCGATGGCGGCTTCCAGTTTGAATCCCACCGCGCCGCCGGCAAATTTACCCTTCATCGGGCGCTGACGGATCACCACCCTCTCCACCTGATAATCTTCCATCAGTTTGGCGAAGGTCTGCTGAAAATAGCGCAGCTCGCGGGTGCTGTTGATGTCTTTCAGCGTCAGCCGCCTGGAGCGGCAGTCAGGCAACTCGAAAATATCGTCCGCCAACGACAACAAACACACATTCACATCATTACTGTTGATTTCAACACCACACACTTTCATAGAGCACCCGATTTGGCTAGATCAGCGCATTGTAGCGCAGAATTCCTGGGCATTTGGCGATTGAACCGAAATCGCCCAGCAACGAAGCGTGACCATGTCGAAAACCTGGTGGCCGTTCTTGAGTGCCCGTTCTTTACTGACTAAGATGGTCGCCTTTATTTCCGATCAGGATTGCCGCATGACCGACACTACATCGCTACCGCCGTTACCGGACCGGCTTTCGAGCAACCCGCGCAGCCCACATTATGTGGAAGCCATCTTTGAACATGACGTTGGCATCCGGTTGAACGGCAAGGAGCGCACCAATGTCGAGGAGTACTGCATTAGCGAGGGTTGGGTAAAAATGCCGTCTCCGAAGGCAAAAGACCGCCGCGGGCAGCCACTGCTGATCACCTTCAAGGGCGAAGTTGAAGCCTTTTACAGATAAGTAGAACCAACACACGGATTGATTCTGAAGACGTTTGGCTTATCTGATACCAGGAATTGCAACTTGACCAACAACGATATTCTGCGCCGCGTACGTTATACCTTTGACCTGAAAGACAGCACTGTAATCGACATACTCGCCTTGGCGGATACCGAGGTGACCGCAGAGCAGGTCGCTGGCTGGTTGAAGAGAGAGGACGACGACGGCTTTGTGAAGATGAAAGACGTTGATATGGTCGCTTTTCTAAATGGCTTTATTATCTTCAAGCGCGGCAAGCGTGAAGGCGTTCAACCGCCACAGGAAACGCGCCTGAACAACAACATGGTATTGCAGAAATTGCGCATCGCGCTGAATTTGCAGGCCGAAGGCGTTTTGCAGCTGTTGGAACTGGCCGACTTCCGTTTGAGCAAGCACGAGTTAAGCGCTTTTTTCCGCAAGCCCGGCAACAAGAATTACCGGGAATGCAAAGACCAGATCCTGCGCAAGTTTTTGCTCGGCATGCAGCTGCAAACACGACCCGGCGAGACTGATCCCGAGTTGGATTGACTGGCACCCGCCCCCATTCTACTGATGGATAAATCCGCGCCGCGCTCGAGACGCTAGCCGTTTCTGGCGTCGGCGCGGTGCACTGCTGAACCACTTCTACCCGCCTGCAGCACACGCCAGGCCGACCAGGAATACAGCGCCAACGCCAGCCAGATCAGCGCGAAGCTGGCGAGCTGTACCGCGCTGATACTTTCCTTGAACACAAATACCGCGATCAGAAATTGCATGCTCGGGTTGATGTACATCAGAAAGCCCACTGTTGCGAGGCGCAGGCGTCTCGCGGCGCCGGCGAAAGCCAGCAGCGGAATGGCAGTCACCACCCCGCTGGCAGTGAGCAGCAACAGGGTGCGGGTATCCTGAATGAAATGCGACAGCTCGGCCTGCACCAGCCAGCTCACGGCCAGCAGGGCCAGCGGTAGCATCAGCAGGGTTTCTACAAACAGGCCGGATAGTCCATCGAGCAATATCTGTTTGCGCAGCAGGCCGTAGGTACCAAAGCTCAGCGCCAGTATCAGCGCGATCCACGGCATGGTACCCAGCAGTACGAGTTGCACCAGAATGCCTGCACCGGCGAGCAACACCGCCACGCCCTGCAGCCGCGCCATGCGCTCGCGCAAAATCAGCATACCCAGGGCGACGTTGATCAGCGGTGTAAGAAAATAGCCGAGGCCTGGAGTACGTGGTGGGTCTCCACCGAGTAGATGTACACGCCCCAGTTAAGCGCGATCAGCACTGCACAGCCAAGCACCCTGCCCAACCGCCCTGGATGGGCCAATGCATCCCTGACCGGCGCCCAGCGACGCATCAGGGTGATGACCAGCGCAAGGAATACGCAGGACCAGATAATCCGGTGGATCAGCACCTCGTAGGCAGGCACGCCCTGGAACAGCGCAAAGAACAGCGGAAAGCAGCCCCACATCATGTAGGCGCTGACGCCATAGGCGATGCCTTGGCTGTTCTCGGTAAGTTTTGCGGCCATGGGGTGCTCTGCTGGGTTAGGTGCCGGGGCGACAAGTCTACCGGGCAAGATCATGACATTCACCACACAAAGCAGGATAATGACGCAATACAGCCCGCGTAGCTCCCCTTCCTGATATCGGCGTCTTCTCAATGGAAATCAAGGTCAACTATCTCGACAACCTCCGTGTGGAGGCCAAGTTCGATGACTTCAGCGTCATCTCTGATCAGCCCATTCGCTACAAGGGCGATGGTTCTGCGCCGGGGCCCTTTGATTACTTTCTGGCGTCCTCTGCGCTGTGCGCAGCCTACTTTGTGAAGGTGTACTGCAATACCCGGGGTATTCCGACCGACAACATTCGCCTGTCACAGAACAACATCGTCGACCCGGAAAACCGCTACAACCAGATCTTCAAGATCCAGGTCGAGTTGCCGGACGATATCTCCGACAAGGATCGCCAGGGCATTCTGCGCGCAATTGATCGCTGCACGGTAAAGAAGGTGGTGCAGGCCGGCCCCGAATTTCAGATCGAAACCGTGGACAATATCGATGAAGATGCCCAGGCGCTGCTGATGGGTAATACCGCAGGCGCAGGCAGCACCTGGATCGAAGGCAAGGACCTGCCGCTGGAGCAGACCATCGCCAACATGAGCGGCACCCTGGCCAGCCTGGGCATGAAGATCGAGATCGCTTCCTGGCGCAATATCGTGCCGCATGTATGGTCGTTGCATATTCGTGATGCGGCCTCGCCAATGTGTTTTACCAACGGCAAGGGCTCAACCAAGGAAAGCGCGCTGTGCTCGGCGCTGGGCGAATTTATCGAGCGGCTGAGCTGCAACTTTTTCTACAACGATCAGTACTTCGGCCAGGAAATCGCCAACAGCGACTTCGTTCACTACCCCAACGAGAAATGGTTCAAGCCCGGCCCGGACGATACGCTCCCGGCCGGCATTCTGGATGACTACAGCCGCGCCATATATGACCCGGAAGACGAGCTGCGTGGCTCGCACCTGATCGACACCAACTCCGGTAATGTCGCCCGCGGCATCGTCGCCCTGCCCTTCGTGCGCCAGTCCGATGGTGAGACGGTGTACTTTCCCTCCAACCTGATCGAAAACCTGTTCCTGAGTAACGGTATGAGCGCGGGCAACACCTTGCCCGAAGCCCAGGTGCAGTGCCTGTCGGAAATATTCGAGCGGGCGGTAAAAAAGCAGATCATCGAGGAGGAGATCGCCCTGCCGGACGTGCCCATGGCAGTACTGGAACAGTACCCGGAGCTGCTGGAGGGCATTCGCGCCCTGGAAGCCGAGGGCTTTCCGGTACTGGTCAAGGATGCGTCCCTGGGCGGGCAGTTTCCAGTCATGTGCGTGACGCTGATGAACCCGAAAACCGGCGGCGTTTTTGCCTCCTTTGGTGCACACCCCAGCGCCAAGGTGGCGATGGAGCGCAGCCTGACCGAGCTGTTGCAGGGCCGCAGTTTCGAGGGTTTGAACGATCTGCCGCCACCCACGTTCAACTCTCAGGCGGTGACCGAGCCGAACAACTTCGTCGAGCATTTTATCGACTCTTCGGGCGTGGTTTCCTGGCGCTTTTTCAGTGCCAAGGCAGACGTGGACTATGCCGAGTGGGATTTCTCCGGCACCAACGAGGAAGAAGCCGCCACGCTGTTCGGCATTCTCGAGGAGATGGAGCTGGAGGTGTATATGGCCGTGCACGAGGATCTGGGTGCGCCGGTCTGCCGTATTCTGGTGCCGGGCTATTCCGAGGTGTACCCGGTGGAAGATCTGATCTGGGACAACACCAACAAGGCGCTGGACTATCGCGAAGACATTCTCAATCTGCATGCGCTGGATGACGAGCAACTGGCTGACCTGGGCGAGCGCCTGGAAGAAAGTCAGATTGACGAGCATATGGATATCATTACGCTGATCGGCGTGGAGCTTGATGAAAATACCGTATGGGGCAAGCTGACCATTCTCGAGCTGAAGCTGCTGATCAACCTGGCGCTGCAGCAGCATGAGGAAGCCCTGGAGCGGGTCGAGATGTTCCTGCAGTACAACGACAATACCGTCGAGCGCGGGCTGTTCTACCAGGCGGTGCGCGCGGTGCTGGAAGTGCTGCTGGACGATGAACTGGAGCTGGAAGATTACTTGCCCAACTTTGGCCGCATGTTCGGCGAGGCTCGCATTGCTGCGGTGGTGGGCATCGTGAACGGCGATGTGCGCTTCCATGGCCTGACACCCACCAATATGCAGCTGGACGGCCTGGACAAGCACCAGCGCCTGATCGACAGCTACAAGAAACTGCACGCGCACCGTGCCGCTAGCGCCCAGGGCTGAGCAACCACCTTCTGCAGAGCACTCCGGTGTATTCAGGCCAGAAAGGCGCCCACCAGGCGGAGCCGGGGCAGGCGCTTTGCAGTAGCCCGCATTCGCTCCTTGAACGCGCAAGGCAACCAGCATATGATCCGTATACGTTTCGTATACGAGATATATCATGGGTATTGTCAAGATAAGTGATGAGTTGCACGAAGACATTCGCAAAGCCAGTTCAGTGATGGTCCGTTCCATCAATGCTCAAGCTGAGTTCTGGATGAAAGTCGGCATGCTGGCGGAGGCCAATCCAAGCATGTCTTTCTCGGAAATCATGCGCGAACAGATGCAGCAGGCCGATGTGCAGGTGAGGCAAGCTGTTCGTGGCTAAGATCATACTCAAGAATGCCCAGGAGCTGGCGCTCATGCGCGAGGCCGGCAGGCTGCTGGCATCGGTTTTCGCCTATCTGGACGGCCAGGTCAAAATGGGCCTGTCGACCATGCAGATCAACGATATGGCTGAGCGCTTTATTGTTGACCAGCTCGGCGCGCGGCCTGCCAGCAAAGGGCAGTACGGGTACCAGTACGTATTGAATTCGTCAGTCAATCACGTGGTATGCCACGGCGTCCCAGCCGATACCCAAGTACTGAAGTCTGGCGATATCATCAATCTGGATATTACCCTGGAGCGCGGCGGTTTTATTGCCGATTCCAGCAAGATGTATTTGTTGGGAAACGTAGCCCCCTTGGCCAAACGCCTGGTCGACAAGACCTACGACGCGATGTGGCAAGGCATTCGCTTGGTAAAGCCGGGTGCGACCTTGGGTGATGTGGGCCACGCCATCCAGCAGTATGCCGAAAGGCATGGCTACTCGGTGGTGCGCGAGTATTGCGGCCACGGTATTGGCCGGGAAATGCACGAAGAGCCACAGGTGCTGCACTTTGGTCAACGCGGCAAAGGTCTGGTACTCCAGGAAGGCATGACCTTTACCATCGAGCCGATGATCAATCAGGGCAAGGCAAAGGTTAAAACCAAAAAAGACAGCTGGACTGTGGTGACCAGTGACAAGAAGCTCTCTGCCCAATGGGAGCACACTATTGCAGTCACGGCAGATGGCTATGAAGTGCTGACCCTGCGCGATGAAGAGCGGGAAGCACTGGGTAGGATCGCCCGATGACCAATGACTGAAATATGCAAAAGGCCGCCTTCTCAGGCGGCCTTTTGCTTTTCATGCGTAACAACCCTTCACTCAGTCACGTAATCCTTGAAGTGTACCGAGATGGTCCGGATCTGATTGGATGGCCAGTTGGGTACATTGACCACCTGCTTGCTGTCGCTGCCATTCTCCCCACGCGGGGTCAGCTCCAGGCTGATCACACCGTTAGGGCCGCCTGCTGCAGGGAGGTACATATCCAGCCCGGAGATAAACGGAATGGTATTGAGTACCGGATCCGGCCGGCTGAAATTGCTGACGCCGTCAGCACCGCGGTCATGAAGGAACAGCGAACTCAGACGCTTGAGCAAGGGTGCGGTCTGCAGGGTGATCACATTGGTGCCATTGACCTCCAGCACGTCGCTACCCTCCTCCAGATAACCCCAGAACTCCTTGTCGCGGCTGATACCGATGTTGCTGTGGTTGGCGCTACGTGTGAGCAGTGCACCTACACCGCCACCGGGCAGCGACGTATTCAAGCGCATGTTGTAACTGTCGGACGTCAGCGGCTCGCGGTAAAAGTAATGATCGTTACCAGTGCCGGGCCGTACCAACGCAAACTCGTAACTGCCGCCCTTGTTCAAACGCGCAGGGCCCCAGCTGCCAGAACTGTCCAGCAGCGCCTGGTAGGCAGGTGTATCAGTCAGGCGTGCGCCAGTGTCAGGGCTGATTTCAGTGATGCGCAGCTCCGCACCTTCAGCACCGATATTGCGCGGGAATATATTTGCCCGACCTGCAACCCAGACATCCGGCCCTTCTGCCTGCGGTACCTGGGTGCTGGTTGGGGCTTCGGCATTGAAGAACTCATACATGCGCTCGAAAGAACTGGCCGAGGTTGCGACCTCGATATGACCTTCGGGAGCCTCTGCCGGAGGATAGACGTTCTCAGCGCCGACCACTTCACGGTCAACATACTGGCCCCAGAGCGCCAAGGTGCGAACGCCACCCGGTTGGCTTCCTGCAGCAGTACCATCAATACTGACGTAATTGGCTACCTTGGCCGCGCGCAGGGGATCGCTCAGATAGGTCAGGCTGACCCGAGTGCCGTTGGAGTGGCCCATCAGATCGACCTGATCTGCGCCTGAAATAGCTAGCAATTGATCAATGATCGCATCAATGCCAGCGTTACGCGCAGCCGTTAGCGAAAGGTACTCTTCGCCATCAATCGACGAGGTGTCGTACTCGAAGTTAGCCAGGTAATCACGTGGGTAGCCGTTGGCGATGAAGCGCTGAGCCTGAGACTCGAACTGGGACGCCGAGCCAGCACCACCATGGACAAACACCACTGGGCGCAGGTTGTAGTTGATGTCACGGCCGTCCAATACGTCTAGTGAATCCTGCAAATGCTGCCAGGCTTGCAGGTTGCTGCGGATCACCCGCTCTCTGCCGCTGGCGTTCTCGGCAAAGACGTTAGCATCATTCAAGGCGGCTAGTAGTACGGCCAGGTTGCTTTCAAACTGCTGAGTATCGGCAAAGTCCACACTGGTTCCGGGGTTATCGGCCAGGAACTGGTTGATCTGATCAATGATCGCATCGGTCAATTGAATGCCGTTATTGAGATTGCCGTCGGCGTCCAGAGTTTGCAGCAGACGGGAGATATTCAGTACCGCTGGATCCGCAGAGTCTTTTGCGTCAGCGACCAGGCTGGCTGGCGTCATGACGCTGTCACCCACGCCCTCGCCCAATTTCAGGTCACCCAGATGAAAGCTGACGATGTCACCCTCACGATATTCGAAGGTGCCGGACGCGTCGGTTTCGCCCTGCAGGCTACCTGCCGCATACCGCAGGCCCTCGACCGGGCTGTCAACAAAAGTGCCCTGCTGAACGGCAGCTGAGCCATCGGAACCCGAACTGGAGCCGGAGCCAGAGAAACAACCGGCATTGATTGCCACGGCCAGGCCCAGCAAAGGGAGGCCTGCCATGCGCCAGGCACGGCGGGTATAGGGGCGTTGGAGAGTCATAATTTGCCTCGTATTGGATTTATTATCAGACTACAAACCGGAGTTACGGCTTGCATGAGAGACAGAATACGAAATTAGTACGCACGAAAATAGAACACCCACGACTTGTGAATGATCGTTCGTTCATTTTTCTTATAACCCATATGGGCTAGGCGTGGATGCGACGTTCCAACCAATTCCGACAGACGTAACTACCATTTTCAGGCCGGACATCGCCTGAGGCAGTTGGGCAGTTGGGCAGTTGGGCAGTGGTGGTACGGTGAAGCCTGAGCGGATGGAAGACCTACCCAGGCATTAGAGGGGCGTGGTTAGCTAGGAGATCTAGTCATGCACATCCATGAACCGCCCTGCCCAGGCGCGGTTCTCTTCCAGCGTTGAATACTTGGTAGCCAGCTCAGAGGCGTTCAAGGTGCCTTCTTCAATGCCACGCTGCTCTCGCAGACAGTCGTAAGTGGCCTTGATCGCGGCGAAGTAGGCCGCGTGGCCATTGACCACAATGCGCACTCCGTTGGCTGCCAGGCGCTCACGGTCGCGCAATGCGGGATTATCGTAGGCCACCAGCATCAGCGGGATACTCACATGCTGGCTGATTTCCTCGAGGTGATCAAAATCACGGATACCGACCACACAAATGCCGTCGGCTCCGGCCGCCTGATAGGCCTTGACCCGCGTGATGGTGTCCTGAGTGCTGAGCTGGCCGGCATTGGTGCGAGCAAAGATCGACATGACTGGATCAATGCGCGCGTCCAGTGCGGCTTCAATCTTGCCGACCGCCTCTTCGAGCGAAATCAGGTCGGTGGACTTGTGCCCGTATTTGGCCGGCAGCAAGGTATCTTCGATCGTCAGTGCCGCGACCCCTGCCCGCTCAAGCTCGGTCACGGTACGCATGACGTTGAGCGCGTTGCCGTAGCCGTGATCGGCGTCGGCGATGATCGGTAAGCGCGCGACGCGTCCAATACGGGTGGCCTGCTCGGTAAATTCGCTCAGGGTGATCAAGGCGAAATCGGGCGCGGCGAGTACTTGCAGCGAGGCGACAGAGCCGCCAAGAATGCCCACTTCAAAGCCGATGTCAGCGGCAATGCGCGCGGACATGGGGTCAAAGGTAGACGCCGTGTAGTAGCAGCGATTGCTGCCCATCAATGCGCGTAAATCCTTGCGAAGATCATGCTGGGACGGCGTTGCCATACCTCTACTCCTGGAAAAAGGTCATGTGCTGAGATGCAGTAAAATTTAATAAGCCGAGATTACACCAACTGCCTTGCTGCTCCCTTTCACCGCAAAATCCGGTAACCCTTCACACTTTACTCTTTTGGCTTCTGGAAACGGGTTAGATTCTGTACCGGGTATGTTTAAACTGCAGAATCGCTGAGCTGCGATCCCTGCGCAGCCACCCCGACAAACGCAACGACAAGGATGTCCTATGCGCCCTGTGCATTTCATTTCGACTTTGGTCTTGCTGCTACTGGCTTCGGCTTCAGTTACGGCCGAGCGCACGCCCCATCAACCCATGCTCGCAAGCGTGTATTCAGGCGAAGCACACAGCGCCACGCGGATCAGCGAATACTGGGTCAGCGAAAAACTCGACGGTGTGCGCGGCCACTGGGATGGCAAGCGGCTCTGGACGCGGGGCGGCTATCCGATTGCCACGCCCCGCTGGTTCACGGAGGGCTGGCCTGGCATGCGCATGGATGGTGAGCTGTGGTTGGCCCGCGAGCAGTTCGACCGTTTGAGCGGGATTGTGCGCAGCGCCAACGCGCCCGATAGCGACTGGCGCAAGGTGAGCTTCAGGGTATTTGATCTGCCCGATCACGGCGGCCCGTTCAGCGAACGCGTGGAGGTTATGCAGAGCCTCAGTGATATGGGTGTCGCCTGGCTCCAGCCAGTGGAACAGTTTCGTGTCGCGGATGTGGCCGAGCTGGATGAGCATCTGCACCAGCTTGTCGCTGCCGGCGCCGAGGGCTTGATGTTGCATCATGAGAGCGCGCTTTATCGCTCAGGGCGAACCCAGGACCTGCTCAAATACAAGCTCCATGATGATGACGAGGCCCGGGTCGTTGGCTATACCGATGGCAAGGGCAAGTACGCTGGGCTGGTCGGGGCATTGATAGTCGAACACGAAAATGGTCGGCGCTTCCGACTGGGCAGCGGCCTGAGTGATGCTGACCGTGCCAATCCGCCGCCGATGGGAAGCTGGGTCACTTACCGATATAACGGGCTGACCTCCACAGGGCTGCCGCGTTTCGCCCGCTTTATGCGCATTCGCGCAGACATGGCGGAGATGGATGCCAGCAGTCGCAACATACCTAACACCCGCCAATAAAAAACCCCGCCAGCTTTCACTGGCGGGGTTTGGTCACTGCTAGAACAACTTAGTTCTTGGCAGCAGCGGCTTTCTTTTCTTTCTCTTTGGCGATCACTGCCTCAGATACGTTGGTAGGACATGCCGCGTAGTGAGCGAACTCCATGGAGAACTGACCACGGCCTGAGGTCATGGTACGAAGGGTGCTGATGTAGCCGAACATTTCTGCCAGCGGAACATCGGCCTTGACGCGTACGCCAGTGGAGCTGATTTCCTGACCCAGGATGATGCCGCGACGGCGGTTCAAGTCGCCGATCACATCACCTACGTGATCTTCCGGAGCATAAACGTCAACCTTCATCATCGGCTCAAGCAGCTGCGGGCCGGCTTTAGGCATGGTTTGACGGAAGGCACCCTTGGCCGCGATTTCGAACGCGATGGCCGAGGAGTCAACGGCGTGGAAGCCACCGTCTTTCAGCTCGACGACTACGTCCAGCACGGGGAAACCAGCCAGAGGGCCAATGCCCATCATAGAGGCGAAGCCCTTCTCGATGGCCGGGAAGTATTCCTTCGGAACGTTACCGCCAGTCACAGTGGACTTGAAGGTGAAGCCAGTGTTCGGCTCGCCGGGCTTGATGACGTAGTCGATCTTACCGTACTGACCGGAACCACCAGACTGCTTCTTGTGCGTGTAGCTGTCTTCAACGTCCTTGGTGATCGTCTCGCGGTAGGCAACCTGTGGCTGACCAACCAGCAGATCAACACCGTAGGTGCGACGCAGGATGTCTACCTTGATGTCCAGGTGCAGTTCGCCCATGCCGCGCAGAATGGTTTCACCGGAATCGATATCGGTCTCAACACGGAAGGTGGGATCTTCTGCAACCATCTTGCCGATAGCAACGCCCATCTTCTCGGTGGAGCTCTTGTCTTTCGGGGTGACCGAAATAGAGATAACGGGCTCTGGGAACACCATGGCTTCCAGGGTACAAGGGTGTTTAGGATCACACAGGGTATGACCGGTCTGCACGTTCTTCATACCGACGATAGCAATAATATCGCCCGCGGTAGCGTGGGTCAGTTCGTTACGCTCGTTGGCGTGCATTTCGACCATGCGGCCGACGCGCTCGGTCTTGCCGGTGAACGAGTTAAGGATGGTGTCACCCTTGTTCAGATTACCGGAGTAGATGCGTACGAATGTCAGGGCGCCAAAACGGTCATCCATGATCTTGAACGCCAGAGCGCGGAAGGGCTCGTCAGCGGAGACGATGGCATACTCGCCATTCGGGTTGCCTTCTTCGTCGGTCAGCGGCTGGGGGTTGACTTCGTGCGGCGCCGGCAAGTAATCAACAACAGCGTCCAGCAACAGCTGCATGCCCTTGTTCTTGAATGCCGAACCACAGTAAGTCGGGAAGAAAGCCAGTTCCAGAGTACCTTTACGGATGCAGCGCTGGATGTCTTCGATGGACGCTTCTTCGCCTTCCATGTAGGCCATCAGCAGGTCGTCGTCCATTTCCAGCGCCATTTCGCACAAACGATCGCGATAGGTTTCTACGTCATCAACCATATCGGCTGGCACGTCGGTAATGGTGTAGTTTTCCGGCAAGCCAGTATCATCCCAGACGTAGGCTTTGCGGGTCAGCAGATCGACCACGCCTGAGAAGGTTTCTTCACGGCCAATGGGCAGGGTCATGATCAGAGGCTTGGCACCCAGTACTTTCTCGATCTGAGTGGTTACGCGCAGGAAGTCGGCACCGATACGGTCCAGCTTGTTGACGAAAATCAGACGCGATACTTTCGAGTCGTTCGCATAACGCCAGTTGGTTTCCGACTGGGGCTCAACGCCGCCAGAGCCACAGAACACACCAATGCCGCCGTCCAGTACTTTCAGGGAGCGATACACTTCCACTGTAAAGTCAACGTGGCCGGGGGTGTCGATAACGTTGAAGCGCGTGCCTTTCCAGAAGCAGCTCACGGCCGCGGACTGAATAGTAATACCGCGTTCGGCTTCCTGTTCCATGAAGTCGGTGGTGGATTCACCTTCGTGAGTCTCACCGAGTTTGTGAATACGACCGGTCAGCTTGAGGATACGCTCGGTTGTGGTGGTCTTGCCAGCATCAACGTGGGCGAAGATACCGATGTTTCTGTAAAGGTTAAGGTCAGTCATAGCGCTCTCTGCATAAGCCGGGTTGGAAATAGGCCGCTATTATACAGGATTAGAGTTGGATTTGCCCAAAGAATAAGCAGCGAAATCGGCGGGATTCGTTGGATAATGTCGCGCCTCAAGCTTTTATACCCGCTCGGGGTTCTGAAGCCATCCCTAGGAGTTGCCGTGTCTGATGTTGCCGCGCCCCGCCCCTGCCCGCAGCCGGGCGCTAACCCGCTGACCGAGGTCTACCGTGATCAGTGGTTGCTGGCCGTGCACAAACCGGCCGGCCTGCTGGTACACCGCAGCCCAATCGACCGGCACGAAACCGAATTTGCCCTGCAATACGCCCGCGCGTTGAATGCTGGCGAGCATGTCTACCCCGTCCACAGACTAGATCGCCCCACATCAGGGCTGCTGGTGTTTGCTCGTGATCCGCACACCGCCAGTGTGCTGGGCAAGGCGCTAATGGCCGGCGAAGTGCAAAAAACTTACCTGGCGATGGTCCGCGGCTGGCCGGAGCTGGCTGGGCTCATTGACCACCCGTTGCGCGAGCACCCGACCGATCGGCGCTGCAAAGATGAACCGCAACCCATTCGCGAGGCGTTCACACGTTATCAGCGGCTGGCCACAAGCGAAATACCAGTTGAAATAGAAGGCTACCCCGTGAGCCGCTTCAGCTTGCTGGCCCTGCACCCCGAGACCGGACGCAAGCATCAACTTCGCCGACATATGCAGCACATCAGCCACCCGATCATCGGCGACACCAACTACGGCCGCACCCGCCACAACCACTATTTCGCCCAGCGATTTGGTGAAAGTCGACTGATGCTGGCGGCAACGGCTATGTCCTTTATGCACCCGGTTACCGGCGAAGGGCTGACACTCCAGGTCGAACCGGACGCGAGCTTTATGCAGGTACTGGCGATATTTGGCCCGGATCTAGCGCAACTGGGATCCTTGGCCAGCATTGCATCGCCTACCACTGATGGACTCCCACAAACGGAAGATTAATTTTCTGGGCTGCTTCAACATTTTCGCAAAAAATGCTGTCCAATCGCTGGCACAGCATGCACACGCGCCTGCGGCCATATCAGGTATTGACCATGGATCTGAAAAGCGGTTATCCGTTCTGGGCAATCAAGAACGGTTTGATGTGTGCATTCCCCAAGATCACCCAGGATGTCAGTTGCGACGTCGTCGTGATTGGCGGCGGGATCACTGGTTCGCTGATTGCCGATGAGTTGGGCAACAACGGCTTTGACGTTGTTGTGGTCGAGCAACGCGATGTCGGCTGGGGCAGTTCGGCTGCGAGCACCGCGCTACTGCAGTACGAGATTGATACGCATATGGTCGATCTGGCCAAGCAATATGGTGAGTTTCATGCCCTGCTGGCTTACCAGGCCTGCGCCGATGCGATCATCGATTTGCGTGATCTGGCCGAAGAGCTGGGCGATGTGGATTTCTCGATGCAGGAAAGCCTGTATTACGCCAGCAGACGCCGGGATAAGTCGGCGCTGCAAGAGGAGTTTGATTTGCGCACCAAACACGGGTTTGACGCGCAGTGGCTGGAGCCAGCCGATATCAAGGAACGTTTTGGATTCAAGGCACCGGGTGCGATTCTCACGCGCCTTGCTGCCGTAGTGGACCCTTACCGTATGGCGTCGAAGCTTTTGACCAGACTGGTAGAGCGCGGCGGCAGAGTGTTTGATCGGACCATGATCGACAGCATTGAGCCCGGCGAAGACAGCGTCACGCTGCGCACGCCAGAGGGCTTTGAAATTCGCAGCAAACACGTGGTGATTGCTGCAGGGTATGCCTCGCAGAAATGGCTCAAACAATCGGTGGCCAAAAACCGTAGCAGCTATGCGTTTATCACCGATCCGATAGACGAAGCGGTGCTGGGGCCGCTGGCAAAAACCATGGTCTGGGAGTCCGCCAGGCCCTATCTGTATATGCGGGCGACCGGTGATGGCCGCCTGCTGGTGGGCGGAGACGACGATGATATGGATATTCCTGCGCGCCGCGACAGGCGCGTCGACAGCAAGTCCAAGGGGCTGAGCAAGAAAGTGCAGAAGCTGTTCCCGGAGCTGCCATTACGCCCAGCCTTCTCTTGGGGCGGCACCTTTGCCGAGACGGAGGATGGCCTGCCGTTTTTTGGCGAGCATCCGCAGTACGGCCCGCGTGTGCAGTTTGCGATGGCCTACGGCGGTAACGGGATCAGCTACAGTATGATTGGGGCGGGGTTGTTGCGGGCCAATATCGAGGGCCGCCCTCACCCGCTGGCATCACTGTTCGGATTTTCGCGCATAGGTTAATGTCAGGTTTACTACAAAAAAGGAGCACATCATGGGAAGTCAGAAACTGGTCGGTATTGTTCTGTTGGTCGTCGGCATACTATTGCTGGTGTTTGGTCTGCAGTCCTCGCAATCTCTGGGTGATCAGGTAGTGGAAACCTTCACCGGGCGATTCACCCAAGGGACCATGTTCATGATCATCGGTGGTGCGGCGGCGCTGGCGGCAGGTGCATTTCTGACCTTCTTCCGCAAGTAATCGCTACCCACAGAGACCGAACACAGCAAGGGCCGCCAGGCGGCTCTTGCTGTGCGTAATAGCGGCGCTGCTGACTATCAATCCCCAGGATAGGTCGTGTTATCGGGGCCATCATCCTGGCCTGATTCAAAGTCACTGCCATCAGCGTTGGTACGTTTTTCCTGACCCGTACGATGGACCGTCGAGTCATTGCCGTAGCCACCATCGTTACTTCTGCTGGGGCTGGTACGCGGCACTGCCCCGCTGGAACGATAGGTGCCAGAGGCATCAGTGGCTGACGGATTGCTCGACTGTCCGGTATTCTGACCCGCCGACGGCCGAGGGCTATTGGCACCTGCTGCGGGATTGTCCGCAGCGTGAGCCAGGGGTGCGGCAAGCCCGAGCATGGCGCTGACCAGTACTGCGGGAGCCAGTTTGGTAGTAATAAGTCCGGTGCGCTTCATTGTCTGCTTCCTGACGTGATATCAATGTGTATAAAGTCTGATAAATAGCCTTCAGCAAAGTTCATAAAGGAAATTCCATGACCATCAGTATCGGCATTTATGTGTTCGACAATATGGAAGTACTCGATTTTGCTGGCCCCTATGAAGTCTTCACTACCGCCACGCGCGTGGCCAAAGCTAACCAGGGCGAGAATGCCCGGGTATTCGAAGTATTCACCATCAGCAGCGACGGTCAGCCGGTCAAGGCGCGGGCCGGCCTGAAGGTGATTCCAGATTACAGCTTCGCTGATCAGCCGCTGATTGATGTGTTGGTAGTGCCCGGCGGCGTGGTGTCAGCGGAGCTGGCACGGCCAGAGGTGATCAAGTGGATCCAACGCACTGATGCGGGCACGCAATTGACCGCCTCGGTGTGCACTGGCGCCATGCTGTTGGGCAAGGCCGGTCTGCTCGACAGGCGCAGCGCCACGACGCATTGGGAAGACGCCGCCGAACTGCAGAGCATGTTCACCAACGTCAAGGTGGTAACCGGGGTGCGCTGGGTGGACGAGGATAACATTGTGACTTCAGCCGGCATTTCCGCCGGTATCGACATGAGCCTGCATCTGGTTGAGCGGCTGGGAAACCGTGAACTGGCCGAGCTGACTGCACGACAGATGGAGTTTGATTGGACAGAAAATCGTTGAGCGGTCATGATTCTGGGTTACCCTAGCGCGCTACCTAGCGCAATTGAAACCTGAATCGAAACAAGGCCTTACTATGACGTTGCCACATTGTCCCGAATGCAACTCCGAATTCACTTATGAGGACGGCGACATGTTCGTCTGCCCGGAGTGCGCCAATGAATGGGCAAAATCCGGCGAAGCTGAGACGGCTTCCAGCACCAAGGTGATCACCGACGCCAACGGCAATCCCCTGCAGGACGGCGATAGTGTGACGGTGATCAAGGATCTGAAGGTGAAGGGGTCTTCATTGGTGGTGAAGGTGGGCACCAAGGTCAAGAGCATCCGTCTGGTTGATGGCGACCATGATATCGATTGCAAGATCGAGGGTATTGGCGCGATGAAGCTCAAGTCGGAATTCGTCAAGAAATCCTGATCTGACAAGGCACTGAGCTTTCTGGCCCGGTGCCTTGGCTGTCAATCGACAAGATGTCGGTCTTTAATGCTCGACCCAGGTCGCTACCCAGGCAACCGCCAGCGAGATGGTCACGACGATACTCAAGGGCTTGCGCAACGCCGGGTACCACACTGGCGCAAGGCCGTGATTGACCGCCCACAAGTCAGCAAAATACAAAGTGGCAAAGGCCAGGAAAAATACCGGCAATGCCAGATTGATCGGCAGGCTTAGGGCAAACCACCCCAGCAGCGGCGGTATGACTGACAGGCCCAGTTGCACGGGCGCCTTGTCACTCGATTCTTCAGCACGCATCGCCAACCCCCAATGAATAGCGCCCATAAACGCCAGGATCACAGCTGCGTAACTGAGCAGCTCTTCCATCACGCGACCGCGCCAGGCGTCTGGGATGACCCATAACCCCAGTGCGCCACTGACAAAAGGCACTAGCCCAACCAGGCCAAGGCCGACGGCCAGAGGGGGCGGACGAATTGCGCTGAAAGGATGCATGGGGTACTCCGTTAACCTGAGATGCTTGAAATCGGCGCTATTGCGGCGGCTGCAGACATTATAGGCTGCGCCAGCCACCGGACAAGTCATCTATTCAAGCAGCACGCCAGCGCGGGCCTTTCTTCTGCGCGGTAGCTGGCGGATCAGATCTGCCAATTGTTGTCGTAGCCGGGCACGCTGCTGCCGGTCAGGCGACTGCCCGCCCAACTCATACATCTGCCGTACATACTCGTCATAAAACCCCGCAATGGCGTCTCGCTGCTCTGGCAGCGCTTCGGTCAGCCGCGCCTGCCACGCACGTGGCCCTTCGCCGCGGTGGGCTTGCAGATGGAGCCGAGTAAGACGTTTGTCCAGTTGCTGCCAGGCGCGTTGCCGAGGATCGCTATGCAAGCGGCCAGGGCGCAAAGTCCAGAGCGCCAGGGGAATCATCACTGCAGCCAATGTCAACAGTAGAATTACACCGACACGTTGCCAGTCAGTAGTACCCAGCCAGCGTTGGAAAAATGCCATCTGCCGTTCGCTTTCGAACCCCAGCACGCGCAACTGCCATTGATAATTCAGGTCATCCCAGCCCAGGCGCATGGCGTTGACCCAGCTGATATTGCGATAACGTGCAGACGACATCAGCGAGTCTTCCAGAAAACTGCCCTCGCCTTGCATCGCGTCCTGCAAACCGCGCTCTATCCGCTCAGGCGCGACTTGAAAGGTCGGATCTACCGAGACCCAGCCCTGCCCCGGCAACCAGGCTTCCACCCAGGCGTGGGCATCAAACTGATGGACCAGCACATAATTGCCGCGCGGATTCTGTTCGCCGCCCTGATAGCCGGCGACCACGCGGGCAGGAATGCCCGCCGCGCGCAGCACGAAGGTCATGGCACCGGCAAAATGCGCACAAAACCCGCGCTGGCTATCAAACAGGAATTCGTCATTGCTGTGCTCGCCGAGCGTGGGCGGTCGCAGGGTGTAATGGAAAGGTTCGCGATTGAAATGCCGCAACAGGGCCTGAACCAGGTCGGCATCGGCAGGGTACTGGCTGCGCAATTCGGCAGCCCAGGCGCGGCTGCGCGGATCCACGTCTTCGGGCAGGCCGGTATAGAGACGCACTTGCAGCGGGTCCAATTCATCGGCCTGCAGGATACTTTCCGGGTAGGAGATCGCAGTGTAGGTCTTGGTCTGACTGATCGGGCGCTTGGACTGCAGCATGAAGTCACGAGTCAGCACCAGATCAGAATCTTCAGTGGTGGCGCCGCGCAGGCTGAATACCCAGGGCTGCTGGGTGGCACCGGTCATGACCTGATACTCCAGCGCCTCGCCCCGCTGCGTCCATTCCCCAGGATTACCCCCGGAAGCCAGACTGGAATGGCTCCAGCGCCGGCCGTCAAAGGTACTGAGGGTCAGTGCGCGCCAATAGAGCTCGCTGTGCTCGGGAATCTCGCCGGTAAAACTGGCGCGGAACGCCAGCTCACCGGAGCGCGCCAGGTTGGCGATATCCGCCGGGGCCATGCTTTCCGCCAGCCCCGTGGCGGCATTCTGGCCAGGCACGTTGACTGACCACAAAGGCCCAATGCGCGGAAAGAGTAAAAATAACACCAGCATCAGCGGAACGGCCTGCACCAGCAACACGGCGCCGGTCTTGAACGCGCGCGCCGGATCGTTACGCCCCGGCGTCTGATGCAGGCCGACCAGCGCCGCGACCAGCACCAGCAGCGAGAAGCACTGATAGAGCGCCAGTAGAATGCTCTGGTCAAACAGAAAGGCAGTAGCGACGATGAAAAAGCCAAGATAAATAACCACCAGCGCGTCACGCGGGTTACGCATTTCCAACAGCTTGAGCATGAACAGCAGCAGCAATAGCATCACTGCAGCATCCAGACCTATCAGCGTGCCCTGGGAGGTAAATACTCCGAGCACCGTCAGCCCGATGGCAGCAGCCTTGAACAGGGTGCCGGGGTAGCCCCAGCGCATGCGCTGAATCTGCACCCGCCACAGGGCGCAGCCCAGCCACAGCGCCGCTACCCAGAGCGGTAAACGCGGCAATTGCGGCAAAAGCACCACAATCTGCGCGGTCAGTAGCCAGGCCAGGCTGTTACGCGGGATCAAGGCATGTGCGCTCATGCGGCTTTCCCGTAGAGCGCCAGCGCCCGCAGGCATTGATCACGGTGCGCCTCGCCCATCGCCGGGCCCAGCCGCACGCCAGCGAGCGACAACCCGTAAGGCCGGGATTGCTGCTCCAGTTGCATTATCCAACCGCACAGGTAACTGATGCGCTGTTCAATATCCACCCCAGGCGTCTGCTCCAGATCCAGCCAGAGGGTATTCTGCAAGGGCTCGGCGAAAATCTTGCTGTGTAACCCCTGGCCGCGCGAATAGGCGCGCCAGTCGAGCCGCCGGCGTGAATCGCCAGGCTGATAATTGCGCAGACCCTGGAAGTCGTCGACGCCCTCGCCGAGCGGTTGATTACCATCACCTTCCCCTTCGCTGCGCATAGCCGGCAGCGGCAGGCTCAGAGGCTTGGGATACACCAGTACTTTCCAGTCCAGATCAACCAGGCTCCAGGCCACAAACCAGCCCAGCGGATAGCGCGTTTCAATCCGCAGGCGCCCGGGGCTGAACCAACCTCGCTGTGCGGTGGGATGATAAAGATCGATGCGCCTGTCACCTTGTTTGTCCACATCCAGGCGCTGGGGCTGGGTGTCGGGCCAACTCAGAATCAGCCCCTGATGAGCATGCCGCGGTGCCAGCAGACGCACCTGTAACGGCGCAGCCTCGCCGGCAAATACCGCGTGACTGCCGGAGGCATGCAGCTCCAGGCTGGCCAGGTTGCGATAGGTATGATGCAGCGAAACCCAGAACAGGCTGCCAAGGATAAAAGTGACCGCATAAACCAGGCTGTTCTGATAGTTGATGGCGCCCAGCAGCATGACGGCCAATAACAGCAGCAAGCCGAGACCCGCCCGCGTGGGGATGATAAATATCTGCCGATGATTCAGACGCACCTGTGACGCCGCGGGGATACGCCGCTTGAGCCAGCGATTGAACAAGCCGGTGGCGCGTCCGCCCAGCAGCTTCATCAGACGGCCTCGACCTCATTGACCAGCCATTGGGCCAGCCCGCCACCGCCGTGGCCCGCCGGATCTTCGCTGGCGCGCAGCCGGTGGCTGACCACCGAAGGCAGTACCGCTTGAACATCTTCCGGTATCACATAACTGCGATGTTCCAGCATGGCCCAGGCACGGGCTGCTGCGAGCAGCCCCAGGCTCGCGCGGGGCGACAGGCCCCAGGCGCACACCTGGCTTTCTCGGGTGCGATTCACCAGACGCAGAATGTAATCGATGATCGCAGGGCTGGCGGTGATGTCGGGCACCGCGCGCTGCAGTCGCTGCAGATGCTCGCGATTAAGAATCGGCTCAATGCCGTCCAGCCTTGTATTGCGGTCGTCACCCATCAGCAGAGATTTTTCCGCCGCCGGCGAGGGATAACCCAGCGACAGGCGCATCAGGAAGCGATCAAGCTGAGACTCGGGCAAGGCAAAGGTGCCGGACTGGGATACCGGATTCTGCGTGGCAATCACAAAAAACGGATCGGGCAGTGGCCGGGTGGCGCCGTCGACTGTCACCTGCCCCTCCTCCATCGCTTCCAGCAGCGCGCTCTGGCTCTTCGGCGTGGCGCGGTTGATTTCGTCGGCGAGAATCAGCTCGGCAAAGATCGGCCCGGGGTGAAAGACGAATTGCGCGGTGTTGCGATCAAACACTGAGGTGCCCAGAATATCGCCGGGCAACAGGTCGCTGGTGAACTGGATGCGCTGATAGCTCATGCCCATGACCCGGGCCAGTGCCTGTGACAGTGTGGTTTTGCCCATGCCAGGCAAGTCCTCTATCAGCAAGTGCCCGCGAGCGAGAATGCAGGCGACGGCCAACTTGACTGCGTGATGTTTGCCGAGCAGTACCTGGTCCACTGCCTCCAATGCACGGTTGAGCACATCCTTCATCGTTTCCCCTTATAGTCCTTGTTGTGCCATTGCCTGGCCTGCGAGCCCATATGATCAAGCTTGACGCCTTATGCAAGCATGTTAGGTTCTCCTTCTCCCACACGAAAGCGAAATGCAACGGCTTGTAACAGCTTGCAGTTTTTACTCGCCAGACCTTGCGGCATGATCAGTCATCACTTCACACGGAAAATCCTGCATGTCCTTTATCATTCCGTCTATCAAGCAGAGCCTGCTCCTGGCTACCATGGCACTGGCCCTGGTCGGCTGCTCGCCGCTGGCCCCATTGAATTTTGTCATCTCGGACAAGCACTACCGATTACTCGCCGATCAGCCCTATGGCGAGAACGAGCGGCAGAAAGTGGATGTGTATTTCCCGCTGAAGAACCTGGAGCAGGCACCAGTGGTGGTGTTCTATTACGGCGGTAGTTGGCGCGGCGGCGAGCGAGGCAACTACGCCTTTGTCGGAGAAGCGCTGGCAGCCCATGGCATGATCGGGGTCATCGCGGACTACCGGGTTTATCCAGAAATTACCTATCCGGACTTTATGCACGACAGCGCAGCTGCCGTCGCCTGGGTGGAGAAAGAGAGGCAGCAATGGCAGAAAGAACCCCAACCGCTGTTCGTCATGGGCCACAGCGCCGGTGCTTACAATGCGGCAATGTTGGCATTGGATGATCGTTGGCTGGGCGCTGAGGGTTTGAGCAGGGATATTCTCAGCGGTTGGATCGGCCTTTCTGGCCCTTACGACTTTATCCCGATCATCAATCCGCAGGTAAAACCGGTATTCCACCATCCTGATACGCCTGAAGATTCTCAGCCGCTTTACCACGCCAAAGCCAATAGCCCGCCAGCGCTGCTGTTGGCTGCCACGCCCGATAAACTGGTCGATCCAGACCGCAATACCCGGCAGTTGGCCGCCAGGCTCAAGGAACTGGGCGTCAGCGTAGAAACGGACACCTTTGAATCACTCAATCACTTCAGCATCCTGCTGGCGATGGCTCGGCCCTTTCAGAGCTGGGAGCCAATCATCCAGCAGGTGCAGCAGTTTGTGTTCGATCAGACGGGTTCTACAGCAACCGCAGACTGATCCTCAACCGGCTCGGGGCGCATGGCTTTGAGCCGGTTGATCATGTAGCGAATATGCAGGTGCAGCTCATAAAGCTCATGGGCGTAGGACAGCGGCACGTCTACCCGGGTCAGCTCGTCCTCAAGCTCATGCAGCCCCTGAATTTCCTCCTCAAGCTTTTCCATGATCTGATTCTTGACGATCAGGCGGTCGATGCGACGCAGTTGCTCATACCACTTGTAGACCCGTGAGCGTACTCGCCAGATATAGATCGGGCCCATGCTGCGGATCAGCGGCATCATGATGACGATCAACGGAATCACCAGGACTATATAGCGGTCGACAATCGAGGCTATCCAGAATGGCAGGTAGCGCTGCAGAAAAGGTGTGCCGCTTTCATGGTAATACTGCGCCTCGCTGCTCATATCCAGCTCCATCGGCAGCGCCGCTGGATACTGGCCTGGGGCGTCCAGCAAATTGCCGTCACGCAGCACTTCCTTGCTCGCACTGAGTACCAGTGCAGTCAACGCCGGGTGGAAGTGTTGATTACCCACCAGAGTGGCCACGGGTGACAGCAACGTGATGTCCTGGTCGGGAACGTTTCTGCGGATATCCAGCAAGCCTTCCGGGATAGCCAGATCTTCCAGGTAAGGCAACCGCGCAGCGAAGGCGCGTGCCTGGCTCAGGTTGACCAGTTCGATATCCGGCGCGCTGATCAGTTCGCGAATCAGGCTGTTGTCGGCGGGTAATACGAAGAAGGCCGCATCCAGTTCACCGGCAAAGAGCGCGTCAGCCGCAGCACGGCCCGCCAGCGATTGCCACTGACCGTCGCCTTGGGAATCCCAACTGGCGGTATCACCCTGTACCTGGAACAAGCTGCGCACTACTGCCCAGGTACCACTGCCCTCGCTACCCATTGATACCCGGCGGCCTACCAGATCGGTAAGCCTGCGGATGCCGGTGTCGGTGCGCTGAAACAGCCAGAGCGGTTCGTGGTACAGCGTGGCAAGCCCTTCCAGTCGATCGCGCTGGCGGCGCTCGACCAACTGCTCTGTACCACTTTGGATAATGCCCAGCTGAATGGCATCCGTACCGTCGGTCAGGCGTTCGATATTGTCCACCGAACCGCGGCTGGTTCTCAGCTGAAGCTCCAAGCCTTCCTCGGCCAGGCGCTCTTTCAAGGCCAGGCCGAACTGGTGGTAACCGCCAGTTTCAGGGCCGGTGGTCATCACCAGGGTGCGCGGTGGCGCGGGATCCAGAAAGCGAAACAGTACCCAGACAATCAGGGCGACCAGGGGGACTATCCATAAATTGGCGCGAACAAACAGCCCGGCCTGTTTCAGAACATGCATGCGGATCCTCCGACGTTGTAATACTACTTTGAGTCTAAACGGTGAAAGAGTTCAGACCAATGTGCGAGTTGGCGGGGATCAAGCTGATGTTGGCTGGGCGGGATGGGAGCTAAATTGAACAATGCTTGGGATTGCGGCACCGCTTTCGCGGCCAGGCGGCCGCTCCTACCTTGAGAGAGCCCGGCGTTAGCTGAACTTGGTAGGAGCGACCGCCTGGTCGCGAAGGGGCGGCTCAGGCTGATTACATACCTGCTGCCATACTCAGCCCCACTGCGCCAATCACCGCGCCCATGACGCGCGAGACGACCGGCCAGGAGCGTTGCTGCAACCATGCACCTGCCAGCAAACCAAGCAGATGCAGGCCGGCAGTCGCCACTGCAAAGCCCAGGGCATAGGTCATGGCGCTGGCTTCCAACGGCATTTCAGCACCGTGGGCAACACCATGGAACAATGCGAACACCGACACCAGCGCCGCGCTGACCGCCAGCGGTACCTGCCGGGCCCAAAGCAGAAACAGACCCAGCACCACCACCGAGGCAATGATACCCGGCTCTACCGCTGGCACTGACAGGCCAAGCATCGCCAGACTGCCGCCGGCCAGCATCACGCCGACAAAGAGTACTGGCAACAACCAGCGCGCCTTGCCGCCCAGCTGCGCACCCCAAAGCCCCACCGCCAGCATGGCCAGCAGGTGATCCAGCCCGAACAACGGGTGCCCCAGACCGCTGACCAAACCACTCATGTTCTCATGCCCTGGATGCGCATGGGCCAGCCCGGGGATGGCGAGCACGCCCACCAGTAACATCAAACGACTTGATAATCCGTGCATGCTCAAACTCCTTTCGACTTTAGTGTGTTCTCGGGCAGTGCTCTGAGCATGCCCTGACGAACGATGAAGGCAATGATGTCGTCGACACCGGTGCCATTTTTAAGATTGGAAAAAACAAAAGGCCGCTCACCGCGCATTTTCGCGGCATCACGGTCCATTACATCCAGATCTGCACCTACCAGCGGCGCGAGATCAATCTTGTTGATGATCAGCAGATCAGAGCGGGTAATGCCCGGCCCACCCTTGCGCGGGATCTTGTCACCAGCGGAAACGTCGATCACATACAGCGTCAGATCGGACAGCTCCGGGCTGAAGGTCGCTGCCAGGTTATCGCCGCCGCTTTCGACGAAGATCAGTTCGACCGCAGGAAAGCGCTCCTGCAGTTCAGCAATCGCCGCCAGGTTCATTGAGGCATCCTCACGAATCGCCGTGTGCGGGCAACCGCCGGTCTCGACGCCCATGATCCGGTCAGCCGGCAGCGCTTCATGGCGCAGCAGGAAGTCCGCGTCTTCGCGGGTATAGATATCGTTGGTGATCACCGCCAGATCATAGTGCGGATACAGGCGCTCGCAAAGTATGCGGACCAGGGCGGTCTTGCCGGAGCCGACCGGGCCGCCGATGCCGACACGCAGGGCTGGTTTGGAACTCATGGTGTTACTCCTCGGATGTTCATCAGATCAGGATCGAAATAATCTTGTGTATTGCTGTTCATGCCGGGCGCTGGCAAAGGCCAGACCTGGCAGCCCAGCACCCAGTTCTTCGTCGGCCAGGCCAGCGGCCTGCTCGACAATCGGCGGCAAGGCTGGCAACAGCCGGTCCAGCAGACGCTGTGCATCGGTCTGGCCCAGGGGTATCAATTTGGTCGCCGCGCCGGTCTGATTCTCCAGCCAGCTCCAGAGCACGCCCAGCGCCAGCGGGTTTGGACCGGTGTGCCAATGCTGGCCCGCCATCGCAAAGGCGCTGATCAGCGCCAGCGGCTCACCTGTTCGCCAGGCCATCGCGGACGGCACCTCCAATGACTTCATCAAACGCAGTAGCGCCCCGCCCTGCTGGCTGTCTTCCAGATACAGCTCGGCGGTTTCCCGGCTGGCCAGCAACCAGTCATTCCACTCAGCGAAGCGGTTCTCGTCCGCCTCCTGCAACGCTGCGTACTGGCGCAACAGCACCGGTATATCCAGGCGCCCCAGGGAGCGTTCAGCCAGTGCTGTCAGCCAGGCTGCGGCCGAATCAAGATCCGTGACCCAGTCCTGCTCAATCGCATACTCAAGCCCCTGGGAATACGCATAGCCGCCTATAGGCAGCGCCGGGCTGGCGAGCTGCAGGACTCTGAGCAGCGCAGCATCGGCAATGTCAGCCATGTTTATGGCTGTCCATGCGCAGGAAGGGCGCGGCCGGAGTTGCCCCTGCGGGCGTAGCCACGCTGTGTCCATGGCTGTGATAGGCGCCAGGCTCGGGATTGAACGGCGCGAAGATCTCCTCCACTTCCAGACCGAAGCCGCGCAGCATGTTGTCCAGCACATGATCACGCAGATAGCGCAGTTGGCCCTGCTGGATCTCCAGCGGCACATGGCGGTTGCCCATATGGTAAGCCGCGCGCGACAGCAACAGGGCATCGTCGCAGTACACCCGCGACAAGGTTTCTGACTCGGCATGGATGACCACTACGCTGCCGTCATTTCCGAGCAATCTGTCACCCTCGGCCAGTACCCGCCCGCGCGGCAGGAACAGCCCTATTTCCAGACCATCAGCGGTTTGTGCACGCAGCCGACTGCGGGTTCGCTTCTCATAGGTCAGCTCAAGCACATGATGGGCTGGGCCGGGTTCGTCCAGCCATTGATGGCATTCGATCATCGTTGTCTCCTTAAAACAGGTAATAACGCTGCGCCAGCGGCAAGGACTCGGCCGGCTCGCAGAGCAGCTCTACCCCATCGGCCTTGACCACATAAGTTTGCGAGTCGACGCTGATCACCGGTTGATAGTCGTTGAGCTTCATGTCTGCCTTGCTGATCGTACGCGTCTTGCGCACCGCCTCCAGCCGCCGATTCAGGCCAAGCTTGCCGGCAATATCCGCGTCCAGCGCGGCCTGGCTGACGAAGGTGATACAAGTGCTGTTCATCGCGCTGCCAAAAGCGCCAAACATCGGCCGGTAATGCACTGGCTGGGGCGTGGGGATGGACGCGTTGGGATCGCCCATGGGCGCTGCCGCAATGGAGCCACCCTTGAGAATGAGGCTCGGCTTGGTCGCAAAGAACGCTGGTTTCCACAGCACCAGATCAGCCAGCTTGCCCACCTCTACCGAGCCCACCACATGGGAAATGCCCATGGTGATCGCTGGATTGATGGTGTACTTGGCGATGTAACGCTTGGCACGGAAGTTATCCGACCAGTCGTCATCCTCCGGCAGGGGGCCGCGCTGCACTTTCATCTTGTGCGCGGTCTGCCAGGTACGCGTGACCACTTCGCCGACCCGGCCCATGGCCTGCGAGTCGGAAGAGATCATGCTGAAGGCGCCCAGGTCATGCAGGATGTCTTCAGCGGCAATGGTCTCGCGGCGGATGCGTGAATCGGCAAAGGCCACATCCTCGGCAATCGCCGGGTCCAGGTGGTGGCAGACCATCAGCATATCCAGGTGCTCGTCCACCGTGTTGATGGTGTAGGGCCGAGTGGGATTGGTTGACGATGGCAGCACGTTGGGCTCGCCGCAGGCCTTGATGATATCCGGCGCGTGGCCGCCACCAGCACCTTCGGTATGGTAGGTATGAATCACCCGGCCCTTGATCGCGGCCAGGGTATCCTCGACAAAGCCGGACTCGTTGAGCGTGTCGGTGTGGATGGCGACCTGAACGTCGTAGGCTTCGGCGACACTCAGGCAGCAGTCGATAGCGGCTGGAGTTGTGCCCCAATCCTCATGCAGTTTGAGGCCCATTGCACCGGCCTCGAGCTGTTCTTCCAGCGCATCGGGCAGACTCGCGTTGCCTTTGCCGAGAAAGCCCAGGTTCATCGGAAAAGATTCAGCTGATTGCAGCATTCTGGCTATATGCCAGGCGCCCGGTGTACAGGTGGTGGCGTTGGTGCCGGTGGCTGGGCCGGTGCCGCCACCCAACATGGTGGTCACACCCGAAGTCAGCGCCTCTTCGATCTGTTGCGGGCAGATAAAGTGGATATGCGCGTCAATGCCGCCAGCGGTGAGTATCATGCCCTCCCCGGCAATCACCTCGGTGCCCGGGCCGATGATGATATCGACCCCCGGCTGAATATCCGGATTCCCGGCCTTGCCGATGGCCGCGATCATGCCATCCTTGATTGCCACGTCGGCCTTGATCACGCCCCACCAGTCGAGGATCAACGCATTGGTGATCAGGGTATCGGGCGTTTCCGCACGCACACGCTGGCTCTGGCCCATGCCGTCGCGGATGACCTTGCCACCGCCGAATTTGACCTCCTCGCCGTAACGCGTCAGGTCTTTTTCGACACTGATCCACAGCTCGGTATCACCCAGGCGTACCCGATCGCCGGTGGTCGGGCCATACATTTCGGCATAGGCTGCTCTGCTGATATCCATCTAGGGCTCCTTGTTCACAATTGACAGCTCGGTTCGCAGCTCAAAGGCTGCCCATCACCAGCCCACGAAAACCATACACCTTGCGCTCACCGGCCAGCGCCACCAGTTCGATCTCCCGGCTTTGGCCGGGCTCGAAGCGCACGGCGGTGCCGGCGGCAATATTCAGGCGAAAGCCATGTGCAGCCTCGCGGTCGAACTGCAACGCTGAATTGGTCTCGGCAAAGTGATAGTGCGAACCCACCTGGATAGGCCGGTCGCCGCTATTGGCGACGCTCAGGGTCAGCGTTTCGCGGCCCTCGTTGAGCGTCAAATTACCGGGACGGGTCTGAATTTCACCGGGAATCATGGGTAGCTCCTATCAGGGAATGGGGTTGTGAACGGTGACCAGCTTGGTACCGTCCGGAAAGGTCGCTTCCACTTGCACCTCAGCGACCATTTCCGGCACGCCGGGCATCACCTGTTCACGGGTCAACAAGGTGCGCCCGTAGCTCATCATCTCGGCCACACTACGGCCGTCCCGCGCGCCCTCCATGATCGCGGCACTGATGTAGGCCACCGCTTCCGGGTAATTGAGGATAACCCCGCGCGCCAGGCGGCGTTCGGCTACCAATGCCGCGGTAAAGAGCAGCAGTTTGTCTTTCTCACGGGGTGTCAGCTCCATGAATTCACTCCTTTCAGGTAGTCCATATGCGTGGCAGGCAGGTCGCCCGGCCATTGATCAATGGCCGCAATTGCTGCCACAGCCGAATAAAACTGTTCCGCGCGTGCTCGGCGTGCTGCCCCAGATAACGCGCGATCAATAAACCGTGGCGCTGGGTAAAGGCAAGTTGGGGGTAGTCGACGAAATCGTCGCGCAACTGGTCCAACTGGTCGCGGCTCAGGGTCAGCGTGGCCAGCCAGGTGCCGCTCACCCCAGCGCCACCCAAGCCCCAGCGTTCAGCAAGCAAGGCATCGCCGCCCTCAAAACGGTTGCGCTCGATGTAGATTGGCCGGCTGTCGCGCCACACATCCAGATGTTGATCGACCCGACCGCGCTCGAAGCCTTCACCGGCCGCAGGGCGGCCGAGGCAGAGCAGGTCCCAGGCACAAAATCTGGCGTCTGCGTCAAGATCGATACGGGTGATCATCCGTGCATTGCAACCTTCAAAGGCGATGGTGTCTTGGGGCAGGTATTCCAGACTGGCGCCAGCGGCGACGCTGAAGCGGTTGTGTTGAACCTGAAGAGTGCCGTTATCCCGGGCGCGGTAGAATTTGCCGGATGAAGGCGTGGTCAGCAGTACGCTACTGCCCTCCCCGGCGCTGACCTGCAGGCGCAGCGAATCTCCGCTGACCATACCGCCGGGGGGATGCAGGATGTACAGATGCGGGCACGCCGCCCCTTCCGGTAGCAGCGGCCGCTGAATACGCAGCGGGCCTCGGTGGCTGACGTGTTCAAGCATCGAGCGTTCGCCGTGGCGAACGATGCCCAGATTCAGTCCGGCTTGCCAGTTGAGGGCGCTATCCTGTTGTTCAAGATGCCACGCGGCCGTCATTCTCTGCTCTATCCTTTGATTTATATCCGTTAAATCCAGAGCAAGGGACGTGCCAGCTTGGCAGATGCGCCGTTCCTGCGATGCACCGCGATCGCGCGCCCTGTTTTAAGGCGCTCGATCAGATCAAAGTACTTTATGCACCTTTATGGTGCGCATCAACTAGGTCAGCACAGCGGCAAACGCGCGAGCTGCCAGCCTCACGGCTCGTCGACGGTCAATCCGGCCTGGTCACTGCGATTATGATTGAGCTCCAATGCGGCGCGGTCGGTCCAGTCTTCATTCAACTCGGCCTTAACAGAGACGCCTAACTCCTTGAAATCCGTAATCTGTTTGACCAGGTTACCCCGCCCGTTAACCAGTTGATCGCGCGCTTTCTGATAGGCGTCTGTGGCTTTTTCCAGGCTCTTCTCGATACCGTCCATGCTCCCCAGAAAGGTGCGCAGCTTGTCGTAGACCTTGCCTGCGCGCTCGGCCAGTTCAGCGGTATGCTTGTTCTGATCCTCGAAGCGCCAGAGCTGTCGCACGATATTCAGGCTGGTCAACAGCGTGGTGGGCGTGGCCACCAGCACATTCTGCTCAATGGCTTTCTGAAACAGGCTTTCATCGGCTTTCAAGGCCTCAACAAAGGCCGATTCGATAGGGATGAACATAAAGACCATTTCCGGTGCATTGAGCCCCGGCAACTCGAAATAGTTGCGATCTGACAGTTCGCGAATCCGCTGGCTGATAGCCTGAACATGCTCGGCCAGCGCTACCCGCCGTTCGGTGTCATCTTCACTGTTGATATAGCGCGTGTAGGCATTCAGCGACACCTTGGCATCGATGATCAGGTGCTTTTCCTGCGGCAGGTAGACCAGCACGTCCGGGCGCTGGCGCTGGCCGTCTGCCGTGGTCATGCTGACTTCGCGTTTGAAGTCCTTGCCCGCAATCAAGCCCGACCGTTCCAACACATTCTCCAGAATCAGCTCGCCCCAGTTGCCCTGGGTTTTCTTCTGCCCGCGCAGCGCCGTGCTCAGGTCATGCGCCTCCTGAGTGATCTGCCGATTCAGCTCCTTGAGATGATTCAGCTCACTGGCCAGTGTGGCCTGCTGCTGGGTGTCCTTGTGGTGAATATCCTCGACCTTGGCGCGGAACTGGTCGATCTGTTCACGGAAGGGTTTGAGCAGGCTGTCCAGCGACTGCTGGCTCTGCTGTGAGAAAGCCTGCCCCTTGGCCTCGAAGATCTTGCCTGCCAGTTGCTCGAACTCCATCTTCAACTGGTCGCGGCTGTCCTTGAGCAACTGCTGCTGTTCGGTAAAGTGCTGCTGGCGGTGCTCCAGGGTATTTTTCAGCGTGCTGTGCTCAAGCCCAAGCTGTTCATGGGTGCCTTGCAGACTCGACAGCCGCTCGTTGAGGGCTTGCCGCTCCTGACGTAGCTCGTCAATCTGCCGCGCCTGCTCCTGGCTCAGCGTCTGTGCGCGCTCTGCCCTGAGCTGCCAGTCATGACTCTGCTGCTCAAGTTGGGATAGCACGGCGCTGCGCTGATCCAACTGCTGACGCAGATTTTCCAGGCTATCCTGTTGGTGCTCCAGGCGTACCTCCACGCCCGCGTGGCGTGACTGCTGCTGGTGCAGTTCCTGCTGCAGTTGCTGAGCCTGAAGCCGTTGAGCCTCACATTGCTGACGACTCGAGTCCAGATCCTGCTGCAGGCGAGTACTGCGCCGCACCGCCAGCCAGGCGGTCAGCGCCCAGCCCAGCAACAACACCAGCGAGATGGCGAGCAGCAGCGTTTGAGGATCCGTAACAGGCATTGAGGTTTCTCCTTTGAGCAATGCGGCATTATCGCCTTGTTGCCGTTGCTTTGTAACCCGAACAGAAAACGCAGCCCAGGAATGCGGATTCAGCAGCAAACGGGTTCTACATCCCGCCAGATAATTGCCGCAGCTTGCGCCAAACAAAATATTTCGGGATATTGCAAGCAAATCGTATGCTTGTGCTAGGCTTTGATCACGCCACGCTTTTACCCCTTCTAAACGGATAGAGATGCACAAGGACAGGTCTAGAAGCGTGAAGGAGCTGTGATGCTCGGGAACGCCAATTCGCTGTCAAAAAGACTCCTGGTAGTGGAAACATCTGCCGATTGGAGCAGCTTGCTGAACATCCTCACTCAAAACGGCTGGCAGGTTGAAAATACCCACCTGAACCTGGCTGCCGGAAAAGAATGCGACGTCGGCATGATTTACTTGCTTGACGAACATGTGCGTCAACAGGAGATGTTGAAGCGGGTTATCCGCCAGAGCGGTGGAGAATGGATTGCTGTCGTCGATCCCGCGGTGAAAGACCTCCCTGCAATGCGTGCGTTTATCAGTGAGTGGTTTTTCGATTTTTATACCCTGCCCCTCGATTTTCAGCGTATGCAAGCCGCCCTCGGCCGTGCTTGCGGCATGTCACGCCTGCGCAAACTCAATCAACACTCGGCCTTGAAGGACGATCACGAATTTCTTGGCGCCAGCACCCAGGCCAAAGCCTTGCGCAAGCTGATTGAACGCTTCGCCAGTACCGATTCACCGGTGCTGGTACGGGGTGAAAGTGGCACCGGCAAGGAGTTGGTAGCCCGTGCACTGCACTGGAAGTCCCGGCGCGCGAGCAAACCTTTCGTGGCAGTGAACTGCGGCGCTATTCCCGACCAGTTGATTCAGTCGGAGATGTTTGGCCATGAGAAAGGCGCATTCACCGGTGCTCATCAACGCAAGATAGGCCGGATTGAAGCCGCCAACGGTGGCACCCTGTTCCTCGACGAGATCGGGGATCTGCCCCTGGAGCTTCAAGCTAATATGCTGCGCTTTCTTCAGGAAATGCAGATAGAACGCGTGGGCGGAAGCCAGCCAATCAGCGTTGACGTTCGCGTGATCGCGGCAACCCATATCAACCTGGAGGCAGCCATTGTTGAGGGTGAGTTTCGCGAAGACCTTTACTACCGTCTGAATGTGCTGGAAGTACACGCGACGCCGTTACGTGAGCGCACCGGAGACATAGCGCTGCTTGCTCAACATTTTGCGCATATCTATGCCGCCGAAGTAGGACGCAAATCTCGCCCCTTCAGCGATGCTGCCATCAGAGCAATGATCCAGCATGCGTGGCCTGGCAACGTGCGTGAATTGGCCAACCGGGTGCGGCGGGGCATGGTATTGGCCGAGGGTCGCTCTATAGAAGCGGCAGACCTGGGGCTGGCGGCGAGTGACAGCGTGAGAATGATTGATAGACTGGAGAATTACATACTACGCGCGGAAAAGCAGGCGTTGCAGGACTCGCTGGCACTGCATCCTGACAATATGTGCCGGGTGGCCGAGACTCTGGGTATCTCTCGCCCTACCCTGTACCGCCTGCTGCACCGCCATCAGATCCTTTGATCGCGGCCCAGCAGCCAAACGTTGTTGAGACGATTAAAAGTAGTAAGGAAACTTCAGGCTGAAAGTGAAATCCGGCGCATCCGGAGTCAGTCCGATGGACAAGCTCGGAACAACGGTCAGCCGATCCGTCGCGGCAAAGGTCATGCCCAGGTTGAAGTAAGCGGAATTGGTATCACTGCCGTTGACTGTCTGCCAGGGGCTGCCATCCGGCTTGATACGACTTGAGCGGCTGATCAGCTCAGAGAACGACATCGACATGCTCATCCGCTCGTTGAGCGCAAAAGCCATGCCCAGGCCAAACTGGAAGTAATTGCCCAGCTGCACCTTGCCCGGCACCTTGACGCCGATCTGTGGGCTGATATCCGAGAAGTCGCCCTCCAGATGGTAGGTATAGGACAGGTTACCGAACAGCACCGCCGGATCAATTGTCTTGACCAGCGAGATGCCCGGCGTCACTGACCACACACCATTACCCGTAGGCAGGTCGTCCGGCACGCTGAGATTGTCATTGCCGGGTACCGAGTTCAACTTGATGCCGTAAGGGTCGTCCCCGGTGGGCATCTTGATCCGCAGGCTGGCGACCGCATCCGGCATGCCCGGTGATTCGTCCAGGAACTTGTAGGAGATACCCGCGCTGATATCCCCCAGCCGCGGATCGCCAGTGACCTTCTCCTCGCTGAACTGGGCACTGGAGCCGCCTGCACCGGCGGACTGGTAGGTGGTCTGCCGGTAAACCAGCGGCACGTTGGTATCAAACTGCCAGCGCTGGCGCCAGTTATAACGGCCCGTCAGGTCGAAGGTAAAGGTGTCGGCGTTGATCTCGTCAATTCCCAAATTACCGAGGAAAATGGCATCCAGCGCCAAAAACCCGTTCAGGAAGAGTTGCCGAGTGTCGTAATGGCTATAGGTGATGCCAGGCTCAAGACTGAAAGTGCCGCCACCAAAAAAGCCGCTGGCTTCCTGGTACAGCGCTTCTACGCTGGGCGCCGGCTCGGAGTTGTCTTTCAACGACTCCCCGTAACCTGATCCCGCACTCGCGGCACGTGGGCCTTCGGCCACCTGCACCCCGCGCTGATTGACCTGGGCGACGACCTCGGCCCTGCGGCCTTCTACCTCGCGAATGCGCTGTTCCAGAATCATCAATGCGTTCTGCTGGGCCTCATAACGCTGCTGTAATTCCGCCAACTGGCGGCGAAGGTCAGGCTCTTCCGGCTGTGCCAAGGCCATCGAGCTGATACCGATCAATCCCCATATCCAATAACGTCCGGGCTTATACATGAATGGCTTCCTTGTTGTGTTAAACAGAGCAAATCGGTCAATAGCCTATGGGCCTCAATGCACGCAGCTGCTCCCAGGTGCAGTTGTTCAGCTCGACATTCAACGGCCGATCGCGCAGGGCTACGTTCAATGCAGCAAGGTTGCGCACGCTGTTCAAACTGCTGTTGATGTTGGCTTGCTGCAGCACACTGCCAGCGCCAATCTGCTGCAAGGCCTGACCTTGCCCGGCAGCTTGCAAGGCCACCTGGAGCCCGCCCGCGTGGCTGCTCACCTGAATGCTGCCAGCCGCGTTGGAAAACTGGCTGGCTCCGTTCCAGGATTGCCCGCCCTGCACTGCTGGGGTATCGCCACCTCTGCTGACCGTGATGCTCAGATCATTCAATGCATCATTCAGATCGCCAGCACTGCGCACGCTCTGGCTTACTCCCTGGACCTGGGTCAACCCGTTGCCTCCCAGGACCTGACCGGTGCCCGGCAGGGCTTGCAGGCCATTACCCGACTGATCGATATAGCTCACCGAGAGATTCGGTTGAGCGCTCCCATCAACCCGTAGAGAGACCAGCGCCCCAATACCCTGCCCGGCGCTGTTCTGCCAGAAGGTGCTCATGGTCACGCCGAAATGGATAATCCGATCAGGCAGTACATAGCGCCCGCGCAATTCGGAGAGCTCGCTGTCGCTCACTTCTGCCGGATTGAATAGACTGGCACTCTGGACCGGCAGGCTGAGACATAGCACACCCGCCACCCACCAATATCGCTTGTTCATCTGTTGCTCCTGGGGCTTCTGGCCCCTAGCGCGACACGCAGCGCGCTAAAAAAAGTCGCTCTGAATAAAACCGAAATCCAATAGCTCTGCGTCGGGCACCGGCCGGAACCGGTCCATTCTCTGTTTAGCTGTCAAGGGTTCCGGCGGTGTCAGCAAGGCATTGTCCCGGTCATAGCCGGGGCCAATAACCGCAAAGACGATGCCGTTCCAACCTTTGGAAAACTCTTCAAGGCTCAATTTCTTGTGGCCCAGGACCGGGTCACCGATATAAACCCAGCCGTCGCTGCTGGTCTGCATCACGACAAAATGCTTGTAACCACGGACGTCGATTAGCACGATCGCGGGGATTTTCACCTGTTCCAGGTGCTCCGGTTCGATCCGATAACCACGTGCGCGCAAACCTATGGTCTGGGCGTAGCGTTTCATGTCGAGCATCGAAAACCCCTGGTCGCGCACCAGCTCAGGATCCGCCTCAGCGAGCATCCCGTGAATGACGTCGGCTTCGGTGAACTGCCAGCCGTAAGCCTGATTCAGCAAGGTGGCCAGTGCCGCCGCTCCGCAACTGAAGTCGGTTTCCTGCTCTACTAGGTTGATAAAGCGCCGCTCGCGCATGCTGGTAACCGATTTGTACACCAGTGCACCACCGGGCAATGCAGCAAAGGGCTTGGGCGCGGTTTGCACCTGGGCAGATACCAGCGGCGCGCCCATCAAAACCACCAGCGCCACAACTGCTCCGATCCCTTTCATTACGCCTCCTGGACTGCGGGTGTCTTTATCCATCACTGCACAAGAGAAAGAAAACCCGGGCACTGAGTGCCCGGGTCTGACCTGCTGTTACAGCTCACCACCACCATTGCCGCCGCCTGCAGGAACGCAAGCATTACACCCGGCAGCAATCGCCAGCGAATTGCTCTGCTGGTTGCCACTACCCGCTGCAATGTTGACACCCACGTTGCCGGAAACGCCGCCGAGTGAATTGGTCACCCGCGCAGTGTTGGTGACAGCCTGATTGAAGCCCGACACCACTGGCAAGTAGCCGCTGACGACCCCACCAAGGGCGATTACGCCTGCTTCCTTGAATGCCAGCGCGCCGCCATCGCCGTTCAGGTCAGTGCCACCTTGAGTATCGGAATCCAGATCGAAGTGACCGGTCTGGTTGCCGTTCGGATGGGAACTGCCAGTCCAGATATCCGGATAGACATCGCCAATCTGGTCAGACACGCCTTTGTAACCACCGACAGCGCCCAGCTCCAAAGTGACCTGCTGGCTGGAGTATTCCAGAGTGGCCTGGTTGCTGGTTTCGTTACCAGAGGAGTGCTGGGCAACGTTCACGTTGGCACCGGCTGTGTAGGCAGTCTGCGATGAGGCAATCGCCATATCGTTTTTCTGCTGGTTGCTGGTGCCTGCGGCGATATTGATGCCCAGATTACCCGATGCACCGCCGGCCGAATTGCTCAAGGTGGCCGCGTTGGGCACGCTGTAATTGGTCACATCGTTCTTGTAGTTCTTCTGCTCTACATCGATGCTGGCCTGGGCGGCAGCAGCAATGGGCAGGCCGAACACAAAGAGCGCGTCAGACGTGGCAATGGCCGCGGCGTTGGCTTGCTGGTTGTTTTCACCCGCGGCCACGTTGACGCCCACGTTACCGGAAGCGCCACCCAGGGATCCTGAAACGGCGGCGGTATTGTTGGTACCCTTGTTATCAACGTCGTTGTACTTGTTCTCCTGTGAGTCTGTGATGTCAGCGGAAGCGCCTGAGTAGCCCGCGGCGTGAGCACCGACAGACAACAAGGCAGCCACGGCCATGGCCAGCGGTGTTAGCAGTTTCTGATTTTTCATGGTGATTCTCCTTTAGATTGATATATCCATGCGATTAGGCAGGCAGTACTGGATCAATCCATGATCCTGATGCCGAGGCTATTGACCATACGGTTCCCTGCCCCGGCACTCTGGTTCAGCTGCACCACTCCACGACTGTCGGCAAAGGCCTGATCGTCAATACTGATCAGCCTCTGGCCGCTCTGAGGCACCACTGCTCCCGAGTTTATTGATGACAGCGCGGCACTTTGTGCCAGCCCGCTGTCATCCAGGCTTTCCGGCACCGCGCCAAGCTGGATGCGGAAAGCATTGATCTGCTGATTGCCGATACCGGCACCTTGGTTGACGCCCAGCACACCGGCGCCTTGGCTAAAAGATGCACCGCCTATGTGAGCACTGGCGTTCAGCGCGCGCTGATCAGGGCTGAGCAGATCCTGCGCCTGCTCGACGTTGATCTGTGCCCCAGCGTGATCTCCCGCCGCCAGTGCTCGGGCGTTGGCCTGTTGCTGGCCGGTGCCGGCTGCCTGATTGACCATCACAACACCGCTGTAGCCCTGGCCGCTGGCGTCGATATCCGCACTCACGGCCAATTCACCCAAGGCAGCTGCTGAACCGAGCAGCAACAGGACGGAAACCCCTACCACCAGATTTGCAGCGTTCATGTCATGGCCTCTGAAGCATCTGTAATGGCCGCAGGCCTTGTTCGATGCTGCGGTTTATCTGTCCGTCGATATTGCCTAGCGCGTTGCCTGCGTGACCCACCGGGTTACTGCCAGCAATCGCAGAGTGATTCACCCCACTCGCAGCCCCTGCGGGGTTGCCCTGCACCAGAGGTGCAAGCGTTTGCTGAATCATCCGAGCACCGCTGGTCACTGCCGCAAAATCCTGGTCATCCAGTTCGCCAGGCACATTGCGCATCTGCAGATCGTCACCGACATAGGTACTGGGTTTGGTGTTGACGACAAGGGGATTGGGGTCGGGTACCAGAGGCGGTCTTGTGGCGACGCGGGTTTGTACCTGACGGGTCAAGATCACATCGCCGCCTGCAGCAAAGACCGGGCTGCTCGGGATGACGCTGATCGCCATGGCGCTGGTAACCAGAGCCAGGCTGGCCAAAGCTGTCATGACGCAGTAATGATGCTCCCGGTTCATTTGCTTTCTATCCTTGTTGTGCAATCTGGAAATTAACCAGCCTTGAGTGAGTCAAGTACCGGCATAACTTCCTAGTGCAGCCTCCATGCCATGATGAAAAAAGGCAGACAGAACAAGGTATTGGGTTTTCCACTCGACGAGCGCTGGGGCTCAGTGTTTCAGGCAGGGAACAGATTGGGCCGTGTCAACCAGGGCGAACGCTCAACCGTGGGGCCCGGATTGCACGGGCACTGTTACAAGAGTGACACACACACGGATTTTGCCGGCAAAAGCCGGTTTAAATGTATCAAACCTGAAACAAACAGCTCGCTGAGTATGTGAATGCGGGGCTGGGGGACAGCCCGCATTTGGCCGGAAGTATCAACAAGAGCGCTTGAACGGCAATCAGTTGGCCGAACTGCGCTGCATCATGCGGTGGATAAACTCTGCGGTTATGTCCGGCTGAGTGATGGGCAACATATGCCCGCCATCAACCAGTTCGAGCTCGGCCCCAGGTACCAGGTCCACCAGTGCCTGCCCCTGCTCCTGCGGATTCAGAATGCGATCATCGCGGCCGTAAAGCACGGCCAGAGGCAGATTCAGAGTGGGATACTGGCGTTGCAACTGTGGCAACACATCAGGCAACGCAGTGAGATCGGATGAAGCGCCGACAAAGTGGCTTGGTCGCAGGCCAAGAAAGCCCCCGCCACGCAGCCCGAAGTCTGCCGGCGGCTGCTCCGGGCCGAAGACGATATCCAGTACCTTGTCGCGCTGGCGAATCGACAGTGGCACAGCCAATGTCCAGCCGACCAGCGTGCGCAACCAGCGCCAGCGGATAGTCAAGGCCGCAAAGGCGGCGGGCGTAGTACGCGGCATATGCGTCAAGGGTGCGACCAGCGCCAATCCCCGTACCTTCTGCGGGTGGCGCAGTGCGGTGGCCAACGCCACTGCACCGCCCAAAGAATGGCCAACCACCAGAGGGCGATCCAGCTTGAGCGCATCAATCACGCCAGCCACGACGTCGGCCTGGACCGCCAGCGAGGCAGAAGAACGCGGATGACGCACCGAATAGCCGCTACCCGGCCGATCAATAGCCACCACATGGTAGTGCTTGGCCAGTTGCCCCATCACGCTGTAGCCGAAATTTTGCGCTACGCCGCTAAGGCCGTGGATCATCAGAATGGTCGGGCCTCTGCCCTGCTCCAGATAATGCACGCGCGTGCCCTGAACCTGCAGAAAAGCGCCCTCAGGCGGCATGCCCAGTTCAACACGTTTGCTGATAAACAGCGTATACAGAAAAAGCCCTGCAACGATAAGCAGCAGGAGAATACCGATAATACTGAACAGATAACCCACGATAAAATCCTTGTTCCGGAGCCCGGTATCAGTTGTTACGGCCAGCGATGCCCGGCAGCAAGCGCCAGTAGTTGACTGGCATCAGACGCTCGAGCCAGGACAGAATGCGTGCATCATTACCCACCAGCACCCGTGCCTTGTCCCGCTCCACACCCCGCAGGATGATCTCCGCCGCTCTGGAAGGCGGCATGCGCAACAGGCGCTGGGCGCGCGCAAGTTTTTCCTGCATCTGCGCCTCACTGGCCCCTTCCGGTGCGCGAGCACTGGTGGCAATCGCCGTGGCCACGCCGCCGGGGTGCACTACCGTCACGCCCACGGGCGTGCCCTGCAGCTCCAGACGCAATGCGTTGGAAAAGCCACGCACGGCAAACTTGCTGGCGCAGTACGCAGTCTGGCCACTCGGCGTCACCAGCCCGAACAGGCTGGACAGATTGACGATGCGCGCCGCCGGGCGCTGCTGCAGCAGTGGCAGAAAGGCGCGGCACAGGCACACCACGGCGTCAAAGTTGATCGACATCAGCCAATCGAAGTTTTCCACCGAGACCTGATCAAAGTTGCCACCCAGCGCAACGCCAGCATTGTTGATCAACAGGTCCACCTGGCCATGCTCGGCGATCACCGCCTTGGGCAGCGCAGCAACGGCAGCGCGATTGGCTACATCCAGCGGGTGCTCACTCACGCGTACGCCCTTGGCGCGTGCCAGCGCGGCAGTTTCCGCCAGCGCTACCGCATTCAGATCAGCCAATGCCAGATGGCAATTGCGCTCGGCCAGCGCCAGGGCCAACGCCCGGCCAATGCCGCTCCCGGCGCCAGTCAGTACTGCAACACAGTCGTTGATCTGCATGTTCTGTTGTCCTTGTTATTGAAACTGCATGACGCCGTCGTCGACACGGCCGTACTGGATGGTCAATTTGTCCTGCAAGTAATTCTGGTGCACCTGCCAGGGTTTGCGATCGCCCTGGCGAGGCAGCATGCCCTCGGCACGCTGAACATAACCGGAGGTAAAGTTCAGAAAAGGCTCTACATTGACCGAAGGATCGCGGCGCGGCACGGCAATGCGGTAACCCTTGCTGTCCATGTAACGCAGCAGCCGGCAGGTGTAGCTGGAGGTCAGCTCGGCCTTCAGTGTCCAGGAGGCATTGGTGTAGCCGAAGGTCATGATCAGATTGGGAATATCACTGAGCATCATGCCCTTGTAGGCCATGCGCTCGCCAAAGGTCACTGGCTCGCCATCAACGCTGATGCTGACATCGCCCAGAGCATTGAGTTTGAGCCCGGTGGCCGTAACGATGATGTCCGCCTCGATCTCCTCGCCACTGGTCAGGCGAATACCCTTGTCGGTAAAGGTGTCGATGGTATCGGTCACCACGGACGCACGGCCCGCACGCACATCGTGGAAAAGATCACCGTCGGGTACCGCGCAGACCCGCTGATCCCAGGGTTTGTATGCAGGCGTAAAATGCCGCATGTCCACATCTGGCCCAATTTGCGTCTTGACCATATGAAGCAGGCGCTGGGAAAAAAACTCGGGCTTCCCGCGCGCCAGCTTGTAGAAATAGGATCCCAGCAGCACGTTCTTCCAGCGCGTCATGCGATGGGCCAAGGGCATGGGTAGCCATTTCTGCAAACCCTGCGCAATGCCATCTTCCAGGGGCCTGGACACCACGTAACTCGGCGAGCGCTGCAGCATGGTGACATGCGCTGCGGTTTTCGCCATGGCCGGCACCAGCGTAACGGCGGTCGCGCCACTGCCAATCACGACAACACGCTTGCCGGCATAATCCAGCTCCGCCGGCCAGAATTGCGGGTGAATCATCTGCCCGGTAAACGCCTGTTCGTTGGGAAAGTCCGGCCGGTAGCCTTCGTCATAACTGTAATAACCGGCGCACACCGATAGCAGCCGAGCCTGGAATTGCTCCTCGTGCTCGATACCCTGTGCATCGGTGGCCAGTGCGGTGACTGTCCACAGCGCATCAGCGCTGGACCAACTGGCCTGAGTCACTTTGCGCTGGAAGCGGATGTTATGGCCAATGCCTGACTCTTCAGCGATATCTTCGATGTATTGCTTGATATCCGGGCCGTCGGCAATTGCCTTTCTGTGCGTCCAGGGCTTGTAGCTGTAACTCAGGGTATACATGTCCGAGTCGGAGCGGATGCCTGGGTAGCGGAACAGATCCCAGGTACCGCCAATGGCGTTGCGCCGTTCAAGAATCAGGTAACGCTTGTCAGGACATTGGTCCGTCAGCGCACGCGCCGCACCAATACCGGATAACCCGGCACCGATGATCAACACATCCAGAGGCGTGGGTTTGAATTGTTCTTGTGCTCTGCTCATGATTGCCATGCCGTAAAGGGGTAGTGGTGACAATCTAAATTGTCATTTAAACTTTGGCAATCATAATTGTCAGAATTCAGAACATGAATACAACCACCAGTGACAAACGCAGGTACCGCGGCACCGCAGTAGAAGACCGCAAGGCCGAGCGGCGCCAGTTACTGATTGATGCCGCGACCCAGGTATACGGTTGTTGCGGCTACCGGCATTCGGGCGTCAAGCAGGTGTGCGACGCTGCAGGGCTGACTCAGCGCTATTTTTATGAATCCTTCCGCCACAGTGATGAGCTGCTCATCGCCTGCTATGAACAGGCCGCGAGGCATGTGCGTGAACTCAACAGCGCCGCTGCAGAGCAGGCCGGTCCGGATCCGCTGGAGCGCAGCCGCGCCATGCTGACATCGTTTTTTACCACCTTGCGCGATAACCCCAATCTGGCACGGCTATTACTGATCGATATCCGCGGCATCGGGCCAGAGGTTGATCGCGCTATTGATGACGCGCTGCGTGCCAGCAGCGAGGACATCACCCGGACCCTGCTGCAGTCAGGGCGCGCACCAAATGAGTTGCTGCAGGCTGGTATCCTCGGAGGGGTTATCCATATTGCACTGCACTGGATGGCCGGCAATTTCCGCACGCCCATTGATCAGGTGACCGAGACCGCCCTGAAACTGGGCGCCACTCTGCTGACCGACTGACCGCTCGAATCCCAAGCATTAAAAAGCCCCTTTCGGGGCTTTTCAAATACTCAGGCAATCAGCAACTTAGCCGCACTTGCTATCGCCGCAGTTAAGACAGGTCATGCAGCCATCCATCTGCACTGCAGCCTGGGTGTGGCACTTGCCGCACATTTGTGCGCCCGGCGGATAGGATGCCGTGCTGTCATCACAGTCAGCGGCTACCTGGCCCTGGGGCTTGATGGCCTCGAACTCGGCACGCTTCTGTTCAAGGTAGGCGCGCTGATGCTCGTCCATCTCATCGACCAGCATGCCGATACGCTTGAGGTGCTGCTCCAGCACGTCGCCAATCTCGGCTACCAGTGACGGCATCCAGCGGCCACCGCGTTTCATGTAACCGCCCTTGGGGTCGAACACGCTACGCAACTCTTCGACCAGGAAAGTGCAATCACCACCCTTGCGAAACACCGCAGAGATAATCAGCGTCAGGGCTGAAATCCACTGGTAATGCTCCATGTTCTTGGAGTTGATGAATATCTCGAACGGGCGGCGGATCTCGTGATCGCTGCCGTGATTGAGAATCACGTCATTGATGGTGACGTAGATCGCATGCTCGGATGTGGGCGTCTTGATCTTGTAGGTAGAACCTTCGAGAAACTCGGGACGCTTGAGCTTTTCGTGCATTTCTTCAAGCTGTACGGCGGCCTCGACGGCCTCTTGAACCTGGGCCGGCTCATCGGCCTTGACGACTGCATAGTCGACAATCTTGCTACTGATTTTCAGTGCCATGGTGCTGTTTCCTCACCCCGCGCGGCGGGGCTTATTGCTGTTCATGTTATCGGGCGGCGGTTGCGAACACAGCCGACTCAGAATTTGCCGTAGTAACCTTCTTTCAGCGCATCGTAGAGGTTAGCAGCGCTGTGCATCTCGCCATCATACTCGATCTCGTCACCACCCTTGGCCTCGACAAAGCTGCCATCTTCCAGCTTGAAGCGATAGGTGGTGTTGGCCAGATCCTGCTCCTTGACCAGCACGCCCTGGAAGGCCTCGGGGTTGAAGCGGAAGGTAGTACAGCCCTTAAGGCCCTTCTCGAACGCGTAGCGGTAGATATCCTTGAAGTCTTCATAGGGATAATCGGTCGGCACGTTGGCGGTCTTGGAGATGGATGAGTCGATCCACTTCTGCGCAGCAGCCTGCACGTCCACGTGTTCGGTGGGTTTTACATCGTCGGCGGCAATAAAGTAATCCGGCAGGTTGCGGCTGGCTGCTTCCATGCTCGGCAGCGCATCGGCGTTGACGAAGTGACGGTAGGCGAGGAGCTCGAAGCTGAACACGTCGACCTTTTCCTTGGACTTCTTGCCTTCACGAATCACGTTGCGGAAATAGTGATGGGCAAAGCTCGGCTCAATACCATTGGAGGCGTTGTTGGCCAGCGACAGGGAAATGGTGCCGGTCGGAGCAATCGAGCTGTGGTGGGTAAAACGGCCACCCTTTTCAATCAGCGCCTTGACCAGTTCGGCATCTTCACCGGCCACCTGCTGCATATAGCGGCTGTATTTGGCCCACAGCACCTTGCCCTTGATGGTCTGGCCAGCCTTGATGCCGTCCTTGCGCATTTCCGGACGCTTGACCAGCATCGCCTCGGTCACGGTGAAGTCTTCATCCATGATCGGTGCGGCGCCCTTCTCTTCCGCCAGTTGCAGCGCGGTGCGCCAGCCCTGAACGGCCATTTCCTTGGAGACCTGCTCGGTGAAGTCCAGCGACTTGGCTTCGCCATACTTCATGCACAGCATGGTCATGGTCGAACCCAGCCCCAGAAAGCCCATGCCATGACGGCGCTTGCGGAAGATCTCGTTGCGCTGCTGCTCCAGCGGCAGACCATTGATCTCCACCACGTTGTCGAGCATGCGGGTAAAGATATCCACCACCTTGCGGTATTCATCCCAGTCGAAGCGGGCCTTGTCGGTGAACGGATCACGCACGAACAGGGTCAGGTTGATCGAACCCAGCAGACAGGCGCCGTGTGGCGGCAACGGCTGTTCGCCGCAGGGGTTGGTGGCGCGAATTTCTTCACAGAACCAGTTGTTGTTCATCTGGTTGACGCGGTCAATCAGGATAAAACCCGGCTCGGCAAAGTCGTAAGTCGAGGTCATGATCATGTCCCAGATACGCCGGGCCTTGATCACCTTGGACACGCGGCAGGCCACACGGCCATCTTCACGGGTCAGGTAGCGCTGGGTGGCGGGCAGTTCACGCCAGATCACCTGATCGGCATTGTTCAGATCAAGCTGATCCGCGTCCACTTCTGCCTGGGTCAACGGGAACGACAGCTTCCAGTCATCATCCGCCGCCACGGCGGCCATGAAGTCTTCGGTGATCAGCAGCGACAGGTTGAACTGGCGCAGACGACCGCCCTCGCGCTTGGCGCGGATAAAGTCCATTACATCGGGGTGACCCACATCAAAGGTCGCCATCTGCGCGCCACGGCGGCCACCGGCAGACGACACGGTAAAGCACATCTTGTCGTAGATATCCATGAACGACAGCGGGCCGGAGGTGTAAGCGCCAGCGCCGGAGACATAGGCGCCCTTGGGCCGCAGGGTGGAGAACTCATAGCCAATGCCACAACCCGCTTTGAGGGTCAGACCCGCTTCATGCAGCTTGGACAGAATATCGTCCATGGAATCGCCAATGGTGGCGCTGACCGTGCAGTTGATGGTCGAGGTAGCAGGCTTGTGTTCCAGGGCACCGGCGTTGGAGGTAATACGGCCGGCGGGGATGGCACCATGGCGCAAGGCCCAGAGAAACTGTTCATACCAGTGTTCGCGCAGCTCAGGTGCTTCGACATCGGCAATGGCGCGGGCGATGCGCTGGTAGGTCTCGTCAACGGTCTTGTCGAGCGCTACACCGTCCTTGGTCTTGAGGCGGTATTTGGTATCCCAGATATCCAGCGAGGCCGGCTGCATCGGAATATCGTTTACCACGTTGTGCAGGCGCTGCACCTTGGCTGTCTGGCTCATTCTTACCCTCCTGAAACACCGTCTATACCCCGCGAAACAAGCCATTCAGGCGAAACCAGCCGCCTGAGGCCCACGGGAAAGAAAACACTATGTATTGTGCATTGGAGGCAATGCTAGACCCAGATATGGTTTATATCAATATGCTGGAGGGCAGAAAAAAATGCTTTTTTGCTTGACTTGGCGCCGGCCGGGAGGATGCCGGAGCCGGCACCCTTGAACTGCCCCGCTTGCTGGGCAGTACCCTGCCTTCAGGCAGGATTACCGTCTATCGGAAAGAAATATTCCTGGCTCCACACGCCCAGGCACATCTTGCCGTTGTGCTCGCGTTCAACCGCCAGCTCCACCAGCTCGTAAAACACGTTGCGGTTGATCAGCGCATCCAGATTGGTACGCACGCGCACATAAGGTGAGGGCTCTTGCGTGTCAGAATCCACTTCAACGCGGATGGGATGCTCTTTACCGGCAGTAAAACTGTTCTGCAGGTTGGTGGTGAATACCAGCTTCTGCTGTTCGCCCTGCCCCTCGACTTTCAACTGTGTGGCCACGAAAGGCGCATCGTCGACCTTGATCGCCCAGCGCTCGACCGGTGTCACCAGGTAATAGCGACCATCGTCGTCATATCGAAGAATGCCGGAAAACAGCTGAACCAACGCCTTGCGGGTGATCGGATCGCCTTCGTGATACCAGGTGCCGTCACGGGCAATCTGCATATCCATTTCACCGCTGAGCGGCGGATTCCACAGGTGCACTGGCGCCGGTTCGCGGGCTTCGCCGGACGCTCCGCCAGGAATACTGTCGATCAGTGATTGCGGTGGTAGTTGACGCTTGGACATGAATAACTCCTCAGCGACCGAGCAGGCGACGTGTGTAGTCCTCCAGTGGAGGACGTAGAAGGTCCTCGGGCTCGGCCTTGTAAAATTGCAGAAAGCCGCCACGGGTTTCGACAACAGCAAAGTCCACCAGTTGCCTTGTTGAAGTCTCCATCAGCATCATTTGCAGCACTGCACGGTCGAGGCCGACGTCAGCCATGTCGCGGGACTCGTTCCATTGCTCACCGTCACCCACCGCATCCCTGGCGCGAGCAAAGCGGGTGTACAGAAGATAATCGGAGCGGTGCAGATAGGCTTGCTCAAGCGCCTCTTCCAGCCCCAGCGGTTGCTCGGCTCGGCGCGTCATGGGGAACACCTGCACTGCGGCAGCAAAGGCTTCTTCAGCGACGATATTTGGCCTGGCGTAGGGGTGGCCGACCGGCACAAAGTGACCTTGGGCGATATACAGGCTGGAATCGGGCTGCAAACGCCAGGTTGCGTTGCGGGTGATCTGGTAATGGTTCATCAGACCGGCATCACCCATATAATAGCGGGCGCTCTTCTGCATATCCGATGGCTTCATGCAGCCAGCCATCAGGCTCAGCACTATCAGCAGTCCAATCCAACGCATGGCGATTCCCCTGTGAGAAGGTGCTATAGACCGCGCATCCATTCTGGTCGCAGCCTTGCCTGTTCGGGCCGGCTGATCGCTTGACGCACCTGGGCCAGCATGCGCTCCTTGTCTGCGCCAAGTACACCTTTAAGTACCAGGGCATTGGATGCATGGTCGCTGCGGAATACGCTGTTGTCCAGTTCCAGCATGCCAATCAGGTTTTCCAGCTCGCTGAACAGGCTAGGCTGGTCAAGCGGCTCAAAATCAGGGAAGCGTTCGCGGTAGCGTTCCAGGCCCTGGGGAAAGCTGACCACCAGTGTAGAGAGAAACTCCGGCTGGGTCGCGTTCATCAAGCGCGCCGAGTTATGCGCGTGTTGCTCACTAAGCTGCTTGCCGCCCAAACCATTGAGAATCATCACCGAGCGCTGCAGCCCCGCCTCGCCCGCCTTGCTCAGCGCCTCTTCGGTGCTGGCATAGGTTTCACCCTTGTTGACGCGCTCCAGCACCTCATCATCACCCGACTCAGCACCCACATACAGCATCGCCAGACCGGCTTCACGCAACTGCCGCAGCTCGTCCACGGTCTTGCGTTTGAGATTGCGCGGCAGGCAATAGGACGTGACCCGCTCGACCGTCGGCATATGCTCACGTATCGCTTCCAGAATGCGTAACAGGCGCTTGGTCGGCAGAATCATGGCATCGCCGTCCGCCAGAAACACGCGCTGCACGATCAACTGCTCGCCGCTCTTGCGGATTTCTTCCAACACCTGATCTTCGTCCCGTGCGCGGAATTTCTTCTGCGGTGCGGTATACATCTCACAAAAAGTGCAGTTGTTCCAGGAACAGCCGTTGGTCACCGGCAAGATCAGCGAATGGGCTTCGCTAGGCGGCCGGAATACCGGTTCTATATAGCTGATCGGGAATGCGGACATCACTCTGGCTCCTGGTCGCTGGCCTGCTCTTTGGGTTGCTCTTTAGGCTGCTCTTTAGGCAAAACGGCAAGGAAATTGTCACGGGCAACCTTGTGCGCGACCTCTTCAGGCAGTGCATCCAGGAACGGAATAAACGCATTGAGGTGCTTGTCCATATTGCGGAAGCTGCCCACCACGTCTGAGCCGAGCATGAAGCGATCAGGGAAATCGGTGACCAGCTTGACCCAATCGGCATTGGCTTGGCCCTCTTCATTCAGCAGATAGGGGTTCAGCACGGTCCAGGACAGGTCGATATACAGATTCGGGTAAGTCTCCAGCAATCGCTTGACCGTCTCGAACAGAAATTCGAGTTTGTCCTGGTGGCGATGCAGCTCCTTGCTGGTGCCCGCGTGCGCCCAGATAAATCGGACTTTCGGAAAGTACCTGAGCGGATCTTCAATTTCCTCCAGATACAGGGGCATGCGCTCACGCTTGGAGGTGATGTTGCTGTGCACCATCACCGGCAGGTCAAACTCCTCCGCCAGCGCATAAATACGGTGCATGGCTTCGTTGTTGGCTCGGGGAACCTCACCGCTGATCAGGGCGGTGAGATCATCATGCCGGGTAAAGACCTCGCCCAGCCCTTTCCAGAACCCGGGATCCATCTCCAGCAGACGGCGGATATGGGCATCGGCGTTCTTGTCGTTGGGGTTGAATCCGGAAAGGAAAGGATGAAAGCGTTTGCGCTGTTCGGGGGTCACGTGCTGCATGGCCCTGAAAATGATGAAATCCGTGGCGCTGTACCAATAGGCGGCGGCATCGTCCCCGGCGTAAAACCGCGGGCGCTGGGGTTCATTCTCGTGCCATTTCTTCGCCACCGGGATGCCGGAGAACATGATGTGGTCAATGTTCGACTCATCCATCTTTTCCAGCAGGGCCTTGATGCCATCACTCTCCTGAAAGAAATCGACGTAATGGAAGTGCGCATCGCTGAAACGGTAATCACGCGCTTGCGCAGTAAACGCCAGTGCGCCACACAACAGGGCCAGAGCCAGACGGATTAAAAACACGGTATTCCTCTCTCGCAGATGGGTTTCAACAGAACAGACCCCTTGGCCAGCAAGGGGTTTCCGACCTCAGGTGGTTTCTGCGTCTTTTCTGCGCTTGGATTTGTTACCCATGCGTACGCCGATATCCATCAGAAACTGCATATAGCCTTCCTTGTCCTCGATCACTTCCTGCCAGAACGGCGAGTGATACATGGCCATCGCACCGTGTACCAAGGCCCAGGCAGCGCAGTAATGAAAGTAGGCCGGGACATTTTCCAGCTTGCCATCATCAATGCGCTCTTGAATCACACCGGTAAGATGATTGAAATTGGACGCACGAATCTGATGCAGCTCCTCAAGAAGCTCTGGTAACTGGTTGGATTTGACCAGTTTCTCTTCCAGGCGATCAAACAGACGATAGCGGTCAGGATCGCTCATGCGAAAGGCAAAGTAATCCCGCGAAAGCGCTTCGCGATCCCGCTCTATGCCTTCCGAATTGAGCAGCCTGGCCAGATCGCGCTCGTAGTCGAGCATCAACCGAAGGTAGATTTCTGCCTTGGATTTGAAGTGCTTGTAGATGGTGCCCTTGCCGATACCCACTTCGTCGGCAATCATTTCTACGGTAACGCTGTCTTCGCCCTGTTCCAGAAAAAGGCGTAGCGCTGTGTCGAGTATTTCCTGCTCGCGGCGGCGGAACTCGCGAACCTTGCGTGATTCTTTCTGCATGTTGATTGTGTTTTCCGTCCCGGCAAAGCGTCACATTATGCCAACATCATGACCCGTTGCCCACGCATTGATGCAAAGCTGACTGTCAGGCCCTTTTTTGAACCCGAATACTGATCAGCGCCAGCAGCATGGAGCCAACCATAAGCAGTAGCGAGACAGCATTGAGCACCGGGGTGGCGCCCTCACGCAGGCGGCTGAACAAGGTAATGGTCAGCGGCGCATCCGAACCGACCAGCATCAAGGTGGTGTTGAAGTTCTCGAACGACATGAGAAAACACACCAGTGCCGCGCCAATGATTGCTGGGGCCAAAAATGGCAGAGTAACAGTGCGTATTGCCGTCAAAGGGCTAGCACCCAGATTGCACGCGGCCTCCTCCAGTTGGGTATCGAAAGTGCGCAGGCGCGCCGAGATCACCAGCGTGGCAATGGTGGTCAGAAATGCAAATTGCCCGAGCACCACCAGCAGCAGGCCGGGCCTGAGCATATCCAGCATGATGTCGTGGTTGAAGTCGAAGTAATTGGCGATGCGGCTGGCAAAAATCAGGATCGAGATCCCCAGAATCACGCCCGGAATCACCAGGGGCAGCAGCATCAGGATAAACAGCAGGTTCTTGCCTGGGAAGGCATGGCGCTCAAACAGGAAGGCATTCAAGGTCGCGAGGCTGACCGACAGGAGCGTCACGCAACTGGCCACCAGAGCGCTGGTACCGACGCTACGCAAGATAGCCCGGTCATGGAACAAGCCGGTCCGGCCTCCCCCGTCAGCGATAAACCAGTCGAGCGTAAAGCCCTGCCAGGGCAATGCCGGGAAGCGGCTATCATTGAACGCAAAAACCCCTACAACCAGCAGAGGGGCCGCCAGATATACAAAGAAGATCAGTACATAGGCGGCATAGGTCCAGCGAAAACGCCGGCTGAGCGGTAGCGAGGCGATCATTTCATCGTCTCCGCGAAGGACTGCCCGCTGAGCTTCAGGCCTAGCCAGACGATCAACGACGACAGCACCAGCAATAATACGCCGAAGGCTGCGCCCTGCTCCCAGTTGAAGCGGGTAATGAACTGGGTGAAAATCTGCTCGGTAAACCACTGACTGTCCTTGCCGCCAAGCAGCACCGGGGTCAGATAGTTACCCAGCGAGAGCATGAACACCACGATGGAGCCGGAGACGATGCCCGGCATGGCATGCGGGATGATGATATCCCGGGTCACTGTCAGATGGTTGCCGCCCAGGTCATAGGCCGCTTCGACCAGACTGTTATCCAGGCTGTCCAGCGTGGTCACCAGGGGCACCAGCATGAACAGCATGGAGGCGTAGACAAGTCCGACCATGATCGCCACATCGTTGTAGAGCATCTCCACCGGAGCATCAGCAAGCCCGCTCCACTGCAATACCCCACTGATCACGCCAGTCTCGCGCAGCAGAATCATCCATCCGTAGGTGCGCACCAGCTCGCTGACCCAGAACGGAATCAGGCAGGCCATGAACAGTAGCGAGCGGGTCCGCCCGCGCACCAGTTTGGCGATATACCAGGCGATCGGCAATGCGATCACCAGCGTTATCAAGGTGGTCAGGATCGACATCAGCGCCGTGCGCAGAAAGGTTCGCCAGTACAGCGATTCGCTAAAGAACAGCTCAAAGTGCATCCAGCTGAAGCGGTATTCGCCGAAGCCGACCCGCTCACGCAGCGCGACAGCAACCATATCCAGGTGCGGCAACAGAATCAGCAGGAACAGCCAGAGCAGTAACGGCAGCATCAGCAACACCGTGCTCAGGCCGATCCAGCGGCGAGCCACCCGGGCAGGCCCGGCCATGCTCAGACCGGCTCCCGAGCAAAATACAGCGCCTGATCCGCCATCCAGCCAATCTGCAACTGGTCGCCCTCGCGCAGGCGAGCGTAGTCTGGTGTTTGCGGCAGCCGCACGGTCAGCTCGGGGCCGCCCTGCACGCCCGTGACACTGATACGGCTGTTGGCGCCATCAAACAACAGCGTATGGATACGCACCTCCAGCAGATTATCCACAAGAGCTGGCATGCCAGGAAGATAAGGCGTAATGCTTTCCGGGCGGACAAACAGGCTGACCGGCTGATTAATTGAAACCTGCGCCGCAGTTGCCGGCCGAGCAGCCAGAAGTTGGCCGCTGGCCAGACGCACCTCGCCGTCACCCGCCAACTTACCCTCCAATCTGTTTGAATCGCCCACAAAGCCGGCCACGAAGGGTGTTGCCGGCTGGTAATATAGCGTTTGCGGGCTTCCCACTTGCTCGAATCGCCCCTTGTTCATCACAGCGACCTGATCGGACATGACCAACGCCTCGGACTGGTCGTGGGTGATGTAGACAAAAGTGGTGCCGAAGGTTTGCTGCAATTGCTTGAGCTCCACCTTCATCTGCTCGCGTAATTTCAGGTCCAGGGCGCCCAGGGGCTCATCCAGCAGTAGCACAGCCGGCTCCAGGACCAGGCAGCGGGCAATGGCGATGCGCTGCTTCTGTCCGCCAGACAGGGCATCGGGCTTGCGTTTACCTACGTCTGGCAGCCCCACCCGCGCCAACACATCACCGACGCGGGTGCGTATCTCGGCCTTGCTGGCACCACGGCGCTTGAGGCCGTAGGCGATGTTGTCCTCCACGCTCATCATCGGAAACAGCGCCAGATGCTGAAACACCATATTCAAGGGCCGCTTGTTGGGTGCGATGCCCAGCATTGATTGGCCCTTGATGCGGATATCGCCACTGTCAGGCTCAAGAAAGCCGGCAAGCATGCGCAGCAAGGTGGTTTTGCCGCAACCGGAGGGCCCGAGAATGGAAAAGAACGAGCCAGAGGGAATACTGAAGGACACATCGGACACCACCGGCTGACCGGCAAAGGCCTTGTGCAGGTGCTGGCATTCCAGGTCGGGCGCAGCAACAGGGTTGATAAGGTTCGCAGGCATGGACAGTCCGTTACCAGAACACAGCGCCGGCAAAGCCGGCGCTGTGTGGGGCATACAACAATTAACCGAGTAGCAACCCGGTCGCCGGTGTCTCAGTTGGCCGCATTGATGCGATCAAGGATGCGGCCTTCCAGCGTCTCGAGTCCGGCAGGCACGGGCGGGTACCATTTGATGTTATCCAGTGCCTGTTGATCAAAGCTGCTCTCGAAGCTGGCCTTGAGCTTCTCGTCGACAAAGGCTTCTGCGCCCTTGGACGCGGTAAAGTTACCGGCGGACTGGGTAATCTTGGCGGCCACTTCCGGCTGCATGACAAAGTTGATCCACTGGTAGGCCGCTTCATCATTGTTACCCCGGCGTGGCAAGGCGAAGGTATCGATCCAGCCCAGCGCACCGCTGGTAGGGGCGACAAAACGGATCTGCGGGTTCTCCGCCTGCAGCTTCCAGCCACCGGCGTCCCAACCCTTGGCCGCTACTACTTCGCCGGAGGCCACCAGATTGATCAGCTCGTCCCCGCCACTCCAATAAGCCTTGACGTTGGGTTTGCAGGCGATCAGTTTCTCCTCGACCTTGGCCATGATGCCGGCATAGGCCTGCTCATCGTCATAGGCAGCAAAGGGGTCCTCACCCATCGAGAACGCCATACCGATCAGAATCGGCCGGCGCAAACGATAGGATACTTTTCCGGCCAGCTCTGGCTTGCACAGGTCGGCAAAGTCCTTGACCTGATCGGCAACGCTGTCGTGCACGATCAGCCCAGTGGTGCCCCATACATGGGGCACTGCGTACACATCCTCGCCAATACTGGTATTACGCCGGGTCGCGGCCAGCATGGAGTCGATAAACAGGGATGAGTCGACCTTGCTCAGGTCCATGGGTTTGTAGATCCGAAATTCCTGCTGGGCGCTGGTGATACGGTCCTGGCTGGGTTGCACCAGATCGAACCCGGCGCCACCAGTGGCGCGTAATTTGGAAATCATGTCTTCATTGTTGGACAGCGTTACCTGCACCTTGATGCCGGTTTCATCTTCAAACTGGCGCACCACCTCTTCCGGAGCGTAACCACCCCAGGTCAGCAGCCGAAGTTCTTGTGCCATAGCGGTCAGAGGGAGGGTCAAGGTCAAAATCGCGGGGAGGAGAATCTGCTTCAAGCGCATGGCGGCTATCCTTTTGATGTCAAAGTCTCTACAGAGAACAGGTCGAACATAAGTCCGAGCAATGACAGTATAGTGACAGCCTGCGATTTCGCCGCTCAACTCGCCATATAACAACTGAACACGATAAGTTGCAGCCGGCGTATTCCAAATCAGTTTATAAAAGCATGCGAATACGCTGGCAACCCGGCCAGATTCAGCAATACTCAAGTTATCAGGTTGGCGGCATCCCCCCCCAGATGACGCGCCTGTCTCGACGGACGATGCCTGGCCAGCTATGACCAGACTCCCCGCCCGTCTTCGCAACACTCCTAATGGTCTTGACCCGAATTCTTCCCCCAGAATTCGGGTTTTTTTTGCTTGCAGTGCGCGGGGTATGTCAGACGCTCAGGGGAAATAACCGATGAAAGTTGTCGGTGGTGTTCTGCCAGAGCTGCTCCAACGGCTCGCCGCGTAGCTCAGCCAGGAAAGCGGCCACGTCACAGACGAACTGTGGCTCATTGGGCTTGCCCCGATGCGGGACGGGCGCCAAATAGGGGGAGTCGGTTTCAACCAGCAGGCGATCCGCCGGTACCTGCCGCGCCACTTCACGCAGGGCTTCGGCATTGCGAAAGGTCACGATGCCCGACAGAGAAATGTAATAACCCATATCCATAGCCGCGCGGGCCATGTCCCAATCTTCGGTAAAGCAGTGCAACACACCCGCGCTGGGCAAATCGGCCTCGCGCAACAGATTCAGGGTATCGGCGCGCGCCTCGCGGGTATGAATAATGACTGGCTTACCGGTCTGGCGAGCCGCTTGCAAGTGGCAGTTGAAGGAGATTTGTTGCTGGGCGGCCATCTCTGGCTCGTAATGGTAATCAAGCCCGGTTTCGCCGATGGCGACCACGCGGGGGTGATCCAGCGCGTGCAGCAACCAGTCCAAGTCGGTCGGTGTCTCGCGGGTCAGATCCAGCGGGTGAATGCCGACACTGCAATACACATCGGAATACTGCTCTGCGATTTGCTTGACGGCGGGCGCGTTCGCGGCATCAACCCCAATACACAAAAACTTGCCTACACCGCGCTGCCTGGCGGCGTCCAGGGCGGCGTCCAGCGAGCCATCGTGGGCGGTCAGGTCAAGGCGATCCAGGTGGCAGTGGGAGTCGATCAGCATGCGGGGCTCAGTTACATCGTGTGGGTTGGTCGGTCGGACTTCAGCGCGCCTGCCAGGTAGGTTTCAATCTTGCTGCGTGCGGTGTTGTCCTGGTCACTGAACTGCACACCGATGCCCGCAGCCCGGTTACCTTGAGCACCCTTGGGCGTTACCCAGATGACCTTGCCTGCCACGGGAATCTTTTCCGGCTCGTCCATCAGGTTGAGCAGCATGAAGACTTCGTCGCCCAGGCCGTAGCTCTTGTTGGTGGGGATAAACAGTCCACCGTGTTTGACGAAGGGCATGTAAGCGGCATACAGAACCGATTTATCCTTGATGGTCAGGGACAAAATCCCGTTACGCGGGCTTGGTGCTGTGGGATTGCTCATAACTCACTCATCCTGATCATGATGCTGGCAGGTTAACGCTTTTCCAGCAGTTTTTTCCACTCAATCAACAGCGCTTCGACAAACAGCCCCCGATTCAGGTTGGCTTTGCCCTGCACCATAGCACGATGGGCCAGTAGCCAGGATTGCCAATCCATCAACTGCCGGGCGCTGGGAAAACGCACAACATAGCCCAGTACCTTGTCCATGTCCTGATTGCTGGCAACGCTTTGCGCATGGGTATGCAATTTCAACAGATCCAGCGTCCAGCTGCAGAACCAATCCAGCAACAGGTCCAGCGGGTACTTGGCCCAGGCATCGGAGACCTGGCCTGGTGAGCGCTCCTGCTTGATAAGCGCCTTGACGTCAGCCACTACCTGCTGGCGCATGGCGACGGCATCCATCGCATGCAAGGCCAGTGCACGCAAAGGCGCGCCGCCAGCCATGACCAACAGTGCCTGATGCTGTTCGGCGGTCAACTCGGGTATGGCGGTGGTGAGCCACTGCAGCGCTTCGTCGTTGGAGGGCGCAGGTAATGTCTGAACCCGGCACCGGCTACGGATGGTCGGCAGCAGCCGGCTGGGCTGGTCACTGACCAATAGCAGATAAGTGTCGCGGGTCGGCTCCTCAAGGGACTTCAGCAAGGCGTTGGCGGCGTTCAGGTTCATCGCCTCAGCCGGATGCAAAACAATCACCTTGCAGCCACCCTGCTGGGCAGTCTGGCCGATAAAATCCACCAACTGGCGCACCGCATCAACGCGAATCGCCTTGCCCTCTTCTTCCGGCTCAAGCACCAGCATGTCCGGATGGCTGCCCGCCTCGCGCAACTGGCAGGCACGGCAATGGCCGCAGGCCATGCCGTGCTCTGGCTTGTCACACAGCAGATAAGCCGCAAAGGCATTGGCAAAACGCCGCTTGCCAACACCCGGCAAACCGCTGAAGAGGTAAGCATGGGCGTGCTGGGTCTGCGTGGTCAGGCTGGCCCACAGGGGGCCATGCCAGGGGCAGGCTACCTCAAGCATGCCATCGCTCCAGGATTTCCTTGATCAGCGGCTGCATGGCTTCGGCTACCTGCTCAAGGCTGCCACTGGCATCAATGATGCGATAGCGCTGTGGCTCGGCCCTGGCACGCTGCAAGTAAGTATTGCGCACCGCTTCAAAGAACGACGATTGCTCGACCTCAAAGCGGTCAAGCTCACTGCGCGCCCGCGCCCGGGCCATGCCGACATCCACCGGCACATCGAAAATCAGCGTGAGATCTGGCCGCAGGTCACCCTGCACCCAGGTTTCCAGCGTGGCAATGCGCTCATGGGCAATGCCACGTCCGCCACCCTGATAGGCATAGGTCGCATCGGTAAAACGGTCGCTGATCACCACCCGGCCAGCAGCCAGTGCCGGCTTGATCAGCGCGTTGAGGTGCTGGGCGCGGGCGGCGAACATCAACAGCAGCTCTGCATCAGCGCACATGGGTTCATCATGGTGACTGAGCAGCACATCGCGAATCCGCTCTGCCACGGGCGTACCACCGGGTTCACGGGTCAGCAGCGGATCGCAGCCAGCGTTCGCCAGTGCCTGAGCTAACACTCGCAGGTTGGTCGACTTGCCAGCGCCCTCCGGGCCCTCAAGGGTGATGAACAGGCCTTTCATTGCTCGGCTTCCTCGAGCTCATCACCTTCCTCGACCGTCTCCACTGCTTCAGCTTCGGCAGTATCGGCACTCTCCTCTACAACCGGAGCATCCTCAACATCAGCCTCTTCCACCGTCGGTGCCGGGATGGGCGCGGGGCTCGAGCGGTAATCGGCGGCGCGTTGTTCTATCTGGAAGCGGCGCACAGCACGGTTGTGCTCTTGAAGATTGTTGGAAAATATATGGCTGCCATCGCCCCGGGCAACGAAATACAGGCTGGAACCATCCTCGGGATTCACTGCCGCCATGATGGCCTCTCGGCCGGGCATGGCAATAGGCGTCGGCGGTAGGCCGTCTATGGTGTATGTGTTGTAAGGGGTCGGCTGGCGCAGGTGGCGCAGGCGGATCCTGCCCTCGTATTCATCACCCATACCGTAGATCACGGTGGGATCGGTCTGCAGCCGCATGCCAATCTGCAGGCGACGAGTAAAGACGCCGGCGATTTCCCCACGTTCGTGCGGCACGCCGGTCTCACGCTCAATGATGGAGGCGAGAATCAGGGCTTCGTAGGCGCTGCTGATGGGCAGATCCTCGGCGCGCGATTCCCAGGCCTCTTCCAGCACCCGCTGCATGCGCTGGTAGGCGCGCAGCAAAATGTCCCGGTCGCTCATGCCGAAGGTGTACTGGTAGGTATCAGGAAAAAACTGCCCCTCGGCATGAATGCCTTCCAGGCCCAGCGCCTCCATGACCTGCTCCATGGACCAATCCGGCTCCAGAGTCTGCTGCAGGCGCTCGGCGCGGCTCAGTTGCTCACGTACCTGTTTAAAGGTCCAGCCCTCTACCAGGGTCACGCTGCGCTGCAACACACTGCCACTGGCCAACCTGTGCAACAGGTCATTGGCGGTCATGCCCGGCTCCATCACATATTCGCCAACTTGCAGCACGGCATCCGGCTTCTGCCACTGCCAATACCGGCGCAACCAGGCCGAACTATGCAGCACACCCTGCTGCTCAAGCTGCGCAAGAATGCGTGCCGGACTGCTGCCAGACGGCACGTCAAGATTCTGTACCAGCTCAACCTGTAAAGGCTGCTCCAGCGCCGAACGCAATGTGTAGTAACCCCAGGCGGCAACTGACGCAGCAATAATTACTGAAAAAACAATAGCTAAACCACAAAACCTTAGAAATGACTTCACTTAAGTACCTGCTCTGCCAATGCCTGGGCATAGCGCGTGTGGGGCCCGATGGGCCATGTGTGTTGCTCGAGTGCAATGATCGGCCAGACGCCGTAAAGACTGTTACAGCAGAATAGCTCGGCGGCCGTCGTCAGTTGCGCATAATCAAGCGCCACCTCTTCGACCTGCTCGCCCTGGGCGCGTAAATGGTCAAGCAGATAGTCGCGCATCACGCCGCGTACGCCGCACTTGGCGAGGCTCGGCGTCAGCCACTGATCGCCTTCTCGCACGAAAAGATTACCCATGGTGCATTCGATGGGCAGCCCCAGGGTATCGCAGACCAGCCCCTCAGCGAACTGCGTGTCAGTCCACTCACTGCGCGCCAGTACCTGCTCCAGCCGATTGAGATGTTTGATGCCGGCCAACAGCGGCTGGCGAGCCAGTTGCGTTGTGCAAGGGAACAGGCGCACGCCATCACGCGCATGCTCAAGCGGATAAACCACCGGGGGCAGACACTGCTGAATCCTGACCGGCTGCGCGTCTGCAGGTATAGCATAACCGCGCTGGCCAACACCGCGGGTCAGGGTCAGTTTGATCACGCCCTCACCCATCAACGCTGCTAGATCTTGCCATTCCTGCGCCACTTGCAGCAGGTCAGCCTTCATTTTCAGCGCCTGAAGGCCTCGCTCCAACCGGGCCAAGTGATAGTCGAGCAGCGCTATCCGGCCCTGGCTGACACGTACCGTCTCAAACAGACCATCGCCGTAGTTCAGGCCGCGATCGGTGATCGCGATCTGATTGGCAGGCTGGCCGTTGATCAGGCACTCGGGCAGTTTGGCGTTGGGCGTGCCCATCAAATACGACGAAACACCAGACTGCCGTTGGTACCGCCAAATCCAAAGGAATTCGATACGGTGACCTCAAGCGCTCTGGGCTGTGCCTCATGCGCCACGTAGTTGAGATCGCAGTCCATGTCCGGGTTGTCCAGATTGATCGTCGGTGGCGCCACCTGATCGCGCAGTGCGAGGACGCTGAAAATTGCTTCCACCGCGCCCGCCGCGCCCAACAGATGTCCGGTCATGGATTTGGTCGAGCTGATCGCCAATTGGCTCGCATGCCCGCCGAACACCGACTTGACCGCCCTAGTTTCGGCCAGATCGCCGGCGGAGGTCGAGGTGCCATGAGCGTTGATATAACCGACCTGATCAGCATTCAGACCCGCATCATTGAGAGCGTTCTGCATGCATTTGGCGCCGCCGCGGCCATCTTCCGGTGGTGCCGTCATATGGAAGGCGTCGCCGCTCATGCCAAAACCGATCAGCTCGGCATAGATGGTCGCACCACGTGCCTTGGCATGCTCATACTCTTCCAGCACCATCGCACCGGAACCGTCAGACAGCACGAAGCCGTCGCGGTCCTTGTCCCAAGGCCGGCTGGCGGCCTGTGGATCATCGTTGCGCGTGGACAGCGCACGCGCAGCGCTGAAGCCACCCAGGCCCAGACCACTGGTAGCCATTTCCGAGCCGCCGGTGATCATCACGTCCGCTTCGCCATAGGCGATATTGCGCGCGGCCATGCCAATGCTGTGCGTACCCGTAGTGCAGGCCGTGGTCAGCGCGTAATTGGGGCCCTGCAAGCCATACTGAATTGAAAAGTAGCCGGCAACCATGTTGATGATCGAGCCGGGTACAAAGAAGGGGGAAATACGCCGCGGACCATTGTTGAGCAGTAGCTCGTGGTTTTTTTCGATATTGGTCAAACCGCCAATGCCGGATCCCATGGACACGCCGATGCGATCACGATTGGCATCGGTCACTTCAATGCCCGAATCGGCCAGTGCCTGCATGCAGGCGGCTATGCCGTACTGGATGAACAGGTCCAGCTTGCGCGCTTCCTTGGCGGCCATGTAAGGCTCGATATCGAAGTCGCGAATGGAGCCGCCGAAGCGAGTGCCAAAGGCACTGACATCCATATGTTCTATCGGACCGATGCCGCTTTTGCCCGCGAGGGCAGCCTGCCAACTGCTGTCGACTGAATTACCCAGGGGGGTCAACATACCCAAGCCGGTTACCACGACGCGTCTACGCGACACAGGATGCTCCTTATTAAACTCTTCCAGACTTTTTTATAAGCCGTCACAAGCGATAACAAGCCGGGAAAATCAGGCTCCCGCTTGCGTCAGTCGGGTATTGTCCGCATAAAGCACCTGCTCGGCAATATAAGCCGGGCAGATTGCTTGGCCAAAGCAAAACGCAGACATACAAAAAAGCCGCAGATCCCGAAGGAACTGCGGCTTTTTCAGTACAGTCAGCTAACGCCGTGATTACTTCTGGTGAGTATTCACGTAGTTGATTGCTTCCTGAACGGTGGTGATTTTTTCGGCATCTTCATCCGGAATCTCGGTCTCGAATTCTTCTTCGAGAGCCATGACCAGCTCAACGGTATCAAGCGAGTCAGCGCCAAGGTCTTCAACAAAAGAAGCACTGTTGGTCACTTCTTCTTCTTTGACGCCGAGCTGCTCGGCAACGATTTTCTTGACGCGTTCTTCGATGGTACTCATACCTTGTTCTCACTCCTGGTTGCAGTTCCGGGAAGCCGGACTGCGGGTAGTTTATAGAAACAATTTGCGTCATTTCAAGCACGAATCGTTTCTATCTCAAAGAGGTCAAGGCCACTGGGCCTTCACCGCGTAAAAATTATGCCCCCTTCCTGGGCCGAAAGGCCCATTCCAGAGGGGCATAGCTTAACTCATATACATTCCACCATTCACCGGAATGATTGCACCGGTGATATAACCAGCGGACTCGCCGGCCAGAAATTCGACCACTGCGGCAATTTCATCGGCCTGGCCAAGACGCCCAAGCGGGATCTGCTCCAGCATTGCAGAGCGCTGGCCTTCATTCAAGGCCTTGGTCATATCAGTGTCGATAAATCCCGGCGCTACGGCATTGACGGTGATCGATCGCGAACCGACTTCCCGAGCCAATGCCCGGGTAAAACCTTCCATTCCCGCCTTGGAAGCAGCGTAGTTTGACTGCCCTGCATTGCCCATACCGGCGACCACGGAACTGATGTTGATGATACGCCCCCAACGGGCTTTGGTCATGCCCCGCAATACCGCCTTGGACAAACGGTAAACAGACCCGAGGTTGGTATTGATCACCTCATCCCACTCGTCATCCTTCATGCGCATCAGCAGGTTATCGCCGGTGATACCCGCGTTATTGACCAGTATCGAAGGCGTGCCGAATTGCCCGGCAATCTGCTCGAGTACGGCGGCAATGGACGCCGGATCGCGCACATCAAGCTTGATGCCGGTGCCAGTGTAGCCCGCTTCCGAGAGTTTGTCGGCGATGGCGGTAGCGCCGCTGTCGCTGGTAGCGGTACCAATGACAATGGCGCCTTTGGCTGCCAGGGCGTGGGCGATGGCCTGGCCGATACCTCGGCTGGCACCGGTAACCAGCGCAACTTTTCCTTCAAGACTCATGTTCAGGCTCCTTGTGTAAAGTGATTCAGGGTAGCTGCGAAGCCGTCTGCGGATTCAAGGTTATGGGTATTCACGCCTTTGGCGCAGCGCTTGTTAAGCCCTGACAGCACTTTGCCTGGGCCACACTCGACCAGATCCGTAACACCCTGCTCGGCCATCCAGACGACACTTTCCACCCAGCGCACAGGATTATACAGCTGCTCAACCAGCAGATGACGCAAACTGTCCAGATCCGCAGCCGGCCGCGCCGATACGTTCTGCACCAGAATCATCTGCGGAGCCTGCCATGCCAAGCCGGCAAAATCCTTGCCCAACTGCTCAGCCGCCGACTTCATCAGTGCGCAGTGTGACGGCACACTGACCGGCAGTGCAATGGCGCGCTTGGCACCCGCGGCCTTGCAGTCGGCGATGGCGCGCTCTACTGCACTGGCCTGACCAGCAATAACGACCTGCCCTGGAGCATTGAAATTCACTGCGCTAACCACTTCACCCTGCGCCGTCTCGGCACAGATATCGATGATCTGCTGATCCTCCAGACCCAGAATCGCCGCCATGCCGCCCTGCCCCTGCGGCACCGCCTGCTGCATCAACTGCCCACGGCGCTCGACCAGGCGCAGCGCGTCGGCAAAGCCGAGCACGTTGGCAGCGACCAGCGCGGAGTACTCACCCAGACTGTGACCCGCCACATAGGCCGGACGCACATCGGTCTTGGCACACCAGAGCCGCCACAGGGCGACTGACGCGGCAAGAATCGCCGGCTGGGTTATGTCAGTGCGGTTGAGATCCGCTTCCGGACCTTCCTGGCAAAGCTTCCAGAGATCGTAGCCGAGCGCCTCGGAGGCCTCGGCGAAGGTGTCGGCAATCTGACCGTGGTGCTCGGCCAGACCGGCAAGCATGCCAATGGCTTGAGAGCCTTGGCCTGGAAATACGAACGCGAGGGTTTGCGTCATACCATCTTCCTCATTTTATTAGCAAAATCTTGGTGGCAACATCGCCATACCTATCAGGCGCGCCATGCCCTATGGATTGCAGATTGGATGGCGCCCATGACCAATGGGTCACAAGGGAATGCATTACCGCAGGCTAACACTTGGCCGGCCAGTCAAGCGTGGCCAGCCTGGCGGAGATGCGTTGCGGCAAGCCGGCGCGACTGATCCTCAGAGTTTGCTGGATCGCAGCATGAAATGCCTTTTCATCAGCATTGCCGTGGCTCTTGACCACCACCCCCTTGAGCCCCAGCAAGCTGGCACCATTGTAGGCGCCCGGATCATGTCGCTGGATCATCGGTTTGAGCGCACCGCGCAGAAAGGGTGACAGGCAGCGCAACAGCAAGCTGCTGCCCAGTGCATTACGGATCTCGCCCTGCAAATAGCCGGCAAGCCCCTCGCTGGCCTTGAGCACCACATTGCCGACGAACCCATCACAGACCACCACATCGGCATCGCCACGAAACAGCCCGTCGCCTTCGATATGACCAATGTAGTTCACCAGATTGCAATCGCGCAGCAGCTGCGCCGCCTCCCTGACAATATGCGATCCTTTGTTGACCTCACTGCCTATGTTCAGCAACGCCACACGCGGCCGTTCGACGCCAGTGATCTCACTGGCGGCCTCCGAGCCCATGATGGCGAACTCCAGCAGCTGACGCGCAGAGCAGTCCACATTGGCACCCAGATCGAGCAGAAAACAGGATCGGCCGGCTACCGGCAGCGCCGCCATGATGGCCGGCCGCTCAATGCCCGGCAGCGTACCCAGCAACGCCCGTGACAGCACCATCAAGGCGCCAGTATTGCCGGCACTCAGGCAACCATCGGCATGACCATCGCGCACCTGCTCGATCGCCACGCGCATGGACGCATCCTTTTTGCCACGCAAAACGCTGGCAGGCGGATCATCGGCAAGAATGACTTCGGTAGTCGGGACAAGTTGGAAACGATCAGGGGGAAGCTGGTATTGCTGGCAAAGCTGGGATACGGGTTCGGAAGAACCCACCAGAATAACCTGTAGATCAGGTGTCGACTGCAAGCTGCGGGCAACTGCAGGAATAATGCAACGGGGACCGAAGTCCCCGCCCATCACATCAATCGCAAGGCGGATTGACGTGGACAAGACTTACTCGTCGTTGTCCTTGTTAACTATCTGACGGCCACGGTAGAAGCCATCGGGAGTCATGTGGTGACGAAGGTGAGTCTCACCAGTAGTGCTGTCCACTGACAGTGCCGCTGAGGTCAGTGAATCGTGTGAACGACGCATTCCGCGTGCGGAACGAGACTTTTTGTTCTGCTGTACAGCCATGGCGATAAGCTCCTAAGCTTAGGTATCACGTTTTAACGATGCCAACACACTAAAGGGATTAGGCTTCTCAGTCTTTTCCGCTTCAGGTTCCTCCGGATCGGGTTGGTAGCCCGGAGGATGCTGACATGTTTCCATTGGATGCATTGGAACTGCAGGCAGAGCCAGGAGCAGTTCATCCTCGATCAGCGCATGCAGATCCAGGGGTTCATCATCCATAATAACCGGTTCATAGTGCCGCGGTAGCTGTTTGGCTGCCTCGTCACTGGTTACAAAACCCACGTCACACTGACTATCGAGCGGTACCAGTACCTGTTCGAGGCAGCGCTGACAAATCAGTGCCACTTCTACCTGGTAATGGCCGTGCAAGGTAGCAATACCCTGCGCGTCCCGCGCAAAAGCGAGTTCAACCTGAACGTCCCCGGCAGGAGCGTCCAACAGGGCACTCAGGCGTGGCATCTTGACGGCAGCAACGGTTCCTTTCAGAACGATTTCGCGGTCAACCAGCTTGCGTGGCTCTATGTGTGCAGGTATGGGTCCAGACATAAGCGCGCAATTCTAGGCATCATGCGCCCCGCTGTCAAAACTATTTGCAGATTAAACCCAAGGCCGCGCACCAGGGTTAGAATGGCATCGCCAATCACCAGAAGGTCAACGCCATGCTGCCTATCGTCCTCGCCTCCAGCTCGCCCTATCGCCGCGCCCTGCTGGAACGTCTGAACCTGCCTTTCAGTTGGGCAGCGCCCGAGATTGACGAAGCGGTCCGGCCCGGAGAAAACGCCCAGGAGCTGACACTGCGCCTGGCCTTGAGCAAAGCTCAGGCCCTGGCAGATCAGCACCCAGAACACCTGCTGATAGGTTCTGATCAGGTATTGCTGCTCGACGGCGCAGCCTTGAGCAAACCGGGCAGCCACGCCGCCGCTCGCGAGCAACTGCGGGCCTGCAGCGGCAGAACACTGACCTTCTACACGTCACTGTGCCTGCTCAATAGCCACAGCGGTAAACACCAGTGCGTGACCGAGCCCTTCGATGTGGTGTTCAGAACGCTGGACGATGCGCGTATCGAGCGCTACCTGCTAAAGGAGCAACCTTACGACTGCGCAGGCAGTTTCAAGATGGAGGGTCTGGGTATTACGCTGTTTCATGCCTTGCGTGGCGATGATCCCAACAGCCTGATCGGGCTTCCGCTGATCAGGCTGTGCGACATGCTTATAAAGGAAGGAATCGACTTGCCCTGAGTGCCGGCGCCTTAGCGCAGAACGGGCGCACTCAGACCCAGGTGCATCGCCAGCGTGTTGCCGATACTGGTACCCAGTTGGCGCGAAAAACGCTGGAACGGCGATTCGCGGTGGGTAAAGTCGACCACCTCTTCGACCCCGATGATATCTCGAGCGACCGCCGAGGTACTGGACAGGCCATCAACCAGCCCCAGATCCACCGCCTGCTCGCCAGACCAGACCAGACCACTGAACATATCCGGATCATCCTTCAGGCGATCACCCCGCCCCGCCTTGACCTGAGCAATGAACTGCTGATGGGTAGTCTGCAGCACATCCTGCCAGAAGGCGCGTTCTTCAGGCTTCTCCGGCTGGAAGGGATCAAGAAACGCCTTGTGCTCACCTGCGGTGTAGGTACGGCGCTCGACACCCAGCTTTTCCAGTGTATCGACAAAGCCGAAGCCCGCTGCCGTGACACCGATGGAGCCGACTAGACTGGCCTTGTCGGCGTAGATCTCGTCGGCAGCGGCGGCTATGTAATAAGCGCCCGAAGCCCCCAGATCAGTAATCACCGCATACAGCTTCTTGTCCGGATTCAAGGCGCGCAGGCGCTTGATTTCGTCATAGACGTAACCGGACTGGACCGGACTACCCCCGGGGCTGTTTATTCGCAAGATGACGCCGCGCGTATTGTCATCTTCAAAGGCTTTGCGCAGGCTGGTGATCAGGTTGTCGGCACTGGCCTCCTGCTGATCGGCAATGATGCCGCGCAACTCGATAACCGCCGTATGTGGCTGGCCTGCAGAGCTGGCACGATCCAGCGAGGCAAACGGCGAAAACAGCATGATGGCGCCGAACAGATAAACGAAGGTCAGGGTCTTGAAGAAAATACCCCAGCGGCGCGAGCGGCGCTGTTCCTGGGTCGATGCCAGCAGCCCCTTCTCCAACAATTCCCAGGCCTTGCGGTCCTCGCGACTTTTCAGCGCGGCTTCCCGGGTTTGCTCACGATCCTGCTGAGGACCTTCGGTCCACTTATCCGATGACATTCTCTAACCTCTAGTGACGGGAACGGTGATGGATTTGCTGACGGGGCCGGAATTGACGCCCGACATGACCCAGGGATGGAACTCGCTGAAGGCATCAATACAATGCTCGGGGCGGCTTTGCAACAGGTGCTCGCGGGACTGCGCGCCATAGCTGACAGCCACTGCCCGCACCCGCGCGTTATGCGCCATACGGATATCATATTCGCTGTCACCCAGCATCACCGCGCGGCTAGCGGGGGTCTCCAGGTGATTGAGTATTTCTTCAAGCATGCGCGGGTGTGGCTTGCTGAGACTCTCGTCAGCGCAGCGCGTCACATCAAAAAAATTCGTCAGATCATGTGACTTCAAAACCCGGTCCAACCCCCGCCGACTTTTACCCGTAGCCACAGCCAACTGGTAACCTGCCTGGCGAAAGTCGGTCAAGGCCTCCATCACGCCGTCAAACAGCGGCGAAGGCGTGTGCTCCTGAGCTACAAAATACTGACTGTAAGCTTCGGTCAGGCGCCTGGTCAGAGCCGGGTCTTCGATATCCGGAAACAGAATGGCCACCGCTTCAGGCAAACCCAGGCCAATAATGTCACGCACCTGCTGCTCTGCCGGTAAAGGGACACCAATCAGTTCGGCCGCACCGCGCATGCACTCGACAATCCGGGAGATGGAGTCGGACAGCGTGCCATCCCAGTCAAATATCAGCGTTCGAATCTCAGACATTGTTCAGCTTTCTCAGTGTGTCGTCCCACATCTTGCCCGGCTCTGCAGCAGCGTCCAGGCGGGTACCGTCCGGCAACTCGGTGGTCAGCGAGGCGGCGTGCAGAAACAGGCGCTTGCCACCCAGCTCACGAATCTGCTGGGAAAAATCGTCATCGCCGTACTTTGGATCACCGGCAATCGGATGCCCGGCATGCCGGGCATGGACACGAATCTGGTGGGTACGGCCGGTAATCGGGCGGGCTTCCACAAGGGTGGCGAAATCACCAAAGCGCTGGATCACGCTGAACTCGGTCAGCGATTCCTTGCCCTCGGGATTGACTTCCACCATGCGTTCGCCCGAGCGCAGGTTATTTTTCTGCAAGGGTGCGTGCACCCGCTTGGTGGTCGCCGGCCAGTGGCCGCGAACCAGTGCGATATAGCGCTTGCGCACGCCATCACCGCGCAGCGCCGCATGCAGGTGGCGCAGCATGCTGCGCTTTTTCGCCACCATCAGGCAGCCGGAAGTATCCCGATCCAGGCGATGAACCAGCTCCATTTGCGGACAATCGGGACGCATCTGTCGCATGGCTTCAATCACGCCGAAGTTCAGCCCGCTGCCGCCGTGCACGGCCAGACCAGCCGGCTTGTTGACCACGATCAAGCCCTTGTCCTCATAGACAATGTTGCTCTCCAGCGTAGTCAATATGCCCTGCCCGACCAGTACCGGCTCGTTCGGCTCCGGCAGGCGAACCGGCGGGATACGTACATTGTCGCCGGCCTGCAAGCGATACTCTGGCTTGATGCGGCCCTTGTTCACCCGCACCTCACCCTTGCGCAGGATGCGGTAGACAAAAGTGCGCGGAGCACCCTTGAGCCGGGTCATCAGATAATTGTCAATTCGCTGCCCAGCCTGATCTTCGCTGATAAGATCATTCTGGACTTTGGGAGAGGTATCGGGGGAACTTGTATTCATCCGCGCATGATACATTTTTTCTTGCAATTGAAGCACTTAAAAAATGCTGTTATATTCGGACGAGCTGCGTAACAGGCAGCCGGGGATACCGCTAGCGCAAGACCATGCCGCAGCCCCCAGAAACACCGATATAGAGGCCTCGCCAGGCTATTGAACAGTTTGCCAGGCGGCCTTATTGATCGACACACTGGTTGCCATGTGGCAGCCAGAATATAAACCCGCTCCCCGCAAGACGATGAGCGGCACCCGATTAAGATGGGTATGTGTTAGGTGGAGATGCACAGCTTCAGGATCATGTGACGAGCGTTGATACGTGCCATTTATGTGTCCCCGTTCCCAGTCCGGCTGATTCCTCCCGAAGGAACCTTTGAACATGCCAGCAGGCGATCTGATCCTCTGCAGGTGGTAAAACACAATTCGCTGCCGGCACCTCTGGCGTGGATTTTTCACCAGGCAGTGCTGTGACAGAATCACGCCAGCCCGTCTTTGAAGGTTCTCTGAAACAGTTTCTCTGTACTCGCCGTAGACAGACGCAGTCATCACCGCCCAGGCTGAGATGAAGGCTCTGAACAAGGGCAAGGTTGGCCCAAGCAGAAACACGCCTGACACCTGACATAAGAGTCGCAGGTGCCGTCATTGTGTAATCCGGGAGCACTGGAAACACAACGGTACTTCATGAAAAGAATGCTGATCAACGCAACTCAACCCGAAGAGTTGCGCGTCGCCCTGGTAGATGGCCAGCGCCTGTACGATCTGGATATTGAATCCGGAGCCCGTGAACAGAAGAAAGCCAACATCTATAAAGGCAGGATCACCCGGGTCGAGCCTAGCCTCGAAGCCGCGTTTGTCGACTTCGGTTCAGATCGCCACGGCTTTCTCCCCCTCAAGGAAATCTCCCGCGAATACTTCTCCAAGCAGCCTGAAGGCCGCGTCAACATCAAGGAAGTATTGCGCGAAGGCCAGGAAGTCATTGTTCAGGTAGACAAGGAAGAGCGCGGCAATAAAGGCGCTGCCCTGACTACCTTTATCAGCCTGGCTGGCCGCTACCTGGTACTGATGCCTAACAACCCCCGTGCCGGCGGCATTTCCCGCCGCATCGAAGGCGACGAGCGCAATGACCTGCGCGAGGCCATCAACAGCCTGAACGTGCCTGCCGATATGGGCATGATCGTGCGCACTGCTGGTCTGGGTCGCAGCGCCGAAGAACTGCAATGGGATCTGGATTACCTGCTGCAACTCTGGGGCGCGATCAAAGGCGCCTCCACCGAGCGCCCCTCCCCGTTCCTGATCTATCAGGAAAGCAACGTCATCATCCGTGCGATCCGCGACTATCTACGCCAGGACATCGGCGAAGTGCTGATCGACAGCGAAACGGTCAAGGAAGAAGCACTGAACTTCATCAGTCAGGTCATGCCGCAGTACGCGAGCAAGGTCAAACTCTATGAAGACACCGTGCCGCTGTTCAATCGCTTCCAGATCGAAAGCCAGATTGAAACCGCCTTTGAACGTGAAGTGAAACTGCCCTCCGGCGGTTCCATCGTCATCGACCATACCGAAGCGCTGGTGTCAGTCGACATCAACTCCTCGCGCGCCACCAAGGGCAGCGATATCGAGGAAACCGCGCTGCAGACCAACCTGGAAGCGGCTGAAGAAATCGCCCGCCAGTTGCGCCTGCGTGATATCGGTGGCCTGATTGTTATCGACTTTATCGACATGACCCCGGCGAAGAATCAGCGCGCCGTGGAAGAACGCGTCAAGGAAAGCCTGGAAGCAGACCGTGCCCGCGTACAGGTAGGCCGTATCTCGCGCTTTGGTCTGCTGGAAATGTCCCGTCAGCGCCTGCGTCCGTCTCTGGGTGAAACCAGCGGCATCGTCTGCCCGCGCTGTAATGGCCGTGGCACCATCCGCGACGTTGAATCCCTGTCTCTTTCTGTACTGCGCCTGATCGAAGAGGAAGCACTCAAGGAACGTACCGCTGAAGTACGTGCCCACGTGCCTATCGCTGTAGCGACTTTCCTGCTCAACGAAAAGCGTGACGCACTGGCCAAGACCGAAGAGCGTACCAAGGTCCGCCTGTTGATCCTGCCTAGCGAACACATGGAAACGCCGCACTTCGATGTGCAGCGCCTGCGTGATGATCACGAGTCCGTGCTCAACGGTGAAACCAGTTACACCATGAGCAGCGACATTGTTGCTGAAGAGCCAACGCCGGTCAGCCAGACCAAGGCGATTGTGCGTCAAGAAGCAGCGGTCAAGACCATCGCGCCTTCGCGCCCTGCGCCAACCCCGGTTGCAGCTGCAGCGCAAGTCATTCAGGAAGCCCAGCCAGGCATCTTCAAAGGCCTGATCAAATCACTGGTCAGCCTGTTCGCCAGTGACGAGCAGCCCGCCAATGCTGAAGCCAGCAAGCCGGAAGCCAAGACTGAAAGCCGCCCTGCCAATCGCGACAACAAGCGTAACGACGAGCGTCGCAACAACCGCAATCGCCGCCCACGCAACGAGCGTAGCGACCGCCCTGAGCGCGCGGAAAAGACCGAGCGCACTGACCGCGCTGAGCGCCCCGAACGCAGTGAACGTGCCGACAAGCCAGAGCGTAGCGAGCGCCCCGAGCGCAAGCCGCAGGCGCCGCGTAACGAGCAGCAGGTCGAGAAACGTGACCTCCCGCCTGTCGCCGCTGCAACCGACAGCAGCCCTTCCGCCGAAGCGCCGACCACGCGCCGCCGCCGCCGTGGCCCAGCCGAAGTCAGCAGTGAAGCTCGTCAGAGCAATCAGGAAGCCAATGCTGCTATTCAGAACGATGCGCCGGCGGAACGTCGCCCGCGTCGCAGTGAAGAGAAGCTCGCCAGCGAAGAGATCTCCGATCTTGAGCAGGTATCTCAGGAAGTGACTGATGAAGGCACCGAGGGCGAGCGCCCCAAGCGCCGTTCGCGCAACAGCCAGCGTCGTCGCAACAATCGCCGTAGCCGGGTCAATCAGGAAGAAAACCTGAATGCAGATGGCGAGCAGAGCTCCGAGCAAGGTACGCAGCCAAGCGCCGATACTCAGCAGAGTTCAGCACCTGTTGCCGCCGTCGCAGCCGTCGCAGCTACCACTGCACTGCCTGAGCAGAATGACCAGCCGCGTGCAGAGAGTACTGAAGCCAACGTCAGTGACATCAGCACGCCGGTAGAAGCTGGCCTGACCCAGGCTGCTGCCGATCTGGAAGCATCGATCGAACATGCGGTGCAGGCATTCAGTCACGCCCAACCCAGCGATCAGCAAGATGCTGAGGTGAGCGCCGAGCGCGTTGAAGAAGTCACTGAAGCTCCGCAAGCGCCTGAAGCCAAGGCCGAAGCCGTAGCGGAGTCACAGGTTGAAGACACAGCCCCTACCGCGGTTGAACGTGCGGAAACAACGCAAACCACGGAAACGGTCACGCCCGTTACTCAGTCTGTTAACGAAACCACCACGCAACCCACTATTGTGGAAACGCCAGTGGCCCACGTTGATCAGCCTGAGCCCGAGACAGTCGTGGAAGCAGTTGCTGAAGCCGCCAAGGAAGCCGTCAGCGAAACACCCGCTGAACCTGCTCCCCAGGTGACCGAAAGTGGCCGTGCCTATAACGATCCGCGGGAAATCCGCCGTCGTCAGCTTGAGGCCAAGCGCCTGGCCGAGCAGGCTGAAGCCGAGCAAGCCGCGCCTCAGCCCGAGCCAGAAGCCAAGGCTGAGACTCAGAGCGTCGTCGAGCAAGATGACGCCGCCGAGCCTGCGTTGGCTACCGAAGCCGAACCTGCAGAGGTCGCTGCGCTGCAGGTACAGCAAGCGCCACGCGAGGCCTTTGTACCGGAGCAGACTGCGCTGGCAATCGAGCCCGAGGCCGACGCTGAAGAGAAGGACGAGGTAAAGAGTACCGAGGGTGAAGTGCAGGACGACTCACCTGAGGATGCCGACAAGAACCCGCGCTAAGCAGGTTTGGTACTAAAAAAGGGGATGCTTGCGCATCCCCTTTTTTATGCTCGCGGTTCGTTGAAATAAGATCCTTGAAACAGCGTCCGCTGTGCCAGAGCCAGAACATCGCCGGCAGCTCTAACCGATCTGCTGCGGCTCCATTTCCAGTTCCAGTCCGAAACGTGTAGCCACGTCTTGCCTGATCTGCTCCGCGAGGGCCAGTACTTCCCTCCCCCGCGCTGCGCCAAAATTGACCAGCACCAGGGCCTGCTCACTGTGCACGCCTACATTCCCGGCTCGATAACCTTTCCAGCCAGCCTTCTCGATCAACCATCCCGCCGCCACCTTGTACTGCCCATCAGTCTGGGGGTAATGCGGCAAGCTTGGATAATCAACGAGCAGTGTCTGCAACTGGGTAGCCGATATCAGTGGGTTCTTGAAAAAACTACCCGCATTACCCAGCTTCGCAGGATCAGGTAATTTACTGCTGCGAATCTGACACACCAGGGCGCTGACCACCCGCGCATCTGGACGCTGCAGTCCGGTTGCCTGCCACGCCGCACCCAGGGGTGCGTACTCGACATTCAACACCGGACGCGGCTGCAGGCGCAGACGGACTCGAAGAATCACATAACGCCCTGCAGAGCGTTTGAACAGGGAATCACGGTAAGCAAATTGACACTCCTCGCGACTGAAGCGCAGCACCTGGCCAGTTTCCCGGTCCAGTGCCTCGAGGCTGTCGAAACTGTCCTTTAGCTCAACACCATAGGCACCAATATTCTGCACTGGCGCTGCGCCCAGAGTCCCAGGGATAAGAGAGAGGTTCTCCAGGCCTGACAGCCCCTGATCCAGGGTCCAGCTGACCAGTGCATGCCAACCCTCACCCGCCTCACCCTCGATAATCACAGCGGCCGGGCCACGCTCAACAATACGCCGACCACGGCCGCGCATGACAATCACCAACCCCTCCAGCGGGCCCGCGACCACCACATTGCTGCCACCGCCCAGCAATGTAATCGGCCAACCGTGCGTATGCGCCAGACTCAGGGCTGCGCGCAGCTCAGCGTCGGTTTCCACGTACGCCAGACGGCGTGCCTGTTCGCTGATGCCCAAAGTATTGAGCGGCCGCAGATCAGCGTTTTCGATCAGGTTAAGGATGGTCATTTCGCCAGATGCTCGAGCAAGCCGGCACTGGCCGCTTCAAGCATATCCAGTACCTGCTCAAAGCCATCATCGCCACCGTAATACGGGTCCGGCACTTCCGCCGACCAGCCTGGGGCGAACGCCATGAACAAGCCCACCTGCGCCTTGGCATTCGCCGGGGCGCGGGCGCGCAGGTTGTCCAGATTGCTTTGATCCATCGCGAGAATGAGATCAAAGCGGGAAAAGTCCTCGTCAGCGACCGCGCGTGCACGCTGAGCGCGCAGATCATAGCCACGCTTCAGCGCCGCGGCCGTTGCCCTTCGATCAGGCGGTTCGCCGGTGTGATAGCCACCCGTTCCGGCGGAATCAATCTGCACTTGCTGCGCCAGGGCGCTTTGCTGCAAGCAGCTGGCGAACACGCCCTCGGCACTAGGCGATCGGCAGATATTACCCAGGCAGACGAACAGAATCCGGGTCATGACGCCCCCAGCAATGCCCGCACCCGATCCAGATCCAGCTGCGTGTCCACTCCGGCGGGCGGCGCCTCACAGGCATCGGCCACCTGGATGCGGCAGCCAAACCACAGGGCGCGCAGTTGCTCAAGGCTTTCGGCTTGCTCAAGCGGGCTTGGCGGCCAGGTCACGTAGTCGTGAAGAAAACTGACCTTGTATGCGTAAAGGCCAATGTGACGGCGAAACGGCGTGTCGGCTGGCAAGGTCTTGGGCTCCAGCGCAAAAGCATCGCGGCACCAGGGCATGGGAGCACGACTGAAATACAGTGCGAAGCCCTGGTGATCGGTCACCAGCTTGACCACATTGGGATTGAACAGACTTTGCAGATCCTCAAGCGGCTCCGCCAGAGTGGCCATGCTGGCTTCGGGATAGGCCAGCAGATTCCCGGCCACCTGATTGATCAGCGCCGGCGGAATAAGTGGCTCGTCACCTTGCACATTCACTACGCAGGCGTCCGCCTGCAACCCGAGCTGGCTGACGACTTCCTGCAGCCGATCGGTACCCGAGGGATGGTCTGCGCGGGTCAGTACCACCTGCGCGCCGAACCCATGACAGGCGTCGGCAATACGTTGATCATCAGTGGCGACCGTGACACTGGCCGCCTGACTTTTGCACGCCTGCTGCCAGACGTGCTGAATCATCGGTTTGCCGGCGATATCCAGCAAGGGCTTGCCAGGCAACCGCGTGGACGCGAAACGCGCAGGAATGATGACGTGAAACATGATCAGCGATCCAACCGCTCGTCAGCGTCAAGGGCTCTTGCCTCATGCTCCAGCATCACCGGTATGCCGTCGCGCACAGGGAATGCCAGGCCGTCGGCACGGCACCATAACTCGGTCTTGTCCGCGTTTTGAACCAGGGGCCCCTTGCACAACGGGCAGGCTAGAATATCTAACAGTTTGGGATCCATCTGATGACTCCTGAAAACAATGGGGGCTTGGTGCAACAGCGTTATCGCTGCCTGCTATCGAGACGCTGCTGCAGAGCTGAAACAAAGGCATCGCCCAGCGATGCATCAATACTCAGATACCACCAGTTGGCCTGGGCAAACCCGGCACATTTGATGGCGTCCTTTTCGGTCATGATCAGCGGCTTGGCCGGATCACAAACGGCAAAACTATCCAGCCCGAAGGCCGCGTGGTCCGCAAAGGCGTGCCCGGTAGGGCGCAAGGATAACCCTTCCAGGGTGCGAAAAAAACGTTGTGGATTGCCGATCCCGGCAATCGCTTCCACGTCTAGGCCGCTCCGCCACTGCGCCGGCGTCACTCGCTCACCAGTACACAGGTTGACGAATGCGGTCGGGGTCAGCGTCATGGCAAACACACCTGTTTCGTCGGCGGCCAAGCCATTGCTGACGACCAGATCGACTGAGCCCATGCGCTGCACGGGCTCGCGCAGCGGCCCTTCCGGCAGACAGCGGGCATTACCCAAGCCGCGCGACGCGTCAATCATCAGAATTTCCACATCCCGACCGAGCGCATAATGCTGCAAACCATCGTCGCTGATGATCACATCCACCTCCGCGCTGGCCAGCAGATGCCTCGCGGCGGCTGGCCGATCAGGGTCGATAACCACAGGCACCTTGCAGCGCCGGGCGATCAGTAATGGCTCGTCCCCGACGTCGCCAGGCTGGTCCATCAGCGGCGCAATCAGATGGGGGAATCCGCCCGCCCTGCTCGCCCCATAACCACGGCTGATCAGACCAGGACGCAAACCGCGCGCTTTGAGGTAGTCGATAAGCCAGATGCACATGGGGGTTTTACCGGTACCGCCAAGGGTGATATTGCCCACGACAATAACCGGCACCGGGGCCGTCCATACCTTCGACGGGTCGGAGAGAAATGCATTGCGGCGACGGCTAGCAATTCCGGCGTAGAGTGCAGAGAGCGGTCTCAGCAGTTTCAGCCACGGGCTAGGTTTATACCAGGCCCGCAACACGAACTGTTCCAGAGAGAAGCCGCTCACTGACTGTCGCCCGCCTCCAGCTCACTGGTGGTGAGCCGCAGCCGGGAGAAGCCCAATTGGCCCGCCGCGTCCATGGCCAGAATCACTGCCTGGTGCGGCGTTTGCGCATCGGCAGTGATGATCAGCGGCAAGCTGTTGTCACCTGCGGATTCACGCTGCAAGGCGGTCTTCAGGCTGTCCAGTGACGTGGCCGCCAGGGCCATGCCGTTAACCGCGATATCGCCCGAAGCGGAGATGATCAGCTCGATCTGCTGGGCATCGCTGCTGTCAATCTGCTCACCCGAGGCGGCCTGGGGCAAATCCAGCTTCAACTGGGTTTCCCGTGTGAAGGTGGTCGAAACCATAAAGAAGATCAGCAGCAGAAACACCACATCAATCAGGGGCGTCAGATTGACGCTGGCCTCTTCAGTTTTTTTGCGTCGGAAGTTCACGGTCAGGCTCCCTTGCGTGTGCTGCCGACATGGGACACTTTCACCGGCTGCTCGGCACCCTCCACCTCACGATTGCCCTGCATGACTTCCACCAGCTTGGTCGCTTCCTGCTCCATGGCGATCACCAGCTCTTCCACGCGGCGTACAAAGAAGCGATGGAAGAACAGCGCGGGAATAGCCACGGTCAAGCCTGCCGCAGTGGTAATCAGCGCCTTGGAGATACCGCCTGCCAACACGCCGGTATTACCCGTACCCTGAATCATGATGGCACTGAAGACGTCAATCATGCCGATCACCGTACCCAGCAGGCCGAGTAGCGGCGCAATGGCCGCGATCGTACCCAGGGTATTGAGGTAGCGCTCCAGCTCGTGGATCACCTTGCCGGCCGCTTCCTGAATGCATTCTTTCATGATGTCTCGGCCATGGCGCGAGTTAGCCAGCCCGGCTGCGAGAATTTCACCTAGCGGAGAGTCAGCGCGCAGGCTCTTGAGCTTCGCGGCATCAAGCTGGCCGTCCTTCACCCAGCGCCAGACCTGGCTCAGCAAACTGGCAGGTGCCACACGGCTGCTGCGCAGGGTCCACAGACGCTCTATCACGATGGCCACAGCCACGACCGAAAACAACACTATTGGCAGCATCAGCCAGCCGCCCGCACTGATCAATTCCCACACACGCGTTCCCTCCCCCAAATGTTGGCTAACTCTAGCACAGGGCATACGCCCGCCTGCGCAATCTTGTTATTCATGCCAGAAACGTCTGGCCTTGTCGCGCCACGACCATTTCCAGTAGCTGCCCTGCGCTTCATCCAGCACGAAGCGCACGGCACCCGAGGCGCTAGTATAAACAGGTTCCACCGCCAATTCGCGGTAGCGATCCACAACCTTTGGATGCGGGTGATTATAGGCGTTGCCATGCCCTGCACTGAACACCACCCAGCGTGGATCTACTGCACGGATAAAGGCATATGAAGAAGAGCTGCGACTACCGTGGTGAGGCGCCAGCAGAAGCTCGGCATCCAGTTCGTCACCGAGCATCTGGTATTCCCCGCGAATGCCCAGATCGCCCGGCAGCAGTGCACTCGCGCGGCCCCGGCCGGCGCGCAGGACACAGGAACGCTCATTGGCGGGTGCCGGTGGTGCAGCACTGTAGACCACCCTGAAGCTGATGCCATTCCAGCTCCATGACTCGCCGGGAACGCACGCCCGGGCCTGCAGGCCCGGCGGCAAGGATTCATGCTGACCGGCCAGCACCTCCCCCACGGGCAGGCGTTTGAACACCGCCATCGCACCGCCCGCATGATCATTGTCGGCATGGCTGATCAACATGGCGTCAAGCCGCTCGACACCCAGTTCAACCAGCGCTGGATGAACCACCGCTTCGCCCAGGTCAAAACCACTGGACATACGCGCGCCCGCATCATAGAGCAGGTTGTGCTCCCGAGTCTGGAGCAGCGCTGCCAGGCCCTGACCGACGTCCAGCACAGTGACCCATAACTGCCCTTCCTCAGGACGTGACTGGGGCGTAGAGAGCAGCACAGGCAGGCATAGCAGCGCAGGTAACCAGAGCAATCTAACCAGTGGGCTGAGCAAGGCTGCTACTGCCAGCGTGCCCAGCATCCAGTTAAGCCAACCCGGAAAAGCCAGGTAGTGCGGCATATGCCATTGCGCCGCCCACGCCAGGCTTTGGAACAGCCACTCCAGCGCCTGATCCGCCAACAACAGGAGCCAGGGCAGACCAAACAACAGCTCCAGGAGCGTCCCGAGCAGGCCGGCGGGCACAACGACCAGGCTGACCCAGGGTATCGCCAGTACGTTGACCAGGGGCGCCATGACACTGCCCGGCATGCCCCATAGCAACAACCACGGCCACAGACCGATAAAAATCACCCATTGCGCGCGGCCCCAGCGCCACCATAAACCTCGTTGCTGCAAACGCCCGTGCATGCCGAGGATCAGCAGCCCTACCGCCATGAATGACAGCCAGAAGCCCGCAAGCAAAGGCGCAGCCGGATCAAGCAGCGTGACCGCGCACAACGCCATTAGCCAGAAGGCCCAGGGCCCCGGCTGGCGATAGATCAGCCGGGCCAGTAGCACCAGTGAAACCATCAACAAGGCCCGTTGTGTCGGCACAGCAAAGCCTGCCAATCCGGCGTAGATAGCTGCGGCGATAATCGCCAGCGGCGCTGCCAACCAGATGCGCGGCCAGGGTACAGGCAACCAGCCGATGCGCCCGGCCAATGCCGCCAGCCCGAATACGGCAGCAGCCAGCATGCCCACGTGCAAACCGGAAATGACCATAAGATGGCTGGTACCTGTGGCCTGCAATACTTGCCAGTCTGCCTTGCTCAACACGCTTCGGTCGCCGACTATCAGCGCTGCCAGCCGGGAGTCATCTGCCCGGTCACCCAGCGCCGCGCGCACTCTTTGCCTGAGGTAATCGCGCAACGGAGCAGGCCCCTTGCTTTGAGGCAGCTCAAGCGACACACCACTGCGGATGCTGCCCAGCGCGCCAATTCCATTGGCATACAGCCAGGCTTCATAATCAAAGCGGCCAGGATTGGACATACCTCTGGGCCGCCTCAGCCGCGCGTCGAACTGCCAGTAATCGCCAGGAAATACCTGTTCGCCGGCATACCAGTGGGCTCTGATCGGCGGCAGCGGCTCGCCGGTATCGACCATTCGCGCATCGGTGATCATGAAACGCCAACCGGTATCGGTCGCCTCGGGCAAGCCGTGGATCTTGCCTGTGAGCACAACGCGCTGCAGATCAAGATCCTCCGCCAGGCGTTGCTCCAGTTGTTGATGATGAAACAGGCTCGCCCAGATGAACCCTGCGCCTATCAGCGCGATATGCCGGCCCCACCGTCTGTACAAGAGCAGCAGTGGAAGCAGACAGCTCAGCGCAAACAAGCCGACCAGAGAGTTTAGCGACGACGACGCCAGAGGAAGTAAAAGCCCCATCAGCAGCGCAATTAATCTGCTAGCCAGAGCGGAAAAAAAACACACGTCCTGTGCTCCTCCTTTGCTGTCAGGCAGTAGTGTCGCCCTGACATTCCATGCATAATTGACGCACATTTCACAAATCGAACATTCGCGATGCCGCGTCGGCTTCTGAAACGCTACATGCCCAGCCCTGAACGCATAAAGCAGAATAAATCACTGCGCTTTATGGGGTCGGTGCTGCACGATCCGAACCTATGGCACCTGAACCGGCATAGCGTCGCACGGGCCATGGCAGTCGGATTGTTTGTCGCCATGTTACCGATCCCGATGCAGATGCTATTGTCAGCCGCCATCGCAGTGCCATTACGAGCCAACCTGCCGATCTCCATCGGCCTCGTCTGGCTAACCAACCCGATTACCATGCCCGCGGTTTTTTTCACGCAGTATAAAATCGGCACCATGCTACTCGGCGCCCCCGAGCGAAGCATGCCTATGGAACTGTCTTTCAATTGGCTGATGTCGGAAATTCACCACATCTGGCAGCCGCTACTCCTCGGCGCCTTGCTGATGGGCATTGTGCTGGGAGCAATCGGTTACGGTGGCACCATGTTGTATTGGCGAATATGGGTGGGGCGCAACTGGCAGAAGCGCAAACTGCGACGCCGTCGGCACATCTGATTCAGAGTGCCGGGCGTTGAGATTCGATAGAAGTCAGATAATCAGTGCGTCCGCTTACAACTCCATCGCGGCAAGATGCCCCTGGTTCAACGTCAGCACGCGGTCCATCTGCGAAGCCAGGGCCAGATCATGAGTCACCACCATAAAGGCGGTATCCAGGCTCTGGCTTAGCTCCAGCATCAATTGCTGAATGCTTTTCGCGGTGGTCTGATCCAGGTTACCGGTCGGCTCATCCAGCAGCACACAGGCCGGCTGATTGATCAGAGCTCGGGCAATGGCGACCCGCTGACGCTCACCGCCAGACAGTTCGGCAGGCTTGTGCCCTGCCCGCTCGCTCAGCCCCACACGGCGCAACATCTCGGTACCCATCTCACGTGCCTTGGCGATAGGCGTACGCCCGATCAGCAACGGCATGCAGACATTCTCCAGCGCGGTGAACTCTGCCAGCAAATGGTGGAACTGATAGACAAAGCCCAGTCCCGAATTGCGTAACTGCCCTCGCTCGGATTCCTTGAGCGCCGACATCTGCTGGCCGGCCAGCCAGACCTCACCCTCAGTGGGGGTATCCAGACCACCCAGCAGGTTCAGCAAGGTGGTCTTGCCCGAACCGGAGCTGCCGACAATGGCGATGCGCTCGCCAGCCACCATGCGTAAATTGATCGAGTCCAGCACGCGCAGACGCTGCGGGCCGATGGCATATTCCATACTCAGCTGGCGACATTCCAGCACCACTTCAGTCATAACGCAAAGCCTCCGCTGGCTCGGTTCGCGATGCCCGCCAGGCGGGATACAGGGTAGCGGCAAAGCTCATGCCCAGCGCCGTCAAGCAGATCAACACCACATCGTTCCAGATCAGCTGCGATGGCAGATAGCTGATGAAGTACACATCAGAGCTGAGGAATTGAACGCCAAACAGCGATTCCAGCCCCGCAACCATGGCCGACACGTTCAGCGCAGCCAGCACGCCCAGGACGCCACCGGCCAAGGTCCCTATCACGCCAATGACCGAGCCCTGCACCATGAAGATACCCATGATAGTGCCCGGCGAAGCGCCCAGAGTACGCAGGATCGCGATGTCCGCTTTCTTGTCGGTCACCACCATCACCAGCGTGGAAATGATATTGAAGGCGGCCACCGCGACGATTAGCAGCAGTAACAGACCAATCATGGTCTTTTCCATGCGAATCGCGGCAAACAGGTTGCCATGGGTGCGAGTCCAGTCCTGCGCGTAGTAATTGCCAGGCAAAGTGAGTGCCAGGTCCCAGGCGACTTTCGGTGCCTGGAACAGGTCATCCAGCTTGACCCGCAGCCCCTGCATCTGGCCTGGCTGCCAGCGCGACAGGCGCGCGGCGTCACCGGCATGAATCATTGCCAGCGAGCTGTCCAGCTCGGCACCTACCTTGAACACGCCCACGACATTGAAACGCTTGAGACGCGGGAACACGCCCGCTGGCGTGACGGACGCTTCCGGCAATACGAAGGTCAGCTTGTCGCCTACCTGAACGCCGAAACGCTTGGCGATCAGCTCGCCAATGATGATGCCGAACTCGCCATCGTGCAGGTCGCTCAAGGCGCCCTGGGTCATGTGTTGTTCGATAATGGACACGTTTTTCTCGGCGTCTGGAATCACACCGCTGACCAGCACCGGCGCGACGCCACCGTTATGCGTGAGCATGCCCTGCAGTTGGATAAAGGGCGCTGCGGCAACGACCTGCGGGTGCTCCTCCAGACGGGTTGCCAGGCTCTGCCAGTCATCCATGGGCTGCTCGGAACTGATGGTCGCGTGTGGCACCATCCCCAGAATGCGGGTACGCAGTTCGCGGTCAAAGCCATTCATCACCGACAATACCAGGATCATGACCATCACACCCAGGGTGAGGCCTAGCATGGAAATCAGTGATATAAATGAAATGAAGTGATTGCGGCGCTTGGCCCGGGTGTAGCGGAGGCCGATAAAAAAGGGCAAAGGTCTGAACATGGAATACCGGTTACCTGATGGGCGATGCCCTGTTGAGTGACGGTTCGGACTGCATGTTACACTGATTCCAGGCGATTGTTCAGCGCTTCAGACCGGCTAATACGAGTAATGTCATGCAAACAGATGATGGCGGCACGGACGACAAACGCGATTTTTTTCGTATCCGCGATCAGATCGCGCTGCAGGTCAAACCCGTAGACGGGCCCGACCTGGACAAAGAACTGCAGGATGAAGAATCCCCGCTGTTCAGCCTGCTCAGCGACCTGCACATGCTCGACTACGAGTCCCAGCATCTGCTCAGGCAGATCGCCGAACGCGATCGATCCCTCGCGCACTACCTGAAGATCATCAACAAGCGGGTCGACCTGGTCGGCAAGGCCCTGGCCATGCAACTCGCGGGAGACCTGAGCGAGCCGCAGGAAGTGACTCTGAGCGAAGGCGGCATGGCGTTCAGCTCGCCGCAGCCCTACCCGATTGATTCCTGGCTGATGCTGCGTATGGTGCTGATGCCTTCCCCGCTGGGATTGGTATTACCCGCGCGGGTCATCCGCTGCGAGGCTGAGCAGGAAGGTAATGAGCAGGCGGGTAACTGGCAAGTCGGCGTCACCTTCGACAGTCTCAGCGATGCCCAGCGGCAGCTACTGGCGCGACATATTCTTCAAAAGCAGGCGCAGGAAATTCGCGCCGCCAAAACATCAGAAAGGATGCCGATATGAAATCAATTCGAATTGAGTCACGTACCGCCATGGCCTGCTCCATATTGGCCGCTTGTGTGTTGATGACTGCCATGAGCGCCCAGGCTGACACGCTGGTTATTCCTCTCGGCCAGCAGGCAGGCCAAACCACTAGCTCACTGCCCCAGCGTGGTTTGAGCGGCGCCAGTGTCACCCAGCGCTACGGCGAGCCCGTCAGCCGGCATGCTGCCGTCGGCGAGCCACCCATCAGCCGTTGGGATTACGCCGATTTCAGCGTGTATTTTGAACATGACAAGGTGGTCCATAGCGTCCGCCAACATCAACGCCAGGGCAACTGATCACCTATGACGTTAATTTATGGTCACCGCGGTGCCCGCGGCGAAGCCCCGGAAAACACCCTCCCGAGTTTTCATCAAGCATTGAAAGCGGGCGTCCGCCGGGTAGAGCTGGACCTGCACCTTTCCGCCGATCGCCAGTTGATGGTCATTCACGACACCACTCTGAGACGCACGACCGGCCTGCGCGGCAAGATTGCCCAGCACAGCGCTGCCGAACTGATGCAAATTGATGCGCGCAGGGGGGGGCCAAGCTGGCCTGAGGTCTGCCCGATACCGAGCCTGGAACAGCTCTTCGAGGCCTGCCCGGAGTTTGAGCACTATCAGCTTGAGGTCAAAAGCGGCTCCGCCGGTCAATCACGTATTGTGCTCGATGCCGTCACTGAACTGGTCGACCGTTTCGGCCTGCAAGACAAGGTGGTGCTCACCTCCAGCAGCCGAACGCTGCTGAAAACCGCGCGCGACAGCAGCTTCAGCCTGCCTACCGGCCTGGTCGAAGAGTATGGGTTGATTGACTGGGTCAAAAGCTGCAAACGCTATGGCTGCGAGTATCTGATATTGAACTGGAAACTGTGCAGCGCACAGCGGGTGGCCAGCGCCAAGGCTCAGGGCCTGCATGTCTCCGTCTGGACCGTCAATGAGCCGGCCCTGATGGAACGCCTGGTGGAGATGGGCGTTGACAGCATCATCACTGACTTCCCCCAGTTGGCGATGGATACGCTGGGCAGCCCGGCCCAGTAACCGTGCAATAAAAAACCCCGCTTGCAAAGCGGGGCTTATCAACCGCAGAGCCTGCAGAGTTTCAGAACAGGCGGTTCAAACCATCCAGCGCCGCAACACGATAGGCTTCGGCCATCGTCGGATAGTTGAAGGTGGTGTTGACGAAATACTTGATGGTATTGGCCTCCCCCTCCTGGTTCATGATTGCCTGACCGATATGCACGATCTCGGATGCTTGGTCACCAAAACAGTGGATACCCAATACCTGCAAGGTTTCCCGGTGAAACAGGATCTTCAACATGCCCACAGGCTCGTCGGTGATCTGCGCCCTGGCCATGCTCTTGAAAAAGGCCTGGCCGATTTCATAGGGCACATGCGCCTCGGTCAGTTCGCGCTCGGTTTTGCCCAGCGAGCTGATCTCCGGGATGGTGTAAATGCCGGTGGGCACATCATCGACAAAGCGCCAGGCGTCATTGCTGACAATATTGCCTGCTGCAGAGCGTCCCTGGTCGAAGGCGGCACTGGCCAGACTCGGCCAACCAATCACATCGCCGACGGCGTAGATGTTCGGCACTTCGGTGCGGTAGTTCTCATCGACACTCAACTGGCCACGGCTGTTGGCGCGCAAGCCAACGTTTTCCAGGCCCATACCATCGGTATTACCTGAGCGGCCATTACACCAGAGCAGTGCGTCGGCCTTGAGCTTTTTGCCGGACTTGAGATTGAGCACCACACCGCGGCTATCAAGACCTTCGATGCTTTCATATTCTTCGTTGTGGCGAATCAGCACGCTGTTGTTACGCAGGTGATAACTCAAGGCATCGGAGATTTCATCATCAAGGAAACTCAGGAGGCGCTCACGGTTGTCGATCAGATCAACCTTGACCCCAAGCCCGCAGAAAATCGACGCGTACTCACAACCGATAACCCCGGCACCGTAGATGATCAGCGTGCGCGGAGTATGGTTGAGCTTGAGGATGGTATCGCTGTCATAGATACGCGGATGGCTGAAATTGACATCGGCTGGGCGGTAAGGACGTGACCCGGTGGCTATGATGATTTCCTTGGCGATCAGTTTCTCGACCACACCGGATTTATTCACCAGCTCGATGGTGTGCTCATCAGCAAAGCTACCCTTGCCGAAAAACACATCCACCCGGTTGCGCGCGTAGTAACTGGTGCGCGAGGTCACCTGCTTGCCCATGACCTTTTCCGCGCTTTTCAGCACGTCAGGGAAGGAAAACCAGCGCGGCTCGCCAATCGAGCGAAACATCTTGTTGGTGTTGAAGTGAATGATCTGCTTGACCGAATAACGCAATGCCTTGGAGGGAATGGTCCCCAGGTGTGTGCAATTGCCGCCAACCATGGCCCGCTCTTCCACCACAGCGACCTTGCGGCCGTGCTTGGCTGCATTCATCGCAGCACCCTCACCCGCCGGGCCGGAGCCCAGCACCACCACATCATAGTTATATACAGCCATTCATTGATTTCCTTGTAAATATCGTCGGTATGCTGTCATAGCCAACCGCAGGCAACTAGTCGACCTTGGTCGCGTCGTAGCCCAGATTTTTTGGCTTGCGTGGCTCTATACCGGCATTTGTACCGGTTTCTTCGCACTTGGTGACGTCACCGCCACAGATGCCACAGGCCTTGTCTACACCCGTTGCGCCAATCCCGCCGCAGGAACCAGCGATAGGCTTGCGACCCATCATGACGCCAACTGACATACCGACCACGATCAATAACATCAATGAAAATGCCAGAACCCAAACCATGAATTACTCCTCGCTCTGTGTAAGAGCAGTGAATGTAGGGGTCGCCTTGGAGATAAAGCGTTTGCCGTCGCGCACTACAAAGAGCGCAGCCACCTCGTGCTCAAGCGCAAACTCCCAGCCCTTCTCGGGCCCCTTGACCAGCAACACGGTAGATAGCCCATCGGCAGTAGCCGCCGAGTTGTGTAACACCGTTACCGCCGCCAGTTCATGCATAACCGGCTTGCCGCTACTGGGGTCAAAGGTATGCGAATAGCGCTTACCTTCAAATTCGAAATAGTTGCGGTAGTCCCCGGAGGTAGACACCGACTGCCCATCGAGTTTAACAATCAGATGGGCCATGCGCTGATCGTCCCTGGGCTCTTCAATGGCTATCTTCCAGGGTGTATTACCGGGCTTCAAGCCCTCAGCCTTCAGCTCGCCGGTAATTTCTACCATGTAGCTGCTGATACCTCGCTTCAGCAGATGATCAACTACCTTGTCGACCACATAACCCGCAGCAATGGCGCTGACATCAACCTGCACATTGACGGATTTGCACAACTGCGTACCTTCAACCCGCAAGTGCCGCTGGCCTACCTTCTCCAACGTGGCCTGGAGGACCAGCGGGTCGGGAACGACCTGGCTGCCATCGCCCCCGTGAAAGCCCCAGAGCTTCATCAGCGGCCCCACGGTCAGATCAAAATCACCACCACTTTCTTCTGACAGTATATGCCCCAGCCCTACGAGCTCAAGCACCGACGTCGGCATCTCGGCACAACTATCGGCTGGCAAGGCATTGAAGCGGGCGAGGTCCGAATCCTCGCGCCAGGTGGAGACTTCACTATCAAAATCACTCAGTAACGTTTCGATCTCGGCGTGGACGGTTTCGGTACTGGGAGTACCCTCGGCGTTGACCCATTTGATTGAATAGGTACTGCCCATGGTGGAGCCGGTGACTTCCGAAACCGGCTCCATAGAATGGAAACAGCCCGTTAGGGCTGCTGCCAGGGCAACAGCGATAACGGGCTGAATGACGCGTAAAAACACTCTAGCCGCCAAAATCATCAAGCATGATGTTTTCCGGCTCAACACCCATGTCCTGCAACATCTTGATCACCGACGCGTTCATCATCGGCGGCCCACACATATAGAACTCGCAGTCCTCAGGCGCAGGGTGATCCTTGAGGTAGTTCTCCAGCAGTACGTTGTGGATGAAGCCCGTGGGGCCAGTCCAGTTGTCTTCAGGCAGCGGGTCCGACAATGCCAGGTGCCACTCGAAGTTCTCGTTCTCTTCCGCCAGCTTGTCGAATTCCTCGACATAGAAGGCTTCACGCAGGGAGCGAGCACCGTACCAGAAGCTGATCTTGCGCTTGGTCTTGATCCGACCCAGTTGGTCAAAGATGTGCGAGCGCATTGGCGCCATACCGGCACCACCACCCACGAAGACCATCTCCGCGTCTGTTTCCTTGGCAAAGAATTCACCGAAGGGACCGTATACCGTGACCTTGTCACCCGGCTTCAGAGCAAAGCACCAGGAAGACATCTTGCCCGGTGGCAGATCATCACGACCCGGTGGTGGCGATGCCACCCGCAGGTTGAACTTGACCACGCCACGCTCTTCCGGATAGTTGGCCATTGAATAGGCGCGGATAACGGTTTCGTCGACCTTGGAGACAAAGCGCCACATGTCGAACTTGTCCCAATCACCACGGAATTCCGGCTGAATGTCGAAATCCTTGTAGTTCACGGTGTGTGGCGGGCATTCCAACTGCACGTAACCACCAGCGCGGAAATCGACGTTTTCGCCTTCCGGCAATTTCAGCGTCAGCTCCTTGATGAAGGTAGCAACGTTGGGGTTGGCTTCTACGGTGCATTCCCATTTCTTCACGCCGAAGACTTCTTCCGGCACTTCAATCTTCATATCCTGCTTGACCGGAGCCTGGCAGGATAGGCGCCAGCCTTCCTTGGCTTCACGCTTGGTGAAGTGGCTCTCTTCGGTGGGCAGCATTTCACCGCCACCCTCTTCCACGATGCACTTGCACTGCGCGCAGGTACCACCACCACCACAGGCGGAAGACAGGAAGATCCCGTTAGCCGACAGGGTGTTGAGCAACTTTCCGCCCGCAGGCACAGTAATGGTGCGTTCGCCATTGATTTCAATGGAGATATCACCACTGCTGACCAGTTTCGCACGGGCGATCAGGATAACGGCTACCAGCGTCAGAACGATCGCGGTAAACATGCCTACGCCCAAATAAATTTCCATGTTCATCTGTGATAGCTCCTTTACAGTTGCACGCCGGAGAACGACATGAAACCGAGGGACATCAGACCCACGGTGATAAACGTGATACCCAGACCGCGCAAGCCGTCAGGAACATCACTGTATTTGAGCTTTTCACGAATCCCCGCCAGCGCAACGATTGCGAGCGCCCAGCCAGTACCGGCGCCAAAGCCGTAGACCACACTCTCACTCAGATTGTAATCGCGCTCGACCATGAACAGTGCTGCACCCATGATGGCGCAGTTCACCGTAATCAAAGGCAAGAATACACCCAGTGCGTTGTAGAGCGCAGGTACGAACTTGTCGAGCAGCATCTCCATGATCTGCACGATAGCGGCGATCACACCGATGTAGCTGAGCAGACCCAAGAAGCTCAGGTCAACATTCGGCAGACCGGCCCAGGCAAGAGCGCCGTCACGCAGCAGATAGGTATAGATCAGGTTGTTCGCCGGAACCGTGATGGTCAGTACCACGATAACCGCGATGCCCAGACCGATCGCCGTCTGCACCTTTTTCGAAATGGCGATGAAGGTACACATGCCGAGAAAGAAGGCCAACGCCATGTTTTCAACGAAGATTGCCCGAACCATCAGACTGATATAGTGTTCAATCATGGCTTACATAGCCTCCTTCAGCGTGCGACTCTGCGGCGCCATTTTGAAATCTGGCTCTTCAACCTGCTCGGTCTTCCAGGCACGCAATGCCCAGATAATCAGACCAATAATGAAGAACGCCGATGGCGGCAACAGCAGCAGACCATTAGGTTGGTACCAACCACCCTCGTTGACGACCGGCAGTATCTCATAGCCAAACAGCTTGCCAGCGCCAAGCAGTTCGCGGAAAAACGCGACCACGATGAGGATGAAGCTGTAGCCCAGACCGTTACCAATACCGTCAAGGAAGCTCATGTGCGGTGGGTTCTGCATGGCGAAAGCCTCAGCGCGACCCATCACGATGCAGTTGGTGATGATCAGACCGACGAATACCGACAGCTGCTTGCTGATGTCGTAAGCAAATGCCTTGAGCAACTGATCTACCACGATTACCAGCGACGCAATAATCACCATCTGCACAATCATGCGGATCGAGCTGGGGATCTGGTTGCGGATAACCGAGATAAACAGGTTGGAAAATGCCGTCACGGACGTCAGGGCCAGACACATGACCAGGGTCACGTTCATGCTGGTGGTGACTGCCAGCGCCGAGCAGATACCAAGGATCTGCAGGGCAATCGGGTTGTTACTGAAAATAGGATCGAACAGCACCTGTCTGGCGCTTGCCTTAGCCATGATTAAGCCTCCCCTTCATTGATATTTTCCAGGAATGGGCCAAAGCCATTCTCACCCAGCCAGAAACGCACCAGTGCTTCTACACCACGGCTGGTCAGCGTTGCGCCTGCCAGGCCATCGACCTGATGCTCGGCGTTGGGGTTGTTGCTATCCACACTGCCCTTGAGCACTTGTACGGCCACTTCGCCGTCTTCGTCGTAGACCACCTTGCCGGTCCACTGCTGGCGCCAGTTCGGGTTGTCAACTTCGCCACCCAGGCCAGGTGTTTCTGCATGCTGGTAAAAGCCCAGACCCACTACAGTCTTCAGATCGCCTTCCAGCGCGATGAAGCCGTAAAGCGTCGACCACAGACCGTAACCATGGATCGGCAAGATCATGGTTTCGATACCCTGATCATTCTCGACCATATAAACAGTTGCGAAATCTTCACGACGACGAATGCTGGCGATGTCCTGCGACGGCTCCAGACGCTCGGACATTGCCGGGTCCCGTGCCGCTTGCTGCTGGTCGTAGGTCAGCGGATCCATCTCTTCGCTGAACTCGCCGGTGCGCAAATCAACCAAGCGAGCAGTCACCTGCTCGAACTGGGCCTCAACATCACCGCCCTCTTCCAGAAGGCCAGCAATGGACAGAATGTTGCGCTTCTTGTCGAGCAATTGGTTGGTGATCTGCACTGGCTTGAGCGCCACGGCAGCGGCAGAAACCACCACCGAGCACACCAGACAGACCAGCAGCGCTACAATAATAGTGCGGCTGACAGTTTCTTTTTTACTGGACATGGCGTGCAAGCCTCCGCTTGATATTGGCCTGGACCACAAAATGGTCAATCAGGGGAGCAAAGAGGTTGGCGAACAGAATGGCCAGCATCATCCCCTCGGGGAATGCCGGGTTGACGACACGAATCAGCAGAACCATCACGCCGATCAGTGCACCAAAGATCCATTTGCCCTGGTTGGTCATGGAGGCCGATACCGGATCGGTGGCCATGAAGATCATGCCGAAGGCGAAACCACCCACCACCATGTGCCAGTACCACGGCATCGCGAACATCGGATTGGTCTCGGAACCAATCAGATTGAACAGCAGGCTCATCGCGATCATGCCGATCATCACACCAGCAACAATTCGCCAGTTGGCGATCTTGGTCGTCAACAGCACCGCACCGCCAAGGAAGATGGCCAGTGTAGAAACCTCACCCATGGAGCCATGGATGTTGCCGACAAAAGCATCCAGCCAGGTGATACCGCCGTTGACTACCGCTTCAATACCGCCGGAAGCGGCCATGCTCAGTGCAGTTGCACCGGCGTAGCCATCAACTGCAGTCCAGACTGCGTCACCGGAAATTTCTGCCGGGTAGGCAAAAAACAGGAAAGCACGGCCCGTCAGCGCGGGGTTGAGGAAGTTCTTGCCAGTACCGCCAAAGACTTCCTTGCCGATCACGATACCGAAGCTGATACCCAGCGCGACCTGCCACAGGGGGATATCCGGTGGGAGAATCAACGCGAACAGGATCGAGGTCACGAAGAAACCTTCGTTGACTTCATGCTTGCGGATCGAGGCGAACAGGACTTCCCAGAAGCCACCGACGATAAAGGTCACCGCGTAGACCGGCAGGAAGTAGGCCGCACCATGGATCATGTTGTCCCACAGGCTACCTGCATCAAAGCCGGCAAACATCGCGATCAGACCAATGCGCCAGCTTTCCTGAGCATCCAGCAGCTCGGGGTTGGCGGCGTAAATGCTGTTAGCCTGAAAACCGATGTTGTACATCCCGTAGAAAATCACCGGGAAGGTGCACAGCCATACGGTAATCATCATGCGCTTGAGATCGAGACCATCACGCACGTGGGCGGTGGTCTTGGTCACGCTGCCCGGACGATAGAAGAAGGTATCGATAGCTTCATAAAGGGCATAGAACTTTTCGTGCTTGCCGCCCTTCTCGAAGTTGTGTTCGATCTTATCCAAAAATGTACGCAAACCCATGGATTAACCCTCCTTCTCGATCGTGGCGAGGTTATCGCGCAGAATCGGGCCATACTCGTATTTGCCGGCACACACATAACTGCACAAAGCCAGATCTTCCTCATCCAGCTCCAGACAACCCAGTTTCTGGGCCATCTCGGTGTCGCCAACGATCAGGTAGCGCAAGAGTTGCGTGGGCAAAATATCCAGCGGCATGACCATCTCATAGTTCCCGAGGGGAACCATCGCCCGCGGGCTGCCATTGGTAGTTGTAGTGAAATTGAACAGCTTGCTCGCTTTCAGCTTGGAGACAAAAATGTTCAGAACCGAGTGCTTGTCGACGCCGGCACGCAAGTAATGCAACATCTGCCGCTCGCTGCCCTCAGCCAGCACCGACACCTGCGAATGGAAGCGTCCCAGATAACCAACCGGGCCCTGGGCATTGCGGCCACCAAACACGGACCCGGAGATAACGCGATTGCTACCGGGCTTGAGCTCACCCGCAGTCAGCTCAGCCAGATTCGCACCCAGGCGGGTACGCACCAGGCGCGGCTTTTCGACCTGCGGCCCGGCCAGGGCAACTACGCGCTCAGTCCAGAGCTTGCCATCGGTGAACAGCTTGCCGATCGCAACCACGTCCTGGTAGTTGATCTGCCAGACTGTCTTGGTCTCATTGACTGGATCAAGCATGTGGATATGCGTACCGGCCAGGCCAGCGGGGTGCGGGCCAGCGAAGCTTTCGCTGCGCACGCCATCCAGGTTTTCACCCGGGATACTAGCGCCATCGGCTTTGCACAACCAGATGTTACCCAGACGGGCAAGCACCTTCAGGCCGTTCTCGAACTCGGCGGCGTAGTGCTTGAGCACTACCGCAGGATCCGCAGCCAGGGGATTGGTATCGATCGCGGTGACGAAAATCGAATGGGGCACGGCGTCAATTGCCGGCGTCTTGCTGTAAGGGCGGGTCCGCAGTGCAGTCCAGAGTCCCGACTGAATCAACTGCTCGCGCACCTTCTGCGGCTCCAGAGAAGCCAGAGTGGAGGCATCGTGCGCATCAAAACTGACGGCCTCGTCGCCATCCACGTCGATGACAACCGATTGCAGAACACGCTTGTCACCACGATTGACGGCACTGACAACACCCGCTGCAGGGGCGGTAAAGATCACGCCAGGTGTTTTTTTGTCGCTGAACAGGATCTGGCCAAGTTTGACCCGGTCCCCCTCCTGCACTTCCATGGTCGGTTTCATACCATGGTAGTCGAAGCCGACAACGGCAACGCTGCGCGCAGGGCGAGCGTCTTCAATTGTCTGCTCGGGGGAGCCGGTGATTGGCAGATCCAAGCCCCGTTTGATTTTTATCATACGTATAGCCTAATCACTGGTTGGAATCGTCAAGGGCGGGCCGGCATCCGGCAAACGGAAATCCCAAGAAACTGCTCTGGGCAACAGACGCGGAAACATTGGGAAAGGGCCACAAACCCTCATCAAAAATCCCGCTAAGTATAAAGACCATGCCCTACCAATGCTACTCAAGCACTTGGTTTTTTCGGGTTTTTTACTGTTACACATTGGTTCCGCCGGGCAATTGACCTGCCACGCCGGAGCAGCGCTAATAACCCTTTGCTGGAATGGAGAACATCATGTTGCGAGCCATTATCATTTCCCTGTTGTGCGTGTTGCCGCTGGTGGCCAATGCCAACAGCAAGCGCCTGGATCAAGCCGATTTTCCACAGACTATCGAGGTTGATGGTCAGCCGTTGGTGCTGCGCAATGCCAGCGTGCTCAACTACCTGTTCGTGGACGTTTACAGCGCTGCCCTGCTCGCCCCTGCCGAGGCACCGCTGGACGACATTACCGATACACGAACGCCCGTTCACCTGGAGCTGTTCTACTACCGCAACATAGACCGCTCAGATGTCATCAAAGCCGCCTGGGTGGCCCTGGAGCGCCAATATGATTCGGCAAGCCTGGCCAGATTACGCCCCGAGGTCGACCGCCTGCACGCGACCTTCACCGACATCAAGCCCGAGGACCGCTACAGCCTGACCCTGGACAGCAAGCATGCCCTGAGCTTGAAATACAACGGCAAGGAAACCTTCCAGTCCGATGATCCAGAGCTGGCGCGTGCGTACATTGGCATCTGGCTGCGAGAGAACGGCCTGTCGGACAAGCTGCGCAACCAACTGATTGCCGAGCGCTAGCCCAAAGCTCAAACGCGACCCAACATCGAGTAGGGTGAGGCGTTGCCGCCCCATCCCTCTCACAGAACCGTACG
>CAXBEU010000013.1:0-103194 GCA_963974865.1 uncultured Pseudomonadaceae bacterium | reverse complement strand
ACAGGCGGTCACGTTCAAACGGAATGGGCGGTCACGATGGGCCGGAATATGCAGCTTTCCCAGTTCTACGCAAACTACCGGTTCACAGCATCGAAACCGCTCACTTGGTAGAGGTGTTGCAACCGATCTGGCTAACCAAACACGAGACCGCCACACGTGTGAGGCAGCGGATTGCGAGCGTACTAGACTATGCAGCAGCTATGGATCTTCGCAGTGGCCCGAATCCTGCTGCTCTACAAGGTAATCTGAAAGAACTGCTACCTAAATCAAAATCTGTGCGGAAGAAAACGGGTAAGCGTCACCATGCACGAATCCCGGTGGATCAGATGGCTGCATTCATGGCCGACCTCCGTACCAGAACCAGCATAAGCGCGATGGCCCTAGAGTTTGCCATTCTCACGGCTGGCCGGTCCGGTGAAGTTAGAGCTGCCTGTTGGAGCGAAATCGATTTGGAGCGCCGAGTTTGGCGCATTTCTGCAGAACGGATGAAAGCTGATCGAGGCCACACTGTTCCTCTTTCTGACGCAGCGGTTTCTCTACTTGAGGCTTTACCCAGGGGCACGGGCAAGACACTGTTATTTACGAATAGCAAACAAGCTGCACTATCAGATGCTGCACTTGGGAAGCTAATAAAAGACATGCATGAGTCGGCTGTTAAAGCTGGAGGCAAAGGGTATATCGATCCCGAACAAGAACGCATCGCCACGCCGCACGGTACCGCCAGATCGAGCTTCAAAGACTGGAGTCGAAGCAGTGCGGCTCGCGTAATGGCAAACGGAAATACCTCAAGTTTTCCGGACGAATGGGGGGAGCTAGCCCTGGCTCACGTTAATAGCGACGAGACCCGTGCTGCATACGCCCGCTCCGAGCTTTTGGAGGAGCGTCGGGAGTTAATGCAGGGCTGGGCTGACTATCTGAATAGAACAAGGAGTGACAACGTGGTGAAAATAAGTTCCAGCTGACTAATAGGAGGACGACTCGCTGCTCGGGAGACTGAAAATATAAGCTCAAGTTAATACACAAATCTGGCATTTAGACGAGTCATTAAAACCCTAGAACTGTGTACCTTAACTGTACCAACCAGCAGCGAGGCCTTTTGCCATGTATTACAGTGTTAAACAGATTTCTCAACGGTACAGCGTAGCACCGGCCACCATTTGGAGATGGGTAAGCATTGGCCGCTTTCCTAAACCCCATAAGCTCGGCCCCGCTACTACCCGATGGCACATAGATGATCTAGAAGGGTTTGAACCCAAATGTCACGATAAGAGCGTTCAGCCGACGATGGCTGATCAGACTATTTGACCCGCTTTTTTGGGTCCTACAAAATTTGTCAAATCGATACACCGCTTTGACTATCGAACTTTAAGGGCAGGTCATTTTCGCACTTCACATCGAGCAGCGTTAAGTCAACAACCCTGCCAGAGAAACGCGTTGAATGATGCCTGCCCTTCAGCCAGCTATACCTGACAGAAAGAGCCTACCACCCTTCCCGCGCCGATCCGCTAAATCTAGCAGTACATCTCAGGGTGAATGTCACGCGGCTCGTGGAAAATGACCTCATCAACCCTCGTCGACTCTACGAAGTTCCGAGGCACATCCTGGTAGCTAAAACCGCCCTCGACCTCATAGCTGAAGCCATGGCATTTTTTATCAGCTTCATGCCAATGGATGCTGGAAACATTCACTAGCCGTTCAACCTTCCATGAGTCACAGCCATTCATCTCCTTGGGCGTCAGCAAATTGATGTCATGAACAAAGAGTTCTTTGCTCTGGCCGCTCAACATCTCCCTGAACTCAAATGGATCGCTTACTAATATGGTCCGGACGATTCTCTCATCGTCACCATTGCCCAAGGCCTCAAATTTGATAAGACATACAGCCTTGTGAAGCACCAGCTCGACCATAGGCCAAGCCTGCATATTTTGATTGATGGCAGAGATGTCACGCTTTTCTGAATTACGGTAAGTCACAAACATAGCACTTCCTTTTCTTTTGATATGAACTCTATAGATTGTAGCTCTATAGTGTTCATATCAAAATATAAAGCAATATGGCGCTGCCCCGCTGATCTCCATAAGCCGGCGGGGGCGCCCGCAAAACATCATGCGTCTAGCCGAGAACGGGGCTTGAACTGCCCGCCGTCCATTCTAGATCGATCTAGTTTGCAAGCGATCAAATAACCAACTGAAGCCATGACTGTCAACGCAATCAAAATAGCGCAGATCAATAGAACGACAATTGCAGCGGTACTCATAAATGCCCCCCCGTATGTTCATTAATACCAGTGAAGCGAGCTAAGATCGGAGCTCGATTTCGACTGCCCGAGCTTTAGATAGATCACTGTATTCGGCCAGCTTCGTGGTTCCCACCCCCCAGCCTATATTGCGATCTTGAGCAAGTTAAGCCTCAAGGATGCTATACATCACCTCCCTTCTTGCTTAAGCCAGAGGATATTGACACTATTCGATATTATGTTTAGTTTTGCTGGCTAACCTAGAAGCAATCTAACAAATTCGAGGATGTGTAAATGCGTACATGGCTCATCACTGGCGCAAATAGAGGCCTCGGTGGGCATATAGCTCAAGCCGCCATTGCAGCAGGCGATAACGTGGTCGTTACGGGACGGACGCAGGCGATTATCAGCGACGCTTACAGGAGCCACGATACAAGTCGGGTTCTAACCGTCTCTCTCGATGTGACTGCAACAGATCAGATCCAAAAGGCAGTAGACGCGACCATCGCCAAATTCGGGAAAATTGATATTTTGGTCAACAATGCTGGGTATGGTCAGCTAGGCCCATTTGAAGATAACAGCGCAAGCGATATTGAAAGTCAGTTTGCGACTAACGTCTTTGGCTTGTTCGCTATGTGCCGAGCGGTGCTGCCGGTAATGCGCAATCAACGTCAAGGCCACATTTTTAATATCGCATCAATTGCCGGCCTTGCCGGGATGCCCGGTGCCAGTGTGTATTGCGCCTCGAAGTTTGCGGTTGTTGGGTTTTCTGAGTCATTGGCGCAGGAAGTGAAGGGTTTTGGCGTCCAAGTAACTTTGGTTGCACCCGGCGCCTTTCGCACTGATTTTCTGGACGACAGCTCCGCTCGCTTCGGCAGCGCGCCCCTTGCCGAATATAAGGAGTTCTCTAGCAAGGTTCGGTCATCCTCCGCCAACAACAACCACAAGCAGCCTGGCGTACCAGAAAAGCTCGGCCAAGCGCTTGTCGAACTAGCACTGAATCCGGAGGCCCCGCTTCATTTTATCGTGGGCTCCGATGCCATATCGCTGGCTGAAACCCGGTCAGCCTCAAGAAAAGATGAATTGCAGCGCTGGCGGCATTTAGCGGTCTCAACTGACGCCTGAGTTCTTGGCATAGCCGGGGCAATTAGCCCCGGCTGATCAACTGCAGAAACTCCTGTCGGGTATTCCCTGACTCACGAAAAGCACCCAGCATCACCGAGCTGAACATGGTGGAATTTTGCTTCTCAACGCCGCGCATCATCATGCACATGTGTTTCGCCTCAATCACTACGGCCACACCTTCAGCTTGAGTCACCTGTTGCAATGCCTCTGCAATTTGTCGCGTGAGGTTTTCCTGTATCTGCAAACGTCGGGCAAACATGTCGACAATGCGGGCTACCTTGGACAGACCGATGACTTTGCCAGTGGGAATATAGGCGACATGGGCCTTTCCTATAAACGGCAACATGTGATGCTCACAAAGGGAATACAGCTCAATATCCTTGACGATAACCATCTCGTCATTATCAGAATCGAACAACGCATTATTCACAATTTCGTCCAGCGACTGCCCATAACCTCGACACATAAACTGCATCGCTTTTGCTGCCCGCAAAGGGGTGCCCACCAATCCATCACGGCCAGGCTCTTCGTCCAGCTCTGTTAGAATCCCCCGGTAACAATCGGTCAGTTTTTCCAAGCTCATAGGTACCATCTCTCAAGCATATTTAAGCCTGCCGCCGCCATTTAAGTCGAGACAGGTTCCTGTGATGTACGGGTTTTCAAGCAGGTATCTCAGGGTGCGATAGAATACCTCTGGCCCAGGTTCAAACCCCAACAAAGACTGCTCGAGAATATGTTGTTTATGCTCAGCAGTATCGGAGATGTTAAACATGATCAACGCCGGAGCTATGCTGTTTACTTTGATCGCAGGAGCGAAGCGTCTCGCAAACGAGCGAGTCATACTTTCAAGTCCCGCTTTGGTCGCTAGGTAAGCCACGTAGTCGGGGTCGCTGCTCAAGGCATCATGATCGGTAATATGAACAATGTCTGCTTGCGGCTGGTTTAGCAGACTAGAGCAGGCCTTGTTGATCATATATGGCGCTAGCATGTGAACCGCGTACATGGCCTGAAAATCATCCGCGTTCAGATCAGTATCAGCACACCAGGTTGAGGCGTTATGAACAATCGCCCGCAATGACGAAACCTGGGCTTTCAGCTCCTCGATAAACAACTCAATACCTTCATTGGTTGAAAAGTCGGCCAGGATAACTTCAATACCCGCCGGCCCTTGCTCTGGCCACTCTGCGCGCCAGTGACGGCAAGTAATAATAACTCGGAAGCCGTCACTGGCCAGACGCTGAGCAGAGTGCCAGCCCACCCTCTGGGCGCCACCCGTAATCAAGATGGCAGGTGTTGAGTTCATCTTTTGCATAACCTGGAGGGTTATTCAGCTTTCGAGTAGAAACCGACGGCGACAATGTAGTTACCAACTACCTGGAACAGTGTCGTCTTGGGTTCGTTCTTGTCTGTGACCGGATTGGGCCATAGATAGCCGATACGGCCGCTACCCGCTTTAGCTGCAGCATCTAAGATCTCCTGCCCAATCGGTTGGCGATCCGCCGACTGGACTCGACGAAAATCACTTCCTACCAGCCTCAGATTGTATCCATGGGCGATAAACCTCTGTGATTCACGGTCAACCACAAAGGCGTAAAGGTCATCTTTGAGAAACTCGGCATCCAATTCGTTTATGCGTTCAAAGGTCTGCTCGGGCTGTTCAGCAACAGCTTTGATGACGTAGTCCAGAAGTACTTGCGCCTCTGTCTCGCTTGAGCGCTCAATGTAATAACCGACTGAAAAAACCTTGTCGTCCACTCTTTGGTAGAAAACCCTTTTACGTTCTACCCGCCCTATCTGCCAGTTCATCCAGCGATAATCTGCATGATGAATCTGCTCGCTTTCTGGCAATGCCAGCGCTGCCTTGAAACCTTTATTCAAGTCGTCATTCAGCGCGGAGCCAACATCCCGTCCAATTAAATTGGACGACGGGCCACCGCTCGCAAGCATGACGCCGTCAGTCCCAATAACGTAGACGTAAAGTTCTTCGTCGACGAACTCACCCTGCCGACTGAAGGCAGCAAGTGAGCTCTCCCCTTCGGCCCGATAGTGTGCTATCGCTTTGCGCAGCAGGCTTTTTGCCCTATCAGCTTCTTCAGCGTAACGATCCTCAGGTATGCCTTGGCCAAAAACGTTAGCCACCACAAACAGGGTGGCTACAATCAGGATATTTCGACAAATCAGCAACATAGTCATTACTCCCCTATTGTTATTGTTCTGGACGCCAAGGTATCGACGCACCGGGCCGGTTCAAAAGTTGCGGCTGATGATTTCCTTCATGATTTCTGAAGTGCCGCCATAGATGCGTGCAACACGCGCATCCACCCAGGCACGACCGATCTTGTATTCACTCATAAAGCCGTAGCCGCCGTGTAACTGCAACAACTCATCCAGCATTTTACCCTGCAGCTCCGATCCCAACAGCTTGGCCATAGCTGCCACGTCTGCGGGCAGCTCATCACGCATAACGCGCTCCAGGCAGTCATCTACAAAAACGCGCAGCATAGTGGCCTGGGCCTTGACCTCGGCCAGCTTGAATCGCGTGTTCTGAAAATCAAACACGCTATGACCGAATACCTTGCGCTCACGGGTATATTCCAAGGTCTCTTCAAACAGTGTTTCGATCGATTGTGCGGCTCGCAGGCCGATAATCAGACGTTCCCAGGCCAACTGATGAGTGAGGTATTTAAATCCTTCATTCTCCTCTCCCAGCCGATTGCTGACCGGCACCCGCACCTCGTCGAAGAACAGCTCGGCAGTGTCCTGACCTTTGAGGCCGATCTTGTCCAGCAGTTTGCCCTTGGAAAATCCCGGGCGATCCGTTTCGATACAGATGAGCGTTAAATCTTTGCTGGCCGGATCAAGTTTAGTCGCAGTCACCACCAGATCTGCGTTGCCGCCGTTGGTGATAAAGGTTTTCTGCCCACTGACCACATACTCATCGCCCTCGCGGCGGACCTGTGTGCGCATCGAGCGTAAGTCACTGCCTATTCCCGGCTCGCTCATCGCTATCACACCGATCATTTTGCCGCTGACCATCTCAGGTAGCCACTTCAGCTTTTGCTCTTCGGAGCCGTAGGCAATCAGATACGGGGCAACAATTTCAGAGTGGGTAGTGAAGCCAACCGCGGTAGCATTGGCACGCGCCAGTTCTTCAATCATTACCGCCGAATGGCCGTAATCGCCTCCAGCACCACCGTACTCTTCGGGAACGGTTGAACACAGCAAACCCATTTCGCCAGCCTTGCGCCAAACTTCTTTCGGAACGATGCCCTGCTTTTCCCACTCATGCAGGTGCGGTGTTATTTCCCGTTCGACGAAACGCCGGGCCTGCTCCCTGAACATATTGTGATCTTCACGAAAAACCCTACGCATCGTGACCTCTCCTCGAATAATTTTGTTATTGGTCTTTGAAGTTCGGTTTGCGCTTCTCGACAAACGCGTTTACCGCTTCACTATGGTCCTGGGTGTGATGCGCCAGCGATTGATAGGCCGCCGATAGTTCAAGCAGGGAGTCAAGCCGCATATGCTGCCCCTCACGCAGGAGACGCTTACACAGTCTCAAGGCGTGGCCCGGGTTTTGGGCGATACGCTGAGCCAGCTCAAGCGCTTCGGTCTCCAGCTCCTCTGCCGAACACAATTGCTCAACAAGCCCCCATTCGAGGGCTTTATCAGCACCAACGGTGTCGCCAGTGAAGGCCATTAGACTAGCCTTCGGGATGCCAATAATACGCGGCAAAAGCCAAGCACCACCGTCGCCAGGCACAATCCCTAGCTTGACAAAGCTTTCCGCAAACACGGCTTTTTCGCTGGCAATACGGATATCGCACATACACGCCAGATCCAACCCAGCACCGATGGCGGCACCGTTCACTGCGGCAATGATCGGGATGTCCAGCTCGTAAAGCGCCAGGGGAATCTGCTGAATGCCGTTGCGGTAGGTATCGCGCAGCTCATAAGGCGAACCAGCAAAAATACCCTCACGGTTTTGCATGTCCTTGATGTTGCCACCTGCACAGAAGGCTTTGCCGTTGCCTGTCAGCACAACGGCCCTGACACTCTGATCTCGACGCAAGCCAGCACATAGATCGACGAACTCCTGAATTTGTCCCGGCTCTGACAATGCGTTGCGGGTTTCAGGGCTATTCATGCGGACCATTACTACAGCACCGTGCCGTTCAACCTGGAGAAAGGGGGTCATTACACAGATCCTATTTCAGCTACCGGGAGCTGATGTTGTTTTGAATGCGTGATCATTGGCCAGAAAGCCTGTTCACCCGCTGCACAGACATACTTGCCCAACTGCGTACTCCAGAAGGTAGACGAACCGAATTCGCTGCGCCATGCCCAAAGCCTGCGGGTCAACAGGTGTAGAGAATATTCCTGAGTAAAACCGATCGCACCGTGTACCGAATGCCCAATACCCGCGCCTATGCTGGCCGCATCGGCCGTACTGATCTTGGCCGCAGCGATACTGAATGACGCAAGCTGGTCACCGGACTCAGAAAAAGCGGTTTCCGCAGCAACATTGGCCGCTGCCGTTTGCTCAGCGAGAACCGCAAGCTGCTGCTGGATGGCCTGAAACGAGGCAATCGGTTTTCCGAATTGCTTGCGCTCTGCCGCATAGCCCGAAGTAAGTTCCAGCAATGCAGTCAGCGCACCAGCCATCTGGGCAGAGCGCAGCATAGCGCCACCAATCTGCAATACAGAGGCCGGCATTGCGCTAGGCAACTTGGCTGACGCGGCGCAGTGGGCGGCCTTGAAAAGCAGATTGTCGCGTGGCTCTCCGGCAATGTTGCTACCGGGAACAACACCGTCAGCGCAAGCCAAATCCAACAACACCACCTGATCTCCAACCACCGTTACTACCCATTCGGCGTGCCGTCCCCACGGCACGTGATACAGGTCCCCGGATAGTCGTTCCCCTTCCCAACGCAGGGTACCCTGAGCGGCGATAGTCAATACGCCGCTGCGCGCACCTATCCCGCTTGCTTCAAGAAGCCAGTTACCCAGCAACATTTCCACCAATGGAACTGGAGCGGCGTAGCGCCCTGCCGCACGGACGATTACAAACAGATCTTCCCAGCCTGCCTCTGCACCACCAATCGCTTCAGGTGCGCCGGCCAACTGAAAACCATTTTCTTCCAATGCGCGCCAGAGATCAGCGCTCCACATGCCGCCTTCGGCAGAGCGGATATAGTCCGCAGTCGATATATCGCTCAACAGCCGCTCAATGGTTGACTCAAAAAGTTCTCGCATTATCTCAACCCCAGTCCACGCGCAATAATGCCGCGCAAAATTTCACGAGTACCCCCGCGTAACGAGAATGAAGGCGCCATCTGGGTCAGATAGGCAAGCACCTGCGCATGATCAGAGCCGCCGTTCACCTGTGCCTGTTCTTCCAATAAGAGCTGCAGCGTTTCTGGCAGCTCCTGTTCGAATACATTGCCCAGATCCTTGACACATGAGGCAGCCCAGGCCGGGTTGTTTCCATCAACCAATTGCTGAGTGACCGCCAGCGACATGTTGCGCAAGGTCAACAAGCGGGCGGTGATACGGCCAATATCACGCGCCTGCAACGCATCTGGTCGCGGCCCAATCAATGCCAGTGCCGTATGCATAAGCGCAATACTACTGAGGAAGCGTTCTGGCCCACTGCGCTCGAAGGCCAGCTCTGCCGTGACCTGATCCCACCCCTTACCCTCTTCTCCGATAAGCGCATCGGCATCTAACCGAACGTTATCGAAAAAGACCTCATTGAAGTGCTCGCCGCCGGCGAGATCAGCTATCGGACGCACGGTGATGCCGGGCAGCGTAAGGTCGATGATGAATTGCGACATACCACCATGCCGCCCGCTCTCGGCCTGACTGCCGGTGCGAACCAGCGCAATCATGTAATGCGAATGCTGGGCATTGGTAGTCCAGACCTTCTGTCCATTCAGTAACCAGCCAGCGTCGACACGCTGAGCGCTGGTTTTGATCGACGCCAGATCAGATCCCGAATTGGGTTCCGACATGCCAATGCAGAAGTAACTCTCGCCACGGCAGATAGGCGGCAAGTATTTCTCTTTCTGTGCTGGTGTACCAAAACGAAGTATCAATGGTGCACTCTGACGATCAGCAATCCAGTGCGCCGATACCGGTGCACCCGCTGCCAAGAGTTCCTCGATAACCACGTAACGGGCAAAAGGGCTGGCATCAGCCCCGCCGTACTGTTTCGGCAGCGCCATGCCAAGCCAACCCTTCTGGCCAAGCTGACGGCTGAACTGCGCATCAAAGCCCATCCATGAATGGGCTTTTTTGACAGCTGGGTAATTTTCCAGCGATTCCTTGAGAAAGCAACGTACATCGGCACGCAGAGCTTCGGCTTCTTCGGGAATAACGCTGTATTTAAACTGGGAAATACTCATCAACAAGACACCTTCGGCTGATTGAAACAACCCAGAAAGCAAGTTAAATGACCAACCTGCACACCCACTGCCGGATTACGACAGCAGTGGGTTTAGCGCAGGATCTAATCAGATCGCAGTTTTTGCGTCAGCTTGAGCGAACATCGCGTTGATGTCGCCGGAGGTAACAGGCTTGCCGTCCTTGCGGGTCACCTCGGCACCGCCCAGACCCAATGCTGGCTCGGTAATCACGTGCGTTGCCTGGGCACGTAGCGCGCCCACTGTGCAATTTTCGCGACCGATCAGCGGGAACGGATCATAGGAGAACTCGCGCATCGCATTCAGGTGGGTAACCTTGTTGATCTGCGTATCAGTCAGATTCTTCAAATGCGCCCAAGTGGTTTCTGGTGAATGCGGCCAGGTGCAATCGGAATGTGGGTAATCGCTTTCCCAGGTAACCATGTCTTCGTTCATGAACTTGAGATTTTGCAGACCAAAATTGTCTTCAATAAAGCAAGTAATGAAGTGCTTGAAGAAAATATCGCTCGGCATTTTTCCGCCGAAATCGGCGTTGGTCCATGCATTATGGTGGCGATGAGTAAAGTCGGCGCGCTCCAGCAGATAAGGAACCCAGCCGATACTGCCCTCAGACAAAGCCATGCGTAGCGTAGGAAACTTCTTCCACATCGGCGCCCATATCCAGTCCGCCGCCGCGTTGGCAATCGAGATGGGCATGGTGGTAATCCATGCATCGATCGGTGACAGATCGGACGCGTGCTCGGCTTTACCACCGGAGCCGATGTGACAGCAGACCACTACGTTGTTATCTGCACACGCCTTCCACAAAGGATCCCAATAGTCATCATGAATTGATGGGAAGCCCAGGCGCGCAGGGTTGTCAGAAAACGACAGCGCGTGAACACCCTGGGCGGAAAGACGCTTGACCTCAGCCACGGCGGCCGGCATATCCCAATAGGGTACCAACATCAGCGGGATGAACCGCCCGGGTGCCGCATTACACCAGTCATACAGATGCCAGTCGTTGTAGGCACGGATGGCCGCTAAGGCGATCTCACGATTGCCATGCGCTTGAAAGCGTTGACCGGCGAAGCCGGGAAAGGTCGGAAAGCACAGCGAGCCCAAAACGCCGTTGGCATTCATATCATCAACTCGGTCCTTGACGTTCCAGGTGCCTCGGCGCATCTGATCATAGCCAAGCGGCTCCATACCGTACTCTTCCTTGGGTCGACCGACGACGGAATTAAGACCCATGTACCCCGTAGCCTCATCTTCAAAAATCCAAACATCGCGGTCACCACGCTTTTCTACGTGCGGCTCACGACCTTTGAATTTTTCAGGCATGTGGTGTTTGAAGGCATCTGGCGGCTCGATAGCGTGATCGTCCACACTGACGAGGATGAGATCTTCAAGATTCATGGTATTCCCCTTCGCTTATAGCGGATTTTGTTTGTAGCTAGATAGTAGTTGAGCCAAGCCTTAATTTAAACACATTTCTTATTTGTGTTTATATCTTTTTGTTACCAGCAAAGAGACCCCTGCTTCCGTTTTGGAGCAAGTCCTTAAAAACTGGCTATCAGAGTAGGGAGGTGCAATCTGCCTAAGCCTTGCTAAGGCAGATTGCGAAGACTTCGGGGGAAGACGTTTATCAGTCCCAGATTACATGCAGCTGATGGGGACCGCGAAGCTGTGCACCGGTAATTTGCGGTCCCGGCTTGGAAGGATCGAGACGGATATTGGGCAGCATGTCCAACACCGCGTTCAGGGCACAGTTGATCTCGGTTTTGGCAACAAATTGTCCTATGCACATATGCGGGCCAAAGCCAAAACCGAAGGACGGTCGCTGGCGCCGATCAATGTCAAAGGTATTGGCGTTCTCAAAAAACTCTTCGTCCCGGTTAGCCGAGCTGACAATGCATGAGACCATCGCGCCTTTGGGAATCGGTACCCCTCGAATCTCGGTTGCCTCCGCCGTTTGGCGCACCTTGAAGGTGGCGACCGGCTCAAAACGGATAGACTCGTCAATAGCCTTGTTGACCAGGCTGCGGTCATTTCGTACCCGCTCCAACAAAGCAGGATTTTCCAGAAGCAGTGTCATCAGCGTACCGAAAGTACGCGTGGTGGTTTCGCCTGCTGCAGGCAACAGAGAACGCACAAAAGTGGTAATCTCATGATCATCCAGCGAGCGCCCCTCGTACTCTGCACGAATCAAGCGGCTGATAAGATCATCCCCTTCGCCGCCCTCTGCGCGGCGCTCTGCCACCACAATCTTGATAGCATCATAAAGCGCCACAACCGCTTCCATGGCGGCTTTCTTGGCCGCTGCGGCCTTGGCCGGATCAACTTGCGGACCGGCAAGAATGGCCAGCGCCCACGCAGCATACTGCTTGATCTTTTCAGGCTGGTCATTCGGAAAACCGATAAGCGAGTAGATCACCCGGATCGGAAAGTACAGAGCAAAGTCCATCAGGTCTGCACTTTTTTGCCCAGCCATCGGCTGAAGAAATTCTTCACGTATAACCTTGTCGATACGTTCTTCCTTCCAGCGGTTAACCGTATCCGGCATAAACACTGGCTGTAGCAGGTTGCGCATGTTCTTGTGTTGATCGCCGTCCATCGCCGTCAGGATCAAACCGTCAAAAAAAGCACCCAGGCCTTCAGCAATAAAACCGCTGGTGAACTGCTTGGCGTCGCGCATCACGTGCATGACGTCGTCATACTTGAAAAGCGTGAAACACGGGCGGTCAGGGTCTACGCCGGCAATGGACGGAACGCCCAAGCGCTCCATAAAGTTACCTTCCATAATCGGCGAGGTCTTGCGCATCTCAGCGTACGTAGCATGCAAATCAATATCGCTGCCCTTGTAGTTACTGGCTACATCGGCAAACACGGTTTCCAGGTTGCTCTTGGAACTGTCAGTCATAACGTTCTCCTTTTGTTGTTTTGACTCCCAGGTGGACTTCTACCAAGAAGACCACACGGACAATTCAGACTATCCCTGAAAAGGGAAGAATTGAACTCTTTTTACATAAATGCCTAATTACTATGTTTCAGGATTCAACAAACTGTTCAACACGGTCAAAAAACGTGGCTCAGTGACGTCCACATCCGGGGCAAAGCGAGCTACCACTTGGCCCTGGCGGTTAAGTAAAAACTTCTCAAAATTCCATAGCACCTCAGGTGCTGCAGTGGTTTTAATACCGAAGCTTTCCAGCTTAGAGCGCATGGGGCCCTCACCTACTGTCGGCGGAGCGGCTGCAGTGAGCGCCGTGTAAAGCGGATGGCGATCTACACCCGTAACTTTTATCTTGGAGAAAAGAGGGAAGCTGACGCTGTATTTGCTTTGGCAGAACGCCGCAATATCTTCGTCACTGCCAGGCTCCTGATCACGGAAATCATTGGCCGGAAAAGCCAGGATTGCGAATCTGTTGTTTTGTCGTTCTCTATATAACCGCTCCAGCGCTTGATACTGCGGCGTCAGACCGCAGCGCGAAGCCACGTTGACTATCAACAACACCTTGCCGGTGTAGGCGATCAAACTAGTGTCAGTACCATCCATTTTTTTTAAAGCGCAGCTATTCAATGGGGTATTCATTTTATTCCTCGTAAGCCTGCTGGACGTAGGTCATTCGCCCACCAGCAAGCATCAGGGCACAATACATATTGAGTTCGGTTATCTGCGCTGGACTGAAAAAGCTTGCCAGTGCTTCAAAATGCACATCACCTACCGTCATGTAATCGCCGGCAAACAATTCCGCGAACTTCAAAGCGGTCTGCTCTTGTTGAGTAAAGTGATCACTGTCTGACGCCAGGCAAGCGATATCCAGATCGTTTACATCATCCGATTTTCTAGCTAACTGACAGACTTTGCAGGTCGTTACGCTGGCGATTTTCAGGCGTACCAACTCACGTAGCCGCTCGCTCAACAGACTCTGACTGTAAAACAGCTCAAGCACGGCTAACCAGGCCTCGGCCAACGCAGGACGATGCGCCCAAACCTGCACAGGCACGCTGGAACTCAGCATGCCGGAGCCCAGGCCACGTTGCAGCGCAATAGCCAGCGACTCCGGAAGCGACGATAGGGGTAATGGCTTAATTCTGGACATGGTAGTCAGGAAAGCCGCTCAATCAAGGTAGCTGTGCCCAGTCCGCCAGCACAACAGATAGCCTGCAGGGCATAACGTCCCTTGCGGCGCTCAAGCTCGTTCAACATGGAGGTCATGATACGCGCGCCGCTGGCACCCAGCGGGTGACCTAGTGCAATAGCCCCCCCGTTGACGTTCAATCGCTCAGCAGACACACCCATCTCACGCATCCAGGCTATCGGCACTGAAGCAAACGCTTCATTGATCTCAAACAAGTCGATGTCGTCCGTGCGGAGCCCAGTCTTTTGCAGAATTTTTTGCGTAGCTGCAATAGGCCCGGTCAGCATCAACGTAGGATCCGCACCCACAGTGGTAATGGTCTTGATGCGAGCACGAGCCTTCAAACCCAGACGCTTTGCGGTGTCTGCCGACATCACCAGTAGCGCCGCCGCACCATCGGATATCTGTGAGGAGTTACCTGCGGTAATGCGGCCGTTTTCCGGGCGGAAGCTGGTTTTCAACGTCGCCAACTTTTCCAGCGACGTGTCGCGCCTGATGGTTTCGTCTGCGAAAAACAAGCCGGTGAAACCGTTGTGGCCTTTTTCGCAGAGGTCGGCGATAGGCATAGGCGCGATTTCACTGGCGAAGTACCCCGCATCTGCTGCCGCACCGGCTCGTCGGTGGCTTTCCAGCGCATAGGCGTCCAGTTCATCGCGGCTGATCTGCCATTTTTCCGCCATCCGCTCAGCGGCTTCGCCTTGCGAGGTCAACTCGTAACGCTCCATGGCCTGCCAACCGAATGCTTCACCGTGAATATCACGGTTGCTACCCATCGGCACTCTGCTCATCGCCTCAGCCCCGCCAGCGATAACGATATCAGCCGCCCCACAAGCAATAGCTCCGACCGCGGCATGCACCGCAGCCTCACCGGATCCACATTTCCGATCCAGCGTAAGACCTGGAACAGTCGCTGGCCAGCCCGCACTCAGCAATGCTGTGCGCGCTATGTTGGCCGATTGTTCGCCGATCTGGGTGACACAGCCAAAAATCACATCATCGATTTGTTGCGCCGTTAAGCCCGTGCGCTTCAACAGTTCGTTCAGTATCAAAGCGCCCATGTGGTCTGCTCGAACGCCAGCCAAACTGCCGCGAAAGCGACCTACCGGAGTGCGTACCGCATCTACAATGACGATATCGTTCATAGGTAACTGCCTTTGAGACCGGAACCTGGGACGGCTTTTCCGTCTTCATACCGATAAACGCCGTGGCCGGTTTTCCGCCCTAGCCGGCCGGCTGCAACCATCTTTATGATCAATGGGCACGGGCGAAACTTCTCACCCAGGGCACTGTGCAAGTAGCGCAGTACGGACAAGCGGGTATCCCATCCCGTCAGATCACCCAGTTCCAATGGCCCCATCGGATGATTGAAGCCCATTCGCAATGCCGTATCGATGTCCTCGGCAGTCGCAGTACCTTCCTGCAACATATACATGGCCTCGTTACCCAGCAGAGCAGACATCCGGCTGGTGGTAAGGCCAGGCGATTCATTGACGACAATGGACGTCTTGCCCAGCGCCTCACAGTAATCGCGGGTAATAGCTACCGTTTCATCATTGGTCGCCAAGCCCAACACGATCTCGACCAGTTTCATCTTGTGTACGGGATTGAAAAAATGCATGCCGATAAAACGCTCGGGCGACGGCACAGACGCTGCGATTTCGGTCACGCTAAGCGCAGAGGTGTTGCTGGCTATGATGCCGTTTTCAGCCATGACAGCAGCCGCTTGAGTGACCACCGCCTTCTTGACAGCAAGCTGCTCTGAAACCGTTTCAAGCACAAGATTGGCGCCGCTGGCAGCCACGCTCAAGTCTTCGCTCACAGTCAAACGCTCCAGGGAAGACCGAGCGCTATCTTCTGATACCTTGCCCAGACGCACGCCATCGCCGAGGATTTTTTCGATACTGTTGTAAGCCTGCTTTAGTGACTCAGGATTGGTATCCACAATCACCGTCGGGAACCCGGAACTGGCGAAGGCATGGGCGATCCCCGTGCCCATCAGACCGGCACCGACTACCACCACCTTGTTCGTTTTATTCGCAGTCATTGTAAAAACCTCATTAAGCGTTCTTTTCACTCACCACATTGCGCAGCGTACCGATGCCCTCAACCGAGGCTTCCACCACATCACCCGGATTGAGAAAGCGGCCGGTACCCATGCCTACGCCCGCAGGCGATCCGGTAAACAGAATGTCTCCACAACGGAAACTGGAGCGGGCCTGAACGAAGGCAATCAACTCGCCCACGTCCCAGGTCATCTCCGCAGTATTGCCGTCCTGACGCACTTCCCCGTTGACTGCCAGGGTCAAGCGCAATTGCGGGGAGCCCTGTGGAAACTCGTCTCGGGTCACGATCCACGGCCCCACACCTGTAGTAAGGTCCTGGCTTTTGGCGGCGAAAAGGTCCATCCCAATCCCTTTTGCCCCGCTGCGCTGCAGATCGCGCGAGCTGACGTCGTTGCCCACCGTGTAACCGAGTACCGACGCCAGGGGATCAGCAGGATCGATTTCGTCCTTTCCTATCACCGCCACCAGCTCTACTTCGTGGTCAAGCTCTTCGGTCAATGGTGGATATCGAATCGGGTCGTGAGCGCCGATCAAAGCGCCATATGCCTTTAGAAATGCTACTGGCTGCTTGGGCGCCTCAAGACCGAAGTCCTTGACCAGGTGGGCAAGATAGTTGGCCCCAGCGACCACTACCCGGTTGATCGGATCAACCGGAGCCAGCAGTTGAATATCCTGCATCGCAATCGGCTCGGCCGAGAAAGACAGCGCACTGATTCCCTGGCCCGCAGTCACCAACGGCGCCCAATCCTTGAAGCTACCGTGAATAGGATTAACCGCCTCATGCTCCAGATCAACCACAGCCCAGAAAGGCGCTCCACTCTTGTAAGAGCATCTCGCCAGGCGCATTACGCACCTACCTTGCCAATCTTGGCTGGATCAAGATGCAACAACTCGCAAGCGTTCTTCCAGCGAATGCGATCCATGTCTTCAGCAGACAGCTTCAGGTCATCGGTCAGGTCGTGACGTACCGCATCGCTACCGCCGAAGTTGGAGCCATAGAGCACACGATCAGCGCCAATGACTTCCACCATCGCCTGGCGCATCGGAACTTCGTGCAGCTCTACGTCAAAGTAGAAGTTGCGCAGGTACTCAAGGAACGGCTTCTTGTTGTATGACACATCCAGATTCGGATTGGTCTGCGCCATGCGCCCTAACTGATAAGGGACAAAGCCACCGCCGTGGGTGATGTATACCTTCAGGTTGGGGAATCGATCAAACACGCCACCATTGATCATGTACCAGAAGCACTTGGCTTCATCGTAATTCATACCCACGATAGCAGTTGTTTCATAACGGTCAGTGTTGGCATCTTTGCCCCAAGTCACCGACTGGTTATAACCGTGCACAAACATCGGCAGATCGAGATCGCACAGCGCTTCCCATACTGGGTCCATCTCCGGCGAATCAAATTCAAGACCACCAAAGTTGGAGCCGCCAGCCACCAAACCTTTGGCGCCCAGCTCGGTACAAGCACGACGGATCTCTTTCGCCGCCTCAACCGGCACGTTCAAGGGTGCGTGAGCCCAGAACATCAGTCTATCTGGCGCGCCTGAACAATATTTGGCGAGGGAATCATTGACCGTTCTGGCGAAGGGAATACCGAACTCAGCCTCAGCCCAATACATGTAGCAATGGCTTGGTACCGAAAGCACCTGCGCATTCTGTCCAGCTGCATCCATGCTGGCGAGCCGGTGCTTGGGATCGGCCCATTTCGCCATATATTCAGCTACCTGCAGGGTTTCACCGCGGGCATGCGCTTCGCGCAGCGCCACTTTGCGCTCCGGCGCGCCCAGCGAGAGTATCCATTCACCAACCCGCAGTTTGATGTCGCCATCTGGCTGGGATTCAAACGCAGGGCCCCAATGGGGGTGCTGGTCATAGTACTCGGGGTGGGGGGCGTGGGCGTGCAGATCGATTAGCATGATAGTTAGCCTCAGTGTTGTTCTATTGGATGAGAGTCCAGCGGCCGCAGAACAGGCACGGCTGAGCTCATATGCGCTAGCATTATGTAAATTGATCATAAATGGCAAAACTGTTCAAGTTATTTATGTAGCCAGTACAACAACAACCCGAATTTCAACGCAGGCCAGGGACGCGCAGTGACCACACGAAAGCCATATAGGCTTATGATAAATATAGGATTAATAAAATATAGCGAGGAGACAAAAAACGCAGAATCCGCTATAGGTGGAAAACGTGGGAAGGAAAAACGGGGAGGTTAAAGCGACATATTGATATCTTATGTCTAACGCGACTTAGAATAACCAAAAGCAAGCCGGGGAGGTATTTGCCATACCTCCCATTCAATCAGCGGCGTGTGCGAGAAGTAGAGCCGGTGATGAGCGAAGCCACAAGGCGCTTGACCCGCGCGGGAAGCAGGCGTCTGCCGGTATTTTCTGGAACCAATATCTCGCTCAACACATAACGGATGATCATTTCACAAATCAACTCACGGTCAAGCTTGACCCCCAGCCTGGCGTCCCAGTCATCAAAAACTATATCCAATGTATCCTGGAAACGCAGGATCGAGTCGTGGAAGATGCGCCGGAAAAATCCGAGAGCATATTCTGGGGCCACCATAAGAAGTCGTTGAGCCCGACTTTCCTCAAGGTAGTCATCGATAAAATTGATAAGCGCATTCAACCGCGCTTCCGGATCCTCAACCACACCTATGGTATTGACCATAATCTGGTGAAAATTATCGCGCTTATGCCTGGAAAAGGTATCAAGCAAATCTTCCTGAGATGAAAAATACCGGTAGAAGGTGCCGCGGGAAACACCGGCCAGCTTGCACACGTCCAAGATCGATATCCGATCAGCGCCTGAGCGCAGAACAACTTCCTCAGTGGACTGCAGGATACTGTTAATGGTCTCTTCCGAACGACGATTAGGCTTAACTGCCCGGGCTTTACCTACCGCCGGGGACGTCGATTTGCTGGGAAGTGGAACACCCTTATTCCCTTTGCCTGTTGACTCTGCTTTCACGCCCTTTCCAACAGGCGGTATAGCACCTTCGGCCTCATTATCCAGCATATGCACCCCCCCTTTTTAAGCCTAGTTTTTGCGATTCTAGCAGATTAGCTAGTCACTATAGCCAATTTCTGTTCAACTCTTGATAGAGACATCGCAAAAAATACAATATAGAATGCGATTCTCTATCAGAAATATAAAAGTCAGGCTCCATGCTGCGAGCCGCACCCGGAGGAAATTTATCATGAGCGGTACTGGTAACCCCGACACCTGGTCACTCGGAGAACAGGACACCATCATTGCAGCCCTGGACCGAGCAGTAGCAAGCCATCCAGATCGTGTATTCCTCGACTTCAGTGGAAAACTATACACATATAGTGAAATTGACTCAATTTCAACCATGATGGCTCACTCCCTCTCATCGCTGGGTGTATGTGCAGGCCAGACGGTTGTCAGCATGCTGGACAACAATATTGATGCGGTAGTGAGCTGGCTAGCGATCAACAAACTAAATGCTGTCAGCGTGCCGATTAATACCGCTTTGCGCGGCGAGTTCCTTCGACATCAAATTGCCGATGCGGATACTCAGCTGGTGATTTGCGAGGCCGCGTACATGGACAGGATTACGGCCGTGTGTGAGCAGCTGCCAGCACTCAAGCGCATCTTGCACCGCGAAGCCCTGCAGGCTTCCGTTGACGGTCCTATTACGGTCGAGCCGTTGGATCAATACCGCGATAACAAAACCACGCCGATACCCAGCAAACCGAAACCCTCTGACCTGTCGTGCCTGATCTACACTTCTGGCACCACTGGACCGTCTAAGGGCTGTATGGTGAGCTATAACTTCATGTGCAACCTGGCACGACTGCAGTTGCGTGCAGGACCAGCTACGGCAAACGACGTAACCATTACGCCCTTGCCGCTATTTCATATGAATGCGCTCTGCGTCACCATCATCGCCAGTGTTCTGGTGGGCGCAAGAGCAGCCATTCTGCCGCGTTTCTCGGTCTCCAATTTCTGGCCAGAGGTTGAGCGAAGCGGCGCCACCATTGCATCCATACTTGGCGGCATGGGCGGGCTGCTGGCGCAGGCGCCTGATAATGACGCCATGCGTCGCTGCTTTGGTCAGATCCACACTGCCCGCGGTAACCCCTATACCGAAGAGACCAAATCAATCTGGCGTGAACGCTTTGGTACACCGCTCGTTGGCGGCAATGGTTACGGCCTAACTGAAGCTTGCGTCATCACTACCTTGGCTGCCGGCGAGTACGCGAAACCCGGCTCATCCGGCAAACGCATTGCTGATTTTGATGTACGGATTGTCGACGAGAACGATCAGGAATTGCCAGCAAACACCGCTGGCGAAATAGTCGTTCGGCCATTACGGCCGGATATCATGTTTCAAGGCTATTGGCGTCGGCCTGAAGAAACCCTCAAGCTCATGAGGAACATGTGGTTCCACACCGGTGACATTGGCAAGTTTGATGAAGACGGATTCTTCTTTTTTGTTGATCGCAAAAAAGACTATCTGCGCCGTCGCGGCGAAAATATTTCCAGTTTTGAGATGGAATCAGCTTTTGCCGTGCACCCGGCCATCTCAGAAGTGGCGGTACACGCGGTGCTCTCGGACAAGGGTGAGGACGACGTCAAGGTCACAGCCATTCTAAATGACGGTGCCAAACTTAGTGAGGAAGAGCTGTTTCACTGGGCTACGGACTGCGTGCCTTACTATGCCCTGCCCCGCTACATCGAGTTTCGTAGCTCATTGCCAAAAAATCCTCAGGGGCGAGTACTCAAGTATCTGCTGCGTGACGAGGGAAAAACGCCTACAACCTGGGATTTGGAAGCGACAGATATCAGTGTGAAAAAGCGCTGATAACACCCACAACAATCAAGCCCGCTTCAACGCGGGCTTTGATGTGTACAACCTCCTAGACCTGAAGGATCTTAGTACTCCCGCACCGGCACATCTGCAGGGCGCGAATTGTAGCGAGGCAAATGAATACCACCGTCCACATGCAGGGATTCCCCAGTCATGTAGCGCGACATTTCAGAAGCCAGAAAAGCAACTACTGGCCCGATATCATCCTCTGGATCACCGCTGCGACCCAAAGGTCGCATGGCCGCAGACCGTTCAGCAAATCCGGGATTTTCAGCCGCCAGCTTGTGGAAAGTGGCCCCCATGGCAGTCGGGGCAATAGCGTTCACGCGGACATTAAAGCGGCCCCATTCAGCCGCCGCGCTCCGCGTCAGTCCGACGATGGCAGATTTGGCGGTGTTATAGTCCGAGTGCAGCCAAGCGCCAATTTCAGTATCGATCGAGTAGAAGTTGATGATAGATCCACCCCCGCGGGCACGCATGTGGGGTAACGCAGCACGCATCGACCACCATGCAGCCCAAACAGTGGTGTCCAGGGTCTGCTTGAGCATTTCGTCAGTCTTGTCTTCCATCAACACATTGGGTGTTGGCGCAAAGGCATTGTTCACCAAGGTATCAAGCCCACCGAACTCGTCGACAGCGGCCTGAATGGCAGCATTGATGCTGTCTTTGCTTGAGACGTCCGTCTTGAAAAAGAGCGCTTTCCCGCCCAGAGCCCGGAGATCGGCGGTAACTGCGTTACCCAAGCTTTCGTTAAGCTCCGCCACCACAACACTGGCACCTTGTTTAACGAAGTAGCGGGCGACGCCTTCACCTATTCCACCACCAGCGCCGGTGATCAGGGCGACTTTATCTTCAAGTAGTCTCATATCGGCAACCTTTTTAATAAACACTTTTTTTGTTAATGTTCATATTAAATCATATTCAGGATGGACATACAGCACTAATCCATCATTATCATAAAGGTCAACAGCATGATTTTTCGTCGACGTATTGAAATTCACCAGCACTCCGACGGCGAAATGCGAGCCGCTCTGGAGGACGACTTTCATCACTTCCGGGTCAGTATCCGGCATGCTCAGGGCCTGGTCACCGATGTGCGCGGCTACGCTGTACGTTTTCCCTATACAGCCTGTCCAGGCGCCGCAGCGCCTCTTCAGTCGCTGATTGGCATGCCGTTGTCAGAAGTAGGTCACAGCGTGACACGGGCAACCGACGCCAGGCATCAATGCACTCACATGCTCGACCTGGCAGGCCTTGCCATTGCTGCGGCCGCCAGCAAGCTGACACAGCGCGTATACGACATAACCGTTCCTATGCGCGTGGCCGGTGTTACTACCTCCACGCTTCTACGCGACGGCAAGATTTTCTTGCAATGGACAACTACCGGTACGTTTATTCAGGATCCAGAGCCGTACCGAGGAATCGATTTGAACCACGGCATGGCCGGCTGGGCTATTGCCAACCTGCCTACTGAAGAGGCGGAAGCGGCTTTGATATTACGCCGCTGTACGACCATCTCCCGCGGGCGCGAGTACGATCTGGACGAAATGCCTCACGCCAGGGTGACTGGCCTCTGCTACGCCCAGCAACCCGTTAGAGCACAGCAGGCCATGCGCATGAAAGGCTCTACAGAGGATTTTACTGAACGTGCAAGCCAACTTTGCGCAAGCGATCAGGATTGGTTCGCCGGTAACGAGCCGGAAGTCATTCAAACCCGGCGTTGAGGTGATCGTTTCCCTTTCCTGGATAAAACAAAGCCTGTCTTTTGCAAGACAGGCTTTGTCCCCCGCATGGTCGGCTGTGACCACAGCCGACCAAACCCTTAAAGGAAGATGGCCAGATTGGCCGTTCCCAGCACAGATTGATCGAGGAGCGCCTCTCGACGTGCCAACTTGAAACTGCCGTCCGTCTCACGGCGCAAGATGTCATGGCGTTCACAGCTGATCACATCAACATGATGCTCACTGAAACGGCTACGCGTCAGCAGCAGATAGCTGACTACCGCCAGCTCGTCAGGCTTGTCTGTTTCACGCACCATCACGTTAGTCACCAGGCGGCGAGTCCGCGATGGCGGATCCTCAGCCCAGGCGCTCTTGCCAGACAGTCGCAGGATACGACCCATAACCGAGCGGTAATCATCATGGAAATGCTGAACCGCGCGAACAAAACTTTTGGCATGGTCCGCGCCAAGGCGCGTATGGCGCAATGGCGCCGTATAGATCAGGTCGGTGGCCAGTAGCTGACCCCATTCCCCGAGACGTAGCTGATCCAATAACGCGGCCTCTTCGTACATGAAAGTCAGCACTGCGTTGTATTCGGCCGACCCCACCGCGATTGCTTTTCCCGGAGCGGCTGCCGGGATATTTTCTTGAACTTGCTGCATGAGAAGCTCCTGCTTTTATTTGTCCGGGGTGTGTTTATTCGGCGTTCATCAGCTCGTTCCAGTAGAGCCACCAATGCCATTGGGTGTCATCCTTGGTAAAGCCCTCGTTGACGATGCCAGGCCCAGGCCAACCTTCTGGTTTGCCCGTCTCGTAAACGGCCTGATACTTCAAGGTCATATGGCGGCCCATTGCACCCTTCGCCGACAGGGTCATATGTGGCCAGGTGTCGGAATCATCCTGCTCAACCATGCCAGAGGTCCCGAACAGCTGAATGGTCTGTTTGAGCATCTTCTCGCGAAGCTCTTCAGGTGCATCCTTCTCGGCAAAGATCCAGTTGCAGAACTCAAGCTGGTTTGGACCACGGGGAATATAGGTATGCAGTGTCATCGAACCGACGACTGAACCATCAGGCTGCGGAATATAGACGAAGCCGAACAGAATATTAGGGAACATGCCACCTACCTGAGGCGGCATGGAAGTCAATACCTTGAGCTGATCCTCACTCAGATTCCCCGCCAACTGGTCGACCATTTCTTTGGTCATCCCAGCGGGTGGAAGCGCATTCAGCTTCTCTTGTACTGATAGATCGTCTGGCTCAAGACCCGTCAACCGGCGGATTTTGCGCGCCAGATCGATGCAACGCAGCGCATGGCCATGCGGCGAACTCACCTCAACACCGTACATTTCTGGCGTCAGGTCCGGCTCATCATCATCCGTCTCAGCCCCGCCTTTTTTAGCGTAGTTACCTACCTCACCCAACCAACGGTGCAGAGTCAGCGTATGGAATCCATCAGCTGCCGACTGTTCGCCTGCGGTTTTCCAGTTGGCATTAACAATAAACCGCTGGGGTGGCCCAAGAACCTCCATCCCCTTGTCAGTGCGCTGGAACAGAATGTCGTAATACCACTTTGCGTCGCCCAGAAAGTCCTCGAATGACGGACCTTCGATGTTCCAGGTAGCAAAGATCAATCCGCCATAGAGTACTGAACGCGCTTTTTTCAGGCCCAGCTCGGATTCAGGCAGCATTGTGCCGTGCATGCATTCGCGCTTGACCGGGGAGCCGATAAAGTCGCCATTTGGTCGGAAAGCCCAACCGTGATAAATACATTTATGAATCTGTGTATTACCGCAATCGGTCAGCGCCACACGCATGCCACGGTGCGGGCAGACGTTCAAAGTCACGTGGATCTCATTTTGCTTGTCCCGCGCCACAATGACGGAGTCGCCGCCGATGTCTCGGACCATAAAATCATTCGCGTTGGGGATTTCGGACTCATGACCGAGCAGCACCCAGGTCTTGCCGAAGATCTTTTCCATTTCCATCTGATAAATTTCAGGGTCCGAGAGCACGCGCATTTGCACTTCACGCGTCTCTGGGTAAATCAAATCAGAAATCTTGGTGCCATCGGAAAGCACCTGGCTGGTTTTAGTAAGCATGTTCGCCTCCAGTTTTATTAGGGGTCTTATCAGGCCGCGCTAAACATCAATTGATTAAATGCTTGATAACTCTTAGCTCAGCACCAAGCAAATCACATTGAAAGACATTTGTGAACAGATTTTAGTGATCTGTATCAATTTGACTGAAATGTTTCATCGGATTTTTTTCAAAACGGATTGCCCTTCTCCCCCACCTGAGTGCGCAACATGCCAATTCGGTCTACTTCCAGCTCAATCACGTCCCCGGGCTTGAGGTTGCGTAACTGCTCCAGGCCACAGCCGTTTCCTACAGTGCCCGAGCCCAAAAACTCTCCACTGTGCAGGGTCTCGGACTGCGATACATGGGCAATGACATCTTCAAACTGCCAGCGCATATCGCGCGTGTTACCCCGGCCCCACTCTTCGCCATTCACTCGGGCGATCATATTCAGATCATAGGGATCTTCGAGTTCATCCGCCGTAACCAGGCAGGGACCCATAATATTCGCGGTATCAAAATCCTTGCCCTTCGCCGGGCCGAGCATGCCGCTCATCTCTTTCGCCTGAGCATCTCGGGCGCTGATGTCATTGAAAATCGTGTAGCCGAAAATGTGCTGCCGGGCGTTTTCACGCGTAATGTCTTTGCCGCGCTTGCCAATGTAGCAGCCAAATTCGAGCTCAAAATCCAGCGCTTTGCTGTAGGCAGGCCACTCGAACTGATCGTCCACCCCTACCACGGCAAACCGGTTGCACTTGTAGTAAATCGGCTGGCGGTTGAAGGTATCCATCACACGGTCATCGGCGCTGGTATTCATGGCCTTGAGCGTCGCTTCCGGGTCAGGGGTGCGCATCGCACGAAGACGGCGAGCAGCAGCAAAACTCTGACGCAAGTGCAGCTCAAAACAGGAAAAATCGCGCATCTGCGGCGGTGGTTGAATAGGCGCTCTCAAGCGCACAGATGCCCGCGCCTGGACTGCCGCCGAGGGTGCCTTGGCGACAATATTGCGGGCCAGCTCCATACCTTCATCGCCTGCCTCTGCAAGCGAAAGAACGCTGGACAGCGCTGCAGCCCGCCCTCCGTGCAACTCGGTGTAAGCCTGTTGCAGATCAAGCACTGACTGATCCTGCTCAATCAAGGCACCGGCCAGTTCCAGGCCTTCGCTATTTACAAAAGTGACCAATCTCATGGCAACAATCTCCCATTCATTAAGCTATTCATACTCGACCACTTACCGGTAGGCAGGTCCCAGTGATTACCTGACCCTCGGCCGACAGCAAAAAGGCTATGACGGCAGACAGCGCTTCGGGTGTAACCCATGAGGTGAAATCCTGATCCGGCATATCAGCCCGGTTTGTGGGCGTATCGATAATACTGGGCATGACCGCATTGACCGTGACGTCGCGGGCTTTCAACTCTTCCGCGAGCGATTCGGTAAAGCGCGCCACGCCGGCCTTGGACGCTGCATAGGCAGCAACGCCCAATCCAGCCTTGTTGGCAGCCAACGCACTGACGTTGATCACGCGACCGTTGCCGGCGCTCAGAATGTGCGGCAACGCCGCCTTGGTACTGACGATGGCGGTACGCACATTCATCTGATAGAGGCGGTCCCAGGTGTCCAACGAGCCTGATTCAAACGTTTCCCAGGCGAAGCCACCAGCAACATTGACGACCGCGTTGATACGCCCAAAAGTCTCAATCACTTGGTTCATCGCTTGCTCGGCGGACGCCGTTTCGGTCAGATTGACCATGCCCAGGGGAAGAAAGTCAGCGGAAGCTGTCAACGCGGCAGGCACGTCACTCAGATCCAGGGCCGCTACTCTAGCCCCCCGCTCAAGCAACAATTTGGTCAGCGCGCTACCGAGTACACCAAAGCCGCCTGTGACTATTACTGCGCGGCCTTGCAGAGAAAGGGTCATGAGCGACCTCCACAAGTGAGTCTTATTAGATAGGCCAATGCAAGGCCCAGTAGATTTAGATTAGAACACTTTTTTAATATGTGTACAAATGCTAACCTTGGGTTATCCAAGTTGTTAAGACAGGATTTATCCGATGCCGAGAAAGCTGCCCGCCCTCACCGGTGACAACCGCGCCTTTTGGCAAGGTGGTGAAAACAACGCACTGCTGATCCACCGCTGCAGCGCCTGTACTCGTTACTTTCACCCGCCCAGTCCTGTTTGCCCCGCGTGCAACAGCTTTGAAGTGGCTCCGCAGGCCGTATCGGGAAAAGGCCAGGTCGCCAGCTTTACCATCAACCACCAGCCCTGGACACCTGAACTGCAGGAGCCCTTCGTGATTGCAATCGTCGAGCTGGTGGAGCAGGCAGGTCTGCGCTTCGTCAGTAATATCGAAGGGATACCGGTGACAGACGTCTTTATCGGGATGCCCGTCAGAGTGCACTTTCAGCAGGAAGACGATGTATGGCTTCCCCTATTTGTTAAGGATTGAGCATGTTTGACCGTCTGTACGAAAAAGATGTCGCTATTACCGGTATTGGTCAATCCGAGGTTGGCCGCCCTTCGCAGTTGTCAGCCATGCGGCTGACCGCAGACGCCTGTCTTGAGGCCATTGCCGATGCGGGACTGACCCGGGACGAGATCGATGGGGTAGCGTGCTGGCCGGGTGACAACAATAACGGTGACAGCTTTTCTCCGGTCGGGCCGAACGCGCTTAAAAATGCACTTGGCTTGAACGTAAACTGGTTTGGCGGCGGCTATGAGGGGCCCGGCCCCCTAGCCGGCATCATCAATGGGGTCATGGCCATTGCCAGCGGCATGTGCCGAAATGTTCTGGTATTTCGCACCATTACCGAGTCCTCTACCCGGCAACACAACAAGCAAGCTTCAGCCCTGACGAATAAAACTCAGGGACGGGACAGCAGTTTTGCCTGGCAGTGGTACACCCCATTCAATGTGCTCTCGGCGGCAAATCTGATGGCCATGTATGCGCAGCGGCATTTTCATGACTATGGCACCACCTCGGAACAGCTCGCACAAATCGCTCTGACCTGCCGGCGCAACGCCGAGCTCAACCCCAAGGCGGTTTATCGTACACCGATGAGCATGGACGATTACATGCAGTCGAGGATGATATCCACGCCATTGCGTATGTTCGATTGCGATGTGCATTGTGATGCATCGACCGCCATCATCCTGTCGCGCCGTGATGTCGCCAAAGACGGGCGCAACCCGCCGATCCGGATCGAAGCCATGGGTGCAGCGCTTAACCAGCCATGGTCCTGGGATCAGATTTCGCTGACCCAGGGCGCGGCGTTCGATGTCGGGCGCATGATGTGGGCACGTACCGATTTGAAACCCAAAGATGTCGGCTCCGCGCAGCTCTACGATGGCTTCTCGATACTGACCATGATCTGGCTAGAGGCTCTGGGACTGTGTCCGGTAGGGGAGAGCGGGCGTTTTGTTGAGGGCGGGCAGCGTATCGCGCTAGACGGTGAGCTGCCGTTGAATACCAATGGCGGCCAGCTCTCCGGAGGCCGCACCCACGGCCTGGGCTACGTGCACGAAGCCTGTTTGCAACTATGGGGTCGCGCCGACAAGCGCCAGATTGCTGATCACCAGGTAGCGGTCACGGCCGCCGGGGGCGGACCGCTGGGCGGCAGCCTGTTGTTGGTGCGCGACTGATAATCAGAACAGCACGCTTCCCAACTCCTTGCCCAGATTACGCAGTGACTGCCCCAACTCTGCAATTCCGGCTTCATCGCGCTGACCACGAAACATCACGGCCGACACGGTGAAGTCGATGGTCTCGGAGGGAGAATAAACCGGTGCCGCCACTGCCAGGATGCCGATTGAAAAGTGGCCATCGTCGATGGACCAGCCGAGCTTGGCCGCATCCCGTACCTGCTCACAATATTCTTCGTAGGACAGCGCCCCACTCCAGCGAATATTGTCGAAGATAGCCTTGGGCTGCGGCTGGTCCAGATCGAGTTGCGAGGCAAATAAACGCCCACTGGCGCCCATTAGAATTGGCAACCGCTGACCTTCGCTCATGTCGATCCGCACATCGGTAGGACACGCAGCAGAGCTGACGATAACAATCCGGTCGTTACCTATGCGCCGCCACAAGGTGACGGTCACCTTTGAGCGAGCAGCAAATTTCTCCAGCAAGGGCTTGGCCAACTGCACCTTTTGCCCTTGGGTGACGAATTGCTCAACTAAGCGGGCGAGCCCCAAACCGGCGGAATAACGCTTTGACATGGGGCTGAAATCGACCATATCTTCGGCCACCAGCGTTCTAAGAATATTGAAACAAGTGCTAGGGTTTATATCCAGCTTTCTAGCGATATCTACTGAACGCTCTGGCGCTGCAGTCTGACTGAGAAAACGAAGAATACGCACGGCATTCACGACCGGCTTTACTGTCACCAAGGACGATGACTTGGCAGCGCTTCTATCACTGATATTGACTTCAGCATCCATTTTTACATCTCCCCCTTAGACGCAGGGATCAACTGATCCCGAATATGAGGCGCTAATAATGGCCTGCCAATGATTCTATATCAAGAATTGTATTTTTAAATCAATTTTTATCACCATCCGTCCATGGCATTCGGCTGATGGATATAGCGCTTGGTGGCCACATCTGTACTGATGACGTAGCGCTGCAACTGACGTTCCGTATTCTGATCGGCTTGGGTAACTCTGTCTCTTTGCCGCAAATAGCCCAACCATGACTCTACTATAAAGCGCTCTACAAAACGGTTTGGGTCAGCCAGGTCACGATAGAGTCGCCAGTTGCGCGCCCCATTACGACGCCGGGACTGTCCCACCGCATAAGCACATTTTATGAAGTCCTGCTGAAACTCATCAAGTGCCCAATAACTGATCTCGACGGACACTGGACCGTCAGAGTGATTGATCTCGGCAGCTACCACCAGTTCGTCCGTCTGCGATACCGTGCGGTAATCAGCTTCGCTACCAAGCACAAATACTCCATCGCGGGTCAACCACAGCCCCAGGACTATACTCACCGCAGCCAATAGCAGGCTGTTGGTCGTTCCTAGGTAGTCTGCAATCAGCCCCCACACCGCGCCCCCGACCGCCATCGCGCCCATATACATGAGCAAATATACCGAAGCGACCCGGGCCCTGACCCAGTCCGCCGCGCAGGTCTGCACAATGGTAGCAACCGTGGCATTGACTGCCATCCAGGCAATCCCGGCTATGACCAGAAGCAGCCAGACGACCCAGACCACATCGGTCAGCGAAACCGCCGCGGTAACGATAGCAAAAGCAACTGCCCCTACAACCACCAGCTGGCGCAGCGCGACAAGACGATATAAACGCGTGAGATTGAGCGCCGCAATGACCGCGCCTGCACCCAGCGCGGCCATCAACAGGCCATATCCATCCGCTTCCATCTGCAGCTGATCCTTGGCTATAAGTGGCAATAGCGCCCACAGGGCACTGGCGCAGCTGGTAAAAATAAAAACTTGTTTCAGCGAGCTGACCAAAGATACCGAGTGCCGAATGTAGCGCAAACCACTGCGCATTCCTCCGAGGAAAGTCTCCGGGGGCAGCACATTACTGACTCGGACAGGCCGCCAACCGAACAGAAATAGAATCACCCCCATAAAACAAAAGGCGATCAAAAGAAACATCGAAGCCTGGCCCGCCACAGCAATAAGCAGGCCGCCGATGGCGGGACCCAGTGCACGCGCAACATTGGTTGAAATAGCATTGAGTGCCACTGCGGCGGGCACAATTTCTCGCGGGATCAGTGTCAGAGTAACGGCCATCCACGCTGACATACTCAGGGCACTTCCGGTGCCCAATAAAAAAGTCAGCGACAACAGCATCCAGGTGCTCAGGCTCCCGGTAGCGGCCAATACAAAAAGTATACTTGCAGCAGTCAGCATCACCGACTGAGTGAACAGCAGCCAGTATTTGCGATTCACCAAGTCCGCAATTACTCCTCCAGGCAAACCGAATAAAAACACAGGCAGAGTCATGGCGGTTTGCACCAGCGACACCATCCAAGCTGAATCGGTAAGCCCAGCCATGATCCAGGCAGCGCCTACTGTCTGCATCCAGATGGCAATATTGATGACTGCACCCGCGCTCCAAAATAGGCGAAACTGACGGTGCTTCAACGGATACCAGGTGGCCCCTTGATTCATGGTTGCCTCTCGCCGGGGGACTGAGTTGATCAGTCAGACAGTGGGATAACCTAGCCGTCCCGCTTGCCTGACCTGAGCAAGAATGCGCTGCGGACCAACTTCATTGCGCAGCATGCCGATGCCCTCAATATGTGCTTCCAGAATGTCTCCTGACTGGAGAAAACGTCTGTCCTCGAGTCCAACCCCGTGGGTTGATCCGGTAAAGACAAGATCCCCTGGGCGCAACGTGATGCGCGCATCCAGATAGTTCAGCAGCTCATCAACTGCGAAAATCATTTCCCGCGTGTTGTCCTGCTGACGAACTTCGCCGTTGATGGTCATGCGCATATCCAACTGCGGTTGTCCGCCACCGCCCAATTGATCCAATGTGGTGATCCACGGACCGACCGGTGTCGTGCAATCCATGCCTTTCTGGGTAAACAGATCTAGCCGCCCCAACGCGCGGCCCGCATCCCGCGCACTGATATCGTTGCCGACGGTGTAACCCATCACGCAGGACGAAGCCGCAACGGCGTCGCCGAGTGGCTTGCCGATCACCGCTACCAGCTCGATTTCATAATCCAGCTCGCCCGTCATCGCAGGGTAAAAAATCAGCCCGTAGGGATCAACGATGGCAGAATCGGGTTTGATATAGGCGAGTGGATGAGGAGGCGCGGCACTGCCCAGGCGAGTCAGATGCGATAAATAATTGAGCCCGACCCCGAATATACGAGCGCCGGGCTCAACGGGCGCTATAAGGCGAAACGTATCCTGCTCAAGGGTTGTGGTCGACAGGTCGAGCGCCGACATATTTCCGGTGTTGATCTCGCCGGCCCACTGCGAAAACGGGGCATTGATGCGCTGGCCGGTGCTGGAATTCGGATGCAGAAGAAGCCAGAAACGCGCTCCCGCCGCATCCTCTACTCGTGCCAGACGCATTTCTAGGCTTTCTTGGCGGTAAATTCCGGATCGCCAACCTCTTCCGGGGTTTTGACGCTAGGCCCCAAAATTGGGCCCACCAATTCGTGGCCCCACACGCTCATCTTCTCCGGATTCAGCTCGAACCCATCGTCATGCCATGGTTCACTTTCAGCGATGCACTCAAAGGCGAAGCCTGACGGATTGAAGTGGTAGAACGAAACATGCGGGTCCTGGGAATGTTGACCCAGCGTCATCATCATCTGCAGTTCGCGCTTCTTGACGATATCGTAGGTCTCGCCCACATCGCGCAGGCTGCCGACGAACATGCCGATGTGCTGAATCCCCATACGGCCCGGAGCGTGTCCGTAGGCAATATCATGGCTGGTGGATGTATTCAGCTTGGAGCGGAAAAAGCCGGTCTTGCCCTTGCCCGCGCCCGAACCGTACCAGTGAAAGCCCATGATATTGATAAGGAAATGTTCCAGTTCCGGCGGAAACTCGGGCGTCATCAGCACGACATGGCCAAGGCCTCTTTTGTCAGCCAGGTAGCCACCATGGCGGCGCCCAGGTACAAAGGAGTCGGGAAGCCATTTTTGCCCGTAGAACAGCTCATGCCGAAAACCGACCGGGTCAAAGAAGCGGATCAGTTCCTTGACGCCGCGCTTCTCGCACAGATCTGCGTCTCCAACGGTAAACTCCACGCCAGCATCGGTAAACGTCTGGCAGGCTGCCTTGAATTGCATCCGCCCTTTGGCTTCCCAACCGAGGTAAGCCAGCCGGTCAACCTTGCCAGGGTGGAAAGCAAAACGGTGGCGGCGATCATCGATACGGAAATACAGCGAGTCCGGATCGCTTTCCGGATTCTTGCCTATCGCAAAACCCATTACCGACGGGCCGTAGTCGCGCCAGGCTTCGAGGTCAGTGGCTTCAAAGCCCACGTAACCCAGTCCAATAATATCCATCTGCTTCTCCTCGTTCTATCAGATGCCAGTGGATGGCTTATATAGCCAGCAATCCACCATCAATGACGATATCCGATCCGGTGATAAAGGACGCCTCATCGGATGCCAGGTAAACGGCCAGCGAGACAACCTCTTCGGGCTGTCCGGGCCTGTCCATCAGCACACCGTCTAGCAGCGCGGCGCGGGCTACCGGGTTTTCCATGAACGCGGCGGTACCCGGCGTGGCAACAAAACCAGGACTGATGCTGATCGCACGAATGCCCGCAGACGCACCTTCGACGGCGAGTTGGCGGGTAAAGGAAACCACGGCCCCCTTGGCAGCCGAGTGCGCCGAGATACCGGCTACTTTGGAGCCACCCCAGGCAGCAGTGGACGACACATTCAGAATCACCCCCTTGCGTTCAGCCAGATGATTCCAAGCGTATTTGGTGGTGTAGAAGATCAGGTCCACTTCGTTGCGAATAGTGAAGTGCCAGTCTTCGATGGTCATATCCTGTACCGGCGCAAAGCGTGCGGCAGATGCGTTGTTATACAGAACATCAATCCGGCCATGCTCTGCTACGGCAGACTCGACCCAGGCTTTCGCCTGCTCATGGTCACCCAGATCGACCGGGGCATAGCCATGAAGGATATACCCCTCCTGCGCCATCAGATCGGCGGTAATCTTGTTTTCGTCTTCATTGGTATCGCAACCGACTACAGTCGCGCCCTCACGAGCAAAACGCAGCGCTGCAACCCTACCCTGCCCGCCACCGGTACCGGTGATGAGCGCAACTTTGCCTTCCAAACGTCCCATAGCAATCTACCTCGACCATCTGGTTTATTATCTGCTGGCAAATACGACGCTCAAGCTTCGATTTTTTCCAGCCAGATGGCCTCGGCAGGGCAAGCTTCAGCCCCTTCGCGCGCAGTCTCTTCCAGCTCTGGAGTTACTCTGTCATCGTCAAAGTAAACCAGGCCTTCAGCGTCGAGCTTGTAAACCTCTGGACAGATCGAAGCGCATAAGCCATAACCACAGCAGCGGCTGCGGTCGGCTACGGCACGATAAATGATGTTATCTGAACTCATACTCTTATCCTCTTTGTCAGGCTCAGTCACAAGACGATAATGAACAATAAATTCATTTTTGTAAATTTTTAGTTGGCTAAACGTCGCAATTTCCCAATTCACATTGTCATGACAACGTTTCGCTAGAGCAGAATAACTAAATAATTCTTTTAAAATCAAAAGCTAAATCATATTTCACGCTGATTCATAAGAGAATTTTTTATAAAAACATAAATTCGGTTTATGTTCAATTTAACTCAAGGCAGCACCTGCACTCGGCCCGCGGCATCAATAAGCGCTTGCCCATCCATGGGACGAATATAGCCCCTTTCCACCGCCGCCTCGGTAGCCGCCGTCCAAGCCGTGACGAAGGCCTGCTGCGTCGGATACAAAGTGTCCAGATCATCCGCGCTGAGCGGCTCGGTAGTTCCGAATAGCCGACAAAAGCCCTCGCCGCCGCTGTTGCCTGTGCCGCTCAACATTGCTAGCGGCACATCAACAAAAGGCGTGCGGATGCCACTCAGGGCGTTGCCCTGTGCATCTCGCGCATAGCCAGGGCTGTAGGGCGTGAAGTCGATAGCCTGCAAAGGCTCTGCCGAGGCCGGTGGCGTACCGGTTGTGACCCATTCATTGAGTGCATGCACCGCAGCGCTGAGCACGAAACTCATCGGACCGGCATTGATTGGTTTGTCGCAGCTAATGAAACCGAACACCGTGCTCGGCGGATCCAATAGCGCCTCCAGCGCAAGTACCGCGCCCTCTCCATCGCCCGTGTCAATCAATCCAATGCCGCCACCGTACACGTCAAAGTGCGCCGTTCCGGCGACTTCCCAGAGCCGGTAGGTTGAGGTATCGGCCTGGCGCGTCGCCTCGTTGACATCGGTTTCCGTCTGGAATATCAGGACCGGTACGCCCAGGTCTGAGCGAATTTCCGTCGAACCGGAGACGTCATCGGCTGTGGCCAGCGGCGCGGCATTGGCCAGGCGGCTTTGCAGCAGGTAGCCATCGTAGACAGCCACCAACGGGTGGACAGCGTTGGCATAGGAGACCAGCCGGTAGGCGGATTGCGACTCCCCTGCCGCCAACACCCGCTTGGGTTGCAGCCCATTCAGCAGAACATCAGCATACCCCCGCACAGCCTGCCCAGCTTGCGAGAAGATGTCGTAGGAATAGTTATCCCCGGGGTGCAGCAGACTGGCATATCGCTCGGGATCCATCGTTTTGGTGCTGGCCACCCCGGCTGCCTGAGCGGACAGGCTGATCAGTGCATAGCCTTCGCGAATCAATTCGTTGTGTGTATAGGTCCAAACTGGGCTGGAATCGCTCCCGCTGGTGACGTTCATCCATTCGATGATAACAGTGCCATTGAACGCTTCTGCATCCAGTGGCTGGTAGACAACCGCCCGCGTGACATAAGCCGCGCTGTCATTCTCTTCGACGGCCCACTGCCCGTCCGTACCAAGTGACTGCCCGCCCTTTGGCAGGTAAGAAACAGCAGTGCCAGAGAGGATGAATTCCTTTTCACTGTAGCCAACGCTGTCCATCCCAAACTGCAGGTCTGCGGCCAGGGCCGCCTCCCCCGCGCCGCCGGTAGCCGCTTCAATATTCGGCACCTCCGCGCGAAGATCGTCCTCCTTGCCGTCATCGTTGTCATCACTATTGCAGCCACCCAAAGCCAGGGTGGCAGCGAGCAGACCTGCGCCGAATGCTTTGTGCATGGTGTCTCCTACGAACTTTGTTGTATTTATTGTTTGTATATACGCAGCCTGCCCTGACTCGGTCGGTCGACTCTCGTCGCTCTCCGCGCCAGGGCTCGTCAGGTGTTCAGCGCCCGATGGGATAGATAATGGACTTTTCTTCGGTGAATTCATTGAGCCAGTCAGGTCCGAACTCACGACCTATACCCGAGCGCTTGAAGCCGCCAATAGGCGCGTAGGGCATGGTTCCGCCACCCCCGTTGAGGTAAACACTGCCGGCACGGATACGTTTGGCCATCTTGTACGCAATGGCGGCATCGGCGGTCATTACCCCGCCGTTGAGCCCAAAGCGTGAATCATTGGCAATGGCGATAGCCTCTTCGTCGGTGTCGAAACCAATCACTACGCCAACCGGGCCAAAGATTTCTTCCTGGGCGATGGTCATCTCATTGGTGACGTCATCAAACAGGGTGATATCAACAAAAAAACCTTTCTCCTGGCCGGCCGGGCGACCGCCTCCGCATACCAGCTTCGCGCCTTGCTCCAGCCCGCTGGCGATCAAGCTTTCGACTTTCGCGCGCTGGGACTCGCGAATGAGTGGCCCCATCATTACGCTTGGATCCGACGGATTACCCACCTTGAATTGGCCGACAATGGCCTTTGCGTACTGCACAAACTGCTCGCGGACCGAGTTGTGCACCAGGAAACGCGTCAGTAGCGCACAACCTTGCCCGGCATTGATCATCAGTCCGGCGATGGAGCCCATGGCGGCCGCCTGAATGTCGGCATCGGCGCGCACGATCAACGCGGACTTGCCGCCCAATTCCAGGTGCACCCGCTTCAGGGTGGCTGCTGCCTGGGTCATGATGCTGATGCCGACCGCCTCCGAGCCGGTAAACGATACCAAGTCCACCCGAGGATCGCTGCTTAGCAGGCTGCCCACCTCGACACCACCGGTGACGATATTCAGTACGCCTTGGGGCAAACCGATTTCCTCGGCAATATCGCCGAACAACAAGGCCGAGTATGGCGTAAAGGGTGACGGCTTGAGCACCAGGGTGTTGCCTGCCAGCAGCGCCGGAAAGACCTTGGCCAGGTTCAACAGGAAGGGAAAATTGTAGCCAGTGATACCCGACACCACGCCCACAGGTTCGCGCTCGATGCTGCCGCTGCCCAGGATCATCGGGCCGCCCGGGTTCATCGGATTGGGGACTGCTTCGACGGGGATCTGCCGGGCTTCAGTCACCAGTGAACGATCGATAGCCTTCAGAACATGCCCCAGCGGCATATCCACCTGCATGGCCTGAGTGACCACTTGCGAACAGCCGACCTCTGCCACGATAAGCGCAGCAATCTGTTCCCGCCGACTTACCAGTGCAGCGTGCATACGCCGCATGTAATCCGCCCGCTCGGCCATGCTCAGCCAAGGCCACGGGCCCTGATCAAACGCCTCGCGGGCGGCAGCAATTGCCGCCTCGGCAGCGGCCACGCCGCCCACCGGGGCGTGGCCAATCACCTCCTCGGTAGCTGGATTGATTATCGCTTCAGCGTTTTCGCTACCCGCTTCCCAGCGGCCATTTATGTAGAGTTTGTTCAGGTGGGTAAAAGGAATAGTCATGCTGCGTTCGCTCCTGTCTGATTCGCACCAGCGATGATTTCTGCCGCGCGCATGGCAATCGCCATGGCCGGCGCGTTGGTGTTGCCTGATACCAGCGTGGGCATGATCGATGTATCAATCACGCGCAAACCTTCAACCCCGCGCACTTTGAGCTCAGGATCCAGCACGGAGTGTTCGTCACTGCCCATGCGGCAGGTTCCGGCTACGTGATAGGCGGTCTGGCCAAAGCGGCGAAAGGCAGCAAGCATTTCTTCGTCACTCTGCACCTGGGGGCCGGGAGTCAGTTCTTCAACCAGGAAAGGCTTGAGCGACGGTTGCGCCGCGAGCTTGCGGATCCACTTCAGCAGCGATATTGCCGCCGTCTGGTCCGCTTCAGCGCTGAGGTAATTGGCGACGATTCTTGGCGGCACCGCAGGATCCGCCGACTCAATGCGTAACTCACCCTGGCTTTGCGGGTGCATGAAATACCCGCCGAGGGTGATCCCCGGCTGTTTATCAATAGCCACGGTCTTGCCGTCGCCATCCATTGAAAACAGGCTTACCCCGATCTGCGCATCGGGGCGCTCCAGCCCAGGCCGGGTTTTTACGAAGCCGCCTGCTTCATGGGCAGCGTGGGTCATGGGGCCTTTCTTGCGCAGAACATAACTTAGCACCGAGCGAGCCAGCCCCAGTCCGGCGAAGCAATGGTTGAAGCTGCCCCGGGAGACTCGGAACTGCGCGGCGATATAAACATGCTCACGCAGATTACGTCCGACATCCGGCGCATCTTTAATGAGCGGAATACCCAGAGAATGCAGTAGCTGAGCAGGCCCTATGCCAGATAGCTGCAATAGCTTTGGAGACTCGATAGCGCCAGCGCATAACAGCACTTCACGCTGGCAGCGGATGCGGCGCTCGCCGTCTTTCTCTTGCACCTGCACCGTGACGGCACGGCGTCCCTCAAAATGAATGCGTTGTACATGGGTGCCCGTCAGCACCGTCAGATTGAGCCTTGCACGCACTGGATCAAGAAACGCCTTCGCCGCGCTGAAGCGTTGCCCCTTCCAGGTAGTTTGCGGCTGATAGCCGAACCCGCCTTGCGTCACCGAGTCCACATGATTGGTATCCGCAACGGTCGCCGTACCGATGTGGGCGGCAGCGTCGATAATCGCATCGCACAACTCATCGCCCGAGGGGTGCACAGTTACCTTCAGTGGTCCGCCCACACCCCGCCACTCGGAGCTGCCAAGCTGGTGATCTTCCATCGCGACAAACTGTCGGCCCATATCCCGCCAACCCCAACCGGTACATCCCTGCGCCTCCCAGGCGTCATAATCGGCAGGTGCGCCACGCACGTAAACCATCCCATTCACCGAGCTGGAACCGCCAATAGCCTTACCCTTGAGCCACAGCTCCGTGGCCATGCCTTCTCCCCGCGACGCCTGATAATCCCAAACGTGCGGGTTGCCCGGCATCAACAACTTGCCTATGCCTCGCGGCATCGCGATTAAAGGGCTGGTGTGCTCCGGACCGCTTTCGATCAGCAATACCGAAATACTAGGGTTGGCCGAGAGTCGGTTCGCCATCACGCAGCCGGCCGAACCCGCTCCAACAATGATGTAGTCGTAGCTTTCATTCATGATCACTGTTCCCGTGCTTTATCAGTCCAAAAATCGGGCTGTGATATCTGGGCGGCGGGAACAAACGCAGGCACCCTGCAGCCCGTTCCATGGTTAGCGGAAATATGGTCGGTATTCATTGTTTTTATCCGTTGTTCTTTTGCTGAAGCTGGGAGTGTAGGTCTGCACGCAACCGAGCTACAACGGACAGAATTTGATATCCGTTCGGTGTCCACCAGAGAATGCCAATCAGGTTTTATCTTGCCCAGGCCAAACCGGCTGTGGCAGTCTCACGGGCATAACAATTCATCGTTCCCGTGGAAAAAGGTATGAGCAAGCGCCATCCAGACCGCCCCAATGGTGACCCGCCGAATGCGCCGGAGGATCGCCACAAACTCAGAATCCAGCACACTCGCGACCGGCTACTCGGCACTATGTACAGGCTCGCACTGGAAAAGGACTTTCGCGATATTACGGTTCAGGAACTGCTGGCTACCGCTGGGATAGCTCGGTCCACGTTCTACGCGCACTTTCGTGACAAGGAAGATCTGCTAGTGGCTGGCTACGAAAGCATCGGCCTTCCAACAACTCGCACAGTCATGGTGTCGGGAGCACCCGTTGCGGTCCTGGATGTCGCTAACTGGTTATTTGCAGCCACAGAGCAGCATGCGTCACTGACTACTGCTTTTTTCAACAGTCCTTCCCAGGCAATCATCCTGGCTCACCTGGAAAATATATTGATTGTTCAGGTGCGCGAACACTATTGCCGCTATCAGATTGGCATTGCAGAAGAGTTCAACCGCGAAGCCGCCGTACGCTGCTTTGTCGGAGCTTTGCTGGGGCTCTGGCTCTGGTGGGTTCGACATGACTACCCGCACAACGCCGCAGAGATGAGCACGGCTTTTGATGCGCTGTTAAACAATGGCGTTTGGCCGGCCAATCAACCTGATCCGTAATAGACTGGCCTCTTACTCGACAGACAAGTGATTCAGCTCACCCAGCGCAAGAGCAACAAAACGCTCCACTGCATTCGGCGCCCAGTTGCCTGTCTGGTTCAATAACAGCCGTCTGGTGAAAGTGTAGTATCGATGGGAGCGTTCAAGGGCTGGGGATATATCTGGATGGTCTACGGTGAGACGCTCAAACAACGCCAGAACCTCTTGATCATGCTCATTCACTGCTTCCTCCGCCATCACCCACTGTTCTGCACCCAGTCGACTGAACGCAGCCACCTGATAGCCGACCATCAGCTCGGTCAGGCGCTGACTGAGGGTGTGTACTACCTCAGCTTTTCCGCCCGCATTAGGTTCGGTGGCTTTATATAGCGCATCCAGCTCAGACTGCAACTGATAGTGCGATTCGACAACGGGCAACAACCAAAGAGTAAATCCGGGCGCAGTGGCCCTTAATGCTGCCCCCGACTGGGGGAGCTCTGAGGTATCGTCAACGCTGGCAACCAACCTGCGCACATGCTCGGTAATTATCGGACGGTTGAGTTGGGAGGAGAGCACCTCCAGCTTCACCAGACTCTGCTGATAGCTTTGCCGATTCTGCTCGACAAAGGGACTGCCATTCTGGTTATAAAATACCAGCACGTTGGTACATATCGAGGAAGCCAGTGAGCGCATCTCGTGGATCAGCAACCTATCATTACTGCCCTGATCAGCCTGAACAGGGGAAGTTACTACCAGACAGAAAACTGAAACAAAGAGCAACTGGCGCAGCGACATGAGACTTGTCCTTATGGTCATGCAGATCATTCAAGTGCGGAAATGACCGACGGACAATTCCAGCTCTTCAGCTAGTTCCTTCAAAGAAGCCACCGCGGCGGTAACCTGGTGGGAGATCAGGTCTCCTGCTTCGGCCATTTTTGCAATTCGCTCAATACCGAAACTGATTTCCTTTCCACCCTCATTCTGCACCTGCACCGCTGAGGCGATTTCGCTTACGCCCAGAGTTGAGGCGCCCACCAAGCTGGAAGCCTCCAGCAGCACGCTCTCCAACGAATCCAAATGAGCCTGACTACTGTCCAGCGCGGCAGCCCCCTCATCCAGCACCCGCTGAACATTGCCTGACTGACTCTCCAACGCGTCAGTCAGTTCATTGATCGCATTGGCTGCCACTGCCGAGCGTTGAGCCAGGTTTCGTACCTCGTCAGCAACAACGCTGAAACCTCTGCCGCTCTCACCCGCGCGCGCCGCCTCTATCGCTGCGTTAAGTGCCAACAGGTTGGTTTGCGCAGACAGCTCCTTGACCCGATTGATGCTATCGGTGATCGCGGTGGTACTGGAAACAAAATCACCGACTGACAGGGTAATTGCAGCGAAGGCAAGGCGCACCCGCTCGATTTCGTCCAGCAAACGGCTCAGGGCTGCACGACCTGCTTCAGCACCACGCAGACTATTCTGTGCCGAGGTATGCAGGCTGGCCGCATGTGATGAAATTGACGCCAGCCCAATGCTCATCTGCTCAACGGTAGATGAAGTTTGCGTGGCGGCACTGGCTTGCTCGTTAGCCCCTTGCGCCACCTGATTAGATGTTGCAACCAACTCATCGGCGGACGTACCCACCGAGCCAGCAACACGAGTCACCTGCCGGACGGCGGACTGCAAGCTGTCTATTAGCGCATTGAAAGCAATGGCGGTCTGTGCAATCTCATCCTTGCCTATCACCGCAACACGATGGGTTAAATCACCATCACGCAATTTGACTGCAGCACGCTCAATGCCGCGAATGGATTTCAGCACTTGATGACGCATGAGCAGACCGACCAACAGCGCGATTGCCATCGCAGTCACTACTGCAACCACCAAAGCTTGTGTCACCGCGTTAGCCGTTTCGTTCGCATCATTGAAGGACAGGCTGGAGAGCGCCTTTTGATCCTCCATGAATATATTCAACAAACCCAACATGCGGTTGTAGTCTGCACGCACGTAACCCAATTGCGAAGGAGCTTGATAGGGGTTTTCCAGTACTGCCTCCGCCAGCTCACCAACACCCACGGCAAACGCCTCCGACTGTTCGCTGAGGGTGGTGAATGAAGCATGCTCCTCTTCGCTTAACGCTGCCGTACCCTCAAGACCAAGGCGAATGCTCGTGCGCATATCAGATACGCTGGCCTGCATATCTTCAACATAGAACTGCATTTCTTCTTGCGAGACGTTGCCTTGCGCCTGAATCAACTGCACCACTGCTGCGTAAGAACCGACCATCGCTGCCTGAGACGCCGCAGAAATATTCAGGGCAAGTTGATACTGACTGAAACGCACTTGTTCAATTTGCTGTAAAACTCGTTGTTGACGGTTAAGCCCGTCGTACGCAACCGCAGAAATCGCAACAAGTAGCAACACAATCAGAGCTGGGGCAAGAATCAGTTTTGCGCCCATGGACAGGCGGCTGAGCAATAGCATTGGGCATTCCTTATCACTATTTTGTTGTAGGCATGAAGCGGATAATCGGTATGGACATCACCACGCTCATGCAATATTCTGATGTCAGTATATAGTTCTATATCCAGAAATTGGAAGCTGCCTGAAAAATAGCCATCGCATAGGCGCGGCTACAGCACTCCAACTGAGACATAAAAACAATGAAGGACGGCAAACATGAACACTTCCGGCAACAGCGCTGCCATTGATACCAGTGAATTTCGCACCAGCTGGCGGATATTGATTCTGGCGATGCTTGGCATCGGCATCAGCATCAACTCATCGCTGCTCTATGGTTTTGGGACGCTTGTGGTTCCGCTTGAGGAAACTTTCGGCTGGAGCCGGAGTGCATTGCAGATAGCGATTACTTTCCTGTTCGTCGGCGCCGTAATTGCGCTGCAGGTCGTCGGCTGGCTTAACTTGCGTTACGGCCTGAAGAAGGTCACCAGCGTCTCAATGTCGCTGACAGTGCTGGGCTATCTCGCCGCTACTCAGATTGGCGGGTCTATCTGGACACTTTATCTGGTGTTTGTGCTCATCCCTATTCTGAGTATCGGCTGCCTGGCAGTCAGTTGGACGCAGTTGCTTAATATGTGGTTTGAAAAGAATCGGGGCTTGGCGCTCGCTATTGGGTTGTCTGGCACAGGATTGGCTGCGGCGACGATTCCCCCCCTGCTCTCCTGGGGCATCAGTACTTGGGATTGGCGCGCGGCGTTTATTATCCTCGCGCTGATCAATCTGCTGCTGCTGTTGCCGCTGACACTCTGCTGGTTTTCAGTGCCGCAGCCTAAGACTAACGAGAGCGCAGCAGACAAGCTGGCGGCTCAGCGCAGCGTCACCGGCATGACCTTCAAAGAAGGCTTTACCTCGAAAAAGTTCTGGATCTGCAATATCGCGCTGGCACTGGTCATTTCAGTGGTTATCGGCATGGTTACCAACACTGTGCCGATCCTGCGTGACATGGGCCTCTCCGCTGAGGAAGCCGGACTCATATTCAGTGGCTTTGGTCTGTCGCTGGTATTCGGCAGAGTATTGGTAGGGTATCTGCTGGACAGGGTCTGGCCCCCAGGCATTTCTGCCTTTAGCCTGGCGATGCCTGCATTTGGCTGCATCATTTTGCTCAGTGGCACCACGGACTTTACTCTGCTATTGCTGGCTGCCATTTCAATTGGCTTTGGCGCCGGTGCTGAACTTGATATCGCTGCCTTTCTCATCGCCAGGTATTTTGGACTGAAGGAATATGGCCGTCTGTTTGGTTTTCACATTGGCCTATTGACCGCCACGTCGGCTGCAGCGCCCTTGCTGTTTGCAGCGTTTCTTAGCCAGACCGGATCTTATAACTTGATGCTGATCTATTGTCTGGCCTGTTCGGTCATAGGGCCTCTGATGCTTTTGACATTAGGCCGGCCACCGCGCTTTGAACAAACTCACACAGCCAATCCTGTAGCAGCCTGACACTAATTCACTGGAGAATATCGATGCCAACAATTACGTTCATAGAACACAACGGTACGCCACACGCGGTGACCGCAGAGGTCGGGCAATCCATAATGCAAGCTGCCTTGAACGCTATGGTGCCTGGGATCCAGGCCGATTGCGGCGGCGCCTGCAGTTGTGCCACCTGTCATGCGTTTCTAGAAGATAACTGGATGGATGCCGTGCCCGCAGCCGAGGGCTCCGAGCTGGATATGCTGGAATTCGCCAACGAACGCAAGGAAACCAGCCGCCTTACTTGCCAACTGACTATTCAGGACAATATGGACGGCATGGTGCTGCGTTTGCCCGAGTCCCAGTACTGATTGCCCAGGAGCAGACATGACGCTTTCGTCAGTTGTAATAGTAGGCGCAGGCCAGGCCGGTTTTCAGGTCGCCGCCTCACTGCGCCAAGGCGGATTCGCCGGAAAAATCTCGCTGGTGGGCGATGAACCTGGGCTGCCGTACCAGCGTCCGCCACTGTCCAAAGCTTATCTGCTGGGCAAAATCAAGGCGGAGAACCTGTTTTTTCGCCCTGCCGCTTTTTTTGATGAACAGCAGATCGACCTGATCCACGATAAAGCAGTATTGATTGATCGGCAGAACCAGCGTGTGGTGCTTGAGAGCGAAAAAGCATTGGAATATGACCACCTGGTACTTGCAACAGGTGCCCACAATCGCGCACTGTCAATTCCAGGCGAACACCTTGAAGGGGTGTTCGGCATCAAAACGCTGGCCGATGCCGATGCGCTGGCACCCAGGGCCAAGGCAGCCAGGAATGTGGTTGTGATTGGCTGCGGTTTTATCGGTCTGGAATTCGCAGCGGTAGCTGCCGCGCAGGAAGCCAGTGTGCAGGTGATTGATCGGGGTGAGCGGCTCATGGCCAGAGCGATCTCGCCGCAGATGTCGGAACTGTTCCTCAAGGCGCACGAGTCCTGGGGCGTTAAATTCCACTTCAGCCAGGCAGTGGATCAGATCATCGGAGAAAACGGCAAGGTAACCGGGGTGGAAAAGGCCGACGGCGAAGTGCTTCCCGCCGATCTGGTCGTTTATGGCATCGGCGTCATTCCGAACATTACTCTGGCGACTGAAGCTGGCCTGGAAATCGAAAATGGCATCAAGGTCGACGCCCACCTTTTAACCAACGATCCGCATATTTCCGCGATTGGTGATGTTGCCTGTTTCCCTTGCATACATAATCAAGGAGAGCATACCCGTATAGAGTCTGTTCCCAACGCGATGGACCAAGCGAGAGCCGTGTCGGCCAGGCTGCTGGGTAAAGCCACTCCGTTTGTTTCTACGCCTTGGTTCTGGACTGACCAGGGCAATCTGAAACTGCAGATCGTTGGGCTATCTACCGGTTACGACAGCACGGTGACGCTGGGCTCAATGGAGACGGACCAGTTCTCCGTGCTGTGCTTCCGCCGGGATCACCTGGTGGCTGTCGAGTCATGCAACCGTCCGGGTGATCATCTTGCCGGCAAGAAACTCTTGTCTCGTCCGCCGGAACTGACCCCGCGCGAAGCCAGGAAACCTGATTTTGACTTGAAAGCCTGGGAAGTCGCTCACCGCAGTTAATCGCTTGATCTTGGTGACCCTTGATACCTGCAAAGTTGAAGGGGTTTACCGTCGCTAACGCAGTATTTCGAGCCCGCTCGCCCTGCATGCCCCTCTGAATCGCTGCGTTGGAGTCACCATCCATGAGTAAGAGTGAAAAAGCGCCATTCTTCCCAGGCTGGTTGTTTCTGCTTGCGATGTTGACGGCTCTCTCGCCGTTGTCGGTTGACTTGTACCTGCCCGCGTTTCCATCAATCGCGCGCAGCCTGGACGTCGAGTCCGCAGAGGTACAGATTACATTGGCGATTTTTCTGCTCGGCATGTCACTAGGGCAACTACTATACGGCCCCCTGAGCGACCGCTATGGGCGCAAGCCGCCGTTGTATTTCGGCCTCGTACTTTATATTGCCGCATCTATCGGCTGCATGCTGGCAAATGACCTGACCACACTCACCGCGTCACGCTTTTTTCAGGCGCTCGGCGGCAGCGCTGGGGTAGTTATCTGCCGGGCCGTTATTCGTGACCGTACGACCACAGCACAGGCCGCGTGGGCGTTCTCGATGTTGATGCTGGCACTCGGTCTGGCACCCATTCTGGCTCCCATCATCGGCGGGCTGCTGTTGATCGTAATGGATTGGAGAGGGATCTTTGCAGTACTCGCCGGTGCCGGCCTGATCCTGCTGGTAAGCATGCATTTCAGCATGCGTGAGACACTGTCACGGCACACAGCCGAACGTTTGGGTATTGTCGGTAACTTTCGCCGCTACGCGAACCTGCTGGGCAACGGCCAGTTCATGACCTACGTACTGATAGGCTCCCTACCTTTTGGTGGCATGTTTGCATATGTGGCCGGCTCGCCTTACGTCATCATCGAACTGTATGGCGTACCCGCAGAGCACTTCGGCTGGTTTTTCGGAATCAATGCATTTGGCATGATCGCCGGCTCGCAGTTCAATGCACGGCTGGTCGCCCGCTTCGGCCCCGCGACCATGCTGAAATACGTGATCATAGTCCCTGCCGCGGCATCGCTGGTAGGGCTGGTCGCTACCTTGACGGGCGTCGCCTCCCTGCCCTTGCTCATGGTCTGCTTTTTTATCTACATGACTTCAATGGGGCTGCTCAGCCCCAACGCGGTTGCCCTTGCCATGGCCAACGAAGGCCATCGGGCGGGCTCCGCTTCTGCCATTATGGGATGTATTCAGTTTCTGCTGGGCACCTGTGGAGCGGCGGCGGTGAGTATCTGGAGCATGCCCAGCGCGGTTCCATTGACCGGCGTCATGTTGCTGCTGTCGGGTAGCGGCCTGTTGATTCACATACTGGCAAACCGGCAGAATTTGCTGATTTCGCAGGGCTCTGACATCTAGATATCCACCCCTTCCCCCAAAGAGTCATGACTTTTGCTCTGGCAACGCTCTCATCAGCGCGCTGATCAAAACCTCGCGCTATGGTTTTGTTTTACCCTGGGTAAAACGATTTATAGCCCTCTTTGGAATCGATTCACAGACCTTTAGCAAGCGCCGCTGCCCTCTGCGAGCCGCAGCAGCATTGGGCTACAGCAAAACATCAAAGCTCCAGCAAAAACCTCTCAAACCTTGAATTACGCCAATATCAAAATTCTTCCCAAAGAATGAAATTCTGTATCGTGGATTAATCAATATGGCTCTGCTAGGTTGAATTCACCGTACAGACTCACGGAAAGAAATGGCGGCAGAGCACTGAACATGCACAAAAATAAAAAGCTGGAGAGCCATAATGAAAAACCGACTGATGATGTGTATCGCCCTGAGTGGCATCTCGACATTTTCCCTGGCTGCGGTCAGCCCCGAAGAAGCAGCCAAACTCGGAGACAGCCTAACGCCCTGGGGAGCCATCAAGGAAGGCAATAGTGAGGGTACCATTCCTGCGTATACCGGCGGCCTGCGCACGGCGCCTGAAGGCTTCGAGCCCGGTTCGGGGTTCTGGGTTAATCCCTATAAGGATGAAAAGCCGCTGTTCCGAATCGATTCCAGCAACATGGACCAATACACCGACAATTTGAGTGCCGGGCAAAAGCATCTGTTGCAAACCAACCCGGACTATTACCTTGATATCTTTCCCAGCCACCGTACTGCTGCCTATCCAGAGGAAGTCGTCGAGGCGACCATTCGCAATGCAACCGAGTGCCAAGTACAGAAAGACGGGCTGGCTGTGGATGCCGCCTGCCGTGGCGGCCTGCCCTTTCCAATCCCCCAGTCGGGCAACGAAGTGCTATGGAACCAGCAACTGCGTTACAAGATCGGCTCCGGGTATTCGACTACTGCTTCGTCCAACAGCTGGATTGTCGACTCCAACGGCAGTGTGACCAAGGCTGCCGAACAGCAGACCTTTGAAGAAATGCCTTACTACCAGGTGGACCAGGACGACCGCAATCCCGAAATGTACGCCCGGGTGTTCTCTCTTAACCGATACCCAGCCCGCCGTGCAGGCGAAGTAACCGTCCTGGCCGACTTTCTCGATCCCATTGATCAGCCCCGCAGGGCCTGGAGTTACTCCCCTGGGCAGCGCCGCATCAAACTGGCACCGGAGTTCGCTTTCGACACGCCCGTCGCCAGTCAGGGCGGCGTCACGCTGTTCGATGAACTACAGATGTTCTCCGGCAGCCAGGAGCGGTTTGACTACAAACTGGTCGGCCGCAAGGAGATGTTCATTCCCTATAACGCCTACGAGTTCTATTTCGATTGTGGTCAGGAGGAACAGATGCTCGAGAAGCATGCGAACCCTGAATGTGAGCGTTGGGAACTGCATCGTGTATGGGTCGTAGAAGCGACCCTCAAATCAGGTAGCAGACACGTGTATGCCAAGCGTACCTACTACCTGGACGAAGACACCTTTGGCGTTGGTTTGTATGACGCCTGGGACCAGCAAGGCAGCCTCTACCGGTCTATGTTCCTCAGCGGCGTGCAACTCTACGATCTGGACATCCCCTATAACGTTAAAAACGTGATCTATGACTTCAACAAGGGAATGTATGGCGTCATCAACGATGGGTTGAAAGGCGGTTATCAGTTTGATCCCACACCTCTACCCGAGAGGAATATGGCCCCCGAGTCAATCGTCTCGCGTTACAGCCAGCGATAACCTACCCCACCCTAAAGTCATCCAAAAACAATGAGAATGCTATGCGAACTTTCACAACGATTCCTGAACGCGGCGATTTTGGTTACCAGCAACTGGTTGGCCCCCACAAGGTAACCGGGCCAGCGATGGCCGGTGAACGAGGTTTCTTCGGCTTGCAGTTAAGCAAGAGCTCTCCCTTTGGCTCGGTGCGCGACGAAGAGGGCAACATCTATTCTTTCGTGCGCTCGCTGCTCGCGCCCAACGGCACGCCCAATCCGACCAAGTTCATCTATCAAACCAACCATATAGATGGTCAGCATTTGCGCATGGATCATGAGCGCATGGCCGCCCAGGCACCCACGCCCATTCCGGTGCAGACGCTGGACGGCGACACTGTCACCTGGACCAACCAGCCTGACGAGCCGGGTAATTCATGGAAGATCACCGCGTCGAGCGAAAAGCTTACCTGGAAGGAGGAAGGCCTGTTTGAGCTGGAAGGCAAATTGCTTGGGCCTGGCCTGCAGTGGTACTTGCCTGGCGTTGAATGGGGCACCTTCTACGTCTCCCAGCTCTGGGATATTTCGGGAACCTGTGAAGGCCGTCCAGTGAAGGGCGCGATGGCGCTGGACCAGTTCTACATGGCCGAGGGCGGCGCCATTCACTTCAAGAAGGACCTGGTGGTAAACAACAAGATGCACGTGATCTGGTGGTCATTCGTGACCATCTACAAGGACGGCACCTGGGACTCCGGCTCCTTCATGGTCGGTCATGAACATCTTGGCTACGCCATCTTCATGAATGAAAAAGGCGAAATACGCACCACGACCGATATTGAAGGGTTGGCGATGCACAAGGACGGTAGTTACTTCCTCGAATCGGCGCGCATCATCCTGGACGGTGAGGAAGAATGGGAATTCCTTCCTGCACCTAAGGGCGAAATGATCGATTTCGTCGGCGGCTTTCCGATCACCGCCCAGCAAGAAGGACGCTGGCGTCGAGTGGGCGATGAGCGCGAACCAGACCGCTGGCTGGCCTGGGGCGAGTCCGACCGTCGCAACGGCACAGCCCGTAATGTGCGGGGCGCTGATCTGTAGCGCGGCTGCATGCCTGCCTGCTTTGCAGGCAGGCAACTCGATTCGACACTGCGGGAGCAACACATGAGATTCAAAGACAAGGTTGTTCTGGTGACAGGCGCCGGGCGCGGCATGGGCAAAGCCATCGCGCTGGCCTACGCTGCGGAAGGCGCCAAGCTCGTGGTCTCAGCAAGAACCCCGAAATACGGTATTGAGACGGTCGCGCAGATAAAAGCGCTGAACTGTGAAGCGACCCTGGTCGGCGGCGATATAGCCGACCGGGCAGCGATAAAGTCCATGGTGGAAGGTGCCATCGAGCACTTTGGCCAGCTGGACATGGTGGTCCATTGCGCAGCGGATACCGCACACGGGCTGATCACCGAGATGCCGGACGAGACCTTCGATCATCTGGTACGCAGCAATATCCAGTCCCTGTTCTGGCTAGCCAAGGATGCCGCGCCGCACCTCGCCAAAGCGGAGAGCAAGGGACGCATCATCTTCATTTCCTCCGGCGAGGCCAACCGCAAGTACACCCCAACTCTAATCCCCTACGGCTCAAGCAAAGCCTTCATGAATGCGTTCGCTCGCGGGCTTGCCGTCGAATTCGGTGCATTGAATATTCTGGTCAACGTGGTGGAGCCGGGCCTGATCGGCACGGACCATATGATGAGCACCCTGGGCGAGGAGCTACCCCACCTGCTGGCGGAACATTTTCCGGTTCCCCGATTGGGGCAATCGGCTGATATCGCTTCAGCAGTGTTGTTCCTTACCTCAAACGAGGCAAGTTACATCACCGGCACCTCGCTGCTGGTGGATGGCGGAGCCACCATGGTCGCTTTACCCAAGATCGAAGAATTACTTAAAAAATCATAAAAACAACGATAAAAATAATGCTGATCGCGCGCTGGCTTTTATGCAGGCGCAAGTGCCGCAGGAGCTACAAAATGACCGACCACAACCTGTCCCGTCAATCAAGGCTGGATCTTACCGAGTTCCGCCTGGGCTGGCGGTTTCTGATTCTCGGCATGTTTGGCGTTGTTACCAGTATGAGTGCGGCCCTGCTCTATGGATTCGGCACCATGGTTATCCCGCTTCAAGAGGCCTTTGGCTGGAGCCGTGGCGAATTGCAGGCATCCATTACCTTTCTCTTCGCCGGCGTGGCGGTGGCCTCGCAGTTGCTAGGATGGCTGTATGCGCGTTTCGGCTTGCGCCGTGTGGCCATTGTCTCGGTTGTTTTGCAGGTTCTGTGCTATGCCGCCCTGACCCAGCTCAATGGCCATATCGCATGGCTGTATTTCGCGTTTTTCGCTATGCCGCTGCTTTGCCTGGGGACTATTGCCATCACCTGGACCCAACTCATAAGCCTGTGGTACGAGCGCAACCGTGGGCTGGCGCTGGCGATCATCCTGAGCGGGACCGGTGTGGCGGCGTTGATCGTTCCGCCCTTGCTGGCCTGGTGCATGGAACGCTCGGGCTGGCAGGCAGGCTTTTTGTTGCTGGCGGTGATGCCCCTGGTAACCACGCTGCCGATGGCGCTGCTGTGGCTGCAACTCCCGGCAACCGAGCCCCAAAGCGCTCAAGGAAAAGCTCGCACAGCCCCGCTGGCGGCGACCGGATTCACCTTTGTCGAAGCGCGCAAATCCCGGATCTTCTGGATGTGCAACCTATCACTGATCCTGTCCGTATCGCTTATCGTTGCCATGGTCACGGTGATGGTGCCTTACCTGCAGGACAAAGGCGTACCTGCACTTACGGCCAGCCAGATCTTCAGTGCCTTCGGCGCATCAATCATCATCGGGCGGCTGCTGGTTGGCTACCTGCTTGATCACTACTCGCCCATCGCCATTTCCGCCGCTGCGCTGTTCACCCCGGCCATAGGTTGTCTTATCTTGCTGGTGACGGGGCCAGAGTCTACTGCCCTGCTGGTCCTGGCTACGGTCTGCATAGGTTTAAGCGCAGGCGCGGAATTTGATATAGCCGCCTTTCTCATGGCCCGCTATTTCGGCATGAAAGACTACGCGCGCATCTTTGGATTACATCTGGGTCTGGTCACTATCGTGGCGGGCATGTCTCCGGCTTTTTTCGGCTACATCCATACCCAGTACGGAAACTACGACCCGGTCATCATGTATTCGCTGGTCGCGGCGATAGTGGCATCCCTGACCCTGTTGACGCTGCGCTCGGCAAGCGCATTCCAATCCCGGCCCTCTCAACCCGAAATGGCTTGAGATCGCTCGAACACCCAGGTCTGGGACCTGACATGGCAGAGACGAAAACCCTGGCCCATTATCGTGTTGACCACGCTGACGGTGGCCTCATCGCCTACATCCGGTGTATGCAACTCGACCATGATCACGCGCAGATCATCGGGCAACTTTGCAGGCAACAGCCCTACTTCCGCGCCCTCGATATCCAGCACCAGAACGCTGGGGCAGATGCTTGCCAGTAAATCGGAAATCCTCGCGACCGCGGTCTGCACCGGTGTGCCCGAACCATGATCCAGCACCGAACTCCACCAGTATTCATCCTGCACGCGAAGGGTCAGCGTATCGCCTGCATAGGCGTCGGCCACCACCGCCGCCGTAATCAGTCGGCATTCCTGCCCGTTAAGCTGGACGTTCTGGCGGATGATTCCATGCATGACCTCGTTGGGCTCGACAATGGTCACCGGATTTCCCGAACAGCGAGCCGCCAGCGAACCGGTTATGCCCGCACCGCCGCCGCACTCCAGTACCCTGTCCCCCGGCCTGACCATCTTCTCGATCAGCTCGAGGTCCGCTTCCTCGTAATCACCCAAGGCAAAGTAGTAAGCCATGCGCGGGCTAAAACCCCTGGCCACCCGCATTTTCAGGGGGTGCAGCGGGTGCTGCAGCACCACGGGCTCCGGCAGGCTGTCGAGCCATTCACGGATCTGCTGGATTTGCTCCAGATCATCTGGTTCATCGTGCGGCCAGACGTTCAAGCCGCGCTGTGAGACAAGTTGCCGACGCGCTTCAATGCGCCAGCTCTCCAAGAGTTGTTTGTTCATAGGGACTATCCTGGATGGGAATTGCTCGGCCTGGATCGGGATCGGCTCGAGCAGGAACGCCCGCGGCAATCATAGCAGGCCTGAGCTGTGCATTTGCGCGCAGGCATCGCGCGCTACCTGGCACCAGACACGGAAAAACCGCAGCGTTACTGCGGTTGCTTGGCGGCGGCTGTCTGCCCGTCACTGCTTGATGAAGTAACGTACCAACGTCTTGCCCTGCTCAAACTTGTACAACTCAATGGTCTCGATAACAGCGCTACCATCGCGCATCACATTTCTGTGGTGGCAAGCCGCTTCATTGGCGGCAATGATCGACAACGCAACCTCCACGCTGAACTTGCTGTTCTGCTGGTCCCACATGCCTTCAAGCACCGCGAAACCCTCCATCACCGGCCGCCCCAGATACTCGATATCCAGCCCGTTGGGAGATACTTTACGGTAGTGCTCAAAGAAGCCATCCCGATCACCGGCGTTCCAGCACTTGAGCTGGCCATGCAGGAAGTTTTCGATCTCTACGTTATCAACATTATTCATTGGTCTTTTTCACCTCTCAAGGTCGGGCTGGCGTGAGTTTCAATCCCAGACGGCATGAATGAACTTTGCGCCGCGCAGTTGCGCTCCGGCAATCTTCGGCGCGGGCATGTCTGGATCAAGACGGATATTGGGGAACAGATCGAGAATGCCGTTTATCGCGCTGTTGAGCTCTACCTTCGCAACAAACTGCCCAATGCACATATGCGGGCCAAATCCGAATCCCAGCGACGGTCGCGACTTGCGGTCCAGATCAAAGGCGTCTGGATTCTCGAAGGCGTCCTCATCACGATTGGCAGAAATCACCATGCACTGAACCATTGCCCCTTTGGGCAACATAACGCCACCGATCTCGACATCCTTTGAGGCTTGGCGAATCTTGAAAGTTGCTACCGGTTCATAACGCACGGCTTCATCGATCAGCTTGCCGATCAGACTGCGATCACTGCGCACTCGCTCCAGCAACTCGGGGCGCTCCAGCAACAGCGTCATCACCGAACTGAAGGTCCGGGTGGTAGTTTCCCCTGCGGCCGGCAATAACGAGCGGACAAAGGTCGTCACCTCATGATCATCCAATGCCCGGCCCTCGTATTCGGCATTGATCAGGCGGCTGATCAGATCATTCCCTTGAGTGCCCTCGGCGCGTTTGCTAACGACCACCTCTTTGATCGCATCATAAAGGCTCTTTACCGCCTGGCCAGCCAAAGGCCCATAGATCTTGGCCTTTTCCGGATCAATCTGGTTAGCCGCCACCAATGCCAACGCCCAGCTCGCGTACTTTTTGAACTTTTCCGGATCATCGGCAGGAAAACCCATCAGCGCATACATGGCACGAATTGGAAAATAAAGACCAAAGTCCATTAGATTGGCTTTCTTGTCTGCCACCATGGGCAACAGGAACTCTTCGCGGATGACCCGATCAATCTCGGGTCGCCATTCGTTCACGGTCTGCGGCATGAACACCGGCTGCAGCAGTGCGCGGGTGCGCCGGTGCTGCTCGCCATCCATCGCCAGGATGATCAGTCCATCAAAAAACGCACCAAGCCCCTCGGCGATGAAACCGCTGGTGAAGGTGTCGGCGTCACGCAGTACCGCCATTATGTCCTTGTACTTGAACAAGGTGACTGCACATTTGGCCGCCTTGGCGCCAGCATTGGTCGGCACCTTGAGGTAGGTGTCGACAAAGTCGCCCTGCATTACCGGTTCGTTGTGACGCTTGTCCCGGCATAGGCCATGGATATCGACGTCCGATCCAAGATAGGTATCCGAGACCGCGTGGTAAGCGGCTTCGATATCAAGTTCCTGAGCTGCGAGTGGCATAGCATGTTCTCCTGGTAAAAATGTAATTCTTGTTATTTGATCGTTAGGGGTTCTTCGCCAGATAACTGGCCACGCGCTTGGCTGCCAGACGGCCAGCCATGCCATTCACGCCGCCACCGGGATGAATGCCAGCACTGCCCAGATACAAGCCTGCGACCGGCAGGGTGTCGCCGCCCAGCCCGTGAGCCGGGCGCATGGTGCTGGAGCGCATGGAGGTGGTGTCGATATGCACGACACATCCGTTCACCGTGTTCAGACGTGCGGTAAAATCGGGCGCTGCTTCGATCCGCCGACCTATGACATGCCCCTTGATGCCTTCTACATAGGCCGAGAGCTGATCAATGACCTGATCTGCAACAGCTTCCCTGATGTTATCCCAGCCCGCTTTCGGGTTGACCGGCATGACCGGCGGGTAGATGTAGATCACGTCCTGGCCGGCCGGAGCCTGGGAAGGATCCGCAGCGCTCGGAGCGGCCATGGTGATATACGGCAGCGTAGGTACTTCACCCCGGGCGCAGGCGCTAAAGCTTTCCAGCACGGCTTCCTCGGTGCCGATCAGCAGGCAGGTCTTGCGCAGGTCGACGCCGTCGCCCCGGGCTTGTTCGAAGCGCGGCACGGAAATCTGACCATCCAGCGCCACATCCACCTTGAGCGGCCCTGAGCCCTTGGCGTTGGCTGGCGCCATGGCGATACGGGTGAGCAGGTGCCTGGGCATTTCGCCAGCCGTCACCATTTCCAAAGCCACTTTAGGATGGCAGCCGGCGATGACCGAGCGAGCCGTGAACTCGCGTCCATCGGCCAGCTTGACGCCTTTCACCGTTCCTTGGCTGGAGACGATTTCCGTCACGGTTGCAGAGGTAATGACCTGCCCGCCCAACTCTTCGAGCCTGGAGCGCATGGCATTGCTCAGTTGCTGCATCCCGCCGAGCACCCGACCAACACCAAAGCGGTGAAGAAAGCCCAGCAAGGCATAGTAGATGCCGCCGCCATCAGCAGTAATATCTCCAGCCAATCCAGTCAGGGCGCACATCGCGGAAATGGTGACCGGATGCTCGAAGCGTTCACGTGCTGCCTGATGCGCGGAGCCGGTCAGCAGACCCATCAATTCAGGCTTGAGCTTACGATTTTTCAGGGCGCTGCCTATCACTTTCAGCTTGGCCCCGAAGTTCAATTTCGCTGGATCAACGCGCATCATTGGGAGAGCAATTTCTAGGAACATGTCGATAACGTTCATGAACTCCAGAAATCCTTCGGCGTCATTCTTGCTGTAGCGCCTGATTTCCGCAGCGGTTTTCATGCGATCTCGCCAGAACACCAGCGAGCTCCCATCCGGGTGCAGATACACGTACCCTGGCGCCAGCTCGATGGACTTGAATCCGTGGCGCTCAAGGTCCAGTTCCTGGGGAATGTGGGAATGAACACGCATCGACATCATGTCCAGAGCGCAGGGGTGTACCAGATGCTCGGGTGCTTCAGGGATCAGATACCCCGACGATGCCATGCCACCCACTTTGTCGAGCGCCTCCAGCACCAGCGTCCTCTTCCCTTCCAGGCCGAGATAGCAGCCCGCCGACAGGCCGTTGGTGCCACCACCTACAATAATTACGTCGAAATCTGTCTTGTTGTTATTCATGGTTGTATCCCTTTTTCAAGCTGGTGAGCACCCTATATCAAAGCTCGCCCAGGTGCTGCGCAACCGTTTTACCCTGAGTAAAACGATTGGCACTGCTCACCGATTTCGCCCACAGGTGTTTTTTACCATAGCACTTACAATTCTTATTGCAGAATATTAATCTGCATATGGAATTAAACAAAGATCTCTGCTACGGTTACTCAGGCAATGCTGGCAGTTCGAATGACTTAATCCGACGTCCTTCTACGCTGCGTTAAAAGCATTAGCCGCTAAAAAATAAAAATAAAAGGACAGAAAAATGAGCACAGATCTGGATCATTCCGGACGCTTGTCATGGTCAGCACGTTTAACAGTGTCTTTTCAGACGCTGCTCGGCCAGTGCAGCCCACGCTTTCCCATCACTACCCCCAATCAATCATGGAACACTTGCGATGGTCGCGGAGCTCTGGATCAGCCCAGCGCCACCTATGGCCGGCTTTGCTCCAGCAAATCTCGTTCTAACAACATCAATAACGGAGAACGTTCATGAAACTGAATATTGCTATCGGTTTGTTACTGGGCGGACTATCTGCCGCGTCCTTTGCGGCTGTGAGCCCCGAAGAGGCAGAGAAGTTAGGGCAAAGCCTGACAGCGGTGGGAGCCATTCAAGCAGGCAATGCGGACGGTTCAATTCCTCCCTATGAAGGCGGGCTGCGCGACGCTCCGGAAGGCTTCCAGCCTGACAGCGGCTTCTGGGTCAACCCGTTCAAGGACGAGCAGCCGCTGTATCGCATTACCTCAGAGAACATGGCTGAGTACGCTGATCTGCTGAGCGCCGGTCAGAAGGAAGTGCTGCAGCGCAATCCCGAATATTATATGGATATCTATCCTTCCCACCGCACAGCGGCCTATCCAAAGGAAGTGGAAGAGGCAAGTATCCGGAATGCCACCACCTGTAATACCTACAATGAAGGTTTGGCGCTCGAAGCCGGTTGCCGGGGCGGAATTCCCTTTCCCATAGCACAAAACGGCAATGAAATGATGTGGAACCTGCTGGTGCGCTATAACGACGGCAAGTTTGGTACTACTACCTCCTCATCCGATACCTGGGTAGTCGATCGTAACGGCTCTGTTACTCGTACAGCCAACCAGGCAACCTTTGTCGAGCGGCCTTATTACCAGACTGACGTCCCGGGTCGCGATCCGGAATTGTTCTACCGCGTTTACTCCGTGACTAAAGCGCCAGCGCGCAAGGCCGGTGAACTGACAGGGTTGATGGACTTCCTCAACCCTACCGCTCAGCCACGGCGAGCATGGAGTTATACACCCGGTCAACGTCGCGTGAAGCTTGCCCCGGAATTCAACTACGACACGCCAGTTGGCAGTATGGGCGGCCTGGAACTGTTTGATGAACTGTTCATGTTCTCCGGCGTGCAGGACCGGTTTGATTTCAAATTGGTTGGCCGCAAGGAAATGCTGATCCCATACAACCAATACAAGTTCTACTTCAACTGTGATGACCAGTTCCGGACAGCGCACGCCAATCCGGAATGCGAGCGCTGGGAAAAGCACCGCGTCTGGGAAGTGGAGGCAACGCTCAAGCCTGGTATGCGCCACGTATACAGCAAGCGCACCTACTACCTTGATGAAGATACCTTCGGCGCTGGCCTCTACGATGCCTGGGATCAGAACGGCGAGCTGTACCGTTCAATGATGATGGGGGGCGTGCAGTTCTATGATCACGACATTCCCTATATCGTCAAACACACCATATTTGATTTCAACAAAGGCATGTACGGCATTATCAATGACGGCATGACCGGTGGTTATCGCGTGTTGAGCGAAGCCAGAAGCGAGCGCGAGCTCAACCCCGAAGCGATCGTATCGCGTGAATCTCAGCGTTAATTGATCGCCCCTCTGAGCCCTTCAGTTGCCCACGCCGCTGAAGGGCTTTTGTTTGTTTCCTGAAAGGACCTCACCATGCAGAAAATCAAACTGACGTGGAACATCAGCCATCTAACACCCTACTCCACGCCCGTCACCCTGTCTGGCCAACTTTTTGCTGCAGATGATCTGACCGCTAACAACGGCACGGTAGAGCTCCTGGTGTGCCTACATGGTGGCAGTTGTTCAAGTGATTATTATCATCCTAATTATCTAGATTCTTCTTACAGCTTTGCCAGATACATGACCGAGCGCGGCTATCTGGTGTTGGCCATTGACACCCTCGGTATGGGCGCCAGCAGTAAGCCACAACCCGAGAACCAATTGACGCTGGAAATGATTGCCGCTGCCAGCGACTTTGCCACACGGCAAACCGCCGCTGGACTATTGGAAGGCGAATGGCTGCAGCTACCGCAGCATTGCACGTTGCGGCTATCCGGGTTGGGCCATTCCATGGGCGGAATGCTGGCAGTTTACCAACAGGGATGCTTTCAAACCTTTGAGCGGCTGATTGTAGCGGGCTGGAGCAACCTGCCTCTGGAGCTGGGCGACACTGACGTAGCCAGCGTGCAAGCAAGTCTTGCTGCGGGCGGTTACATCGCAACTGACCGGCAACCCATGCGCGGCTTGTTTCACCTGCCTGATGTGCCGGAGCAGCTGATCGAAAGTGATGATCAGCACGCCGGCCTGACGCCTGTAACTCTCGCATTGGCTGCACTTACCCCTGGTTCCGTGACGCGCGAAGCCGCAGCCATTGGTTGCCCGGTCATGCTGCTGTACGGCGAAGTCGATGTCAGCCCTGACCCGCAGCGCGAAGCAGCATTCTATCCTCTCGCCTCTCAAAGCACGGTCACTCTCATCGGCTGCGCCGCCCATATGCACAACATGGCTTCATCAAGGCTGCAGGTCTGGCAGGCCATGGATACTTGGCTACAGGAGAGCTGAGGCGGGCTATTGAAAAGGCGAGGCCGGGTTGCTCTTACTGACCTCGCTTCGCCCAGCAACTTGGCCGGGTTCAGCGCCGAACGCAGTTCATCGATAGGTACAGACAGTTCAGCGATAGCCCTACGCGTTGTCCCCTCCGCCCCCGTGACGTTTACTGACAACGGTCAGATTATAAAAACAAGATCAACGGAGAAGCTCAATGTTCAAGCCAGAGTTTTCATTACTCAGCAAGGCTGTAGGACTCTCAGTCTCGCTTGCCTGTGTCAGCAGTATTCAGGCAGCAGAATTCGATACCGGCAATCCCGACCTGAGCGGCCGCTGGGACAATACCATTCGTTACAACCTGGGCGTGCGCGCCGAAGGCCGCGACAACGCACTGGGCAACAACGCTACCTATGACGAATCAAACTACAAGTTTGATCGCGGTGACGTGGTAACCAACCGTCTGGATGTGATGAGCGAGTTGGAGCTGGCTTACAAGAGAACCCATGGCCTGCGCATCAGTGGTGCGGCCTGGTACGATCAGGCCTACGCCGATACCGATATCGAGACCAATCCAGGCAATATCTATTATCCAGGTGCGCCTGCCGGACCCAGTACCAGCAGCTATATCGGTGATCGGTACTCATCCCACACCAAGCGCTACCACCAGGGTTTGAACGGTGAGCTGCTCGATGCGTTTTTGTTCACCCGGTTTTATCTGGGCGATGCGCCGATCAGCCTGCGCGCGGGACGTCACACTCTCTATTGGGGCAACGGTCTGCTGATCCCCGGGCACGCCGTTTCCTATTCGCAGGCCCCTCTGGATGGCCGCAAGGCTCAGGCAAATCCCGGCACTGAAACCCGTGAGGTATTCCTGCCTCTGGCACAAATCTCAGGCCAGGCTCAGGTCACTGATCGGCTCTCCTTCGCGGCACAGTATTTCCTTGAATGGGATTCAACGCGCGCACCTGAAGGCGGAACCTACCTGGCCTCCGCCGACGTGGCTCTGCAAGGCCCGGACCGCTTGCCCGTTGCCCCCGGCTTTGCCTTTCCCATTGAAGACCCGCTAGAACCCGACAACCGCGGCAACTGGGGCGTCATGGCGCGTTACAGCCTCGATTTCATGCAATCGGATATCAGCGCGTTCTACCGCGAGTTTGATGACTACACCCCCTGGGGCCTGCAAACCGGACCCAGCTCTGCCCGTTATATCTACGCCGAAGACATCAAGCTCTACGGCTTGAGCTGGTCAGCGGGGCCGGTACTCGGCGGTGCCTCGGTAGGTGTCGACCTGTCTTATCGTGAAAACGCTTCGCTGATATCCAGCCGATTCGATCTGGCCGACAATCAGGGCGCTCGCGGTGATACCTGGCACATGGTCGCCAATGCGCTCTGGTTGCTACCTTCCACACCGCTATGGGACACCGGCTCGCTGATTACCGAGGTAGCCTATAGCCATCTGGACAAAGTCACCGAGAACGCCGATCAGTTCCGCGGCGAAGGTTATGGCGGCTGTGTCGACCAGGATAAGGACTGGGGTTGTGCTACCCGCAACTATGCCGGGCTGGCGATCAACTTTACCCCGCAGTGGCTGGGCGTTCTGCCCGGCTGGAATATCTCCGCGCCGATGAGCCTCAACTACGGTCTTTCCGGCAATGCTGCCACCGGCGGTGGCAACGAGGACGATTACAACTTCAAGGTGGGCATCAAAGGCGTGCTGGACGAGCGCTATGACATCAGCCTGTCTTACATCGGCTATGGCTCCGACACCATCACCCGCAATGTTCCAGGCGTTGGAAACACCGTGGTAGGGGGTAACGGCAGCATCGGCCTCTCCGATCGTGACTGGGTATCGTTGACCCTGAGCACTGCGTTCTAGGCCAACGACCATCAGACATAACAATAAAATTGGGAGTACTCCATGAAGATGAATCAGATTGCAATCAGCTTGCTCGCGGTCATAGCTACCTCGGCGCTGGGTAACGAAACATGGACCGCCGATAACCTGGGCCAGGACCTTACCCGCTTTGGTGCGATAGCCGCAGGTAATGAGGCAGGTACCATTCCCGCTTACACCGGCGGCCTGGAGGTGCCCACCAGCCTGAAGCCAGCCGACGGATCCTGGCCTAATCCGTTCGCCGACGAAGAGCCGCTGTTTCGCATCAGCGCCGAGAACGCCGACGAATTTGCCGACCAGCTCTCCGCCGGGCAAATGAAGCTGCTCAAGCAGTACCCGGATACCTATTACATGGACATCTACCCGACCCACCGTACCGCGGCGTTCCCCGAGTCCTTTCTAGCGGCAACTGTGAATAACGCGGGCAACCCGGAGTGCCAATCGCTGCACGAAGGTTTATCCGTCAGTGAAGCCTGCCGTGGCGGGCTGCCCTTTCCGATTCCGCAGAGCGGCGAGCAGGCCATGTGGAATTATCTACTTAACTATCAAGGCATCAACGGTTGGGACTGGAATCATAGCGCCTATGTGGTCAATCAGGGTCGCGTGACCTTGACCAACACCAATCGTTCTACCGGTGAAAAACCCTTCTATCAACTGCATGTGGAAGGACGTGACCCGAAAATTGCCAGTCGGATCTGGTCACGCATCGTTGCCCCGGCTCGCACCGCGGGCACCGCCTCCGGTTATTGGGATCACCTTGATCCAGTGGAAAATGATCGCTATGCCTGGAGCTATTCGACTGGGCAGCGACGCATCCGCAAAGCACCAGAGTTTTCCTACGACACGCCCAATGCCGCGTTCGGCAGTGTGTCCTTCTACGACGAGATCTTTCTGTTCTCCGGCAAAATGGATCGCTTCAGCTGGACGCTGGAAGGCAAGAGGGAAATGTTCCTGCCCTACAGCAACTACGAGTTGAAGTGGGGTTGCGACATGGACACCAAGCTGATGGAAAATCACATCAACCCGGCTTGCGAGCGCTGGGAGCTGCACCGCGCCTGGGTTGTTTCAGCTGAGCGCAAGGAAGGTGTGCGGCACGCGCAGAAATCCCGCCGTTACTACATTGACGAAGATACCTTCGGCGCGGCCTTGTACGACGCCTGGGATGACAGCGGCGAGATGTTCCGCTCGGGCGCCCAATACAACATTCAGGCCTATGGCATACCGAATAATCCGCAGCAGGACTCCTATTCGCTGTATGACTTCACTCGCAGCCAGTACGGCATGTTCGGCAACGGCCCTACACGCTACCGCGAGGCGCCGATTATGGAGCGTGAAGCCAATCCACAAACCATCGCCGCAGGCCAGAGCCGTTAACACGTTTCTGATTCCAGACTGGAGCTTTCCATGAACAGACTTGCAGGAAAAGTAGCCGTGATCACCGGCGCCGGAAGCGGTATTGGCCGCGCCAGCGCCATCACATTTGCCGCCCAAGGCGCCAAGGTTGTGGTGACTGATTTGTACGCCGACGCCGCGGAGCGCGTCGTGCACAGCATCACCGCGGCGGGTAACGAAGCGACGGCGCTCAAGGTCGATGTCGGCCAGGAGGCCGACCTGAAGCAGATGATAGCCACCACCATCGAGACCTACGGCCGCATCGACATCCTCTTCAACAACGCTGTCAACAAGAATCCCGAAACAGCGCGGGATGTGGACTTCATCAACTTCAATGAGGAGCTGTTCCACGCCAACATGCGCGTCAACGTGCTGGGTGGCGTGCTCGCCTGCAAGCACGCCCTGCCTCACATGCTCGAACAAGCGTGCGGCTCGATCATCTTCACCTCGTCCACCAGTTCGATTGCCGGGGAAGTCGCCCAATTCAGTTACGGCGCGTCCAAAGCGGCACTCAACTGGTATGTGCAAACCATCGCCGCCACCTTCGGCAAGCAGGGCATTCGCTGCAACGCGATCCTTCCCGGCGTTATCCGTACCGCTGCACTTGAAGGCTGGGCCAATGAAGAGATGACCCGCGCCTTCCTCGACTTGCAGAACGTGCCACAGCTGGGTGAGCCGGAAGATATCGCCAATATGGCGCTGTTCCTCGCCTCCGACGAGGCTCGCTATGTGAACGGCGCCCTGATGCGTGTCGACGGTGGCATGAGTTGTGGCACGCCCATGGTCCCGGTGGTCCGCGCCTACCTCTGAGCGCAGTCCCTTAACCTACTCCGAGGAGATTTTTGCAATGGGCTTACGACAAGAACAGATCATCAGGGAATTCTGCGCGGCATGGGGTGACGGGACAGCTACGTCGCGCCCGCAGCTGGATACCATCCTGAACATGATGAGCGAGGACGCAGTCTGGCAGCTCTGGGTGCCCGGCGGGCCAGTGATTCGCGGCCGCGCTGCGTTACGCGACGAGATCCAGCGGCAAATGAGTTACGTCACCCACAACCACTGCGTTATCCGCAACATCGTGTCCTCGGACAGCATCGTCATGACCGAACGCGATGACTACGCCATCTCCAGCGGCAAACCGATGCCGCACTCCATGGTCGCGGTTTACGAGCTAAATGCTGAAGGCAAAATCACGGCATGGCGCGAATACCTTGACACCGCTGATCTGGCGAAAAAGAAGGGGGTATCCCTGGATCAGGTTGGCGGACCGGAATTGGCTACCCCAAAGACCTGAACACACTTTATTTACACGGCCTGGCGCTGTCGGGCCGAAGAAGCTTATTCCTGGAGTAACAATGAACATGGCCTTAGACAATGCCGGTAGCGACCAGTTGATGGAGCAGAAAATACGGGATTTCATCGAAACGTTACTCGGCGGCACGGTGACACGCACGGACCGGCTACCGCGCTGGCGCCCTGCCTGGAACATGGAACTGCAGCGGGGCAATGAAATACTCAAATTACACATCCGTGGCGACCGCGGCGGCGATGTCAGCCCGTTTCCGGATGATCTGCGCCGGGAAGCGGATATTCTCACGCTGCTCGGTCAGCAGGGCGTTCCAGTGCCGCATATCTATGGCTTCTGCGAGGACCCGCTAGCCATCGTCATGCAAGCTGTACCCGGCACCCGAGACATTTCCGCCGCCAGCGACGACGCTGAGCGTCTGAGCCTGGCCAAACAATACATAGACGCCATGGTCGCCATGCACCAGCTGCCACTGGACGACTTTGTGGCCAAGGGCATCGCGCAGCCCGAGGGCGCCGAAGCCATTTCGCTAGCAGGGCTTGATGCCTATTACCCGCTTTACGCGCGCAATAAAACCCGACCGCAGCCGCTGCTGGAATTTGCCCTCAACTGGCTGCGCCGCAACGTCCCGCAGCATCGCAGCAAACCGAGCCTGGTGCAGTACGACTCGGGGCAGTATCTGTTCGAGAACGGCAAGCTGACCACCCTCTATGATTTCGAGTTCGCGATGATCGGCGATCCCTTGGCCGATCTGGCATCAGCGCGCATGCGGGACAACTACGAACCGCTCGGAGCGCCTTTCAGGGAACTCTACGAATATTATCAGCAGGTCAGCAGCGAACCGCCCGAACCCGACGTGGTGCGCTTTCATACCACATTGTTCTCCACCGTCAGCACCATGCAGTTCTCCTCGACGGTCGCGACGCCAAAACCGGGAGACCCCCACGATACCTATATTGAATTCGACATTGCCCTGCGCCGCGTAGTGGTCCATGCCCTGGCGGAATCAATGGGCGTGGCAATCGAGACGCCAGCAAGCCCGATCAAACCAACCGGACCCAACGCCGAACTGCTGAGCATGCTCCGCGATGCCGTTGAACAGGTCGAAGTGACTGATCCATTCCAGAGCACCAAGCTGAACGCCGTGCGCAAGATCGTCGAATATCTAGGCAAGGCCGACGCCATGATGCTGGAGCTGCAGGCCCAGGATATGCGTGAAGCCCAAGCACTGCTCGGCCAGAGCTTTGAAGATCATCAGAAAATGGAGGCTGCACTGGAGAGCTTCGTTACCACAGCAGGGGCCGAGCATGACCTACCCCTGTTAACACTTTTTGCTTCGCAGATTGAACGACGCGTTCAGGTGTTCGGCAGCACGGCTATTGGCGCCTCAGCCAGTCACATTGATCTTCCTCCGCTATGAGCCTGCACAAAGAGCGTACCGGAGCGGATATTCCGGAAAGGCGGATCAACCGACTGGATGATAAGCCCTCATTTCAACTGCGATATGGTAACTGGGCGCTTATCGCGGGGGCATCCCATGGCATCGGTGCAGCCTTCGCGCGCCAGCTCGCAGCGCAGGGTATGAATTGCATTCTGGTTGCCCGAAACGAGACAGCGCTTGAGTCACTGAAAGCCGAGCTTGAAGCGCAACACGGCGTTCAGGCGCTATGCGTGAAACAGGACCTGTCGGCAACGGATGCCACCGCGAGGCTGCTGGAAGCCACCGGCAACCGTCAGGTCGGCCTGGTGATATACAACGCCGGCGGTGACCCCTTTATCAGCCAGTTTCTCAACACCGATGCCGAGCAGTGGATGACGCTGCTCAGGATGAACACGCAGACAGTCATGGACATCAGCCACGCATTTGGCGGCCGGATGATAGAGCGGGGCCGCGGCGGGTTGCTGCTAGTGGGTTCACATGCCGCTCTCGGTGGTGTGCGCAAGCTGGGGATGTATTCCGCAACCAAGGGCTTTTCGCTGAATCTGGGTGAATCGCTGTGGGCTGAGTGGAAGGACCAGGGCGTTGATGTGCTCAATCTACTGATCAGCACCGTGGATACGCCAACGATGCGCGAGACCATGCAGCGATTGAATATTCCCAATGCCATGACCATGCCATTGCCGCAGGCGGACGACATCGCCTGCCTGGCTCTGCAGCAACTGCGGAACGGGCCGACGCTCATTCATCCTGAAGATCTTGCGGTTCCGGCCGGCGAAGGGTCACCCGGCAGCCTGAGACGAGATCACGTGATAACCAAAAGTACCGAGGCTGCTCAGTTTATTGGCAACGACTGACGCAGTACCGCCTCATCTGACATTATCCTGAACGGGCATAGACCATGAAACAGTTCGATAGCAGAGAATTCAAGATCGGCTGGAAGATCCTCATTCTTGCCGTGGTAGGCGTCGCGACCAGCTCCAGCTCGCTGTTGCTATACAGCTTCAGCTCAATGATGATCCCGCTAGAGCAGGCACTGGGCTGGGGCAGAAGTGAATTACAGGCCGCCATCACTGCTCTGTCGCTCGGCACCATAGTCGCCGCTCAGTTGGCGGGCTGGCTCAACCTGAAGTTTGGCCTACGTATTGTCACCATCCTTTCATTGATCGCGCTGTCAATCAGCCTGGTGTTACTCACCCAGGTAAAAACCACGATATGGAGCCTGTATCTGGGGTATTTCCTGGTCCCGCTAGCGGGTTTAGGCACCTTGCAGATTACCTGGTCCCACCTGGTGAATCTCTGGTTTGTGGAAAATCGCGGGCTGGCGCTGGCCATCATTCTCAGCGGCTCAGGGCTCGCCGCAGCCGGATTACCGCTGCTGATTACCTGGTCGGTTTCAACCTGGAACTGGCAAGCCGGATTCATCGCGCTGTCGCTGCTGCCGGTGCTGATTGCACTGCCATTGACCTTACTGTGGTTGCTGCCGATTAGAGTTGAAAGTGGCACGGTAACCGCTAAGCAGCCCATATCCCAGAACGCCGCAGGCGGCATGTTGTTAGCAGAGGCACTAAGATCCTGGCGTTTTTGGTTGTGCAATCTGTCTATGACTCTGGTAGTGGCCTGCGTAGTCGGACTGGTGACCAATATTATCCCGCTGCTTCAGGACCGTGGTCTTAGCGCCGTCGAGGCCGGGCAGATCTTTAGCGCCTTTGGTATCTCGCTGATCTTCGGACGCCTGGTCGTAGGCTATCTGATTGACCGCCTGTGGGCGCCAGGCGTAGCTTCTATAGCGCTACTCATGCCCGCTGTTGCCTGTCTTATTTTCGCGCTAAGCAGCGGCAATACGGCGCTTTATGTTCTGGCGACGATGCTAGTGGGTATTGGCGCCGGAGCGGAGTTTGATATCGCCGCCTTTCTTATAGCCAAGTATTTCGGCATGCGCGATTACGGTCGCCTATTCGGCATCCATCTAGGATTGATTACCGCAGGGGCCGCCGCCGCACCGCTGCTGTTCGGCGCGCTTTACAGCATGACGGGCGACTATTCAGGCCTGCTCATCTTCAGCACGGTTTGCTTTGTTGTCGGCCCATTGATGCTGCTGTTGCTCGGAAGCTACCCTGTTTTTCGGCAGACAGACACCGACGCCGCGCCTGCTTTTTAAGCAGCAGTTTATTGGTGCACCTGGCGGAATGCTTCAGGCGTCATACCGACCTCTTTACGGAAAGCTGCCGTAAAGGAGGCCGGGCTGAGGAACCCGGTATGGTAGGAGATTTGCTTGATCAACATGCTGCGATCCAGCAATAGCGACTTTGCCCGGCGGATGCGGGCCTGCGCTACATACTGGCGTAGCGTCAGGCCAGTGGTGCTTTTGAACTGCTCTGACAGGCGCCTGGCGGGCATATCCAGTACATCCGCAAGCTGTTTTAGGGAATTGCTTTGCTCGGGTACCGACTCGACCAGTTCACGCAAGGTTTTCAGCTGTTGCGAGCTCAGCTTTCCTGAATCGGTGCCGACCTGCGAACTCAAAAACTGCCGATGCAAATCAAGTGCGATGCTGGTCAACAGGCACTCGGTATGCAGCTCACTGGCAAAACCAGGGGCGGCAACCTCTTGCGCCAGACGCTGCAGCGACATTTGCAGAAAGGGATTTTCCAGATTCAGCATGCTGTCGCTCAAGCAGCCGTCCCATTGCCATTGGATGCCGGCCAGCGGCCCCATGATACTTGGGTCGAACAGACAGATCATGGCCTTGTATTCCGACACCCCGTGACGAAACTGAAACTCTGTATCGCGTGGCAAAAACAGCACTTGCCCAAGCGATTGGAAGTCACAATTGAGTGCGGGAAAGCGACCCTTGTTATCCGAGAAAGGCGACCAGCGTCTGGCGGGTGTCGGCAGGACCAAACGCAGCAGGCAACTTTCCTTTGCCTGAATCACGGCGGTGCCAGAGTTCGACCAATGAGCATGCTGGATATGAATATCAAAACCGGCATCCACCAGTCGAGACTCTGTCAGAAACTCCCCGGCAGCCGCCGGATCGTATTCATCATAATTTATTGAATACATGGATTTACTCTCAGCGATTATTTTTATTGGGAACCGCTTTATTCAACTTTCAGACTAACCAATCAGCCTCATTAAACAACCCATAAATAATGATGTCAGGTATTGGAAAAACCAATATTCAATTTGCCTTATAAGGGCTTCGTCGGAGCACTGGAATACTTGCCCTTTGCAACGAACGAACTCAAACTTCCCATCACACCAAGCAGCTCGTGAACTCACAATGCGGCCAAGGCCAGCCATGCTTTTTCCGGCGGTTTAAACCACCCTCGAGGCAGCCCGCTAAACCCCTTTCTGATTACGACAGGCACAGCATGATTCTTAGAATGGACCACTTCACTATCGTTACCGACCAGCTCGAGCAGACGCAACACTTCTATGAAAACCTGTTGGGGCTTGAATGCGGACCAAGACCGCCCTTTCCAGTGCCGGGACTGTGGCTTTATGCAGAAGGCCATCCGGTGCTTCACGTGATTGCCGTCGATCATATGCCCAACCCTCGCCGTGGTGTGCTCGACCATATGGCGTTCTTTGCGCAGGGCTTGGAGGAAACGCTGGACCAGCTAGATCAGCACGCCATTGACTATCGGATTATCCGCGCCCCGGGTGATGTTCGAACCTGGCAGGTTTTCTTCAAAGACCCCAATGAGGTGGATGTTGAACTTGATTTTGCCGCCGAAGAACACGCCCCGGCCGACTGGAAGACCAGAAGCAAGGCTTGAGCTCAAATAAGGCCGCTGTAGGCGCCACCGTCCAGCTGCAGATTCTGCCCGGTGATATATCCCGATTGACTGGAGCAGAGGAAAAGGCAGGCGGCGGCGAATTCCTCGGGAGTGCCGAAACGCCCCGCTGGCACCGGTGCCAACATCTCCGCTTGAGCCTGCTCCAGGCTTATATTCTTGTGCTTGGCCAGTTGGCCTGTCATGTAGGTAAGCCGGTCCGTAGCGATACGTTCGGGTAGAACATTGTTGATGGTGACGTTATCGCGCACCACCTCTAGCGAAAGCGCCTTGGAAAACGCCGTAAGGCCGGCTCTGGCCGCGGTTGAGAGGCCCATCGGCAAGCGCGGCGACTTGACCATTGCCGAGGTGATGTTGACGATCCGACCAAATTGTCGACCGCGCATCCCACCCACCACGGCCTGAATCAGCAGAATGGCGCTGAGCATATTGGCTTCCAGAGCCTGCTGCCAGGTACCGAGATCCCAGTCCTGGTAGCGTCCTGGCGCAGGCCCTCCGTTATTGGTGATCAGAATGTCCGGCGCGGGACAAGCCGCAAGCAGCGCGGCTCGTCCTGCGCCGCTATTGAGGTCGGCGACTACTTGCACTACCTCAACGCCGGTGCTGTCACGTATTGCCACGGCCGCCTGGTTTAAGCTGGCAGGGTCACGGCCATTGATAAATACCTTACATCCTTCTGCGGCAAGTGCCATTGCGCAGGCTCTGCCAAGGCCGCGAGAAGATGCGCAGACAATCGCCTTACGAGCGGTAATATTCAGATCCATATCTACTCCGATTGCCTGCTTGCCCACGCCACAGATTTATTACAGCGCTGTCGGAATACTTTATGCTGTGGCTATATGCTGAAGCTATTGAAGGCACCGACCGAAGTTACCGACGCCCTGTATATATTTCCACCCAATCCAGAGACGGAATAATATGAATAACCCGTCAAACCGTGCAGAGCCGAACAAGCGCGATACCATGAACCGTCTGCTTGCTGCCGCCAGACAAATCTTTGCCCAGAAAGGTCTGGCCGGCGCACGAGTAGAAGATATTGCGCGAGAAGCCGGCGTGACAAAGCAACTGGTTTATCACTACTACGGTTCTAAGGAAGTGCTATTTTCAACCGTTCTGGATGACGCCTCGCAACAGATAATGCAAGAGCTGATCGCGTTGGAAATAGATCATCTGCCGCCGGAACAAGCATTGCGAACACTGCTCAATTGCTGCTTTGATCAATATATGGAAGATCCGCTACTGGGCGCGCTGGCCCTGGAGGGCCTTCGCTATCACGAGGCAGCAGACACCAGGCCCAACAGCTTTGCCAGTCAATCCCCGGCGTTAGCCATTAAATTCTCGTCAGTGCTCCAACGCGGTATCAAAGCCGGCGTTTTCAAAGCGGATATAGACGCTCGTTTGTTCCTGGCCAGCTCGGCACTGCTAATGTCTGGCGGATTTACCAACCATTACACCATGTCTGTTCTCGTCGGCTTTGACACTACCTCCAAAGAAGGCATGCGCATCTGGCGTGAACATTCGGCCAACTTCATTCTCAACAGCATCAGAAAATAGCCCGGGCCTAAAACTCCCGGGCTGGCGGCACCTCCGGTCCTATCCAACTGCTTTTACATGCTGCCGCGACCTGACTGCTCGAAAAACGCACGCATCGCTACCAGCGATGGCGTGTGACTGCCAAAACCGCCGTCCGCCACCAGAGTGGTGCCCGTTACGAAGGATGACTCATCGCAAGCGAGAAAGGCCACCACGTCAGCAATTTGCCGTGGAGTGCCCAACTCAGGCGTCAGGTGATTATCACGTAAGATATTCAACAGCTCTGGCGGCATTGAACTGTGAGCATTTTCCGCAGGCGCCAGCCCAATCTGCACCGCATTGCCGCGCACCCCCAGTTTGCCGTATTGCGCGGCTACCAGTTTGGGCAGCATGTTCAGTGCCGCTTTGGTTGTCGCATAGCCGGTCAGGGACAGATCACCCTGGGCACCCAGTCCGGAGGTGGCAAAAATCACCGAGCCTTTGCCCTGCTTCAGCATCACCGGAATGACATACTTTGAGCACAATACAGCGCCGCGCAGGTTCACCGCAATGGCACGATCAAAGGCATCCATGTCCAGGTTACAGATATCACGATCTTTTTGGCGCTGATTCACATCCAGCACCGCAGCATTATTATGCAGCACGTCGATACGGCCGAACCGGTTCATCACCTGCTCGACCATCGCCTTGACCTCATCTTCGCTGGATACATCAGTGCGTATCGCCATGGCTTTACCACCAGCCGATTCAATCTCTGCCGCCACACTGGCTGCCGCATCCTGATTGATATCGACGATTGCAATGGCAGCGCCATGCGAAGCTAATACCCGTGCGCACTCCGCACCCAGGCCGCCACCAGCGCCAGTTATAATGGCTACACGATCCTTAAGCTTGTCTGTCGTCATTTTATGCTTCTCTAAAGTTGATACGAGATGCCCCACTTCACTCACCGGTGAACTGCGGCGCGCGACGCTCGGCAAAGGCTAGAGCAGCCTCCTTGGCATCCTTGGTGGTGGCCAGCAACGAAAACAGGTCCAGTTCCAGATCCAGACCCTTTTTCAGGTCGACTTCCGAGGCGGTCCGCGCGGCTCGTTTTGCATATACCGAAGCCATTGGTGATTTACCGGCAATCTGCAACGCCAGCGCTGACACTTCATCCAGCAAGGTATCGGCGCTTTTCGCGACCCGCGATACCAGGCCGATCTGGCGCGCCCTTTCGGCGTCCAGGCGTTCACCAGTAAGCAGCAAGTCAAGCGCATGACCTGGCGCTACCACTCGGCACAAGCGCTGCGTACCGCCTCCGCCAGGAATCAGTCCCAGACCGGTTTCCGGCAATGCCAACACCGCATTGGGCGAAGCAAAGCGGATATCACAAGCTAGCGCCAGCTCCAGACCGCCACCCATGCAGTACCCGTGAATAGCGACAATGACCGGTTTGCTGACCGCATCAATGGCTTCGATCCAGCGGGCGCCTTCCATCCGTTTGCGCACCTGGATGGAGGTCTCGGGCCCGCGTTTTTCCTTAATGTCTGCACCGGCGCAAAACCCGCGTTCGCCCTCACCACGAATCACTATAACGTGAACTCTATCGTTGCTCTCCAGACGCTTGAGGGCCGCGGGAACGCCGACGCGGATGGCATCGTTGATGGCGTTGATTTGGTCTGGACGGGTGAGGACTACCCATCCCACGGCCCCGTCACAGTGCATCTGCACTGCGTCGTTGATTACTTCAGGCATACCTTGCTCCGTGCTCATATCAGCACTCCTCGAACTCGAACAACTGACCTCTGAGCTCAGACGGATCGATCCTGATCAGCGCCTTGCCGCCCACCGCATCGCTGGACTCGATCCAGTTGAAGGCCGTACCCCGCGCCCGCAGGTCTTCAGCCTTCGCAGCCAAATCATTTACTGCAATGCGGATGTAATAAGGGCCAGGACCCCAGCTGTTGAGATACAGACCCGCTTCACTGTTCCAGCGGGTCGCTTCGATGATGTCCAGCGTGGCGCTATTGGTCAGGCTAAAGCCCATGCGCGCACGGCGATAGCCTTCGCCCTCGATCAGCTCAACCGGGCCTGAGGGCTCCCAGTCAAGATTGGCCGAGCATCGTCGAAGTGTCTCGTTCAGGTCGCGCACCAGATAGCCACGCGCAGAAACCCGCACCATATCACCTGGCTTGGAATCGCGCGGCTGGGGCGCAGGTACCGAGAACGTATCGGCCGGCATTTGCAGCGGTTCCATGGGCATGACCTCAATACACAATCCGCCATCCACGATGGGATCATAAACTGGCTTTTCTGGCGACGCACCCAACCACAGACGGTCGAAAGGCATGTCTGGAGTACGTTGCGCCATCCGGAATGGAAGCCGCCGACGCATCAGCTTTGCGACCAGAGCATCGAACTTGTCCCCGTGCAGCGCCAGTACGATGGAATGAGTCAGCATCGGACGGTGGCGACCCTGGTACTCCTTCAAGCTTTCTAGAAAATCATGGAACATCGGATCGCCGGGGTTGGGGCGATCCAGATGCCACTGCGGCTCGACTCGGGTCGGCGACACCGCTAATGATTTATGTACCCGCAGGAAATGGGCGATATAGGGATGGTCATCAAAAGCCTGGCGCCAGCGCTCGTGCTTGTGGATGCCCAGCTTGTCCACCAGCAATTCGGTCATACCATCCGGGTCTGGCACCATCATGTCGGCGCTCATCAACAATTCGAACATCTTTATCTCCATTTCTTACAGGGGAGCGAAAAAATCGGGTGTCTGGCAAGCACTACCTGAGGCAGCGCTTCATTGGGTGTCGACCATCGCCTGCCTTTTAGTTTGAACAGGCGGTGATGCAACAGGTGCTGGAGCCTCAGCGGGTGAAGAGACCGCTCCACTGTTGTTTCCTGCGCCAACGTCTCTGAGCAGAAAATGTGACAGTGCAGGAATCAAGATCAGCGCGCCCAACATGTTCCAGAGAAACATGAAGGTCAGCAGAATTCCCATGTCGGCCTGAAACTTGATCGGCGACCATGCCCAGGTAATAACGCCTGCCGCCATGGTCAAACCAATCAGTGCCACTACCCGACCAGTGAAATCAAGCGAGCGGCGATAGGCCACTGCCAAGGACTCGCCACGGGCCTGAACGGCCAGTTGCACGCTAAGCAGATAGAGCGCGTAATCCACCCCGACTCCAACACCGACAGCCATGACTGGCAACGTGGCAACCTTCAACCCGATGCCCAGCCAGACCATCAGCGCTTTGGCAATAATGGTGGTCATGATTAGCGGGATAAGCGCAACCAGCGTGGCGCGAATACTGCGGAAGGTGATCAGGCATAACAGCGCAGTCGCGCCGTAGACCGCGAAGTACATGATGATGATGCCCTTGCGCACCTCAATATTGGTCGCCGCTTCAATGCCGGCGTTACCTGCGGCCAAAAGGAACTGCACCGGTTGTTCGTCGTCGGGCCCGGTTCCGTGTTCCTCATTGAAATCCTCCACCACGTTCATTACCCGCGTGAGGGTTTCCGCCTTGTGGTCGGTGAGATAAGCGATCAGCGGGGTGACAGAGCAGTTCTGGTTGGTAATGCCAGGCGAGGAGATCATCGCGGCGTCCACGGACGCATTGGTAATAGCCTGATCACGACTGATGGTCAGCCACTTGCCGCTGCCTTCAGCCATTCCCGACGTCACGAATCTTACTGAATCTGCCAGAGAGCTGGTAATTTGCACGCCTTCGGTTTGACGCAGACGCCATGCCAGCTTGTCCATAGTCTGCAACGGGCCATAGAAGCGGCAACCATCGACTTCGGTTTTCATAATGACCGCAAACTGATCACTAGAAAGGCCGTAGTGGGAAGATATGAAGGCGTTATCGCGATTGTATCTCGAATCGGCACGCAATTCGGGCGCGCCGGGGTCAAGATCGCCAATTTTGAGGTCCATCATTACCACTGCGCTGACGCCGGTAAGCAGAACCGAGACAGCGATGGCAATCGTGGCCCATTTGCGCTGGGTAAACAGATCCAGACTCTTCCAGATTTTGCCCTGCCAGCTTTTGTTCTGCTGCTCGGCTGCATCTTTCTCGATTGCCAATCTCGCCGCTTTCTTGCTTACGCCGATATAGGACAACGCCACTGGAATCAGAATCAACTTGGTGAAAATCAACACTGTCACGCCGACACTGGTGGTCAACGCCAAGTCACGAATAACGGGGATATCGATGATCGCCAGGACTGCAAAGCCGACCACGTTGGTTAGCAACGCCGTTAAGCCGGTTAAGAACAGCCGTCTGAAGGTATAGCGTGCGGCTACATACTTATGAGTACCGCGTCCAATGTCTTGGAGAATGCCATTCATCTTTTGCGTGCCATGGGACAGGCCTATGGCAAAGATCAGAAAAGGCACGAGGATGGAGTAAGGGTCCAGGTCATAACCCAGAATCTGCATCAAGCCCAACAACCAAACAACCCCGATGATTGCAATACCTACCAGCAACAGCGTGCTGCGTACGCAATGCGTGTAGAGATACACAAATAGCGCAGCAATCGCCACGGAAATAGCGAAGAACAGCATCACTACCTGCAGCCCGTCTATCAGATCGCCAACCAGCTTGCTGAAACCGACAATGTGAATATCAATCTGATCACTTTCGAAGATTCTGATCTTCTCCTCAAGCTGATCGGAAAACTCTTTATAATCAAGCGGCTCCCCGGTTTGCGGATGGGTCTCCAATAAGGGAGCAACAATCATGCTTGATGCGGTGTCATTAGCTACTAGGCTGCCTGTTAGGCCAGCGCGAGTGACGTTTCGACGTAGTGCGGTAATGCTGGCCTCGCTACCGTCATAGTCGGAAGGCATTACCGCCCCACCGCTTATTCCAGCTTCAGTGACTTCCCGCCACCGTACAATCGGCATCCACAATGACCGCATCCAGGACCTGTCAATGCCCGGAATCAAGTACAGCGTGTCATTCACTTCCTGCAGTACTTGCAAGTACTCAGGATCGTAAATATTGCCCTGCTTGTTGGCGACCACAACTCGAATATTATTGCCTAGACCAGGCAGTTCGCTCTTATTCTCAAGGTAGTTTTGGATGTAAGGATTGTTGACCGGGATCATCCGCTCAAAACTGGCGTTGACGTCCAATTTTGTAGCGAAGAATCCGAGTACGACAGTGACGAGAAAACACGCTATTAGCACGAGAACCCGATGACGAAATATAATCCGCTCAAACAGCCCCCCGGAACGCTTATCAAAATCATTGACGTCAGGTACGACTGGCATCCCGGTATTGTTTTTTAGGTCGACCATCTCTCTCTCCACATATCAAGCTGCAGGGCGGTAAATTAGCGCCAGTGCAGCCCGGACATTACATCGTTTAAACTAGCGGACACTCCACTATGGCCAGTGTTTAGCCCCATAGCTCCGTTCTCAAAGTGCATAGCGACATTTAACAGAAGCACTAACACCGGCACTAATATGCTTACAATTAACAAGTATCGGCAGGGTGCATGCCTCCCGCCATGAGCCATATTGGTTTTGCGGTTCGCTTCCTGATTTTTGCTTTTCCCATATTCAGCAACCATTACTCAGCCCTCCGACGAGGCGAACAAAAGTGCGATATAAAGGTTATTGAAACTGACTGATATCTATCTTTCTGGGGCCAGAAAACTGCGCAACTATAAGTGCGCCGGACTCCTCCGGCCTGGCTGACGAATAAACCTGCCCGGAATAGGGCACTGCAATCAGATCGGTTTCCAGCGTCGCGGTGTTGAGCCTAATTAGTTCGCCCCGCTCACTCACCAACAGGATATGCCCAGCACCTTCGCTCACCGCATCAACCAGCGTGGTTTGCTGCTGAGTGCTCACTTGCTGCCAGCTGTCACCTCTATTGCGACTGGCATAAAGGTTGCCTCTCAAACCATAGGCAATCAACACACCATCGCTGACACGCACACCAAAAAAAGTGCCGGTATAGGGCGTTTCGATCTGGACGAAACGTTGCGCTTCGCGGTCAAGGCGCATCAGCAAACCCTGCTCGCCGCTGAGATATACCTCATCGCCCTGCATATCGATGCTGTACAGGTGCATACGCCGGTCGTTATCGGTATGTTCCGTCCACGGCTCCCAGTTAGCGCCGTTGTCAGTAGTGCGCAACAGCATGCCAAAGGCGCCCAGCACATATCCCTCACCTTTTTCGTCTACAAATACGTCGAGAAAAGGCGTTGCCATAACGTCAGGATCAGAGGAAGTGCTGGTAGCTAGATCGACCTCCCGAAGCATGCTTTCCGCTTCAAACTCATCAAGATCAGAAGAGTTTGTATAATGTTCCTTGAGCAACGTAACGAGACTGCGCCCATCCAGCTGCACTTCCCATGAACGCCCACCATCGGTGGTACTCAGCAGAACGGAATCATGCCCGACGGCCCAGCCATTAAGCTCGTTCTGGAAATACACCTGCACCAGATCGACCGCCACAGGACTTGGGGACTGAGTCCAGGTTTCGCCATCATCATTCGAGATCATGATCAAACCGCGCAAGCCTACGATGACAAGGTTTTCGCCAGCGCGAGTAACTGCCAGCGATGGCTCAGACGCGGCTGCGAACTGATTCAATGCCGGTTGCTGCAAAGGATCATGAAAGCTTGACGACGCCTGCGCCCCTTGCTCGGACGCCGCTACAGGTAAAATCTGAAGCGCCAACCCGAGGCAGCAAGCTCCTGCGAGAACAGCCAGGACGGGGGAAGAATATTTAAAACCAGAGCGACTGAACAGGTGGGATGCTTTCATTATTTTTATCCTCAGTAATCCCAGAATCACCTTGTCTACCAAGACATATCTGGTCAACCGGTAAGATCGGCAACGCATTGTCCATTGTGGACAAATAGCGCTGCCTTGATCAGATTGCAGTTAGCGAACGCTCTCTCGACCAACGATGGCTTCAGGGTTGAGCTCACGATCAGAACGAGGCTCCTCAAGGACTTGATAGCCACCATTGAGCGCGTCATTGATCAAACCGTACATGCCCTTGTTGAAGTCATAGATCGAGTGTTTGACGATGTAAGGGATGTCGTGGTCATACAGCTGTACGCCACCCAGCATCATTGAACGATAGAGCTGACCACTTTGATCCCAGGCGTCATACAGACCGGCACCATAAGTGTCTTCGTCCAGGTAGTAAGTCCGCTTGCTATAGACGTGACGGTTGCCTTCCTTGAGTGTCGCTTCCACTTCCCATACACGGTGCAGCTCCCAGCGTTCGCATTCGGGATTGACGTGGGATGCCATCAATTGGGTGTCAGCATCGCAGTCAAAATACAACTCGTAGTTGTTGTAAGGAATATACATCTCCTTTTTGCCTACCAAGTTGAAATCGAAACGATCCTGCATACCCGAGAACATGAAGAGTTCATCGAACAATTCCAGCCCGCCCATGCTGGCTACCGGGGTATCATAGGCAAACTCTGGAGCCAGTTTGACCCGACGTTGACCTGGCGTGTAACTCCAGGCACGACGCGGTTGCTGCGTGGGATCAAGAAAATCCATATAGCCCGTCATCTCACCCGCCCGGCGGGCTGGGGCTTTGGTAACCGAATAGACCCGCGAATACATTTGTGGATCACGACCTTCAACGTGGGTCTGATAAAAAGGACGCTCGACGAAAGTAGACTGCTCGGAAGCCTTGGTCACGTTCCCATTTGAGGCCACAATCCAGCTATTGGAGGAACGCGTGGTGGTACCGTACTTGCCATCGTTATAGCGTGTTTGCTGATTCCACATGACTTCGTGACCCGTCTGCGGAAGCGGGAAAGGAATACCACCCCGGCACGCCGGATCCAGAGCAAGACCGTTTTTGAGCGTATTGCAAGTTGTAGCGTTGCGCACCGTGGCGTCGAGAATATCTTCCGGATGAGCTGCAGTGCGGTGGGTCGGATAGATATCCATGTAATAGGTATCTGGATTGCGTTTGAGCAATTCAATCTGTCCTGCACTCAACTGATCCGCATACTGCTCATAGTTACTCGCGTCAATGCGGAACAGCGGCTCTTCATCCTTGAAGGGATCAGTCCAGTAGCCGCTGCCTGGCTTAAAACCAGAAGGAGCTTCACGAAGCCCCCCTTCAAAAGGGGGGATAGTACCGGCTTCATTGCCCGCTTGAATCGCCCCTATACGCGTAAGAGACTCGCCAAGCTTGGCAGCCTCTTGCTCAGGCACCGCGGCCAATGAATACGCCGAAATCCCTGTCAAGGCGATGCTTAAGGCAAAATGAAGTTTCATAACGTGCTCCGATATTGTGTTTATTAAAAGGAGGTCTTGTAGGTCAGCGAGACCCAACCCCGGTCAGTACCACCTACTGGGCCGTTGCCGTTCACCATCTCGGCGCCGTTAGCATTAAGAGTGTTCTTCTCTTGAGCAGCCGTATCGGCATAGCGCAGGGTGAAGTCATGACGCTGACGATAAGTCATTAGCGCACCCACAGACCAGGCAAGCGCGCCCTCTGAGCCACCACCAGCAGTGGCGGCGTTACCATGCAAGCCATAGTTGACGGTCAAAGGAATTGACAGGTCCCAGGAGGGCAAGATGGCCAAGTATTGCGGGGTATAGTTCACAGCGACGGCTGCGTAGTTGCGCGTCGAGCAACCATCTTCTTTACTGCCGGAACCCGGAATGCCAGGCGTGCGAAGATCGGTACAGGCTGCGTTCCCCTCTCCTTTATAAAACTGCTCGTTTTTGGTGACCTTGTCCAAATGACTGAACGCGAGCTCCGCTACCAGCACCGAATTGTTCGCAAGCCAATTGCGGGGTACACCGTAAACTGCGTTAACCACAGCATGGTATGTGTCGCCGCGTGGACCTTCGTTATTGACTGAGCTAATGCCCGTAGCATTCAGAGCACCATCCTGGCGATAAGACAACTCTGCACCAATAGACGCTGAACCAACGTTGCCCGCATAGCTAACACCGGTGAGCTTCACGTTACGTGGGTACACCAACCGGTATTGACCGGCGGCCAGGTCAATCTGAGGGGAAAGCCATGCCTGGTAGTCGTCAAACTGCCGATGGTAGATGCCCACTGTTGCACCTAGGCTTCGAATATCGTAACGCGCCATGACACCCCAATTGGCGTCATCACGGCCAAACTTGGAATCAGCCCTCTGAAGGTTAAATCCTGGGGCCGCAGGCAGACGGTCTGGGCCTTCAAAGAAAGGGTCTGCCGCACCAAAGTAAGTACCACCAAACGGAAAGCGGGTGTGATCCCATTCGTAGAAATACTGGCCAGAGATAGACAAGTTATCGGTCACCTGCGCCTTGGCCGATACCTGACCAATCGGCAGAAACACTTCCTTGGTTTCGATACCTGGACTTGTGACGGCTTTCACCGCGTCGGTCGGCGCCTGCGAGTAGGACATGGCGTGCGCCCCAAACAACAGACCCTCGCCCCAATACTGCGTGTGTTGGCCGACTTTCAGGTTGACGGGGGTGTCACCCAGATCAAAGTTCGCCCAGACAAAGGCGTCTAGAATTTCTCCCGAGGGGCCGTACACGTAACGCTCAACCTCAGAGCTGTAGCGGTCATTGTTATAGCTTGTCGAAAAACCTGGCACATTGCTCTCAACGGAGCGATCACTATAGGCATCGTCGTACCAGCCGGCAGCACTGACTCGGGCGCCGTAATGCCATTTATAGGCCAGATCGATTTCAGTCAGGATGTCTATGCGATTGGTGACGATGTCACCCTTATCAAACTTGCCGTTTGACTCGTCAAAGTTAGGATTATTCATGATTGCGCTGTCCTGGCTGTCCGTACGGATACCCAGGTTGTAGCGAATGGTATTGTCCCAGCGCAGACGTATATCGGGGTTACCGATGTCGATTTGCATGGCTGAAACGCTACCTGTAGCCGCAATAACTGCGAGAGCCAGCGCACTGCGAGCCAAGCCGATATGACCAAATTTGATTTTAGTGTTCATCTGTGTTCCTTGTTTTTATTTTCAGTGGCTAATGAAAAATCGCGTATCGCTGCAAGGCCACAAGCGCCTTTCAACCACAGCCCCGGTGGGCTTAGCCTGTCGCGCTCAGTTCAGCGTGTAGCCATCCTAGCCGAACAAATAACATAATTCCATATCAAGATTTACATTCTGCATTCAGATTAACACAGCAAACCATAAACTGAGTTTGCGCAACCATTATCGAATCTGCCGGAAAGGACGAAAAACCGGGCGATCACCCCTTTAAATCATCACCTCACCCAATAAATTAAACATAAATTTATCTTTTGTTCAATTTGTGTTTCTATTTTTCTCTAGTGTTCGACGTGTCACGCACCTATTTCTGGCCCACGACGCGCCTATTTAGGCACCTCTGGGCAAAACTGGCGGGCCAAAAGTGCGCCTTTTATCATCACGGAGAATGTATGAATATTGATTTAAAGGGTAAGCGCGTAATCATTACAGGTGCCTCCCGAGGTATTGGCCGGGCAATAGCCAAAGCCTTTGCCGAGGACGGCGCAAAAGTGGCTATCTGTGCGCGTGATCTCCAGGCAATTTCAGATACCGGCAAGGCGTTAGGAAGCAGTGGGGCAGCAGTCATCGCTCGATCTGTAGATGTGACTGATACTGCGGCAGTACAAGCATTCGTTGCAGAGGTGGCCGAAACCTGGGGCGGTGTGGATGTACTGGTGAATAACGCGGGCCAGGGCAAGGGCGGGAATCTGGACACCCTCACTCCTGAAGACATCCTTGCGCACGCCAACATACTGCAAATGGGTCACTTTCGCTTTGTACAGGCCGTAGTGCCTTTTATGCGAAAGCAGCGCTGGGGCAGGATTATTGAAATCAACGCGCTTGCAGGGGTAGTCCCAACCCCAGAGGGTATCCCGTCCGTGATCAACCGCGCCTCCTGTGTGGCCCTGTCAAAATCGCTCGGCATGTCGCTACCTAAGGACAACATTCTAGTCAACTCGTTGAACATGGGCTGGATCGATACCGGCCAGTGGGATCGGCACTTCAAGGAAATGGGGCCAGGCGTAACCCGCGAAGAATTTGATGAAATGGTCATGAAGGTAGTACCACTTGGGCGCTACGGCCGCCCCGAGGACGTGGCTGGCATGGCAATGTTCCTTGCCAGTGACTACGCGAACTTCATCAGCGGTGCGTCTATCGATATTGCCGGCGGCATGGGCGGACAGATAGCGTATTTCCCCACGTTAAAGCGCGACTTCGCCGAGTCAATCAGGCAGCGCAGAGAAAATGCGGCTAAGGGTTGAGCCGCATTTTCGGAATACGGCCAGCGCCTGACTGGCCATCAACAGCTCCTCAGGAGCCGCAAGCATGAATGAGGAACTGCTGAAAGGCACTGGCAGCCTCGTTCAGGCTGACGCCTTCGCGCCAGATCAAGCCTAGCTCCATCGGCGGCACAGCATCGGTCAGCGGGCGGATTTCAATCCTTTTGCCTTCCAGCGACCAGGCGCGATAGAGCATGTCTGACAAGATTGTCACGCCAAAACCGTGGGCCACCAGCCCGCGTAGCGATTCCATCGAAGAGGTACGAAAAGCCACCTGCGGCTCCAGGTTCTGGCTATGCCAATAGCGCAGCGCCGATGGCTCACCTTCATCCACCGTGGGCATGATGTAAGCGTATCCGGCTATGTCCTTCAAGGTGATAGATGCCGACTGCATCAAGGGATGGCTGGACGACAGCCACAGTTGTCTGCGCGACCTGATCAGCACGCTGTGCTCCAAGCCTCCGAGGTCGCTGGCATTGGAGGTCACAATCAAGCCGACGTCCAAATCACCCGATTTGACTGCCGCTTCAATACTCCCACGGGCCATATCGATCAGATCGATTTCTACATCGGGATAACTGCGCTTGAACCGCGCCAGCAAATTAGGCAGGAAATAGCCCAGCACCGTATACGACGCCCCTACCCTTACCACCCCGTTTATTGCATGGCTGAGAAAGAACGGCTCACTAAGCGCATCCTGCAATGTGTCGAGGATGTGGCTTGCATGCTGGAGAAACTTGTTGCCCTCCGCCGTCAGGCTGACCCCGTAAGGCATCCGCTCGAATAGCTTCACACCTAAGCGCTCTTCTAGCTGCATCACGGCAGTGGTGATTGCGGACTGCGAGACATGCACTTTGCTCGCTGCTTGAGAAAATTGACCGGTCTCCGCAGCGGCAACGAAATAGCGCAGCTGGCGCATGGAGATATCATGGTTTGACATTTGTTTTTCAGATACCTGTATCTAGTTTTTATAAATTTACGATACCAGCACCCCTTCATATACTCCAGCAATCTCGCCCTACCGTGAACAGCAGTAGCCATAAAACAGAATAAAACAGGTAATGAGCATCCATGGGAACGTCCATCTCGCTTGATGACAAGTATACCCAGATAAGCGGCTATCAACTGATGACCGGCGTTCAGGCGCTGGTGCGCCTGCCGATCATGCAGCGCCAGCGCGACCTGGCAGCTGGGCTGAATACCGCAGGATTTATCTCCGGCTATAGGGGCTCGCCCCTCGGCGGCTTTGATCAGCACCTGTGGCGTGCTCGGGATTACCTAAAAGGGAGCCACACCCACTTCCAGCCAGGCGTCAACGAAGAGCTTGCGGCCACCTCCATCTGGGGGACCCAGCAGGTCAACATCTTTGAAGGCGCAACCTATGACGGTGTGTTCGGCATGTGGTACGGCAAAGGCCCGGGCGTTGACCGCTCCGGAGACGTATTTCGCCATGCCAATGCCGCCGGCACATCGAAATTTGGTGGTGTACTGGCCGTCGCCGGTGACGACCATGGCGCCCGCTCCTCGTCACTGCCGCACCAGACTGAGCATATCTTTAAAGCCGTCATGATGCCGGTGCTGGCGCCTTCTGGTGTGCAGGAATACCTGGATTACGGTATTCATGGCTGGGCAATGTCGCGTTACTCCGGTTGCTGGGTGGCGCTGAAGGCCGTCGCCGATACTGTTGAGAGCGCAGCAATTGTCGATATCGATCCGTTCCGCGTCGAATCGATCATTCCTGACTTCCAGATCCCCGAAGGCGGCCTGAACATCCGCTGGCCCGACCCACCGTTGGCTCAGGAACAACGCCTGCTCGAACATAAGCTTTATGCGGCATTGGCATACGCCCGGGCCAACCGTATCGACCGCGTGGTAATGGACTCGCCTAATGCGCGAATCGGCATCATCACCGCAGGCAAATCCTATCTGGACGTGTGCCAGGCGCTGGAGATGCTCGGCATTGATGCAGAACAGGTGCAGCAGATGGGCCTGCGTGTTTACAAAGTGGGCATGGTCTGGCCTCTGGAAGCCGAAGGCGTGCGCCATTTTGCTGAGGGTCTGGAAGAAATCATCGTGGTGGAAGAAAAGCGCCACATGATCGAATACCAAATGAAAGAAGAGCTGTACAACTGGCGTGAAGACGTAAGGCCCCGCATCGTTGGTAAGTTCGACGACAAGGGTGAGTGGAGCATGCCCCACACCGATTGGTTGCTTCCGGCCATCAGTGAACTGACTCCGGCACACATCGCCCGCGCTCTGGCCAAGCGAATTCTGCGCTTACACCCCGACGAACGACTGCAACTGCGGTTACAACAGCTCGAGGCACAGCTCACCACCAAAAACGTACTGGGCGCATTGATGGATCGCGTGCCGCATTACTGCTCGGGTTGCCCGCACAATATTTCCACCAAAGTGCCACAAGGCAGCCGCGCGCTAGCGGGCATCGGCTGTCATTACATGGCCGCTTGGATTTATCCGCAGACCCAGACGTTCAGTCAGATGGGTGGCGAAGGCGTGGCCTGGATCGGCCAGGCGCCATTCACCACTACCAAGCACGTATTCGCCAACCTTGGTGACGGTACCTATTTCCATTCCGGCATCCTGGCAATCCGTGCCGCAGTCGCCGCCAAGGTCCAGATGACCTACAAGATCCTGTACAACGATGCTGTTGCCATGACCGGTGGACAGCCGGTGGATGGCATCCTCACGGTGCCACAGATCACTCAGCAACTGGCGGCTGAGGGCGTCAAACGCATTGCTGTAGTGACAGATGAGCCGGAAAAATACGCATCAGTGACAGACCTGGCTGAGGGCGTGCCAGTGCTGCACCGCGATGATATGGAAAAGCTGCAAAAGGAGTTGCGTGAGTTCGAGGGCGTGTCCGCCATCGTCTACGATCAGACCTGCGCCGCCGAAAAACGCCGCCGTCGCAAACGCGGCAAGTTTCCTGATCCAGCACGTAGGGTCGTCATAAACCAAGCGGTTTGCGAGGGTTGTGGCGATTGCAGTAGCAAATCCAATTGCATGTCAGTGGTGACTGTCGATACCGAGTTCGGCCAGAAGCGCAGCATCGACCAATCATCGTGTAATAAGGACTTCTCCTGCCTGTCCGGATTTTGCCCAAGTTTCGTAACTGTGGAAGGTGGCGCGCTGCGCAAGGCCAAGGCGCTAGGCAACACCGGTGCAGATGCATGGCATCTGCCCACGCCGGCCATGGCTTCGCTGGATCAGCCCTATAGCATTCTAGTGACAGGCGTCGGCGGCACCGGCGTGGTGACAATCGGCGCGCTGCTGGGGATGGCCGCTTACATAGAAGGCAAAGGCGTGTTGAATCTGGATATGGCTGGCATGGCGCAGAAAGGCGGCGCCGTGTGGTCGCATATCCGCATTGCTGCCGAGCAATCGCAACTGCATGCGCCACGCATTGCGGCAGGCGAAACCAGCCTGTTGCTGGGTTGCGACCTGGTGGTCAGCGCCAACAACGAAACGCTGGAAAAGCTGCGTCAAGGAGTAACCCACGCGGTAGTGAATTCCGACGAAAGCATCACCAGCGAGTTCGTGCGCACCTTTGCCATGCAGGCCGAGAGCGGCAACCTCGAAGCGCACCCGGATCCGAAGTTCCGCACCCAGGCCATGTCGGCGCAGATCGCTGATGCTGTTGGCGAGGGGCAATCGACTTTCCTTGATGCCAGCCGCATCGCCACCGTACTGATGGGCGACTCGATTGCCACCAACACCTTTATGCTTGGCTTTGCCTATCAGAAGGGCTGGCTGCCGGTGGCGCAAGAATCGCTGGTACAGGCCATTGAGCTCAACGGGACGGCAATCGAGTTCAACCTCAAGGCATTCGATTGGGGCCGCCGTGCCGCCGTCGACCTGCCACGCCTGCGCAGCCTGATTGACAGCAACAGCAGTAAATCCGCCGGACAGCACCTGTCGCAGAACCTGGATGAGGTGATCCAACGCCGTATAACCACCCTGACCGAGTATCAGAACGCCAAACTGGGAGAAAAGTACCTGGCTCGCGTGCAGCAGTTCCGTGATGCTGAAACGCGGGTTGCTGGCGAACCAGGCAAGCTGACTGAGAGCGTGGCACGCAATTATTTCAAGGTGCTGGCTACCAAGGATGAATACGAGGTGGCTCGATTATTCACCAATGGCGATTTCATGAAAAAGATCGAAGCTCAGTTTGAGGGCAACTACAAACTCAACTTCCACCTGGCTCCGCCCATCATGAACAGCGCCAAGCCTGGCGAAGAGCCAAAAAAACGCAGCTTTGGTCCTTGGATGATGCGCAGCTTCAAGCTGCTGGCGCGTCTGAAATTCCTGCGCAACTCGATCATCGACCCCTTCGGCTATACCGCCGAGCGCAAGGTCGAACGCGAATGGCTGGAAATCTATGAAGGCATTCTTGACGAGGTGCTTGAGAAGCTTAGCGCCGAGAAACTGCCAATCGCTATCGAGCTGACCAACCTGCCTGACATTGTTCGCGGCTATGGCCCGGTTAAGGAACGCTATCTTGATCAAGCCCACGCTCAACATGCTCGCTTGTTATCCGCATGGCGCAATGAGCAAAAGGCTCAATTCCATGATGCTACCACCCAGGATGCGCGCATCCAGGCCACGCAGCTCTAAACCACAAGAACAGGAGTACAAGAAAATGAGCACGATACCCGGACTGGATTTTTTTCTTGGTGAAGACATCGACATGCTGCGCGATTCAGTCGCCGGTTTTGCTGCCAAGGAAATCGCCCCGCGCGCCGCCGAGGCCGACCGCACCGATGAATTTCCGATGGACCTATGGCGTAAATTCGGGAACATGGGCCTGCTTGGCCTTACCGTCGCCGAAGAATACGGTGGCTCAGGTATGGGCTACCTGGCGCACATGATCGCCATGGAGGAAATCTCCCGCGCGGCCGGGGGCATTGGCCTGTCTTACGGTGCCCATTCGAATCTTTGCGTTAACCAGATTCACCGCAACGGTAGCGAAGCACAAAAACAGAAATTCCTGCCCAAACTGATCTCCGGCGAGCACATCGGCGCCTTGGCCATGAGCGAGCCGAATGCTGGCTCCGACGTGGTCTCCATGAAACTGCGCGCCGACAAGAAAGGCGACCGTTACGTGCTGAACGGCACCAAGATGTGGATCACCAACGGCCCTGATTGCCACGTGTTGGTGGTCTACGCCAAGACTGATCTCGCCGCTGGAGCCAAGGGCATGACCGCCTTTATTCTGGATACCGACACCCCCGGCTTTTCCGTCGCGCAAAAGCTCGACAAGCTCGGCATGCGCGGCTCGCACACCGGCGAGCTGGTATTCAACAACGTTGAAGTCCCGGAAGAGAACATTCTCGGCGGCCTGGGCGAAGGCACCAAGGTGCTGATGAGCGGGCTGGATTACGAACGCGCCGTGCTGAGCGGTGGCCCGATGGGGCTGATGCAGGCGTCCATGGACATCGTCACGCCCTATATCCACGACCGCAAGCAGTTCGGTCAGAGTATCGGCGAGTTCCAGCTCATTCAGGGCAAGGTCGCTGACATGTACAGCACCCTTCAGGCCTGCCGCGCCTATCTCTACAGCGTGGGCAAATACCTCGACGCCATGGGCAGCGGGCATGTCCGGCAGGTGCGCAAGGACTGTGCGGGCGTGATCCTCTACACCGCCGAAAAAGCCACGTGGATGGCCGGTGAAGCAATCCAGATCCTCGGCGGCAACGGTTACATCAATGACTACCCTACCGGCCGCATCTGGCGCGACGCAAAACTGTATGAGATTGGCGCAGGTACCAGCGAGATACGGCGCATGCTGATCGGGCGAGAACTCTTCAACGAGACCCGGTGAAGCCTCCTCATAACCGGTGAGGCCTCCTCATAAGAAGCGCCCTTATAAAAAGAGATGATCCATGAGTATTCTCAACAGTCAAATCAATCGCAATGCGCCAGATTATGCGGCTAATTGCTCGGCCATGCAGACACTGGTGACTGACCTGCACGCGTTGCTGGCGCGCGTTGCCGAAGGCGGCGGTGCCAAGGCACAGCAGCGCCACCTCTCGCGCGGCAAACTGTTGCCCCGCCAGCGCATCGATGCCCTGCTCGACCCAGGCTCGCCGTTTCTGGAAATCGGCCAACTGACCGCACATGAGGTCTACGGTGAAGACGTTCCCGCCGCCGGCCTGATTGCTGGCATCGGGCGCGTGGAAGGTGTGGAATGCATGATCGTGGCCAACGACGCAACGGTCAAAGGCGGCTCCTATTACCCGCTGACGGTAAAAAAACACCTGCGCGCGCAGACCATCGCCCAGCAGAACCGCCTGCCGTGCATCTATCTGGTGGATTCCGGCGGCGCCAACCTGCCACGCCAGGATGAGGTATTCCCCGACCGCGAACACTTCGGCCGCATCTTCTTCAATCAGGCCAACATGAGCGCCCAGGGCATTCCGCAGATTGCCGTGGTCATGGGCTCCTGTACCGCAGGCGGCGCCTATGTGCCAGCGATGGCAGACGAAGCGATCATGGTGCGCAACCAGGCAACCATTTTTCTTGCCGGCCCACCGCTGGTCAAAGCCGCTACCGGTGAAGTGGTCAGCGCCGAGGATCTGGGCGGCGCCGATGTGCACTGCAAAACCTCAGGCGTGGCCGATCACTATGCCGAGAACGACGAACACGCCCTGGCCCTGGCCCGCCGCTGCATCGCCAATCTGAACTGGCGCAAACAGGGTGAGCTGAACTGCCGCGCACCAATCAATCCGCGTTACGCCAGCGACGAGCTGTACGGCATCATCCCGGCCGATGCCAAGCAGCCCTTTGATGTGCGCGAAGTGATTGCTCGCCTGGTCGACGACAGCCAGTTCGATGAATTCAAGGCGCTGTATGGCACCACGCTGGTGTGCGGCTTTGCCCACCTGCATGGGCATCCGGTCGCGATCCTGGCGAACAATGGCATCCTATTCGCCGAGTCCGCGCAAAAAGGCGCGCACTTTATCGAACTCGCCTGCCAGCGCGGCATTCCGCTGCTGTTCCTGCAAAACATCACCGGCTTTATGGTCGGGCAGAAATACGAGGCCGGCGGTATCGCCAAGCACGGTGCCAAACTGGTCACGGCCGTGGCCTGCGCCCAGGTACCCAAGTTCACCGTGATCATCGGCGGCAGCTTCGGCGCCGGCAACTACGGCATGTGTGGCCGCGCCTACGATCCGCGCTTCCTGTGGATGTGGCCCAATGCGCGCATTTCAGTGATGGGCGGCGAACAGGCCGCAGGCGTGCTGGTGCAGGTCAAGCATGAGCAAGCTGAGCGCGCCGGCGAGACCTTCAGCGCAGAGCAGGAACAGACGCTGCGCAAACCGATTCTCGAGCAGTACGAGCGGCAGGGTCACCCCTACTACTCCAGCGCGCGGTTGTGGGACGACGGGGTAATTGACCCGGCGCAGACCCGCGACGTGCTCGGGCTGGCGATATCGGCCGCGCTAAACGCGCCTATTGTACCGACCCGCTTTGGGGTGTTCAGGATGTGATTGCTTCAGCCGCCGCTTCACCCAGGCGGCTGATTGCCACAACACGGATTGAGAAAGCCATGACCAGTTTCAAGACAATCGAACTCGAATACAGCGGCAACGGCGTAGCGACCCTGTGGCTGAACCGGCCCGAACGCAACAATGCCTTCAATGCCGAGATGATCTGTGAGTTGTTGGCGGCCATGGACGAGGTTCAGGCTACCGAAGGGCTGCGGTTTCTCCTGCTGCGCGGGCGCGGCAAGCATTTCTCTGCCGGAGCCGATCTGGCCTGGATGCAGGAATGCGCCAAGCTCGATTACCAGGCCAACCTGAGTGACGCCAGGGAACTGGGGCAACTAATGGCCAGTCTGGCGCAGCTCAGCCTGCCAACTCTGGCCGTGGTACACGGGGCAGCCTTTGGTGGTGCGCTGGGTTTGATCAGTTGCTGCGATATAGCCATTGGGACCAACGACAGCCTGTATAGCCTGTCCGAGGTGCGTATCGGCTTGCTTCCCGCCGTGATCAGCCCCTATGTGGTGCAGGCTATCGGACAACGGGCGGCGCGCCGCTACGCCCTGACCGCCGAGCGTTTCAGCGGGGAGCGCGCACGGGAACTGGGCTTGCTTGCCGAATGTTATCCGGCCGAGAAACTGGACGTAGCGCTACAGGAGTGGGTCGATAACCTGCTGCTGAACAGCCCCCAGGCCATGAGCGCAACCAAGGCACTGATGCAGACCGTTAAGCATGGTGAGCCGAGCGGCGATGTCCGCAGTTATACCGAAGCGGCTATTGCCAGCATCCGGGTCAGCGCTGAGGGCCAGGAAGGACTCAGCGCCTTTCTGGAAAAACGCAAACCGGCATGGCAACAAGGCTAAAGATAATGAACACAGAACAACACACAACTTCGCCATGATGTGGGACGAACAAAAATGATCAATACCCTGCTTATCGCCAACCGCGGCGAAATTGCCTGCCGTGTCATGCGCACCGCCAGAGAGATGGGCATTACCACTGTCGCCGTACACAGTGACGTTGACCGTCAGGCGCAGCATGCCCTACAAGCCGATATAGCCATCGGCCTGGGTGGCGCGAAACCAGCGGAAAGTTATCTGCTGGTCGACAAGATTCTCGCTGCCGCCCACGCCAGCGGCGCCCAGGCGATTCATCCCGGCTACGGCTTTCTATCCGAGAATGCCGGCTTTGCCCGTGCCTGCGAAGAACAGGGCCTGATCTTCGTCGGGCCACCCGCCTCGGCCATCGATGCCATGGGCAGCAAATCAGCGGCCAAGGCGCTGATGGAAAAGGCCGGCGTGCCGCTGGTGCCTGGCTACCATGGCGACGAGCAGGACCTGCAAACCTTCGTAACGGCCGCTGAGCGCATCGGTTATCCGGTGTTGCTCAAGGCCACCGCCGGCGGTGGCGGCAAAGGCATGAAGGTGGTCGAGCGCGAAGCGGATATGGCTGAAGCACTGGCATCAGCGCAGCGGGAAGCTCAGTCCTCCTTTGGCGATGCGCGCATGCTGGTGGAAAAGTACGTATTGCAACCCCGCCACGTGGAAATTCAGGTGTTTGCCGACCAGCACGGCAATGGTGTTTATCTAAACGAACGCGACTGTTCGATCCAGCGCCGTCACCAGAAGGTAGTTGAAGAAGCCCCTGCTCCGGGCCTTTCGACTGATCTGCGCAAGGCCATGGGCGATGCCGCAGTGAAGGCCGCCCAGGCTATCGGCTACGTCGGTGCCGGCACGGTGGAGTTTCTGCTGGACGCGCGCGGGGAATTCTTCTTTATGGAAATGAATACCCGCTTGCAGGTCGAACATCCAGTCACCGAAGCCATCACCGGTCAGGATCTGGTCGCCTGGCAATTGCGGGTGGCCCAAGGCGAGAAGCTCCCGCTGACGCAGGAGCAGGTGCCGCTGATGGGGCACGCCATTGAGGTGCGCCTGTACGCCGAAGATACGGATAACGACTTTCTCCCGGCCAGCGGCACCCTACAGCTTTATCGCGAGCCAACCGCCGGCAAGGGCCGCCGCGTGGACAGCGGCGTTACCGAAGGCGACGTCGTCTCGCCTTTCTACGATCCGATGATCGCCAAACTGATTGCCTGGGGCGAGACGCGGGAAGAAGCGCGCTTGTCCCTGCTGGCCATGCTGCGCGAGACCGTGGTGGCTGGCGTGCAGACTAACCTGAAGTTTCTGACCCGTATTCTGGCCCACCACGCCTTCGCCCAGGCCGAACTGGATACCGGTTTTATTCCGCGTCATGCAGAGCAATTGTTGCCCGCGCCTGAAGCACTCGATGAGCAGTTCTGGCGCGTCGCGGCGAAGGCCTGGTTGCTGGCAATGTCTGGCGCCTCGTCCGTAGCCTCCGGACCTGGCGAATCCAGCCCATGGACTGACCTGACCAGCTGGCGCGCCGGACTGCCGGCGCGAACCCGCCTGCATTTGCGCTGTGGCGAGCTGGACCAGCCCTTTGCCGCCGTAGACGTAACCGGCTGCTCGTATTGCCCGACTACCCAGACGCTGCTGATCACCGAGGCGCAGCAGACCAGCCGCCACCGCCTGCTGATCCGCAGCGGCGCGCTGTATCTGCACTGGCACGACAGCTGGCAGCGGATCGATCGATTTGACCCGATTGCCGAAGTCGACCATTCCCACCAGCACGCTGGTGGTTTGCAAGCACCGATGAATGGCAGCGTCGTGCGCGTCATGGTCGAGCCAGGCCAACAGGTCGAGGCTGGCGCCGTGTTGCTGGTGCTCGAAGCGATGAAGATGGAACACAGCATTCGCGCCGCCGAAGCCGGCACGGTGAAGGCAATCTTCTGCGCCGAAGGCGAGCTGATCGCCGAGGGCACCCTGCTGGTGGAAATGGAGGAACCGCAATGAGCCTGCCCGCCTCGGTCAAACTGGTCGAAGTAGGCGCGCGCGACGGCCTGCAGAACGAAGCCCAGCCGGTCAGCAACGCTGACAAGATCCGCCTGATCGACGACCTGAGCATCGCTGGGGTGGCCTACATCGAAGTGGGCAGTTTCGTCTCGCCCAAGTGGGTCCCGCAGATGGCCGGCTCTCAGGACGTATTCGCCGGGATTCAGCGGCGTGCCGGCACAACCTACGCGGCACTCACACCGAACCTGAAAGGTTTTGAATTGGCTTTGCAAGCCGGTGCTGACGAGGTGGCGGTGTTTGCCGCGGCCTCCGAAGGCTTTTCACAGCGCAATATCAACTGCTCGATCCGCGAAAGCATACAGCGTTTCGAACCCGTCATGAGCGCCGCGGCCGAAGCCGGCGTGCGGGTGCGCGGCTATGTATCCTGCGTGCTGGGTTGCCCCTATGACGGCGAGATCGCCGCCAGCCAGGTGGCCGGCGTGGCCCGCGAACTACATGCCATGGGCTGCTACGAAATTTCCCTGGGCGACACCATTGGCATCGGCACGCCCGGCGCCACGCGCAATCTGTTTGAAACCGTTGCGCAGCACATTCCGCGTGATCAGTTGGCCGGCCATTTTCACGATACCTACGGGCAAGCGCTGGCCAATATCTACGCCGGGTTGCTGGAAGGCATCCAGGTATTCGACAGTTCGGTTGCCGGCCTCGGTGGGTGCCCCTACGCCAAGGGCGCCACAGGTAACGTCGCCACTGAAGACGTTCTCTACCTGCTCAATGGCCTGGGCATCCACACTGGGATAGACCTGGACGCGCTGATTCACGCCGGCAACCGCATCAGCACTCTGTTGAACCGGCCCTCCGGTTCGCGCGTTGCCCGGGCCAGAAGCAGCCAGCTTGACCAATAACCACACACCTTAACGGGAAGAGGAGCATCTATAACAATGAACAAAATCTATCCTGACGCTCGGGAGGCCCTCGCCGGGCTTGTCGACGACGGCATGACCCTGGCGGTCGGCGGATTCGGGTTGTGCGGTATCCCTGAAGCCTTGATCGAAGCCCTGCGCGATACGCAGAAAAAGGATCTTACGGTTATCAGCAACAACGCTGGCGTTGACGGTTTTGGGCTAGGGCTGCTGCTCGAATCCCGCCAGATCAGCAAGATGGTGTCGTCCTATGTGGGCGAAAACAAAGAGTTCGAGCGCCAGTATCTGTCAGGCGAACTGGAGCTGGAATTCACGCCCCAGGGCACCCTGGCAGAAAAGCTGCGCGCCGGTGGCGCCGGGATTCCGGCTTTCTATACCCGGACCGGCTACGGCACGCTGATCGCCGAAGGCAAGGAAACCCGCCAGTTCAACGGCGAGTGGTATGTCATGGAGACCGCGCTGACCGCTGATGTGGCGTTGGTCAAGGCCTGGAAGGCCGATAAATCCGGCAACCTGGTGTTCAACAAGACCGCGCGCAACTTCAATCCCCTGGCGGCTACGGCTGGCAAGATCTGCATTGTCGAAGTCGAGGAAATCGTCGAAACCGGCGCGCTCGATCCCGATCAGATTCACCTGCCGGGAATCTATGTGCAGCGGATTGTGCTCAATGCCAATCCGGAAAAACGTATCGAAAAACGTACCACACGGAGCGCTTGATCATGGCCTGGACACGCGAACAGATGGCGCAACGAGCTGCTCAGGAATTGGCTGACGGCTTTTACGTAAACCTTGGCATCGGGCTGCCTACGCTGGTGGCCAACTATATTCCCGAAGGCATGGATGTGTGGCTGCAGAGCGAGAACGGTCTGCTCGGCATCGGCCCCTTCCCCGGGGACGATAAGGTCGATCCAGACCTGATCAACGCCGGTAAGCAGACTGTTACCAGCCTGCCCGGCAGCAGCTTCTTCGACAATGCCGACTCCTTCGCCATGATCCGTGGCGGACACATCAACCTGGCGATCCTGGGCGCGATGCAGGTGTCGGAGAACGGCGATCTGGCCAACTGGATGATCCCCGGCAAGATGGTCAAGGGCATGGGCGGCGCGATGGATCTGGTCGCCGGCGTCAAGCGCGTCGTAGTGCTGATGGAGCACAACGCCAAAGACGGCAGCCCGAAGATTCTCAAGCAGTGCGACCTGCCCCTGACCGGCCTTGGCGTGGTCACCCGGATCATCACCGATCTGGCGGTGCTGGACATTACCGACGCTGGCCTGGAGCTGCTCGAACTGGCGCCCGGTATCACCGTCCAGGCATTGCAGGAAGCAACCGGTTGCACGGTGCTAACCGAGCAATACCAAAGCAATCACTAGCCTACCCTGCGGGGTAGGCCTCCCTGGTTTCCGGCGTAGCTGACCAAGCTGCACTGGGAATGCTGCCCGTTGAAGTTTTTACGTGGCTCACCATTGCGGTAGCCACGTTTTTTTTGGAGAAAAGATCATGCAAGACGTCGTCATTGTCGCAGCAACGCGTACCGCCATCGGCAGTTTTCAAGGCTCGCTGGCCAATGTGCCAGCGGTTGAACTGGGCGCCACCGTCATCCGTTCATTAATGCGCAGTACTGGTCTGGACGCCAGCCAGGTTGATGAAGTCATCCTCGGCCAAGTGCTGTCTGCTGGCTGTGGTCAGAACCCGGCCCGCCAGTCGGCGGTCAATGCCGGTCTGCCGTTCAGCACCCCGGCGCTGACGCTGAACAAATTGTGTGGCTCCGGCCTCAAGGCCGTGCACATGGCCATCCAGGCGATCCGCTGTGGCGACGCCGAGATCATCATTGCCGGCGGCATGGAAAGTATGAGCCTGGCACCCTACGTACTGCCTAAAGTGCGCACCGGCCTGCGCATGGGCCATGCCCAGATCGAGGACAGCCTGCTGAAGGATGGCTTGATCGATGCCTTCAACGACTACCACATGGGCATCACCGCCGAAAACCTGGCAAGCCAGTATCAGGTCAGCCGTGAGGATCAGGACGCCTACGCCCTGCTTTCCCAGCAGCGCGCCAATGCGGCGATCAATGCCGGACGCTTTCAGAATGAAATCACCCCGGTAATGATTCCCCAGCGCAAAGGCGATCCCGTTGCCTTCAATACCGACGAGCAACCCCGCGCTGAGACATCTGAAGGCAGCCTGGCAGGCCTGCGTCCGGCGTTCAAAAAGGACGGCAGCGTCACCGCCGGCAATGCGTCGACGCTGAATGACGGTGCAGCGGCAGTAATGCTCATGACGGCGGACAAAGCGAAGGCGTTGAATCTGCCGGTGCTGGCTCGTATCAAGGGCTATGCCAGCGCAGCGGTGGATCCGGCAATCATGGGTATCGGACCGGTGCCAGCCAGCAAGAAATGCCTGAGCAAAGCCGGCTGGTCTATCGCGGAACTGGATCTGATCGAAGCCAACGAGGCCTTCGCTGCCCAGTGTCTGTCGGTCGGCAAGGAACTGGAATGGGACGTGTCAAAGGTCAACGTCAACGGCGGCGCTATCGCCCTGGGTCACCCCATCGGCGCATCCGGCTGCCGTGTGCTGGTTACCTTGATCTATGAAATGGCTCGACGTGATGCCAAGAAAGGCCTGGCGACGCTGTGTATCGGTGGTGGACAAGGTGTCGCGCTGGCAGTCGAGCGCGATTGATCGGAGCGGGCGCTGAGGTTGAGTCGACCAAAGCGCCCATTTCCCCTGTATTGCCGAGCCTGTGACTTGCCTCTTTTAGCGATTCTGACCTTTCTACTCCAGGCTCCGAAATGCCCATGGAGACCAGATCAGAACGCCATAACTCACGCAAGCAACCACACTGGTATTCTTTTGACAGAATGCGAATCTTATTACAGGATACCAATCTACCTCAGCGCAACGATACATCCTCAAACCGGGCCACTAGCCCAGTCGACTCGCGAACACCGCAGCATCGACAAAGGAGACAATAATGAAAGCAGCTGTCATTACTGAACGCGGCGCAACGCCCGTCATGCAGGAATTCAAGAAACCGACTCCCCAGGAAGGCGCCGTACTTATTCATGTCGATACCGCCGGCCTGGGTGGCTGGGACGTACTCGGGGCCTATCGGCTAGGCGTCGAGTATCCCTGCGTGATTCGCGGCGAAGGGGTAGGCCGCACTGATGATGGAAGACGGGTTTATTTCGGCGAACGCTCAGTGCTTCCGTTTGGCGCTTGGGCGGAGCAAACAGTAGTTCCCGCGGAAGAAGTCTGGGATGTTCCGGACCACATCGATGATCGCACGGCTATTACCATGGGGATCGCGGCCACAGGCGCGCTGGTTCCGCTGGAAGCAGCCAGTATCCAGCCAGGTGAAAACGTTCTGATCCTGGGCGGTACCGGCACGCTCGGCCAGATTGCATTGCAGTTGGCACGCTACCTTGGGGCTGGCAGGGTCGTCGCAGCAGGCCGAAGCGAGAAGGCTCTGGCCCGGCTGACGGAACGTGGTATCGCCGATGCAACAGTCTGTCTGAAAGGCGACGACACTGACGTTGCGGCGCTGAAAAGGGAAGCTGGCGACGGTTTCGACGTGGTGCTCGACCTGGTATGCGGACAGCCCATGCTCAATGCATTAAAAGCGTCGCGCTGGGGCGCCAGGATCATGACCATCGGGACCGGAGCCGGTCGTCAGGTCAATCTCGATATCGCCGATCTACTGTTCAAAACGCTTTCCTGCATCGGCACTGGCCAACGCCCCCCTGCAGACCGCCGCCAGATTTGGGAACGCCTTCTCACCATCGCAACCGAGCAGAACATTTCCGTGGATTATTCCGAGTTTGCCTTTGATGACTCGCCCCAAGCCTGGACGTCCCAGGTCGACGGTCCACACGCCAAGATCTACGCCAAAGTCAGATAGCTAGGTGCGTAACTGGGACGCATTCGGTTGATGATTCCCCCTGGGAAGGACGAGCTTTTTAAGCAGATCCTTCCTTTTTTATTTGCGTAATCCCCTGGTCTCAAATCTGGGTTGGAGGAAACGTCACCGCCATCCCCTCATGTTCGGCCTGCAAGGTTACACAGCAGCCCAGCCGGCTCTGGGCAAGCCGGGGAGCCGCGACCCCTTCAAGCATGTCGTCTTCCATGCCATCCATTTCCGGCAACCGATCCAGCCACGACTCGTCAATATAAACGTGGCAGGTGGCGCACTGGCACGCCCCTCCACAATCACCCAGGATCCCTTCCAGACCGTGATTGGCCGCAACCTGCATGAGCGTCTGGCCCGCAGCGGCTTCTACAACCTGTTGACGATCATCTGAAAAATTGAAAATTACAGTTGGCATTGGGGCTCTCCGCGCCTGACGGCTTCCGGTAACTGGGTAATTCATGATGCCTTAAGAAATCGCAGATTTGAACACTTATAAAATATCTGTCTATTTTAATTTGATTAAAATGCCGAGCCAGCCTAAAGTATTTTCAGGCATTTTCCGCAAGGCGAAGGCCACACATAACACCAAAACAACAATAACGAGGTAAACCCTGATGGTTAATGGCGCTTGGTGGGCTTCGGCTTTATCCGAGGCGGTAAACAATGAAAAGCCCCTGGCAGTTGTCTGCAATGGCGAGGAGCTAGCCCTGTTTCGGGATGGGCAAGGTCAGGCGTTTGCATTGGAAGACCGCTGCCCCCATCGCCGCGTGCCCCTATCCCTTGGCTGCGTTATAGAGAGCGGAATCCAGTGTGGCTACCATGGCTGGACATTTGACGGCGCCAGCGGCGCTTGCACGACGATACCCAACCTGCACGCCAATGAACGAGTGCCTGCCCGATATGCGGCGCGACCCTACCCTGTGGCTGAGCGAAACGGATTTGTTCACGTCTGGTTAGGGGAAGGTGAGCCGAATGAGTCGGTGCCTGCGGCAACTTATCAGCCTGAAGGTTGCGAATATACCGGCGCGGGCACCATCAGTATTCTGCACGAGGAATATCTTGCCGCAATGCTCGATGGGCCCCACTGCCTGATCAGTTTTGACGCGGTAAAGATGACTGACTTCTTTTTGGGCGATCCCCGTCTGCAGGATGACCATCTGATTCTTGACCGAGGCGCAGTCTGGTCAACCAGGGTGCTGCCGCCGCAGTTCGTTGTCGACTATCCCCTGATCGTCCGTACGTCTGTTCCTGTGCGCGGAGGCGACATTCGCGTTGACCTTCTCACCGAACAGGAAGCGCCGTTGTGCACCGTTTTCATTGCCTCGGGGGCCAACCGACGCGGTACCACCAGTATCTGTTGGCGAGGCTTCCTGCCCCAGAGTGATGTCAGCCACGTACCGCTGCGCTGGAGGGTGGCACGCAAAATGAAACGCCCGCCCTTCCGAGTGCACACTCAGGTTGACGGCAAGCTCCTAGCCGCTCTGCTGGAAGCACCCTCCCGTGATCTGGCAAGGCTACGTGACTCGTCACTAATCCCCCTACGTGCCGCCGTCTGAATGCTGCCAGGAGAATTCAAAATGCACACTGTATCCACCAGCGACACCGCCGCAGGGCAGCGCACCAAGCGTCCCTCCGACTGGACTCCGGTCAATTATGATCTGCACGATACTTGGTTTCCGGTCTCGCACAGTCGCGACGTGACTTCAAGACCCATCCGCCGGATCATCCACTCCCAGCCTTATTTTCTCTGGCGTGAAAACGGTATACCTCAAGCGGCAGAGTTTCATCCATCACGGCTGGCAGCCCTGCGCCACGCCAGCAGCGCCTTCACCGGCGGTTCCGGCAGCTATCCTGTCATCGAACGCTACGGCTATATCTGGGCGTGGTATGGCGACCCCGACCACGCGGATATCCAACTATTGCCCCATATCCCCTTCCTGCCCCTGGACGGCAATATTCCGGGCTACACGCAGCGGACCGTCCGGTTCGACGCCTCATCGGCGCTCTCGGTGGAAAACCTCATCGACCTGACCCACGCCGATTTTCTGCATGCCAATACTATCGGCGACGGCATCTCCGAATCCGACGTCGTCGAAGTGGAATGGACGTCCGAAACGGTAACCAGAACCCGTATGGTCACGCAGAAGTCAGTCGCGCCAGTCATGCGCTGGGTGGGCGGGATACGCGCCAGGTATCAGGATTTCCGTGCGGTGCTGCATATTCATCTGCGCAGCAATGTCTGCATCTCCTACCCACGGTTCCGGCCAGGCTACGACATTCCCAATCTGCAGCCGTTTCTGCCGGTAGGCAGGCATCGCTCGCGTTGCGACGTGACCTTCAATACTACCGCTGCACCCTCCCCCTTTCGCTATCTGATGCCGCGAATCAATTACATCATCCAGCCCCAGGACAACTCGGTGGTACGTCCGCAGAATGAGCGTTATCTGGACGCATCAGACAGGCGTGACCTGCATTCTCGCTTCGATGCGCCTGGCACCCGATACCGTTACCAGATGGAACAACTGGCCGAGCGCCAGCGCCGAGGGGACTTCTCCTATGGCGCTGATGCCGAACCGGGACGTGACATTACTGCATTGCTAGGCATGGATGGCTAACCGCTACGTGCCTAAGTAACCTCTTAAACCGACTGAGCGCCATGAAAGGCGCGTTAACCAGGAGAATCGTCCTATGTTTTCACACGTCACTTTGGGTACCAACGACCTATCCAGAGCTCGTATCTTCTACGATTCAGTGCTTGGCGCACTGGGTTATGAAAACCTTGGTAATAAGGAAACAGCATCGCTCTGGGGCGGCGCGGGCCCGCGCTTCGTCGTGCTAAAGCCCGCCGACGGTAACATAGCCAGTGTAAGCAATGGCCTGACAGTAGGCTTTGCAGCAGCGAACCGAGCCGCAGTCGATGAGTTCCACCAGCGTGCGCTGCAAGCGGGAGGTACGGATGCTGGCGCACCCGGATTCAGAGATGTGGGGCCGAATGTGTACGCAGCCTATGTGCGCGACCTTGATGGCCACAAGATAGTAGCCAGCTGCATCAGCGAGCACTGACTGGCACAGCACTGGAAGAAAGGCCGCCGGGTAAGCTACTTCAGCGGCCGATCATACTCCATGGAGTCCCTCGGCTCGCCCAGATCCACCAACCTTCGTGAACACTTCCTACCAGGCTCACTGAAATCGAATGGGAATAATGCATGAAGCTTTCAGGCTTCAGTTAATTCGAGCTTCGCTCCCCTCTCTCCAGGCAACAGTTTGATCGGTATAAATTTTGATGCCGGGGTGAAACTGTCCACGCCGAAACTGTCCAGCGGAACCAGCGGATTTATCTCAGGATAGTAAGCCGCCGCCTGCCCTTCAGGAATATCGTAGGGAAGCAGCGTGAACCCTCTGACTTTCCGTTCAACCCTGTCATCCCACAACGAAACCAGATCAACCTTCTCGCCGGCCTCGAAGCCCAGCCGGTCAATGTCCGCCTGGTTGATGAACAATACTTCGCGCTGCCCGGATACGCCCCTATAGCGGTCGTTCAGGCTGTATATCGTGGTGTTGTACTGATCGTGAGAGCGCAAGCTCTGGACAATCAGATCGTGGCGCTGCCCACTGGCCCGCACCTTCTCGTGAACCAGACTATCCGGCAGGAAGGTAGCTGAAAAACGCGCCTTCTCGGTGCTGGTACGCCACACACGCTGGCTGGCCGAGTTGGGCAAGTGAAAGCCTCCAGGCTGTTTCAGACGGTCTTCAAACTGATCGAAACCGGGCACCGTCCGGGCAATCGCGTCCCGGATCAGCCGATAGTCGTCACGCATCGCCTGCCAGCTCACGGGATGATTGCCCAGCGTGGCCTCGGCGATGCCGGCTATGATCCAGGGTTCCGAGCGCATCTGCTTTGATAGAGGCTCTAGTTGCCCAAACGATGCGTGCACCATGCTGAAGGAATCCTCAACGGTGACGCATTGTGCGCCTGCTGCCTGTTGATCGATATCCGTTCTGCCAAGGCACGGCAGAATCAGGGCGTCCCTGCCCACCATCAGATGGCTACGATTGAGCTTGGTGCTGATCTGCACCGTCAGCGCACAGTTCCTCAGCGCCTGATGAGTCAACACGCTGTCGGGCGTGGCTTGCGCAAAGTTACCCCCCAAAGCTACAAACACACGGGCTTCGCCCTTCAGCATGGCGTGGATAGCTTCAACGGTGTTATGGCCATTGCCGCGTGGCGGCTCGAAACTAAAGCTCTCCGCCAACCGGTCGAGGAATTCCTGCGGCGGCCTTTCGTTGATGCCCATGGTGCGGTCACCCTGAACGTTGCTGTGCCCGCGCACAGGGCAGAGGCCAGCGCCCAGGCGACCGACGTTCCCGCGCAATAGCTGCAGGTTTACTATTTCCTGAATAGTCGCCACGCCGTGATGATGTTGGGTGATGCCCATCGCCCAGCAGAAGATGACGTTGGAAGCCTCGCAATAGAGCTTGGCGGCCCTCTCGATCTGACCCAGACTCAGGCCTGATTGCTCAACGATATGCGCCCAATCGGTGGCGTCCAGTACCTCAAGATAGGCGGCAAATCCATCGGTCTGCAGGAGGATGAAGTCATCGTCCAGTACGCCGGAAACCCCGCGGCGTTGCGCATCTCTTTCCCATGCCAAAAGGAATTTTGCCATGCCTCGGAGAATGGCCATATCACCACCCAGCGCCGGTTGAAAGAAATCCGTATGCATCGGTTTCGATCGGTTGGTGAGCATTTCCGACATCTTCTGCGGATGCTGAAATCGCTCCAGCCCGCGCTCCTTCAATGGGTTGAAACACACCACCTTCGCGCCGCGCCTGACGGCATCCCGCAGCGGCTCAAGCATGCGTGGGTGATTAGTGCCAGGATTCTGTCCCAGAACGAATATGGCATCGGCGTGCTCGAAGTCTTCGAAGGTCACCGTGCCCTTGCCCGTTCCCAGACTCCCGTTCAGCGCTACACCGCTCGCCTCATGGCACATGTTCGAGCAATCGGGAAAATTATTGGTACCGTAGGCACGGGCGAACAACTGATAGAGAAAAGCCGCCTCGTTGCTGGCACGACCCGACGTATAAAATTCAGCCTGATCTGGAGATTCGAGGTGATTGAGGTGATCGGCAATCACCGCAAAGGCAGCATCCCAACTGATCGGAAGATACCGATCGGTCGCTGCGTCGTAGCGCACAGGTTCCGTCAAGCGTCCCTGGTATTCAAGCCAGTAGTCACTTTGCTCACGCAACTGGGTGACGCTGTGCCGGGCGAAAAACGTCGCGTCCACCCGCCGGCTGGTCGCTTCCCAATTGACCGCCTTCGCGCCATTTTCACAGAATTTGACCGCACCGGATTCCGGTGAATCACCCCAGGCGCAACCGGGGCAATCAAAGCCTCCCTGTTGATTGGTTCTGAGCAACGCCTTGATGTTCTTGATGGGCTGTTCGCTGTTCAGCCACGCATGGGTAACGCTCAGCAACGCACCCCAGCCAGCTGCAGGACCCTTGTAGATTTTGAACTGCGTTTTGCGGTTATGTAACCAACTCATCCGATTCACCAAGTGCGGGTGCATGGATCAGAGTATCGCGAAGAGACTTTTAGAGTCCTTCATTCGCCACCCTCCGTTCTTTTGACAGAATATAAATCTTACTACAGAATCATATCCCACTACAGCGCACAAATATGCCAAACATAGCCGGAGCTTCTATCTCGCGCATTTGTCGACAAAAGGAGAATAACAATGAAAGCAGCTGTCATTACCGAACGCGGCGCCCTTCCCGTCATGCAGGATTTCAAGGAACCGGAAGCCCAGGACGGCGCGATACTGATTGATGTTGATACTGCTGGCCTCGGCGTGTTAATGGCCAATTAATCTGACCCACCTCTGGCCAACAATTTTGACCCACCCATGGTGGCATTGGCCACCGTTCCATGTAGCGTCACCCGCCTTATGCACAGGCCGGGGACAGATCATTGAAGGAGTGGGTTGTGATTCACAAGATCAAGGGGTTGTATGACCAGAGCCGAGGCCTGTCGGTCCGTGCCATCAGTCGTGAGCTGGGGATTTCCCGGAACACAGTACGCAAGTATCTGCAGCTAGATGAGGTGCAGATTAGCGCCGCTATTGCTGACCCTTCGCGCACCAAGTTGCTCGACCAGCACCGTGATTACCTGATCAATCAGCTGGGTCAGTTTCCAGCCCTCAGCGCGGTCAAGCTGGCCCGGCGCCTGAGGGAACGCACCACTGACCTGGCGGTGTCAGACCGGAGCATCCGCCGCTATGTGCAAGCGCTCAAGCAGCAGGTTGCCAGCGGTCAGCTGCGCTATTACGAGCCGGTCGTTGAGTCGGTACCAGGCGTCCAGTGTCAGGTCGATCCCGGTGAGCTGCGGGGCGTCATGATCGGCGGTCTGGAGCGCGTCGTTCACTTTGTGGTGTTTGTGCTGTCCTGTTCCCGGCTGATGTACGTCGGCCTCGACTTCAGGCCACTGGATACCGAACGATTCATCCAGATGCACGACGAGGCCTTCCGCTACTTTGGCGGCGTCACCGAGGAGTGCATCTACGATCAGACCAAGATGGTGGTGATCAACGAGCAATACCGTGAGCTGACGCTGAACCAGCGCTTCCACCAGTATGCGACTACCGTCGGGTACCGCATCCACGCGTGCGAGGGTTATGATCCGGAGAGCAAGGGCAAGGTGGAGTCCGGGGTTGCGTATTCCGGCGAACGTGACCGGTCATTCCGGTGATCGTGACCGATTTGCAC
>CAXBEU010000012.1:0-121708 GCA_963974865.1 uncultured Pseudomonadaceae bacterium | reverse complement strand
CCACTGTTTACCGTGCTGGGCAAAAGCCTGACTTTGAAGGGTTATCTCTACGCAGAGATTGTGGCCGACCCTGAAGCCCTGGAGAGAGCGAAGGCTTTTATTCTGCAAGGGTTGAAGTCCGGTGCGTTGCGCCCGATCATCGCAAAGACATTCGCACTTAGCGACATCCAGGATGCCCATCGTTTCCTTGAAGCCAATCAGCAGATCGGCAAGATCGTGGTAACTGTCTGACCAGCAATTATGGGACTGAGAGCGTAATCCTTCGGCCCCGATTCAAGCCAGCCCTGATGACCGCTTTTGGCCGATTCTGTGTATCCGTCCGGCCAACACACCTTCCTGGCCCCGACGCCAAAGGCGATGGTGTCCACCTGATTTAAGTGGACACCATTTCTAGCTTTTTAAGCCGCTGGGCAAACCTATTTTCCCGAGGGCGTGGCGCGGCCGGGTTGGTATCAGCCAACGGACAGAGGTGTTGAGCGCAGGCTGGGAGAAAGACTCGCTTGGCTGCGTTCGCTCGATGATGAGACGCCGCCAGAGGCGGACGCCTGATCGGTCCATCCGAAACCGGCCCATCGTGATCTCACAAACTACAGGATAAGCACATGCCAGCCTCTTCTTTCGGTGAATCCTCGGCGCATATCAGACGCAGACGCGTTGCCCACTATCTACGCACGGAGTCTGGCGCTGCGGTGCTGCTGGTGATCGTGCTGTGGTTCGCGACCGTGTACTCCGGCATCCATGCCTCCCTGGCCGGGATGGCTGCGGGGCTCCTGATCCCCGCCTACGCGACGCAGCGTCACAAAGTCGTCGCGGCAAGACAACTGTTCCGTGACTTCTGGCAGTCTCCGAGTGCCGCATCGGCCCACGCGGTGGACCGCGGACTATCCCGCGGTATCTCTGTGAACGAGCGGCTGCACGAGTTCCTGCGGCTGCCGGCGGCACTGCTGATCGTGCCGGTGTTCGCCTTGGCGAACGCCGGGGTGGATCTGCGTGGCGGGTTGCTCGCTGAGGCCTTCGGCTCGCCCGTGACCTGGGCGTCATCTCGGGACTCGTGCTCGGTAAGCTCCTAGGCATCGGGCTCATCACTCTAGCCGCAGTCCGCCTCGGACTGGGGCGCCTGCCGGTGGGCGTCGGGATGGGGAGCGTGTTCGGTGGTGCGGCGCTGTCCGGGATCGGTTTCACCGTGTCGCTGCTCATCATCGGGCTCGCGTTCGGTACGACCTCTGACCTGGGCCGCCAGGCGACGGTCGGGGTGCTCGTGTCGATGTTACTCGCCACGTTGCTGGGGTGGCTCATATTCAAGGTCGCCGCTCTCAAGTGGGGGGAGGAGACTGCCGATTTGCCGATGGTACTTGAGCCACCAGTCGATCCGGAGGTCGATCACATCCGCGGTCCGGAGGACGCCCAGCTCACGCTCGTGGAGTACGTTGACTTCGAGTGCGCGTACTGTGCACACGCCACCGGTTCGTGGGACGATCTGCGCGCCCACTTCGGGGACGACCTGCGGTATGTGGTGCGCCAGTTGCCGCACCACCCCCACGGGCCGATCGCCGCGCGGGCGTCCGAGGCGGCATCGAACCAGGGGATGTTCTGGCCGTGGCTGGACTTCGTGTTCACACGTCAGCATGCGCTGGAGCGAGAGGACTTGATCGGCTACGCCGCCGAGCTGGGTCTTGACATCGATCGGTTCATCGCGGATCTCGACAGCCCCGCAGTGATAGAGCGTGTCGAGCGTGACCTCGTCAGCGCGGTCGCCAGCGGTGCGCACGTCACTCCTACGTTCTTCATCGAGGGTCGTCGTCTGCTCGGCAGTTACGACGCCCGCACTCTCACCGCAGTGCTCGAAGCCAGTCGCCGCGGCCCTCGCACTCAGGAAGTCCCGTCCTGAGTGGGGCGAACTACAGGATAAGAACATGCCAAGCAATTCTTTCGGTGAATCCTCTTGTACCGCTGCGGCCAGCGGCCTCGTGCAGGTGCGTGGCGCGCGTGAGAACAACCTCAAAGAGGTGGACGTCTCTATCCCGCGGAATGCGCTGGTGGTGTTCTCGGGTGTCTCCGGCTCCGGGAAGTCCTCGCTGGCCTTCGGCACCATCTATGCCGAGGCGCAGCGACGCTACTTTGAGTCGGTGGCCCCCTATGCACGGCGCCTGATCGACCAGGCGGGCGTGCCGGACGTAGATGCGATCGACGGCCTGCCACCAGCGGTGGCGCTGCAGCAGCAGCGGGGGTCCAGCAATGCGCGTTCCTCCGTGGGCAGTGTGACCACCCTGTCCAGCCTGGTGCGGATGATGTATTCGCGCGCGGGCGCCTATCCCGCCAATCAGCCGATGCTGTACGCCGAGGATTTTTCGCCGAACACGCCGCAGGGGGCGTGCCCGACCTGCCACGGCTTGGGTCATGTGTACGAGGTGTCCGAGGCGATCATGGTGCCCGACCCCTCCCTGAGCATCCGTGAGCGGGCGATTGCTTCCTGGCCACCCGCCTGGCAGGGCCAGAACCTGCGCGACATCCTGGTCAGCATGGGCTACGACGTTGACCGGCCGTGGAAGGACCTGCCGAAAAAGGATCGCGACTGGATTCTGTTCACCGAGGAAACACCAACGGTGCCGGTGTACGCCGGTTTCACGCCTGCCGAAACCCGTACCGCGCTCAAACGCAAGATGGAGCCGAGCTACATGGGCACCTTCACCGGCGCCCGGCGGTATGTGTTGCACACCTTCGCCAATACCCAGAGCGCGCTGATGAGAAAGCGCGTATCCCGGTTCATGGAGGGCAAGCCGTGCCCCACCTGCCACGGCAAGAGGCTCAAGCCCGAAGCGCTGTCGGTCGCCTTCGCTGGGGTGGACATCGGCGCGTTTATGCAGATGCCGCTGGACCACTTGGCGGCATTGCTCGAACCCATCGCACAGGGCGATTTCCGCGCCCATGCAGCGGGTGCGGCTACGGACAAGGAAGCGACCCGGCGCGAGCGTGCCGAACGCGCTGCCACCGGCCATGCGGTCCATGCGGTATCGCCCGACGTGCGCCGTACCTCCGCGCTGTCGGAAGAAAAGCGCCTCGCCGCACAGCGCCTGGCTGGAGGCGTGATGGCGCGCCTGCGCCAACTGCGCGAGCTAGGCCTGGGCTACCTGACGCTGGACCGGGCCACGCCGACGCTTTCGGCCGGCGAGTTGCAACGCTTGCGGTTGGCCACGCAATTAAGTTCCCTGCTGTTCGGCGTCGTGTACGTACTTGACGAACCCTCGGCGGGCCTGCATCCCTCCGACAGCCAGGCCCTGTACGATGCACTCGACCGGCTGCGCGACGCGGGCAACTCGGTGTTTGTGGTGGAGCACGACCTGGACCTGATGCGCCGCGCGCAATGGCTCGTGGATGTCGGGCCGGAGGCCGGGGAGCGTGGCGGCCGCGTGCTCTACAGCGGCGAGCCGGATGGCCTGCGCAAGATTGCCGAATCGCGTACTGCACGTTACCTGTTTGACGAAATTCCCGCACCCGGAAGCCGAGCACGCGAAGCGACCGGCTGGTTGGAGCTGCAGGGCATCCACCGCCATAACCTGCATGGCGTGGATGCGCGCATTCCGCTGGGCGTGCTGACAGCCGTTACCGGCATCTCTGGCTCCGGCAAATCCAGCCTCATCGCGCAGGCCCTGCCGGAATTGGTGCTGCTGCACCTGGGCCACGAGCCTGAAGACGATGCCGCCGAAAGCGCCACCAGCGAAGGGCCGGCAGTGGTCGAAGCGACCGGCGGCCATCTGGCGGGCGACGTGGACGCCATACAGCGCCTGGTGCAGGTGGACCAGAAGCCGATCGGGCGCACGCCGCGGTCGAACCTGGCTACCTACACGGGTCTGTTCGACCATGTGCGCAAGCTGTTCGCCGCCACGCCCGATGCTCGACGCCGCCGCTATGATGCCGGACGGTTCTCGTTCAACGTCGCCAAGGGGCGCTGCGAGACTTGCGAGGGCGAAGGTTTCGTTAGCGTGGAACTGCTGTTCATGCCTAGCGTGTACGCGCCGTGCCCGACCTGCCATGGCGCGCGCTACAACGAGGCCACGCTGAAGGTGCAGTGGAACGGGCGCAACATCGCCGAGGTGCTGCAGATGACCGTGGACGAGGCCAGCGAATTCTTCGCGGGTGAAGACGCGGTGGCAAGGCCCCTGCAACTGCTGCGCGACATCGGACTGGGCTATCTGCGCCTGGGGCAACCGGCCACTGAGCTTTCCGGTGGCGAGGCGCAGCGCATCAAGCTGGCGACCGAGCTTCAGCGCAGCCAGCGCGGCCGAAGCCTGTACGTGCTCGACGAGCCGACCACCGGGCTGCACGCGTCGGATGCCGACCGGCTGCTGGTGCAGTTGCAGCGCCTGGTCGATGCCGGTAATACCGTAGTGATGATCGAGCACGACATGCGTGCGGTGGCCCAAGCCGACTGGGTGATCGACGTAGGGCCAGGCGCGGGCGCTGCCGGCGGCAGCATCGTGGTGGCGGGTTCCCCTCAGCAGGTGGCCCGAAAGTCTGGCAGCCGAACCGCTCCGTTCCTTGCACGGGAGTTGGCGCGGGCCGAGTAGCTTAGTTCGCCAAATGTTGCCAGCTTCGCGGGGCATTGATCGTCGCCACACGGTGGTGACGGTCGCTGCCCGAGTCGCGTCATCCTTCCTGAGTCAGAGCAAGATAGGGATTGTTGGGCGGTATTTCGGCGAATACCAAGGACCCATTTTCGAGGAGGTAGCCATGCAGTCGGCGGGACTTCCTCGGGCCCGTGACTTCACAGGTCCAAATGTTCAGGCCATTTGGGTGCTTGCGGTATAGCTGCAGTTTCTAAAAGCGCTTTTGCACCCACTGCCAATCCGGTTGCTTGTCCTGCCTGACCAGCGCATCCACCTGGGGATGTTCCTACGCATAGCGCAGGAACACGCTGGGACTGACCAGGTAGGCGGTGTCGCTCACCGTATGCACGAGCGCCTTGGCGTCGTTGATGATGAGTCGCCGCGCGGCGACTCCCTGTTGCAGCCACGTCATGAAATGCTCGTAGCCTGCTTGATCTTTGTCTCAGTGAGTCGGGTTACGCGAGGGGGCATGCGGGATCTCCAGGCCATTTGATGTGCACCAAGAAATAGCATTATTCGCCGTGGTGTACAACGTGGTGCACATAAAAGCGTGGCTGGTGATGAACCTCCATGGACACCAATAGACCTGAAAGTCCCGTATTTACTGGATTTCAGGCACAAAAAAAGACGTCCGGAGACGTCTTTAGATGTGTATTTGGTGGAGCCGGGGGGATTCGCAGTCAACTGTTCGAATATCCCCAATAATCAGGCTCTTAGGCACGTTTTCCGTAAGAGTTGGATTAGGTGGCGTCTCAGAATCTTGCTCGATTATATTAACCTTTCGGTCGAGGTCAAGTGTCTGATCGATATCCGCCGAAATCTTTGACCACGATATCTCGCAGCCTTGATCAGGATGATGCAAATAATACGATGCGCTTCATCGCCGTGCTGAATGAGGGAAACTGAATTCAGAGGAGATGTACGGTTATGCTCAGGAATGGGGAAGCCAAGGAGAACGTACGCTTTATCCGTTTATACTGACTGACGAGGACGGAGCGAAAGAACTTTATTTAGCAGAGTGGGGTTCGGACGATGAATCGCATGTCACCCTGCGATTTGCACTTAGGCCGTTGCAGGCTGGGCAATTAGTCGACCGAACTGACATTATTGATGGGCAACCCCTTCAGTCCGTCTATCATATTGAAAGAATCCTTTCGTTACTCGATTGAGGTATTGATAATTCTTGCGCTGGATCTCCCGCTTTGACGGGCGATCCATCCGCTACCGATCTGAAAATGCCTGACGCAGCAACTCAGGTAATACGACACCTGCCTGCTTTTCCCTGCAACCAGAATTCGTTGTATTTGGCCTCCTCCCGTACATCCAGATTAACGTGGATTACTATAGCTCCACATTTGAGCGCTAGATCAGGAATAGTTGCGGCGGGCTCAACCTCACCAGAGGTCCCAATAACCAAAAGGCAATCGCAGTCGTTAGCAGCGCGAAATGCGAGTCGAGCTGCTGGTTGGGGCAAGGCCTCTCCGAACCAAATTACACCCGGCCTGACTCTGCCGTTGCAATGCTGGCAACGCGGAGGGTCGCGTAGCTCACCCTCCAGATTGAGATTGATCGGTATCTCTCCAGTAAATGGCCGCGCGCATGCGAAGCAAATTGGTTCAAATAGGCTGCCATGCAAATGAATAACCTCGGTGCTGCCTGCCCGCTCATGTAAATCGTCGACATTCTGAGTAACGAGTGTCAGTCGTTTGCCGCAACGTACCAAGTCCGCAATTGCCAGATGTGCAGCGTTTGGCGAAGCCCTCATCACTTGATGCCTACGCCATTCATACCAGCCCCATATCAATGCGGGATCGCGACGAAAAGCGGCACGAGTAGCCATCTCAGTTGGATCAAAATTGGACCATAACCCACTGCCAGGAGCTCTGAATGTCGGGATCCCACTTTCATCGGAGACACCTGCGCCTGTAAGAACGTATAAATTCCTGGCTTGTTGAATGGCGTTGATAGCACCTGCCGGTATGGATATTTTCATGTTTTCCACATGTTTTGACTTTTCATGGCCTTAGCGACACTAACATGACTGCGGATCTTAGTGTCGGTGTTGAATCAGTCGTTCCGATAAGCGCTTTATCAACTGTTGTCAGGAGAGATCTTGCTCACTGCCTGAGCGAATCATATTGCCTATGCCGTACCCAGCAGCTCCAATCACGACAGCCGAACCTAAAACCCATCTCAAAGATGTAGCGGTCAAAAACTCCACCGAATACCCCAGCTAAAGCGCTTGAGCTAAACAAGGTGGTAGCACCGGCGACATCGGGGACTGTTGCAGCAGCACCTCCTACAGCAGACAAGCACTCGCCAGCGATTCCAAATTTGTCTTTGCTACTCGGGTCACCTCGTTGGCACCGCAACAACGCTAGCGCTCAGGTCCACCGCGCGTGGAAAGAAGCTTAGGGTTCGGTGCGACATGGCATGTCGCTGGCGAGCGGCATACTCCTATTCAGCATTCAGCATTCAGCATTCAGCAGAGCGAAATCATATGGACGAACTATTCAATTTTGAATTCCCACCCTTTGCCATCACAGAGATGGACTTTCTGAGGAACAAAGAGGTGCACCGTATTCAGCAGCACATCGCCGAGGACAAACGGCCGCGCCTAGGAATCGCGGATTGGTATTTCGCCATCGGCGCTCCTCCCGACTGGACCTTCGTGCATTCCGACGATTCCTGCTGGGTGTTTCTTGACCAGCCGGGCGTGATACGGAATCTAAGAACTCGGGAGTATCAGATTTTTCCTCCCACATCTCTTGATGACGCCGGATTTCGCGACTGGGGTGAGAATGTGCGCAAGTACCTGCAGCTCAGCGTTACAGTGCCTAGCCTTCTTTGTTTGGACTACGCGGACCTGCTCGTTTTGCTGAAATCATCGCCGACACAGCGGCTAATCGCGACCGTCGTGGATATGTCGGAATTGGAGACGCTAAAAGGAGCGAGCTGGACCCAAGGCTGCTTTGGGTTGCTCCACGTCGCGTTCTACGCCGCCTGCAACTCGTTTGAGGAGTTTTTTGAGCAGTGTAGAGCTCTGGGCGCTACACCTGTTGCCGATACCCCGGTCATGGGAAGTATCAAGGTCGATCCACGTCAGGCTGAAGTCATATTCCTGATGGCTGGCATTGGTAACACCCCGACCCAGACGGCCAGTTGAGCCTGGGTCTACCTCTATGCGCATGCGGTGGACGATTTGCCGGCAATACGCCAAAGAGTCTGGGAAGCATGAAGATTCCGCTTCAGCCCCGTTCAGCGATGGATCGGGCTTGCTTAAGAATATGCTCTCGCCATGAAAGAGGAGCCAACACCTCAATGTTGGCGCCAAAGCCCATGAGCCACCATTGTGTTTGCTGATCGTTGGGTACGGTTGCAGTCAGTTGCACCCATCCAGCCTCGTCAGGCTCGGACAATGACTGGTCAAGGCTAAGGGGTGTTTCCGCAAGCATCCAGGCCACCGAATGGCATACACGCGCAACCAGCTTGACCGGGTCTTTTGAAAGAGGGAAACCGAAAGCCCCTTGGTCAACGTAGTTTTGTACATTGAATTCTGGTTGTGCCCGATAAAGGCTGGCGCTGGCTGTGACTGAGCGAAATCGATGCATCGCGAACTGACGTACGTCATCGTGCTCATTTACGCTGGCGAGTAGATAGGAACTGCTATCGCGTGTCACCAGCCCCAGCGGGTGTAGCGTATACGTTTTGAGTTCACCCTTGATGCGGCTCAGGTATTCAACATTCACTGCGTAATGATTGAGCAGGGCATCTGTCAGGCCCTCCCATACGGCGGGCTGAATCTCTGCGGAGATCAATGATTTGCCGTTGGGAATCGCCCGCACCCGCTGACTCCATTGGGAAAAGCCATTCTTTTGCAAGGCCTCAAGGTGCTTGCGCGCGCTCTGAAACTTGTACCCGATCTTGTCCATCGCGACTTTTGGCAGTAAGCCCCGGACCGACTCTTCAGCCAACACCAGTGTCAGCGCAGTGACGGTATCCATGGCCGGTAGATCGCTGGTGTAGTTCGCCACATAATTCCAGCGGTATGGCTTGGAGTCTTTGTGACACTCCAGAGGAAAATGCTCAGCCAATTTCTCCAGGTCTCGTTGAATGGATCGCACAGTCACTGTGTAGCCCTGCTCCTCCAAATGCGCTTGAACAGTGCCAGTGCTTAGTTTTTGAGGTGCTCGGGGCAGTATCTGCAATATGGCGAGGTGCCGGAAAAGTGTATCGCGCTGGCTCATGGATCATCCCTGTCAGAGGTTTGTGCGACTAAAATAGTCGCATGTTGCCGGCATGATGTCATCTTGATATGGCTAGGAGATTAGGATGATCCAGGCAAGTGATGTGAAATTGTTTGATCGATTAGTTTACCGACAAAACGGCATGAAGCTGCGTATCGTCGGGATTGAACACGACGCTACCCGATCAGTTCTCTGGGGAATCGATGACACTGGTTGTTCTCAGAGACTCACCGGGGTGCAGGCTACCGCGAGTGACTGGGCGATGGATACCGATGACGGCCTACTGTCGCGCGGTGATCCTGCCCGGATACTGGGGTGTCTGCTGGCGGGCGCTGCGGGTGATGCCCTCGGCGCGGCAGTTGAATTCATGGACTGGCCTGCGATCCAGCGACAGTTCGGGCAGTACGGCATCCGGGCGATGGCCACTGCTTACGGTCGGCGAGGCGCGGTTACGGATGACACGCAAATGATGTTGTTCACAGCTGAAGGCCTTGTTCGAGCAACGGTTCGCGGCAAAGCAAGGGGGATTTGCCATCCGCCGTCTGTAGTACACCACGCGCTACTGCGTTGGCTGGTGACGCAAGGTCATGTCACTGCGACACAAGTGGGCCAGGATGGTTGGTTGATTGGTGAATCACGCCTATGGTCACGTCGTGCGCCTGGCAATACATGCCTTAGCGCGCTGAGCCAGAGCAAGTACTTCGGCGAGCTGGCAGAGAATGACAGCAAGGGATGCGGAGGAGTCATGCGTATCGCTCCCTGTGCTTTCTTTGGTGATGCCTTTGATGTGGCCCGTGAAACTGCCCAATACAGCCATGGGCACCCTACGGGATACATGGCAGCTGGCCTGTTTGCTGACATCCTTCAGCGCATCTGGGTGTCTCAATTATCGTTGAATGACGCCTGCGTAAGTGCTCTGGAAGAACACGGTGGCAAGCGTGGCATGGAAGACACTCGTCGTTTGATCGAATACGTTTTGCGCCTATACCGGCAGGGTGTCAGACCCACGCCTGAGGGTATCACCGAGCTGGGAGGTGGCTGGGTGGCTGATGAGGCGTTAGCCATAGGGCTGTGGTGTGCGCTCTGTGCAGAGTGCCTGGAGGACGGCATCGTCATGGCGGTCAACCACAGCGGTGACAGTGACAGCACCGGTTTGATTGCGGGAAATCTGCTGGGTCTGATTCATGGCCCAGGGGCCATTCCTGATCGCTGGCTGGAAGATCTCGAACTGCGAGATGTGATTACCCAGGTAGCTGCGGACATCAGCTGGGTGCCGATGGTGTATGACGCCGATGATAGCGAAGGTGTGAGCAAGGATATCTGGATGAGGTATCCGGGTTGGTAGGGAGTGGATAACAGCTCCCGTCTAACCCGGTTTGTGCGTTTAGCCTCTTAGAGGGCCCAGATCCGAACTAGCGCAAAGCCCAGGTCGACATTGACGCTTTCGCGCCCGTCCACCCACTCATCATCGCGTAGTCGCCGCCCGGTATTAGTTTCCTGCTCACCTTTGGCGACAACGAGTACGAATAACCGGGTAGGACAGTCAAAAGAGCGGAGACGATCAATGTCTGCTCGAACCGACCAACTGCCTTCGAGACACTTGGCTTGTGATATGTCGCCTAGACATTTGAGTTCAGCGACCATTGTCGTGGATTCACTTTTATCAATTGCATACAAGTCTGCTTTACGCCTGTCGCCTATCGGGAGATCGGTCCAGATTTCAATGTTGTTTTCTTCGAACCAGGCGTGAAGGCTTATTTCGGCCTGAATCCAGTGCTCTCGACAACTATCTAGCTGTAATACTTGCTCAAGCTTCCCGCCCATCCCCTGGAAAGCTCTTTCGAACAGGCCAATCCATTCTGTCGTATTCATTGCTTACTCCCTGTACAAGCACAATCAGTGTGTTGTTATGGCCATGTGGCATAACTGGCGTCGTCGTCTTAATTTTGCCTGAAATTGCCGCCCGCTTACACATACAGTTCCACGCCGGTCTTCAAGCCGGCAATTATGTCAGAGTGCAGCTTTTTCGGCTGCGGGACCACGATGGAACCCTTGTGGGGGAGGATCCACCAGCGTAGTTCCCATCTTAAAGTGGCTGCTGCGATGAGTTGTGCGCCTTCGTCGGTGGTGATCAGATGCATGTCTTCAGATATGGGCACCTCTTGCATCAGTCTTGATAATTGAGCGGTGACCCAGGCCTTGATCTTGCGACGTCTGTTGTCGCATTGCGGCGTTAGTCTGTTTCTTCTTAATTACTGGAGTTCAGACATGAAAACGTACTCTGTATTCATGCAGCGCGTGCAGCCCAATGCCGGCCAGCTGGGCAATATAAAAATTACGGTCCAGGCCGCCACTGCGGAGATGGCCCGCTTGACGGCTGAGGCGCAATACCCTGGGTACCGGTGTTTCAACTCGCCAACGCGGGTGTTTTGAAAATGGGTCGCTTGAACTGCTTCATTCTGTGCTGCAGCTACGGCATATGAGCACTCCTTCCTTGATACAAACTAAGGATCTGCGCATTGATTGTTTCGCGCTTCTCAATATGCGGTCATGTCTTCGGCTGGCTCCTTGGAGCCGTGGTGTTGATTGGTGGGTCGAAGACGTAGAGCGATCCAGCATGGGGCCTTTTCCTGATATCGGAGTGCGCCTAAGCGACTTGAAAGTACTGCCACAGGCATCGGATTGGCTTGCTGAGATACCTGCTCCCGTGATGACGATGCTTGAGACGAACGCAAGACTCTTCAGCGGTTTGGAGTTCGCAAGCTTGTGGCTGCTGAGTCGCAGCCCCGATGCGCAAAAACTGGCGGGTCAGTCGCCGCTGATTTTTCTTTTATTGCTTGAAGCCGGATCAGCCGGGTCGATCAGTACGGATAAAATATTTGCGCTCTGCCAGGAGCCGCAGGAGCAAGAAGAGACGATACTCAGCGAGCTCGGGCTCCCTGAAGAACGCCCCTTTTTCAATATGCTGACGCGCATTAACCTGAGGACCGCAACGCGCCATGATGTGCCGCTGGTATATAGCGTCGCGCACTGCGGTGGGGTGAAGCTGCTTGCTGAAATCGACGGTCTGGATTTTCGTCTGCTACGGCAAGTCGCCAAGTGTCCTTCGCTGCTGAACTCAGTGCTTCTGCAGAATTACGGTGACAGCTGCCCGGTAGAGAGCTTTGTGTATATCACCCGGTATCTGCTCAGGACAACGCAGAACGATCAGTTACAAACACTGCACACCCAATTGCAGTGCTGTCTATCGCTCAAGGAACTGAACGCTGTTTTTAGCCGCTTGTATTCTCAGCAGAGAGACGAGCGCATCAGGCTAAGCGGCTCTAAAGCCTGAGGTATTGGCTGAGTTGGTCGAGGATCGGCTGATCCATAGGGGAGGTCGCCACCGTTTTCAAGAGTGGGGCGGGCGTGAGGCTTACCGCCTGCGACTCCCAGCCCATGTCAGCCGGGCTGCCGCCTGTACGCTCAGCGAGATAATAACGGGTATACGAAGCGCTCCGGGCAAAGTCGCCTAGCCAACCGATAATACGTACCTGCAAACCGGTTTCCTCGAAGCATTCCTTGATGGCGGTCGCCCGGTATGAATAACCCTCATCAATCGTGCCTTTCGGAAAGGTCGCCGAATATCCAGCAAATCTGTTGGTTGGGTGTGCCAGCCAGACTCTACTGTCCGGCTCTAAGATGACTGCGCCCGCCGCCGCATTCAACCCGTGCGGGACAATGAAATCTGGGTCATCGAAAGAAGCTGATTGAGCACAGAGGTCTTCCCAGCCCACTCTGGTTACAGGAGCATCCAGCCAGGGTGTAAGCACAACATTGTTGATCTGTTCGGGAACGGCCCCGCCAGGTATGGCTATCGAAATCGAGTCTTGCAACGACCAATTGGCAAGGGGAGTGGCACTCGTAGGGTTGTGAATGATGATCTCGCGCCCGGTGTGATGAGCTTTCGGGTGTAGGGCACTCACGGGTACGTCCCATTCATTTTTTCGCATGCTTGTACTCCGGTACAAGAGTGAGACGAACGGTCTTCTTCTCTGGGACGGGATGCTCTGGAGATGCGTCTTCTTGCGCTTTCAATTCTTTGGCCCAGTAGCTGCCTAGTGCTATTGCGTGATCTCGCCAGAAAATATGAAGGGGTTGGTATTCGCCCATCCCTTGCGTGAGGTAATGCATAGCCAAATCTTCACTGGCATACATTGAAATTAAGGTATCCATCATGGCCAGCTCTTGAAGACCGAAAATGGCAACCGCTACTTCACGATCTGACGCGTTGATTTTCAACGCCAGGCTGCTCAGATAGTAGCTGCCCCAACAGTCTCCATCGACATGTGCCTGGCGATACCATTTCATTGATTCGGCGACATCAGTTCCAAAATTTGGAAAACCATGATGACCATACTCGTAAAGCATACCGAGCTTGAGTGAGGCCTCTGGCAGGTCGCCTGAAGCTTTTTGAAAATACTCCAGCGCTCGCAGCAGATCTGGTGACACCCCACGCCCTGTCAGATATTGCTCACCGAGGTTGTATAAAGCCTCGAAGCTTCCCTCCCTCGCAGCCAGCCGCAGTAACCTATTAGCCAGCGCTCGGAAGGTTGGGGTTTCAACGTTTAGCCAGAGCCATCCCAAATCATTGAGAGCCTCGCCACAGCCGTCCACTGCTTCTGACCGGAGCACATAATAGTGCTCGCGTATTTCACCCCAGTCCGCCAAGGTTTGCAGGGGGTTTATCCCGAGCATCTGCTGAAAGGGATGACGTGCACCATAACCAATCTGGCTGGCGTCGATGCTGCTCCAACCTCGCATCGAGAGCAAGCCAATCTCATCTAGTTCGAAATTGACCTTTCCCTCCTGGTTACATGAGAGGTCAAAGGCTTTTGGAAGCAAGCGTTCAATTAATGGTGCAGCTTTGGTTGTGTGATGCACTGCGCACCTCAATAGCGATTGAGCCTTCATTATGTGCTATTCATGCGACAGCGTTTGTCGTTGGCAACAATATCATTGGTTGGTAGCCAACCCGAAAAAGATCGGCACTTACTTGAACTTAAACCTGCAGGGTAGATTTATGCTTACAGAACAGAAACTGATAGAGATTGGAGGCGCTTTGTGTACCCTGGGGAAACAAGTTCAGAAGACTATTATCGAAGATACAAAGCAAATATCGATCCCGTTTGATTCCATACGGCTCGACCAGCCGATTGAAGAGCTTGCAGACTTGGCTGGTTGGACAGGCAGCAGGACTAAAGCTCAATATCTTTACCGGATGACGGTGTCAGACGCGAAGCTTCTGCCGGAATTAAGGTCGGCATTTGCTTCAGCAAAAGCGCAAAAAGATGATGGCAGGGCGTATGCGCGATTGCAGGAGGAGTCGGAAACGCTCTACGTGGGTAGTTCAAAATCCCTCATGAGTCGGATAAAGCAGCATTTGGGCTTGGGTCCGAAGCGCACCTATGCGATGCAGATTTCTCATTGGTTACCGGATACCCCAGGCTTACTTTACATACAAGCCTGGCGTTTCAGCGACGACACCCCGCCCTCTGTCGTCCAGGCGATTGAGGACGGTCTCTGGTCTATGACAAAGCCAATGTTTGGACGGCAGGGCGCAAGGTAATTATTTAATTGCATCATAGAGGTTGGAACGACTTTATAAGACAGCTCAACAATGGACGCCAACCGTTCCTGTATTGAAACTAAGGATATAGCAGGTCAATTTGGAGTTGGAACAGCTTCACAGTACTGCACTACGCGATTTCAAACCCTGCGACAAAAACAGAAAGGACAAGAAATGGACTTCATCCTCGTACCGGATGCATTAGCTGCAAGTGAAACCCGCCACGCACTGGCACAACGCAATACTATGGGTGTAAAGGTTGGCAGTTTCTCCGTATTGCTGGAAACGCTAGCTGCGCTCTGGTTGATCGAGCCGTCCGATCTCGACTGGGATATAGCGCTGCAAGAGCAGGCGTTGGTAATGGAAGATGCTTTCTGGAAAAAAAGTATTCAGGTCGATGAGCCTGCAACCATTGCTGAACTGAAGGCTGGCCTACAGCTTTTGCTTAACTACTTGCCCCTTGGCATTCAGCCAGCGGAAATCCTGGCACCTGCCAACCGTTATGAGCGTTATTACAACGACCTGGTGGGTCTGCTTGAACGAATCGGTGAGCGCCCAGCCCAGGACCAACTTGCTGAGCAGTGGCTGACCGAGCATCAGGAGCTGAGTATCGAGCCGCTCCATGTATATCCTCGTCTGGATATCGAGCGTCTTTACCCTTGGCAGCAAGAGATTCTGGGCATCCTTGCTGATAAGGGTTGGTTGACACCTGAATCAGACAAGTTTGGATTTATCCCGGAACCATCCCCAGCCAATGAATGCTCACCCATCCAGCAGTTCGCCGAAGCCCTGTTTCACCCTGAAGCCGGCACAATAAACTGTGAAAGCCTGCATTGGTTAACCTGCGGTGATCATGTCCATGAAGTGGAGGCGGTTACTTCTTTGATTCAGACCGCATTGGACAAAGGCATAGCGCCAGAGCGAATCGCTGTTGTAGTTCCTCGCGGTGGGGATTACGAAATCTGGCTGGCAAAACATTTCGAATACGCCGGCGTTATTGCCAGCAACGTGCGTCCCGACAGCGTTATTTTTGACTGGCAAGGGGCCCTGATTCACGAACTGCTCACTAGCCTGGTTCAGTTGGATATTCCCATGGCCAGAATGAGCGTGATAATCAGCCCGCTGATGCCCTGGAGCGCCAGCATAGGCCACAAGCTGGCCGAGCAGTTTGAAGAGGGTCGGGCACTTGAGCCCGGAATAGAACTGAGCGCCGAGGGTCAGGCTATGCTTGAACTCCTGCAGAGCCAGCCGGAGCGGACATCGGCAGCTGTAATGGCATGGTTGAATGCCATCGCTGAGAGCACTCGAGCGGCAACCATTAAGGGCTTGAGCAAAGAACGTTTAACAAGCCTTTTGGAAAACACGTGTCGACTGCTGGCGCTTTATGGAGACCAACCTTTCGATGCGCAAATCAAACGGGTTATCCGCCAAACACCGGTAGCTACTCTGCAGTCACAGGAAGACCGGATCCGTTACCTGCATGCAGTCAATATCCTCCGGGAAGATGAGGCATTGCCGTTTCAGGTAGACGAGCTGTTTATCCTTGGATTCAACCAAGGTCATTACTGTTACCAGCCTGCGCATACCGGGCCGATACATCGGGATGCCTGGGACCAACTCGCAAGAAGTGCAAGCCTTGATATCCCATCAGTGGAAACAAGCCAGTTGCAATGGCAGCAAGACTTCGCCGAACTTCTTCGCCGCGCTGACAGCGGTATAACCTTCCTACGGGCCTTGAATGATTATCAGGGTGCAAGCCTGGAGCCAAGTGAAACTCTGTTGGATATGGCTCTCTGTTTCCAGCCTCTGGAGAAACTCGATCCTGGGCAGCTCGAACGACCGATTTTGCAATCGGGCCACCCGTTGCTTCGCACCTTACCCATTAAGTTGGCGATACAGGACGAGCCGCAACTGAACGATCTTCATATCGACAAAGGTTTGATGGCGGCTATAAGACTTCGCCAGGACGGCACGGCCAGTCCGGAATCCCCCAGTAGCCTGGAAAAACTGATGCAGTCGCCGTTGGCGTGGCTGCTTCACCGTCTGAGAATCAAATCCCGAATATGGGCACCACAGTCGCCGGAGATATCTGTTCAGGGGACCGTGGCACACAAGGTTTTTGAGCTGTTTTCTTACAGACAGGCCGAACCTTGGAGCGAGAGGCTTTTTGATCAACTGTTTGCTCAGTCAGTAGAGCAGGCAGCGCCGTTTCTGGATGCACCTCAGTGGCGGCTCAAAAGAACACAGCTTAGAAACAAGGTCTATAGGGCACTTAACGATTTTGCCAGCTGGTGCCGGGAAGAGAGCTGGAAGATTTCAGAGGTGGAATTGGAGTTGCAGGGTGAACTTTGGGGTACATCGCTGAAGGGTTTTGTTGATGCCGTGCTAACCAACGGCAACCAGACATTGATTGTCGACTATAAAACCTCAAAGCACGACCGACGCCTGAAACAGCTCGATGCTGGTTACGATTTGCAAACCCTGATTTATCGGCAACTGTACCAACAGAAGAATCCAGGAGCTCCTGTGATGAGCGGATATTTCACTCTGAATGACACTACCCTGCTCGCGGACCAATCCCTTGATCTGAGTGATCAGCTGCATGTGATTCAACCGCAGTTGCCACTGGAACAGCAGTCTGCGAACGCAGTCTCGCTTGTGCAGCAAAGGCTCGACGAAATAGCCAATGGCACCATCAGACTCAACTGTACCTCGGATGAGAAGGACTGGGATAAGCGCGGAATTAAAGCCTACGCCCTCACAGATAACCCGGTTGTCGCTCGCTTCACCCGGCACAGCGAAGAGGATGCAGTATGAGTAACTCCGCTGCTCTCCCCGCACAGAAACAAACCCTGGTCAAAGCCGGTGCAGGTGCAGGAAAAACCTATACCGTTCAGACCACCCTGGCTGATTGGGTCAAGCGAGGGGAGGTGAAGCCTGATCGAATACTTGCCGTAACCTTCACGACTGATGCAGCCAACGAAATGCGGGGGCGGATTCGCTTGTCCCTTTTAAAAGAGGGCCTGATGAAAGAAGCGGGGTTGCTCCAGAAATCGACCATCTCCACTATTCACGCCTTTGGTTTGGAGATTCTGAGAACCTTTGCTTTTGAGGCCGGAAACTCCCCCACACCTCGCCAACTAACCGAGCAGGAGCAGGATATCCTGCTTCGTGAAGCACTGGACCAGGTAAGCGCCATACAGCCCCTGCTCGATGACCTGGAGCACTTTGGCTACAGTGGTGGCTTTAAGGGGGATGAGTATCAGGAAGGTGTTGATCAGTTGACGGACACTATTCTGACCCTTATCGGCAAACTCAGATCCCTCGGGAAAGGAGTTGATTCGCCACCTGGAGAAGCCCATGCATTGCTTGAACAGGCTAAGGCCATTATCACCGATACCTACGGACATGTGCAAAAAGACGGGACAGCGATAACCGACGAGCTGTGGAGAGCGATTGAGGCCGTTAAGGCTGAATACCCGGACCGAAAAGAGCTCGGCGATAAAAACGAATGGGGCAACAATGACCAGACAAGAGACTTCGTTGCCAATATCTATCTCGCGACTCGGGAACGCCTGTGCAACGATTGGAAGCTTTGGAGCAAGCTCCAATTCAATGATAAATTCAAAAAAATCAACGAGAAGCACCCCCGTGTTGATTTGGCCGCATCGATCTGGAGCGCTGCTGAAAAGCTAAGCGTACACCCCGGCCCACTCAGCGATGCCTTGCAGCACATAGAATGCTTGTTAACTGGCGTAATAGAGGGGTTGGCCGAATACCAAAGCACGAAAAAACAGGCGGGTCTGGTTGATTACGGTGACATGGTACACCTGGCTAACGACATGCTCAGCAATAATCCGGAATGGCTGGAAGAAATTGCGAGCAAGTATGATTGCTTGATTATCGACGAGTTTCAGGACACTAATCCACTGCAGTACTCTTTGCTGCGTTACTTTCAGGTCAGGAGTAAATACACCCTGATCGTAGGTGACCTCAAGCAGTCCATCATGGGCTTTCAGGGATCTGACAGCCGTTTATTCGCGACCTTGTTGGAAGACAGCAAAAGTCAGCCTGATGCTGTAAAAGAGCTGGACAGTAACTGGCGCAGCACACCCGAGTTGATGGGCTTTCTTAACGATATGGGCGAAAGGCTCTATGGCGTTCGCTATCAGAGACTGGCTTCCAAAGCGGCGTATCAATCCGACCTGTCCGCTGTACATGCGCTTCGTTTCAGCAAGGCATACTGGAACAAGGATGCGAATGCGAGAAGCGCTAAACCAGGATTCACCAGAGAAGGTAATGTGGCTCTGGCCAACCATATTGCTGGCCTGCTGGGCGGCGGTACGCAGATTACCGACAAACACACTGGCAGGAAGCGGCCCATTCGCGGATCGGATATCGCGGTGCTAGCGCGAGGACACAAAAGGCTCCTAAATTTTGCGGATGCTTTGCGCGCGGCAGGTATGGAAGTGCAAATCCAGCAATCAGGATTTCTTGCCTGCGATGCTGTGCAGTGGGTTCTGAACGCTCTGCAAGGCCTGAATAATAGTCGGGACAGATACGCTTGGTTGGATCTTCTGACATCGCCTTTGATCAGGGGGCACGACACCAATCGGCTCGAGCTTTTACTGAATGGCTACAGAGAACATTCTAGATTCGAGCACGAACTAACGGAACGGCTTACTCCTTTGCGAAAAAAGCTGCCTATCCAGCCGATTAAAAGCCAGCTGTTGACGATTATCGAGGAGGCTCGGCTTTTCGAGATTGTGCGTACAGAACCCCAAGGCCAGCAATTTCGGACAAACCTGCTCAAGCTGCTTGGCCTTGCTGAAGAGTTCGAGGCATTGCAACCGGAGACGCTAAATGCCATGGGTATTGCCGGGAAAAATGCTTCAACTTTCCAGGTATGGCTGAACCAGAACCAAGGTGCCAACGACGAACAGCCTGAGGCAGATCCGCAAGCGGAGAACGCCGTGGTCCTGAAAACCTGGCATGCCTCCAAGGGGCTCGAATGGCCTGTGGTCATGGTTCTGGATGCCGAAAAATCTGCAGAGCCGCGTTTCCCCAGCATTACCATGGCATACCCTGCTGGCGGTATGGAGAACATGCTCCAGCAAAGCTTTGTGCAAATACTGCCACGGTTTGACGATAAAACCACGGAAGCACGCTTCTCGGCCTTGTTGGCCGACGACGAGACGGAGACAAACAAAAATCTCTATTATGTGGCGTTAACCCGGGCGCGTGAGCAGATCATCCTCCCTTGCTGGGAGGGTTATACAGAGGGGGCGATGCTTGATTATGTCGAGCCTTTGCTGAATGCCCAAAGCCAAAAGGGTGAATCTGCACTCTACAAAGAGGATCAAATCCTGCCCTCTGCGGCTGACCCTTTTGAGGGCGTAGTGAGAGCAGAAGAAAGGATTAATCTACTCATTGCCGCAAAAGAGCTGCCTGAGAAGCTGCAACATACCGTCAGTCCCTCATTGGCCGTCGACTTGCAGACTCACCAGAAATCAGAAGCTGAAACGACGAATTACCAGCCTGGGTTAAACCTGGACGCGTCTGGTGAATTATCAGCCAATGAGCTGGGTACATGGGTGCATCGCTTATATCAGGTTTACTTGATGCAGCCGGGGTTGCTGAGAAAAGCACTGCCCCTGAAGCAAGGTCATGTAGTAAATAAAGATCGCATGCAGACCGTGATTGACCATTTGGAAGGATTCAAAGCTCATATGGAACACCTGGTGGGTACGGTTCGCAAGTGGGAGTGTGAATTGCAGGTCTCCGGACTTAATCCGCCGGGGCAGGTCATCAGCGGAGTAGTGGATCTGGTCGTCCGGGGAGAAGGGGGGACATTGTTAGTGGACCACAAGACCAATAAAGAGATGTCTCCGGACCTCTACTGGGGTCAGCTCTTGAAGTACAGAAATGCGTCAATTGGAACGGGTAGCGTCACGGCGCTAAATTGGGTTAGGCATGGTATCTGTCATAGCATGGGAAACGGCTGACATAAAAGATCAAAGCGGCAATTCCGCTGAAAACATCGCGGCGTAGGCTAGCCCGGCCTGAAAGCCGCGATGGCCCGCTTCCCTTTGCGCGCAATCTGTCGCATCATCAAGCCAGTACTGATGACAAAAACTTGCGACAAGGGAATGTCGAGCCATTGCTTTATATTCCCTGACAAAGTCGCTGCTGTAGTCAAGGATCCCTCCCCGATGCAAGCTCTCTACGCCCCAGGCGCTCGTGTTGTAATTCGTGATTGCGAGTGGATCGTACGCCGAGCCGACCCCAGCGACGACGGTGGTTACATCCTCACAGTGGATGGCCTATCCGAGCTGGTAAGCGGCAAGAGCGCACGCTTTCTGACCCAATTGGAAGAGAAGGCTGATGCCATTCGCGTGCTGGACCCGGCCAAAACACGCTTCGAGCAGGATCTAAGCCCCAGCTTTGAAAAAAGCCGTCTGTTTATCGAAACTCAACTGCGTCAGATCACCCCAGCCGACGACAAGATTCATCTCGGCCACAAAGCGGCCATGGACGCGGTGCCCTACCAGTTGGACCCGGCGCTGCAGGCGCTCAAACAGAGCCGCCAGCGCATTCTGATTGCCGACTCCGTCGGTCTGGGCAAAACCCTGGAAGCCGGCATCCTGATGACCGAGCTGATGCGTCGTGGGCGGGGCAAGCGGATTCTGGTGCTCACGCTGAAAAGCATGATGACCCAGTTCCAGAAAGAGATGTGGAATCGCTTTACCATCCCGCTAACTCGCCTAGACTCCGCGGGTTTACAGCGCGTACGTAACCACATTCCCGGCAACCAGAACCCGTTCTACTATTACGACAAGTCGATCATTTCCATCGACACTCTCAAGCAAGACAACGAATACCGTCGGCATCTGGAACAGGCCTACTGGGACATTATCGTCATCGACGAAGCCCATAATGTGGCTGAACGCGGGAGTAGCTCCCAGCGTGCGAAATTGGCTCAATTGCTAGCCGGGCGCTCGGATACCTTGATCATGCTTTCGGCCACGCCTCATGACGGCAAAGCCAAGTCTTTTGCCAGCCTGATGAACATGCTCGACCCGACCGCGATTTCTGATCCGGATGATTACGCCAAGGAAGACTTTCGCGATAAGGGCCTGGTAATTCGCCGCTTCAAGAAAGACATCCGCGACCAGGTGCAGCAGGAGTTTAAAGAGCGGGTAGTCAATGACATCTACTTGGACGCCTCTCTGGAAGAAGAGGCCGCCTATCAGGCTTTGCTGGATGTGCCCTTTACCTACCGTGGCGAACACAACGCCGAGCGCAACGGCCAGCTGGTGCGCATTGGCCTGCAAAAGTCCATCTTCAGCTCGCCGGCGGCTGCCCGGGTCTCGGTCGAACAGCGCATCAGGAAACTGGACAGCAAAGCGGACACCAGCGCGGACGAGCAAACTGAAATCCAGGCGCTGGAGTCCTTGTTGCTGGCGCTACGCAACATAGCCCCTAGTTGTTTCAACAAATACCAGCAGCTACTTACACTGCTTAACAGCAGCGCCTTTGGCTGGAAGAAAACCAATACCGAAGATCGCCTGGTGATCTTCAGCGAGCGCATTGAAACCCTCAATTGGCTTCATCAACAACTACAGGGTGACCTCAAGCTGAAAGACGATGCCGTGCAGATTCTCCACGGTGGTATGAGCGATATAGAACAGCAGAGCATTGTCGAAGCCTTCGGCAAGCCGGAGTCCAAGCTGCGCGTATTGCTCTGTTCCGACGTCGCCTCCGAGGGTATCAACCTGCACTACCTGTCCCATCGGCTGGTTCACTTTGATTTGCCGTGGTCTCTCATGGTGTTCCAGCAGCGCAATGGCCGGGTAGACCGCTACGGGCAGACCGATAAGCCGATCATCACCTACCTGATCAACCGCAGCGACAATCCTACAGTTAAGGGCGATCAGCGCATTCTGGAGATTCTCAAAGAGAAGGACGATCAGGCCTATAAGAATATTGGTGACCCGGCCACCTTTTTGAAAAAGCATGATATTGATGAAGAGCAAAAACTCATTGAAGATGCCATGGCCGAGGGGATGGATGCTGAAGTCTTTGATCAGAAGTACCAGCCCGACGCCAGCAACGAAGGCGACGATCTCCTGGCACTGTTCCTCAATCCAGAGGCCGCATCGCCCATAAACGAAGAGCAGGTTGAGAAGTGCACGGTGGAACGCTACAGCCTGTTCCCGAGTGACTACGAGTTTACCCGTCAGGCACTCGACGCTATCAACCGCGAACGTAAACAGATCAGCTTCAGCGCTAATGCCGAGCGACAAACCATCACCATCACCCCCCCGGATGACCTCGACTATCGTTTCCGCTTCTTGCCGCCGGAAATCAGCCCGGAAGATGGCAGCCTGGTACTAACAGCCGACAAACAACGCTTTGAAGAAGAGATCCGCCGCAGCCGGCAGGATGAAAACGCCTGGCCTAAGTTGCACTATTTGTGGCCCCAGCATCCGGCTATCCAATGGCTGGAAGACAAATTGCTCGCCCAGGTAGCCCGCCATAGTGCCCCGGTATTGGCCTTGCCAGATACCGACCAGGTCAAACAGGCGCTGCAGCCGGGGGAGAACGTTTTTCTGGTCAGCGGCCTGATACCTAATTGCAAAGCTCACCCGGTGATCTGGCAATGGTTTGCCATTCGCTGTCAGCTGGGTGTGGTTAACGAGGTAATGCCAGCCGAAGCCTGGCTGCAGCAACTGCAGCTCAGCGGTAAGCTGCCCAATCGGGCGCAACCGCTGGACTTTAGTGTTCTGAAAGACCTGCGCGCTCCGGTGATTGCGGCTACCCAAACGGAGATGCAGCGGCTGCAACAGGAATTTACCGCGGCCAAAGCGCCGGAACTGGCCCGGCAGTTGGCCGCGCTGGAAACCCTGAGGGGGCGACAGGTCCAGCAGCTTAGCCTGCAGATCGAGCTCTCCGGCCAGGCCGAGCACTTCAAGGCAGCGCGAAAAGAAGAGCGCTTGAGCTATATCGACCGCGTATTCAAGGATTACCAGACCTGGGTCAAAGACACCCTGACCATCGAGCCGGTACCCTTCATCCAGATCATCGCCGTATTCACCCGAGCAGCATGACAACGCGCTCGGGTAGGGCCAAGGAGTAGCAATAAATGGCAGTACAGGACACCGTCGCCACCTTCATCGGCTTGACCAATGATAATGAATTCTTCAGCGCCCACTACCTGGCCGAAGTCTTCCAGGGCGACTTTGCCGATACCATCAACGAGTGGGAGTCGCGCGAAGACGCGGCCAAAGCAGCAGTGCAATCCGGACTGGCAGGCGATCTGACCAAAGAGATGCCTGCAGGCTACACCGCCGCCGCTGCCACGCCCCACCGCGCCCTGCGTAATCTCAACCAGACATATTTTGCCCTGCGCCACAAACTCAAAACCGAACGCAACGTTGGTGAGCGTATTCACCTACAGCGGGAATTCTTCAAAGATCTCACTTCGGCACTGGGCATTCCTTACCAGCCCCACAACCGTGAAATCGCACCCAATACCGAGCTGCCCGTGCTCTCGGCTCTAGGCGACCAGCTCTGGGTGTTGGGCGCGCTGGATGCGAGCAACGAGGGTGAAGACCCGCTCTCGCTTAAACTGCACAGCAACCAGTTCTTCGGCCCCGGCCCGCACCACGGCAAACTGAAAAATACCGACTGGTACAGCATCCTCAACGAAGCCGTATTCCGCCAGTCCTCACCCTGTAACGAAAACCCGCCGCGTTGGGTACTGCTACTCAGTGACCGCCAAGGCATTCTTATCGACCGCTACAAGTGGTCGCAGAACCGCATGCTGCGCTTTGATTGGGAAGAGATTCTCGGTCGCCGAGATGATAAAACGCTCAAGGCCACGGCCGTGCTGCTGCACCGCGAAAGTCTGGCTCCGGTGGAAGGACAGTGCAGGCTGGATAGCCTGGACGAAAACAGCCACAAGCACGCCTTTGCCGTCTCGGACGACCTCAAGTACGCCCTGCGTAATGCCATAGAACTGCTCGGTAACGAAGCCGCCGAGCAGCTGATTGAGCAGGCCCGTGACCGCAAAGAAGGCATCTACAGCGGTAGCAACGCGCTGGATGCCGATCAGCTGTCCAAGGAATGTCTGCGTTATATGTACCGCATTCTCTTCCTGTTCTATATCGAGGCCCGGCCCGAACTTGGCTACCTGCCTAGCACTGATGAGACCTGGCGCCAGGGCTACAGTCTCGACAGCCTGCGCGATCTGGAGATGGTGCGGCTTACCAGTGAAGACAGCCTGCGCGGGCACTACTTTCACCACAGCCTGCAACGCATGTTCAGCCTAGTCTACAACGGCAGTCAGCGGAGTCGTCAGACCGAGCAGCTACACCAAAGCAGCGCCAATGCTTTCACGCTGCAAGGGCTCGACAGTCACCTGTTTGACCCGGCCAAAACAGCGCTGCTAAATCGCGTGGTGTTCAGTAACGTCACTCTGCAGCAGGTTATCCAGAGCATGTCGCTCACCCGGCCGCAGAAAGGCAAAAAGCGCCGTGGGCGCGTTAGCTACACCCAGCTCGGCATCAACCAGCTCGGCGCCGTGTACGAGGCTCTGCTTAGCTATCGGGGCTTCTTTGCCACCGAGGATCTCTACGAGGTTGCGGCCAAGGGCGAAAACATTAATCCGAACGCACTGGATACCGGCTACTTTGTTACTCAGGCCCAGTTGGAAGAATTCAGCGACAAAGAGCGCGTGTACGACAAGGTTGACGGCAAACAAAGCCTGCGCATCCACCCCAAAGGCAAATTCATTTACCGCATGGCCGGGCGGGACCGGGAAAAGAGCGCCAGTTACTACACCCCCGAGGTGCTGACCAAAAGCCTGGTCAAATACACCCTAAAGGAGCGCCTGACGGACGACGTCAGTGCCGATGACATACTCAATCTCACGGTGTGCGAGCCCGCCATGGGCAGCGCGGCCTTCTTGAACGAGGCAGTCAATCAGCTGGCTGAAGCCTACCTGACCCGCAAGCAGCAGGAGCTCGGCAAGCGCATTCCCCATGAGCAATACCAGCAAGCGCTGCAGCTGGTCAAAATGCACATCGCCGACCATAACGTCTATGGCGTTGACCTGAACCCCATCGCAGTAGAGCTGGCTGAAGTGTCCCTCTGGCTCAACGCCCTGTCCGGTGGCCATAACGTACCCTGGTTCGGTTATCAGCTGTTCACCGGCAACAGCCTGATCGGCGCCCGCCGGGAGGTGTATTCCAAAAGTGCACTTAAAAAACAGGCCAAAGAAGGGCTCTGGCACAACCAGGCTCCCCGGCGTCTGAGCCCTGCAACTCTGTTGCAAACAGAAGGTGAGGGCGGTCGTAGGACCGGTGAGATTTACCATTTCCTGCTGCCCGACCCCGGGATGGTCGGCTATAACGACAAGGTCGCTAAACAGCAGCGTCCGGAAGCCTTTCAGGCAATCAAGAACTGGAAAAAAGACTTTTGCGCGCCCCTGGATCCCGATGAGATCCGCACCCTAGAGCTACTCAGTGATGCAGTGGATCGTCTATGGCGGGAACACACCCAGATGCTCGTTCAGGACCGTAAACGCACCGAGGATACTTACCCTCTCTGGGGGCAGGATGGCACTAGAGAATACCACACCAGTACCACCGAAAAAGACGATATACACTCAAATGGTATCTTCAATACCAATGCCAGGATCGCATCCCCTTACCGCCGCCTGAAACTGGCGATGGACTACTGGTGCGCGCTTTGGTTCTGGCCAGTAGACAAGGTAGATCAGCTACCCAATCGTCAGAAATGGCTGTTTGATCTGAATACCATTCTCAACAGTGCAGGCACGTTTGAATTTGCTGCCGAACAGGAGAGTCTGCTGGATGCAGGAACGACGCAGGCGGGCAAAAACTCAGGTGACGAAAATAGCAGTGACCTGTTCGCTAAACCAATAGAAGACCTATTCTCTGCCGACGAACCCCAGCAAACCCTGCGTGCCGAAACCCAGGCCGCCCGCGAGGTCAGCAACCAGCGCGGCGAACTTAACCTGGAGAAGCTATTTAAAAACCCCTTCTTTGCGACGTTGAACATCGCCAACCAGTTGGGTGAACACTTTCGCTTCTTCCACTGGGAGCTAGCCTTCGCCGACATTTTTGCCAAACGCGGTGGCTTTGACATCACCCTGGGTAACCCGCCCTGGCGAAAGGTGGAATGGCAGGAAGGCGGCATCCTCGGCGACCACAACCCGGCCTTTGTGCTGCACAAGCTTAGCGCTACGCAGCTGACGGCTGAGCGCGAAGCCGCATTTGTGCGCAGCCCAGAGCTGGAACAGGCTTGGTTTGCGGAACTCGCGGAAGCTGAAGGTTCACAGGCGTTCCTAAACGCTACCCAGAACTACCCGCAGTTGGCGGGCCAGAAGGCTAACCTGTACAAATGTTTCCTGCCGGTGGCGTGGGCCAACGCCAATCAACAGGGTGTGAGTGGTTTTTTGCATGAAGAGGGGCCTTATGAAGATGCAAATGGTGGCGCGTTCAGAACAGGAGTTTATTCACGGTTGCGTAATCACTTCCAGTTCATTAATCAAAGAAAGCTCTTTCCAATAGGACATACCAGAAAGTACAGCGCAAATATATATGGCGCGCCAATAAAAATACCAAGATTTAACAATATCGCTAACTTATTTGTTCCGCAGACCATTGATGCCTCATTTGCCCACGGTGGGCAAGGCATGGTTGGTGGGATAAAAAACGAAGAGACAGGGGATTGGAATCAGGCCGGCCATCGTGACCGCGTCATTGAAATCGGCCCGAAAGAGCTGGCCCTATTTGCTCGTCTTTATGACGAATCCGGAACAGATCACCTGGAAGCCAGGCTTCCTGCCCTGCATGCCCGACAGTTGATAAGCGTTCTAAAAAAATTCGGCTCATCACAGAGAACCATAAGGTCGCTGGGGGATTCAGTACGAACAGTTGATGTCCACTTTGATGAAACACAAGCCCAGAAGGATGGGATTATCAAGCGAGAAACACAGTTTCCAAACTCTACAGAGCAGTGGATATTATCTGGGCCACATTTCTTCACCGGGAGTCCGTTCTATAAAACTCCTCGAGCCGTTTGCACTGAAAAAAGTCATTACGACGCCCTTGACCTGCAAGCCCTACCGGATGACTACCTGCCGCGTACCAACTACGTTCCATCGTGTGACCCTCAAGTCTATGCCACGAAAACCCCTAAAGTGACATGGAGTCGAGGAGGTTGTGAAGAATCTCAATATTTTACGGATATGTATCGTGTTGTTAATCGGCGCGCAATTGGTTCGTCATCAGAGCGAACCGCTGCTGCTGCGATTATTCCAAAAGGCGTGGCTAATATTGATGGGGCGGTTTGCTCAGCTTTTGCTGATCAGGGAGATATGATTGACTTCGCAGGACTCTTTAACTCTCTGCCGATTGATTTCTACGTCAAAACAACTGGGCGCAGTGATTGTCGGGGCGATTTGATAAAAACCTTTCCTGCTCCGAGTACGCCTCAAATAATTGGGCGAGGGCGACTATTGACACTTTGTTTGAATTGCCTAACTAGCCACTACACCGACCTCTGGCAATCCAACTGGAAAGACAGCTTCCGCCAACAACACTGGGCCACCCGCGAACCCATCGCCGCGTTGCAAGACTTCTTCGCCAACCTCACCCCCGAATGGCAACGCCACAACGCCCTCCGCGCCGACTACGCTCGCCGCCAGGCCCTGGTAGAGATCGACGTCCTCGTCGCCCAGGCTCTCGGCCTCACATTGGAAGAACTCCTCACCATCTACCGCGTCCAGTTCCCGGTCATGCGCCAGTACGAAGCCGATACCTGGTACGACCAGACAGGCCGCATCGTCTTCACCCCCAGCAAAGGCCTGGTCGGCGTAGGCCTGCCCCGCAAAGCCCGCAACAGCGACCTCGCCGACGGCACCCACTACAGCATCAGCGGTTGCACTCAAGCGACACAAAATGTCGCACTAGGCTGGGAAGATATCCAAAACCTAAAACAAGGCTCCGTCAGCAAAACCTACATGGACGACACCCTCCCCGGCGGCCCCACTGAACGCACCGTTCTCTACCAGGCGCCGTTCTTCAAGCCGGATCGGGAAGAAGACTATCGGGTGGCGTGGGCTATTTTTTGCAACAGTGAATTAAAGGAAAAAGTATGAAAAAACTGACCGCACTGCTCCTGGCAACTCTGCTTTCGTCATCTGCCCTTATGGCAAACGAGCCGGACGTGCCCAGCGAGGCGGAGATCAAGGAAAAAGCCATTGCCGTTGTTAAAAAATATGCGCAGGCGATTTCTTGCACCGATGACGAATACGGTATCTGGAAATTTTTGACACTCAAGCCGTGGGAAGATTACTACGCACGTGAGCTAGCGGAATTCGCAGTGATCTGGGGTGGTGATGTTGGCTGCGCCGGTGGCTCCGGAACGACGGCTGTTCACCTTGCTATTGTTAAGATTGGGTCTGGCAATTCTTACTATGTTGACGCTAGGAACTCTTCGCCGCCGGCTGAATTTGAGTTCTACAGTCGCTCCTTCGACAGTGTGGTGGCCAATACCAGTGATGTGATCGTGCTTGAAGCGCACGAGCACGGTCCGGATGATGCCAACTGCTGCCCCACTCTGCGTGTGCGCTATACCCTCAAGCGGAATGAAAATGGAGATTGGAAGCTGCATCAGCGTCAGGAAATTTAATAAGTCAGATATGGTGCAGGCAGCTTTCGACCTTTTATAGGCCTGCATTGCTAGGTAGGTGCTGTCGAGCAATCAGCAGGCGCCGGACGAGTGATCGACGCTGGCTGAAATAATCAAGGAGAAAATATGAGCGAAACAGCTATCAACATCCTGGTTGCTGGCAAGTCTGGTGCTGGTAAAAGCAGCTTCTGCAATTACCTGTTTGGTCAGGAAGTATTCGCTACAGGAAACGGCAAGCCCGTTACGGGTTGGGACGATCATTTTATGTCCAGTTCGGTGCCATATGAGCACTTCGTTTTGAACCTGTTTGATACTGTCGGTATTGAAGCAAACAATTTGGCTAAATGGGACGACCGTCTTGAACAATTTTTGGCGGAGCGAGCTCCGGCTTCCGGCACGCTGCCGCAAGACTGGGTGCATTCTGCAATATATGTGCTCAACGCAGCGTCCGCCCGCGTAGAACAACCTGAGGTTGAAATCGTTAGAAAGCTGCAGTCATCCAAGGTGCCTGTTCAGGTAGTGTTAACTATGTGTGACAAGGCCTCAGCGGATGAGGTTGAAAATTTGAAGAACTTTCTTCATGAGTCAATTCCAGGGCTGCATATCACCGAAGTCTGCTCGGTTTCCATCAGAAAGCGCTCGGGCACCAGCGTGTCTTTTGGACGTGACGTGGTGCTGGATGAGTTGGTGTGTGGCATTGATACTGAACTTTCTCATGCCCTGATAGATGCAGTATGTGACAGGTTGGAAAAAGAAATTGAAATATGTAAGCGCGTCATTATAAAAGCGTTTGATGACTCTAATCTCAGCTTCTACAACTTGGTGAAAGGCTTTATACAAGAAGGCGATGATTTTGAGATGGACTCATTGCTTGGTTTTGATTTTGACAACGTTTTTGATGCCGAAACCAAGGAGTTTGATGACATCAATCAATCCATTGATCTTTTTCTCGAGGCTCTAGGCCGAAAGTCGCGTTCAAAAATATCGACGTCTGAGATTATTGCTCGAATTCGAGAGAGCGTTGAGAGCGCTACAGATAGCGCAGGGTCGGTAATTGAAGCGGAGTTTAATAAGGAGATTGAGGCGATCGACAGCGGTGATTTTTGGACGGCGGTTGCGTCGATAGGGAGGGTGACTGGGAAGGTGATACGGATCAAGTCGTTTATGCGAGGTTGTATTCTGTCCGTTTTGGCTGTTGCCAGCAAAGAAGTCGATATTCAGCGGGTCACTGCGCATGACATAGTGAAATTCATGAATTCAGGGAGAACAGTATGAAGCAGGAAGAAGCGTTGCGTGCGGAGTTTGAAAAACAACTGGATGATGTGGCCAAGGTTAACCTCATGTTGGTTGGTGGCACTGGTGTTGGCAAGAGCAGCCTTATCAATCGAGTGCTGGGGGAAAATTTAGCGAAGGTCGGTGCAGGTGCGCCCGTAACTAAAGGTTGTGAGCAATTCGAAAAAGAAGGTTTGCCGATTGTTGTATTTGATAGTGAGGGGTATGAAATTGTCGACGGGGAAGTAAGCAACGACAATTTCAGAGGCGTAGTTTTGGCGGAAGTTGATCGTCTCGCCCAGGGACCGCTGGCAGAGCAAATCCATCTATTTTGGTACTGCATCTCAATCAATAATCACCGAATTACTGAGTACGATTTGGCAAATCTTAACGAGCTGAGTCATAAAAACGCCAATTTGGCTATCGTACTGACCCAATGTGATGGTGACGAGCTGGATGAGTACGACCAAGGTAAGATCGCTGCGGCTTTTAGGAAAGAGCTGAAGGATGCAGGTGTGACGAACCCGGTTTTTGAGACTTGCGCCACCGTAGACGAGGAGCTTGAACTAAATGATCTTATTGCTTGGAGCGCGGAAAACTTACCAGCAGAGAAGCTCAAGGATGCCTTTATTGGAGCACAAAAAAGCAATATCCCGGTAAAGGAGCAACAGGCCAATCACGCAATTCTTGCCGCTGCCGCCTCAGCAGGCGCCGCTGCGGGTCTAAACCCTGTACCCATGTCAGACTCTCTTGCATTGGTGCCCATTCAACTGGCTTTAGCAGCGCGGCTGGCCAATATTTACGGTTTTCAGGCGCTGGACGCTGGTGCTATGGCTTTGCTTAAATCTCAATTGCTTTCCTTGGTGGGTCGGCAGATGGCTGCGAGTTTGACAAAATTGATTCCTGTTATGGGACAGTTTATCAACGCTGGAGTGGCAAGTGCGATTACCGCTGGCTTGGGGTACGCTCTGAACGGGGTCTTCAAATCTGCGTATATTACCTTGCTGGAAACCGGGAAAATGCCTGACTGGACCAAGTTGTTCTCGTATATGGATATATTGGAGTTCATTAAAAGAGAGAAAGAAAAGCAGGAGTTGTGATGGCGTTTTCAGCGCTGATGCGCCCACACGCTTCAGCGGCTCTTTCTTTGAATAAAAGGGACCTTTCATGATCCCCGGCCTGTTAGCCAACGAAGTAGCCGCGGCCCTGCGCGAATTCATTGTCACCGGTTTTGAGACCGAAACGGCGCCTTTTGCTGGTGAGTTTCGTCGGTTGGTGGTTGAGCAGCAGGAAGGGGAGGCCTTTATTAAAGGGCCTTATGTCTCTCTGGGCTTGCCCTTTTTGCAAGGTCAGGCTGGACGTGATTTTTTCTCTGCTTTTCCCACTGAATTCCCTCCTTTCGCACATCAAGAGCAGGCCTGGCAACGTTTGGCGTCAGATCGTCAGGCGGCCAACACTCTGGTAGCAACCGGCACAGGGTCTGGTAAGACGGAGTGTTTCCTTTACCCGGTACTGGATCACTGTCAGCGTGTTGGCGGTCGCGGTATCAAGGCAATCGTGATTTACCCGATGAATGCCCTGGCGACCGACCAGGCCAAGCGTTTTGCCAAAGAGATTTATCGGCAACCTGCGCTCAAGGGCTTACGGGTTGGGCTCTTTGTTGGTGGCGATGCCCGGGGCAACAAGATCATGACCCCGGATCAGGTTATCACTGACAAGGAGGTGCTGCGCAATGATCCACCGGATGTGCTGCTGACCAACTACAAGATGCTCGATTACCTGCTGATGCGCCCAAAGGATCAGCAACTGTGGGCGCATAACGGACCGGATACCTTGCGCTATCTGGTAGTGGACGAGCTGCATACCTTTGATGGTGCTCAGGGAACGGATTTGTCCTTGCTGATCCGGCGCCTGCGTGCGCGCTTTGCTATGGCGCCGGAAAAGCTTATTTGCGTTGGGACTTCGGCAACTCTGGGCGGCGAGGACAGCATCAAGGGGTTGCTGACCTACGCTGGAGATATTTTTTCCAGCCCCTTTGCGCGGGCTGCGGTAATCGGCGAACAGCGCGAATCAGACGGCGAGTTTCTGGACAATATCGCGTACCTGCAGCTCAATCCGAATGTGACACCGGAGGTGCTACGCGCGGCTCTGGCCAGCAGCCTGTCTGACTATTTGAATACGGCTTACCAGTTGTATTTTTCGTCTGAACCGGAGCAGAGTCTGGAGTCGCCGGATGGTCGTATCCTGCTTGGCAAGCAGTTGAAGCAGCATGGCCAACTGGCTAACTTGCTGCGTCAGTTGAAACTTGGTCAGGGTACTCCACGCTTCCGCGATCTGGTCAAACAGCTGGCGGGGCAAGTATCCCGGGCTTTTCTGCCTGAGCCGGAACTGGCGTTGATTGCGCTTCTATCCCTCTTGGCGCACGCGCGGAATCCGGTTGGTCAGCCGTTTGTGCAACTACGTTTACAGCTTTGGTCACGCGAATTGCGGCGTATCGTCGGCACCTTGCGCGAACCACTGGTGGTTAGCCGGGCTGTTGATGGTCGCGACTCACCCTACCAGTCACCGCTGTTGTCCTTTGCTGATGATCAGCCGCCCAAGGATATGAAACAGGTCCGTCTGCCATTGGTGCAGTGTCGAGAGTGCCGGGGTACGGCCTGGTTGACGCGCATGGAGCAGGGGAGTGTAGCCGATCAGCAGATCGAGCCTGACCTGCAAAAAACCTACGATGCATTTTTCAAGCATCATGCGGAAACATGTCTGCTTCTGCCATGGGATGGCAGCAGAACCCATCCGCCAAAGACCGACCATTTCCGCATTTGTCGTGAGTGCGGCCGCACTGCTGCGCTGAATTACAGCGGCGATTGCAAGGCCTGCCAGGCGGATAATAGCTCACTGGTCCGGGTGACGAGACCGCACATGCTTAAGGAAGTCACACAAGGCGGCGTGAATCGAGTAGTGCATGAGCATGATTGCCCGTACTGCAATGCGCAATCGGCCTTGGTCGTTTTTGGTGCCCGTGCCGCCAGTCTGAGTGCGGTGGCAATTCATCAACTGTTCAGCAGCCGTGACAATGATGACCGCAAGCTGCTGACCTTCAGTGATTCGGTGCAGGATGCGGCTCACCGCTCAGGCTTCTTTGCAGCGCGTACCTGGCATAACAATGTGCGCATGGCGTTGACCCAGTTGTTCGACGCCCATACCGGGCCAATGCCGCTGTTGGCAGTGCCGGATCGATTTGAAGCTTTCTGGTTGGCAGACCAGGGCCATAGCGGTCGTTTGGCCTTACCGGCCTATTTGCGTGAGTTCATGCCACCCGATAAGCGCTTTCGCAGTGATTTCGAGCAATTCGAGCAGACGGGTCTAGTGACTGACCCTAAACCGTTATTGCAGCTGATCCGTGAGCGCATGCTGTGGCAAGCGCTGGAGGACTTGTGCTGGCGTGCGCAGGTGGGGCGCTCGTTGCAACGCATTGGTGTCGCTGCGATAAGCTGGCCCGTTGCACCCATGCAGCGAGCCGCTGCCGCCTGGTGCCAAGAGGTGGACAATGAGTTGGGCTACCAGATGGCGGCCCGCCAGGCGGAAAAGTTCTTTCTTGGTCTGATGCAGCATTTGGTCTTTCAAGGCTCTGTTGGCCTCAAGGCACTGAGTTTGTATCGGCATAAAGCGGGGCGGGTTTTCCTGCTCAACAAACTGGGCTTTACGCCTCCGCTGGGGCCAAAGAATCCGCGGCCTCGCTTTCCGGGTGTTAAGGGAGGTGAGAGTCTTGATTCTCTGGTGCCGAAGCAAGGCAACTCTTGGGTGGGCAATTGGTTGACGTGCTTGAATCCCGATCAGTTGGTTGACCGCAAACAGCAGGAGTTGGTTTTGGCTGCGGCGCTGGACGCACTTTGTACAGTAGGTCTGTTGCAGCAGGATACGACCGAGTCCGGCATTACTTTGTGGATGCTGGTGCCTGAGCAGTTGCATATTGTGACTGATTTGCAGGCGGTGCAATGCCCCGGCCATCGAGTGTTGCACGTACCGGGTGACATGGCAGACCTCTGGTTGGAGACGCCCAGACTGTCCGCCAGCCACCCGGATCAGCACTACGAAAAAGTGCTGCCAGTAAGTGAGACGTTGTTTCGCAATCTTTATAAACGTGGCGAAATTCACCGGGTTATTGCCCATGAGCATACGGGCCTGCTGAGTGCTGGTGAGCGTATCCGCGTTGAAGACAGCTTCATCAAGGGTAAAAAACCGTGGGAATACAACCTGCTCTCGGCGACGCCTACTCTGGAGATGGGTATCGATATTGGTGATCTGTCGAGTGTGTTGCTCTGCTCAGTACCGCCGGCGCAGGCCAATTACCTGCAGCGCATAGGGCGTGGCGGTCGCCGTGATGGCAACTCTTTTGTTTTGACCCTGGCCAACGGTCGGCCACATGACCTGGTGTTCTATGCCGATCCATCGCGCATGCTGGATACTCCGGTAGAGCCACCGGCGGTGTTCCTCAAGGCGCGGCACGTATTGCGGCGCCAACTGCTCGCTTACAGCATGGATTGTTGGACATTCAGGTCGGGTGGGAAGAATGTGGTGCCCGCCAGTATGCAGCCGGTGCTGGATGCGGTGGAGAAGTCCCAAGAAGATCGCTTTCCTTATACCTTGCTGAGCTTTCTCAAACAGAATATGCAGGAAATCTGGGACGGCTTCAGCGGTCATGTTGCTACCGAACTGAGCGGTGATGACCTGGAGTTACTGCGCCAGTATCTGTTTGGCGGGCCGCAACACCAGGATGACCGTCTGGAGCTCTACTTGATCGACCGGCTCAAGCTGGTCGCCGATGAGCGCAAGCGTTTTGCGGCCAGCATCAGTGACCTGGACAAGCAACTGGCAGTGCTGCGCAAGCGACCCCAGGATGAGCACACCCAGGAGGAGATTGCCGAGTTGGAGCGCGAAGCTGCGGGCTACCGCAGTATGCGGATCCGCATGAACAAGCGCGAAACGCTGAACTTCTTTACTGATGAAGGTTTGCTGCCCAATTATGCCTTTCCGGAGGAGGGGGCGACCCTGCATTCAGTGATTTTCCGCTCGGATAAGGCCGTTGCAGCTGATGGCGCCGAGCGCGAATTCATCAAGCGTGAGTATGAATATCAGCGCCCGGCTCAGGCGGCGCTTTCTGAGCTTGCGCCGGAGTCGATATTTTATGCTGGTAACCGCAAGGTCAGGATCACCCGGGTTGAAACCGCTCGCGGGCGTAATATCCAGGATTGGCGTTTTTGCCCACGCTGTCATTACTCGGCGGCTGCCGATGAACCCAGTGCCGGCTTTAATGAAAAGACCTGCCCGCGCTGCCAGACTTCGCTGTGGAGTGATGAAAGTGCGCGGACCAAAATGCTGCGCATGACCCAGGTCTATGCCTTTACCAATGCGCAAGACGCGCAGTTGGATGACAAATCTGATGATCGTGAGCCGGTATTTTTCAACAAACAGATGCTTATTGATTTTAAGCCTTCGGATATCAGCATTACCTGGGTGTTGGATGACAAAGACAAGCCTTTTGGCTTTGAGTTTATCCGTGCGGCAAATTTTCTGGAAGTGAACTTCGGCCGTCGGGAAGGCGAACCGATGATGTTTGAGGTGGCTGGCGAGCAGCTGCAGCGCAACGGTTTTCCGATTTGTCGAGAGTGTGGCTCTGTGCAGCCGCGCAAAGGTGAGCCGGTTCATTTGAAGAACTGCAGCTTCTCGAAGGGGCCTCGCAAGTTGGTGTCCGGTCGGGAGGACCTGGGGGTCGAGAACTGCCTGTATTTGTACCGACGGTTCAGTTCCGAAGCTTTACGCATTTTGCTGCCACGTCTGTCTACTGGCGGCACTGAGGAGCAAGTGAACTCTTTCGTGGCAGCCTTGCAGTTGGGGTTGAAACGCCGCTTTGGCGGTAAGGTTGACCATTTGCGGGTAGCCTATCAGAGCGAACCCATCGGGCAGACCGATGAGCGACGGCATTTTATTGTGCTCTATGACTCGGTGCCGGGCGGCACCGGTTATCTGCACGAGTTGCTGAGCAAGGCCGAGAATATGCAGTCAGTCTTCAGTATGGCTTATGCAGTCATGCAGGCTTGTGATTGTTACGACCACAGCATGGATGGTTGCTACCGTTGCCTGTTGGAATACCGCAATGCCTACGGCATGGAAAGTACCAGCAAAGAGCTGGCGCTGGAGATGCTCAAGGATGTCGTTGAGGGTGGGCACCAGTGGGTGCAAGGCGCCGAGTCACTGAGCGCGCTGGCAGGTAACCCTTGGGTTGATAGCGAGCTCGAGGCGCGCTTTCCGGAGGCTCTTGCGTGTTTTTCTGGTCATGAGTGTGTGGTGGGTCAGCGCGTGCGGGTATCGCAAGACATTGTGCGCGGTAAACATGGCTACCGTTTGACCATTGGCGAAATAGCTTACGAGATGGAGCCTCAGGTTGCCCTGGGTGCAGGCCAGGGTGTGCAATTCGCCAGTCTGCCGGATTTTGTACTTCGGCCTGCACGCAGCGGGCTGAAACCAGTGGTCATTTTCCTTGACGGGTATCGCTATCATCAGTCCAAAAGCAGTGAAGATCTGCTTAAAAGGCAGGCGCTGATGCATGCCGGTTATGTGGTCTGGACGCTGAGCTGGTATGACGTGAATAAATTACTCGGCGATAAGGCCATTGATATCCCCTTGCCAGCGGGTATGACCTCGTCGGATCAGCACCATAGGGCAATCGCCGGTCTTGCCCAAAAGGCCGAAGTCGTTAATCCCGCCCTGCATTTGAACAAGTCCACCTTTGAGCTACTGATGCATTTTCTTGCTGAGCAGGATGCTGAGTCACTGGCAATGCAGGCATTGTTTTTCACTTTGCAGTGTTTACCGATGAGCAGTTTGTCTGACCCTGCGATAAAGGCGCGTATCACTGATGAACTGTCTGGGCTACCAGCTGCATTTACCGACCTGTGTCCTACCACCGCAGCCATGGCCGGTGAAGTGGAGCTCAAGGATGTCCAGGGAGCCGCTACGCTGCGCCTGGAGTTGTTGGCGGGCGAGGCATTGATTCGTCAGTCTGATCTGACTCAAGCGGCGGTTATGCTGTGTTACGACTTACGCCAGGGCGGTGAAGAGGGTGCGCGTTATCAGTGGCAGCGCTTTTGGGTGGCGGTGAATTTGCTACAGTTTTTGCCAGTGTTCTGTGCTTGGACGCCGCAGTTGAAGAATGATGGCACCGCCGCCGGGTTGCTCTGGCCTGTGCCTGGCCATGAAGCCCCGACTGCAACGGAGTCTTCTCGTCCTGACTGGTTTGACGATCTTGATGAACCGTTACGCCTGCTTTTTGCTGAGCAGAGCGTCACCTGGCCGACTGAGGCCTTGGTGGGTGAAGAGGTGGTTTCAGGAGCACTGGATGAGGTTGTCGGGGAGGCGGAAGTCTTGTTTTCTGAGCTTAAAGTAGCGCTCCTACTGGAAGAGGTTGCCGATCAGCAGGCTTCCAAGCCTTACCTGCAGGCGGATGGGTGGCGTGTATGTGCATCAGCAGCCGAGTTGGCAGCTGCAATAAACGAAATGGATTCAGGAGCCTGAAATGGTCAGTGTTGCCTTTTCTGATAAGTATTTTGAAAGTTTGCTAAAGCTGACGCCGAACGAACAATCCCAGGCGAGCAAGGCTGTTCTGCAGTTCCAGCAGGATCCTCAGCACGGCGGTCTGCACTATGAAAAACTGACAGCCTGCAAGGATGCAAAGTTACGCTCTATTCGCTCTAACCAGGATGTACGCGTCATTCTGGCGGCTGCAGAGAAGGAAGACCTGTACCTGGTGCTCTATGTTGCCCATCACGATGTGGCCTATTCCTGGGCTGCCAAGCGCAAGATCGAGATCAATCCTAATACCGGCAGTATCCAGATGTTCACGGTTGAAGAGACTGTACTGGAAAGCCCCCAAAGCCAGCCCGAGAAGGTTGATCGTCCAGGTTTGTTCGATGCGATCCGTGATCGCCAATTGTTACAGCTAGGGGTACCTGAAGCCATTTTGCCTGTGGTGCGAGACATGCGTATTGAGGCTGACCTGGAAACAGCGCGTCTTAATGAGCAACTGCCCCAGGATGTTCATGATGGATTGTTCATGCTCATGGCTGGTGCCAGTTACGAAGAGGCCTACCAGGAAACCGTTCCTGCTGTCCCTGAAGCTGTTGACACGGGTGACTTTGCCGCAGCTCTTAGCCGACCAGAGTCTCAAGCCCATTTTGCGGTAGCTGAGAACGAGCAGGCTTTGTTGGAGGTCCTTAATCAGTCGATTGAGAAATGGCGGATATTTCTGCATCCGGCTCAAAACCGCCTAGCCAAGGGTAAAAAGAATGGTCCTGTGCGCGTTTTGGGTGGCGCCGGCACAGGTAAAACCGTGGTCGCCATGCACCGAGCCAAATGGTTGGCCGAGAATGTGGCGTCTGACGGGAACAAAGTGCTCTTTACTACCTTTACCAAGAATCTGGCAGCAGATATTCAGCAGAATCTGAACAAGATTTGTTCGCCTGAGGCGCTCGAGCGCATCGAAGTGATCAACCTGGATGCTTGGGTTGTCAGCTTTCTGAAAAAACAAGGCTACGATTACGGCCTGCTGCTGGACAGTCAGGAAGAAAAGCGTTTGTGGGAAGATGCTTATGCCGAGAAACCCGCAGGTGCTGATTTGAGCATGGCTTTCTTTCAGGAAGAGTGGGCGCGGGTCATCCAGCCGCAATCAGTTTCCAACGTCGACGATTACAAAAAAGCTTCTCGATTGGGCCGTGGTACGCGCTTGAACCGACAGCAGCGGGTTGAGATATGGCCTGTGTTTGAGCGCTATCGGCATTTGCTGGCGAGCAGCTACCTGAAAGAAACGGATGATGCCTACCGTGATGCCCGTGCTTTGCTTGAGGCTAACCCCACTTTGCGGCCCAAATTGTGTTCGGTGATTGTGGACGAAGCGCAGGATATGGGTACGCAGGCGTTCATGCTGATTCGCACGCTGGTGCCTGAGGGGCCGAACGATCTTTTTATCGTCGGTGACGGTCATCAACGCATATACGGCAAAAATCGTGTCGTATTGGGCCAGTGTGGGATCGACATTCGCGGCCGTAGCGCTCGGTTGAAAGTCAACTACCGGACCACCGATGAAACTCGCGCCTTGGCCGTCAGTATTCTCGAGGGCGTTAGTGTGGACGACCTTGATGGCGGTGAAGACTCCCAGGCGTATTACCATTCACTAATGCATGGGCCGGTACCCGAGGTGCAGGGGTTTGCAACCGAAGGTGAACAGGCTGATGCCATTTTGCAGCGTATCGCAGAACAGGGCTTTGCAGCCGAAGGGTGTTGCGTGATTGCCCGCACCCGGCGAGAGGTTGAGAAGCTCAAGGATGTGCTAGAAACCCAAGGTCAGAACTGCCATTTGCTGGATGGTCGGAGTGCACCCACGCCACCCGGCGCGATTAATCTTGCGACTATGCACAGGGTCAAAGGCCTGGAGTTTGACGCAGTCTTTCTCGCATCAACAAATCGCGGCCTGGTGCCCCTGGATTTCGTCGTCAATGCCGCAGCGGACGCCGTGACTCGCCAACAGCGTGAGAGCGAAGAGCGGGCTCTGCTTTATGTGAGCCTGACACGGGCAAGGAAGTGTGCCTACGTCTTTTCGTCTGGGGCTTTGAGCGAGTGGTTCAGTGCTACAGGCGAAGCTGCTAAAGCCTAGAACGCTAGGCTACGAATCCTGGCGGCGATATTCTCCAGCGCGCTGGCCTGGCGGCGTTCAAGGGTGTGATAGCATTTTGGACAACATTCAAACCAGTCCATACTCAACGTCAGGCAGTCACTCTTGGGAGCGACACTTCGTTTCCAGTGACACGCAGGACAAGTAAAAGTAACAGGGCGGGGCACAATTGGCATTGTCGTATCTCCTCGACAGCTTCTATGGCGCTATTGTCCGTTGTCCCTGCGTCAGTTTTTGACGCAGGGCGAGAAGCAGTGACAATATGTGCGGTTGCCTGAATCAGCAACAGGTGATAATCACGGCCAAATAGTCTCCACGAAATTAAGGGTAATTTGCATGGATGCAATGGCGGCGATCTTGACCTAGTGGCGCGCTTTCCTGAAGGTGATGTGAAGATCACCAGCTTTGCTGAGCTTGAAGGTGAAAGCGTTCAGCGCACATGACTCTGACACTATTGCGACAGTTTCAAATTTCAGGCACAAAAAGCCCCGAAAATCACTAGGATAATCAGGGCTTTAGGTCTTTCTAATTTGGTGGAGCCGGGGGGATTTGAACCCCCGTCCGCCAGTCCGCCGCTATCGGTTCTACATGCTTAGCCATCTCAACTGAGTTAACTCCTCACCGCCCGAGTGGCAGGGTGTTTGGAGCGAGTTACGTAATGTTTAGCCGCTTCGTCCGTAACATACTAGGCGACGATTCTGTTCTATATGACAATCATTTCGAGTTTACAGACATCCTCTAATGATTGCTGGAGCCGAAGCTACCAGAAGTGCGACTAGGCTGCTTACGCAGCTAGTTGGGCACCGTAATTGTCATCATTGGCAATTATATAGGTTTGCAACAGTTTATTTACGAGTTCTGTTACCAACTCGGCATGCCCCTCCAGTTTTGTAACCGTCGTCGAATCCAAATCGGCCCCAAAACCATCGTGGTCTTTGTTACAGACGCTATTGTACGTCAAAGGTTCCTGGGTTCATAGGGTGCGGCTGCACCCGTGAAGGCAAAGCGCAGGCAAAAAAATGCCCCGCAGAGCGGGGCAGAAAATCTTGCTTGCTTGGCCTCACGCCGGACTGGTGGAACTGACCAATCCGGTATGCATCAATTGACTGGGCTATTCACAGAAAGTTCACAGGCCACGCATAAAAAAGATCATTTTGGCGGATATGCCGGGCTTACCGGCTGTTATCGCGCACAACGCGTTGTTTTTCCCTGGCCCAGTCGCGTTCTTTCTCGACCTGGCGCTTGTCAAAATCCTTCTTGCCGCGCACCAGGGCGATTTCGCATTTGACCAGGTGGTTCTTCCAGTACAGGGCCAGCGGGACGCAGCTGAAACCCTTTTGCTGTACACCGGTAATCAGCTTGTCCAGCTCACGCGCATTAAGCAGCAGCTTGCGTGTGCGGGTCGGGTCGGCAACCACGTGGGCGCTGGCGGTTTGCAGGGGAGTGACGTGGGCGCCGAGCAGGAAGGCTTCGTTGTTCTTGAGAAGGATATAGCTGTCTACCAGCTGAACCTTGCCGGCACGCAAGCTCTTCACTTCCCAGCCGGTCAAGGCGATGCCGGCTTCGAAGCGATCTTCGACGAAATATTCGTGTTTGGCCTTCTTGTTCAGCGCGATGTTGCCGCTGTTGGCCTGGGGTTTCTTTTGATTGCTCATAGGCGGCGCATTATAGGGCCTCCTACCGTGTTCGGCTACACGGGCCTTGTGAGCGTTGGTCAAAATCTGGACAATGCCCCTCTTTTTTCGCAACGAAACTGGTGTTTAACCATGGCCAACGAGCGCATCTCCATTCACGGCATATGGACCAGCCGCTGGGTTTTTATTCTGGCGGCGACCGGTTCTGCCGTCGGCCTGGGCAATATCTGGAAGTTTCCCTATATGGCTGGGGTGTATGGCGGCGGCGCTTTCGTCCTGGTGTATCTGCTGTGTATTGCGCTGATCGGTGTGCCGATCATGCTGGCGGAAACGGTCCTGGGTCGGCGCGGGCGTCAAAGCCCGGTCAATACGCTGCGCAGCCTTGCGTTGCAGGCGGGCGCCTCGGCACGTTGGTCGTGGGTTGCGATCATGGGCATGGTCGCGGCGCTGCTGATCCTGTCGTTCTACAGTGTGGTCGCGGGCTGGTCGCTGGATTACATCATCGGTATGGGCCGGGGTGAGTTTGTCGGTATTGATGGGGATAGTGCAGGTGCGCGTTTCGGTGGGCTGACGGCTGATCCCTGGCGGCTGACGCTGTGGCACAGTCTGTTCATGCTGGTCACTGGGATCATCATTGCCCGCGGCGTGGTGGCGGGGCTGGAGAAGAGTCTGCGGATCATGATGCCGCTGCTGTTCGTGCTGCTGATTGTCCTGCTCGGCTACAGCATGACCACCGGTTATTTCATGCAGGGCCTGACCTTTCTGTTTCATTTTGACCTTAGCGAAGTGCCTGATGGCATTCTCGCTGCGATGGGGCACGCCTTTTTCACCCTGAGCATCGGGGTGGGGTCGATCATGGTGTTTGGCTCCTACATGCCGAAAAAGTCATCCATTGGTGGCACGGTCATGACCGTGGCGTTGCTGGATACGGTAGTGGCCCTGACAGCGGGCATGGCGCTGTTTCCGATCGTTTTTGCCGCAGGCCTTGAGCCCACCGGTGGGCCGGGGCTGATGTTCGTGACGCTGCCGATCGCCTTTGGCAATATTGCCCTGGGCCAGGTCTTTGGCCTGTTGTTTTTCGTTCTGGTTGCTATGGCAGCCTGGAGTTCGGCCATTTCCATGTTGGAGCCGGCCGTGGCTTATTGGGTCGAGCGAACCGGACGTACCCGCACGCAGATTACTGCGGCGATTGCGCTGGTGTGCTGGATAGTGGGCCTGGGTACGGTGCTGTCGTTCAACGTGCTGGCCGACGCCCGCTTCTTTGTTACGGACGAGTCTGGGTGGTCGCTCTTCAAGTGGACTACCGAGGGCGGTAAAACGCTCTTTGAAAGCATCGACTATCTGACCAGCCGTATCATGTTGCCGCTCGGTGGATTGCTGTTTGCGGTTTTTGCCGGCTGGATTCTGGGTCGTGAGGTTTTTCGGGCCGAACTGGCCCTGCGCCACCCACGCTTGTTTCCAGTGGTATATTGGCTGTTACGCTACGTCGCCCCGGTTGGGGTTCTGATTGTATTTGTGACCGAACTGCTTAAATAAAGAGGCTTTGATATCAGGCTATGACTCATATCCAGCGCTCAGCGTTGCTGCCCTATCCGGCTCAGCGCTTGTACGACCTGGTCAACCGGGTGGACCGGTACCCTGAATTCTTGCCCTGGTGCTCCCAGGCCGACATTCTGCATGAGAGCGATACCGAGATGCGTGCACGGCTGACGGTCGCGAAGGCGGGCCTGACGCAGTCTTTCACTACTCGGAACGCGTTGGTGCCGGGGCAGCGAATCGAGCTGCGCCTGGAGGATGGCCCATTCAGCGAGCTGCACGGTGTGTGGGAGTTCAAGGCGCTGGGTGAGCATGCCTGCAAGATCAGCCTGGACCTGCATTTCAACTACGCTGGCCCTTTGATCAAGGCGACCCTGGGGCCGCTGTTCAATCAGGCCGCCAACAACATGGTTGAAGCCTTCTGTCAGCGTGCAAAGGAGCTGTACGGCAATGGATAAGCCCTTGGTGGTTGAAGTGGCCTACGCGCTGCCGCACAAGCAGAAGATTCTCAGTGTGACAGTGCCGGAGGGCACCACCGCCTGGGAAGCGGTGCAGCAGTCGGGTATCGAGCGGCATTTTCCCGAGCTTGATCTGACTAGCGTCTCGCTGGGGATTTTCGGCAAGGCTCTGCCCAAACCGGCTGAGCGGGTATTGCTGTCAGGGGAGAGGGTAGAGATCTATCGTCCGCTGATTGCAGACCCCAAGGAGGTACGCAAGCAGCGTGCAGCCAAGGCCAAGGCGGCCAAGGAAGAGGACTAGGGCCGCCGTCAGGCAGCCCTTGTTGCATTACTCGCCAGTACCCAGCGGAGCACCCAGATCGACCGGGTAGGTTTCCAGCACTTCAGGCTCGGCCTGTTGGCGCGTGCCCATGATCTGTTCATCACGGCTGGCGCCGGGAACGAAGTCGCCAGACAGGCCGACCAGCAGATCATTTTCAAAATTCAGGCTGATACGCTCCTGCGTACGTTCCTGATGACCGGCCTGCATGCTGTAAATATAATCCCAGCGATTCGGATGAAAAGTGTCTTCAACCAGTGGCGTGCCCATGATAAAGCGCACCTGGCGGGTCGTCATACCCGGGCGTAATTGGTCTACCATGTCCTGGGTGACCACGTTGCCCTGTTGGACATCAATTTTATAAACGCCCGGGAAGCTGCAGCCAGCAAGGCCCAGAGCGGAGAGACACAACAGGATACAGAGGATTCGGTATAAGCTATTTGGCATCGCGTGGTAACATCCACTATCGTGAAATGGCTGAATGGCCCTGAATCATACCCGACAGATCCCGCCCTGCGAAGCGCTGAACGAGAAACTGACATGGTTGAAAATCAAGAACTCCGGAAAGCTGGCCTAAAGGTCACCCTGCCACGCGTCAAGATTCTGCAGATGCTGGACCATTCCGCTGAGCGTCACATGAGTGCGGAGGATGTATATAAAGCGCTGATGGAAGCTGGTGAAGATGTAGGTCTGGCCACGGTCTACCGCGTGTTGACGCAATTTGAATCCGCCGGCCTGGTGGTGCGCCACAACTTCGATGGCGGCCACGCCGTGTTCGAACTGGCTGATGGCGAGCACCACGACCATATGGTCTGTGTCGATACCGGTGAAGTGATCGAATTTTTCGACGCTGAAATCGAACGTCGCCAACGCGAAATCGTAAAAGAGCATGGTTTCGAGATGGTTGATCACAATCTGGTGCTATACGTGAAGAAGAAGGGCGCCTAAGGCGCACTTCCTCCCACCGTTGTAATCAGACCGCCGACAGCAGCTTGCGCGCGTGCGCCAGCGACTCGTCGGTGAGGTCGATCCCGCCCAGCATCCGCGCTACTTCGTGGACTCGGCCATCCTTGTCCAGGTTGTCGATGCGAGTGCTGGTGGATTCCTTGCCCTGCTCCTTGCGTACAAACAGATGCTGGTGACCTTGCGCCGCAACCTGCGGCAAATGGGTTACGGTCAACACTTGGCCGTGGGCACCTAGTTGGCGCAGCAGGTTGCCGACGATCTCGGCGGTCGGCCCGCCAATCCCCACGTCCACTTCATCAAATACCAGCGTGGGTACGCGGGATGTTTGCGCCGTGGATACCTGAATACCCAAGCTGATACGCGACAGCTCACCACCCGAAGCCACCTTGGCCAGCGGTTTGGCCGGCTGGCCGGGGTTGGCGCTGACCAGTAGCTCGACATTCTCCATGCCGTGCGGCAAGCAGCTTTGCGCATCATGGGCGCTGAGTTGCACCTGTACTCGCCCGCCGGGCATGCCCAGTTGCTGTATTTCGCGGGTGACGGCTTCTTCCAGGCGTGTCGCCCCTTCCTTGCGCTTGTCGCTCAGGTCGTGCGCCAGTTGGTGATAATGCTCGCGGTAGGCGACCAGCTCTTCAGCCAGGCGCTCCGCATCCGCGTCCTGGCGCTGCATGCTTTCCAGCTCATCGATCAGTTGCTGTTGCAGTACGGGTAACTGGTCCGGATTGACCTTGTGCTTGCGGGCCAGATCGTAAATCGCACCCAGGCGCTCCTCCACTTGCTGCTGGCGCTCGGGGTCGGCTTCAAAATGATCCAGATAGCGCGTCAGCTCACCCACCGCTTCTTCAATCTGAATCTGCGCACTGGCCAGCATGCCGTCAGCTTCTTCCAGGCTATGGTGGCTGTTGCGGAAGGCAGCCAGACGTTGCTGGCTGATGGTCAGTGCGTGCAGCACGCTACCGCTGTCATTCTCGCTGCACAGATTGATCACATGCTGGCAGGACTGCATGATTTCGCCGGCATTGGCCAACTGGCGCTGGTCGTTTTCCAGTTCTTCCAGCTCGCCTTCCTGCAGGCTCAGGTTATCCAGCTCTTCGAGTTGGTAGGTCAGCAATTGCAGGCGAGAGGTCTGTTCGTTGCCTTTTTCGCTGGCCTGCTTCAGGGCTTGTTCGGTCTGCTTGCAGCGTTGCGCCGCCAGATGAACCTGGCGGGCCAGATCGGTGCTGCCGGTGTAGTCATCCAGCAGGCGGCGATGGGTGTCGGGTTTGAGCAGCGACTGGTGTTCATGCTGGCTGTGAATATCAATGAGCATTTCGCCCAGGGCTTTTAGATCCTGCTGCGGGCAGGGGCTGCCGTTGATGTAGCCGCGTGAGCGACCCTCGGCGGTAATTACTCGGCGCAGAATCACCTGCTGATCGGTGCTGTTGAGGTCGCGATCATCCAGCCAGGCGCGGGCTTCAGGGATCTGGCTGATATCAAAGGTGGCGAGGATGTCGGCCTTGTCGGTTCCCGGCCTGACTGCGCCGCTGTCGGCGCGATCGCCCAGGGTCAGTGCCAGAGCATCAAGCATGATCGATTTGCCGGCGCCGGTTTCACCGGTTATCACCGTCATGCCGCTGCTCAACTCCAGTTCCAGGTGTTCGACAATGGCGTAATTGTTCACCGCAAGATGTACCAGCATGGCCGCGCTCCCGTGTTCAGTCTGGTTATTTATACAGTAGTTTGGCTTTTATTCACAAGAGGGAGGCGCATTTGTGGCATTTGTGCTGCGCAGTTTTTCCATGCTGCCGATTTTTCACCCTTGAAGCTCGCGTGAAAGACCCCATATAAGGTGCAGACATTGACCAACAGGGCGGCGTGCCGCCCGATTGCGAGGACAGGAGACACAGATGGCAGACGAACAGAGACAGGATCCGGCGACTGAAGAGTTGGCTGAAGATGCGTTGAACAGCGGCGCAACTGACGATCTGGCGGCGCAGGTAGCCAGCCTGGAAGAGCAGTTGGCCGCCGCGCAGGATCAGGCTCTGCGGGCTGCTGCCGATGTGCAGAACGCCCGCCGCCGTGCTGAGCAGGAAGTGGAAAAGGCGCACAAGTTTGCCCTTGAGCGTTTTGCCAACGAGTTGTTGCCGGTGGTCGATAGCCTGGAGCGCGGCATGGAATTGTCCGACGCGGCAGACCCGGCCATCAAGCCGATGCGCGATGGTATGGAGCTGACCCTGAAGATGTTCGCCGACACTCTGGAGCGGTTCCAGATTGTCGCGGTTGAGCCCAACGGCGAGCCCTTCAATCCGGAACTGCATCAGGCGATGGCCATGGAGGAACGCGATAGCGTCGAGCCCAATACGGTCATCCGCGTATTCCAGAAAGGCTACACCATCAGTGGTCGTCTGCTGCGCCCCGCCATGGTGGTGGTCAGCAAGACCCCGGCCGACAAGCCGGCGTCTCCAACGATTGATGAGCAGGCTTGAAATAATTTCCAGTGCCCCCACTAAGGGTGCATGAACAGACAAACCCGTGCCGCCGGTTATCCGCGGCAAGTTTAATCGGAGAATAGATATGGGCAAGATTATCGGTATCGACCTGGGGACTACCAACTCCTGTGTTGCCATTATGGAAAACGGCGTCGCCAAAGTGATCGAGAACTCTGAGGGCGCACGTACCACGCCTTCAATCGTGGCTTACACCGGCGACGGTGAAACCTTGGTCGGCCAGTCCGCCAAGCGTCAGTCGGTTACCAACCCGCAGAACACCCTGAACGCGGTCAAGCGTCTGATCGGCCGTCGTTTTGAAGAAGATGTGGTTCAGAAAGACATCAAACTGGTCCCTTACAAGATCATCAAGGCTGACAACGGTGACGCCTGGGTTGAAGTAAAGGGCGAGAAAATGGCGCCGCCGCAGATTTCTGCCGAAGTGTTGAAGAAGATGAAGAAGACCGCCGAGGATTACCTGGGCGAGCCGGTGACTGAAGCAGTTATCACCGTACCGGCCTACTTCAACGACAGCCAGCGACAGGCGACTAAAGACGCCGGCCGTATCGCTGGTCTGGATGTAAAACGGATCATCAACGAGCCGACGGCTGCTGCACTTGCGTACGGCATGGACAAGTCCCGTGGCGACTCCACCATCGTCGTATACGACCTGGGTGGCGGTACCTTCGACGTATCCGTGATCGAGATTGCCGAAGTGGATGGCGAGCACCAGTTTGAAGTGTTGGCCACCAACGGCGACACCTTCCTGGGTGGCGAAGACTTCGACATGCGCCTGATCGACTATCTGGCCGACGAGTTCAAGAAAGAGAACGGCATCGACCTGCACACCGATCCGCTGGCACTGCAGCGCCTGAAAGAAGCCGCTGAAAAAGCCAAGATCGAGCTGTCTTCCAGCAGCCAGACCGACGTCAACCTGCCGTACATCACCGCTGATTCCACAGGTCCCAAGCACCTGCAGGTCAAGGTGACGCGCGCCAAGCTGGAATCACTGGTTGAAGAATTGATCAAGCGCAGCATCGAGCCTTGCCGCGTTGCGATGAAGGACGCCGGTCTGGATGTATCCGAGATCGACGAAGTGATTCTGGTCGGTGGTCAGACCCGTATGCCGCTGGTGCAGAAAACCGTGGCTGACTTCTTCGGCAAAGAGCCGCGCAAGGACGTTAACCCCGATGAAGCGGTTGCCGTAGGCGCTGCGATTCAAGGTGCGGTTCTGGCCGGTGATGTGAAAGACGTATTGCTGCTCGACGTGTCGCCCCTGTCCCTGGGTATCGAAACCATGGGCGGCGTGATGACCACCTTGATCGAGAAGAACACCACCATTCCGACCAAGAAGTCGCAGGTGTTCTCCACTGCTGACGACAACCAGACCGCCGTGACCATTCACGTGCTGCAGGGCGAGCGCAAGCAGGCTGGGCAGAACAAGTCACTGGGTCGTTTTGACCTGGCAGACATTCCGCCTGCACCGCGTGGCGTACCGCAGGTTGAGGTCAGCTTTGACATCGACGCCAACGGTATTCTGAACGTGTCGGCCAAAGACAAGGCGACGGGCAAGCAGCAGTCGATCATCATCAAGGCCTCTTCGGGTCTGAGCGATGAAGAAATCGACAAGATGGTCCGTGACGCCGAAGCTAACGCTGACGAAGATCGCAAGTTCGAAGAGCTGGTTACTACCCGTAACCAGGCCGATCAACTGGTGCATGCGACTCGCAAGACATTGAAGGAAGCTGGCGACAAGGCAACCGAGGAAGAGAAAACTGCTATCGAGACCGCCCTGGCGAATCTGGAAGCGGCGATCAAGACCGACGACAAGGCGGACATCGAAGCCAAGATCAATGCGCTGTCCGAAGCCTCCGGCCCGCTGGTGCAGAAGATGTATGCCGAGCAGGCGCAGCCAGGCCAAGGCGGCCCGGATGCCCAGGCTGACGCCCAGCAGGAAGCAGGCGACGACGTTGTCGATGCCGAGTTCGAAGAGGTCAAGGACAACAAATAGGCTCCTGACTCATCGGCCGTTACGGGCGCAGTGTGACGCCCGTAACCGACCATTACCAGGCAACGCGGGAGCTATTCCCGCGTTGCCGTTTGTGTAACAGGGGCAGGCAAGCGTCCCGGTAAAGGAAATCTGAACGATGGCCAAGCGTGATTTTTACGAGGTGCTGGGTGTCGAGCGCGGCGCCAGCGAAGCGGAGCTGAAAAAGGCTTACCGCCGTCTGGCGATGAAGTATCACCCGGACCGCAACCCGGATGATGAAAGCGCAATCGAGAAGTTCAAGGAGGCCAACGAGGCCTACGAAGTACTGACCGACGCCCAGAAGCGCGCTGCCTACGACCAGTACGGGCACGCCGGTGTTGATCCGAACATGGGTGGTGGTGGCGGCGCCGGATTTGGCGGCGGCAACTTCTCGGATATTTTCGGCGATGTGTTCGGCGATATCTTTGGTGGCGGCGGCGGTCGCGGCGGCCGGTCCAGTGTGCAGCGTGGCAGTGACCTGCGTTACACCCTGGAGCTCGACCTGGAAGAAGCGGTGCGCGGCACCACGGTGACCATTCGTGTACCTACCCTGGTCGAATGCGGCACCTGCGATGGTTCCGGCGCGAAGAAGGGCACCGCTCCCGTCACCTGTACCACCTGTGGTGGGCACGGGCAGGTGCGTATGCAGCAGGGCTTTTTCTCGGTACAGCAGACCTGTCCGCGTTGCCACGGCACCGGCAAGATGATTACCGATCCGTGCAACGACTGTAATGGTCATGGCCGGGTGGAAGAGCAGAAGACTCTGTCGGTCAAGGTGCCTGCGGGCGTCGATACCGGCGACCGCATTCGTCTGGCCGGGGAAGGTGAAGCCGGTGTGCACGGTGGCCCGGCGGGCGATCTCTATGTGGTGGTGTCGGTGCGCGAGCACAAGATATTCCAGCGCGATGGCAAGAACCTGTTCTGTGAAGTGCCGATCAACTTTGCCGATGCAGCGCTGGGTGGCGAGCTGGAAGTGCCAACGCTCGACGGCCGCGTAAAGCTGAAGATCCCCGATGGCGCGCAAACCGGCAAGCTGTTCCGTCTGCGTGGCAAGGGTGTTACTCCGGTGCGCGGTGGTTCTGCAGGTGACCTGCTGTGCAAGGTGGTAGTTGAAACGCCGGTCAATCTGACCAAGCGTCAGCGCGAGCTGATTCAGGAGCTGCGCGAAACCCTGCAGGAAGAGGGTTCCAATCAGTCGCCGCGGGCCAAGAGCTGGTTTGATGGCGTGAAGAACTTCTTTGAAGATATGAAATTCTGATCGGAGTCAGCATGAGAAGAATAGCGGTGATTGGCGCCGCCGGGCGCATGGGCAAGACGCTGATCGAAGCGATAAGCCAGGCTGAAGGCGCGCAGCTGACGGCAGCCATCGAACGGCCGGACAGCTCTCTGGTAGGGGCTGATGCCGGTGAGCTGGCGGGTATCGGGCGTAACGGCGTCACCATTGCTGCGGGTCTGGAGGCGGTGCTGGGTGATTTCGATGTGTTGATCGACTTTACCCATCCCACCACGACCCTGGTAAACGTCGCGCTCTGCCGGGCCGCCGGCAAGGCCATGGTCATTGGTACTACCGGTTTCAGCGACGCCGAGAAGCAGCTGTTGCTGGAGGCCGGGCAGGACGTTCCGATTGTCTTCGCGCCGAATTTCAGTGTGGGCGTCAACCTGTGCCTCAAGTTGCTGGATATGGCAGCGCGGGTCATGGGTGATGAAGCGGATATTGAAATCATCGAAGCCCATCACCGGCACAAGGTGGATGCGCCCTCGGGTACGGCATTGCGCATGGGTGAGGTAGTTGCCCAGGCCTTGGGTCGCGATCTGGGCAAGGTCGCCGTCTATGGGCGTGAAGGCCAGACCGGCGCCCGTGAGCGCGAGACCATCGGCTTCGCTACGGTCCGGGCGGGCGATGTAGTGGGTGACCACACGGTGCTGTTCGCCACCGAAGGCGAGCGTGTCGAGATCACCCACAAGGCCTCAAGCCGCATGACCTTTGCCAAGGGCGCAGTGCGTTCTGCCCTGTGGTTGGATGCGCGTGAGCCTGGGCTGTATGACATGCAGGATGTGTTGGCGCTGAAAGACTAAAAGCGTAGTTATTGAAAAAGGGCGATACGCGAGCAGCGTATCGCCCTTTTTTATGGGGCAAGTTTTATGGAATAAGGCTTGCTAACGGCTGATCCTCTTTTGATTGCCTTGCGCGTTCGTTACTTGATAGCGGCCTTTATCGTCTCGATCAATACGGGCGATGGCGACCTGCGGATCATGAGTAAATATCAGACGTCCGCCACGATCATACAAGGCATCCAGCAAGCCTTCCTTTTCATCGATCAGGGCTTCCGGAAAGCGGTCGTAGCCCATAGTGATTGGCAGGTGCACCCAGGCAGCGCCAGGTACCAGATCACCCGGAAAGACCACAGGGCCGTCGGGCATGTCGAATTCGGGCATCATCAGGCCGGGAGTATGCCCGTCACTGAAGTGAAAGCGCCAACTGTCGCCCAGTGTTGACGAGAGTTGCCCGTCTTCAATCAAATCAAGTCGCCCGCTGCTCTCCAGCAGTTTCAGCAGCTCTGGAATAAATGAGGCCTGATCGCGCGGGTGTGGCCGCTTGGCCCGATGCCAGTGCCGCTGCCCGGTAATGAACCGGGCATTGGGAAATAACAGTGTCGATGGCTGACCTTTTTCCCAGGCGCTCAGCAGCCCCCCAGCGTGATCAAAGTGCAGGTGTGTCAGCACTACTACATCAATATCCTCATGCGTCAGGCCGACCTCAGCCAGGCTGTCGAGCAGCACGTGATGATCTTCGACTATCCCATAGCGCTCTTTGAGCCTGGGTTCGAAGAAGGCGCCGATGCCGGTTTCCACCAGAATAGTACGGTCGTCTTCTTGCACCAGTAGTGCCCGGCAGCTCAGATTGATGCGGTTGTGCTCATCAGTGTCCGCCCAGCGTGACCAGAGCGCCTTGGGTGCGTTGCCGAACATGGCCCCGCCATCAAGCCGCTGGCTGTTGCCTTCCAGAGTGGTAAATGTGCGCATTGGGCCTCCTGTTATGTACGTGATTGCTGGCGAGCCTGTACCCGTCAGAATGAGATGACGTAGCCGGCAATCAGGCGGTTCTCATCCATGTCACTGGCAAAGCTGCTGCGGTAGGTCGCATTACGCCAGTGCAGGGACAGATTCTTCAGTGGGCCGCTCTGGATGGTATAGGCCAGATCAGTGTTGCGTTCCCACTCGCTGCCTTGTCCTGCGGCCAGGGTGATGTTGTCTCCGTGCGTGTAACGGTTCATCAGGCTCAGGCCAGGGAGCCCAAGATTGGCAAAGCTGTAGTCATGGCGAACCTGCCAGCTGCGCTCGTCCCGATTGGCAAAATCGTTGATCTGCACCAGATGGGTCAGGAACGGATCGGTGCCATTCAGATAAGCGAAACCTGTACGGCCGTTCATTTGCTGATAGCTGGTCCCGAAACGATGCATGCTGTGCTGCCAGGAGAAGGCCAGACTGGTCATACGGTTGTCGATATTGCTGCGCCCGGCGTTGCTACTGTCCGCATAGCGCAGGTTGGACTCAAGCTGGCCGTCGCCCAGTTTCAGGCTGTGGTTGAGTACCAGGTAATGTTGACGATACAGGCCGTCGAGTTCGCCGTAGTAATAGCTGGCTCGGGTGTTGTCGTTAAACCGGTAGCTGGCGCCGGCAAAGTCAAAGGCGTTGCTATCCGCGTTGCCGCTGACTATCACATTGCGCGCGCCGCCCTGGACTGGCGTCATGCGTTGATGGTCGGCGGAGTCGCGCAGGTTGATCGCATCGAAGCGGCCCAGGTCGAAGCTCAAGGCGTCGCTGCCCTTGGCCTGCAGCCAGCCGCCACGAAAGGTCTGTGGCAATAGTCGGGAATCGTTGTACATGGCCAGGGGCAATTGTGGCAGTAGCGTGCCCACCCGCAGTACGTGATTATCGAGACGCAGTTTTGCGGTCAGGCCCAGCTGACTGGATTCGTCCTTGGCCCGATTGTCGCTTTGGCCGCGCTTGAGCAGGCCGGTGCCGCTGCGGTCGGAGCTGGAGTCCAGTTTGATGCCGAGCAGGCCCATGGCGTCCAGGCCAACCCCAAAGCGGCCATCGGTATAGCCCGATTGCCAGTAGGCGCGAACCCCCTGTGCCCATTCGTCGGCCTTGCTCTGCGGCGCGCCGGTTTGGCGAAAATCGCGGTTGAAGTACATGTTGCGCAGCTCGATGCGCCCCTGGCTGTCCTCCAGCAGGTTGGCGCTGGCCGGTAACGCAAGCAAGCCGCTGAGCGCGAGCAGGGTGGCGGTATGCCGTATTGTCATTGAAGTAATCACTCTTTTTATTGTGTCAGTCATGCTTTTCGGGGGTGTCGTCTGCGTTGTCCTTGATGCTGCGAAAACGCAGGATGTGAGTACGCTCAATCAGCAGGTACAGCACGGCGCCAGCTGCCAGGCCCCAGCCTGCGCCATAGACTGCCAGTACCACGCCCATGGTCCCGGCGATGCCGCGTTCGGTGTTGTTGTTGAGCTGCTCAAAGCCGACCATCAGGCAGATATAGCCGGTAAGAATCAGTGTCAGTGACAGGGCGATCGGTAATACGGGCTGGAAAAAACTCACCAGCGGCAGGGTGAACAGGGCGATAAAGCCGGTAATCCAGAAGGTACCGCCGCCACTGTAAATCGAGTCCATGGCTTTGCGCCCGTACTTGTAGCGCTCGGCCATGGTCGCGGCGACAGCGGTCCAGATTGGCCCGGCCAACCCAGGGTAGGGTGCAAGAAAGGCATGCAGGCCATTACGTATTGCGGTGACCAGATGCACGCGGTCAATGTTGTTTTCGATTACTTCGTCGGGGCGCAGTTCATCAGCGCGTTGCATCAGCGACTGGCCGACGATAATGTCGCCAAAGGCAATGATATAGGCGATGACTGCAGTGGGGATCGCCAGCATGAACACCTTGGCATCCGGTATGCCGATGACCAGCGGCAAGTAATTCCACATTTCGCCGAAGGCCGGCGTGGTGATACCCCAGCGTACGTCGGGCATCTCGTATTCACCCACGATAATGCCGACGATAATCGCGATCAACATGCCAGGCACCATGCCGTAGTTGACTATCTTGCGCGTGATCGGCAGGCGCTCGGTCAGGCCCTTGAAGGATACCGAGAACATCAGATACAGACAGATCAGGCTACCCAGCACCAGTGAAATAGGCGTGTCGGCCAGGCGTCCTCCGGTTGAGATTTCCCCCGTCAGGGCGGCGATGCCCGCACCGATGATGATGCCGCCTTTCATCGAGTTGGGCACTATCCGCACCATCATGCTGCCTAGCCGGGTGATCCCGAGTATCAAAAAGATAACAAACACCAGAAATTGCAGGGCGAACAGCGCCTGGATAGCCTCCGGGCCGGGCTCGAAGTCGCCCAGAAACAGCAGCACTACCGGGATCGCCGGGGTGATCCAGCCGGGAACCATGGGCACACCGAGTAATGCCGGTAGCATGAAGCCGATACCGCACACCACGACATAGGCCAGAGCCACGTCATAGGGCAGGCCAAGAAAACGCTCCAGAAGGGGAATCATCGCCAGACTGACGACGAACATGATCAGCGCCTGGAGCATCTCTGCGGTTTCCCAGCGGTAATGCACAAAGGGCAGGCGGATCTTGAAGGGGCCGCAGGGCCAATAGGGTTGCTCGGCGCCGTCGGCGCGCTTGAAAATTTGCATGATAAGCCTCCGTCAGCCGGGCAGAACCCGGCTTATTTTTGTTGTAAAAGGGGGTATGCGAAGTTGACTACTTGGGGCTAGAGGGCCTTGGCCCAATCGCGCAGCACGAATTTCTGCACCTTGCCGGTTGAGGTCTTTGGCAGCTCGGTAAAGACCACGGTTTTAGGTACCTTGAAGCCCGCGAGATGCTCTCGGCAGTACTGCATAATGGTGGCATCGTCGGCCTGATGGCCGCCTTTGAGGGTGATGAAAGCGCAGGGCGTTTCGCCCCATTTTTCATCAGGCCGTGATACAACCGCTGCCTCGAGTACGGCGGGGTGCTTGTAGAGAGTGTCTTCGATTTCGATGGTGGAAATGTTTTCACCGCCCGAAATGATGATGTCCTTCAGACGGTCGCGGATTTCCACATAGCCGTTGGGGTGGCAGACCGCTAGGTCGCCGGTATGAAACCAGCCCCCCGCGAAGGCTTCGGCGGTTGCTTCAGGGTTCTTCAGATAGCCCTTCATCACCGTGTTGCCGCGCATGAAAATCTCGCCGATGGTCTCGCCATCGCGCGGCACCGGCTCAAGCGTCTCAGGATTAGCCACCATGACGCCCTCCAGAGTGGGGTAGCGCACACCCTGGCGGGACTTCAGACGGGCGCGCTCCTCCAATGGCAGGGCATTCCATTCCTCATGCCAGGCACAGACGGTGACCGGGCCGTAAACTTCGGTCAGGCCGTAAACGTGGGTCACTTCAATTCCCATGGACTCAACGGCGCCAATGATCTTGGCGGGTGGCGCCGCGCCGGCGACCATGGCCTTGACCGGATGGTCGATGGCGGCTTTGGCGGACTCAGGCATATTCACCAGCGCGTTGAGGACGATAGGTGCGCCGCACAGGTGCGTTACCTGGTGATCATGGATCAGATTCAGAATCTTCTGCGGATCCACCCGGCGCAGGAACACGTGCACGCCGGCCAGGGCAGTAACGGTCCAGGGATAGCACCAGCCATTGCAATGAAACATCGGCAGCGTCCACAAATACACCGGGTGATTGCCCATGCCCCAGGTCATCTGGTTGCCCAGAGCATTCAGGTAAGCACCGCGGTGATGGTAGACCACCCCTTTAGGGTTGCCCGTAGTGCCGGAGGTATAGTTAAGGGATATGGCCTGCCACTCATCGCTGGGCCAGTGCCAGTCGAAGTCCGGGTTGCCTTCAGCCAGGAAGACCTCGTAATCAAGATCGCTGACTGCTTCGCCTTCGCCATACTCGGGGTCGTCAACGTCGATGACCAGAATGGGCCGTTTGATCAACGCCAACGCCTCGCGGACCACCGCGTGAAACTCGCGGTCGGTGATCAGTACCCGGGCTTCGCCATGATTGAGCATGAACGCAATGGCTTCTGCATCCAGGCGCACGTTCAGGGTATTGAGCACAGCGCCGATCATGGGCACGCCGAAGTGCGCTTCAAGCATTGCAGGGATATTGGGCAGCATCACGGCGACGGTGTCCCCGGCGCTGATCCCCCGGCCGTGGAGCGCCGAAGCAAGTCGGCGACATCGCTCATAAGTCTGCTGCCAGTCACGGCGAATTCCACCGTGTACGACGGCAGGGTAATTCGGGTAGACGGCGGCCGTACGTTCGATGAAGCTGAGAGGTGTCAGGGCGATGTGGTTTACCGGGGCCTGAGACAGGCCTTCCTGGAAGATCGACATGGCAATACCTGTGGCTGATTATTGTTAGGTCCAAGTGCGTACTCGCCGGATGAGCCATGGCTTTCAACGCTTGATGGAAAGCACTATAGATCAAAGACTATAGATATAGAATTATATCTATGTATTATGGTATATATACTATAAAAACCAATAAGGTGTTTCCGTGATTGAAAACGCTGATCTGCTTACCGCCGCAGCCCATCTACTGCTGGAAAGCGAGCCACTGCCGGCCTTGTTGGTGTCGGGTCAGGGGCAGGTTTGCCAGGCCAATCCTGTCTTGCAACGCTGGATTGATCAGATAGCGCCGCTGGGTACGCTATTGCCAGCCAATCATGCATCCCTGGTGGCCGCGTGCCAGAGCCAGAGACGTTGCATTGATGATGTCGAGGCAAAAATAGATGATAGCTATCTGCTCTGGACCTATATTCCTCAGCCCGCGTTAAGTGCAGTACTGGTGCGAGGGCGTGATGCGAGCGAGAGTTTGCGTTTGCAGCATGAAGCCCAGGTCGCCAGCCGGCTCTATCGGCTGATCATCGAGAATACGACGGATCTGATTTCTCGGCACTCACCTGACGGACGCTTTCTGGATGCGTCGCCTGCCGCCTGGACGCTGCTGGGCTTTTGGCCAGAGCAGTTGCGCGGCGAGCCGATGAGCGAGCTGTTTCATCCGCAGGAGCGGGAGCAATTGATCGAGCGCTTTCAGCGGGCGCTGGAGCAGGATGGCTACCTGACGCTGACCTATCGCATCCGCCATCAGGCTGGCCACTATCTGTGGTTTGAAACCGCCAGCCGGGCGATTCGGGAAACCTACACTGGCAGCGTTGTGGAAGTGATCAGCGTCTCGCGCGACATTACCGCACGGATTCAGAGCGAGGAGAGTAACCGCCGCTTGCAGGATGAGCTGGCGCACGCGGCGCGCTTAGCGACGCTGGGGGAGTTGGCCTCGGGCATCGCCCATGAGCTGAATCAGCCGCTTGCGGCCATTCTCAATTATGCCAATGCCAGTCAGCGCTATCTGGCTGCGCTGCCCCACGCCAGTGATGAGCGTGACAAGGTGGCTCAGGGGTTGGCGCGCATAGGCGAACATGCGCAGCACGCCGCCGAGGTAATCCGGCGGCTGCGTGGTTTCCTGCGCAAGGGGCCGCGCCGTCAGCAACAGTTGGATCCTCTGCAACTGGCGCGCGAGGCGGTAGGTCTATGCGCCTGGGAAGCAGGGCAGTACCAGGTTGAAATTGTCGAGCAGGTGGATGGCCCCCTGCCACAGGTCATGGTTGATCCGATTCTGTTGCAGCAGGTGCTGGTTAATTTGCTGCGTAACGCTATTGAAGCCAATCGCGAGCGTCATCCGCAAAGCCCGTCACGCGTGATGCTGGACCTGAGCAGGCGCGAGAGCAGGGTGCATATATGGGTCACAGACCAGGGCCCGGGTGTGGATGAGGAAGCGCGAGCGCGGCTGTTCACGCCTTTCTATACCAGTAAACCAGACGGTCTGGGCTTGGGCCTGTCGATGAGTCAAGGTATCGTAGAGGGCTTTGGTGGTGGCCTGGAAGCCTTGTCGGCTGACAGCGGCGGGCTGAGTCTGCATTGTTGGTTGCCCGCAGTCAGCTCTGAGTAGAAGCGCCTTATAGCTTAAGGAAGTCGAATGCCCGATATAGCCCAGCAACTTGTATATGTGGTCGATGACGATCAGGGCATGCTTGACTCCACCGTCTGGTTGTTCGAGTCGGTAGGTCTGAAGGCGCAGCCGTTTACCAGCGGGCAGGCTTTTCTGGATGCCTATGATCCAGCGGCGCAAGCCTGCGTGCTGCTGGATATTCGCATGCCTGGCATGGGCGGCCTGGCGCTTCAGGAGGCCATGCGCGCAAGAGGCGTTGATCTGCCGGTGATATTTGTCAGCGCTCACGCTGATGTGCCTATCGTTGTGCGCGCTTTTCGGGGTGGTGCGCTGGATTTCATTGAAAAGCCGTACAACGAGCAGCTACTGCTGGATAGTGTGCAACGCGCGCTCAGCCGGCAGCCGGTAATAACCACCGATCAGCAGGCGTTGCTTGAGGTTCAGGAGCGGTTGAGCAGCCTGACGCCGCGCGAACGCGATATCCTCCTGCCGCTGGTGCAGGGCTTTAATAACCGTGAAATTGCCGAGCAATTGGGTGTGAGTATCAAGACGGTAGACCTGTATCGGTCCCGGGTGATGAAGCGCATGCAGGCAGGCAGCCTGCCGGCGCTGGTAGGTATGGCCATTGGCGCCGGAATGGTCGAGCCGTTCACTTTAAAGGCAGTTTAACCCTGACTGCATTGAGGGCGAGGCCGGCCTGAGGTGGTAGCGCTCAAGCGCCGCTGCGTACCGCCTCGCGAGCCATATTGTTCAGCGTCAGTACGTTGCGTTGCAGATAGAACGCGGCAATGGTCGGCACCCAATCGGCCAGGGGATTCTTCAGGCGCGGCTGGATAAAGTCATATTGCTTGTCCAGTCGTGCAAAGGTGTCTGCCTGTTCCGGATAGAGGGTTTTCAGCTCCGCAGAGCGAGCCAGCAGGCTGGCATCAAGAATCTCGAAGAGCCCTTCCTGGTTTTCCAGAAAATACACGCCCACAGAGCTGAACATGTTGTTCTGGTAAAGCATCAGGATCTGGCTGGTTTCCAGACTCTGCTTATGCAGCGTGAGCAGTTCTGGCGGCATGTCGACGGCGGCCAGTTCGTAAGCTTCGGCTGCGGCGAGGTCAAAGGCGCCATGGGCCTGCATGATGCGGTTGACGGTGGCGAGATTGTAATGGGCTTCGTCTTCGCCCTGTGCTTCCAGCTCGCGAATCAATGATTGGAAGTTGGCAAAGGGCGTGCTGAGCTCGGAAGGATTGCCCAGTTCCTGCAGGATACGGCTGATATTGCCCAGCGCACGGTTGTACTCCTCCCGGTTGCCGGGTTCGCGCACACGCTCGAACAGGTTGTTGTCGATCAGCAGGTAGGTGCCGGTGGTGTAGCCTTCGCTACGCAGCTCATGCAGGGCCTGCAGGCGTTGCTGGTCGGCCTGGGCCAGAGGTGCCAGGCATAGCAGAAACAGTACAAGGAAGCGTTTCAGGTGCAATACCATCATCTAGTCCCCGAGTCCTTTTTTGTTTTTGTAGTGCGGGCATATGTCCGTCTGCCGAGCCTGGCCGGTACGCTGGCACAGGGTGAAGTCGGATCGTGCCAGCTTCTTGTTCCAGCGGATGTTTTATCACAAATGTCTCGCTATATGAAACATAGTGGCCTTTGTGTTGTCTGCACGCTCTCTCGGTAGTCTCCCTGCAGTGCTCAATCGGTCTGGATATTTGCTTGTCGAGCCGTTACAATTGCGAGCTAATCTGTCTATTCAGCGCGCATGTGACAATGCCTTGCAGCGGGATGAAGTGTAAAGCACCTCATTCCCGCTTTTGTGCAGCCCGCGTTTGGTAAAAACTGTCAGTCCTATCGGAGGTTTTCTTGTCCAAGCCAGCCATTCTCGCCCTTGCTGACGGAAGCATTTTCCGTGGTGAGGCCATCGGCGCCGACGGTCACAGTGTCGGTGAGGTCGTGTTCAATACGGCCATGACCGGTTATCAGGAGATCCTCACTGATCCCTCGTACTCCCGCCAGATCGTTACGCTTACCTATCCGCACATTGGCAACACCGGCGTCACGCCCGAAGATGTCGAGTCTGACCGCGTGCATGCGGCGGGCCTGGTGATTCGTGATCTGCCATTGCTGGCCAGCAGCTGGCGCAACAAGCAGCCGCTGGACGGCTATCTGCGTGACAACAACGTGGTGGCGATTGCGGGTATCGATACCCGCCGCCTGACGCGCATCCTGCGCGAGAAGGGCTCGCAGAATGGCTGCATCATCGCCGGCGATAACATCACCGAAGAGCAGGCGCTGGAATTGGCGCGCAGCTTCCCGGGTTTGAAGGGCATGGATCTGGCCAAGGAGGTCAGCGTCAAGCAGGCCTACCAGTGGCGCTCCAGCGTCTGGAATCTGGAAACCGACAGCCACCCTGAAATCGCCGATGCCGATCTGCCCTACCACGTGGTTGCCTACGATTACGGCGTGAAGTACAACATTTTGCGCATGCTGGTCGCGCGCGGCTGCCGCCTGACCGTGGTGCCTGCGCAAACGCCGGCGTCCGAGGTGCTGGCCATGCAGCCTGACGGTGTATTCCTGGCCAACGGCCCAGGTGACCCGGAGCCCTGCGATTATGCGATTCAGGCGATCCGTGAAGTGCTGGAAACCGACATTCCGGTATTCGGCATTTGCCTCGGCCATCAGTTGCTGGCGCTGGCTTCCGGTGCCAAGACGCTGAAAATGGGCCACGGGCACCACGGTGCCAACCACCCGGTCCAGGATCTGGACACCGGTGTGGTGATGATTACCAGCCAGAATCACGGCTTTGCCGTAGATGAGGCCTCATTGCCTTCCAATCTGCGGGTCACCCACAAGTCGCTGTTTGACGGTACATTGCAGGGTATCGAACGTACTGACAAGGCGGCTTTCAGCTTCCAGGGTCACCCCGAGGCGAGCCCTGGCCCGCATGATGTCGAGCCGCTGTTCGACCGATTCATCGAGGCCATGGCCAAAAGCCGCTGAGCTCCCCAAGGATTTGTAGACGACTATGCCAAAACGTACAGACATTAAAAGCATTCTGATCCTCGGCGCCGGCCCCATCGTGATTGGTCAGGCCTGCGAATTCGACTACTCCGGTGCCCAGGCTTGCAAGGCGCTGAAAGAAGAAGGTTTCCGCGTCATTCTGGTGAACTCCAACCCAGCCACCATCATGACCGACCCGTCGATGGCCGATGCGACCTATATCGAGCCGATCAAATGGCAGACGGTCGAGAAGATCATCGCCAAGGAACGCCCTGATGCGGTACTGCCGACCATGGGTGGTCAGACTGCTCTGAACTGCGCGCTGGACCTGGAAAAGCACGGCGTGCTGGCCAAGTACAACGTTGAAATGATCGGCGCCAATGCCGACACCATCGACAAGGCCGAAGACCGTTCGCGCTTCGACAAGGCGATGAAGTCCATCGGCCTGGCCTGCCCGGTATCGGGTATCGCCCACGACATGCAGGAAGCCTACAAGGTTCTTGATCAGGTCGGCTTCCCGTGCATCATTCGCCCCTCGTTCACCATGGGCGGCACCGGCGGCGGCATCGCGTACAACCGTGAAGAGTTTGAAGAGATCTGCAACCGTGGTCTGGATCTTTCCCCTACCAAGGAACTGCTGATCGACGAATCGCTGATCGGTTGGAAAGAGTACGAGATGGAAGTGGTCCGCGATAAAAAGGACAACTGCATCATCGTCTGCTCGATCGAGAACTTCGATCCGATGGGCGTGCACACAGGTGACTCCATCACCGTCGCGCCGGCCCAGACCTTGACCGACAAGGAATACCAGATCATGCGTAACGCCTCTCTGGCGGTACTGCGTGAAATTGGTGTGGAAACCGGTGGCTCCAACGTTCAGTTCGGCATCAACCCGGTTGACGGCCGTATGGTCGTGATCGAGATGAACCCGCGGGTATCGCGCTCCTCGGCACTCGCCTCTAAAGCTACCGGTTTCCCGATCGCCAAGATCGCCGCCAAGCTGGCGGTGGGTTATACCCTGGATGAACTCCAGAACGACATTACCGGCGGTCGCACGCCAGCGTCCTTCGAGCCGTCGATCGATTACGTGGTGACCAAGATCCCGCGTTTCGCCTTCGAAAAATTCCCCAGTGCCGATGCGCGCTTGACCACGCAGATGAAATCCGTCGGCGAAGTCATGGCGATCGGCCGGACTTTCCAGGAATCCCTGCAGAAAGCCCTGCGCGGCCTGGAAGTCGGTGTCAGTGGTCTTGATCCGAAAGTGGATCTGGCTGCCTCAGATGCCAAGACCGATCTGATTCGCGAACTGACTGTGCCGGGTGCCGATCGCATCTGGTATGTCGGCGATGCCTTCCGCTTCGGCATGAGCATGGAAGAGATCTTCGAGCTGACCAAGATCGACCCCTGGTTCCTGGTGCAGATCGAAGATCTGATCAAGGACGAGGAGCGCATCAAGACCTTGAGTCTGGTAGATGTCGACCGCGATCTGATGTACCGCCTCAAGCGCAAGGGCTTTGCCGACATTCGCCTGGCCGATCTGCTCAGCGTCAGTGAAAAGACCCTGCGTAACCTGCGCCACAAGCTCAAGGTGCACCCGGTGTACAAGCGGGTGGATACCTGCGCCGCCGAGTTCGCTACCGATACCGCTTACATGTACTCCACCTATGAGGAAGAGTGCGAAGCCAACCCTAGCAGCCGTGACAAGATCATGGTGCTCGGTGGCGGCCCGAACCGTATTGGCCAGGGTATCGAATTCGACTACTGCTGTGTGCACGCCGCGCTGGCGATGCGGGAAGACGGTTACGAGACCATCATGGTCAACTGCAACCCGGAAACCGTCTCCACCGATTACGACACCTCCGATCGCCTGTATTTCGAGCCGGTGACCCTGGAAGACGTGCTGGAAATCGTCCGCGTCGAGCAGCCCAAAGGCGTGATCGTGCAGTACGGCGGGCAAACCCCGCTGAAACTGGCCCGTGCGCTGGAAGAAGCCGGTGTGCCTATCATCGGCACCAGCCCGGAAGCCATTGACCGCGCCGAAGACCGTGAGCGTTTTCAGCAGATGGTCGAGCGCCTGAACCTGCGTCAGCCACCGAACGCCACTGTGCGCAGCGAAGATGAAGCCATCCGCGCCGCGAACAAGATCGGTTACCCGCTGGTCGTGCGTCCGTCCTATGTACTGGGCGGACGGGCGATGGAAATCGTCTATCAGGAAGAAGAACTCAAGCGCTATCTGCGTGACGCAGTGAAGGTTTCCAATGACAGCCCCGTGCTGCTGGATCACTTCCTCAACTGCGCCATCGAAGTGGATATCGACGCGGTCTGCGACGGTACCGACGTGGTGATCGGCGCGATCATGCAGCATATCGAACAGGCCGGCGTGCACTCCGGTGACTCCGCCTGTTCGCTGCCGCCCTATTCGCTGCCGGCCAACATTCAGGACGAGATCCGTGATCAGGTGTCCAAAATGGCGCTTGAGCTGGGCGTGGTCGGTCTGATGAACGTGCAGATGGCCGTGCAGGGCGAGACGGTGTACATCATCGAAGTCAATCCGCGCGCCTCGCGCACCGTGCCCTTTGTGTCCAAGTGCATCGGTCAATCGCTGGCCAAGATCGCGGCCCGGGTCATGGCGGGTAAAACGCTCAAGGAAATCGGCTTTACCGAAGAAGTGGTGCCGACCTACTTCAGCGTCAAGGAAGCGGTCTTCCCGTTTGCCAAGTTCCCAGGCGTTGACCCGATTCTTGGGCCAGAAATGAAATCCACCGGTGAGGTCATGGGCGTAGGCGACAGCTTCGCCGAAGCCTTTGCCAAGGCCATGGTCGGCGCTGGTGAAACACTGCCCACTGGCGGCTGCGCCTTTATCAGTGTGCGTGAAGACGACAAGCCCTATGTGGTGGACGTGGCCCGTGCGCTGATTGATCTGGGCTTCGAAGTCGTGGCCACCAGCGGCACCGCCAAGGTGATTGCCGCCGCGGGCCTGACCGTGCGCCGGGTTAACAAGGTCACCGAAGGGCGTCCGCATATTGTCGACATGATCAAGAATGATGAAATCAGCCTGGTGATCAACACCACCGAAGGCCGACAGTCGATGGCGGACTCCTACTCCATTCGTCGTAATGCGTTGCAGCACAAGATCACCTCGACCACCACCCTGGCGGGCGGCGAGGCTATCTGCATGGCATTGAAATTCGGTCCGGAAAAAACGGTTCGCCGTCTCCAGGACCTGCACGCAGGAATCTGACTATGAAATATCCAATGACCAAGCAGGGCGCAGAAGCCCTGGAAGCCGAGCTCAAGCATCTGAAAAGCACGATGCGTCCGCAGATTACCCAGGCCATCGCCGAAGCACGCGAACTGGGCGATCTGAAGGAAAATGCCGAATACCATGCCGCGCGTGAACAGCAGGGCATGGTTGAAGCACGCATCCGCGATATCGAAGGTCGTCTAGGTAATGCCCAGGTGATCGATGTGGCTGCTCTGCCGCGCACCGGCAAGGTATTCTTCGGCACCACGGTGGAAATCGTCAACGTTGATACCGACGAATCGGTCAGCTACCAGATCGTTGGTGACGACGAAGCGGATATCAAGATCGGCAAGATTTCCGTCAGCTCACCTATTGCTCGCGCCCTGATCGGCAAGGAAGAGGGTGACGTGGTTGCGGTGAAAACACCCGGCGGCGTGGTTGAATATGAAATCGTCGAGGTCGCCCACAAGTGACAGTGCCGGTCGCGCCCATTCCCCCAGCCGCTGGGCTGCGTGGTGGGCGCACTGCCTGGCAACTGGCGCAAACGCTTTGGGTGGGTGGCGTGTGGATGTTGCACTTTGTGCTGCTGCCCGCATTGGAGAAGTTTGGCCTGGCGCCGCTGCTGATTCAGGAGATTGCCGGTTTCATGCGGCCGTTGGTGCTCGGCTTTGCCGGCGTCTGCGCGGTATTGCAGTTGCTGGTGGTGCTGGCGGCCTTGGGGCGAGGGGTGTTACTGGATTTGCGCGCACAGTTGCTGGTGGTGGTATTACTGGCTGTCGCGGCGTTTTTCGCGGTCACGCCGCTGGCCAACGGGCCTTACCTGCAACTGTTCGCTTATCTGGTCGTGGCCTTTGCCGGCCTGGTGCTGGTATTGCAACGGCGCCCGGATGAAGCCGGGCGCTAGATCGCTTACATTTCCTTGAAGCGCACCAGGTTCGACAGGTTCGGGTTGGCCTTCTTGTTCTTGCGCAGCAGAATGGCCATCTTGCCGATCACCTGCACCAGTTCGGCGCCGCTGGCCTTGCACACTTGCTCGACCAGCGCATTCTTGGTCTCACGGTCGGCCACGCTGATGCGAATCTTGATCAGTTCGTGATCGTCCAGCGCGCGATTCAGCTCAGACAACACGCCTTCGCTGGCGCCCTGATCGCTGACGATGACCACAGGCTTGAGGTGGTGGCCAATACGTTTGTAGTCTTTCTTCTGAGCTGAGCTGAGGGTCATAATGATCTGTATGCTTACCGGATTGAATTGAAATACTAAAGAAGTAGTAATGTCGTGCCTGCCACTGGGCAGTGCTGACCACAGTTTAACAGGCGGCGCGTTCCGCTGCATGGGGTATTCCGTGGCACAATCAAAGACCAGCAAAGGCTGGTTGAAAGAACATTTCGACGATCCCTTTGTCAAACAGGCACAGAGGGATGGTTACCGCTCGCGGGCCAGCTACAAGCTGCTCGAGATTCAGGAAAAGGACCGGCTGCTCAAGCCCGGTATGACAGTGCTGGATCTGGGTTCCGCGCCGGGCGGCTGGTCGCAGGTGGCCAGCCGGTTGATCGGCGAACAGGGCCGGATCATCGCCTCCGATATTCTGGCGATGGACAGCATCCCTGATGTGACCTTTATTCAGGGCGACTTTACCGAAGACAGCGTGTTCGAGGCGATTCTCGCGGCAATCGATAACCAGCCGGTTGACCTTGTTATTTCCGATATGGCCCCCAATATGAGTGGGACACCGGAAATAGATCAGCCGGGTGCGATTTACCTGTGTGAGCTGGCGCTGGATATGGCCGAAAGAGTGCTCAAGCCAGGTGGCGACTTTCTGATCAAGGTGTTCCACGGTGAAGGCTTTGATGAGTACCACAAATTGCTGCGCAGCCGCTTCGACAAGATGGTCACGCGCAAGCCGGATGCATCGCGCGGCCGGTCCCGCGAAACCTACCTGCTGGGCAGGGGCTTCAAGGGCGGCGACAACTGATCCAGCGCCGGCAAGGTCGGCGACATAGTGCGTTACACTGGTTTCGCTGCAGCGCAGGGTGAATCTGGTGTAAGGTGATTAGAGCTTTATAAGACTCAGCTAGGCCTTGACCGCATGGGCGGCAGGGCAAGAGGGTAGCGATTTGAACGATATGGCGAAGAACCTCATTCTGTGGCTGATCATTGCCGCCGTTCTGGTAACGGTAATGAACAACTTCAGTGGTCCCGCAGAGACGACCAACAACCTCAACTACTCTCAGTTTCTCGAGTTGGTCAGGGATCGTCAGGTCGAACGCGTTACTGTTGACGGTTTTGAAATCACCGGCCGCAGCGTCGATGGCAACACCTTCAAGACCGTGCGTCCGGCTATTCAGGACAATGGCCTGATTGGTGATCTGCTGGATAACGAAGTGGTCATCGAAGGCAAGCAGCCCGAGCAACAAAGCATCTGGACTCAGTTGCTGATTGCCAGCTTCCCGATTCTGATCATCATCGCCATCTTCATGTTCTTCATGCGCCAGATGCAGGGCGGGGCGGGCGGCCGCGGCGGCCCGATGAGCTTTGGCAAGAGCAAGGCGCGCATGCTTACCGAGGATCAGGTCAAGACGACCTTTGCCGACGTCGCCGGTTGTGACGAAGCCAAGGAAGAAGTCAGCGAGTTGGTCGAGTTCCTGCGTGATCCGGGTAAATTCCAGCGTCTGGGTGGGCACATTCCGCGCGGCGTACTGATGGTCGGTCAGCCGGGTACCGGTAAGACCTTGTTGGCCAAGGCGGTTGCCGGCGAAGCCAAAGTGCCGTTCTTCACTATTTCCGGTTCCGACTTCGTCGAGATGTTCGTCGGTGTCGGTGCCAGCCGTGTGCGTGACATGTTCGAGCAAGCCAAGAAGCACGCGCCCTGCATTATCTTTATCGACGAGATCGACGCCGTGGGCCGTCACCGTGGCTCAGGAATGGGCGGTGGTCACGACGAGCGCGAGCAGACACTGAACCAGTTGCTGGTGGAGATGGACGGTTTCGAACCCAATGACGGCATTATCGTTGTCGCGGCGACCAACCGTCCTGATGTGCTGGACCCAGCGCTGCTGCGCCCCGGTCGTTTCGACCGTCAGGTGGTGGTCGGTCTGCCGGATATCCGCGGCCGCGAGCAGATTCTGAAAGTGCACATGCGCAAGGTGCCGCTGGGTGATGACGTCATGCCCGCTAACATTGCTCGTGGCACGCCCGGCTTCTCCGGTGCCGATCTGGCCAACCTGGTCAACGAGGCGTCACTGTTCGCTGCTCGTTTTGGCAAGCGTCTGGTGGAGATGAAAGAATTCGAAATGGCCAAGGACAAGATCATGATGGGCGCCGAGCGCAAATCCATGGTCATGTCCGACAAGGAAAAGCTCAACACGGCTTACCACGAGTCTGGCCATGCTATCGTCGGCCGCCTGGTGCCTGAGCACGACCCGGTCTATAAGGTCTCGATCATTCCCCGTGGCCGCGCCCTTGGTGTGACCATGTTCCTGCCGGAAGAAGATCGCTACAGTCTGTCCAAGCGTGCGCTGATCAGTCAGATCTGCTCGCTGTTTGGTGGCCGTATCGCTGAAGAAATGACGCTGGGCTTTGACGGTGTTACCACTGGCGCATCCAACGACATCATGCGCGCTACGCAGTTGGCCAAGAACATGGTCACCAAGTGGGGTCTGTCCGAGAAACTCGGTCCGCTGATGTATGGCGAGGACGAGGACCAGGGCTACCTGGGTCGTGGCGGCGGCGGTCAGGCATCGGGCGTATCCGGTGAAACGGCCAAGCTGATCGACCAGGAAGTGCGCAGTATCATTGACAGCTGTTACGCGACTGCGCAGCAACTGCTCAAGGACAACCGTGACAAGCTGGACCTGATGGCTGAAGCGCTGATGAAGTATGAGACGATCGATTCTGATCAGATCAACGACATCATGACTGGCCTGCCAGCCCGTGAGCCGAAGGACTGGGGCAAGGACGACAAATCCGGCCCCGGCGCACCCGGTGCGACCATCACGCCCGAGCCAGATGACAGCATCGATGTGGCTGGCGACGGCAAGCCCGATGATGACAGCGGCACCGTTGGCGGCCCCGCCAGCGGGCGCTGATCTGGTATGAGTTCTGCGGACTACAGCTCCCGGTTGCCTTGCGGCGATCGGGAGCTTGATCTTTCCCGTACCCATGTCATGGGTATTCTCAATACAACACCCGACTCCTTTTCCGACGGCGGCCAGTATTTGCAACTGGATGCGGCCTTGCGGCATGTCGAACGTATGCTGGAGGAGGGCGCTACGCTGATTGATGTGGGTGGCGAATCCACCCGCCCTGGCGCAGATCCCGTCACGCCAGAACAAGAGTTACAGCGTGTCGTGCCAGTGGTGGAAGCCATCAAGGCGCGCTTTGATACCATCGTCTCGGTTGATACCAGCACCGCAGCAGTGATGCGTGACAGCGCCGCCGTGGGCGCGGGGCTGATCAACGACGTGCGCGCACTCCAGCGCCCGGGTGCATTGCAGGCCGCGGCGCTGACCGGCTTGCCAGTGTGCTTGATGCATATGCGCGGCGAGCCACAGAACATGCAGGATGCGCCCCGTTACGACTCCATTGTGATTGAGGTGGGCCGCTTTTTGACTCAGCGGGTGGAGGCCTGCGAACAAGCGGGCATTCCCCGCGAACGCCTTATGCTGGATCCCGGTTTCGGTTTCGGCAAGACCCTTCAGCACAACCTCGAACTCTTCGCCCAGATGCATCTGTTGCAGCCCCAGGGTTTGCCGTTGCTGGTGGGCGTTTCTCGCAAGAGCATGATTGGTCAGTTGCTGGATCGGCCGGTGGACCAGCGTCTGGCGGGCGGGCTTGCGCTCGCCACCTTGGCGGTGGCCCGGGGCGCGCGTATCATCAGGGCCCATGATGTGGCGGCTACCGTGGATGCGGTACGCATGGCCGAGGCGGTTTTGAGCGCAGAGCCTCGATAACTGCATCGCGCGGATCATGTTTATTACACTCGCACTTATCCCAGGATTGAGCAGATGGACAAAAAGTATTTCGGCACGGACGGCATTCGTGGTCAGGTAGGGACGCACCCCATCACGCCTGAATTCGTACTCAAGCTGGGCTGGGCTGTGGGCACGGCTTTTCGCAAGCACGGCGCCTGCCGGGTGATGATCGGCAAGGACACGCGCATTTCCGGCTACATGTTCGAATCGGCCCTGGAGGCCGGTTTGTCTGCTGCAGGCGCCCACGTGCAGTTGCTCGGTCCGATGCCGACGCCGGCGATTGCCTACCTGACACGCACCTTTCAGGCCGACGCCGGTATTGTCATCAGCGCCTCGCATAACCCCTTTTATGATAACGGCATCAAGTTTTTCTCAGCCGATGGCAGCAAACTGCCCGACAGCCTGGAGCTGGAAATCGAGCGGCTGGTGGATGCGCCTATGGAAGTGGTGGATTCAGCCTCTTTGGGCAAGGTGTTCCGGGTTGAAGATGCCTCAGGTCGTTATATCGAATTCTGCAAGAGCAGCGTGCCGACCAGTACCAGCTTCAAGGGTCTGAAAATCGTGCTGGATTGTGCCAACGGTGCCACCTACAAGGTCGCACCCAATGTGTTCCGCGAGCTGGGTGCAGACGTCACCCTGATCGGCGCGAGCCCGGACGGCCTGAATATCAATGACAAGGTCGGCTCTACCGATTTGACCGCCCTGCGTGAGCAGGTGCTGGCCAAGGGTGCTGATCTGGGTATTGCGCTGGATGGCGACGGCGACCGGGTATTGATGATTGATAACCAGGGCAATGAGGTCGATGGCGACGAGCTGCTCTACATCATGGCAATGGAGTTGCACGAGCGCGGGCAGTTGCGTGGTGGTGTAGTCGGTACGCTGATGAGTAACCTGGGGCTGGAATTGGCCCTGCAGGAGCAAGGCATAGAGTTTGTGCGGGCCAAGGTGGGTGATCGCTATGTAATGGCCGAGCTGCGTCAACGCGACTGGGTATTGGGCGGCGAGGCCTCAGGGCATCTGGTTTGCCTGCACCACTCGAGTACCGGCGACGGCATTATTGCCGCCTTGCAGGTGCTCAAGGCGTTGCAGCGCTCTGGCCACACATTGGCTGAGGCGCGCAAGGGTATGCACAAGTGCCCGCAAGTGCTGATCAACGTGCGTTATCAGCGCGGTAGCGAGTCGCCCCTGGCCGATCCCACGCTGCTGGCGGCGGTAGAAGCGGCAGAGCAGCGCCTGGGTCACACTGGTCGGGTGCTGCTGAGGTTGTCTGGCACCGAGCCAGTACTGCGCGTGATGGTCGAAGGGCAGGATGCCAAGCAGGTGTCCGCCGAGGCCAATGGCCTGGCGGCACAGGTGCGCGCTCTGTTCGCCGATTAAAAAGGCGGTTGTGTCGTCCGGGCAACTTGGTTAAGATTGGCGCCCGCTTGAACTGAGAGGTTAGGCATGCGTCGCCCGCTAGTCGCCGGTAACTGGAAAATGCACGGTACTCGGCAATCCGTTGATAGCCTTTTGAAAGGGCTCAATCAGCAGGACTGGCCGGAAGGCGTGGATGTCATGATCGCTCCGCCAGCGCTGTATATTCAGCGCTGTCATGAGGCGCTAGCCAAGTCGTCTGTGTATATCGGCGCTCAGAGTTGCGCGCATCAGGCTGAGCCTGGTGCTTTGACCGGTGAAATCTCCCCGGCGCAATTGCGCGATGCGGGATGTGAATATGTCCTCGTTGGGCATTCCGAACGGCGTAGCCTGTTTGGTGAGTCCGACGCGATGGTATGCAGGAAGTTTGCTGCGGCACTGGCCTGCGGGTTGCGCCCGGTACTCTGTGTAGGTGAAACGCGCGAGCAGCGCGACGCCGGCCAGACTGCCGATGTGGTAGGGACGCAGTTGCAGGTAGTTATCGACGCCTTTGGCGTAGGTGGTTTGGCTCAGGGTGTGATTGCCTACGAGCCGGTCTGGGCAATAGGTACCGGCTTGACAGCCGATCCCGAGCAAGCCCAGGATGTGCACGCCATGATTCGGGCCCGGTTAGCCATTGTGGATGACGAGCAGGCCCAGCTGGTACAGATTGTTTACGGTGGCAGCGTCAAGGCTGATAACGCCGAAGACCTTTTTGCCATGCCGGATATCGATGGGGGGCTGGTAGGTGGAGCTTCCCTCAATGCAGATGAATTTGGCGCGATCGCACGTGCCGCAGGACGAGTGTAATGATTGAAACCGTAGTCATAGTTATACACCTGATGGTCGCTATTGCCCTGGTCGGACTCGTTCTGATGCAGCAAGGCAAAGGCGCCGAAACAGGTGCGTCCTTTGGTTCGGGAGCGTCCGGCACTGTCTTCGGTAGCCAGGGTTCGGCTACCTTCCTCAGTCGTCTGACCGGCATCCTGGCTGCTGTATTTTTCGTTACATCGCTGGGCCTGGCTTATTACGCCAGCCACCAGTCGGATGCCATTCGCGACGCAGGCTTGCCGGAACCGGCCCTGCAGACAGCGCCAGTCGTACCGGCGGCGAGTGAAGATGTACCGGTTCTCGAAATGGAACCGGCTCCTCAGGCTCCTGCTGCAGATGAAGTTCCTGTAGTAGAGTAAGCCAACAGTTTTGCGGAAGTGGTGGAATTGGTAGACACGCTATCTTGAGGGGGTAGTGCCTTAGGGTGTATGGGTTCGAGTCCCATCTTCCGCACCAATCAAACAGGGCCTGCATTTGCAGGCCCTGCTGTTTTCAGGGCTGAGTGCGCCGGTTGTCTTGTCAGGCTTCCAGGCGTATAATCATCGCCCTAGATTCGACGCGGGGTGGAGCAGTCTGGTAGCTCGTCGGGCTCATAACCCGAAGGTCGTAGGTTCAAATCCTGCCCCCGCAACCAGTTTTAAAGCCCCTTCTCAGGGGCTTTTTATTAGCTGTCCTGTTCATACGGACGCTGTAGACAGGATGGGCTTAGTGCCCATTTTTTATTTGTAATGATTTTTAAGACTATGCGAGGCGGTAAATTTGTCCGGCAAATTGACTGAGTTGGAGGCCATGGTGGTCCCGATTGTCGAAGCCTTGGGCTATCGTTGTTGGGGTATAGAGTATTTATCCCAGGGGCGACACACCCTGCTGCGGGTTTATATCGACCATGCGGACGGCATCAGCGTGGAAGCCTGCGCGGAAGTCAGCCGGCAAGTTAGCGCTGTATTGGATGTGGAAGACCCTATTACGGGCGATTACACCCTGGAAGTTTCATCTCCAGGTATGGATCGGCCATTGTTTACACTTGAGCAGTTCGTTGAACATGTCGGCGAGCAGGCCAAGATCAGATTGCGCGTTCCTTATGAAGGGCGGCGGAATTTTCAAGGTGTCATCCGTGGAGTTGAAGGCGACGAGATCATTTTGCAGGTAGATGAGCACGAATATCTACTGCCGATCGATAGCATCGACAAGAGCAACATTATTCCGCGGTTTTGAGCATTATTTCGGGCTCCTGTGGCCCCAATGGATGGCGTTAGGCGAGGCATACGATGAGCAAAGAAGTGCTGCTGGTTGTGGAATCCGTTTCCAATGAAAAGGGCGTACCGCCCGGTGTGATTTTCGAAGCATTGGAACTGGCATTGGCCACAGCGACAAAGAAGCGTTATGAAGACGAAGTGGATGTGCGCGTGGCGATTGATACCCACACGGGCAGCTATGAAACCTTTATGCGTTGGACTGTGGTCGCTGATGAGGATTTCGAAGAGCCCGGTATGCAGCTGACGCTGGACCAGGCCCAGGAGCGTGATCCAGCGCTGAAGATTGGCGACCTGATCGAAGACAAGATCGATTCCGTCGAGTTCGGCCGTATCGCTGCGCAGATCGCCAAGCAGGTGATCGTCCAGAAGGTCCGTGAAGCAGAGCGCGCCCAGGTGGTTGACGCCTACCGTGACCGCCTTGGCGAAATCATCAGCGGTACCGTGAAGAAAGTCACCCGAGACAGTGTCATCGTTGATCTGGGTAACAACGCCGAAGCCGTATTGCCGCGTGAAGAAATGATCCCGCGTGAGACCTTCCGCACCGGCACGCGTATCCGTGCCCTGCTCAAGGATATCCGCACCGAAAACCGTGGCCCGCAGCTGGTACTGTCACGTAGCTGCCCGGAAATGATTATCGAGCTGTTCCGTATTGAAGTGCCGGAAATTGCCGAAGAGCTGATCGAAGTCATGGGCGCTGCCCGCGATCCCGGTTCGCGCGCCAAGATTGCCGTGCGCTCCAAAGACAAACGTATTGATCCGCAAGGTGCCTGTATCGGCATGCGCGGTTCGCGCGTTCAGGCCGTCTCTGGCGAGCTGGGTGGCGAGCGGGTCGACATCGTATTGTGGGATGACAACTTCGCCCAGTTCGTGATCAATGCGATGGCCCCGGCCGAAGTCGCGTCTATCATCCTGGATGAAGACACGCACACCATCGACATCGCCGTAGCCGAAGACAATCTGGCTCAGGCCATCGGCCGAAGCGGGCAGAACGTACGTCTGGCCAGCATGCTGACCGGCTGGACCCTGAACGTGATGACCGAAGACGACATCCGCGCCAAGCAGGAAGCCGAAACCGGTGACATTCTGCGCACCTTCATCGCCGAACTGGATGTTGAAGAAGATCTGGCGCAGTTGCTGGTAGAGGAAGGCTTCACTTCCCTGGAAGAGATTGCCTACGTACCGATGGAAGAAATGCTGGCGATCGACGGCTTTGACGAAGACATCGTCAATGAGCTGCGCTCGCGTGCCAAGGACCTGTTGCTGAACAAGGCCCTGGCCAGCGAAGAGAAGTTGGATGAAGTACAGCCGGCTGACGACCTGTTGAACATGGAAGGTATGGATCGCGCCCTGGCATTTCATCTTGCCGCCAAAGGCATTATCACCATGGAAGATCTGGCAGAGCAGTCGATTGACGAGCTGCTGGATATCGAAAATATAGATGAAGAACGTGCCGGCGCCCTGATTATGGCTGCCCGCGCACCCTGGTTTGAATAACCGGTCGGCATAGCTAGCCCACCCTGCGATAACGCAGGGCCCCGACTGAGGAGAGAGTTGAATGGCGGAAGTAACGGTCAAAGATTTAGCGCAAACAGTAGGCACGCCTCTGGAGCGCCTGCTGCAGCAGATGCAGGAAGCCGGTTTGCCCCAAACCAGCGCGGAGCAGCGTGTCAGCGATGAAGAGAAGCAGAAGCTGCTGGCATTTCTGAAAAACGCCCATGGTGGTGATTCGGCTCCGTCCGAACCCCGCAAGATCACGCTCAAGCGCAAGACTGTCAGCACTTTGAAAGTCGCTGGCAGCAAGACGGTCAACGTCGAAGTGCGCAAGAAGAAAACCTACGTCAAGCGTGATCCGGCCGAATTGGAAGCCGAGCGCGTTCGCGAGGCAGATGAGCAGCGCGCGGCTGAAGACGCCCGCCAGGCTGCTGTGATCGCCCAGCGCAAGGCTGAAGAAGAGGCCCGCAAGGCCGCTGAAGTGACTGCACCTGCCGCGGCTGAAACGCCTGCAGCGGCTGCACCCGCAGAAGCGCCGGCTGCCGCTGAACCAGCTCCAGCCGCAACGCCCGCTGCACCAGCGCCTGCGACCACGCCGCAAGTACAAGCTGCGCCGACCGTTATCGCACCGCCCGCCGACAAGCCCGACCATTCCAAAAAGAAAGACGCGCATCGCAAGCCGACCCGCGCCGAGGAAGAGGAAGAGCGCAGCCGCAAACGTGCCGGAGGCCATGCAGGCAAAGGCCGCAACGCGCCGCGCACCGGCAGCGACGAGGATGAGGCCATGGCCCGTCGTCGTGGCGGCGGTGGCAAGCTCAAGGCGAACAAGAAACGTAATCAGCACGGCTTCGAGAAGCCGACAGGACCTTTAGTGCGAGAAGTTGTAATTGGCGAGACCATTACTGTTGCCGAACTGGCGCAGAAAATGTCGATCAAGGCTGCAGAAGTCATCAAGTACATGTTCAAGTCCGGCAACATGGTGACTATCAACCAGGTGCTGGATCAGGACACCGCCAGCATCATCGCTGAAGACATGGGCCACAAGGTCAAGCAGATCAGCGATAACGATCTGGAAGATGCATTGGTATCCGCGTCACAGGCGCACGAAGGCGAAATGGTCAACCGTGCACCGGTTGTTACCGTCATGGGTCACGTTGACCATGGCAAGACCTCGCTGCTTGACTATATCCGTCGTGCCAAGGTCGCCTCTGGCGAAGCGGGCGGCATTACCCAGCACATCGGTGCTTACCACGTGGAAACCGAACGTGGCATGGTCACCTTCCTTGATACCCCCGGCCACGCAGCGTTTACCGCCATGCGTGCCCGTGGTGCCAAGGCAACCGACATCGTGATTCTGGTAGTCGCCGCGGACGACGGCGTGATGCCGCAGACCGAAGAAGCTGTGGCGCACGCCAAGGCTGCCGGTGTACCGCTGGTCGTTGCCGTGAACAAGATCGACAAGGAAGACGCCGATCTGGACCGCATCAAGAACGCCCTGGCGGCGCTTGATGTGATCCCGGAAGAGTGGGGCGGCGACACCATGTTCATGCCTGTCTCGGCCAAGGTCGGTACCGGTATCGATGAACTGCTTGAAGCTGTTCTGCTGCAGGCCGAAGTACTTGAACTGCAAGCCCAGCCCTCCGTTCCGGGCCGTGGCGTAGTGGTTGAATCGCGTCTGGACAAGGGCCGTGGCCCAGTGGCCACCGTGCTGGTTCAGAACGGTACTCTGCGTCAGGGCGACATCGTTCTGGCCGGCGTCAACTATGGCCGCGTACGTGCCATGTATGACGAAAACGGCAAGCCGATCAAGGAAGCTGGCCCGTCGATCCCTGTCGAGATTCTCGGCCTGGACGGCACGCCGGATGCCGGCGACGAGCTGACCGTAGTGACCGACGAGAAGAAAGCCCGTGAAGTGGCCATGTTCCGTCAGGGCAAGTTCCGCGAAATCAAACTGGCCCGTCAGCAGACCTCCAAGCTGGAGAACATGTTCGACAACCTCGGCCAGGACGAGAAGAAGACCCTCAACATCGTACTCAAGTCCGATGTGCGCGGTTCTCTGGAAGCCCTGCAAAGCTCACTCAGCGAGCTGGGTAACGAGGAGGTTCAGGTCAAGATCATCTCCGGCGGTGTCGGCGGGATCACTGAAACCGACGTCAACCTGGCGCTGGCCTCCAACGCCGTGGTATTCGGCTTCAACGTCCGCGCCGATGCAACAGCGCGCAAGATCGTAGAAACCGAAGGTCTGGATCTGCGCTACTACAGCGTGATCTACGAGATCATCGACGACGTGAAAAAGGCCCTGGGCGGTATGCTCGGCAGCGACGTTCGCGAACAGATCCTCGGTGTGGCCGAAGTACGCGACGTGTTCCGTTCGCCCAAGTTTGGCGACGTGGCAGGCTGTATGGTCATTGAAGGCACCATCCACCGTAACCGTCCGATCCGCGTATTGCGCCAGGACGTGGTCATCTATGAGGGGGAGCTGGAATCCCTGCGTCGCTTCAAGGATGACGTCGCCGAAGTGCGTAATGGCATGGAGTGCGGTGTCGGTGTGAAGAACTACAATGACGTTAAACCCGGTGACCGTATCGAAGTATTCGAACGCATCCAGGTACAGCGCAGTCTGTAACCGCCTTTAGCGGCGTCACACGGCAGGTTCGGGGGTTTGCGCAAGCAAATCGACGGACTTGCCGTTGACGTTTCCGCAGGTTTGATTTTTTAAGCTGCCAAAGGCAGTCAGAGACAGAATGTAATGGCAAATGAAAACAGTCGTACTCACCGCGTAGCGGACCAGATGCAGCGCGAGCTGGCCATCCTGGTGCAACGCGATATCCGCGATCCGCGCGTCGGCATGATTACCGTCACCGCCGTCGACGTCAGCCGCGACCTGGCCCACGCCAAGGTGTATATCACCCTGATGGACAAGGACAGCGATGAAGACATCGCCCAGAACCTGTCGATCCTCAAGGGCGTGGCCGGTTTTCTGCGCATGCAGCTGGGCAAGGTCATGAAGCTGCGCAGCGTGCCGCAACTGCACTTCCATTACGACGAAAGCGTGCGCCGTGGTGTGCACCTCTCATCGTTGATCGAACGTGCCGTCGCCGAAGACCGCGGGCACAAATCGGAAGACGAGGAGTAAGCTTTTGTCGGCACCGCGTAGCAAACGCCGTGATATCGACGGCGTCCTGATTTTCGACAAGCCGCTGGGCATGAGCTCCAATAACGCCCTGCAAAAGGTCCGCTGGTTGTTCAATGCCGCCAAGGGCGGACATACCGGCAGCCTTGATCCCTTGGCCAGTGGCGTACTGCCGTTGTGCCTGGGCGAGGCCACCAAGTTTTCCCAGTACCTGCTCGACGCGGACAAGGCCTATGTGACCGAAGCGCGCCTGGGCATGACCACCACCACCGGCGACGCCGAAGGTGACGTGCTGGAAACCAAACCGGTCAACGTGACGCTGGAGCAGGTCGAATCCTTCCTGCCGCAGTTCACCGGTGATATTGAACAGATCCCGCCGATGTACTCCGCGCTCAAGCACGAAGGCCAGCCGCTCTACAAACTGGCCCGCGCCGGTGAAACAGTGGAGCGCAAGCCGCGATCTGTTACTATCAACCAGCTGAAAATACTGGGCCTGGAAGGTGATCGCCTGCGGTTGGAAGTGCACTGCACCAAAGGCACTTACATTCGCACGCTGGTGGAAGATCTGGGCAATGCCCTGGGTTGTGGCGCGCATGTATCAGAACTGCGCCGCATTCAGGCCGGGCCGTTCAATCTGAGCCAGGTAGTGACGCTGGAAACGCTCGAGGCATTACATGCCGAAGGCGGGCACCTGGCACTGGATCACCTGCTGCTGCCCGGCGACTGTGGCCTGCAGGATTGGCCCGAAGTCGAGCTGACCGAGCAGACCGCCTACTACCTGAACCACGGCCAGGCCGTCCGGGTACCCGGCAGCCCAGCCTTTGGCATGGTGCGTTTGCGCGATCAGAACGGCCAGTTTATCGGCATAGGCGAAATGACCGACGATGCCCGAGTAGCACCGAAGCGCTTGATGCGTTTCAACGGATAGACAATGGATTCCCGCTTTCGCGGGAATGACGAACAAGTAGGGCAGGGGCACCCAGTAAGCGCCCCCACCCGACACCCCGTCATTCCCGCGAAGGCGGGAACCCATGTTGAGCTTGGCCCACAACGCCAAGCCAGCAAAAGCAACAAAGGCAGGGTGTAGAGGGAGCAGAGCCGCGATCAACCGCAAGCCACTTCCCCATACCCCGTCATTCCCGCGAAAGCGGGAATCCAAGCCGACTCAGCCAATACGCCGAGCCAGCAAAAGTAACAAAGACAGGGTGTACCAGAGAGCAGAGCCCGCGGCCAACCCGCAAGCCACTCCCCCCACACCCCGTCATTCCCGCGAAAGCGGGAATCCATGTTGACCTGGCCCACAACGGCAAGCCAGCAGCAAAGAAGTTGACCCATCAGGGTCACAACGAGGGTGGCTGTTAACAGGCATGGTCACTCCTCGATTTAAAACACGGGAATCAGGTTCCCGGCCTGTTCACTCAGAGGAAAGCTATCATGGCACTGAGCGTCGAAGAGAAAGCTGCAATCGTAACCGAATACGCACGTGGCGAAGGTGACACCGGTTCTCCGGAAGTCCAAGTAGCGCTGTTGACTGCAAACATCAACAAGCTGCAGGGTCACTTCAAGGAAAACAAGAAGGATCACCATTCCCGTCGTGGTCTGATCCGGATGGTAAACCAGCGTCGTAAGCTGCTGGATTACCTGAAGTCGAAAGACATTCCGCGTTACGCCAGCTTGATCAGCAGTTTGGGTCTGCGTCGCTAAGCGACAAGTCCCGTTTGGACATGGCCGGGTCCGAAACCCGGTCGTGCCCAGAGTTTCCCCAAAGGCAAATACAGAGAGAGAGCACACCGTGAAACCGGTTATCAAACAATTCAAACTAGGCAATAACACCATCACCCTGGAAACGGGCCGCGTTGCCCGCCAGGCTTCTGGTGCCGTACTGGTCAGCATCGACAATGCTGTTACCGTTCTGTGTACCGTTGTAGGCGCCAAGAAAGCCGATTCCGGTCGTGACTTCTTTCCCCTGTCCGTACATTACATCGAAAAAACCTACGCTGCAGGCCGCATCCCCGGTGGTTTCTTCAAGCGTGAAGGCCGTCCTACCGAAAAAGAAACCCTGACCTCGCGCCTGATCGACCGTCCGATCCGCCCGCTGTTTCCCGAAGGCTTCATGAATGAAGTCCAGGTGGTCTGTACTGTTGTCTCCACTGACAAGACCACTGATCCGGATATCGCCGCTCTGATCGGTACGTCCGCCGCCCTGGCCATCTCCGGCATCCCGTTCGACGGCCCGATCGCCGGCGCACGCGTTGGCTTTGACGCCAACAACGGCTACATCCTCAACCCTACTTACGAACAGCTGAAAGACTCACGTCTGGACATGATCGTAGCCGGTACTGAAGACGCCGTACTGATGGTTGAATCCGAAGCCAAAGAACTGACCGAAGACCAGATGCTGGGCGCGGTACTTTTCGCCCACATGGAATTCCAACCTGCTGTTCAAGCCATCAAGGAACTCGCTGCTGAAACCGGCAAGGCTCGTTGGGACTGGACTGCCCCTGCGGAAAACACCGCGTTGCTGGACGCCGTCAAAGGCCAGTTCGGCGCCGGGATTGCCGAGGGTTACACCGTTACCGACAAAATGGCCCGCTACACCCGCCTTGGCGAGTTGCGCAACCAGGCCATCGAAGCGCTGTCCGGTACTGAAGAGGGCCAGCCCTCCGCAGCTGAAGTCAAAGACGCCTTCGGCGAGATCGAATACCGCACCGTGCGTGAAAGCATCGTTAACGGCAACCCGCGTATCGACGGCCGTGACACCAAGACCGTTCGCCCGCTGAACATCGAAGTCGGCGTACTGGATCGTACCCACGGTTCCGCCCTGTTCACCCGTGGCGAAACGCAGGCGCTGGTTGTGACCACCCTGGGTACCGCTCGCGATGCACAGCTGCTGGACACCCTGGAAGGCGAGAAGAAAGACCCCTTCATGTTGCACTACAACTTCCCTCCCTACTCCGTAGGCGAGTGCGGTCGTATGGGCGGCACCGGTCGTCGTGAAGTCGGCCACGGCCGTCTGGCACGCCGCAGTATCGCAGCCGTTATGCCGAACATGGACGACTTCCCCTATACCATTCGTGTGGTATCGGAAATCACCGAGTCCAACGGTTCCAGCTCCATGGCTTCCGTGTGTGGCGCGTCCCTGGCACTGATGGACGCCGGCGTACCGCTGAGCGCTCCGGTAGCCGGTATCGCCATGGGTCTGGTCAAGGAAGGCGAGAAGTTCGCGATTCTGACCGACATCCTGGGTGACGAAGATCACCTCGGTGACATGGACTTCAAGGTAGCCGGTACCAGCAAGGGCGTTACCGCTCTGCAGATGGATATCAAGATCAAGGGCATCACCGAAGAGATCATGGAAATCGCCTTGGGCCAGGCCCTTGAAGCGCGCCTGAACATCCTCGGCCAGATGAACCAGATCCTCGGCGAGTCGCGCAAGGAACTGTCTTCCAACGCGCCGACCATGATCAGCATGAAGATCGACTCCGACAAGATCCGCGATGTGATCGGCAAGGGCGGTGCGGTTATTCGCGGTATCTGCGAAGAAACCGGCGCCTCCATCGACATCACCGACGACGGTTCGGTCAAGATCTTCGCGCCTACCAAGGACGCCGCCAAGGCTGCCAAGGCACGCGTTGACGAGATCACCGCAGAAGCGGAAATCGGCAAGATCTACGAAGGCAAGGTAGAGCGCATCGTCGACTTCGGCGCATTCGTCAACATCCTGCCTGGCAAAGACGGCCTGGTGCACATCTCTCAGATCGCCAACCAGCGCATCGAGAAAGTCACCGACGTACTGACCGAAGGCCAGATGGTTCGCGTACTGGTACTGGACGTGGACAACCGCGGTCGTATCAAGCTGTCCATCAAGGACGTTGAAGGCGCGGAAGCGCAAGACGCCTAAGTACTAGCCGTAGTACCGAGAAGCCCAGGCATTAGCCTGGGTTTTTTATGCTCAAGATTTAGTATTTTGCCACTACTGTACCCCCGTGCTGGCAAAAGATGATGCTTGGGCTCTTATGTCTTTTCGATGCGCATCTTGGAGGTCAAGAATTGTTGCCGATAAATGAAGGCGTATCTGGCACTTTGCAGTCGAAAATATCGTCGCTGGAATTATGCTGACGAAGGTATTTCTGCATATCCTCGTCGAGAATCTCCCAGTCTTTTAGAACCTGAGCTGTACTTCTTCCCGAGTCCTCGCATCTTGTTGTGTCATATCCGGCAGCGATAAAGAAGTCAGCTATTTTGAAAGCCCTGCGTTTAGCTACTTCTAGGGGAAGGGCCTGATTGTGTTCATAGCTTGCTAGCACGGCAGCTAGACCAATATTACCTTCCTGAACCAAAATTTTTGCTTCCTGCTGTTTTATACCTAATATATAAAGCGCTATTGAGTCTCCAAAGAGGAGTGGCATACGCTGGAGTTCTATATTTCCTTTCGTCGGAGGATTGGTGTAATAAGATATGATATTGAAATAGCTTGAAGTGTAAAGCAAGAGTGTGGCTGCGGTTTGGTATGCGAGCAAAATAATAAATGCAATAGCTGCCCTCTTCATCGTGGCAAATCCCTGTACCTGTTCATAAGTTCGTGATTGTATTTGATTCCGGATCTAGCCCCCATGCCGATGCTTATCTCATCAATCTTGTCGTGCCAGTATGTTTCAATCGTTTGTGTTCCGGTATTGGTGACCAATCGTTTTATAACGGGCAATGCTTTCAGGCGCTGTATGGGGCTTGGCTCTAAAAGCCCAATCAATTTGTCGGCAGGCAAGGCCGATGCAAGCATCTCATCAGCTAGAGAGTAATTGGGGTCAGAGTAAAATAAAAGGGAGCAGATTTACTCTTCTCTCACCGGCTGTGCGGCAAGCCAAAGGTCAATTTACGACCGGCTCCGAGAGAAAACAACTGTTTTTTACTGCTCGCTCAGTTATTAATTATGAACGGTACCGAAAAGGTTCGAGTCTTGTATGGAAGAATATCGCGTAAAAATGTCCCAGCGGCCTCATTTCACTGGAGATGGAGAGAAGAGGTTCTACGTACCAGAGTCAATGGTTTTAAAAAAAGATGAGATTTACTTGACGTTGCGCTTGGTATGCGACAGAAGACAATTCGGGGAATGCTTTCGTCGTTTGATGCCAAGTTAATTCGATCGCATGGGGAGAGATGGCGGAGTAATGATAAGAGGTTTTATCCCCTCTGCAGACTTGCTTCCCCGAATGACCTTCCCTGGAGATATTGACCTTTTGGTTATTCCCTATGAAGGCGAGGACTTGATTGTCTCAAGTGCGCTTGCAATAGAGCTAAAAGCGGTAAGGCCTACATTTCAGAAGCAAGGAAAGTCGCCTGGTGACTTTGGCTTTTCCCAAGCTGCGGGGATGCTGCAACATGGGTTTCCCTACGTCGCAGTCGGGCACTTGATTGTTTCGGATGCAAGCCCAGAATATGCTTGGCGAAAGGTTCTCCAAACCAAAATAATAGATGCTGCCGCAGGAACAGTCGAGGAGCCTTGGGAAACTGCCGTAGATATGATGCCTGCAGATCTGATCAAAAGAAGTTTTGGTCGGCTGCAGGCGAATTGTAGATTTCCAGAGCTAGGGCTTTTGGCCTCGTATGTTTCTGAGAGCGGAAGCTGGTTCCCTCAGGGAAAGCAAGCTACTTTCAACGGGTTAGTATCTGCCGATACGATGTTAGCCATCGCGCATTATTATGAGCAGCATGTCGACAGTTTTTTGGATACACCGAAATACCCTCCGCGGCTAGCTTAGTCGCAGAAATGGTATTAGGTTTAGATCTTGCCTTTTGTCTGTTTGAATAATCTGGCTTGGCAAAGTGAAAGACCATGACGCTATGGGTGCTGTGTGTTGGGCTAAGTGGCAGAATATTGAAATACGAAATAGAAGGGACTGAGTGCTAATCATGGATGTTTATCGCTTTGCTTGAAGTACTTCCTTGGACAACGTGCGGTAGACCGATTGTCGCTCTGCTGGGGTATTGCCTAGTTGTTGACAAAGGGCATGGGGCGAAACAAGTCGCGGATCCTTGCCAAAAGCGTTGGTTCGGTAGCTGCTCCAGTCCCCGGTTGCGGTCACTATGGTAGCTCGGACGGGGTTCAGTTCTACATAGCGCTGACATTGGAGAGGGTAGCCATCGGAGTCAACCAAACAGGGCCGATAGCGACCTTCCCACAATGTGCCGGTGCGCCGATGGCGATTATTGAAGTAATGGACGTAGGGCCGTCCGAGCGCCTGCATCATCAAACCGATGCTGTCAGGGCCGGTGGGTGTAGTGAGGAGATGGATATGATTGGTCATGAACACCCATGAATGCGTTGCCACGCTATATTCGTTGGAGTAATCGCACAACCACTGTCCGAAGGTGAGCATGTCTTGCTCGTCTGGAAACAGACCTACCGATTATTTCCTCGCTGGATCAGATGCTGGGGTATGTTTGGATAAGTTAGTCGCCGCCGTCTGGCCATGTTGAGTCCTTTCCGATTTTGTAGGTGGATATTGGCAGGAGTCGTGGTGGAAGGTGAATAGTACAGGGTGCGATCAGTTCACAGAGTTCGGAGAAATATTCATCTGATCCGAATGGCACTCCCGATATTTGCAAGGGGTTGCTTGAAGCTGAGCTCGCGAGGCAAGCGGTCCCCTTGGCGTTGCCCCTCATCGACGCTGGTGGAGCGTTTGCGTGCGCCATGCTGCTCAAATACACCATCGATATGGCGGCGCTTTGTTGCTGCTGTGCCCAACATTGTTGGCCAGAGGGGGGCAGATTAATAGTCATTCACACGCAGGTTGAACTAAAATCGGCATCAGATGCTTGGCTGGCACTCGCCGCCGAGCAGCCCTATTCCGTCACACCTCAGGGAAGAGCCTAAGATGAAAGCACTACTCAAGTTTTTTCTTGTTGGTTTGCTGATGACCGCGTTGCTCTCGGGATGCAACATCACCATGACCCGTGAGCAGCAGCATCTGTTTTACTATCATTACGAGCTGAACAGCCTGGCGGCTGACACGTCACTGAGCGAGACGGAAAAAGCGGCGCTGGCTACAGAGGCGGCAGACTTCATCATCGCGGCACAAATGTACATTGACGGCGAAATCGCCCTTGAGGACATTCCGGCCAAGCCAACCCTCTGGGAGATGCGTGACCAGCAAAGTGCGGTACTGGAGGCAAGGGAGGCCGCACCGCAAACGGTAGCTGTGCTCAAGGAGCCCGAGGCGCTGCCGAAAGAGAAACCTGCCCCCTCGCCTGAACCGACACCTGCGCCCGTATCCGTGCCTGCCCCGGAGCCGAAGCCTACAGTTGGACAGCCAGCCGTCGCCGCCGTTGAGCCCGCTGTTGCGGCTCCGGCTCCATCCGAAGTTGCTGAAGGTGGCTACTCGGACTGGCTTTTCCTGCGTTCGGACAAGTGGGCCTTCCAATACCGTATGATGCTGGTGGATCAAATCGGCGAAACCGCCCGTCTGCGCCTGCAGCTACGCATAGACGAGAACAGTCGCGACTTCTGCACCGACCCCCGTTGCGACGGGTACGTTGTTACGCTGCGCTATGCAGACGAGCACAATGAAACGGTGTCGCTGCATTTTCGCATTCACCCAGGCTATTCGGGTATCCATACCGTGCCGGAGCTGCTGAGCACCAGCCTGCTCACTTTCCCCGATGGCTCCAGCCTTGCATACGATCAGCGTGATGGTATGGTGATTTTCGATGCTCCGGGTCAGCGCAGCCGCCACATGTTCATCTCTGGGTGCCTGGACGACCCGCTGACGGGCCGCGCACATAACTGCCAGTGGGACTTCAAGCCGGAGCTGGCTCAGCACATAAAGTGACCTGGGGGCAGAGTAACGTTTTCTTTATTGATGTTACTCTGCCATGGCTTTCGCCCTCTATGGCCAGGCCCTGAAAGCGCGCTTGAACGTCCTCGCTCAGAGGAACCGGATCCTCGGCGAGTCGCGCAAGCGAGCTGGATTCCAACGCACCGACCATGATCAGTATGAGGATCGACTCCGACAAGCTCCACTAAGGCTGGGTAAAACGTATCGTCGCCAGTACTACCCGCAGTACCCAAAAGCCCAGGCGAATGTCTGGGCTTTTTCATGCTCACAAAATACGCAGGTCACGTTTCTCATGCGTCCTGCCCGACGTTGCGTCTACGCGGCGGATATTTGCGCCTTCCCATCCCCAAGTCGAACCGCTACCCTTGTCTCGACTTGATCTTTCTACCTAACCTGGACTCCCCTGCGCTTCTCCGTGACTACGCCCAATCCCCCTCGTATCGTTCTAGGCTGCCCGCTCTGGGCCGAGCTGGCGTGGCGGGGTGCTTTGTACCGCAGCGATGCCGATGCCGACCAGCGTCTGCAGCAATACGCTCAGGTGTTTGGTGCGGTGGAGGGCAATACCACGTTCTATGCGCTGCCGAGCGCGGTGACGGTGGCGCGCTGGGCCGAGTTGCTGCCGGATACCTTTCACTTCTGCGCCAAGCTGCCGCGCGAGGTCAGTCATGCCGAGCGACTGGATTCGCAGAATCCGGATCTGCAGCGATTTTTCCAGCGCATGGCGCCATTGGAGCAACGTCTTGGGCCGATCTGGCTGCAATTGCCGGCCCGGTTCGGTCCGGGCGCGCTCGGTGAGTTGCTGGGGTTTCTTGATGCCTTGCCGACAGCCTGGCGGTACGCCGTCGAGGTGCGTCATGCCGGTTTTTTCCGCAAGGATGAGGCGGAGCGCCACCTCAACCGCCAGTTGCATGAGCGCGGTATCGAGCGTCTGATCTTTGATAGCCGGGCGGTGTTTGCCAGTGATTCGGATGATCCGGCGACGCTTGAGGCCAAGGCGCGCAAACCGCGATTGCCGGTTCACGCGCTGGCGTTGGGGCAAAAGCCAGCCGTACGTTTTATCGGCGGGATGGATAATCAGGCCAATCTCGGTTTCCTCCAGCCCTGGCTGGAAAAGTGTGTGCAGTGGCTGGCGGAGGAGCGTGAGCCGATGTTGTTTATGCATACTCCGGATAACCGGCTCGCGCCCGAGCTCGCGCGTCTGTTTCTGCAGCAACTGGCTGAGCGGGTGCCTGGGTTGGAGTCGATGCCGTTGTGGCCGGGCGAATGCGAGGCGGCCGAGCAGCCAGTGCAGGATGCGTTGTTCTAGGATATTCCGGAAACCCAGTTGTAGTTGATGGGGCATACATTCCATAGTGGTCCACTATGCTTTACCCACCAAGCCACCACCAAGGACACAACATGCTAATCGATCTAACCGGTAAAACCGCCATCGTCACCGGCTCTACCGCCGGCATCGGCTTCGCCATTGCCCAAGGCCTGGCAGCATCAGGCGCCAGAGTAGTCATCAACGGTCGCAAGCAGGCGAGCGTAGACGCTGCCCTGAAACAGCTTAAAGAAGCTCTGCCGAAAGCACAGGTTCGCGGCGTTGCCGCAGACCTTAGCACGTTAGAAGGCTTGACCCAGTTGCAGGCAGCCGAGCCGAAGGCGGATATTCTGGTCAACAATCTGGGCATCTATGGCCAGAAGGATTTTTTCGAGACGTCTGATGAGCTGTGGCAGGAGTTTTTCGATGTGAACGTGCTGTCGGGTGTGCGGGTTTCACGCGCGTATGTGCCGGCGATGGTTGATCAGGGCTGGGGCAGGGTGGTGTTTATCTCTTCCGAGTCGGGGCTGAATATTCCGTCGGACATGATTCATTACGGATTTACCAAGTCCGCCAACCTGTCCATCGCTCGGGGTCTGGCCAAACGCTTGGCTGGTACCGGTGTAACGGTCAATGCCGTGCTGCCCGGCCCGACCATGTCGGAAGGCGTGGCCGAGATGCTCAAGCCGATGGCGGAAGAAAAAGGCATTTCAATGCAGGAGGCGGGCGACAAGTTCGTAAAAGCCAAGCGGCCTTCTTCGATCATCCAGCGAATTGCCAGCACCGAAGAGGTCGCCAATATGGTGGTCTATGCGTGCTCGCTCCAAGCTTCGGCGACTACCGGTGCGGCCTTGCGAGTAGAAGGCGGGATTGTCGACAGCATTGGTTGAGCGCCACAAAGGTAAGATCGTTTTTCCGGAAGGGGGCTGATTGAATCAGCCCCCTTTTTGATTTGAAGAGCCCCACTGATTGTTCTTCAAACAGCCAAGCAGCCCGCCCGCGCAGATCATTCGCGGCAATATCCCTCACCTGATTGCACTACCAGGCAGTCTTGCTTTTCCGCCAGCCATTTCAGCCCAGTGGCTTCGCCGTCACCGGCACGGAGCAGCTGTGTGCTGCCCTCGCGGTTGAAGCTGATCCCTTCTGCCGCTGCCTGGCCTTCGAATGTGCCGCTTTGATCAGCATCCAGGCCGTACTGCATCTCCAGCAGATAATGGCCAGGGCCTGCGGGCTGGTTTTTGCTGATATCCAGAACCAACCCTTCGACGCCAGTCCATTTCCCGACCCATTGATCAGTGGTCTGATAATCAGGTTGGCTTTGCTCGGTAACAGCAGGCACTTCAGTTTCTGGGGTGTGGCTGTCGTCAGTACACCCGCCAACCAGAAGGAGCGCGCTCAGGGTGAGGGCTGTTTTCATCATGGTTAGTATCACCGCTGTTGGAAAGTCGTAAATCGCATTGGTCTGATGCCGCCTTTCAGCACTTGCCTGCCTTGACCAAAGCGGCCCGGTATTCTCGCCCATGCTGAGCGCGCCAGGCATCTGCACTGGCCTGGCCTTCGGTGTTCAGTCGTTGCTGATATTCTGATTCCATGGCACGGCGCTCGGGGCCTGGGCCAGAGTCGGCAAAACAACGGCTGGAAACGGAGTTGGACTGACTTTCGCCGCTGGCAATATCGCCCGATAGCTTGTTAGCCATTACCCCTGTTGCGGTTTGCCCCAGCGGAATCGGGTCTACGGGTGCATATTGGGCAAAAGCCGGGCTGATGGAAAGAGCCGTCCATGCGGCGGCAATGATGCAAAAACAAGTGCGCGTCATCTCGTGTCATTCCTGTTTTGGTTACCCCCTTTGAATATAGCAGCGCAGGGGGCGATGATCGGCGGAGCGTGTCACATTCTGATGACCGGCAGAGGATTGGCCGCTTGTGTACGCTGACTCAAGGTTCCTGGCGGGGTTTTGCCTTTCAATGTAACTCTCGCTGAACCTGACCCTCATAACGTCTTAGTGGCAATACTGTTTGGCCATTTTCAGGCCATGAACCCGGCTATTGAAGATGCGTCGTTGATCTGTAACGAGAGGCCTGCTCTGGCTTAGACCCAGACCGGTTTTTCCGAGTGATTCACCTTTTTTGGGCCGTTGTTAATCAATAGCTGTGATACCCGCTGGGCGAAAACCCATCATGGGAAGCACGGAGCCAGATAGTGACCAATTTGAAAACCCTTCGGGCCTTCCCCGCCCTGCTGCTGTTGCTTGTAATGACCCTATTGTCCTCCACTTCTGTTTTTGCCCAGGAGCCTGCGCCGCAGGCTGGCGATGAGCGCAGCGCCGCTGGCTATGCTTCTCTGGCAGATATTCTGGAGAATGATGAGGCGCGGGATCGACTGATTCGCGAGTTGCGCGAGATGTCTTCGCAGGAGCCAGTAACGATAGAAGAGGACCCCTTGTTGCCGGGTGTCGAGCCGCCGCAGCAGGTTTCCCTGGCGCGTCAGATCGCGCATACCACGCAGGATATTGCGCTGAACTTTGTTGGTGAGTTGTCCGCCGGCATGCAGGCGCTACGAACCGTCGGCAGTGGCGAGGATGCGCTGGATATGGCTGTACTGACGGCCGCAGCGATCAATCTGGGGCTGGTCATACTGGCAACACTGGTATTGTTTTTCATACTGCGTGGGCTGGTGCGGCCGCTGTTTGCCAAGGCTAATAACTGGGCTCTGCGCGATAACGGCCACAGCCCTTTGCTCAGGCGCTCTGTGGCGGTTGTGGGATCAGCACTGGTGGATTTTGCGGTTATTCTGCTGGCGTATCTGGGTGGTTACCTGCTGGCGATTTTTGTCATCGGTGCGCCTGGCGAACTTGATGCGCGCGAATCCCTGTTCCTGGATTGGCTCGGAAGCGGGAACCAGGGTGGTCGGCGCGATGGTCTCGGTGGCTATTATCGTGACCCTGGCGATGATTTTCTGGATTGGCGCGGCCAGTTGGATTGAGCAGCGTCTCAACCCGAACACGGGGGTAGGTGGGCCCAGCGCCCGGGAAAAAACCTTGCTGACCATTTTCCGCAATGCGCTGGCGATCACGCTGATCGTCATGACCCTTATGATTGTGCTGGCAGAGATCGGCATCAACATCGGGCCACTGATTGCCGGCGCGGGTGTGCTGGGGCTGGCTATCGGTTTTGGCGCGCAAAAGCTGGTACAGGACATTATTACCGGTGTCTTTATCCAGCTTGAGAATGCGATCAACACCGGTGAAGTGGTCACCGCCGGCGGTATTACCGGGACGGCGGAGACACTGACTATCCGTTCGCTGGGTATCCGTGATCTGTCGGGCACTTACCACCCTGATTCCGTTTTCTTCGGTGGATACGGTGTCCAACTACATGCGTGGCTTTGGTTACCATGTAGGTGAGTACGGCGTGGCTTATCGTGAAGATATTGACGAGGTCATCGTGCGGCTGCGTGAGGCCTTTGCGGAGCTGATTTCGGATCCCGAGCAGAAAGCCAAAGTGATTGACGATCTGGAAGTGCACGGTGTGACGGCACTGGCGGATAGCTCGGTGAATATCCGCGTGCGCATCAAGACCCTGCCAGGGGCGCAGTGGGCCATCGGCCGAGCTTATAACCGGCTGGTGAAATACCACCTGGATGCGGCCGGTATCGAGATTCCTTACCCACATCTTACGATGTATTTCGGGCAGGACAAGGAAGGCGGTGCGCCACCTGCGCCGGTGCTTATTCAGGGCCGTGAGGGCAAGGAAAATGGCAATGAGGAAGCTGAGAAGGAAGAGGCGCCGGTGGAGATTGTTACTGACGAACGAGCGACTATAAAGGTCGAGGATGGGCAAGATCACGACAAGGCCAAGTGACGGCTGTCGCCGTGTCACTGGCGTCTTGTCAGTGAGCCGTAGCTGAAAAAAAGGGGCAGTGTTAGCTGCCCCTTTTTCGTGCCAATCGGCAGCGCTAGAACAAGCCCATGGCCCACGCGACCATAAACAGGATCAGCGAAAAGCCCCACATCCACCACAGCGAGTAGCGAATGTGCCGGCCCAGGTCGAGGCCCGCCAGACCCAGCGCCAACCACAGGGCTGGCGAGAATGGGCTGATAAAGGTGCCGATGATATTGCCGATGGTCAGTGCATAAACCACTTCAGAGGGGGCGACGCCATGGGTCGCGACCACTTCCAGTGTCACGGGCAGCAGGCCGAAGTAGTAGGCGTCAGTGCTCAACACCAGCTCCATCGGCAGGCCAAAAACGCCCAGCACGATGTGCAGCATAGGCACCATGGATTCGGGCAATACTTGCACCAGGTCCTGAGCGATAGAGGAAAGCATGCCGGTGCCGGTAAATATGCCGAGCATCGAGCCTGCCGCCAGAATGATCATGCCCATGCTCAGAGCCGAGGGCGCATGGGCGGCCATACGATCCATCTGCAGTTTGCCACCGGGGTAGTTGATCAACAGCGCTGCACAGAGGCCGATCATGAATATGTAGCCGGCTGGGAGGATCGCAGTGAACAGTGCGACTATGACCAGCAGCAACAGAATCGCGTTGATCCAGATGCGCCCTGGGCGTTGCAAAGCCAGCTCTTCAGTGGAAGGTTCATGCAGCCCACCGAAGGTGCTGACCTCTTCACTGCTATCGGCTTCGCCTGCCGCCCTGGCGATCCGGCGTTTCTCGCGCCAGCCGAGCAGGGCGGCCATGGCCACCAGCAAGACCGCGCCGAATATCTGTACTGGAATCAGCCCTTGCCAGAGTTCGGTCACGTCGATGCCGGTTACCGCAGAGGCGCGCCCCAGCGGGCCTGCCCAGGGCACCATGTTCAGAATACCGGCGCCCAGCGCCAGTAACAGCAGCATCAGGTAAGGGCTCATGCGCAGCTCTTTGTAAAGCGGCAGCAGCGCCGGCACGGTAAGCAGAAAGGTGGTGGCGCCAGCCCCATCGAGGTGGGCAAGCATGCCGATCACGGCGGTGGCTACCGTCACGGCGATGACGTTGCCACGCGTTACCTTGACCATCGCGCTGATGATCGGGCGAAACAGCCCGGTATCCTGCAGCACGCCGAAAAAGGTGATGGCAAATACGAACATGGTAGCGATGGATATTACCCGCCCCAGGCCCTCCGTATAAAAGCCGGAAATGGCCTCCGGCCCGAAGCCTGCTGCCAGAGCGCCGAGTAGCGGTACCAGAATCAACGGCAGGATGGGTGACATACGTCCGATAAGTAGCAGCAATACAAGACTGCCGATGGTCAACAGGCCGATCAGGGTCAGCATGCCGAATCTCCTCTGCTTTTTTAATTGTGTAAAAGTCGGGCAGGGAGAGTAAGGAATGAAGCTTTCATGAACCTGACATGATTACCCAGGCTGGGTAACGCAGTGGAAGGGATAAACGCGTGGTGAAAAAAGGGGCAGTCAAGCTGCCCCTCCATGTCGCAGGCCTGTAGACCAACCTGTAACGTATTCCTCAGCTCTGGCTGGTAGCTGCTTTGGCGGCATGCAGCGCAGCAGCGTTGCGCATCAGCAGGTAATGCAGCACGGCACCCAGCAGCGCACCCAGTAACCAGGCGTAGCCATGCAGGTCACTGACCGCCGGTACCCAGACCGATGACACCGAGAATACCGAAGCAATGGCAAAGGAGATCATTGCCTTGCGGTTCCAGCCGCCGTCAAAGTAGTAGGTGGAAGCTGCCTTGGCGCTGAACAGGTCTTGAAGGTTCAGTTGCTGCTTACGCACCAGGTAATAGTCCGCGACGATGATGCCGTACAGCGGTGCGAGAATGGCGCCGAGGGTATCAACAAAGGCAGCGATGCCCACCTGGCTGATAAAGGCTACCCAGAGAGCGCCAATAAAAAAGGCAATGGCGGCGGTGATAAAGCCACCGGTGCGCGCGCTGATATAAGCAGGGGCCAGATTGGCGATGTCGTAGGCAGGTGGAATAAAGTTAGCCACCAGGTTGATGCCTACCGTGGCAGCAAAGAAGGTCAGCGCGGCGATGATGGTTAAAGTCAGATTATCAACCCGGGCAACAATATCGGTGGGGTTGGTCAGCGTTTCGCCAAATACCACCACGGTGCCTGCAGTGATCACCAGGGCAATCAGTGAAAAGATCGCCAGGCTAACCGGCAGGCCAAGAAAGTTGCCTATGGTCATCTGCTGTTCGCTTTTGACAAACCGGGCGAAATCACCGTAATTGATTACCACCGCCGCAAAGTACGCGACCATGGTGCCAACCACTGCAAAAAAAGCGGCCACCGGGCCGGATTCATAGACGCCGCTACCGCTGAAGATGCTGCCCAATTCGCTCCAGAGCGTGGGGCCGGCTTGGTACCAGATGATCAGCATCAGCGCGATCATCACCACATACACCAGCGGGCCAGCCCAGTTGAGGAATTTGGTAATCCAGACCATGCCGCGCACGAAGAGCAATACCTGAAATACGCATACCAGGCAGTAAGACACCCAGCCAATGGCGGTAATGCCCAGGAATGTCGCCGCATCGGCGGGCGTCTCCAGCACTGAGTTGAGCAGCAATGCGACCGCCGTGGAGGCAAAGTAGGTTTGCACGCCATACCAGAAAATCGCCACTATGCCGCGTACCACGGCCGGAAAATTTGCGCCGCGCACACCCATGCTGGAGCGCGCCATGACAGGAAAGGGTATGCCGTACTTTACGCTCGGCTTGCCGGTTAGTTGTACCAGCCCCATGACGATAAAGCCTGCCAATACGATGCCGGCCAGCACGGCCCAACCGCTCAGCCCATATGAAATGAACAGTGTTGCGGCCAGGGTGTAGCCGAACAGACTCTGAATATCGTTGGACCACACATTGAAAATCTCGAACGCACCCCAGGTGCGCTTGTTCGGCGGTAGGGGCGCCAGATCGGCGTTGTGCAGCGAGGGGTCAATATCATGAATCTTGAAATTTTCATCAGTCATGGGGCTGGTCCTTGCGGGTTGTTGTGATTGTTTCCCAGGGCTAGCGCCCCTGGCCTCGCAGGTAGCGCTAGCAAAAGTTGTTCCGCCTTTACCGCGCCGCCCGCTAATAATCAGGAGCCGACAGCGCACAACTGCCGCTGCATGCGGCTTTGCATACAGAAATGGCCAAATATTGTGTACAAAATATAGCAGAGTTGTATTCAGTTGTTTCGAACAAGATGCAGGGAATGTGATGGATGCAGACAGAAAGGGGTCCAGGGTGGTGCAGGCCGCCCGATAACGTGCATATAAGCAACAATTGATAACTCAGGCGGGGTCGGGATGCTGCTGGTCGTGAGTCATCTGCACGGTACTGCACCGTGCAGATGGCGGGGAGGAGTTACCAGTTGTAGCTCAACTTGGCGGTGATCTCGCGGCCCGGATTGTAGTAATCCGCCGTGCCGGAGCCCACCACATGCTGCTCGTCCAGCAGGTTGCTGATGTTGACTGCCAGCTCGGTATTCTCGACGATCTGATAGTTGAAGGCGGCATCGAATAGCGTAGTCGCGTCACTTTTTGCGGTGTTGGCGGCGTCGAAATAATAGGCGCCGAGGTAACGCGCGCCGACGCCGAAACTCATCTGCGTGCCGGGTAAGGTGTAATAGCTCCACAGCGATGCCGAATGTTCGGGTGCGGCAGCGAATTCATTACCCTCCCGCGACAGGTTGGTATCGCGGATGACTTCCGACTCCATATAGGAATAACCACCGATGAGGCTCAGGTTGGTGGTGAGCTCTGCCTTTGCTTCCAGATCAAGGCCACGTACTTGTGACTCGCCGATGGTTTCCCGCTCGATAGTGCCATTGGGCTGCACTACGGCGATGGTGACGTCTTCCTGATTCAGGTCATAAATGGCCGCCGAGTAGAGGGCGTTGGTACCAGTCGGTGCGTATTTGACACCAACCTCGTACTGCTTGCCGCGCTCCGGGGTTACCCCAATCGACGGAGGCGCAACGGATTCCACCATGCTGACATAGGTGGAAATCTCATCGCTGAGCTTATAGGTCAAGGCACCGCGGACTGAGGTTTCCGAGAAATCATCTGAAGCGTTGACGCCGGTAATGTCGGTGCTGGAAAGGTCCAGGCGATCATTGCGCAAGCCGGCGGTGATGATAAAGCGGCTGAAGGACAGGTTCTGCTGGACGAACAGCGACTTGGTTTTGTAGTCCTGGTCATTGCTGCTGTAGATGTTGAGGCTACCGGGAGCGCCGCTGTAAACCGGATTGGAAACGTCGATTGCGGTTGCATCGCCATAGAATGAACTGTCTTCGGTTGACGCGTCACGATACTCGACACCCACTAGCGTGCTGCTGTCGAGGTGTTCGAAGCGGGCATCGTACTGCAGCATCACATTGCCAATCAGCTCCTGAGCTTCGCTGTCGGTGCCGAAGTAATCCCGATCTATCGTAGTCCCTACTCGCGCAGCGGAGTCAGTGAGATAGATGTAGCCGAAATCATCAGTCAGTTCGCTGTAGCGCAGGTTGCTGCGCAGCACGAAACCGTTATCGAAATCATGGGTGACGTTGCCGGTCACGCTGGTGCGCTCGACGTCATGGTAGTTGAAGCCGGGTTCACCATAAAAGGCGCTGCGGCTGTACTCGTCATCAAGCGGGTAGCCGCCACTGTTCGGGGTGCTGTCACGTTTGAGGTGATCAAGAATCACGGTGGCTGAGGTAAAGGCCGTGGGTTCCCAGGTCAGGCCGCCCATCACGAAGCCGTTGTCGTCCTTGGAGTAGTCATACTCGCGCTCGCTGCTCTGAATCTTGCCGGTAAACCGGTAGGCCAGGGTTTCCTTTTCGTTCAACGCATCACCCACGTCAATGCCGGCTTCAACGTGGTCAAAGGAGCCGTAGCTCACAAAGCCCTGGCCGAAGCGCTCAAAGCGCGGCTGCTTGCTGACGAAGTTGACCGAGCCGCCCGGGTCGGCCGGGCCGAACAGGGTGGAGTTGGCACCGCGCAATACTTCAACGCGCTCGTAGGCGAAGGGTTCTTCACGTACGCCTCGCATGGAGCCCAGCGTTAGCCCATCCCGATAAGTGGTGGCCTGGAATCCGCGAATCTTGAGGTAGTCATTGCGGTCATCGGTGCCGTAAAAGTCGGTGATAACACCGGGGGTATATTGCAGCACTTCTTCGGTGGTACTGGCGCTGCGCTGTTCGATTTCCTTCTCGGTTACTACGGAAACCGAGGCGGGCGTGTCGAGCAGGCTGGTGGCAACCTTGCCGCCAACCCAGAGCTCTTTGGCAACCACCGAATGGCTGTCGTCGTCCGCCGTGGCTTGCGCGTTGACGATAACGGGGGCAAGCCGGTAAGCCGCTTTATCACTGCCGTCGGTTTGCTGAGCGCTCGCGATCATGGGCGTGGCGACAAAAGGTGCGCAGCAAAGTAACGCGGTGGTCGTTCGTTGCCAGGGCGTGCGCATTCTGTTTAGCCCACTGTTAGATTCAGTCATTTTCTGTGTCCTTGGTGATCGAGAGGTTTCAGCTACTCGCCTTCAAATGGTGCTGCGGCGAAGCTCTTCTTTTGTGTGGCAGAATTATATTGCCAAATGAGTATAAGAACGATAAGCATTCTCATCATCGTTATCGAAAAGAATGGTTGTGCTTATATGTTCGGTGCAATGCTGCAGAAAGGCAGGTTAAAAGGGCTAATCCGTGATTCTGAGCAGCCATCCGATTATGCTAATGTCCGTGGATACGCTGGCGCGGCCATTGCGCGCCGCAGACCACTACAGGCGAGAGGATTCAAGCGTGGATTATCAAGAGGTTGTACTAGGGCGCCGCAGCATCAGGGCATTTCAGCAAAAACCGGTCCCACGAAATGTAATCGAGGACGTAATAGCACTGGCAACCCGCGCGCCTTCGTCGATGAATACCCAACCCTGGCATCTGCATGTGTTGGCAGGGGAGCCGCTGGACCGGATTCGTGCCGACAACACCGAGCGGATGCTGGGCGGCGTACCGCCTTCCAAGGAGAGCCGTGGGATTGGCACCTACGAAGGCGATCACCGGCAGCGTCAGGTCGAGATTGCCGTGCAGTTATTCCAGGCAATGGGCATTGCCCGGGACGACAAGGATAAGCGTCAGGACTGGATACTGCGCGGCTTCCGGCAGTTTGATGCGCCCGTTTCCATCGTGGTGACCTATGATCGCGTATTGCAGGAAGGCGACATCGCCCAGTTCGATTGCGGCGCGCTGGTCAATGGGCTGGTCAATGCCGCCTGGGCGCATGGTCTGGGTTGCGTGGTCAACAGCCAGGGCATCATGCACTCGCCGGTGGTGCGCGAGCACGCGGGCATCCCCGAGGATCAGGTAATCATGATCTGCGTTGCGATGGGTTATCCGGATGAGGATTTTGCCGCCAACGCGGTGGTGTCCAAGCGCCGCCCGGTCGACGAAGTGGCTACCTTTGTGGGCTTTGATTAAGCCTCAGGCTTACTCTATAGCGTCTTGCAGCCACACGTCATCACCCACACGCAGCAGTCCAGAGCCTTCGATTGAACCGTAAATACCCAGGTTCTGGTCTGCCTCGCGCACAATGCTGCGCAGAATGCTTTTGTCGTCTCTCAAGTCGCTCTGCGCGCGGGTCACGGCGCCACAGCGCGGTGCAGGCGAGGCGCAGTTGATGGTCAGGTCGCCCAAACGCAGCTGTTTGCCAAGCCAGGCCTGCTCGACCAAACCTTGCAGGCCGGGCAGGGTTTCTATTACCAGATTTGGGCGGAAGCGCTCGATGTGCCAGTCTGCGCTGCTATTGAGCTCGCGCATATGCTGCAGGCTGGCGCTGGTGAGCGTATGAAAGGGCGATACCAGAAAGAAGGTGCCAGGCAGGGATACAAAGTCCTGCATCGCGGCTGGCAGGTTATCCAGGTCGGGCAGGGGTTCGCCAGGCTCCCGGTCAAAGGTCGCTTTCAGCTCTTGCAGCCAGGTATGCGCATCGGCCTTGTGCCGGCGGTAAAAACCTTCGTTCTCCGCCAATGGCTTTAACGGCTGCAAGACACTGGCGTGGCCAATGCTGTCGGAAATCTGTTGGTGGATAGGGGGGTCATCACTACCCAGCGAGGTGTCGCCGGGAAAGGTGATGTCGACATGGCCGGTCAGGTCGCCTTGCTTATTAAGTCGCTGCCGAGCACGGCAACGCAGGAGATCCGGGCGAAACTTGCAGCTCTGGATTTCCTCGCGCTTGAGGTCTTGCACGGCCCAGGTTCGGTCGCCTAGCAGCCCATGTGCACTCAACTCGCATTGCTCCAGGCTTTCCCCAGCCATGCCCTTGACCGGGTAGCGCCAGATTGACTGAATCCTGCCCACTTTCTGCATGGTTAATTCACTCCGTCATGCTGTGCTGCGATCTGGTTATCGAACCGTTTGCCCGGTTATTTGGCCATTTACCGAAGCAGTATTTATGCCATGAGCAAATGTTCAAAATCTTTCATCGCAGCGGCGGCGGTCGCCGTTGGGCTGGTGACGCCGATCGCCGTGATTTCACCCATCATGTCGGTGGTAACGCGGATGGCTTTCATCTTGGCCGTTACCTGGGCAAACGGGTGATCCAGAGGGTAAGTCTTCAGCTCCACGCTGGCGCGTACATTACCCGCGTCATTATGAATACGCCCGACCAGCTTGGGTGTCAGGCCGTCGGCATGCCATCGATCAATGTCTGCTTGCGTTATGTGTTCAATGCCATCACGGGGTATGTCCTGCAATTTCAGGTTGGCGCCAAAGGCCGCATTGGCGAGGATATTGACCTTGCAGGCGGTGTCCCAGCCCTCTGCATCAAAGCGTGGATCAGGTTCAGCGATACCTAGCCGCTGCGCTTCTGCAACGGCTGCGGCAAAGCTCATACCGCCCATCATCTTGCTGAGCACGAAGTTGGTTGTGCCGGTGAGGATGCCTTCCACTTCGAGAATCTGGCAACCGGCAAGGTTGTATTGCAGCAGGTCAATGGTTGGCAACGCGGCTGAAGTGGCGCCGCTGATCTTCAGTTTTACGCCATTGAGCCGAGCCAGTTCGGCCAGGCCCGCATAGTCGAATACCAGGGCGCCTTTGGAAATAGTGATGGCATGCGTGCCCCGCGATAGTGCTTCGCGGATGTAGAGGTAGCCTGAGCCGCCCGTTTTGAAGTCGGTCGGGCCTGCTTCGATCAGTACGTCGGCTTGCGCGCGCTCGACAAAACCCGGGCCGGTCACGCCAGGCTGCAAGCTCAACTCAGCTCCTTGCGTCCAGGGCAGCCCGGCAGGGTCTATCAAGCCGGCCTGCGAGCCGCACACCCCAACGATACGCACATCTGCAGCGTAGCGGGTTTTGTAATGCTGCTCGCGCTCAGGAATGATGCCGGCTACGGCTTTGCCGATGGAGCCGAAACCGGTTATCGCAATATTCCATCTTTGCATGGGGCTGCCGTCGGTCTTGGGTAAAAGAGCATGGTGCTCGGCACCGAGCCTGTTGGTGGCCGGGCCAGAGCAGTTATTGACGGTAGGGTACAACGGGGGAAGGGGTTTGTATCGGGGGGAAGCCTGGTTTTTACTCTGGGTAAAAACCAGGCTGGCTTGCCACTTGATTACTGATTAGGCGTAATGCGCCAGATGGTGTTGGACAGATCGTCAGCGACAATCAGCGCGCCGCGTGGATCAACCGTCACACCCACTGGCCGGCCACGGGTTTTGCCGTCTTCACCGAGGAAGCCGGAGACGAAATCCACCGGCGGACCAGACGGGCTGCCGTTGCTGAAGGGTACAAAGCTGACCTTGTAGCCGACCGGGTTCTTGCGGTTCCAACTGCCGTGCTCACCAACAAACACGCCATCAGCAAATTCGGCGCCCATGGTGTCGGTGGAAAAATCCACACCCAGTGCGGCAACGTGCGAGCCCAGTGCGTAGTCTGGGGTGATGGACGCGGCTACCTTGTCCGGATCCTGCGGGCGCACGCGGGGATCTTCATTCTGACCCCAGTAGGCGTAGGGCCAGCCGTAGAAGCCGCCTTCCTGCACGGAGGTAAGGTAGTCGGGCACCAGATCCTCGCCCAGTTCATCCCGCTCGTTGACCACGGCCCAGAGCACATCGGTGCCGGGTTGCATGGTCAGCGCTGTCGGGTTGCGCAGGCCGGTGGCGTAGGGCTTGTAGGCGCCGGTTTCAGCCTCAATCTGCCAGACCAGGGCGCGGTCTACTTCCGCTTCCATGCCACGCTCGGTGATGTTGCTGTTGGAGCCGATACCCACATACAGATAGCGCCCGTCTTCACTGGCAGTCAGGGCCTTGGTCCAGTGATGGTTGATCTCTGAAGGCAGGTGGGTGACGGTCTCCGGTGGGCCGCTGGCCTGGGTCTGGCCTTCTGCGTAATCGAACCGCACCAGCGCATCCTGGTTGGCGACGTAGAGCGCATTGTCGACCAGCGCCAGCCCGTAGGGTGCATTCAGATTGTCAGCGAAGATGCTTTTTTCATAAGTGCCGTCGCCATTGGTATCGCGCAGCAGAGTCAAGCGATTACCGCTCTCGACCTGGGTATTACCCTGGGCCTTGATATAGCCGGCGATCACATCCTTGGGTTTGAGTTTGGCAGCGTTACCGCCGCGGCCTTCAGCGACCAGAATGTCGCCATTGGGCAGCACGATGGTTTGCCGAGGGATCAACAGATCAGTGGCGATCGCGGTAATAGTGTAATTGTCTGGCACGGTGGGCAGCCGATCACCCCACTCAGCCGGCTGGGCGATGGTCATGCTCGGCAGCAGGCCACGCTCGGGGTCGGGCAGGGTAGGGTCGGCGCCGTAAAAAACCGCCTCTTCATCGTTGCCACCACAAGCGCTGAGCAGGATCGCAAGGCTCAGAACGGAGAGTATGCCAACACTTGGGCGGATCATGCTACACCTCCAACACGGTGGGCTGCGACAGGACGGCTGGAAAAGCGCACGGCAGTCGCCGCGCAGGCCAGCAGGAATACGATAACCGACAGAATCAGACCCATGGGCATGATCGCCCAGGCATCCTTGGCGTGTACCAGCGCGTTGATAAAGCCCATGATCCAGGTTGCCAGCAACAACACGAGATACATCATCCCGCGGCTGCCTCGCCCTTCAGCACGAAACAGACCGATGATGCCGCAGAGCAACGCCAAGCCGGCAAATACCAGGCCGGCCGCGATCAACCAGGAAGAAAAGTTGCTCCACTGGATCTGGTAGCTCTGGAAATAGGCTATGTCATTGAGCAGCGCGCCGAGAAACAAGGGAATGGTACCGGCAAGAAATACAGCGTGGATCGGATGCAGCGTTAGCGGGTAGGTCTGATAGGGTCTGTCGACTGGGGCAGTCACGGGGCTTTCCTTATGTGAGTTAAACGGGACACTCCACGCGCCGGCGATTGAGCTGAGTGCCAGCTAACTGCCGGGTAGTAGGGGTCCCTTTGAGCACCTTCATGTGTTTAGAAGGTAGGGCTGCGATTAAGTTCGTATTAAAGGAAAAAGCGATTGACGCTGGGTTGCAAAAGTCGTGTGGCTTCGCTGTGCTACTCGCTGTGTCTATACATCTCAGGCCAAGTGAGTAAAACTCGCTGCCATGCGGTCCATACAGGACACCTGTGCCATAACATCTATCCCATGAAAGGAATGTTCTGTGAGTCGATTCGCGATTGTTCGTCTGTTTGTCTGTGCTGTGCCGTTATTCCTGCTGGGCTGTGCTCAGCAATCTCAGGTAGCTGCGACCGGGGGAGATCCGATACGCATCAGCTATTCGGTGGGGCCTTGCTACGGCACCTGCCCGGTGTATCAGGTCGCGATTGAAGCCAACGGCGCGACCTTTTTCAATGGTGAGCGGCATACCAGCGTAGAAGGCACGCAACAGATCAGCAACAACGCGGCCACTTTCCAGGCCACCTTGTCCCGCCTAGCGCCCTGGAAGCCGGAGACGGGAACCACCCAGTCGACAACCGATTGCGAGCCGCGGGCCACTGACCAGCAGAATTACACCGTGATCTGGACCAACGCCGCCTTTGAGCAGGCAGTCCTGGAACACGATACCGGCTGCCATTCGGAAGCGGGCCGGCAGTTGACTGAAACGCTTAGAAGTCTTGATAGCCTGGTGGGTGTTGCGCCCTGGGTCCGCTCACCTGCGCAGTAACAGCCGCGCTTAGGGAGCTCCTGCCTCGGCCCGCCTACCCAGCATGTCGGCGACTCGCCCGGCGAGTACGTCGAGCGAAAAGGGCTTGGTCAGGAGCTGCATGTTCGGCCCCAGAAAGTCCGCGCGGTCCATCGCACCCTTGGCATAGCCGGTCAGAAAGAGCACCGGCAGCCGGGGTGCTTTCTGCTGGATAACCTCCGCCAACTGTCTGCCATTCATGCCGGGCAAACCCACGTCGGTCAGTAACAGATCTACCTTGCCCAGGCTGTGGAAACACCTGATGGCCTCTTCGGCATCCCTCGCAACGGTGACGGCGTAACCAAGCTCGCTTAGCACTTCCTGATTGATCAGGCGCACTGAGTCGTCATCTTCCACCAGCAGAATGGATTGGCCCTGGCCAGACAGGGTAACGGCTTTGGGCAGCAGTTCGGCGGGCTTCTCTCTGGCATGTTCCGGGAGAAAGATAGAGACGGTGGTACCCAGGTCTGGCGTGCTGTCGATATCCAGACGACCATGGCTCTGCTTGACGAAACCATACACCATGGACAGACCCAGGCCAGTACCCTGGCCAATAGGTTTGGTGGTGAAAAAGGGCTCTGTGACCTTGTCCAGCACGCTGGATGGAATGCCGCAACCGGTATCGGCAATCTGAATGTGCACGTTACCTGGCTCATCGGGTGTGTCTGACCTTTCCAGCCGGGTGCTGACGGTCAGCGTGCCGCCGCTGGGCGTGGCATCCCGCGCGTTGATCACCAGATTGAGGATGGCATTTTCCAGTTGATTGGCATCAACGGAAATCCACGGATCCTCCGGGCTGAGGTCAAACTTCAGGGTCAGGTGCTCTGGCACCGAACCCTGGAGCAGATCCTGCAAAGCCAGCACCAGTTGATTGACTGAGACAGGTTGGGCGTTCAAGGATTGGCGGCGGGAAAAGGCCAGTAATCTCTGGGTCAGGGACGCTGCACGCTGGGCCGAGGTGGTGGCGGCTTCCATGAAGCGCTCTATGCCTTCGGGCCTACCCTTGGCCAGGCGCATTTTGATCAAATCCAGTGAGCCGATCACGCCGGTCAGCATGTTGTTGAAGTCATGGGCAATACCGCCGGTCAGTTGGCCCACCGCTTCCATCTTGAAGGATTGGCGCAGGCGCTCTTCAGCGCGCAGCCGTTCGTCGCTCTCTTTCTTCAATTGCTCGATAACGGCTTTCAGCTCGCGGGTGCGCGCCTGCACCTGGATCTCAAGTTCTTCATTGAAGCGCCGCAATGACAGCTCAGCGTGCTTTTCTTCATTGATGTCCACGATGACCGCCGCGGCACCGATGATCCCGCCGGTTTGGTCGAACAGCGGCACTGCACTGACGCGTCGCCAGGAATCGCCCTCGGTGTCTGAGTGGTGCCGAAACTCTACACCGGTAGCCGTCTCGCCGCGCAGAGCCCTGGCGCCAGGATACATGGCCGGCTCCAGCGTATTACCTTGCGCGTCCTGGCCTACCCAGGCGTGCTCCTGTGTCGGATCCTTTGAGGGCAATACCCCGCGTGGCAGGTACTGGCGATACAGCGGGTTGCTGATCAGCGAACGGCCCTGCTTGTCCATAAAACCAATTCCCACGGGCACATTCTCCAGCAGAATATGCATGCGCCCGCGCTCTGCGGCCAGCTCTGCCAGGCGATCACGCATGTCGAACTGCCTTTCCCTTGAGCGCCAGGCGGCGGCTACGGTACTGAGTAGAGAGGCGGAGCTCAATGGTCGCTCGAGTACTACAACGTGGCCGGCAGACTGAGGAAGACGGCGCCTGGCCAAGTCGGTATCGCGACCCGAACGGCCTTGGCTTGACGCCAGCAGGATGATCGGGATTTCCGACCAGGCTGGCTGTTGATCCAGTGCCTGACCGAAGCAGGTCACGTCGGTAACCAGGGCCTCCTCGGTTATCACGATCAGCCCGGTCTGCTCGCCGATGGCCTGGGACAGCGAGGCAAGGCTCTGCATGGCCTTGGTGGTGTATTGGCCGGCAAAGACTTTTTCCAGGCTGAGGGCATCTCCTTTAAAAGGGGCAGCGATCAGCAGCGTTCTGTTTTCGGTATGGTGCTTACTACTCACGCGTTCGTTCTTCCATCAAGGCCGGATCAGCGCCGAATAATTCGGGCGTTCCGGTCAGAACACCACGGAAATTGACCAGGGGCTCGCCGACGCGCACGCCCTGTGAATCGATGCGAATCTCGCGGATGGCATCCTCGTGAGCGCCGGTTCGGTGTTTCAGAATGGAAATCGCCTTGCGCAAACGCCCCTGCGCTTCAAAAAAACGGATCAGTATCACCGAGTCCGCTATGTAGGAAACGTTCAGCTTGCTATGCATGGAGCCGACCAGCCCACTTTGCGGGGTGATCAGAAAGGTCACCACGCCTTGCTGGCTCAGGTAGGAAATCAACTCGTGCATCTGCAATATCAGTTGCTGTTCCTGCGGCATCGCAGCCATATAGCCATTAAGGCTGTCGACAACGAGCATGCGGCAGTTGCGCGTTTCCACCTGGTTGCGAACACGCCAGGCAAACTCGCCGGGCGAGATTTCAGCCGGGTCAATCTGTTCAATCAAAAGTTGCCCGTTGGCGATATAGCGGCTGAGCTCCAGGCCCATACTGTCAGCCCGATTGATCAGCGTAGCGACGCGCTCATCGAACTCATAAATAGTGCAGTTTTCACCGCGGCGGCAGGCTGCGGCCAGGTAGACCAGCGCCAAGGTGGTTTTGCCCGAACCAGGGGGGCCTGTCACCAGCGTGCTGGTCCCGCGCATGGGCCCGCCGACAAGCAATTTGTCCAGCTCCGGAATACCGCTGTTCACATTCTCTGCGGTAAATTCCACGTGATGCTGAGAGGCTACCAGCCGTGGATATACCTCGACACCGCCTTTGCGGATGGTGAAGTCATGATAACCGGCGACAAAATCCAGACCGCGCAACTTCTGTACCTGCAGGCGTCTGCGTGCCGCACCAAAGTCGAGGGTCAGACGTTCAAGCGTGACCACGCCATGACACAAACTGTGCAGGTGATTATCGCGCTCACCGTGGGCGGTAGTCAGGTCATCTACCATCATCACAGTGATCTCACGCCCGGCAAAGTACTGCTTCAGCGCCAGCACCTGGCGGCGATAGCGCAGTGAATCCTGCGCCAGCAGGCGCATTTCTGACAGGCTGTCGAACACCAGCCGGGTAGGCTTCAACTCGTCGACCCGCTGCTGGATCAGTTTGATGGTGTCGCCCAACTCAGCTTCCCAGGGGTGCAGGATAGACTGCTCATAGGCCTCGCCAAACACGCCTTCAGTCGAGGACAGTTCAAAGAGTTCGATCCCGTCCAGAGTCCAGCCGTGCGACTGAGCTACGCTCTCAAGTTCTTCACTGGTTTCCGACAACGTGATGTACAGGACGGATTCACCAGCGGCGACACCATCAAGCAAAAACTGTAGGCCAAGAGTTGTTTTTCCAGACCCCGGAGTGCCCTCAAGCAGGTACAGCCTGTTGCGAGGCAGGCCGCCCTTGAGGATGGAGTCGAAGCCAGCATTACCAGTTGAGACGATTGGGCGCGTATGAGCCATTTTGTTCCTTTATCAGAAAGGTTTTTCAGTCTGCCGGGGCAGTCTCTCGGGCATAAAAAAGTATTGCCGAGACGAAACCCAAGGGCAGATCCACAATTATTTGGATTGCAAATGGCCATAGGAGTTCAGCGTCAAGCGTTGGAGTAGCTCCAAAACGGATGAAGCTCCAAGCGCTATTGAGCGGTCAGATGCCGCCGGTTGACGGGGTAATCAGCTCGGCGTGGCGCGTCAGGAGGCCCGTGTTGCCTGGTTGCTCATGAGTATCTGAAGGAATGCGCTCTCTGTTACGGCGGGGCTGAACAGGTAGCCCTGGTAAGCGTGGCAATCCTGCTGCTGTAGAAATGCAAGTTGCTCGAGGGTTTCCACTCCTTCGGCAATCAGTTCGAGTTTCAGGCTGCGAGCCATGGCGATAATAGCGCGGACAATTTCGGCGTCATTGCCGTCACGTGTACAGTCATGGATAAAGGACTGGTCGATTTTCAACAGGTCTACCGGTAGCCGTTTGAGGTAGCTGAGCGATGAGTATCCGGTACCAAAATCGTCTATTGCAAAACAGATGCCCAAGTTGCGCAGTTCATGCATCTTGTTCACCGTATCGTTAATGTTCTGAATCACCATGCTTTCGGTGATTTCCAGTTTCAGGCAGTGTGCGGGAATGCCTTGCTCATGCACTGCCGTGGCTACCTGATTGACAAAATCGGCCTGGCGAAACTGTCGGGGGCTGATATTGATGCTCAGACTGAAGCTCTCTGGCGCGACAGCGCCAACGTCCAGCAGACGGGCAATGAGCCTGCAGGCTTGCTGCATAACCCAGTGACCAACCTCGAGAATCATGCCGCTCTCTTCCAGCACGTGCATGAAGGTACCCGGCCCGATCAACCCCCTGGCAGGATGCTGCCAGCGCAGGAGCGCTTCGGCCCCGATGATGTTCGGCCCGCGCGCGTCGATCTGCGGTTGATAGTGCAGCCGCAGTTGCTGTTCTGTTAGCGCTCGACGCAGTTCAGTCTCCAACTGCAGACGTTGGCTGACCACTACCTGCATCTGCGGCTCAAAAAAGGCAATATTGTTGCGGCCAGTAGCCTTGACGCCATAGAGCGCGGTGTCCGCATGCTTGAGGAGATCTTCAGGGGTGTCGCCGTCTTCGTTACCAAGAGCGATGCCCACACTGCAGCTCAGTTGCAGGCTGTGGCCGTTCATCTGCATCGGTACGGAAACCACCTTCAGTAGCTGCTTGGCTGTGACTCGGACCTGCTCCGCAACCTGTTGCTGGCTGCCTACCAAGCCGCTGAGCAGCACCACGAATTCGTCCCCACCGAGCCGCGCAACAGTGTCGGCTTTGCGCACCTGTGCGAGCAGCCGCTGGCTGACCTCCCGCAGCACGGCATCGCCGCAACTGTGCCCGAGCGAGTCATTGATCCGTTTGAAATGGTCCAGATCGAAAAACAGCACCGCGCAACTAAGGCCATGGCGCTCGCCAATTGCCAGGTGTTGGCGCAGGCGATCATTGAGCAGCAACCGATTGGGCAAGTCGGTGAGGGCGTCGTGGAAGGCCTGGTGTTTGATGCGCGCTTCGATGTTTTTTTGTTCGGTCACATCCTTGAGGCTTGTCAGTGTGCGTCGCTCGTTGCCCACCAGAACAAAGTTGCTGGAGGCCTCGCAGTGCAGTACCCGCCCATCGCGGGTAACAAACTCGATCAATTCGTTACGCAGCCGGTTCTCGCGCAGCAACTTGGCAATGATCGCCGGCCGCTTCTCCGGGTAGCGCCACAGGCCAATGTCCAATGCGGTCTTGCCGACGACATCGGCCGCCTGATAGCCAAACAGCTCGGTGAAGCTGCGGTTGATCTCGGCTATCTGAGCGCTGTGCTTTTCGAACAGGATGTAGGGCTCGGGTGAGTCCTGGAACAGGGCAGTGAACTTGGCTTCGCTGCGTTTGAGCGCCAGTTCCGAGGCAATGCGATCACTGATGTCGTGCGCCATGAACAGACGGCAGGTCTGACCGTCTACGTCCAGCAGCTCCGCATATACAAGACAGGGCTTGAGTTGCCCATCGCGGCATTGCAGTTCTGCTTCGTGTTGCTGGATCCGCCCATCACGGGCAAAGGCGCTGAGTAACTGCTCGCGTTGCTGGGCATCTTTCCAGATCGGCGCCTGGGTTGAGGGTGCGTGTATGATCTCGGACGCCCGCCAGCCGAACAGGCGCTCAAAGGCCGGGTTGATCGCCATCACTTCGTGATCGCTGGCGCGTGTCAGCATGCAGGCTATAGGCAAGCGCTTGAACAAGGCAATAAAGCCTTCATTGGGGTCACGCATTGGCAGACCTGGAATGCGGGTGGCCAGGTGAGGGCGGTGTCTTCATGGCTTGAAGCTCTTTCTTTTTCTTCAAGGTAGCCCTTTGCCCGTATTGATTCAATACACTGAACGGGTGATCAGCCTGAGCGGCTAATCTGAACAGCTTGAGCGGCTAATCTGTACCGCCTGATAGGCCGCGATGGCCTGCTGCACGTTCTCGCGGCCGCCACGCTGCACGTTGCGGTAATGCTGCAGCGTTTTATTCAGATAATCTCGGGCTGTTTTTTCCTGCGCGGCCGAGCTGGCACGCCACAGGTGGCAACCTGCCGGGCTGACAGCGGGCAGGGCAGGGTTGCTCTTGTGTACGCGCAGTATTTCGTAAAAGCGCTTGTTGTCCTTCACCAGCACTTCGTGCTCAAGCCGCCAATCCAGGCTATTAAGGTACTGGCGCAGAGGGTACTCCTGGTGCACCGGGCACAACAGAAAATCCACATCGGCATTGGGATGCTGTTGGTGAATGGCTTGAATAAAGCGCGTCATCATGTCCCCGCCGATGCCGGCAATGATCACCAGCTGCCGGCCTGAATAGCGATCAATCGGTAGCTCGGCGACATTCAGACAGTGTGTTTGCCAACGGCCGGCCGCCTCAGGATAGAAGCGCTGAAGCCTTTTGCTCAGTTTGTCGATCAGCTCGGGGACAATGTCGACGAAGTGGATCTGTGGTGCGGCCTGCCTCGCCAGCAGCGTCGCGCCGAGCAGGCCGTGGTCGCAGCAGCAGTCCCAGATATGCGCATAACCTGGGGTCACCATGGATTCGATTTGCTCAAGGCGTTTGCTGAGTTTCAAGAAATGCGGCCTGGTGGGGTGAGCCCTGACAATGGCCAGGTTATGTTGGCGATAGTTTAGAGGCTTGAGAACGAATTGGAAGCTACTGGCTCAAGTCCAGGCTTGCGAAGCCGATAGCCTCTGTATAAAGCCCCATGAACCTTTGAGGATGTACCGGGCATGATGGTCTCCAGCTCCGCGCCTATCACTTCGGCTGCTACCACCTTGCCCTCAGCGGCAATGGCGGCTGATGCTGCGTCGCAACCTGCGCACTCTGCGCCGGACTCAAGCAAAGGCGGAAGCGAAAGCGCTTTTGATCTTGAGGGCATACGCGTGACCTTGTCCGAACTGGGCAAGAGCAAGTCGGCAGCGAGTCAGAAGAATCAGGATATTGACGACAGCAACCTGCCTGACCTTATCAAGCAGATGCTTAAACTGATCCGCGATCTAAAGCTGCAGATCGATCAGAAAATGCTCGAGCTTCAAGCCGTTAGCGGTGACAAGGGCATGACCTCTGATGAGCAGCAGTTGCGTATGCAGGCATTGCAGAGTGAGCTGGCTACGCTCAACGGTGCATTGAGTAGCGCTTACGGCAGCCTCACCAAGGCCATGCGCGATATGCAGTTGAGCTCTGCCGATATGCAAACGGCGATGGAATTGCTGTTGTAATGCCGCGCTGATAGAACTGTTATCCCTGCTCGCGGTCCTAGTTATGGCTGCGCACCATTCAGCCTTAGGTGCTTCACTTATGTGGTCAATATCAAATTGGAGTTGATTATGAGTCTGACAATCAAATCATTGCTGCTCAGCATGGCTGTTCTGTTCATTGCCGGTTGTAACACCATGGAAGGTGCAGGTCGTGATATGCAGGATGCAGGCGAAGCAGTTGAGCGCGAAGCGCAGAACTAAGCTTTTGGTTACACCCTATTATCTGGTCAGAGTGTCTGACCAGATAATAGGATGACGGACTCGCCCAGTAGCCCTGTATCGTCAATTTGAACACCTTCCTGTTTCTTCCCGTGACTGCCCTGCCTGCCTCCCTGTTTTTCTGCCTTGGATATTGGCTGCCTAGCTGAGTCTTACATCGTCATAAATCGTTTATGCACCTGAACTGTGCACCAAGTGCAGTGTCAATGCCTTTATAGGGTTGTCATTCACAAGGAGTTGCGTCGTGACCTTTTCCATTGTTGCCCGTTGCCCGCGTACCGGTCAGATCGGTGTGGCTGCCAGTACTGCGGTACAGGCGGTTGGTAAACTGGCGTGCCATGCTGTTTCCCCATACCGGGGCTGTCGCCTCGCAGGCGTTGGTCAATCCTTACCTGGCTTATGACGCCCTGCGTCTGATGGATCAGGGCATTGAGGCTGAGGCTGCATTGCAGCGGGTACTGGCATTGGAAAGCCAGCCGCAGAGCCGCCAGGTTGGTATCGTCGATAACCAGGGCCGGGTAGCGGCCTGGACGGGCGACGAAAATATTCCTTGGGCGGGCCATATCGAAGGCAAACAGTGCATGATCCAGGGCAATCGACTGGTCGGGCCCTGGGTAATAGAGCGCATGCTGCAGGTGATGCATGATCTGGAATACCTGACCCTGGCAGAACGGCTGGTGCGGAGCCTTCAGGCAGGCGCGGTGATGGGCGGTGACCGTCATGGCGAGCGTTCGGTGAATGTCATGGTGTTCGGCGAAGAAGAATATCCGCTGTGCGATATTCGGATTGATGACCACGACCACCCCATGCAGGAACTGGAAAGGCTGTTTGTGCTTTATCAGCATAAAGTGCTGCCAGAGTTGCTGAAAATGCCACGCCGGTCCGACGCGCAGCATGGGCGTATACCTGCGGTAGCGGGTAAGCGGCCACTGTTTCTGCAGTCCGCACGGGTGGATCAGCGAAGCCGGTTGATGAGTTTTGAACTCAAGCACGGTTGATCTGCCGCCACGGTCTGGTGCCACTTAACGTACAATAGCCGCTTCATGCAGATTCAAGGCGCGGCGCAATGGCGATTCAGTGGTACCCCGGACACATGCACAAGGCCCAGAAGGCGATCAGGGAAGTTCTGCCCCAGGTCGACCTGCTGATCGAAGTGCTCGACGCGCGCATTCCCTATTCCAGTGAAAACCCCGCGATTGCCGAACTGCGTGGCGAGAAGCCGTGCATCAAGGTGCTGAGCAAGACCGATCTGGCCGACCCGGCAGTGACCGCCCTGTGGCAGGAGTATCTGGAGCAGGAGCGGGGGGTCAAAACCTTCGCGACCACAACGGAACAGCCCGGGCGCATCAAGCTGCTGGTTGATCTGTGCCGCAAGATGCTGCCGGAGAAGGAAGCCGGGGCGAAGAACATCAACGCGATGATCGTCGGTATTCCCAACGTGGGTAAATCGACCATCATCAATACCCTGGCTGGGCGGGTGTTGGCCAAGACCGGTAATGAGCCGGCGGTGACCAAGGACCAGCAGCGCATCAATCTGGGCAGTGGCGTGGTGCTACTCGATACGCCCGGCATTCTTTGGCCGAAGATCGAAAACCCCAACAGCAGTTATCGTCTGGCCGCGACCGGGGCGATCAAGAACACGGCGATGGAATATGACGATGTGAGTTTCTTCGTCGCCGAATATCTGATCAAGGCTTACCCCGAACTGATCCAGGCGCACTTCCAGTTGGAATATTTGCCCAGCACCGAGCTGGAATTTCTCGAGATGGCCGGGGCGCGGCGTGGTGCCTTGCGCGCGGGCGGCAAGGTCAACCTGCACAAGATCTGTGAAGTGCTGATCAATGAGCTGCGCTCGGGCAAGCTGGGCCTTATCAGCCTGGAAACGCCGGCCATGGTCGAGCAGGAAAAGATCGCCATTGCCGAGGCCAAAGCCAGAAAAGAGGCAGAGAATGCCGAGCGCAAGAAGCGCTTCAAGGACGGGTCACGCAATTCCGACCGCGCCGACCGCAAGGAGCAGAAGAACCTGCCGCCGGTGCCGAGCAAGGGTACGGGCAGCCGCAATCATCCGCGCAAGAAAAAGTAGCTGTACTTACTCATCGGGGGCTTGGCTGACCTGGGCGAGGATTATATTCCACTGCTCCTGGCTGACCGGCATGACTGACAACCGGCTACCCCGTTTGACCAGCGCAAGATCTTCCAGGCCCGGCAAGGCTTTCAGTTCATCCAGCGGAATCAACCTCGGTAACTTGCGTACAAAGCGCAGATCGACTGACTGCCATCGCGGCTTTTCTGGCGTGCTTTTGGCATCAAAATAAGGCGACTCCGGTTTGAACTGGGCAGGGTCCGGAAAGGCGGTTTTGACCACAGTCACCACGCCAGCAATGCCTATGTGTTTGCAACTGGAGTGGTAGATAAAAACCTGATCACCTTCGGCCATCTCGCGGATGAAATTGCGCGCCTGGTAGTTGCGCACGCCGTCCCAGGTGATGGGCGTATCCGCAGCCTTGGCAAAATCATCTATACCGCATTCGTCCGGCTCGGTTTTCATCAGCCATTGGGCCATGGGCGGTTCTCCGGGTGGCAAAAGGGGGTTAACCTGCGAGCATGACATTCTCTTCCGAAAGTGATGCATTGCAAAGTCCTGATCTCATGCGCTTTCGCGTGCCGGCGGTGCGCCATCTGGCCTGGATGTGCCACACCGCGCAACTGCTCGGTGGACCGCAGGCGCTTGATCTGCGCCCATACTTGCCAGGGGATTTGCTTGAGCGTTTGCGGACATGGGACGCCGACCCTGCGGCCGGGCCAGCGGTATTGACCGAGGTGGCAAACCCGCGTTTGGGCCTGTACTTCGAAAGCCTCTATGCGTGCCTGCTGACGGATATTCTCGGCTGGGAGCTGTTGGTCAGAAATATGCCCATCCGCTCAGCGGGAATTACCCTGGGCGAGCTGGACTTTGTGTTGCGTAATGGCCACACCGGCGTGGTGGAGCACCATGAAATTGCGGTGAAATTCTACCTGGGTTATCCGCAGCCAGACCTTGACGCAGCGGGGGATGCCGTTCGCTGGTACGGCCCCAACGCCCGCGACCGTCTGGATCTGAAAACCTGGCGTTTGCTGCAGCAGCAGAGCCAGCGCAGTGCCTTGCCGGCAACCATCCAGGCGCTGCGCCAGCGGGGCATCGAGCAGCCGCAGGTAACACGCATTTTCATGCCGGGTTATCTGTTCTATCCGCTGAATGCACAGGTCCAGGCCGAGGCCAGCGTGCCGGTGGATCATGCGTGCGGCTCATGGGCGTATCTGGACGACGCCTTATTGATGGACCTGAGTGATTGGGTGCCGCTAAGAAAGCCACATTGGTTAGGGCCCTGGGTGCAACCAGGTGCACCTGATGCGCTCCTGCGGCAGGCTGCGCTGGCAGAAATCCGTGATGCGGCAACGCCCAGATTATTTGCCCGGCTTCGCCAGGATCCGATGAGCGGGCTCTGGTGTGAGGCGCAGCGTATCTTCGTCATGCCCACCGGTTGGCCGGGCATGTAGCGCCTCATCACCGTTCGCGATCACAGCTTTTGACCTTGTTACGTCCAGCATCCTTGGCCCGATATAGCGCTGCATCGGCCTCTATCTTCAAGTCATTCAAGTCGACATTCGGGCTGGGCGTACGCGAGCAGACACCCACACTGACGGTAACCACACTGCTGACCTCGGACAGATTATGCTCAATTGCTGCCGCTTCGATGGCTGAACGACAGGCTTCGGCAACTTGCATGGCGTTGTCGGTATCCGGCAATACGATTGCAAACTCTTCACCGCCGTAACGGGCCAGCAGGTCAGTAGGGCGCCGAATCACGCCCTTCAAGACGCGTGAAACCTGACGCAGGCATTCATCGCCGGCGGGGTGCCCATAGTGATCGTTATAAGGCTTGAAGTAGTCGATATCCAGCATGATCAGTGATAGGGGCTTGGAGAGGCGCTTGGCGCGAGCCCACTCGTGCTCGATAAACTGGTCGAAGTGGCGGCGGTTGGCCAGATCGGTAAGGCCATCGGTCAGCGACATTTTTTCCAGCTTTTCCTTGGCCGCATTCAGTGCACGGTTGCGGTTCAGGTTGATCAACGCGTAAATGACCAAAAGGGCAATAAAGAGTACGCCAGACACCATCACCAGTGCCGGCAAGTAGCCACGGCGCTGGTCTATGTAGCTCTGCGATGGCATGGCTTCGATGCGCCAGTGTCGGCCGGCCACGTCGGCCAGCGGGGTGTGGTAGGCCAGATTCTTGACCCAGCGTGGATCATTCTGATCGGCATTGCTGTACAGCAGATTGGATTGCGCGTCGGTTACATCAACCACCTGGAACAGCAGGCTGGAAGTTTCCCCCAGGCCAATTGCCTGGTTAGCCAGCTCGCCTACCCGGAACACGCCGTTTATATAGCCATAATGCGTGGCGTGGCGCTGCTCGATATCTTTGGGGTGCCCCTGATACAAGGGCGCAAATACGAGAAATCCCTGCTGGTTATCAGGCTCTTGCACCAGTTTGATACCCGCGGTGGCTACCAGTTGGCCCGTATCACGTGCAGCTTCCAACGCCGCCAGGCGCCGTTGCTCACTGGCCAGATCAAACCCCAGGGCAGCGCGGTTCTTGCCCAGAGGCTCGATAAACTGCACGGGCACATACCAGGGCCTCTCGGCGACAGGTACCAATTGCTCCTGGGCGTCCCGTTCAGTGACCCGCAAGCCCTTGACCAGCCGGCCTTGCACGCTTTCAAAACGCGTCAACTGATCCTTCTGAATTACCGGAGCCCAGGCAAACGCCATAATTGCTGGCGAGCGGTCCAGAATGCCTTCGCTGAGTGTCCGGAAGCGATCGGAGTGCATGCCGGGCATGATGTCCATTGCGGCTTTCAAGGCGTAGAGCACTTCCAGGTTGAGAAGCACTTCCCGCTCAAATACGGCGGCGGCCTGTTGAATATCGCTCTGAAACTGCCCGGCGATAGCTTTGGTTTCCTGGTTATACAGGCTGCGGCTCAGCAAGGCACAGATAGCCACGCCAATAAATGCCAGTACCACAATCGCCGTCAGTGGAGAGCGCTTCATAGGGGGCCGCGGGCGAGCTTAAAGGCGCTCGGTTCAGATTCATTCAATGATGGGTGGCTCCCGTTTTGCGACGGATAATTGAAAAGGGCCGATCAGTATCGGCCCTTGGTTTGACGCAAGCTGATACAAATCAGTTCCCGCTGACTCCTTTGGCAATACGGTCGCCGATGTCCTTGTCGATATTACGCCAGTATTCCAGTGAGCGCTGCAGTACTGGCTCAGTGACACCATCTTTCAGATGACCGACCACATTCGAGACCAGCCTGTCGCGTGCAGCATCGTCCAATACCTCCCGAACCATGGTGCCGGCCTGACCGAAATCGTCATCCTCGCGGCGCAAGGTGTAAGCACTGCGTACCATGTCGCCGCTGGTCGTCCAGGTATCCACCGGAGGATTCAGGGACGGATCGGCGTGTGGGCCGCCCTTGGAGTTGGGCGCGTAAACCGGGTCAGTGACGTTATCCATCCGCATCGCACCGTCTTTGCTGTAGCTATGGACGGGCGACTGTGGGCGGTTGACCGGGATCTGCTTGTAATTGACCCCAAGTCGCGCCCGGTGGGCATCGGCGTAGGAGAAAATCCGACCCAGCAGCATCTTGTCCGGGCTCACTCCGATACCGGGTACCAGACTGTTGGGCTCGAAGGCGGCCTGTTCGATCTCGGTATGGTAATCGGTGGGGTTGCGGTTCAGCGTCAGCTTGCCCACTGGGATCAGCGGATAGTCGCCGTGCGGCCAGACCTTGGTCAGATCAAAGGGGTTGAAACGGTAGGTCTCGGCATCCTTGAACGGCATGATCTGCATATGCAGCGTCCAGCTGGGATGGTCGCCATTTTTCAGCGCTTCATACAGATCACGGGTATGGTAGTCGGCGTCCTGGCCAGCCAGCTTGTCGGCTTCTTCCTGGGTCAGGAAGTCGATGCCCTGATCGGTCTTGAAGTGATACTTGACCCAGAACTTTTCGCCTTGAGCATTGACCCACATAAAGGTGTGGCTGCTGTAGCCGTTCATGTGACGCCAGGTTTTCGGAATACCACGGTCACCCATCAGCCAAGTGACCTGGTGAGCTGATTCCGGAGACAGGGACCAGAAATCCCATTGCATATCGTGGTCGCGCAGGTTGGTATCCGCGCGGCGTTTCTGTGAGCGGATGAAGTGTTGGAATTTCATCGGGTCGCGGACGAAAAAGACCGGCGTATTGTTGCCTACCAGATCGTAGTTGCCCTGGCTGGTATAGAACTTGATCGAGAAACCACGAGGGTCACGCCAGGTGTCGGGGCTGCCGCGCTCGCCCGCCACAGTCGAAAAGCGCATCAGCACATCGGTTTTGGTGCCAGGCTGAAAGACAGCGGCTTTGGTGTAGGCGCTGACGTCGTGCGTCACTTCAAAATGACCAAAGCCACCGCCGCCCTTGGCATGGGGTTGCCGCTCCGGAATACGCTCACGGTTGAACTGCGCCATCTGCTCAATCAGATAATGATCGTGCAGCAGGATTGGGCCATCCGGGCCAATCGTCAGGGAATGCTCATCACTGGCGACCGGAATGCCAGCATCGTTGGTGGTAAATTTCTGTTCGTTGTCCGCCATCATCAGGGCTCCATTGTCGTTATGAGAATCCGCGATGCCGGCGCTTATCGTGGCCTTGAATACATCACGTATTTGCAGCGTGTTGCTGGGTTCTGACAGGTGCAGGAAATGAGGTGGAATGTCACGGCACGTCACAGCTTTCCTGCACCTGTGCATTGGAGTCTTTCTGTGGTGATAGTTCAGTTCTGTAAGGGCACTTACGAGCGCTGTGCGCCGTTGTACCGGTGGCAATATGCCGGCAAGGGCCGGGCGCCGGGCTTTGAATGCCCTTCAGTGCCCTTTTGGCCGTTGGTCGGATAGTACCCACCGCTGTGAACTTAGCCTGGTGATGAGTTTCCAAACTTTACACATCTCTTTTGTATAAGCGCCTGGGGATGTATAACCTTTGCTAAAGAAATTGGCGCTAGGTGTCTATTAAGCAATATCTCCTGATGCGGGAGAACACGGCACAAGGTTCAAGCCAATTGCCACAGCCTGGATGCTGACACTGTCCAACTCTCAAGAGGGACTGCGTTATGCGAGAACAGCTTTCATCTATGGCGCGCTCGGCCAAATCCGTTTCGCGTTCTATTCCTACCCCCGTCGCCATTCCTGCCGTGATTGACGTGGTGGAGCTGCCTGATCGACAGCAGCGTCATCTGGATGCGTTACGGCTGCATATTGATGGTCTTCTGGCTGATCGTTGGTTGATTGCGAGTCGCAACCCCTTGACCCTGCGGCGTGGCCAACAGGTTTGTTACGTATTGCACGGCATGCTGGTGTCAGACGAGCTGGGTTGATGGATCGGGTGATCTGGTCGGGAGGCTTGGTTGGAGAACAGGGTTTTATGAGCGTGGTTGTATGAGCATGGCGTCAAGCCCAAACCCACAGTGGACCCTCATTTTCGATGAGCCTTGATATCGCAGTCGTTGGCAGTGGCATGGCTGGTTTGGCTGCGGCCTACGGTCTGCGTAGAAAGGGGCACAAAGTTACGGTTTTCGAGGCGCAAGCGCACCATGGTATGGACGCGCACGCCTTGGCCATTGAGGGCGGTTTGGTAGATGTGCCGCTGCGGGTCATGAGCCGTGAGTCCTGGCCCAGCGTATTGGCGCTGGCCAATGAAGTGGGGGTCGATACCTACGAGGTCAATACTTATACATCCTGCAGTTGGCGCGATCAGCGTACCTGGTTTCGTAGCGGGCGTTTGCCTGGCAATGGCTGGCCTTTTGTCGGATCCTGGCGCTATCTGAATGGCAGCGCGCTGCGTATTGCGCTCGGCCTGCGCAAATTGAGCAAACTCACGCGCACTTTGGAGGCCACCCGTTCTCGGCAGACGCTGGGAGAGGTGCTGGCGGAGCAGCCAATGGACCCGGTCTTCTGGCGCGGATTGGTGCTGCCGATACTCACGACCATCTGCACCTGTGATGAACAGCATTTGCTGGCTTGGCCAGCGCTTCAGATACTCAAGCAACTCAACGGCATTGTGCATGACTCGGCGCTGGTCAGGCTTCGCGGCGGCACTTCTGCTCTGGTTGAGGGGCTGGCGCAGGGTCTCGAACTCTTTTCGGGCAGCCCGGTTACTCAGTTGCTGCCGCAGAACGAAGGAGTGCTGGTACGCAATGCTAATGGGCAAGGCGGTCTGTTTGATCGGGTGATTATCGCCACTCAGGCCAATCACCTGGACTTCCTCGACCCTGCGGCCTTCGCCGAGGAGTGCGCCGTACTGCGCGACATTCGCTTCGATTCGGGTGAGCTGTGGGTGCATCAGGACCTGCGATTTCTGCCGGCCAGTCAGGCAGATTGGACGGCACTGAATTTCCAGATGGACAGGCAACTGCACAAGGCCATGTTTACCGTGCTGGTCAATCAGGTGGAACCCGACCTTGCAGGGCGCGCACCGGTCATGCAAACCTGGAATCCCCTGTTTGAACCTGAACCGCGTACGGTGCTTGCGCGTATTCCTTTTGAGCGTGCGGTGGTGCATAAGGGTACCGCGCGGGTGCATGATCATTTGCAGCGCTGGCACGCAGCACCCGGCCGGCGCGTGTTTTTTTGTGGTTCCTGGGCGCACGAAGGCGTCCCGCTGCTGGAGTCGGCTGTGCGCTCGGCCAATGCAGTGGTGGCGATCATAAGTCGGCAGACTGGCTAGCTCGCCGCCTGATAGCGCAGGGAAGGACCATTTATTGCGACATTGCCTGAGGTGACATGACCCTTGTTCACAGTTTTGCGCCGTTGGCGTCGCCCGATGCTACCTGTCTGATCTTGGGCTCGATGCCTGGCAAGGCCTCCTTAGCCGCGCAGCAGTACTATGCCCATCCGCGAAATTACTTCTGGCCTTTCCTTGAACTGATCCTGGAGATTACCCCGGGTCTGCCCTACGCAGAGCGCTGCGACGCACTGCTGCAGCGACAGGTGGCGGTATGGGACGTACTCAAGGCATGTACCCGCAGCGGCAGCCTGGATGCGGATATCATCGAATCGTCTATCGTTGCCAATGATCTGGATGGCTTTCTCCGGCAGCACCGGCACATCAAACGCGTATTTTTCAATGGTGCCAAAGCACAATCGAGCTTCCGCCGCCATGTGTTGCCTGGTTTGCCGGAGGACTTGCGGGGCCGTGTGCAATTGATTCGTCTGCCCTCGACCAGCCCGGCCAATGCGTCTATCCCCATGGCGGAGAAGTTGCGCGACTGGCAGCAATTGCTGGATGGCCGCGAACAAGGTGGCTGCCAGGATTAACGCTGCGGCTCAGGCCTTTCCGGGCAGGTTGGCGGGCAGTTGCGCCACAGCCTGCGGCGAGACTGGCGGCTGGCGGCGACTCTGTGCATGCTGTGGTACCCCCCTGTGCTGGAGCCGCGCATGTCTGCCAAACCCACTGTTGAAGAATTGAATGCTTTCTTTGTGCGGGAATTCCCCCAGGCCAGAGTCCGTGTTGATGAACTGGGCCATTGTTCAGCCAAGGTGCGGCATGAGGTCGGCGATGGCGAGTTGCGCCCAGGCGGCACAGTCTCGGGCCCGGTCATGATGACCACCGCAGATGTCGCACTCTACGCGGCCATTCTGGGCGAGATCGGTCTGATTGCGCTGGCGGTCACGACCAACCTGAATATCAACTTTCTGCGCAAGCCGGTGGCGGGTCGCGACATCATCGGGGTGTGCAGCTTGCTAAAGGTCGGCAAGACGCTGGCGATTGGCGAGGTGTCTTTGTATTCCGAGGGCAGTGACGAACCTGTGGCGCATGCGGTGGGGACCTACGCGATCCCTCCGCAGCGGTTAGGCTGAATGAAACTTATCCGACCACTACTTCACTGATCTGAAACACGGGAGTCAGATCCGTGTAGTTGGGCACATCAGCAATAATGGCGGCGCTGTGCGGGCCAAAGCCCGACTGGAAAGCTTCAACTGATTCGCAGTAGATATGGCACATGGCGAGGTAGGGAGCCTCGCTGCCGGGTGTGCCACCGGCAAGGCCCTTGTCTACCGTGTAGTGATGGCAGGCATCACCCATGAAGTTCTTGACCAGCGGCATATGGGTGTTGCTGTAGTAATCATGGTCGAAACGCGCGCCGGGGGTGTTCGGGTACATGACAGTGACTTTGATCATGGTCGGTAATCCTTGAAGTGGTCTGGCCAGACTAGAACAGCGCGTGGCTCTTCACAAGCTCAGCGCTGACAGCAAACTCAGGACTTACGCAGGCTGGGTTTTTCATTTGCCCGGTCAGCGCCGGGTGGCTCCCGCTCCCATTCCGGGGGCATCCACAGATGCCGCAGGCGCTGGCCTATCGGGCCCCGGCGCGCGACATCAAGGAACATATCCCGGTATTCGTGCAGCCAACTGGTCAGCAGACCGTCGCCATCCATGGGCCTGGTAATGCCATATTCAATTGGCTGGTCCGTGCGCTCTGCGGCAAAGGTCCCGAACAGCCGGTCGAAGATGATAAACACGCCGCCGTAGTTGGTATCGATATAGCCGGGGTTGCGGGCATGATGTACACGGTGATGGTTCGGGGTATTGAACAGGTACTCGATGGCCGGGTGCAGCTTGCCGACCAATGTGGTGTGAATAAAGAACTGATAAACCAGGGACAGCGCATAGCACAAGCCGATCCACACAGGATTGAAACCGATCAGCGCCAACGGCACGTAGAACAACCAGCCGCCGTTGAAAATGTTGGTCGCATTCTGACGCATTGCCGTGGAGAAATTCATCCGCGGTGAGGAGTGATGGGTGACGTGCGCGGCCCATAACCAGCGCACCCGATGCGAGCTTCGGTGCATGCAGTAGAAGCTCAGATCCGTCAGCACCCAGAGCAGCGCGCCGGTCCAGAGGTTGAGAGGTATATCCAGCAGGCGATGGTGATAGGCCAGCGCGTAGACCGGGAAGGCGATCAAGCCGGCAAACAGCAATTCGGTCGTCTGGTAGCCTGCGCCAAGCATGAAATTGCGCAGCGACTCTTTGCCCTCGACCAACTGCGGGTCGTGGCGGATCTTCAGATATTCCCAGGCGAACACGCCGATAAACACCGGCGTGGCCAGCATGAATACCAGTTGCCGTTCATCCAGGGCCAGCCAGCCGGGCATGAGATCCAATAGCTGGGGCAGCCCACTCTCGAGCCAGATGCCGTGGAACATGTCAGTCAGTTTCATAACACTTATCCTGCAGACAAATGAGTGTGTCAGCGTCCATGCTGCATGCAGGGCCGGGAAAATAATTGACATTTTATGCCGATTTTTTGACTATTCATGCCACATGGCTGCGTGCCTTGCAGTGGGAGTGTGATCATGGCAATGCCTTTGCGCGTGACCGGATCCTGGGTGCAGCTACTCACCGACTGGCTGGATCAGGAAGGGTTGCCTGCGCCCGAGTTGCGGCAGTTGCTGGATAGCCGCGGGCCAGCGGACATAGTACCCCTGCCGGTATGGCAGAACATGCTGGAACAGGCTGCGCACTTGCGGCCCACTTTGACCGCACCCGGCCTGGCCATCGGCGCGATGATTCAACCTCGGCACGTGGGTGTGCTTGGCTATCTGATTCTGGCCTGTACCACGCTGGGCCAGGCGATGCAGGCCTATCAACGTTATGAGCGGCTGTTCTATGGGCTCAACGTGATGCGGGTAAGAAGCGCTGGCGCCGGGTTTCAGGTGCAATGGCCGGCAGAGGCATCAACCGGCGCTTTGGCCGATACCGTCGCGATAGCTGCGATGCTTACCTTCCTGCGCCGCCTGGCCGATACACCGCCGCGGCCTGCGGCGGTGTATTTTGTTTGCCCGGCGAAGCCGGCAAACCCGTCCACCTGAAAGAAGGTGGAGTCA
>CAXBEU010000011.1:0-129887 GCA_963974865.1 uncultured Pseudomonadaceae bacterium | reverse complement strand
AAAGCGCCCTGACTGGGCAGACGCGCATTATAGGGGCTCAGAAAAAACCGTCAAGCGCTTTTTAGCGTTATGCGTGCAAACTTCTTCTTGCCTGCCTGACAGACGTACTCAACACCCGGCTGGAACATGAACTCACGATCCACAACCGCGCCATCAACCCGTACAGAACCAGCGGACAGAAGATCCTTGGCCGCCGCTGCGTTCTTTACCAGCCCGGCGCGGTTCAATACCGCCGAAACCGGCAACGGCACATCAGTCTCAACCGCGACCTCAGGGATATCGTCCGGCAACTCGCCTTCCTTCAAACGGTTACCCGCCGACCGATGAGCTGTAGCTGCAGCTTCAGCGCCGTGAAAGCGCTCAACCAGCTCTTCCGCCAGCTTGATCTTGATATCGCGGGGATTGGCACCCTTGTCCATATCCGCGCGCAGACCATTGATCTCATCCATGCTGCGAAAGCTGAGCAATTCGAAGTAGCGCCACATAAGACTGTCTGGCATGGACACGATCTTGGTGTACATCTCACCGGGCGCGTCATTGATGCCTACATAGTTGCCCAGGGACTTGGACATCTTCTTCACGCCATCCAGCCCTTCAAGCAGCGGCATGGTAAGAATGACCTGCGGCTCCTGTCCGTATTGACGCTGCAACTCACGACCCATCAGCAGGTTGAACTTCTGGTCGGTACCACCCAGCTCGATATCCGACCGCATGGCCACGGAGTCATAGCCCTGAACCAGCGGATACAGAAACTCATGAATGGCAATCGACTGCCCACCTTTATAGCGCTTGTCGAAATCGTCACGCTCAAGCATCCGCGCCACTGTGTACTTCCCGGCTAGCTGGATCATGTCCGCCGAGGTCATCTTGTCCATCCAGGTGGAATTGAACATGACTTCGGTCAGCGCCGGATCGAGAATCTTGAACACCTGCTCTTTATAGGTCTCGGCATTGTCCAAAACCTGCTCACGGGTCAACGGCAGGCGGGTGACATTCTTCCCGGAGGGGTCACCGATCATGCCGGTAAAATCACCTATAAGGAAAAGCACCTGGTGACCGAGCTCCTGAAACTGACGCAATTTGTTGATCAGCACCGTGTGCCCCAGGTGCAGATCCGGCGCAGTGGGGTCGAAACCGGCCTTTATTCGCAACGGAACGCCGCGCTCAAGCTTGATACGCAGCTCGTTTTCCACCAGAATTTCGTCCGCACCACGCTTAATCAGCGCCAACTGCTCGTCAACCGGCTTCATAAATCAGAAGATCCTGTGTTTTGAAGGGTAAAAAAGGGAACCAAACATACAACATTGCTGATCAATTACAAGTTTGCCAAGCGATGCTGAGCGCCACCAAGGACACGCCCTTAATCGGGAAACTGACAAGCGGTGACACTGAAGACTTGCAACGAGGCAATTTCAGTTATAATTTAGCGACTTATTACACTTTATTCAGACTCGACCACAAGAGCGCTTATGCCTCCTCAAAAGACAAAACCGCCACTGTACCCCAAAAGCCATATTGTAGCGGCTAGCGGTATAGCAGCAGCGCTGAGCATCTTTCTGCTCGTTATTCCGACCTCGGATGTCGAAGCTCGCAAAACCTATGTGCAGCTTGATCTCGACACCATTACCGCCCACATGGCTACAGCGGGCTCGTCTAAAGATCTAGACGCCCTGATCAGCGAAACGGTCACATTTTCGCTTGCCGACGAATTGAACAGACCTACTATCCCCCTGGCCGCGAAACCTTCCTTGCGCGGCCGTGATTACCAGGCGCTGCCGGTAGAACTGCCCATGGCAATGGTTGCTGAAGCGCAGCCCGCCTCCGAATGGAAAAGCGTTACCGTAGAAAGTGGCGATACCCTGTCTGTGGTATTCAATCGCGTCGGCCTGTCTGCCAATACACTGCATGCGGTCCTGAACAGCGGCTCGGACGCCAAACGTTTCGCCCGCCTCAAGGCTGGCCAAGTGCTGGACTTCAAGCTGGGCAACAACGGCGAACTCAACGCTCTCAGAACCAAGCTGAACGATCTCGAGACGCTGCGTCTGGACCGTGAGGGCGAAAGCTATGGCGTCAACCACGAGCTGATCACGCCGGATGTGCGTACCCAGTTTGCTCAAGGCGAAATCACCAGTTCCTTGTTTCTCGCAGCGCAGCGCGCTGGCATGTCCCATAACCTGACCATGGAAATGGCCAATATTTTTGGTTATGACGTGGATTTTGCCCGTGACATCCGCCAAGGCGACCGTTTTGAAGTCATCTACGAAGAACTGCACGTAGGCGACAAGCGCGTAGGCACCAATAACATTCTGGCTGCCCGCTTCAGCAACCGCGGCAAGACCTTTACTGCAGTGCGTTATACCGACAAGAGTGGCTATAGCAGCTATTACCGCGCTGACGGCACCAGCCTGCGCAAGGCCTTTATCCGTACGCCCGTGGAATTTGCCCGCATCAGCTCCAAGTTCAACCCCAATCGCCGGCACCCGGTGCTGAACAAGATCCGCGCCCACAACGGCGTTGATTACGCAGCCGCTACTGGCACGCCGATCAAAGCCACTGGCGATGGTCGGATTGTCCATGTCGGTCGCAAGGGTGGCTATGGCAATACCATCATTGTGCAACACGGTCAGAAGTACAAAACCCTGTATGCGCATATGAGCCGCTATGCCAACAACCTGCGTCAGGGTTCGAATGTGTCCCAAGGTCAGATTATTGGTTACGTCGGCATGACCGGCCTGGCCACCGGCCCGCATTTGCATTACGAATTCCTGGTCAATGGCCGCCACGTCAATCCGCTGGGAATCGATCTTCCCGTGGCTGACCCGGTTCCACAGAATGAGCGCACCGCGTTCATGGCTATCAGCAACAAGATGATGGCCAGCCTGGACCAGAACGGCGACACCCAGTTGGCTCTGCTGGAGGAATAAGTGTCCAACCTTCATGTCGGTATCATGTCAGGCACCAGCCTGGATGGTATCGACATTGCCGTTACCGAAATCCTCCCCCCACAACAAGTGCGCCTGTTAGGCGCCTGTTGTATCCCCTTTCCAGATTCGCAGCGCCAAGACCTCCTCAGCCTTTGCAGCCCCGGCCCCAATGAGATTCATCGGGCAGGGTTGGCTGGCAGAGCCTGGGCCGAACTGGCTGCAGGCGGCGTTAATCAGCTCCTAAGCGAGCTGCAACTGAGCCCCGACCAGATTGCCAGCATAGGCAGCCATGGCCAGACCATTCGGCATCACCCCGAACTGGGTTTCAGCTGGCAGATTGGCGCGCCAGCGCTATTGGCCGAACTGACCGGCACCTGCGTCGTCAGCGACCTTCGTAGCCGGGACATCGCCGCTGGCGGGGAAGGCGCACCACTGGTACCGGCGTTTCACGATTGGCTGCTACGAGATCCCAGTCAGACCCGGACACTGGTCAACGTCGGTGGTTTCGCCAACCTGACCATCATGCGCCCAGGGCAGCCCGCGACCGGCTTTGACAGCGGGCCAGGCAACGTATTGCTCGATTACTGGATCAACCTGCTTCAGGGCAAAGCCTACGACGACGCGGGGAATTGGGCGCGCAGCGGTCAAGTACTGCCAGACCTGCTGGCGGCCATGCTGAACGACAGCTACTTCCAGCGCACCGGCCCGAAAAGCACCGGCCGTGAATACTTCAATGAGCGCTGGCTGCACAAGCTGTTGGGGGAGTATGGCAATCAACCTCGCGCGGAAGATGTACAAGCTACTCTAGTTGAGCTCAGCGCCCGCTCAATCAGCTCAGCCGCAGCGCAGCATGCCAGCGATAGCAGGGCGCTGTATCTGTGCGGTGGTGGCGCGCGCAATACGCTGCTGATCGAGCGCTTGGCCTTTCATCTGCCGGACATGGATGTGCTTACCACCTCTGCTCTGGGCGTAGACCCGGACTGGATGGAGGCTATCGCTTTTGCCTGGCTGGCGTGGCGCTGCACGCAGGGGCAACCGGGCAATCTGCCTGCTGTGACGGGCGCCGCAGGCCCGCGCGTTCTGGGTGCAATCTACCCAGCCTGAACGGGCTTCGGCGAACAGCGTGGCTTAATCAGACGGAGAACGAGGACCCGCAACCACAGGTGGTGGCTGCGTTGGGGTTATTGATGACGAAGCGCGAACCTTCCAGCCCCTCCAGATAGTCAACCTCGGAACCTGCCAGATACTGAAAGCTCATGGGATCGACAACCAGCTTGACCCCTTCACGCTCCACTATGGTGTCGTCTTCAGCCAGCTCGTCATCGAAGGTAAAACCGTACTGAAAGCCAGAGCAGCCGCCGCCTGTCACGAAAACGCGCAAACTCAAGCGCTCGTTACCCTCTTCATCAATCAAGGCACGAACCTTGGACACGGCATTGTCGGTGAACAAAAGGGGTGTGGGAATAAAGACTTCAGCAGTTGACATACATCCTCCAGCAACAGGTGCACAAGCACACTAGCAGCCCATTATCCCGTTTCCCGACTCTTTTGGTCAACTATTCTTCCGACCGGCTTTGCACGTCTAGCTGCAGGGCTGGCGTAATGGGCGGCGCAGCATCAAGGTAGTTGAGGCTGCCTCTGATTTGCGCCCCTGTGACCATCTCCATCGAGCGGTAATACAGGTCACCGCTGATCCGCGCCTTGGCATCCAGCTCAAGATGGTCCGAGGCGTGCACATCGCCAGTGACCTGTCCGTTGATCAATATGCTCGGCGCGCGAATGATGCCTTCGATGACCCCATGCTCGCTCACCCGCACCAGGCCCTGGCTGGCTTCAACATTACCGATGACGCGTCCATCCACCTGCAAGGCGCCATTGAAACAGAGGTCACCCTTGAACTCGGCATCCTGGGCGATGATGGTGGTCTTGCCGCCGAACTGACCGATATCCATTTTCTTGTTCTTGTCTGCTCCAAACATCAGGGTCTCGCTCCTATGACTATCCAGTCAAATGATTGCTCTACCAGGACGTCCGCACCCTCAACCGCTTTGAGCGTGACGCTTTCCGGCTCGAAATCCTCAGGTAATACCAGGTCGGCGACACCCGCCGTGGGCGGCACTACCTGAAAGTACCGAAAGTTGAGTGCCATCGCATCCTCCGGCAGATCCGTAGCGAGGTCACTCAGAGGCAGGACTACGGCTTTACCATCCTGTTGCCCGTGAATACTCAACTGCAACATAGCCTGGACCGAATCGCTGTCCTCACCAACGCGCGTCACCATGACCTTGAAACGATATCGGTTGGGCTGCTCGGTGGCGTGCAGTTCGAAAGCCTGAATGCGCAGACCGGGCACCATCGCGTTGGGCGACAGCGCGCCCTGATACTGCGCCAGATCCTGCTGCACACGAAACAGTTGGCGTTCCAGTTGCTGGACTATTTCTCGTCCTTCGGTCACCGCCTCGTTCGCTACCAGCAGATCAACATCCAGTTGCTGATGACTTTTGCGCAACGCGTCCAGTTCGGCCACCAATTCAATCTGCCGAACCAGCAATTGATCCCGCTCCTGCAACACCGCTTGCTGGGATTTCAAGGCGAACTCCCAGCCAAACCAGGCACTCAGCGGTGATGCCAGGAGGAGCGTGACTATAAGACCAATTTTCAGCACCTGCACAAGACGAGAGGTGCGAGGGATAAAAACTACCCGATGGTCACCCAGCGTACGGCGCTTGGGCTTGAACATCAGGGCATGAGCGCCGGATGGGACAGCCCAAGTGTTTCTTCCAGCCCAAGGGCGATATTCATGTTCTGAACCGCCTGCCCCGAAGCGCCCTTAACCAGATTGTCGATGACCGAGAGGACAACGACCAGATCACCGCCCTGGGGACGATGCACTGCAATCCGGCACACGTTGGCGCCTCGCACACTGCGAGTTTCCGGGTGACTGCCGGCGGGCATCACATCAACAAAGGGCTCGTCGGCGTAACGCTTTTCAAACAGCGCCTGCAAATCCACCGAATGATCAACCACGGTTGAATACAGGGTGGCGTGTATGCCGCGAATCATCGGCGTGAGATGCGGCACGAAGGTCAAGCCAACCGGCCCGCCCGCAGCCTCACGCAGGCCCTGACTGATCTCGGGCAAGTGCCGGTGCCCGGCAACGGCGTAGGCTTTCATGTTTTCTGTGGACTCACAGAACAAGGAACCTAGATTGGTACCGCGCCCTGCGCCACTGACGCCCGATTTGCAGTCGGCAATTATCCTCGACGGATCAGCCAACCCAGCCTCCAGCAGTGGAATCAGCCCCAGCTGCGCAGCGGTCGGGTAGCAACCGGGCACAGCGATCAGCCGCGCGCTGCGGATAGCCTCGCGATTAACTTCAGGCAAACCATACACGGCGTCAGTCAGTAATTGCGGCGCACCGTGCGGCTGGCCATACCAGCGCGCCCATTCTTCGGCGTCCTTCAAGCGGAAATCGGCCGACAGATCAATGATGCGGGTATTAGTAGAGAGCAGCTCGCCAGCTAGCGCGTGGGCCACCCCGTGCGGCGTGGCGAAGAACACCACATCACACGCACCGAGTGTGCCAGCATCCGGCACGCTGAATTTCAGGTGGTCGTAATGGCCGCGCAGGTTGGGGTACATATCCACTACGCGCAGGCCTTCTTCGGAACGCGACGTAATAACCTCGACATGGGCCTGAGGGTGTTGCGCCAGCAATCTGAGCAACTCAACGCCGGTATAGCCGGTCCCGCCTACAATGCCAATCTTGATCATCTTTACATCCCGAATCGTTTAGTACGTGTCTGATGACTCTCTATGATAAAAGGGCTGACGTAAAATACCAGCATTGCCTGCCCTTGCATCAAGGACATTGCCCGCCATCAAGGAGTCCCTTGTGTACCTGTGGATCAAAGCCTTTCATATCATCGCCGTGGTGACCTGGTTTGCCGCCCTGTTCTACCTGCCGCGGCTGTTTGTCTATCACGCGCAGAGTGAAGACAGTATCAGCCGCGAGCGCTTCAAGATAATGGAGCGCAAACTGTATCGCGGCATCATGACACCTTCGATGCTGATTGCCGTGACGCTGGGATTGTGGATGCTTTGGCTACAGCCGGCATGGCTCTCCCAAGGCTGGCTGCATGCCAAACTGGCATTGGTCGCAGCGCTGGTTGTGTACCACTTCATCTGCGGCGGCATCCTCAAGCGATTCGCGGCGGATAACAACACCCGCTCGCATGTGTTTTATCGCTGGTTCAACGAGGCGCCAGTGTTCGTATTGCTCGGCGCGGTGATTCTGGTGGTGGTCAAACCTTTCTAGGGTTAGTCCGCCATCACCGCGCGCGCCTTGGCCCAGTCGCGCAGAGCCTGCAAGCGCTCGGCCATCACCACTGACAAGGGTGATGTCTGCGTCAGGGCTTCCAGCACGTGGGCATCGCCGACTTCCTGCTGACGGGCGGCTGCCGCGTAAACCGCAGAAACAACGGCCTGCTCTATTTCCGCTCCGGAGAATCCGTCACTGGCTTGCGCCAACTGAGTGAGGTTAAACAGCGCTACCTGCAACTCACGCCGGCTCAAATGAATACGGAAAATATCTTCCCTGACGGCAGCGCTGGGCAGATCGACGAAGAACATTTCATCCAGGCGTCCCTTGCGGATCAATTCAGGGGGCAACTGACTGACATCGTTCGAGGTGGCCACCAGAAATACGCGGGTTTTACGCTCGGCCATCCAGGTCAATAGCGAGCCGAGCAGGCGCCGCGATACGCCCTGATCCGACGCATCCGGCGCCAGCCCTTTTTCGATTTCGTCGATCCAGAGCACGCAGGGCTCCATCGCGTCAGCCATGGCCAGGGCTTCACGCAGATTCTTTTCGGTTTCGCCGATGTACTTGTCATATAACGCGGCGAAATCCAGACGCAGCAGCGGCAACCCCCAGACTCCAGCGACCGCCTTAGCCGCCAGGCTCTTGCCGGCACCCTGCACGCCCACCAGGAGAACGCCCTTGGGCGCATCCTTGAGCTGATCAACACTCAGAAACGCCGATTGCCGATCCCCCAGCCAGCGCTTGAACTGCTGCAAGCCACCGACATCGGCGAAATGCGCGGTGTCCTGCTCGAAACTCAAAACGCCTTGCATATCCAGCAGGGCGAACTTGCCCTTGTTCAGCGCGGGGATATCTTCCTGGGTGATAGCGCCGTCATCGGTAATCAGATTGCGCGCCAGCCGGCGCGCCTCGGCGTGGGTGGTACCGCGCAGGTTGCGCACCACCTGCTCCAGAGTACGGTTATCCGTTCGTACTCGACGCCCTGCATTCTGGGCCGTCCATAGGGCTGCTTCCTCGCGTACGATCGCAGCCAACTGCTCATCCGACGGCATGCTCAGACTCAGGCGCGCAGCCAGACGGCTCAACTCGGGCGGCAAAGTCAGCGCATGACTGACCAGCACCACGGTGGGCGATTCGCCAGGCTCCATGGCCAAGGCTTTGAGCAAACGCACTATCCGAGCTGACTCGATAAAAGGATGTAGATCGCACATGACATAGATGGATGATTCATTGTTGCGGCGGATGTGCGTCAACGCCTTTTCCGGATCAGAGGTGTCCTCGCTTGCATCCACATCCGCACCGAAACCCAGACGCCGCAGCCCATCCAGCTGATTCCAGGTGTACCAGGTCTGCGCCCGCTTGACCGCCAGTGCCGCCATGGTCTCGAGCACTCGCCGCTCTTCCCAGGACTCGATCACGATCAATTTCACTTTGCTGTCGAGCAGCAGGCCGAGGTCATGTACATCGTTTTTCACTGGGAATCCTTTTGCGTCCAGGGTCATGGTGCCATTCTAGCCGCAGATGGTTACACTGGAAGCACTTTAAAGATCAGTAAAGGAGTAGCCCGTGGACTGTCTGTTCTGCAAGATCGTTGAAGGAAAAATTCCAGCGAAGAAGGTTTACGAGGACGACCAGGTCCTGGCCTTCCACGACATCAATCCGCATGCGCCGGTACACTTTCTGGTCATTCCGAAAAAACACATTGCCACCCTGGCTGATCTGACCGAAGACGATCGCGCACTGGTCGGGCATATGGTCTTTACCGGGCAGCGACTGGCCGTGGAGCTCGGCTGCGAAGAGGGCTTCCGCACCGTGTTCAATTGCAACCCCATGGGCGGGCAGACGGTTTATCATATCCATCTGCATGTACTCGGGCAGCGTCAGATGAGCTGGCCTCCAGGCTGATCAACCACGCCAGTTGATCTGAAGCAACCGCTGGCCCGCAGCCGTCGCTATACTGGTAGCAGATACAGGAGCATCACCATGAACTCTCCGCGCCAATACAGTTTTCTGGATCGCTTGCTGACGCAGGCAGACCAATCTCTGCGCACCCTGGTTCCAGGCGCAGCCCAGGCCAGCCGACCTTCACCGGCGCAGCATATGCCCAATGTGCCGATGGACGCTGTCGAGCGCCAGCACATTGCCGGACTGATGCGTATCAACCATACCGGTGAGGTCTGTGCGCAGGCGCTCTATCAAGGCCAGGCACTGACCGCCAAGCTGCCAGATGTGCGTGCCAAGATGGAACATGCTGCCGCTGAGGAGATAGACCACCTGGCCTGGTGCGAACAGCGTCTACGTGAACTGGAAAGCCAGCCCAGCGTGTTCAATCCGCTGTTCTATGGCCTGTCATTCGGGATGGGTGCGGTAGCGGGGATGATCAGCGACCGAGTCAGCCTGGGCTTTGTTGCCGCGACCGAGCAACTGGTCGAACGGCACCTGGACGATCATCTGGGTCAGTTGCCGGAAGAGGACATCAAGTCCCGAGCGATTCTGGAGCAGATGCGTATCGATGAAATCGAGCACGGCAGCCAGGCGCTGGAAGCCGGCGGCATGATCTTTCCGGAACCGGTGAAAGCCGCCATGACGTTACTCTCGAACGTCATGACCAAAGCGACTTACAAGATGTGAGCTCGCGGGAGTGAGCTAGCCGGGGTTTAGCGACCCCGGCGAGAGGCTTACTCGACTTCGACGATTTCGTAGCTGTGGGACATTTCCACGCCGGCGCGGCCGAACATGATCGATGCCGAGCAGTACTTCTCCGCCGACAACTCCACCGCGCGTTTCACCTGAGCCTCCTTCAGGTTCTTGCCACTGACAACAAAGTGCACATGGACTTTGGTGAAAACCTTGGGCTCGGTGTCCGCCCGCTCCGCGTCCAACTGAGTGCTGACGTCACGAATATCCTGGCGCGCCTTCTTCAGGATACTGACCACGTCATAACTGGCGCAGCCACCCAACCCGATCAGCACCGTTTCCATCGGGCGCACACCCATATTGCGCCCACCCGCTTCCGGCGGGCCGTCCATGACCAGGGTATGGCCACTGCCTGATTCGCCGACAAACATGGCGCCATCCACCCACTTGATCTGTGCTTTCATCTGGCTCTCCGTCTGACAATCTGAATGGGCGCAGAATATCACAAGCTTCAAAGCCGCGGCTGCGCACTGGCCATCAGGATAAAAACTGGACATAATCCTGTTTGGTCTCAGAGACGAGGCTTAACGGGGTGCCCCGGCATCCATGGCTTGCTCGAAAGGACACATACATGGTTTCAATTGCACTGACACCCAAAATAAAAAATCTGGATTCCTATCTTGCCCACTGCCACCTTCGCAGCTTTAATGCCCGCAGCACCATCATCCACGCGGGCGACCACTCAGACAGTCTGTTCTACATCGTCAAGGGCTCGGTCACCATTCTGATCGAGGACGACCAAGGCCGGGAAATGATCATCGCCTATCTCAATCAGGGCGACTTTTTCGGCGAAATGGGCCTGTTCGACGAGGTCAAACCGCAACAGGATCGCAGCGCCTGGGTCCGCGCCAAGAGCGAATGCGAAGTCGCTGAAGTCAGTTACAGCAAATTCCGCGAATTGAGCCATGCCGAACCCGATCTGCTTTACGCGGTAGGCCGGCAAATGGCTGAAAGGCTGCGCAACACCACGCGCAAAGTCGGTGATCTGGCCTTTCTCGATGTGACCGGGCGGGTCGCCCGCACGCTGCTTGACCTGTGCAAACAGCCCGACGCCATGACGCACCCCGACGGTATGCAGATAAAAGTGACCCGCCAGGAAATCGGCCGCATCGTCGGCTGCTCCAGAGAGATGGTCGGGCGCGTGTTGAAAAGCCTGGAAGAACAAGGCCTGATCAACGTCAAAGGCAAGACCATGGTGGTGTTCGGGACCCGCTAAAAGCCCTGTAGGCCACCCCTGCAGAGCGTCCGCCGCTGATGTACAATCGCCGGATCATTCCAATCACGGCGAGGCAGTTATGGGCTTGAACAATCAATGGATGCAGCGTGACCTGTCAGTGCTCTGGCACCCCTGTACCCAGATGAAAGATCACGAGCACATGCCGGTAATACCGATCCAGCGCGGCCAAGGCGTCTGGCTGCACGACTTCGAAGGCAATCGCTACCTGGACGCCGTCAGTTCCTGGTGGGTCAACATCTTTGGCCATGCCAATCCGTACATCAATCAGAAGGTCAAGGATCAGCTCGACAGTCTGGAACATGTGATTCTGGCGGGTTTCAGCCACCAGCCGGTGATCGAGCTGTCCGAGCGCCTGGTCAATATCACCCCTGCCCCGCTGACCCGCTGCTTTTATGCCGATAACGGCTCGTCCTGCATCGAAGTGGCGCTGAAAATGAGCTTCCATTACTGGCTCAATACCGGCAAGCCCGACAAAAAGCGCTTTGTCACCCTGTCCAACAGCTACCACGGCGAAACCCTGGCGGCACTCGCGGTCGGTGATGTGGCGCTGTACAAGGACACCTACGCGCCCTTGTTGATGGATGTGATCACCGTCCCCTCACCTGATTGTTATGACCGCGAACCCGGCGCCAGTTGGGAAGAGCACAGCCGCAAGATGTTCGAGCACATGGAGCGCACGCTGGAAGAAAACCATCGGGAAGTTGCCGCCGTGATCGTTGAGCCGCTGATTCAGTGCGCTGGCGGCATGCGCATGTATCACCCGGTGTATCTGAAACTGCTGCGCGAAGCCTGCGATCGCTATGACGTGCACCTTATCCACGATGAAATTGCTGTGGGCTTTGGCCGCACTGGCAGCCTGTTCGCCTGCGAGCAGGCCGATATCAGCCCCGATTTCCTGTGCTTGTCCAAAGCGCTCACGGGTGGCTACCTGCCCATGGCCGTCTGCCTGACTACGGACAAGATGTATGAGGCGTTTTACGACGACTACGTCACCATGCGTGCCTTCCTGCACTCCCACAGTTATACCGGCAACCCACTGGCTTGCGCCGCCGCGCTGGCGACGCTGGATTTGTTCGAGCAGAACAATGTCATCGAGGCCAACAAGGCACTGTCGGCGCATATGAGCAAAGCCACTGCGCATTTTGCCGATCACCCGCACGTCGCCGAGGTGCGCCAGACCGGGATGGTCCTGGCTATCGAGATGGTTCAGAACAAAGCCAACCGCACGCCTTACCCCTGGCAGGAACGCCGTGGCATTCGCGTCTACGAACATGCGCTGAAAAATGAAGCCTTGCTCAGGCCGCTGGGCAGCGTGGTGTATTTCATGCCGCCCTACGTGATCACACCAGATCAGATTGATCACCTGGCCAGCGTCGCCTGGGAAGGCATCCAACTGGCTACACGGGACTGAGCGCATGCGCGTATCGCGTTTCTATCTGGACGCCAAGCTGGCTGAAGGCGAATGCCTGCTGGAAGACAATCTGGCCCACTATGTTGGGCGCGTTCTGCGCCTGGCACCGGGCGCGCCGGTGCAGATATTCAACGGCAGCGGCCAGGAATGGCCCGGAGAAGTACTGGCGGTAGGCAAGCGCGAGGTCAGGGTGCGCCTGGACGCGGCAGTGCCTGGCTTGCCGGAGTCGCCGCTCAAGGTGCATCTTGGCCAGGCCATGTCACGCGGGGAGCGCATGGATTGGGCAATTCAGAAGGCAGTTGAGCTGGGCGTCAGCGAAATTACGCCGCTGTTCACCGAGCGTTGCGAAGTCAAGCTTCAGGGTGAACGCGCTGACAAGCGTCAGGCGCATTGGCAGCAGATTGCGGTGAGCGCCTGTGAGCAGTGCGGCCGCAGTGTTGTCCCAGTGGTACATGCGCCTCTGGCCTTGGGCGCCTGGCTTGCAGATTTACCCTGCGACCTTAAACTGGTTCTGCACCACCGCACGGAGCAAAGCCTCGAGAGCCTCGCTCCCCCGGCGCAACTGGGTTTGTTGATTGGTCCGGAGGGTGGCCTGAGCGCAGATGAGATCCAGCAGGCCGAACAAAGTGGTTTCAAGGCAGCGCGCTTTGGCCCACGGGTATTGCGCACCGAGACAGCCCCCGTGGTGGCGCTGACGCTGGCCCAGCAACTCTGGGGCGATTTTTAGTACCCCGATGCATCGTTAGCAGGCCGTGCCAGGCAGGTCAGAGACGCCAGAAAAGCTCGGGGCCACTTTGGCTAACCGTGACAGGCGGAACCTGGTTGTTTTTATACCCTCTATAGCTGATTGACCGGCCCATCACCCTTGGGTAATGTTCAGCCGGTTGTCGTGCACCAGGCGCCTCGGTCCGTCAGCTATATTTCGCAAGATCATTTCGCAAGATTATGAGGTACCGACATGGCCAAGAAAAAAGTTGCCGTGGATTTCGAGCAATCACTGGGCGACCTGCAAAAGCTCGTCGAGCAACTGGAAAGTGGCGAACTCAGCCTGGAGGACTCGTTGACGGCCTTCGAACAGGGAGTGTCCCTCACCCGTGATTGCCAACAGGCACTCAGCCAGGCAGAGCAGAAGGTCCAACTGCTGGTTGAGCAGCATGGCAACCTGACTACCGAGCCCTTTGACGGACCTGCTGAATGACCGATTTTGGTAGCTATCTGGACGCCTGCCAGCAACGTATCAATGCCCATCTGGATCAGCAGTTGCAAACCGGCGAGCCGAGACTGGAAAAACTGTTTTCGGCGATACGGTACAGCGTGACCCACGGCGGCAAGCGCATACGGCCCATGCTGGCATACGCTTGTTGTGAAGCGCTGGGCGGCAGAGCGGAACAGGCAGATGTTGCTGCCGCTGCCGTCGAGGCCATTCACGCCTACTCGCTGATTCATGACGACCTGCCAGCGATGGACGATGATGACCTGCGCCGTGGCCACCCGACCTGCCACATTGCCTATGATGAAGCCACCGCGATTCTCGCCGGGGATGCCTTGCAGGCGCTGGCCTTTCAGTGGCTGGCCCAGGCGCAGGACCTGAAGCCCGAGACTCGCCTGCGCATGATCGACCTGCTGGCTTGCGCCGCCGGGCCCACGGGCATGGTCGGCGGGCAGGCTATCGATCTCGGCGCCGTCGGTGAGAAGCTGGACCTGCCCACGCTTGAGCAGATGCACCAGCACAAAACCGGTGCGCTCATTCGCGCCAGCGTGCAGCTTGGCGCCTTGGCCAGCGAACAGGTTGACGAAAGCCAGCTCCAGGCGCTGAGCCGCTATGCACACTGCATTGGCCTGGCGTTCCAGGTTCAGGACGACATCATCGATATCGAAAGCGACACCAGCGTGCTGGGCAAACAGCAAGGTGCTGATGCCGCCCGCGACAAGCCTACCTATCCGGCCTTACTCGGCCTGGACAATGCACGGGCCCTGGCTGACTCGCTGCGCAACCAGGCGGTCGAAGCGCTACAGCCCTTTGGCGACAAGGGCCTGCGGCTGCGCCAATTAGCCAATTTTATTGTGCAAAGGCATTTTTAAGCCGGACACGCTAGTTGGGCTACGGGGCCGCATCAGTTAAACTGCCGTTTTAATCTTGCCACGCCATACGGCACCCAGAGCCTGTTTGATGCCAAGCACCTTTCACGAAATACCCCGCGAACGGCCCAGCACGCCGCTGCTGGACAGCCTGAACGATACTGCTCGCCTGCGTGAGCTGGATGAACATCGCCTGCCAGAACTGGCCGACGAACTCCGCGCTTACCTGCTGTGGACCGTCAGTCAGACGGGGGGGCATTTCGGCGCTGGTTTAGGCGTAATTGAACTGACCGTGGCCCTGCACTATATCTATCAGACACCCGAAGACCGGATCGTCTGGGATGTGGGCCATCAGGCTTACCCGCACAAGATTCTGACCGGGCGCCGCGAGCAGATGAGCACGCTGCGGCAGAAGGACGGTCTGGCCGCCTTCCCACGGCGCAGTGAAAGCCCTTATGACACCTTCGGCGTTGGCCACTCCAGCACCTCGATCAGCGCGGCGCTCGGCATGGCCGTTGCCTCGCGATTGCAAGGGCTGGACCGTCGGACAGTTGCGGTGATTGGCGATGGCGCCCTGACTGCGGGCATGGCCTTCGAGGCGTTGAATCATGCCTCGGACCTGGAAGCCAACATGCTGGTGGTGCTCAACGACAACGACATGTCGATCTCGCGCAATGTCGGCGGCATGTCCAACTATCTGGCCAAGATTCTCTCCAGCCGCACCTATTCGCATATGCGCGAGGGCAGCAAAAAGGTTCTGTCGAAAATCCCGTCCGCCTGGGAACTGGCGCGCAAGACCGAGGAGCATGCCAAAGGCATGCTGGTACCCGGCACCCTGTTCGAAGAGCTGGGCTGGAACTATATCGGACCGATTGATGGCCACGATCTGCCGACCCTGATCGCGACACTGGGCAATATGCGCGAGCTGAAAGGCCCGCAATTTCTGCACGTAGTCACCCAGAAGGGCAAGGGCTTCTCCCCTGCCGAGGCCGATCCCATCGGCTACCACGCCATTACCAAGCTGGAGCCCAAGCCGGCCAGCAACGGCGTCAGCAAACCCAAGTACTCGAACGTGTTCGGCCAATGGCTATGCGACATGGCCGCCGAAGACCAACGCCTGGTGGGCATTACCCCGGCGATGAAAGAAGGCTCGGACCTGATCGCTTTCAGCGAGAAGTATCCGGACCGCTATTTTGACGTAGCCATTGCCGAACAACATGCCGTCACCCTGGCTGCGGGCATGGCCTGCGAGGGCGCAAAGCCGGTCGTGGCGATCTACTCGACTTTTCTACAGCGCGCCTATGATCAGTTGATCCATGATGTGGCCGTGCAGAATCTGGACGTGCTCTTCGCCATCGACCGGGCTGGCCTGGTCGGCGAAGACGGCCCGACCCACGCCGGAAGCTTTGACCTGTCGTTTCTGCGCTGCCTGCCGAACATGTTGATCATGGCCCCCGCCGACGAAAACGAAACCCGTCAGATGCTCACTACCGGGTTTCTGCACGACGGTCCTGCCGCCGTGCGTTACCCGCGGGGCACCGGCCCGGGAACGCCGATCGACCCGGCACTGGAGCCACTACCCATCGGCAAAGGCCTGATCACCCGTCAGGGTAGCAAGGTCGCGATCCTGTGTTTTGGTACCTTGCATGCGCAAGCGCTCAAGGCGGCTGACGCACTCGACGCTACCGTGGCCAACATGCGCTTTGTCAAACCACTAGATAGCGCGCTGATTCAGCAGTTGGCAGACAGCCATGAGCTGCTGGTCACCCTGGAAGAAAATGCCATCATGGGTGGAGCCGGCAGTGCCGTTAACGAATGGCTGCTGAGCCAGGGCAAGGCGGTCGCGATTCTCAACCTGGGCCTGCCCGATACCTACGTAGAGCATGCCAAGCCTGCAGAAATGCTGGCCGATTGCGGCCTGGACGCGGCCGGTATCGAAGCAGCCATTCGCCAGCGGCTACCTGCCAACGGTTGATCTGTGGGGCCCGCAAGGCCCCTTGGCGTCTGCGGCACTTGACCGCCAGACGCTAAGCCCCTAGAGTCCATCCCGCTTCCAGTCGCACTGGGTGCCCTGCCGGCCATCAAACCGCAGGGTGAAACGGGAAGTCGGTGCAACCCCGACGCTGCCCCCGCAACGGTAAAGGATCACAGCCCCTTGATATGGGTCTGTCGGTAATGCGCGCAAAGCCACTGTACGTCCGCGTATGGGAAGGCCGCATTATTCGTATCCTGAGCCCGGAGACCGGCCCTGTGCGAAAGACTCCGAACGCCTGTGTTCCAGCGCGCGCGGATTCATAGCTGAGGTGTCGCGGAGGGCGTCACCCGGTCAGTGCAGGGCTGTCCCTCCGGTTTGACGACAGATTTCGCTGGCTTCTCGCCCTCCTCAAAAGCATTTTCTTTTGAGGATTCATGATGAACAAGTACCTTTTCCTAGCGCCCGCCATGCTTGCGGCAAGCATTGCCCAGGCTAACAGCCTGGGGCTGCCTGATACTGTAGTGACTGCATCTCGTATCGAACAGCCGCGAAGTGCTGCGCTGGCTGCCAATACAGTTTTTACCCGCAGTGATATTGAACGCCTGCAAGCCCGCAGCGTGCCGGAGCTACTTAGTCGCGTTCCCGGCTTGCAGCAGAACCGCAATGGCGGTGTAGCTGCCTATTTTTTGCGCGGCACCAATACCAATCAGACACTGGTGTTAGTTGATGGTCAACGCATTGCTTCCAGCACGACGGGCATTGCCCGTATCGACTACCTGAACATAGACAACGTAGAGCGCGTTGAAGTGATCCGCGGTCCGCGCTCTTCGGTCTTTGGTGCTGACGCCATTGGCGGCGTCATACAAATATTTACCCGCCAGCCCGAAGCAGGACTGCAACCAACAGTACGCCTTGGAGTGGGAACCGAGCAGACTTGGGAGCGTAGCGTTGGTCTGACCGGTGGTAGCGAGAGCACTCGCTTCGCTCTTGGCGCTAGCCTTGATGAAAGCCGTGGCTTTGATCTCACTACTGATGAAGTTGGTAATGATCGAGACCGGGATGGCAGCCGCAGCAAGGCGACCTATCTAAATCTGACGCATGCTTTGAATGCCGACTGGAAAGCTGGCCTCAGCCTGAATGACCAGCGTGGCAAAAGCGAATTTGACGACGCTTTTGAAATCGATCCGGGTCAGCCTGAAGACCAGTTCCGCGTCACTAGCTACAACGGCTTCCTACAAGGTCAATTGACGCCATCCTGGAACAGCAAGCTGGAGCTGGGGCGTAGTTATGATCGCAACAAGACTGTCGGCATGGGTAGCCCCTGGAATGACGGACGGATCGAAACCACCCGGCACTCAGCCAGTTGGCTGAATCAGCTTGAGATTGGACCACAGCATAACCTGACCTTAGGAAGCGATTGGCATAGCGACCGGCTGTCGTCTACCAATGACTTCAGTAAGACCAGCCGCGAAAACTGGGCAGTATTCGCTCAGCATCGCTGGACTAACGAACTCTTTTCTACTGAGGTTGGCCTTCGCCAAGACGATAACCAGCATTTTGGCACAGAGAGCAGCCTGAATGCTGCTATGGCCATATCGCTCGGTAACTGGCAGCAATGGATTCTTAGTTACGCCGAGGGCTTTCGCGCGCCTACTTTCAATGACCTCTACGCCCCGCCAGGTTGGGGTGGAAATCCTGAACTTAATGCAGAAAGCTCAAAAAACTGGGAACTGCAATGGCGCGGGCAGCTCGCACAGGCCGAACTCGAAGCATCGATTTTCCGCAACGAGATTAAGGATCTAATTACCTGGGATACGAGCACCTCGCAAGTTGAAAATATTAACCATGCGCGCATACAAGGTGCCGAAACAGCGATCAATACTACGCTGGGTGGCTGGAACAGTCGCACAGCGATCAGCATCATCGACCCCCGTGACCGCAGCACTGGACATACCCTTCAGCTTCGCGCCAAGCGCACCATCAGCCAGGATATTGACCGTCAATTTGGTGCAATCGGCATCGGGGCAACATGGCAAGCCTTCAGCCAGCGCTATCGTAACCCGAGCAACGATAGCACGCTTGCCGGCTATGCCATCCTAGACCTGCGTAGTAGTTGGCAAGCTAACCAGAGCCTGCGCTGGGATCTAAAGGTACTGAATCTGTTTGACCGCGACTACGCCCTTGGGACCTATCAGCGCACTCAAATGGAGACTTACCGCGAACCGGGACGCACGGCCATGCTGTCTGCCACTTGGACACCCAGCCTCTAATATTGCCACAGCAGGCAGGTTGCAATGACCTGCCTGCTACTGGCGCATCTCGGCCTGCGGCTCAAGCAGAGAGCAAAGCGCCCGGACGCCCTGCACTATCTGAGGCGTAGGCCTGACCAGAACATCACCCTTCATTACCTTCAACTGCCCGTTGCGCACCGCCCGCATCTGCGGAAACTGCTGCCATTGCCTGAGCCAGGGATGCTGGTCTGTGGGGCCATCATCCAGCACCACAATCATATCCGGGTCTGCTGCCAGCACGCTTTCACGGCCAACTTGCGGCGCCAGGATCGGCAAACTACCGAAGACATTACGGGCACCGCAATGCTCCAATGCATCGCCGATCAACTGATTGTCGCTGACGGTATAGAGTGGGTCGTTCCAAAGCTGGATAAATACCTGGGGCGCATCGTCTGTGAGCGGTCGCCGCAGCGCTGTTAACTGACTTTGATAGTCGGCGAGCAGGATGTCTGCCTCAACTCTGGCATCGAGCAGTTCACCCAGTTGCAGGGTCATGTCGGCGATATCTGCCAGCCGCTGGGGATCAAAGCGCTCAACGCGAATGCCCCAGCTTTCAAGCGCACTTAACAGTTCGGGAGGGTTACCGGAGGTCCAGGCCAGGACCAGATCGGGCTGTTGCGCCAGAATCAGCTCGCGGGACAGGCTCTGATGGCTGCCGACGCGCGGTACGGCGTCCAGTACAGCAGGCAGTTGGCCGTCATCCAGCACACCGACCAACTGATCTACCGCGTCCAGTTGCACCACCATGTCGGTGAGAAAAGGCGCCAGACTGACTACCCGCGGCGCTGCCGCCACGGGCAGGGAAAAGAGGTGCAGGCAAAAAAACAACAGGCCGGCCAGCCAGCCGGCGCGCATCACTTCACCCAGGCGCTGGGCGGACGATAGAGCAGCATCACGCCCATGCTGGCGAGCACCAGCAGAATCAGCGGTACTACCTCATTGGTACATACAAAAAGCAGCATGCCCATCCACGCCGGGAACTTGGCATTCAAAAGCCCGAGCAGTTGCTGCTTGTGCAACGTGGCCCAGGCGGCCTCAGCCTCGGGCTTATCGCCCAGCGCTTCTGCGGCAATCAACGCTGACTTGTAAAGCCGGAAGCGCCAGAGCGACAGGAAGAGCGTTGCCAGCCCAACCACAAACAACGGGATTGCACCTTCAGGCCAGGCACCTTCCTGCTCGCCAATAAACCACACCAAGGCAATCGGCAGGCCCAGCGTAACGCCCGCCTGCATCCGCCAGTTGCGCTGCAGGGCTTTCCAGTGTGGTCGTGAATCAAACATTATTCTGCCTCCGCCTGGTGCATTTTGCCCAGCATATGGCCGAGCTTGCCGGCCTTGGTGGCCAGATATTTGCTGTTGTGCGGGTTGAGACCAAACTCCAGCGGCAAGCGCTCGGTCACTTTCAGGCCGTAGCCCTCCAGCGCCTTGACCTTGCGTGGGTTATTGGTCAGCAATTTGAGACTGGTTATGCCCAGGTGGGCAAGCATCGGCTGGCAGATCGCGTAATCGCGCTGATCGGCGCCAAAGCCCAGCTGTTCGTTGGCCTCGACCGTATCCGCCCCACCATCTTGCAGGTGGTAGGCGCGAATCTTGTTCATCAGGCCAATACCGCGACCTTCCTGGCGTAGATACAGGAGCGCACCGCGCCCCTCTTCGGCGATAGCCTGCAAGGCCGCTTCGAGCTGAAAACCGCAATCGCAGCGCAGGCTGAACAAGGCATCGCCCGTCAGGCACTCGGAGTGCAGGCGGCCGAGCACGGGCTGGCCGTCGGCTACATCGCCCATGGTCAGTACTACATGCTCCTTGCCGGTATCCTGTTCCAGGAAGCCGTGCATGGTGAAGGTACCCCATCGGGTAGGCAATTTGGATGACGCAACAAAGGTGACTGACACACCGGTCTCCTGTACAGCCGCTGCAATAAGGGGCAGCTATATTATCAGGAGAATGCCTTCGCGGCGATGTAAAGCACGTCTGGAATGGTGCGGCATTTGCGCCGCCGAGGCGCTGGGCCGGGTTTCAGCGAGTTTCCAGCACCAGGCTGCCGTTCTGATCGATCATCCGCACGCGGTTCAGATAGCTGTTGCCGAGCAGCACTTCCGTGGGAAAGCCGCCTTCGAGTATCAGCCCGTCGACATTCGCCAGCTCGACCTCGCCGACCTTTACCCGGTCCAGCTTTACCCGGTAACCCGCCACCTGACCACTGGCGGTAGTGGCCTGGACCTCGACACCGACCTGCCGGTAATTGATGCCCAGCCGCTGGGCTTGAAAGGCATTCATCGCCACGCTGGTGGCACCGGTATCGACCATGAACGGCACAATCTGCCCATTGATCGAACCTGTCACCCGGTAATGCCCGCCCGGGCCCCGGGGAATGCTTACCTGCAGCGTCTGACGCTGGGCAAAGCCTTCGGTATATTCACGCTGCATACCCAACTCGCGCACCTGGCCGTTGATTCTCAGCGTGGCCGTGCGGCTGTCGGCCGCCAGCAACTCAACCCCCTGCGGGCCCGGCTTACCGATGCGCAGCATATGCCGCTGACCGTCAATATTGACTACGGCCGCCCCAGAAAACAGGCCAACCACTCTGACCGCAGGCTCGGCCAGGGCCGCCGCGCTGAACAGCGCCAGCACACCTATGACAGCGGGGGAAAATCGGGGCATGCGTAGCACTCCTTGGCGAACAGGCGTCCCTTCAGATTAGCCACTCGGCGGCGAGTAGCACCAGCAATGCCATCAAACCGGCGAGAATATCGTCAAGCATGATGCCAAAGCCGCCGCCTACGCGCTTGTCGACCCAGCCAATGGGCCAGGGCTTCCAGATATCAAACAGCCGAAACAGGGCAAAACCCGCGAGCAGCCAGAGCCAGCCCGGAGGCGCGAGCAACATGGTCAGCCACAGGCCGACAAACTCGTCCCAGACAATACCACCATGATCATGCACGCCCATGTCCTTCGCTGTGCGGTCACAGAGCCAGATGCCGATCAGGAAGGTCACGACCAGCACCGCCACGTAGCCGGCCAGCGGCAACTGCTGCCAGAGCAGAACGAAGGGTACAGCGGCCAGCGTGCCCCAAGTGCCCGGGGCTTTGGGGATAGCCCCGCTGCCAAAACCAAAGGCAAGAAAATGGATAGGGTTGCGCCACACGGACGCGGGCGCGTGCGGCTGCTGATCGGTCATAGATTATCCTTGAAATGTTGGTAGCCCGCAGGCTGGTCCATGCTGGTCAGCGTCTGGCCGTCATCCAGCCACACGCCCTGCCCTGCAACCACCTTGCCGATCGGGGTGACGGCAAAGCCCTGGGACTGCCATACCGCCAGCGCCGGCAGACTGGCCACCGGCAAGGTAAACAGCAGCACATAGTCATCACCGCCGCCGAGCATCCAGGTCAGGCGCTGTGCTTCAGGCCATGCGCGCAGGGCTTCCGAACAGGGCAGATCATTGCTTCGAATATGCAGGGCCACACCGCTGGCAGAAGCCAGATGCCCGGCATCGGCCAGCAGGCCATCGGAGATATCGATACCAGCGCTGGCAATGCCCGCCAGCTCCAGACCCAGATCACATTGCGCGCGGGGCCGCCAGAAGCGCGCCGCAAGGTACTCGCGCTGATGCTGGCTCAGTTGCTCAGGCAAAGACTCGCCAAGCACAACGGCGAGGCCCGCGCCGCCATCGCCAAGCGGGCCACCGACACACACCAGGTCGCCTGGTTGGGCGCCCTGGCGGCGCACCACTTTACGCTCTTCAACCTGCCCCACTACGGTCACACCAATATTCAGCGGCCCGCGAGTGGTATCCCCACCGACCAGACAGATACGATGATCCTGAGCAGCCTGAGCCAAGCCCTCGGCGAAGCCGGCGAGCCAGGCTTCATCTGCAGCAGGCAGGGTCAGGGCCAGGGTAAAACTCAGAGGTCGCGCGCCCATGGCGCCAAGATCACTGACCGCCACGGCGAGCGCGCGATAACCGAGATCGGCAGGGAGGTAATGGTCGGGAAAGTGAGCGCCCTGCACCAGGGTATCGGTGGAGATGACCCAGTGCTTGTAAGGGTCGGGTTGCAGCAGGGCGGCGTCGTCGCCGATACCCAGGGTCACCGCCTGCACATCTCCTGCCGCCTCCAGAGCTGAGCTCCGGAAGTAGCGATGAATCAGGTCAAACTCACCCAGCGGCATGGCGATTGCTTCCTGCCGGCACCCTTCAGCGCCCGCGTCGAGACGCGTTGACTTCAGCGCTACGCAGACGCGGCGCCAGTTTGTCGAGGATACCGTTGACGTACTTGTGTCCGTCAGTTGCACCAAAGGTCTTGGCCAGTTCGATACCCTCATTGATGACCACTTTATAGGGCACATCAATGCGGTGCATCAACTCGTAAACACCGATCCGCAAAGTGGAGAGTTCGATAGGGTCGAGCTCTTTCACCGGCCGATCCAGTACCGAGGCGAGGCATTCATCCAGCTCGGTGAGGTTTTTGCCAACACCGGTTAACAACTCGTGAAAATAGGCACCATCGACCTTGGCAAAATCGTTGTCCGTGCGGTACTGAGCTTCGATGTCAGACAGCGGCAAATCCGCCACATGCCAACCATACAGGGCTTGCAGCGCCAGACTGCGCGCTTTGCGTCGGGCTGATGCCTTGGGCCTGCCGGGTATGGATGGCTGGGAATCAGACTCGCTCACTTCGCCTCCAACTGCTTGAACAGGCTGACCATCTCAAAGGCGGACATGGCCGCTTCGGCGCCCTTGTTGCCGGCCTTGGTGCCGGAGCGCTCGATGGCCTGCTCGATGCTGTCGACGGTCAATACGCCGAAGGCAACGGGGATGCCGTATTCCAGAGACAGGCTGCCAATGCCCTTGACGCACTCACCGGCGACATATTCAAAATGCGGCGTACCGCCACGGATCACTGCACCCAGCGTGACGATGGCATCGAACTGCTTCATCTCGGCGACTTTCTTGACCACCAGGGGGATCTCGAACGCACCGGGCGCGCGGATGATGGTGATGTCCTTGTCCTTCACACCATGGCGCTTGAGCGCATCAATGGCGCCGGACAGCAGGCTCTCAACCACAAAGCTGTTGAAGCGCCCAACAACCAGTGCATAGCGGCCTTCGGTCGCCATAAAATCGCCTTCGATGGTACGTATAGCTGACATGTTGTCTCTCTCTTAAAGAACCGACTGCGCACCGGGCGCAGTCGTGGATCGGGTGTATTTATTCGCAGGGCAGGTATTCTACTACTTCCAGATCAAAGCCGGATATGGCATTGAACTTCATCGGCTTGGACAGCAGGCGCATCTTGCGCACACCCAGGTCACGCAGAATCTGCGAACCGGCACCTACCGTGTTGTAGGTCGTGGGCTGACGCTCCGGGGTGTCGGTACCGGCCAACTGGTTGACGTGGTGCAGCAGCTCATCCGAGCCCATCTGATTGCCCAGCAGCAGCACAACACCATGGCCTTCTTCTGCCAGCTTGGCCATGGCCGCACGCAGACTCCAGCGCTCTGGTTGCTTGACCATGAACAGGTCACGCAAGGGATCCATGTTATGTACCCGAACCAGAGTCGGCTCTTCGGGCTCCAGCTTGCCCAGGGTCAGTGCCAGATGCACGGCGCCTTCCAGGCTGTCGCGGTAGGTCACCAGATTGAAGGTGCCCAACTCGGTTTCCAGAGGCTGCTCGGAGATGCGCTTGACGGTGCGCTCATTGAGTAAGCGGTAGTGGATCAGGTCGGCGATGGTGCCGATTTTCAGGTTGTGCTGTTCAGCAAAAGCCTCCAGCTCCGGGCGACGCGACATGCTGCCGTCGTCATTCATGATCTCGCAGATCACCCCCGACTCACCAAAACCGCCCATGCGCGCCAGATCACAGGCCGCCTCGGTATGGCCGGCTCGCGCCAGCACGCCACCAGGCTGAGCCATCAACGGGAAGATATGCCCGGGGCTGACGATGTCATCCGCTACTGCGCCAGGCGCTGCTGCCGCCTGTACGGTGCGCGCCCGGTCACCGGCGGAAATACCGGTGCTGACGCCAACCGCGGCTTCGATCGACACGGTGAACTTGGTGCCGAACCCGGAATTGTTGCGCTGCACCATCAGCGGCAACTTCAGCCGCTCACAGTGTTCCAGGCTCATCGGCATGCAAATCAGGCCACGGCCGTAACGGGCCATGAAGTTGATGTGTTCGGCCTGGCAGGCCTGCGCGGCCATGATCAGATCACCTTCGTTCTCGCGATCTTCGTCATCCATGAGGATGACCATCTTGCCGGCGCGTATATCTTCCAGCAGTTCTTCAATTGTATTAAGTTTCATACGGCCCTCCCGGGCTCGTTGATCAGGACTTCAGGTAGCCGTTTTCGGCCAGAAAGGACATGCTTAGCGTGCTGCTGCCAGCGCTGGACTCGGCGGCTTTGTCACCCATCAGCAGGCGCTCCAGATAGCGCGCGATCAGGTCGACCTCCAGGTTCAGCGGGCTGCCGACCTGGTAGTCGCCCATGACGGTTTCCTGCATGGTGTGCGGCACGATATTCAGATCGAACACAGCGCCATCAACACGGTTGACGGTCAGGCTGATGCCATCGACGGTAATCGAACCCTTCTCGGCGATATAGCGCGCCAGGCCGGCTGGCGCCTCGATACGGAAATGCCAGGAGCGGGCGTCCTCGTTCATGGACAGCACTTTACCAACGCCATCTACATGGCCGCTGACTAGATGCCCGCCGAGCCGCGATGACGGCGTCAGCGCTTTTTCCAGGTTGACCTTGCTGCCTTCCTTGAGCCGCGACAGCGCTGTACGGCGGATGGTCTCCTGGCTCACATCCGCCCAGAAGCCGTCACCCGGCAGTTCCACTGCGGTCAGGCAGACGCCATTGACCGCAATGCTGTCGCCCAGCTTGACGTCATCCAGACTCAGCTTGCCGGTCTTGACGTACAGGCGCACATCGCCACCGCGTGGCTGCATGCTCTGAATATGACCGACCGCTTCAATAATGCCTGTAAACATCTGTACGTCCCGCTAACGTGAAAAGAATGATTCAGCTGACCAGCAGCCCCACCCCATACACCGCCAAGAAGCCGAAAGTGAAGGAGATAAACAGCAGGCCGAAACTGCGCATGTACGTCATAAAGGTCAGGCCGGGCAGTTTGCTCATAGCAACAATGCCCGCAGCGGACCCGATTATAAGCAATGAACCCCCTACTCCGACAGCATAAGTCAGCCCCATCCACTCGGCAGTGCCCATTTGCAGGTCGGATTTCAACAGCGCAGCCGTCAATGGAACGTTGTCGATCAACGCCGACAACATGCCCATCAGGAAGTTGGCGAGCATCACCGGAACCACGTCATACAGGGCAGTCAGGCCTTGCAGGACGCCGATGAACTGCAACATGCCGACCAGCAGCAGCACACCCAGGAAGAACAGCAATGTCTCGAATTCGATAGCCCGCACATACTCAAGAATCGGATCATTCTCGATATCTTCGTTGAAAAACCGTGCAATCAAAAACATCAGCGCCAGCCCGGTGAGGAAGGTCAGCACAGGCGGAATCGAGTACAGCAGGCTGCCCAGAATGGTACCGACAATGGTCAGCAGAAAGACCAGCCCTATGACTTGGTCAACACCGCGCACGGGCTGCAGCGTGCCTTTCTCGATCACCACCTCGCCACTCAGGCCCACCGACAGCAGTGCTGCCAATAACATCACTGCCATAAAAGCCGGCAGCGCCAGCAACAACAAATGGGTAATTTCCACTTTGTCGGCAAGGAAGATCATCAGGGTGGTAACGTCACCAGTAATCATCGCCACACCACCGGAGTTCACCGCAAACACGACCAGCGTGGCAAACCTCAGGGTTTTACGCAGTTCGAGCTTGAGGCTGAGCACCAGCGCCACCGAGACCAGCGTTGCAGTGATGTTGTCGGCAATCGACGAAAACACGAAGCAGAATACACCGGTCAGAAATAGCAGCTTTCGCTCGGTGATCTGACCGGGAAGAATGCTGTAGATGATGTTTTCAATCAGACCCTTCTTGTTCAGATAAGCAACAAAGGTCATGGTCGCCAGCAGGAACAGCCAGAGGCTGGCGATATCGGTAATGTTTTCCGTCAGCGCTTCATTTACCTCGCTGCGGAACGCCTCGTCGGGGGCGGCGATAAACAACAGCATCCAGGCCAGGGCGCCAAAAAACAGCACGACCTTGGCTTTGTTGACGTGAATCAGCTCTTCAAGCACCACACCCAGAAAAGCCGCTATTGCCATCAGGACCAGCAACCACTGAACTGCCATTTGCATGATGAAACACTCTCAGGAAGGGAAAACCGGTCGCGCCGTGATTCGCCAATCACGGCCGACAACCCGCATGTCAGTCACATCGAGTTGCATGGCTTCAGCCATATTATCGAAGGGCAATTCCAACAAGGGTCGCGCCCGGCTGCCCAGCAGCCTTGGCGCCATATACACCACTATTTCATCTACCAGCCCGGCATTCAGGAAAGCGCCCGCCAGGGACGCACCCGACTCGACCAGCACTTCATTGCAGCCTCTTTTCGCCAGTTCCTGCAACAGCGCTTTGAGATCCACGTGCTCCTGGGCGGCATCCGGCAGGGTCAACAACTCAGCGCCAGCAAACACATAGCCCTGCACGCGACCACGCAATAGCCGGCAGGCCACCAGCAGCGGCCCGGCTTCGCGGAACAGACGGTTTTCCAGGGGCACGCGCAAGCGACCGTCAACCAACACCCGCAATGGCTGCCGCGCGGCGGCCGCGGCGGCTTCTGCCTCGGGTAGACCCAACTCTGCTGCGCGCACCGTCAACGCAGAATCATCCTGCAGTACCGCGTCGGCGCCACTGATTACTGCACCACTGCGTGCTCGCAAACGCTGCACATCGGCGCGGGCATCCGGGCCGGTAATCCACTGACTTTCACCACTGGCCATGGCCGTGCGACCGTCCAGACTCATGGCCAATTTGATCCGCACGAACGGCATGCCGGTTTGCATACGTTTGATAAAGCCCGGGTTAAGCGCCCGCGCCTCGACTTCCAGCAGGCCGCATTCAACCTCGATGCCTGCCTCGCGCAAACGCGCCAGGCCTTGTCCGGACACCAGCGGATTAGGGTCCTGCATGGCCGCCACAACACGCGCCACACCAGCCTCGATCAAGGCTTCAGCGCAAGGCGGCGTCTTGCCAATATGGCTGCAGGGCTCCAGGGTGACATAGGCGGTGGCACCGCGCGCGCGCGAACCAGCCTGGGCCAACGCATTGACCTCCGCATGCCCTTCACCGGCCCGAACATGCCAGCCCTCGCCAACCACCTCGCCTTCCAGCACCAACACGCAGCCAACGCGCGGGTTGGGTTCAGTGGTATACAGCCCTTTGTAAGCCAGTTGGAGCGCGCGGGCCATCATGCGGCTGTCGAGGATCGCCTGCTCAGACATCCGATTCATCCTTGTCACGCCGTGAGAGGCGCTCGATTTCCTCGCGGAACTGATTCAGATCCTGGAAGCGGCGGTACACCGAGGCAAAGCGTATATAGGCTACTTCGTCCAGCTGTTTGAGCTCGTTCATGACCATCTCGCCAACCACCATCGCCTTGACCTCACGCTCACCGGTGGCGCGCAGGCGATGCTTGATATGGCCGATGGCGGCCTCGATCTGCTCGACACTCACCGGGCGCTTTTCCAGTGCCCGTAGCATGCCGGCGCGCAGCTTGTCTTCATCAAAGGGCTGGCGACGGTCGTCGCCCTTGATCAGGCGCGGCAACACCAGTTCAGCGGTTTCAAAGGTAGTGAAGCGTTCCTGGCAGGCCAGACATTCGCGCCGACGGCGCACCTGGTCACCTTCGGCTACCAACCGCGAATCGATTACTTTAGTGTCATTGGCACCACAGAAGGGACAATGCATAGCAGACTTCCTGTTGGGCATGCGCGGCACATCTTACTCCGATGTGCGCCGGGGTTAAATGACCTGCGCACCCGGGGTTTGTGGCCTTTATGTATCTACGCAGCCGCTACTTCAGCAAAGTCAGCCAGCCACCGTGCTGGAGTAGGCATCCTTGAGCTTGCGCTTGGCTACTTTGCCGTTGTCGTCACGTGGCAGACTGGCAACCAGGTGGACTTGCCGCGGGGTCTTGTAAGCGGCCATGCGCTGGCGAATGACGTCTTTTATCCGCTCTTCGCTCAAGGCTGGATCGGTTGTGGCGACTACCGCTACCAGGGATTCGCCATATTCGGCGTCCGGCACCCCGAACACTGCGCAGTCCAAAACCCCTGGCAGGGTGATCAACTGGTGCTCTATTTCTGCCGGGTAGATGTTGACCCCGCCGGAAATGACCATGTCTGACTTGCGGTCGCAGATGAACAGGTAGCCGTCCTCATCAAGGTAGCCAATGTCACCCACGGTCGCGAGATCGTCCAACCCGGCCTTGGCACGGGCCTCGTCGTTGTTCAGATAGGTAAAATCCGGTACGGCCGGCTGGCGCACATAGATCACGCCCGGCTCGCCCAGCGCACAGTCATTACCCTGCTCATCGATAATGCGAATACGCGTCTGGCCAATCGGCAGGCCCACACTGCCCGGCTTTAGGCGCGCAGATACCGGATCCTGGATGGTGATCATGCCGGTTTCGCTGGAGGCGTAGGTCTCATAGATCACCGGCCCCCACCAGTCGAGCATCGCCAGCTTTACATCAGGGGCGCAAGGCGCGCCGGTAGAGGCAACAAAACGCACCGAGGACAGATCGTACTTTGCCTTGATTTCCTCTGGCAGCCGCAACAGCCGCACGTACATGATCGGGACCAGAAACACCGTATCAATGCGGTATTGCTCAATCAGCGCCAGCGTCTGCTCGGCGTCAAAGCGCGGCATCACCACCATCAACTCCGCCTGCAAAATCGACTGCTGGGCAAAGGAGCTGGGGGCGCTGTGATAGAGAGGCGCCGACACCAACGTGCGTACACCAGGCTCGATGCCCCAGGCGGCGCGCGACAACTCGCGCATGGCTGCGGCCATGGCTTCCCGCTCTTCTACTGGCGGCGCAATGCGCTTGACGCCCTTTGGTCGCCCAGTAGTGCCGGAGGTGTAGGCCATATGCGCACGTGGCGTGCGTGGCTCACCGCTGTAAGGTGGCTGTTCGGCCAGCCAGGCTTCGTAATCCAGGTGACCGGTGCGCACGACGCCATCACCGCCATTGACCAATACCACCACCCCGTCAGGGATAATGCCTATCAGATCATCCAGCAGATCAGCTTCAACCAGAAACACCTTGGCTGCCGAATCCTGCAACAGAAAAGCCACTTCATCAGCCTTGAAATGCCAGTTGACCGGGCAGTAGAAGCAGCCGGCGGTCTGGCAGCTCTGGATGGCGTCGATAAAGGCTGGACCGTTGCGCAGCATCACCGCGATCACGTCACCATCTTCAACCCCCAGCCGCGCCAGACCGCCCGCCATTTGCAAGGCGCGCTGCGCAACCTGCTCACCACTGCGCTGCAGATCACCGCAGATCAGTTGCGCGGTCACGACTGCTCACCGTAGGGGCTGGCGATCTGCTGCATACGCGCACGGGCACTGGCGTATTCCTCTTCCAACTGGCGAACAGCGTCCGCTGTGCTGGTGATCGCGGCGATGCTACCCACGCCCTGGCCAGCGCCCCAGATATCGCGCCAGGCCTTGCTTTTGTTACTGCCGCCAGAGCCGAACTTCATGCTGCTCTTGTCGCCTTCAGGCAGGTTGTTCGGGTCCATCCCGGCGTTCTGGATGCTGGGCTTGAGATAGTTGCCGTGCACCCCGGTGAACAGGTTGCTGTAGACGATGTCATCGGCACTGGTATCCACCAGCATCTGCTTGTAGGCAGCGTCGGCATTGGCTTCCTTGGTAGCAATGAAACGGGTCCCCATATACGCCAGATCGGCGCCCATGGCCTGCGCAGCCAGAATCTGTTCGCCCTTGCTGATGGCACCGGAAAGGATGATCGGGCCATCGTAGAAAGCGCGAATTTCAGACACCAGCGCAAAGGGGCTGAGCTGCCCGGCATGGCCGCCAGCGCCAGCGCAGACCAGAATCAGTCCGTCGACGCCCGCCTCAATGGCTTTGCGCGCATGCTTGACGTTGATCACATCGTGAAAGACCAGGCCGCCATAGCTGTGGATCGGGCCAACTACGTCATCAGGTGCGCGCAAACTGGTGATGATGATAGGCACCTTGTACTTCACACACATTTCTACATCGTGCTGTAGGCGATCATTGCTGCTGTGTACTATCTGATTGACCGCAAAGGGTGCTACCACCGCCTCCGGATTGGCCGCCTGGTACTCGGCCAGCTCGCTGGTAATGCGCTGCAGCCATACTTCCAGCTCCTCGGCGGGCCGGGCATTGAGCGCCGGGAACGAGCCGACCACGCCGGCCTTGCACTGGGCAATCACCAGGTCAGGGTTGGAGATGATAAACAGCGGCGAGCAGATCACCGGCAGTTTGAGTGAGTTTTGCAGAACGCGGGGAAGACTCATTGTTGTTCTCCTTGGACCAAGTCAGGGGTGCTGCGGAATTTTACGTGCCTGGACTATAGAAGCTGGCTGGTTGATCTACAATATCCGCCAACCAGCCCAAACTGTTTACAAATAGGCAACAATAGGTGGATATCAAAACCCTGCAGTTTCTCTGCGCCATTGTCGAAGCCGGCAGCATGAGCAACGCCGCGCGCCGTCTTGGCACCTCGCGCTCGCACGTCAGCCGCAGGCTCAAGGCTTTGGAACAGAGCATTCAGGTGCAGCTGTTCCGGCGCAGCACGCGCCGGGTTGAACCCACCCAGATAGGGTGGGCGCTGTACGAGCATGCTGCACGCATCATTCAGGAGCTGAATGCGCTGCAAGCTACGGTGGACGACCTGGGCAAAAATCTGCGCGGGCATATCAGACTCAGCGTGCCGGTTGCCCTGGGGCAGCAAGTAGTCGGCCCGCTTTTGCTGGAGTTTGTCGGCCTCTACCCTGAGGTGAGCCTACAGCTGACGTTCAGCAACCGTATTTTCGATCTGGTGGCTGCTGAAATCGACGTTGCCATCCGTGTTACCTCAACCCCGCCCGACACCCTGGTGGCGCGCGATCTGGGTCCGGTTGACTGGGCACTTTGCGCCAGCCCGGCTTATCTGCACGCGCATGGCACGCCACAGCAGCCAGAGGATTTGCTGCAATTGCATATGGTCAGCGTCAATGTGCCGGACCAGCGCCTGTCGCTGGAGCTGTTCGACGGCCGAGAAACCCGCAAACTAACGCTTCGCCCGCGCCTGCAAACCGAAGACATGTTGTTCCTTAAACGGGCGGCAGTGAATGGGATTGGCTGCGCCCTGCTGCCGCTCTACAGCGTGCAGCAGGAACTGGATAGCGGCGAGCTGTTACGGCTGCTACCCGACCAGCGCGTGCGCGTCAGCGCCTGGGGCGATCACCTGTATCTGCTGACCGCACCCAACCTCTACCCAACCCTGGCGACACGCACCCTGATCGAGTTCCTGCACAGCCGTCTGCGCGCCACTTTGCAAGCTTGAGCGGCTGCGCCCAGGCCAGCCCCGACGTTACAATAGCCCACCTGCCACTGCGGACTACCCCATGACGCTCGCCGCCCTGAACGCCGACCTGCATCAGGTTCTATCTGATGCCCAGCTGATAACCACCCGGCTGCCGGGCTTGCCGGAACTGCAGCTCTGGCTGCTTGATCCGGCCAACCTGAATCGCGCCTTCAGCAGCGAGGAAACACGACAACTACTCGAGCAGCCACCCTATTGGAGCTTTTGCTGGGGCAGCGGCCTGGCTCTGGCCCGCTGGGTACTTGATAACCCGCAACAGGTCCGCGGCAAACGGGTACTGGATTTTGGCAGTGGCTCAGGCATTGTCGCCATTGCCTGCGCCATGGCCGGTGCGCGTCAAAGCATTGCCTGTGATCTTGACCTCCAGGCGCAAATGGCCAGCGCTCTGAATGCACAGCTGAACGGCGTGCCCCTGACCCTGGCCCCGGATTACTTTGCCGTGACTGGCGAGATCGACCTGGTCATCGCTGCGGACGTACTGTACGACAGCGACAATCACGTGTTTCTCGAGCATTTCTGCCAGCGCGCACCCCAGGTCATTCTGGCCGATTCCCGGGTGCGGGACCTGCAACATTCACGCTATACGCGGCTAGCCACATTGCAGGGCCAGACCTGGCCCGATCTGGGTGAACCCCTGGCATTCCGAGAGGTAGCCTTGTACGCCGCTACTCAGCCTTGATTTAAGCAACTGCCAACCCCACTATCGCCTGATTATTCCTTTGACGGACAAGCCATGAGCCAGTCAGCCTATATTTTCGATGTGACCGAAGACACCTTCGACCGCTACGTGCTGGAGAACTCCTTCCATAAGCCGGTGCTGGTGGATTTCTGGGCCGAATGGTGCGCACCCTGCAAGGCGCTTATGCCGATGCTGGCCAAAATTACCGAAGAGTTTTCCGGCGAACTGCTGCTGGCCAAGGTGAACTGCGATGAACAGGCCGGCCTGAGCGAACGCTTTGGTATTCGCAGCCTGCCCACAGTGGTGCTGTTCAAGGACGGCCAACCCGTTGACGGGTTTGCTGGCATTCAGCCGGAAAGCGCCATTCGCGCTCTGCTTGAGCCGCATGTCAGCCTGCCGGCGGCTGAACAGCCGGAAGACGCTACAACCGATATAACCGAGCAGGCCCACGCCCTGTTGGCAGGCGGCAACCCCAAACCGGCCATTACGCTTCTGCAACAAGGCATGACCAGCGAACCTACTGACGACCTGCGCCTGTTACTGGTACGCGCACTGGGCCTGGATGACCAACTCGATGAAGCGGAGCAAGTCCTGGAAGAGATAAGCGAAGGCGAAAAACACAGCGCGGCAATCAAGAGCTTGCGCGCCGAGCTGGGCTTTCTGCGCCAGGCACGCACTTTTCCTGCGGAATCAAAACTGATTGAAACCTTGCAAGTCGCGCCTCATGACAGCGAAGCGACCTTTCAACTGGCTATCATCAAGCTGGCCCATCAGGATTACGAGCTTGCTCTGGCGCACCTGATAAGCCTGTTCCAGCAAGATCGCAGCTACGCCGACAATGCCCCGCGCCGCACCTTGCTGCAGGTATTCGAGTTGCTCGGCAGCACACACCCTCTAACCACCCAATACCGCCGCAAGCTTTACCAGGCCCTTTACTGACAATTGCTGCAATAAAATCGGCGCCGGTTCAGCCGGTGCCAATCAGCATGGGCTTGGCCCGCGCGAATAAACGTAATAAGATAACGTTCTATCAAATTTATCCTTACCTTATTTTATTCATCTCGCGAGGCCTACCATGCGCCCTACCCCGTTTATCCTTGGCAGCTTGCTGGCAAGCCTGTCGTTTGCCAGTGTCGCCCACGATCATGCTGACCATGGTCACGACGAGCACAAACACGAAGAGAAACACTCCCACGATCACGATCACGATCACGATCACGGCAGTCTTGGCGCTCACGAGCACGGCGTCGCTTCCTTGAATCTGGTGGTCGATGGTGACGAAGTGACCATCGAACTGGATTCACCTGCCGACAACCTGCTGGGCTTCGAATATATGCCCACAACCGAGGCAGACAAGGCCAAGGTTATCGCCCTGCGTGAGCAACTGACCTACGCTGAGCAGCTGTTTGTATTCCCAGCCGCCGCCGGCTGCACTCTTGCTGAAGTTGAGCTGGAGAGCCCGCTGTTCGACGCGGTGGCCGACGACCACGGTCATGATCATGACCACGCTGAAGCAGCAGACGCGCATTCGGATATCCAGGCGCATTTCCATTTCACCTGCACGCAACCAGCCGAACTTGATCAGATTCAGGTTGCCCTGTTCAGCGCGTTCCCCGGCACCGAGCGCTTGTTGTTGCAGGCCATTGGTCCACAAGGTCAACAGGGCGGCGAACTGACTGCGGCGCAGAATCTGATCCGCTTCTGATACGCGCCATCCTCCACCACGCCTGCCCGCAACCGGTAGGCGTGCCGGCCTATCGCTGATAGGCTTGTCGTTCCTCCGTGAGCCCAGTTAACGCCATGAATGCCTCTATCATTGATCTGGAAGGCGCAACCTACGCCTGGCCCGGACAGCCTACCCTACTGAATATCCCGCAGTTTCAGCTGATGGCCGGGGAGCGCATCTTCCTCAAGGGCCCTTCCGGCAGTGGCAAGACCACACTGCTCGGTCTGCTGGGCGGGGTGTATCTGCCCGACAGCGGACGCATTACCCTGCTGGGCAAGAACATGGCTGACATGTCTGCTGCTCGCCGGGATCGGTTTCGCGCCGATCACACCGGCTACATCTTCCAGATGTTCAACCTCTTGCCGTACCTGTCGGTGGTGGAAAACGTCACCCTGCCCTGCCACTTTTCCCGGGTCCGCAGGGACCGCGCCTTGCAGCGCCACGACAGCCTGCCATCCGCGGCACTGCACTTGCTGCATAGTCTGGGCTTGTCCGACGACGCCTTGCTGGAGCGCTCGGTCAACGAGCTGTCCATCGGCCAACAGCAGCGCGTCGCGGCCGCCAGGGCATTGATCGGCAGCCCCGAACTGGTGATTGCCGATGAGCCGACCTCGGCGCTGGACGCGGACAGCCGCGAGGCCTTCCTGAAATTGCTGTTTGCCGAGTGCACTGCCGCCGGCAGCAGCCTGCTGTTCGTCAGCCACGATGCGTCATTGGAGCCGCTGTTTGACCGCGCGCTGTCGCTACGCGATATCAATCTGGCCGCCCAGTCAGTGGAGGTGCTTTGATGTATCTATTGCGACTAGCCATCAAGAGCCTGGGTAATCGGCGTTTTTCAGCCCTGCTGACGGTGATTGCCATTGGCTTGAGCGTCACCCTGCTGCTGGCGGTGGAAAAGGTTCGTACCGAAGCGCGGAGCAGTTTTGCCAGCACTATTTCCGGCACCGACCTTATCGTCGGCGCCCGCTCCGGCTCGGTGCAGTTGCTGTTGTACTCGGTATTTCGCATCGGCAATGCCACCAACAACGTGCGCTGGGACAGCTATCAGCATTTCGCTGACCACCCTCGGGTAGATTGGGCGATACCCATTTCCCTGGGCGATTCGCACCGTGGCTTCAAGGTCATGGGCACCAGCCAGGGCTATTTCGATCACTATCAATATGGCCGCAATCAAGCACTGAGCTTCTCTGCCGGCGAGCGCTTTGATGATCTCTACGATGCGGTGATTGGCGCCGATATTGCCCGCGAGCTGGGTTATGAGCTGAACACCGAACTGACCCTAGCGCACGGTACCGGCGCGGTCAGTTTTGTTGATCACGCCGACAAGCCCTTTCAGGTCAGCGGCATCCTCGCCCGCACCGGCACACCGGTAGACCGCACCATTCATATCAGCCTGGAAGGCATGGAAGCCCTGCACGTGGACTGGCAGCAGGGCATGCCCGCGCGAGGCTCTGCGGCTGTCAGCGCAGAAGAAGCCCGCGAGCTGGACCTGACGCCCAAGGCGATCACCGCGATACTGCTCGGCCTGAACAACCGCATCAGCACCTTTGCGGTGCAACGCGACGTTAATCAGTACAGCCGCGAACCACTGCAGGCGGTGTTACCCGGCGTTGCTCTGCAAGAACTCTGGAGCCTGCTCGGTATGGCAGAAAAAGCCCTGTTCATCGTCTCGATCTTCGTGGTCCTGACCGGCCTGGTGGGTATGCTCACGGCGATCCTCAGCAGCCTGAATGAACGCCGCCGGGAGATGGCGATACTGCGCTCGGTGGGCGCGCGGCCGCGGCATATATTTGCGCTGCTGCTGCTCGAAGCTGCCAGCCTGGCACTGGGCGGCATCCTCCTGGGGCTGGGCCTGCTCTACCTGGGCCTGTGGATTGGCCAACCGCTGATACTTTCGCAGTACGGGCTATTTATTGCCATTACACCGCCCGGGTTGTATGAATGGACGCTGCTCGGCGCTATTCTACTGGCCAGCATTCTGATGGGCAGCGTGCCGGCCTGGCGCGCCTATCGCCAGTCACTGGTCGATGGCCTGTCGATTCGAACCTGATGAGGTATTTCATGCGTACTTGTATCGCGCTGATCGGCGCGGCGCTGATGGCAGTCACCGCCTTGCCGGCGCTGGCGGTTGAAGAGCTGACCTGGGGCGATCTGGTGCCCCCGGAGGCGCGCGACATGATGGGTATGCCGCAGCCAACGCATGACCTGTCCGCGCTGGCCGACACCCTGAGCGATGAAGAGTTTGGTGATCCGGCGGTGCAGATGGAGCCCGCCGCACCGGTGGTGGCCGAGCTTGATGGGCGCGAGGTCAAGCTACCCGGCTACATAGTACCGCTGGGTATCAATGAACAGGGTGTGGTCAACGAATTCCTGCTGGTGCCGTACTTCGGCGCCTGCATTCACGTGCCGCCACCGCCTTCCAACCAGATCGTCTACGTGCAAAGCGAAACCGGTATCAAGCTGGAAGCGCTGTACCAGCCCTTCTGGATTACCGGCGCCATGCAGGTGGAGGCGGTGGAAAGCGATCTGGCCAATGCCGGCTACAAGATTGCCGAAGCCAGCATTGAGCCCTACACCTACTGAATCCTGGCTGTTGACTGGGCTGGCTGCCGGGCGGTAGCAGGCGCTAGCAAGCCCTTGTCAGCCTTCTTCCTGCGCTTGGCGCGCGTAGTCAGCCCACTGATTCAGCATGCGCCGCTGTTCGGCGTTGGCCGCAGGCCGAGCCAGTTCAACACTGCTGAGCAACTCGTCCCACTCACCCTGATCCAGCTGGATGGCGGCAACCCGCAGCCAGTGAGCAGCGCTGCCTGAGCTGCGCGCCAGCGCGGTCCAGGCAGCCTTGGCGCGCTCATGATCCCGAGCCTGCTGCCAGAGCTGTGCCAGGCGCTCCTGACGCGCCGCATTGGCGGGTAACAACTGCCGGCTAAGCAAGGCCTCCAGAAGCCGTGCAGCCTGCCAGGGCGCGCCTGCGTTGACCTGCAGCGCGACCAGATTATCCAGATCCTGGGCGGCAAAGCGAATGCCCCCTTCATAGGCCAGACGCAGCGTACCCGCAGCCGCCCGCTGGCGCTTGTCCAGGCTTTGCACGCCCGCCAATTGCCGCCAGTATTCAGCGTTGCCAGGCTCACGCTGCAACAATACCTTGAGCCAGCGTTCTGCGGCTTGATAGCGCTGCTGGCGATAATTCATGCCGACCAGCAGTTGATACCAGACGGCGTCCACCCCAGGTTCTTCGCGTACTACCTGCTCCGCCAGCGGCAATGCCTTGCTGTACTGCTCCAACTGGTTATACAGCTGCACCAGCAAGCGCCGGTTCTCCCTGGACAAGGCGCCCGCCGCCAGTTCGACCTCCAGCAGGCTGACGGCTTCCCGGGCGCGGCCTTCGCCGGCCAGCAGTTGCGCCAGATTGCGCCGGTCCTGACTGGCCGCAGTGGCATCCAGTTGCTCGCGGCTCAAGGCCTTGCGCAGCCAGTCGATGGCTTCCGCGTTGCGATCGCGGGCAATGGCCAGATAACCCAGACGCTGCTCCAACAATGCCTGCTCGATGCTGCCATCGTCGGCTTGCTGCAAGGCTTGCTGTAAGCGGGTGCCGGCGACGCCGAAGTCACCACGCTGCTGAGCCTGCTGGGCGTCATTCAGTGCATTGAAGGCAGCCGGATTGATCGTTTGCGCCTGTACCGCAGCGCAGCACACCACCAACACTACCGCGAGTAAACGACGCATCAGCGGCCTCCATCCAGGCGGAAATACAGGGTTTTGGTCGCCTCACGCGCGACCGCCTGGCCATTTTCCCGGCGCGGCGCAAAGCGCCAGCGACTCGCAGCACGGCGCGCCTCACGATCAAACACACCCGGCGGCTGGGCGTCGGTAACACGCAAATTATCAACCCGGCCGTCTGCGGTAATGGTGAAAGCCAAGGTCACTTCACCCTCGATGCCGGAGGCCAGCGCACGCTGCGGGTAGTTCGGCGGCACATCGGTCAACGGTGTTACTTCTTCAGAGACGGAAGGTTCGGACACCGAGGGCGCTGCAGCCGGTGCGGGCGCAGCTGGTTGAGGAGCAGCTTCGGCCGCGGTCAGGCCTTCCAGCGAAGGCGCGCTACTGACCTGAATCTGCGTGGGCAAACTCGGCACGCTGATATTCAGATCCATGCTGGCGCTGACCTGCGGTTGCGGCGGCGTCGGTTGAACCGGTGGCTGATCCGGCGGCTGCGGGCGATCCGGGGCCTCACGCTGTTGACGCTCACGGCTGTCGCTCTGGGTATCGCTGACCGACCGCACAAAGCTGACCCGCGCCAGCTCCTCGACCGGATCAGCGTTATCCCTGGGCGGCATGACCAGCACCAGCATCAGCGCGAACAGCGCCAGCGCCACCAGCAAGGCCGCAGCAAAACTCAAGCCCAGACGCATCAGCGGCCCTCTGCTCCGGCAGTGGCGGCCAGGGCGACATCCTGCACCCCGGCCAACCGGATCTGATCCATGACCTGAATCACCAGCCCGCTGCGCGACTCGCGGTCGGCCTGCACCACCACCGAACTATCAGGCTGGTCCACGCGCATACGCTCCACCGCCGCGCGCAGGGCGCGTACATCGACCTGCTGCCGGTCAATCCAGATTTCGCCATTGGCGCTGACCGCGACCAGGATATTGCCCTTGGGCTGCTCACTGGCGCTCGCCGCCGAGGGACTGTCGACGGTAATCCCCGACTCCTTGATAAAGGAGCTGGTGACAATAAAGAAAATCAACATGATAAAAACGATATCCAGCATCGGAGTCATATCGATCCCGGCGTCATCGTCATTACCCGTGTGGTGCCTGCGCATTCGCATGGACTACTTCCTATTCAAAACGCAGTCGGTCATTAAGCCGCTGCAAGGCTCGGCGAGATTGCTGATCCAGCCGCGCCAGACAGAACAAACCACTGATCGCAATGACCATACCGGCCATGGTCGGCACGGTCGCGCGAGACACACCCGCCGCCATCGCGCGTGGATTACCATTGCCGCTCAGCGCCATTACATCGAAGACTTCAATCATGCCGCTGACTGTGCCCAACAGCCCAAGCAGCGGGCACACCGCAATCAATACCCGCACCATCGGCAAAAAGCGCGTCAGATGCTGTTGCGCGCGTGACAGCCAGGCCGTGCGTATATGCCGCGCGGCCTGGCTGGTACGGTCAACCCGTGACAGCCACTTTTGCTGCAACTGCACCGATTCGCCAGGAAACACCCGGGCCAGGAACCAGAGCCGTTCCAGCATCAAGGTCCAGAGCAGCACGGTAACCAGCAGAATGCTCCAAAGCACCCAGCCACCGCTGTCCAGAAAATCCCTGAGCAGCCAGAACCCGTCAGCCATCTCGCTGCTCCTCACCGCCCAGGTGCAGCGCTATCAAGCCGGCACTCTGCTGCTCCAGTAGCTGGATCAGTGCCTTGCTGCGTGCAGCCACCAGGCTGTGCATGAACAACAACGGGATGGCCACGACCAGGCCCAGCACGGTAGTGACCAGCGCCTGGGAAATACCCTCGGCCATCAGCTTTGGATCCCCGGTGCCAAACAGGGTAATCGCCTGAAAGGTCGCGATCATGCCGGTGACCGTACCCAACAGACCCAGTAGCGGGGCGACCGCCGCGAGCAGTTTTATCAGCCCCTGCCAGCGTTCCAGCGACGGCGTTTCCTTGAGAATGGCCTCGTCCAGCTTGAGCTCCAGGGTATCGAGTTGCTCGAGTTTCGGATGGTTGCCGATCACACCCAGCACGCGCCCCAGGGGGTTATTCCGATTAAGGTTATCCAGGTCCGCGACCTGCCGGTCTACCCTGCGGCTGGTACGCTGCAGCCAGCCAAGGCGCCATAGGGCCAGCACCAGACCGAGCACACCGAGTACGATAATCACGTAACCGACCACACCACCCTGATGTATGCGCTCGGTGAGGCTGGGCGTTTGCTGCAGTTGCTGGATCACATTGCCGCGGGTCGGGTCCACTTGCAGGTCGGCCAACTCGCTACGCGACTGCATGAAATCATCGATCAGACCACTTCCCGCAGGTTGCCGCGGCGCCACTAAAAGACGTTCGGTATCGGCTTGATAGAGCAGATAGTCTTCGCCTTGCAGTGCTACAAAGGGCCCAACACTGACCACCGGCAACTCGCGCTGCTGGCCATCAAGCCCCACTACCGGCGCCTCAAAACGGCTGACCTTGCCACTGGCCGTCATATCCTGCTGCAGCAGATACCAGAAGTTTTCCAACGCCTCCACGGTGGGAATACCGCGGCTGGCAGACAGGGATTCCAAGGTCTGCATGCGCTCGGGAAACTGCATATTCAACAGCGAATCCTGCCACTGGCTCTGGGTGTCGCCGGCGGCCTGGCGCACCACTCCGAAGAGTTCGCCCAAGTTACCGCTGCGCTGCTCAAGCTCGGCCTCGACCTCAGCCAGAGCGGTCTGCTGTCGATCAAACTCGACCTTGAGTCGGTCGGCTTCCGCCTGGATCGGCGCCAGCGCCTGCTCGGCCTCGCGCATACGCCGTTGCTGCTGATCCCGCTCGGCAATAAAGCGCGCTTCGCGCTCCTGCATGGCGCTTTGTTCAGTACTGCGCACCTCGCGAATATTGCGTAACAGGTCGTCCAGATTCGCCGGTTGTGCGTGACTCAACGGCATTACCAACAGTAGCGACAAGCCGATTATCAAATGCTTCATGGCTGGCTCCCCTGCTGGCTTTGCGGTTCTGTAATGGGCGGCAATGGCAGGCGTAGCATCGCCGGCGTCTGCTGCTGGCGAGCCACGCGCATGCCTTGCTCCATGGTCCGGCGATACTCGTTGGGCAACGCCGCCCAGGCCTGGTTTTGCGCATCCCAGTAGCCCTGTTCGCGGCCATCGAGGCTTTGATAGAAGAACATCACGCGGCCCAGCCGCAGGTAGTCGACCACCCGCACGCTATCGCCCTGCTCCAGGCTACCGCGCCAGGCTTCCAGCGTACGGCCGTAGTCGCTTTCAATCTGATAGGCCTCAACCAGCCGGCGGTATTTCTCCGCCACACTGACGTCCGAGCGCAGCATCAGGTCGCGCAACTGATCGATACGCTCGGCACGCTCCTCAGGCAGAAAGGGCAGATCCAGGGCGATAAACTGCTCCAGTGAATCGAGCATCCGCTGCATCAGCGGCAAGAGTTCACGCTGCGTATCCTCAATGCTGTTCAACTGCGCCTCAAGGCTCTCCAGCTCCGCCTGCTGCGCGGCGACCATGTCAGCCAGCCGGGTATTGTATTCACCCAACTGCTCGCGCTGCTGCACTGCCTGGCGATAGCGCAACAGCGCTTCGCGGGTGGCGTCATCCAGTTGCTCGATGCGCTGTTGCGAGCCCTGGGCATCGCGCACCATCGCTTCGCTTTCATCCAGCGCCCGCTCAGTAGCGTTCTGCGCCGATACGGCCGCTGGCAGCATGACCGCCAACAGTATCAAAACCGCTCTCATCCAGATTCTCCGGAGTAGGTATGCCTGGCAAGCAGGCGATTCAAAAGAGAAGCATTATCATTTGCCTGGCCTGAGAGTTCAAGCCTTAATAGTGCTGCGGCAGACTGTCGCAAGGGCTATTTGGCAATTCTTGCTCCAGATCAATAAGGCTGATCACCCAGGCGTTTAGAGTCCCTTCCGTCAACACATAAAGGGAGATAACCCATGTCGTTCAAACTATTCAAAACCTCCGCCGGCCTGTTGCTGGCCCCTGCGTTACTCTGTGCATCCTTTGCCAGCCATGCCCACCAGGCTGGCGACATCATCGTACGGGCCGGCGTGGCCGTGGTAGACCCGCAGGACAGCAGCAGTTACGTGCAGGTCAATGGCGTCGCCACGCCGCTCAAAGCCGGCGTGGACAGCAACACTCAGCTAGGCATCACCGGCACCTACATGCTGACCGATCAACTGGGTATTGGCCTGCTCGCCGCCACGCCCTTCCAGCATACGGTATCTGTCAATGGCGCCCCTGGACTGGACGGCAAGCTGGCGGATATCAAACACCTGCCGCCGACGCTGACGCTGCAGTACTTTCCGCTGGCCAGCAGTTCTGCCTGGCAGCCCTATGTTGGCGCTGGCTTGAACTACACGACTTTTTTCAGCGAAGACCTGACCTCCGAGCGCGAGCAACAAGGCTTTTCCGGCCTGTCGCTGGATGATTCCTGGGGCTTGGCATTGGAGGCAGGGGTTGATTACCAACTGAGCGAAAGGCTGCTGGTCAATGCGTCGGTATGGCATGTGGATATAGACACCGAGGCCAATTTCCGTCTGAGCGGCGCGCCTGGCAAGGTCAAGGTAGACATCGACCCATGGGTTTACATGCTCGCGCTAGGCTACAAGTTCTAACGCTCAGCCACATAAGAAAACGGCCGCTTAGCGGCCGTTTCTTATTCTTCCTGAGCCAGTATCGGCAAGTGATTGAGCAGCTCAGGCAACTGCGTTCGCCAGGCCCGCGGCTTGATGCCGAAGGTCATCAGCAGGCGGCGACTCAACAACACCGCATTCTGCGGCTCCCAGGCACTATCAAGCTGTTGGTCGAAGGGTACGGAGCGGATCGTCGGCACATGCTCGAGCCGTTTCGCGGCCATCAACTCCTGGACCAGGCTTTTGGCAAAACTGATCCAGCTTGACGCCTCACTGCTGCCGTAATGGTAGGTACCGTACAGGTCATCGGTACAGTCCAACTGCTTCAGGATGCCAAGTATTACCCGCGCAGCATCGCCCACGGGAGTTGGATTGCCCCGCCACTCTTCCGCCAATTGCAGCGGCTCCGGGCTATGCAGTTGATCCAGCAGCTTGACCAATTGACCATCGGCGGAGGTGTCGAGCACCCAACCAAGCCGCAGCATGATATGCCGCCGACAGTTTTCCTTGAGCTGCTTTTCCAGGTCCACATGCAGTTGCCCCAGCGCATCGCCTGGCGCGGTGGCATCCTTCTCGGTATAGCCCGTGGTCTTCAAACCATCGAACACCCGCGCACTGGAAAGCAGAAACAACAGGCTATCGGCCTGTTTGCTCAGGGCAATCAGCTCTTTACCAAACTTGCGCTGCAAAGCCAGATTACTGCCATCATTGGAACCCAGCTGGAAATGCTGGTGATAAAACGCCAGATTGATGACCGCGTCTGGCTGGTACTCGGCAAACCAACCCTTGAGTTGCTCCGCCTGCCAGCCCTGCGCCGGACGCTCAACGGCATTGATGGCGATAAATTCTGCTGCCGCCAGGCGCAGTACCGCCTGCCCCAGCAAGGAGTCTGCGCCTAACAACAAAATGCGCATTCGCATATCTTGACCTTATCTCTTGAACCACTGTTCTTGCCTGCATTCTGCAACCTATGGCCGCTCAGGTCACGCAGCAGTTTCAACTCGGCTCAGGCGTAGGTGATCAGGCCCTGCCTTTCCAGGCTATCGAGATGCGGCACGCTATTGAAACTGCTCAAGCGCATATTATGCTGATTGAAGACACAGTGAATCAGTGCCGTGTTGCGCGTTTGCAGGTTCAGTTCCACCATGGTTTCGCTCGGCGCCTGCATCAATTGCCGTACCAGCATGGCAATAGCGCCACCGGAGCTGATCGCCAGCACACGCTGGCCCTTGTAGTGCGCCATGATGTGCTGGCGTACATCCAGCAGACGTTGCTCGAAGGCTCCCCAGGTTTCCGGCAAGTCGCCCTGCAGATCGCCCTGCGACCAGAGCACAATCGCTTTTTTCAAACGCTTGAAAAAGTCCGCCACCACTGGCTTTTCCGGCAACGCCTCAGCCGGAAACTGCGCAAGATAGGCCTGCAAAATGGCGTGGAAGTCGAACTCGTTCAGCTCGGCAAATACCTCGAACGTGGTCGCCGGCAGCCCTAGCCCCAGGCAGATACCCTCGGCAGTTTCCCGGTGGCGCACCATGTCGCCGGTCAGAACCCGGTCAAATTGCATCCCCCGCTGAAGAAAATATTCGCCCAGCAGACGCGCCTGCTGATGCCCCAACTCAGACAGTTGGTCGTAATTGCTGGCGCCGAATGAGGCTTGACCGTGACGTACGAAGTAGATTTCAGACATTAACTATTCCAAAAAAAAGGCAAAATAAAACCCGGCATGCCGGAGGATGATACATCCTCAAACATGCCGGGCTTGATGGCCAGTTCTATGTCAGAACGGTTGTACATACCTGATAACCATTGAGACACCCTTTAGCTGTTGAAATACAACGAATTTCTTCAGAAAAAAGAAATAACCGTAAAATATTTCGTTAATTTTAGCCCCAAAAAGCAAAAAATTCTTTACGTTTATGGGGGATTTTACCCGGGAGGGCATTTCGTAGATATTGAGAAAGATTCTCATAAAAGACGCTGTTTTAGGCCAGCTACCTTTCCTTCGCTAAAGCGAAGGCAACAATCAGACTTTATCCTGCATGCTCTCAATCGACAACACAAACCGAGCAGACATTATCTAAAAAAATACCTGTTCATCATCAATCACGAGTCAGATATATGCTTGCGCACAAAGCTCCTTGAAGACTACCTGATTTTAACGGATACGCTTCCAAAGCCCGCGAGAGCTGGAAGCTCTAGCTGCATTTGGCCCCCCAAAGCTCATTCCACCGTGTCGTATAGCTAGGGCTCTTCATTTCCCGCTTCATTCCCCAACCTGGCTGGTAGGGTACCCTGGCAGGCCTTAACGTTCCCCTGCCCCAACGTCCATTTATATCGTCCAGTACGCTCATCACCTTCTCAGCGGCAACTGGCTGAATCTCAGCAAACAGATCATCCGTGAACTGCCCCTGCTGTCTAAGATCCAGCAGCATGATTTCTGCTTTAGCGTAGGCATGTCCGGGACGAAAGATAGCTTCTAGGCCCTGCAATGCAGCGCGAATTATCAGTCGAGTATCGTCCGAGGGGTAAGGAAGCTCACAAACAATGCCCCTGGCGAATTTCGCCTCATCCGGATTGAACATGCCTGTGCGTATTGCCACACGCACCCTCTTGCACAAGGAGCCCTGGGCTCGGAGCTTCTCGCAGGCTCGCGTCGCGTAAGTTGCAACAGCTTCCCTGATCGGCTCAATTTCGTATAGACGCTCCCCAAAAGCACGACTGCTGCATATCTCCTGCTTTGCTGGCATTGCTTCTTCCAACCCGAGGCAGGGTGTACCCCGGAGCTCGCGTGCGGTTTTCTCAATTACGATGCTGAATTGCTTGCGCAACGTCCAGGCATCGGCATGGGCGAGATCCCAGGCCGTTTTAATGTTCATAGCGGTGAGGTGCTCGTTCATACGCCGACCTACACCCCACACCTCGCCCACCGGCATAACCCTCAGCAACTTCTCACTGCGCTCAGGGCAGCAGATATCGACTACACCGCCGGTATGCTTCTGCCATCTCTTCGCGGCAGCGTTGGCCAGCTTGGCCAAGGTTTTCGTAGGAGCAATACCCACACCCGTCGGTATGCCCGTCAGTTTGAGAACCTGGCCACGAATCTGGCGCCCCAGCCCCTCGCGGTCGTCTATGCCAGTCAAATCTGCGAATGCTTCATCAATCGAATAGACCTCAAGCGCCGGTACCATGCTCTCGATCACCGACATCACCCTCTCACTCATGTCGCCATACAACGCATAGTTCGAGCTAAAGGCCAATACACCATTCCGCCTCAGCACGTCACGCAGCTGATGATAAGGCTCTCCCATTTTCACGAATGGCTTTGCATCTGCAGACCTGGCAATAACGCAACCGTCATTGTTGCTCAGTACAACAATGGGTACCCGCTGCAGGTCGGGGCGAAAAACTCTTTCGCAGCTGGCATAGAAGGAGTTGCAGTCGATCAACGCAAACACTTGATCAACCATTGCACCGGTGCCTGCGAATGCTGTCCGTCACAACCCCCCAAATGAGGAGCTCATCGCCTTCCAGTACATACCGCGGCGGATACTTGGGGTTCTCCGAACACAACACCACCTCCTCCCCTCGAATAGACAAACGCTTAACAAAGGTCTCGCCATTGATTGCTGCAATCACTATGTCGCCGTGCCGTCCAGTCAGGGCCCGGCTAACAACCAGCACATCCCCATCGAAGATCCCTGCACCCCTCATGCTGTCCCCGTCAGAGCGCACTAGGTACGTGTGGGGAGCATCTATATCGAGCAGTTCATCTAGCGATAGCGCCTGCTCCATGTGATCGTGGGCGGGACTGGGGAACCCGGCAGAAACACGGGAGGAAAAAAAGGGCAGCTCGATACTGGAGCTGCCCACGGGGCCTAGAATAGTAACGCTGTTCATGTCGGCGACCTTACAAATACTGTGTATGCATACAGTAAACGAAATTCCGAAATATCGGTCAAACAAAAATGTAACCGGCACCAATAAGGACTAATCATGTGCGGACGCTTCACCCAATACCGCGCCCAAGTGCGCTATTTAGAACGGCTCAACAGCCAGGCCCCGCTCGCATTTGAGCCAAGCGACACACTGATAGACCGGTACAACGTCGCACCCACCACCCTGGTGCAGGTAATACTGCTTGGGGATCAAGGTCTGCGTATGCAAGCAACTCCTTGGGGCTACGCTCCCCACTGGGCCCGCGGTACGGGTAAGCGACCACCGGCTATCAACGCCAGATTAGAAACAGCCGTCACAAGCCGCTATTGGGCAAACGCCTGGAAGAGCGGCCGGTGCCTGGTGCCCGCAGATGGTTGGTTCGAGTGGGTGAAGGATCCGAATACGAAGGAAAAGCAGCCCTATTACATCAAGCTCAGATCAGATGAGGCCATGTTCCTTGCTGCCATAGGTAACTTTCCCCAGGGACCCAATGAGACCAGCGATGCGGACGGCTTTGCCATCGTCACCACGGCAAGCGACCAGGGCTTATTAGACATTCACGATCGTATGCCCGTGGTGCTACCGCCAGACGTAGCCAATGAATGGCTGGAAACGGGATTGGCGCCAGAGCGTGCTGAAGACTTGGCAAAATACCATGGCGAGTCGATCGATTCATTTAAGTGGTATCGGGTGGGGAAAGAGGTAGGCAATGTTGCGAACAAAGGCAGCGAGTTAATAGCCAAGGCCGATAGATGATGGTCAAGCCCCTACTACGCCTTCCCACGAAGAAAATCGCGATGGGCCGGATTTCCGGTTATCGTGTGAATAACCAGTTCATCGATACCCGACAAAATGGGGTCAATATGCCTGCTTTACAGGAAGACTTGTCCGAAGAAAAAATTCGGGAGCTTGAAGACCGTATCCCAAAAATGGCAGCCCAGGCTACAAGAGCTGCCTATGCGAGAGCTAAACGCTCTGGACAGACGGTAGTGGTTTCTAAAGCAGGTTTCATTGTGGCTGAGTATTCTGACGGTACTGAGCGAGCGCTCTACCCCTCCAAGCCAAAGCGGAAAGTCGAGGCTGGCGTTCCTGTTTGTTTGGAAATGAAACCACTTTAAGCACGGCCCTAGCTGTGGCTCCAAGAAGTACAGTCTAGGGCATTAGGCGACCTGGGTCTGATAACGAAAGGGCTCGTTTGATTTTATCGCTCCGTCTACTGGCGGTAAGGCGGCTTTCGGCCAAAAGCAGCCGCTCCTCACCGGCGGCTTCTGGCGGGATAGCGCCGGCCTGGCTTTAGCCGCCGCTATTGCTGATCAAACTTCAGTATGCTCTGCCATATCAAGAGCGTCTTCCACTTCGATTCCCAGATAGCGAACCGTGCTTTCCAGCTTGGTGTGGCCGAGTAAAAGCTGCACTGCCCTTAGGTTCTTGGTCCTACGGTAGATCAGTGACGCTTTGGTGCGTCGAAGCGTGTGGGTGCCGTACATGGCGGGATCAAGATCAATAGAAGTTACCCAAGCCTTGACGATCCGAGCATATTGTCTAGTGGAGAGATGATCTGACCTGTGCAGCCTGCTCGGAAACAGGAAATCCTCATTTCGCAGCTGGGCTTGATGTATCCAGGCCTCAAGCGCAGCCCGGGTTTGGTCAGTGATTTCAAACTGGACTGGCCGATGAGTTTTCTGCTGCATCACAATGGCCCGGGGCGTCACTTGCATACCATGGGCTATGTCGCGGACCCTGAGCTTCGTCAAATCACAAGCCCGCAACTTGCTGTCGATGGCCAGATTGAAAAGAGCTAGATCTCGGGTTTTCTCCGAAATCTGAAGCCTTACTCGAATGGACCAAATATCTCTGAGCCGAAGCGGTGCTTTCTGCCCGACTAGCTTGCCTTTATTCCAGGGTTCACGAGGAACATTGGTGTTCATGGCTTTTCCTGCACGTTATGGAGGATGACCGGTCTGCGGCAGATCCTGATAGAAGTCATTCGCTAGGGCACCGTCGCCTCAGTTGCGCTTCGGTTTTTCGATACCTCAACCCCTGCTTTATCGTCTAAAAGGGCCTGTGTTGCAGCTTGCACATAGGCCTCAAGCTCCTCTTGCAAGCGCTTTGGCTTTGGCACCGCTGGTTGCAGCATGGCCTTCGGCTCGGCGCCTAACTGATACTGGTAAAGCCTGGGTTCTTCGTCGCGCGGTTGAATCAGTACGTTATCTCCGCGGATGATGCCCACGGTCTGGCCTCCACCGGATGGCTTGATCACACCCATACCCTGATCATCTGCTGGCAGGGTAAGCAGGTCGCGGCCCCAGCATTGGTGTCGAACCGCGCCACCCAGTCGGCCCATGATGGTGGGTACGATATCCACTTGGGTACCGACGACGTCATTCTGCTCGCCAAAGCGCTCGATCATGCCCGGAGCGATCAGTAGCAAGGGTACGTGGAAGCGCAGCAGATCCAGTTCCGTCAGCTGCTGTGGAGTCCCAAAGCCGTGGTCGCCGACGATGACGAACAGTGTCTGGTCGTAGTACGGCTCATCCCTGATCTGTTCGAAGAAGCGGCCCAACGCCCAGTCGGAATAGCGCATAGCGCTCAGGTGCTCGTTGGCATAACTTCCCTGATCGGTGACCTCGTCCACGGGCAGGGTATCGGGAAGAGCATAGGGCGTGTGGTTCGACAGGGTCTGCAGCAGTGCGTAAAAGGGGCGATCGGGATCGAGCTGGCGTAGCTCTATGACGGCTCGATCAAACATGTCCTGGTCAGAAACACCCCAGGTGGGGTCAGACACCACCGGGTTTACGTAGTCATTGCGGCCGATGAATCGGGTCATGCCCTGATTACCGAAAAAGCCGCGCTGGTTGTCCCAGGCAAAGTCGCCATTGTAGACGTACAAGTCGTTGAAACCGCGTGCGCCAAGCAGCTGAGGCAAGCCTGAAAACTGATTGCCACCCTCCGGCTCCTGCATCAGATATTCGAACGCGGGCAGGTTGGGAAAGCACGCCATGGTGGCGAACATGCCCTGGTGAGTGTGGGTGCCGCTGGAGAAGTGACGGGTAAACAACAACCCTTGCTTGCTGAGTTTGTCGAACTCGGGGGTTATCTGCAGCGAGGAGCCGAGCGCGCCAGTGTAGTAGCCCGCAAAGCTCTCCATCAGAATCACGACCACGTTGCGGATCGGCAGGGTAGCGTCCTCGGGCGGTTGATAGTCGCGGCGCACCGGAGCCAGCTCAGGTTCGACCAATTGGTCGTGTACGCCGAGCAGCATCTGTCGGGTAATTCCAGTCGCCTGCTCCGCAGGCATCAAGTCGACCCAGGCGTTGTCGCGGTGCTCCGAGTACTGGGCTTTGGCTGCGCCATAGAGGGTCAAGGAGGGTGTCAGTCCCAGCTGGTTGGCGAACATCGAGTCGGTAGTAAAGGCATCACCCCAGCGCAGCGGTGGACCCTGGCGCAGCGTGCCTCGGGCCAATACGGTAGCGCTGAGCAGCAATAGAACCAGCACGCCCAGCCGGGCCGTCATCGCTCCTCTTTGGGTCATTCTTATTCTGTTGGCATCTGCTGGCTGGCGGGTGTGACGGTCAAGCCAGCGGAAAAGCCGGTACATCAGTAGCGATACAATCGCCAGGGCCAGCATCAGCCGTACTACAGGAAAACCGTACCAGAGCATGCGCAGCACGGTAGTGGGATCTTCCTGCAGGTATTGAAACACCAGTGCGTTCAGGCGCTGATGAAATTCTCGGTAGAAATTGAGCTCTATCACACCCAACAAACTCAGCAACAGTGCTGCCAGTGTTAGCCAGATACACTGCAACGTGCGCAGTTGCATGAGCCTGGAGCTGAGGAAAGTCAGGATCAACGGTGCGCCTGCAATCATTACCACGCGCATGTCAAAGCGCAGGCCGTTGTAGATGCCTTCGGCCAGATCCCTCCAGGATGCGTCTGCGGCCAGCTCCCAGTTGAAGGTCAGCAGCGCCACACGCAGGCATGTCAGTAACAGGGTGAGCGCAAACAGTGTCGAAAGCACAAAGAGTAATTGGCTACGCAGGCCAACGGTCGACCGAGGCAGCTCAGCGGTACCAGGAGAAGTACGCATGAATTTGGGGATTTCCATTCAGGTGGGGACGCAACAGGCGTTGTCGGCTAGATCAATATCACCAGCCAGACGGTAAGAATCATCAGTAGCGAGACAAGCTGCGCAGCGCTGCCCATATCCTTGGCCTGCTTGGATAGGGGATGCAGTTCCAATGAAATACGATCAACTACAGCTTCTATAGCCGAGTTGAGCAGTTCTACGATCAGCGCCGCAAATACCACCAGTAGCAGTATGGCGCGCTCGATAGCGCTGACGTCCAGCACGACGGCCAGCGGAATCAGTACCGCGCTCAGTGCCAGCAACTGGCGGAACGCAGCCTCTCCAGTGAAGGCCGCCCGCAGACCGGCTATTGAGTAGCCCGTTGCCTTGAATACCCGGCCGAAACCACCACGGCTTTTAAACGCCAGTGCGTTGCTGCTGGATGCGGGATCAGGCTTCATCTGTATCTACCTGATATTCCAGTTGTGGGTTGTGATAACACTCCAGCAGATAATTCCAGTCTGCCTCAGGCATGCCACCACGGTGGCGTCGGAGTTGGGAAAGATCATGGTTTATTGCCTTGCTACGCAGGAGCCTGATGCGGCTTTTCTCCAGATCCAACAGAGCCACTTCCGGCACCTTTGCAGTCAGGCTGATGTAAACATGCTTGCTATACAGACAACCGTGCTGTCTGCGTCCGCGATGCAGTCTTTGCAGTACCAGCGCGAGGCGGCGCAGCACGGCTTTGCGGCTGTTTTCGTCCAGCTTGGGCGCGTGCTCGGCATACCATTGGTCCAGGCTGACAAAGCCACTCAGCTCTTCGGTGATCAGCAGTGCCTGCCACCGGCCTAGCTGTTTTCGCGCGGCGCAGAAAACTCGCTTGGGCACAGTGACGCCCAACTGCTCGCAGGCGATCAGTGCCTGCTCTTCACGCAATACGGTTGGCAGGCCAAATGGATGGCGCCAGGAACGAAACAGATGGCCGATCTGGCGCTTGCTGTAAAGCGGGGGTTGGCCGGGCTGCAGCGGTGGTAGCAGCTTGACGCCACTCTCACCGCCGCGACGCTGGTTCTGCTCCTCGACCCATTCACCGTCCATGCTCCACCAGTGCTCAAAGCCATATTGACTGAAGCTGGAAAGCAGCCCGCTGGGCTGCCAGGATGCGCTACTCACGGGCGCACCTTACGCAGAACATAGACGCGCCACATGGCGTAACCGGGAAGAAAATCATGGTGATTGAGAATACTGAAGCCGGCCTGACGAAACTCGCTCTCGATGGTGTCGCGGCTGACCAGAAAGCGGTTCTGGTTCTCTGAACGACTGCCCCTGGCGGTGCGGCGCGCCTCCAGCCGTTTACGCTTCCAGGCCTTGTAATTGCCATCGACCCAGAGGGAGATGATCACCGTGTCGCGGGTGACTCGGCAAAGTTCATGCAGCATGGCCAGACGGTGTTCGGGGTCGGCAACGTGATGGATCAGGCGCATGCAGAAAATGCTGTCCACCGAATTGTCACCCAGATCGATGTCAAAGGCTGAGGTCTGGAATGTTTTGACCCTTTCAACTATTTCAGGTGGCTGGCCGGCTATCGCTGTTGCCAGCATGTCGGCGGAGTTGTCGGCTGCCAGGATTACGCGATTGGGTGCTTCTGCCAGCAGCGGCCAGAACCTTCCTGCACCGCAGGGCAGATCAAGCACCAGGTTGGGCTCGCCGGCATCTTTCAGTGCGCGTCGCGCCAATTGCATATCGCGCCAGTTCGAAAGACGACGAGCCAGCCCGGCCTGGTGTTTCTGCAGATACTGATAGGCATGCTGCTGATCATACTTCTCGGAAAATTCCAGCTTGATCGCTTTGGCTTTGGACATTACAGGGCTCTCGGATAGGTTTATCCAGGCCAGAATATGCAAAGGTCGGTCAAGCGCTTGTCAAAGGAGTGTCAAAATTTCGTGAAAGCGAGCTACTTCAGAATCACTTCAAAGCAACTACCCTTGGTAGGCAGAGAATACATCCGCACTTCCCAGCCCTGGTACGTGCAGATCCGCTTGACCAGAGACAACCCCAGTCCCAATCCTTCGCCTCGGGCACCTGAGCCGCGCACGAAGGGTTTGAAAATTTCGTCCTGCTGCGCGCTGGGTACTCCTTGGCCACTATCTTCTACCCGGAAGCCGTTGGCTGATAGCAGCAAACGTACCTCGCCCTGTGCGGTGTAATGCAGGGCGTTGCGGATCAGATTGGACATGACGGTGCTGAGAAACCCCCCGTGGAAAAGCATTTCGTTGGGCTCCTCTGTAATGAGACGGAAGGCCAGGCCCTGTTCAGCAAAGCGGGGGGCCCAGCGCTTCGCTTGCTCGCGTGCAACCTGCTCAAGTGTGGCGCTGCCACTCATGGGATTCTGGTTGCTGTTGGCTCGGGCCAGCAACAGGAAGGTTTCGACCAGTTCGCTTATTTCTGCGCTGGCGCGTTTTATGCGGTTTAACTGGCGGTGTTCGCGCTCATCCAGCTCAGCGGTCTCAAGCAACTCTGCGGAAGAAGCGATGACCATCAGGGGGGTACGCAGCTCATGGCTGACGTCGCTGGTAAAAAAGCGCTCGCGCTCCAGCGAGCTGCGTAGCTGCCCGAGAGTTTCATCAAAGGCGGTGGCAACATGACCTACTTCATCATCCGGATAGTCTGGCGCAAGATTGGGTGCCAAGGTATGTAGTTGATCGCGATGACGAACCTGCTGAGCCAAGCGTGCCAAAGGCGCTATGATGGTACGTGCCATCATCCAGCCGAGTAGCCAGGCCACCAGACCGCTGAGAATAAAGCCAGCAAAGACGACGGTGAAGAGTGCATTCTCGCGTGCTTCGAATTCAGCTTGTTCCTGCACCAGTATGAAACGTTGTTGGGGTGTATCAAGGATGAACAGGTAATAGTCACCGGTTTCATCGACGATCTCGACGAACCCTTCCTCCAGGCCTATAAAGTTCGCTGGGATTTCATAGCCAGGTATGTGCGACGCATACAGTCGGGTCTTGGCATCCAATCTGGGAGGCAGGCCCTGGGCCAGATCCTTCTGGAGAATACTGTCCAGCTCCTCCGCCATGTGCTGGGTAACCAGGTGTTCTTCAATAAAATGCACAATCCCCACAATACCCAGGGAGAAGCTGCCACTGACGATGAGTGTCATCAAGGTAAATGCGATAATGATGCGTCGAACCAGTGGTTGCTTAGTTTTCATTGCTGCGCTCGGCAAGACAGTAGCCCATGCCATGCAGGTTGTGCAGCAGGGGCCGGGCAAAGGGTTTGTCGATCACTTGCCGTAGCTGGTGCACATGACTGCGCAGGCTGTCGCTGTCGGGTAGCTCCTCGCCCCACAGGGCTTCCTCCAATACCGGGCGACGAACCACAGCCGGGCTTTTGCGCATCAATACCTCCAGTAGCTTCAGACCTACCGGGTTGAGTTTGAGTGCTTTGCCCTGACGGGTTACCTGCAAGGTATCCAAATCGTAGCTGAGATCGGCTACCTGTAGTCGATGTCTGGCGCCGCCCTGGCTGCGCCGCAGTATGGCTTCCATGCGCGCTACCAGTTCGGACAGGGCAAAGGGCTTGACCAGGTAATCATCTGCGCCGCTTTTCAGGCCTTTGAGGCGGTCGTCCAGCTGGTCGCGCGCGGTCAGCATGATGATTGGTGTGTCGCGCTGGGCATCGTCGCGCAGACGCTGACACAACTGATAACCGTCGATGCCTGGCAGCATGATATCCAGCACGATCAGATCGTAATGCTCGCTGACCGCCAGATGCAGGCCGGACAGCCCGTCCTGGGCGCAGTCTACCGTGTAGCCCTTGCCCTGCAGGTAATCCAGCACGTTGGCCAGAATGTCACGATTGTCTTCGATTACCAGAATACGCATCCATCGGCCTCATCAATTGGAACCTGTAACTAACACTTTTTTCACAGCGCCTTAACGAGCTGCTGACAGCAGTATGCCCACACTTGCGCCAGTCTCATCAATGCGGATCATACAATGCACCTGTTCAAGTTTGCGCAAGCACGTTATCTCGCCATTATTTCCCTGGTCTGGCTGGCAATATTCATCCTGACTCGCACCCTGTTGCTATCGACTCACCTCGATGAGGCACAGTTAGGCCTGGTCAGCACCTTGGCGCTTTACGGCCAGGGTGGCGTCTATGATCTGGTCTTTCTGCTGTACGCGCTGGCTCCAATGACTCTTTACCTGTTGCTGTGTCCGAGGCGGGTGTGGCAAAGCCGCTGGAATCAGCGACTGCTGCAGCTTTTACTTACCCTGAGCATTTTCATCATGCTGTTCACGGCGATATCCGAATGGCTGTTCTGGGATGAGTTTAGCGTGCGTTTCAACTTCATCGCGGTCGATTATCTGGTGTACTCCGATGAAGTGCTCAACAACATTCTCGAATCCTATCCGGTTTATCCACTGCTGGGTGTATTGGCGTTGATTGCTGTCGCTATCACCCTGAGCCTGCGTGGTGCCATGCGCCGTGTTGCAGTGGCACCCCTGTTGTCCTGGCGCCAACGGGGTATGGTCCTTGGCAGCTGGGCGTTGTTGTTAGCGCTGAGTGTCAGCATGGTGGGACAGGATTTTCCGCGAAACAGCGGTGGTAACGCTTACCAGCACGAATTATCAGCCAATGGGCCTTATCAGTTTTTTGCAGCCTTTCGTAACAATCAGCTGGATTACGAACAGTTCTATCCTGTGCTGCCACTGAAGCAGGTCGCCGAACGCATGCGCGATGAAGTGCGTGAGTCTAATGCGGTGTTTGTGGACAGCAATCCCCTGAGCATTCGCCGCCTTATCGACAACCCTGGCCAACCGGTGCCCATGAACGTGATTCTGGTGACCATCGAAAGCCTGAGTGCCAAATACCTCGGTAGTGAAGGCGATACCCGTGGGTTAACGCCTGAGCTGGACGCGCTGCGTCAGCAGAGTCTGTATTTCAGCAATCTGTACGCGACCGGCACCCGCACCACGCGAGGCCTGGAGGCAATTACTCTGTCGATCCCGCCAACCCCAGGCCGCTCGATCGTCAAGCGCGTTGGTCGCGAAAGCGGTTTCGCCAGCCTGGGACAGCAATTTACCACTAAGGGTTATGACAGCGTCTTCATGTATGGCGGGCGCGGCTACTTCGACAACATGAACGCTTTCTTTGAGGGTAATGGTTATCGCACTGTTGATCAGGCCAGTGTGCCAGACAGTGAAGTGACCTTTACCAATGCCTGGGGCATGAGTGATGAAGACCTGTATACCCAGGCCCTGAAAGTAGCTGATGCCGACTTTGCCAAGGGCAGCCCGTTCCTGCTGCAGTTGATGACGACCTCCAATCACCGACCTTACAGTTACCCGGAAGGCCGTATCGATATTGCGTCAGGCAGTGGTCGGGAAGGCGCTGTAAAGTACACGGACTATGCTATCGGCGAGTTCCTGCGGGCAGCGCGGCAGAAGCCCTGGTTTAATAGCACGGTATTTGTGTTTATTGCGGACCATACGGCGGGTAGTGCCGGCAAGGAAGATCTGCCTGTCAGCAGCTATCACATTCCGTTATTCATCTATGCGCCGCAGTTGGTAAAACCAGCTGAGGTGACCACTCTGACCAGTCAGATTGACCTGGCTCCTACGCTGCTCGGTTTGTTGAATATGGATTACACCTCGACCTTCTTTGGCCGCAATGTACTGCGCGAGGATGCCGCGCCGGGGCGCGCCTTGATTGGCAATTATCAGCATCTGGGACTATTTGATGGCGAGAATCTGGCGATTCTCAGCCCGCGTCAATTGATGCGTCTGCACGACGACGCCTTGGGTGACAGTCTTGAAAGTACGGCCGACCAGAGCGATCCATTGATCGCGCGGAGCATTGCTTACTACGAGGGATCCAGCTATGCCTTCGGGCATGATTTGCTGGCCTGGCATGCCCTGATGGAACCCAAAGCGCGGATCAGCCAGAGATGAGGGCGCAAATACAGGTTTCCAGACCATTCAATTTCCGACTTTGGCTGGCACTACCGCTCAGCTTGATGGCTCTGATGCTGCAACGGCAACCGCCGAGCGTTGATGCCTCCAGAAGCCTTTACGGAGATGTTCAGCATGGCGCTGTTTAAACGTCCGCTACGTTATGCGGCTTGGTTGTTGTTACCGCTGTGCATTTTGGCCATCGTGGCGCTATGGCGTCCGGATGTACTACGCAGTAGCCATGTTGATGTCCCGCCGCCTATGCTGGGCGAACAACAGGCGCGACCGACAACCTGGGCTACTCCGCTGGATGCCGGCTTTCGCTTGTATGCGTTGAGCCCTTCACTCTATCGAAGTGCGGTGCCGCAAACTGACGATCTTGTGCAGTTGCACCAACGGGGCATCCGCACCGTGATCAATCTTCATCAGCAAAGTGATGCGATATGGCTCGGCGACGATGCCATGCGCAGTATTCATATCCCTTTGCGGGGAGACCGCGTCACCGACACACAGGTCATTACTGTCTTGCGCGCCATTCGCGCGGGCGAGCAACAGGGTGGTGTGCTGGTGCACTGCAAGCACGGCCAGAATCGCACCGGTCTGATCAGCGCCATGTACCGCATCGTTTATGATGGCTGGAGTCGTGAAGAGGCCATGGCAGAAATGCTTGAGGGTGGCTTTGGCACTGCCGGGCGCATGGACGATGCGGTGGGCTATATGAACCGGGTGGATGTGGATGCGGTTAAACAGGCCATCGAGGCGGGCGAGTGCAGTACCAACCCCTTGGCCTGGTGCCGTCTGACAAGCTGGTTCATGAGTCAGGCTGAGCCGCTAGCCGCACTGGTTCATAGCCGGTCCAAGACAGTGGCAACGCCTTGATAGCCGCCAATACACTGTTTGGCGAGGGCATGCCGACCATTGGTTTTCTTGAGCAGGGCGACTGCCTTTCCGGCAAAACTGGGTTCAGATGAAAATTTCTGACAAACAGGCAGCTGGCATGGCCTTTCCGATAGGCGGATCAAGGCAGAAAAATTGTTAACGGCGGACGATCAGACGAGTTATGTTCACCTGACACCAATTACCCCTACCCTGACGTTCGCGGACGTGCTGTGTGAGTCGCGCATAGTATCGTAGACGCCATGACTGTCCGCTTTTGGCCGGTTGTAACCTGTCATCTTAGGATGCTTCTGGCCGTTATCCTGCTTCTTCAATCTCAGCCTGGAACACCTCGATCAGCTTCTGGTTGTAATCATCCAGATAGCTCTGAAGCCCTTCTCGATCCACCAGCCTAACGCCCGCGGTCGCAGCGAGATCTTTAGCTGACTTCGTGTAGTACGAATTGGTGACTACCATGGCTTCATCACAACCGTAAAACGCTTTGGCTGAAATAGCCTGTTGCACGGCGGCATTGCCGACCGAGCCCGTGTAATTCTTGGCCTGAATCACCATATTCTTTCCAAATCGAGTGACAAAAAGGTCAGCTCCTTGATCAGCAGTTTTCTTGGTTTCCTTAACGTCGAAACCGATAGTCTGGAAAATCTCAACCAAGAAGACTTCGAACTGGAAACCATCCATAGCATCGACCAGGTACATGGTGATGAATCGGTTGGGATTGAAATGCTCGAGTTGGCTGCCAAGGCGCTGCACCAAGATGTCAAAATAGATACTTTCACAGAATTTTAGCGCGTTCTGGAATGCAGCCAAGGGTATTAGGGGGACACCAGCGATGGAAGCAGCTTGTGGATTGAATTGGACGTCAGGGAAGGAAATATCGTTTTCCCACAGGTAGAAGTAGAACAGAGCCAAATCGGAGCGGAACGTCGTTCCTGCGTCCTCGATCCATGAGCGCAGGGTCTCAGCCAAATCATCCCTGATATGCCTGCTCAGCTCCCGTGAAAAGCCCAAATAAACCGAATTGAACGAGGTGGTCTGGAGCAGTTTATCAAGCAATGATGGCAACCCCTCCAGCTCGTCAAATCCCTTACGGATGAGGACCTCTCGGAACAGCTCACGCTCCGTATACACACCATCAAGCCTGGGCCCAGGCACTCCAACGTCGGAACCGCCGGAGCTGGTCTCACGCGTGGTGTGAATGAAATTTGTAAAATAGGGCTGCTGGAGTTGTGCATACTTCCGGAGCACGTTATTGAGAAGCTCGTTGAGCTGCGCCTGCTCCTTCTTCTTTCCCAAAAAATCCTTAATCAAGCCTTTAGACTGATATTGGAAATCCGGATAGAAAGACGGGTCTAGCGGCGTGAGCTGCTGGGGATGCAGCTCAGCGGATGGTGGGACTTGCGAAGCGTTACACCAAAGGCAGGTTGTTTCGAAAGTTGTTCTGTTGCATCCGCTGCACTGATAGATCATGAATAACTCACTCAATGAGGACGTCGCACCTTTCCGGTTCATGCAGTCTTGCTGTACTGCGGGCAGCGACGACGTGATCTCGGTAAGGACGCACAAGCCTCGAAGATAACCAAAGGTTACCCTTGCGTCTATCGCAGTATTGAGGTTACTCATAGTCGTCCTTCAGACGGCTGCTCCTGGCCGTAGGCGGACTGCCATTATCGGCAGCTTTCGGCCAAAAGCGGACAACAGTCCAAGAGGTGTGAAGGAAGGTTTCAATATCTACCAGAAGCACACGTTTATGGTCCCCACACCAAGCCAGCCTCAATTCGAGACTGGCCTGGGCGTGACGGCACCTAATCAGGTCTTCCGCTTCACATCGCCCGCTTTAACTCACCGTAGTTGCCACGAGTGCGAAGCACCAACGTGACATCCTCATTATTCCGGTTACGGAAAAACCAGCCATGGTTCCCCGTGAACGCGGCCGTCAAATCGCCTTCATCCTCCGTAACGCCACGGCCCTTCTCATAAGAGATAGACTGGCCACCGCCATCACCGTGGGTGTCGAAGTTGACGGGGCCGCCTTCTGATACCCAATGAAAGCTGGCAATCGCACCTTGTTCCATAGTCAGCTTGTACTCAGTGCCTTCGCCAGGGGTCAGCACTACGCGGACCTCATCCTGCCATTCCGGCTGCGCTGGAGCAGGCGTTGCGACAATTGGCTCTGCCTGTGGCTCAGGGTCAGCAACTGTCTGTTGAACCGGGGCCGTCGGCTCTGGTGAGAGCTCTTCAGCAGCGGAAGGCACCGCCGTCAACCGCGCGGCTTCATCAGCAGCGGCTTCATCGGCAAGTTGCTGTTTGATCTCGCCCATCTCAGTCAAACCCAACAAACGGCCTACACCCGTCGGGTCAATCGCGTATTCGGCTGGCATGACGACGGTCACCAGAAGCACCAATGCAACGATGGCGGAGATGATGGTAGAGCGAATCAGTTTTGCGCTACTGGGTAGTTCAGCGCGTGAGGGCATATCGGTGTTGTACATAAATGTCTCCAGAATCAAGCAATAAAGTAGCCAGTGAGCTGATAGCCAATAAGCAGAAATCCCGCGCCCATCATGGCTACGTTGGCGGTGTAGGCATGACGGAAGAAGCCGTCAGTCTTACGCCAGAAGCTCATTGCAATCAGGATCATGGCCAAGGCAATCAGCTGACCCATTTCCACGCCGACGTTGAACGCAAGCAGGTTCGGGACCAGACCATCCGGGGAGATGTCGTATTCGATAATCTTCGACGACAGGCCAAAGCCGTGAAACAAACCAAAGATCAAGGTGGCGGCTTTGGTGTTGGGTTGAAAGCCAAACCAGCGTTGGTAAGCGCCCAGGTTATCCAGCGCCTTGTACACCACAGAAAGGCCGATGATCGCGTCAATGATGTAGCTGTTGATACCGATATTGAAGTACACGCCCAGCAGCATGGTGAGCGAGTGTCCAACAGCAAACAGGCTTACATAAATAGCGATATGCTGCATGCGGTAGAGGAAGAAAATCACCCCCAGCAGAAACAGCAGATGATCATAGCCGGTGACCATGTGCTTGGCCCCGAGGTACATGAAGGCTATGAGGTTCACGCCAGTGATTTCCTGAATGTAGCCCTTGTCGCCTTCGGCGACAGCGTGGGCAAATGCGTCAGGCATACCTATAAACATCAGCGCGGTGAACAGTAAAAACAGTAATAGCGGGCGACTCGAGCCTACAGGGAATCTGCCCGAATCACTTCCTGGAAAAGAATGCATTATTTAGTCCTGAATGACGGTGGTTAAAAGCCGCGAGGCGGAGTTGTCAGCACACCAGATCAGGACGGGGAGGCCGTTTGAATAAAAAGATCGGTGCTGCAGGCACAAAACTGCCGGCGTCACGCAGAAGCGCCGCACTCTTCGATTGAGCGCTTAGGCCCAGAGGCATATTCAGGTGCGGCGTTTCGTGCACGTGATCGGCAGTCAGCGATGAATGGAAGTGATCCGCACAGATTGTGCAGGTGGGAGCGTCGTTACCGTGCGAATGCGCGTGAGCGGGCGGGCTGGCGCCATTCACTAATGCCGAGCTATGCCCGACCCATGCCATCAATATGACGAGAGCGAGGGCAAATATCACCTTGGCGCTGATGGGCTTGCTGGGCATATCTAGAGGGTCCGGTGCCTGGGGCTCGTGAGTCTTGCTGATTCGACGGATTGACCTTATCCCCTCCAGGGGGATAGGATGCGAGCATAATCCATCCCGACATGAGACTCAATACATGAGCGAAAACGCAGAGGGGCACCAGCACTCAAGCCATGGCGATATCGTCAAAAGATTGAAGCGGGCAGAGGGTCACCTACGTAGCATCATCACCATGATTGAAAGCAGCCGCCCCTGTGTCGATATTGCACAACAGTTGCACGCGGTAGAAAAGGCAGTCTGCCAAGCCAAGCGAACACTTATTCAGGACCATATTGACCACTGTCTGGAGCACACGGTAGAGGCGCTTTCCGGGGGTGAACGTGCACCACTGGAAGATTTCAAGCAAATCACCAAATACCTCTAAGACTTTTCCCAGCAGGGTTTCTTCCATGTCGAGTTTCGCCGAACTACTGCAGCAGGGGGCCTCCCAGGCGTGGTTATATTTTCCCACCGCCATTTTATTAGGCGCTCTGCACGGCCTGGAGCCTGGACACTCCAAAACCATGATGGCGGCGTTTATCGTGGCGATTCGCGGCACGGTAAAACAGGCCGTTCTGCTTGGTTTCGCAGCGACGATTTCTCACACGGCGGTAGTCTGGTTAGTGGCCATGTTTGGCATGTATCTGGGGCAGAATCTCGACGCTGACACTACCGAGCCCTACTTCCAGCTTGCCAGCGCCGCCATCATTATTCTCATCGCCCTGTGGATGCTGGGGCGCACCTGGCAGGGCGAGCAAACATGGCAGCTCGAGGCGGCTAGTGCACATCAGCATCACCATGAACATGAACATGAACATGCCCATAACCATGATCATGATCATGTCAAAGCTGGAGGGCTTGAGCTGTCGCTGGAAGGTTATCAGGATGCCCACGAACGAGCGCATGCCCAGGATATTCGCACGCGTTTCAGCAATGGCAATGTCAGCACCGGCCAGATCATTCTGTTCGGGCTGACTGGGGGTTTGATCCCCTGTCCGGCGGCGATTACTGTGTTGCTGCTCTGTCTGCAGGTGAAGGAAGTCACGCTGGGAGCGGTACTGGTGTTGTGCTTCAGTATTGGTTTGGCAATCACGCTGGTCACCGTCGGCGCCGCTGCCGCCATCGGCGCACGGCAGGCATCCAATCGTTGGCCTTGGCTCAGCACGGTGGCACGCCGCGCCCCTTATTTTTCCAGCGTACTGATTATCGGGGTGGGTATATATATCGGCATTCACGGCTGGACCGGGCTCAATGCCTGACGCGTGGCTGGAGCTTTCCGGCTATCTTGGACTTTTCCTTGCGGCATTCGGTGCCGCCACGCTACTGCCGATGCAGTCAGAAGCGGTGCTGGTCGGGCTGTTGCTGACAGACCGTTACGCTGCCTGGGCATTATTGACGGTCGCAACCACTGGCAATGTGCTTGGCTCCGCCGTCAACTGGTTGCTGGGCCGCTCTATAGAGCGCTATCGACAAAAACGCTGGTTTCCAGTCAGCGAGCGCAAACTGGAAAAAGCCCAGCAGGCTTACCATCGTTTTGGCCGCTGGTCGTTACTGCTCAGTTGGGTGCCAATTATTGGCGACCCACTGACCGTGGTCGCCGGCGTTATGCGCGAACCTTTCTGGAGCTTTCTGTTGATCGTCACACTGGCCAAGACTGCCCGCTACCTGCTGCTGGCAGCCGTCACGCTAGGATGGTTTATTTGAGCTCAAGGGGGCTTTTGACAGCCGAGCTTAAGCCTTGAACGTCGACGAACTAAAGGCGCGGCCATATTCAGTCGTCGTTCTCAAACTGCGTAATGACTTGGCGGTCTTAGTTTTCTTCTGCATGGAATCTGACCTGGAGTTAATGTTCATCTGCATCTGACGTCAATAGCGCGACCGCTGGCTAAAAAACCACAAGAGAAGCTAAAACACCAAGAATCGCACACCCTGCCAGCACTTTGATCATGCCGACTTTGAAATGAAAAATCGCGACCATGGCGCCTACAGCCAGTAGCAACGACAGTACATCCAGGGATTCTAGGTTTGGCGTTAACACACGCGCTCCCATAAAGCGCCATTCGCCTACTTCAGCGAAAATAACGTGAAACCCAAACCAGATCGCTAAGTTCAGGATAACCCCGACTACCGCAGCGGTAATGGCTGACAGCGCGGAGCTCAGTGCGCGATTATCGCGTAGACGCTCCACATACGGAGCCCCTAAAAATATCCAAAGGAAACAAGGAACGAAAGTAACCCAGGTCGTCAGCAGCGCAGCCAGCGTCGCTGCTACCAAGGGATCAAGGCCTGTGGCCTCGCGATAAGCACCCATGAACCCGACAAACTGCACCACTTGAATTAACGGGCCCGGGGTCGTCTCCGCCATGCCGAGGCCATCGAGCATTTCGCCCGGTGCCAACCATCCATAATTTTGCACCGCCTCTTGGGTTATGTATCCCAACACCGCGTATGCACCCCCAAAGGTCACCACCGCCATCTTGCTGAAAAAGAGAGCAATCTGGCTGAATACATTCTCGCTACCAAACATTGCCAACAGGAGCACGACCGGCGTTAACCACAACAGCAGTAGGGTGGCTGACATGCGTAGCGACCACTGGCGATTGGGGTTTGCATGTGCAGGGAGTCCTTCCCCGAGTATGGAGTCTCGGTCGCTAAGAACTGACTCGTCAGCACTTCCATGGCCACCGCTCACTTCAAAGGCAGTCATGCCGCGCTTCCCGCCCCAATAACCTAGAAGAGCTGCGGTTAAAATAATGAGTGGAAACCCCACCTTAAAAAGGAAGATGGCGACAAAAGCCGCAGAGGTGATGCCAAGCATTATCCAATTCTTCAGAGCTCGCTTGCCTATACGTACAACTGCGTTAAGCACCACTGCCAGTACCGCCGCTTTCAAGCCAAAGAAGAGCCCTTCAACAGCTCCAACATTGCCCAGGACTGCATACAGATAGCTCAGTGCTAGAATGGCGATAAAACCCGGTAGCACGAAGAGACTGCCCGCGACCAAGCCACCTTTGGTGCGATGCATTAGCCAGCCGATATAAATAGCCAACTGCTGCGCTTCTGGCCCCGGTAGCATCATGCAGTAGTTGAGCGCGTGGAGAAAACGGCGCTCGCCAATCCATTTTTTTTCTTCGACAAGGATGCGGTGCATCACTGCTATTTGACCGGCTGGGCCGCCGAAGCTCAATAATGCAATTCGTAACCAGACCCTGACGGCCTCACGAAACGGTACCTGATGGGACGATTCAATGTTTGGGGGCATGGCGCACTCTTTAATAATGGCGGGATTTTTGTAGAATGTATAACGTTATTGTAATGAATACAACGAGAGGGCGTTATGGCTGATCACATGCAACACTGGTTAATATTGATCATGCGCCTCAGCGGGCGGGCGGGAACGCCTCGCATGAGGATTTGGCGCGCTCTTCGTAGCTTAGGTGTGGCGGTACTCAGAGATGGCGTTTACTTGCTGCCTGCCAGCTCCTCCCGCAGAGAGGCCCTGGAGCAGCAGGCCAGCGAAATCAAGATGCTGGGAGGTGACGCGCTGCTGATTGAGTTAGAGGAGTCAGCCATAGATGGCATTGATGATTTGCCTTCGCTCTTTGATCGAGCGGCAGATTTTCAAGCCCTAAGAACAGCGGTGGTTGACTGGCAGCAGGCATGCCCTCAGTTGGAGGAGCGAGAAGCACAGCGTCAATTGACCCAGCTACAGAGACGTTTGCAAAGCATTATGGAGATCGATTTCTTTCCACGCGCAGAAAGTGAGCACGCCGTCACAGCCATGGCAGATGCGGAGAACGTCTTTAATCGTTGCTTTGTGCCTGACGAGCCGCAGCCGAACCAGGCCGAGATCCCACTGCTTGATCGCTCTGCATTTATCGGAAGATGCTGGGCCACGCGGCGCCGCCCCTGGGTGGATCGGCTAGCATCGGCTTGGTTGATCCAGCGCTTTATTGATCCCGAGGCTCGCTTCGTGTGGCTGGAACACCCAAACCAGTGCCCGCCAGATGCGCTAGGGTATGATTTTGATGGAGCCAACTTCACCCATGTTGATGACAAGGTCACCTTTGAAGTGCTGCTGAGGAGTTTCAGTCTTGAGACTCAACTGGGTTTAAGCAAGATTGGGGAGCTAGTTCACTACCTGGATGTGGGAGGCCCCCCCGTTCCAGAGGCAGTAGGGTTAAAACTCATGCTGCTCGGGGCCAAGGAACGTTGTGATGATGATGATGCGCTCCTGCAACATACCAACATGCTGTTTGACGACCTTTATCAGGCGTATTTGACAGGAGACCCGTACCGGGAATGAGCGTCGCGCAGACAACAGGCGTTACCGGCCTCCCTAGCATAGTAACTATAAATGAACTTAGCTGTTGATCCCCATCGGAATAGAGACTATCGAGAATGCGAATGAGGGCTTGCTCACACAGCTGCTCTCTACTTTCCATGGCAGCCCCCTAGCAAAAATAACTCCAGCCCCGTGAGTCTGTTGTTTTGCAGCCATTTGTGTAGTCGCATACCTTTCTTGCTTCCTTCAAGAGTTTCCGAGCAGATATAAAGACAGAGATAATCGGGGCAGACCACCGTATTGATACTCGGAGGGCTGCTCTTGGCCGGTAGCTGCCGATCGCATGCCCTTTAGCCTAATATATCGAATTCGGCAGAACAGTGGCTAAAGAGTGAGGCAAACTTCCCATGAGCGAATCAGGACGGACGATTGTGAAATGCCAAGATCCCGGCGATGACTCCGGGGACGTTATTGTCGAGCTCCCGCAAGACGTCCTTGCAGGAATGGATGTCGGTTTCGGTGATTCTCTAAGTCTCGAATTGATTGACGGCGCGATAGTTCTCAGGCCAATCAGTCATGCTGAAACGAAATCCTGAGCCAGCTATTGACCGCCGGCATTAGACCATCGCCACGTGGTACTGTCGGCCAGAAGTGGAAGGTCAAGATCTCTACGAAATCAGGGGCGATTCACAGCAGACCGTTAAGACTGTTGCTATCGTTTTTCCATGTGATTAGATTGACCATATCAACCATTTTGTATTCCTCTTTGCGACTGAACCTGCCCGCGTCTTCTTTGACTTTAGTGGGATCACCTCCAGACACTGCCCGGTCGCTGCTATCCGTGTAAAACAACTCGCATGGCTTGATTTTTCGCGGTTTCGTTTCGGTATTGGTACTCATGTTTCTATTTCGTTGCGGCTATTGAAAGCAAAAGTGGTCCTGTGGGTAGCCCGCGTAGGGCCACCTGCATTGAGTCGTCGAAATTAAAGTCCTGATATGGTGCCTATTTATTTATGATTGCTGCGTAAGCTTCCCAATCAATCGCCGGGACCGTGCCTAGCGATTGAAGACGAGAAAGAAGGCGAAACAGGAAGTAGATGAGCGAGCCCTCAGATCTGACGACTTTGAGCTTGCCATCGAAACTGTCGAACGCTCCGTCATCTAGCGCGCAACCACAATCCAATTGTTCCGACTCCTCGGCAGGCAAGTGCTTCAGGAAATGCTCCCCCAAGCCATCAGCCCAGCTTGATTTGGGGGCGACGATGCCCGCCAGGATAGGGAATAGGGGCTTGGGGTCATAGGTCCCTCCAGCATGCGCGATCGGAACCGAGGTGCGGTGTAGCTTGCGCACCGATGCAGCCTTGTTACCAGCATACTCCAGGTAGCTTTTGTCTAAATGTGGCTTGGATTCAAAAATCGCGTAAACGGCTTCGACGGGAATGTACCGATGATTCTGCTGGTCTAGCAGGGTCGGGGTGAAGTGACGGTCGAAGATGACGATATCAATTTGGTCGCTTCGGTTACCTTGACTGTCGATCACCAAGCCCGTCGCAACCTGATAGCGATTCGGCAGGTAGGCCCTGAACACTTCAATCCAGTGATCCTCGACGACGGTACCGTGCGTCCCTGCATGCGAGATGGATTGAGCTGCTCGCTTCAGCTTGATGGCCAACTCTGCCTGAACATCCACAAAAGCATCTTTCATCCAGGCAGTGTCGGCAATGCGATCTTTTTTAGTAGCCATGGTTACTCACTCGCAAGGCAAGGTGGAATGGTGTTCGACTGGCGTCAGGGTTAGTGATCCTGGAACGCAGAAGTCGGTTTCATCTCATGCGCAACTCGTACGGCTCTACCCGGGTTCACTGCTTGGGTCGGGTAAGCATCCAAAATTATCGACGGGATCAGCCGTTGAGTCAGATCAGAGAAAGTGAACCCCGGGATGTTTCCTTCCCGCGGACCCGTTTCCTTCACGAGATCGTCCAGTGCCGCCCGAGGAATGCCGAGCTGCCCCAGACGTTGGGTGAGGATGCTGCGACGTTGCTCGTCATTAGGGCGACCAAACGACAGCACTTCGGCTGCGCGCCGTTTCACTGCAGGGTCCAGCGCGTTGAGCCGGTTGGTGCACATGATGACTGCGGCCGGCAGCTGAGCGTTCGCGATTCGGTCGATCCCTCTAATGAAGGCGTTCACCCCAGCTCGGTCCTCGTGATGCATCTGCGCATTCTCACGAGACTGAGCCAGGGCATCTGCTTCATCGATGAGCAGGATGACGGCGCCCCTGGAGCGGCCATTGCTCGACTTGAGCTTCCTGGCTTCCTCAATCGTGTAATCGAAAGCCGCCGAGATCAGTTGAGTCATTTCCCCGACCCGACCTTGTCCGCGGGTGGAGAGGCTCAGCGGAAAAAGCGTGATGCCGATATCTTCTTGACGGGCAACCGCATCGCCGATGGTCTCCGCCAGCTCGGTTTTGCCGCTACCCACATCGCCAGCCAGGACGACGAGAGGCGGCCGGCGCATGACTGTATCGATCAGGCTCTCGGAACCAGGATGGAATTTATTAGCCCAGTGTGTCAGGCCGGAGGAGTTAACCAAAAGGCCAAGGACTTTAGTCAAGCGGATCTTTTGGTCGTCCAGGCCGACCAGCCTGGCCAACCGCTCCTGTGGTTCGAAATCTGGATAGCTGACCCGGTATTCAAAGAGTTCATCCAGCGCTGGTTTGTTCATCAGTAACTCCTTACGGTAGAACGATTGAGGGCGCGGCCCCCGGATGAGTAGGAGCGGTCTGTGGTCATGTAGCCGCTAACTCCTGGCTCGGCCGTCCCATTTCTGCTAACAGGTACTTGCTCTTTCACGGCCTCCCGCTCGCTATGCGAGGCGTTACTCCAGGCACTGCTGTACGTCAGGTAGCTTGAAAAGGCGGCTCCTGTGATGTCTGCATTTGGACGGATCCGTCCTGGCGTGTCATCTGCACAGTCGCCCGAAAGCTCCGAAGCTGTGTATCTGAGGGTAGGCTCAATCCAGTTTCCATCTCGCTTGAAGCCGTAGGTCACTGTGCCGAGGTAGCCGGCCTTCAGGAGCACAGTCAATTCCTTCTCGTAATCCGAGATCCATTCGGTGCTCGGTGTGCCGTAGAGGCGTTGAAGGCGCATCAGGTCGGCTGCTACTTTCGCCGCCATGTGTTTGGCGTGAGTCAAAGTAAAGGTTTGGGTTTCCGCGACCGCATAGCTATAAGACGACATTTTGCTACCTCACACTTGAAAGGTTGATCCAAAGACTTGTTGCCAATAGCCAACGGTCAACTGCTTGGTTGGCGCATACAACGCCGCGTCAATGGCGTCACCTGCGTCCAGTGCTGCCTCAATGATCGCATCAACGTTCTGCTGCGTATAAAGCCGAGCAACGTTGTTGGTCGGGTTCACAGGGTCGATGATTTGCAACGGTTCGCTGAACGTACCGACCTCGGATGCTTGATAGTTGTCTGTGAATAAGATCTTCTCGCGCAGCTCTGAGCGAGCGATGTAGCTGAAGAAGGACTGAAGAGCTTCTGGATAGTCAGAGAAATCGACACCATCATCGCAAAGCTTCGACAAGATCATCTCGATCATGAAAGACTTGAACCTGAAGCCGTCGCGCTCACGCTTCATCAGAGCTGCCCAGTACTTCACTAGCCTTACCACCTGTGCATAGTGCGTAGGCTGGGCGCGTTTACGTGCTTTCGCGAATTCTAGGTGCAGCGGTATGCTCGTTTCCAAGAAGGAACCATCTTCCTGGCTGATCAGGTTGCCCCGCCATTGGGGGAGGCCGCTATACAAGACTGGAACGATATCGACGTCCAGTCCCGTCCCGCGGAACGACACGGTTACCGAGTATGTTTGAGGCACTACCTGCTCTGGGCTGAAGTTGGCGAAGGCCTTGCGCAGTTTTTCGGCCAGGTAATCGATCAGTGCCTTGGTGTCGTGCGGCGCCTCCGATCCGCTTACGTAGACCGCCACATCGATATCGCTGAGCGAACGTAGGGCAGTACCTTTTGCCAGACTACCCGAGACCAGCATCCGTTTGAGCGAGAAATCTGGATGATCTGACAGGTAGCGGTCTAATTTTTCCTGCAAGCGTCCGGCCTGCTCTCGGTATGCGCTAGCTTTTTCCTTGGGCAGGTTCACCTTTTCTTCGGCGAACCGAGCGATGTCGCGATGGTCTACATGTTCTCTGGACATACCGTTCCCCCCGGGGATGTGCATCAGATGAAGCCAGTACGACCACGCTTACAGCGCACATCGGCTAGCCTGTCAAAAAGTTCGGAATAGCGAACTTTGTATTTACGCTACTCCGAAATTCGGCAATGTCAAACACTTTGTTCGGAATCGTGGTAATATTTTTTTGATAACCAAAAGAAAGGAGCGAGATCGTGGCAAGTCGGCTCGGTGAGAAGCTACGTGAGCTGCGCAAGCAGCGCGGGCTTACCTTAGAGAAGCTGTCAGACATGGCAGGTCTGAGTAAAAGCTATCTCTGGGAACTGGAAAACCGTGAATCTCAACGCCCATCAGCTGAGAAGCTCACGGCTCTGGCTGACGTCCTGGGCGTAGCGACCCAGTACTTCTTCGAAGAGGATGTGCGTGCTCCTGAGGAGCGTCATCTCGACGATGCATTTTTTCGCGGGTACAAGAATCTGGAGCCGGATGCCAAGGAACATCTGCGAAAGATTCTGGAAACCTTCAAAAAGGGAAAATAATGACCGAGGAAAAGGTATGGACACCTCAGCGGGCAGCCAATCGGCTGTCAAAAATCATGGAAGTTGTTGGTAGCGTACACGGCGGCAGATTTCCTGTAGACGTTCCAATGCTGGCACTGGAGGCAGCGACCATCTTCGGCTGGCCGGACCCGATCACAGAGGTAACACCGGTCGACATCAAAAGCTTTGATGGCGCACTGTTCCCAGACGATGAGCGAAAAAAATGGATGCTGCTATTCAACAGTGCGATGGCCTCACCAGGCCGCATACGCTTTACGCAGGCTCATGAGCTAGGACATTACATACTGCACCGTCAGGCAAGGCCTGCCTTTCAGTGCAGTAGCGATGACATGCTTGATTGGGAAGACAAGACAATTGAGGCTCAGGCGGACCTCTTCGCCTCTTACCTGCTCATGCCTCTGGATGATTTTAGGGCACAGGTCACCTCCACCGTCGACCTAGAGCTGCTAGGCTATTGTGCTGAACGTTACGGTGTCTCCCTGACAGCCGCTGTTTTGAAGTGGCTTCAGTACACCGAGGAGAATGCGGTTCTGGTTTTGTCCCGCGACGGCTTTATGCAGTGGGCGTTTTCAAGTAAGAAAGCGTCGCGAGCTGGTGTTTTCTTCCGTACACGCAAGCAGGCTGTCGAGATACCATCTGGCTCTCTCGCTGCTGACCCAAGTGTCAGACAAGAGCGTAGGGGAATCGAATTGCCAGCGAAGATCTGGTTCCCACATGCAGAAGCCGAGACCTTTGTCCGAGAGATGAAGGTATCATCTGATCAGTTCGAATATGTCTTGTCTCTGCTGATTTTGCCGCGTTCGGCCACAGTATGGCGCACAGATGAGGATCGATTTAAGCCTTGGGAGGCTTAAGGGCCCTAGCAGTTGAAGTGGCTATCAAGAGCTTGTCGAGCTTCCGCCTGACGCCTTAGCTGGAATGAGCGTAGGTCTGGGTGATCTAGTCAGCATAGCTTTAGTCGAAGGCATCATAGTGCTCAAACCAATCCAGCACGCTGAAGCGAAAACCTGAGCCAGCTATGCGGTGAAAGCTACCGGGCAAATGCGAAAAGCTCGGAAAACCATTTCTTTCGCCCCTGTGGAGCGGAAAGTCTTTCGACGGTCAGAAGCACGCCAACAATAATTCCCGGTAATACGGAGAAAAACTGATGTGGTAGCTAGGCTTATCCAAAGCCGTGACATCCTGGCAGTCGGTTACACCGCCTGAGGGGGCAGGCTTTTGAACCTGGCCCATCTGAGCTTCACCAACATCTGTGCCCCCAGATGCAGAGCCTTCAGGCACTCCGGCACTTAACTGCACACTGCTCAGCACTGCAAGATCTTCTGGTAGATCTTCAGCTACTCGCTCTGCGTAGCCCTGCAAAGTCGGCTCAGCCAACATGAACAACCAAGCAAGTTCATCAACTTCAGATGTTCGCCTCAGGATCCTTCCCAGTACCTGCCGGTAATGAAGCTCTGTTCGGATTCGACTGAGATAACAACACACCTGTAAGCGAGGTATGTCTGTTCCCTCACTTATCATCCCCACTGCGACGATCCAACTACAGTTGCTGGATCTAAAAAGGTTGATCACTTCCTGAGCGTTCGGGGTCTCGTTCGTCACGACCGAGCAGCGTTCCCCTCTACCTAGCAAAGCCTTTTCGATTTGATAGGCATGTTCGATATCTGTCGCAACCACGAGACCAGCAGCATCCGGTTTGGCTTGACGAAGCGCATCCAGTTTGGCGCATCCCAGCCTGAGCAGCTGGTCGATCACCTCGTCGTGACGCAGCAGGCTCTCATAGGTGACTGGGGAGCCACTGAGTAGCTTCGTAATGCTGGGGAAGAGCTTGACAGAACTCTCAGTAGCCAGCTCCTCTGTGAGCTTTACCTGCTGGTTATCGAGCAGTGTAATACGGGGCGAGCGACACACTCGGTCCGCTATGGCTTCCCTCAAACCATACCGGTAGTCACAGATCAGCTGCCCTTCTGGCGAGGAATAACGGGCCAGTGCAATTGCCCTGTCGTCTGAACGCCATGGCGTACCTGAAAGCGCCAGGGTGAAGACTGCTTGATCCTGCAAGCGCTGCAAGATCTGCTGCCCCCAGGCATTGCTTAGAATCGGGTCATGACCAGCACAGTGATGAATCTCGTCGAAGACAGCGAATACCCGGTAGTCGTCTAAAAGCTGCCAGAATGTTTCATCCCTGAAATCCATAGCCTGGTATGTGTGCGCAGCGCCAATAGCACCGAGCTGGCCATCCAGACGCATGCCAAGTACCTGCTCAAAGGTTGAACGAAAGCCCTCAACAACCTGACACGACGGTGCAAAACACAGTACAAGGTCGATCTTGTCTTGCTCTAAAAGGCAGCGCGCCAATTCCGCCGCCATTCGAGTCTTTCCCGCACCAGGAGTAGCCTGACAGAAGAAGTGTCTAGAACTTTTGAATTGCTCGAGCGCCCCTGTGATGCACCGACTTTGCCATCTGCGGAGCGATGATGTCATTGCGTCGCTGCTAGCGTTTTGAGTGTCTTCTCGACGGCGCGGAGGTGCCCTAGGAGCCGCGAACTACGATCCCGTGCCTCAAGATAGTCATCTTCAACTTTTTCACGCAATTCAGGCATGTCACCCAGAAGCTGCTTATAACGCTCCGCTTCCCCCATTGCAGACAGGAAATCGAGCCGGACTTCTTTCAATAAACTCTGCAAATGCTGAGCAGTGTTGAGCGATGGAGCAGAGCGGATTGAGTCCTTGCCAGCAGACGAGCCATGCTCTGCCTTAACCACGCCTTTGAGATTCTTCTCAAAAACACCGTCGACCAGTTCAAGCCGCAAGTTTTTAGGGCATGCTCGCAAATGGTAGATCTGCCCTCTTTTACGTCGATCCTCATCAAGCGTGATCCAGCCTGCACGTAGCATCCGTCGTATCTGCTCGTACACGAAAAGACGTACATCACCAAGATTAAAGTCCACATCCGCGAAGCGCTTTGCATAGGCATCTCGTAGATCACGGGTAGTGAATTTCGAGAACCCTTCTTCCTGGAGCAGTTCGTAAAGCCGTCTATCGAAGGTGAATGGGGCAGTTTTCATGCGCGCAACCAAAGGAAGCAAAGGAATACGGATTATAATCCGTGGCCGATGTGTCCGCAAACACAGGATAGTTCTGCCTCAAATAGCGCTGAGGCAGATATGGAGTCACTGGCGAAAGCACTGGGATCTCGAATCCGAGCGCAAAGAAAGACTAGTCGCATATCACAGGATGCTTTGGCGCTTGCCTGCAATATCGACCGCAGCTATATGGGCCGTATTGAACGAGGCGAAGTGAATATTACCGTTGAGAAACTATACCGAATCGCTAGCCTGCTAAATTGCGACCCCGCATTACTCTTGCCGCCAATCGCGGAGTTCAATCCTTAACGTATTATCCCAGCCTCGAAGCCACCGTTGTTCCCTGCCTCCGCTGACCGGGTGTCTCGGATGTACAGCCAGGTCTCATCCTTCAGGCGCCTCAGCCTTATCTCGATCTTGAGTCATTTAATTCTGAATCATTGCTGGAAGAGGCATATGCAATCGGCCAATACAGAATGTACAGGCTCGGAAATTGCTAACCCACAAATACAGTAGGCGAATAACTGCAATATTTTGATTGACAGGAAGCGCGGCCGCGAGCATTATGCTCAGGCCGCAGCAAATCATTAGCGGTTAACTGTATTTTTTTGAAAAGGCGGATCGGCGACAGGTGGCAGCCTGTCGCCGTATTCAAAACCAACTCTGAGACAAACCAATGGAGGGATTGAATGAATCAAGCATACCAAACAAACGAAGCATCACAAGCCAGTAAAAGAATTAATGAGGTTTTCATCCTCGAAACCACTCAACTGATTCAAGCTAGAGTCCAAGTCATGGACTTTGCCACAAGACCGTCGCCGCGACAAAAGAAAGAGCAGCTTGCTTTTCCAGAGCCTACTGAACATAAAACCGAGGCTAAGGCTTTCCTATGCCCAACTGATCGTATCCTGGCTATCTACAACAAGCAGCTGGCCAAAACTCAAAGAAAACTGACCTGCACGGTGAAGGAATGGTTCGTAAATACTGCGCTGGAGACCGGATGGAACGAGGTCGAATTCTTGGAGAACCCTCAGACCGGGCGGATTGATGGGTGCATGCTGCGGGTCAGAAAAGTCAAGGAGTCATCACATGCGCAAAGCCACTAGGCTAAAAGCTCTTGGTGACATAGCAGAGGTTCGGACTGGCTTTACCTTCCGAGAGAAAGTCGAGGAGATTTCAACCGGTGGTAATGCCCATGTGGCTCAGATAAAGGACGTGCGTGGAGTGCTGGAGGCAACCTACACAACAGAACTGCGAGCCCATCAGCTACCCCAGATTAACTGGCAGGGAAAAGATAAGGCTTTCGTAAACCCCGGGGCGGTGCTGTTACCGGCCCGGGGTGCCAAAGGCGGCTACTTTCGTGCGTCCTACCTGATGCCAGATTCTAAGTCTGATCTGCCCGTAGTGGTTACCAGCCAGTTCCTCGTCATCATCCCCAAGCCGGGGGTGCTACCAGAATTTATCTGCTGGTCGCTTAATCGCCCCGAGATGCAGCACATGCTATCCGAGGGAGCTGGCAGTCAAGGCACAAGCCTGGTGATGCTCAGCACCAAAGCGGCCAAATCACTAGAACTAGCAGTTCCAAATATAACCATTCAAAAGAAAATCGTGCACCTGAATGAGCTATGGGAAAAGGAACAACAGCTGACACAAGCCTTGCTAAACAACCGTGAAACCATGCTACAGGGCATGTTTCAGCACTTACTTATGGAGACAAGCTCATGAACGATAAGATCAATCAGGACGGCATCAACAAAGCCCTATGGGGCGCCTGCGACACCTTCCGGGGAACCATCAGCGCGGATACTTATAAGGATTTCATCCTGACCATGCTCTTCCTCAAATACATCTCGGATGTATGGCAGGATCACTATGACGACTACCAGACGCAGCACGGCGACGAGCCAGAGCTCATCGTGGAAATGATGAAGAATGAGCGCTTTGTGCTGCCGAAAGGCGCCTCCTTCTACAATTTGTATGAGCGTCGCCACGAACCTGGCAACGGTGAGCGCATCGACCAGTCCCTGCACGCCATTGAGGAAGCCAACGGCACAAAGCTCAAGGACGCCGGCAAAAGCGTGTTCCAGGACATTTCCTTCAATACCGACAAGCTGGGTGAGGAAAAGCAGAAAAACACCATCCTACGTCATCTGCTGGAAGACTTTGCGAAACCCGAACTGAACCTCAAACCCAGCCGCGTCGGCAGCTTAGACGTGATTGGTAACGCTTACGAATACCTGATCAAGAACTTCGCCGCCAGCGGTGGCCAGAAAGCCGGTGAATTCTATACCCCGCCGGAAGTATCAGAGCTGATTGCAGAGCTGCTTGACCCCCAACCGGGAGACAGCATCTGTGACCCGGCGTGCGGTTCTGCCTCTTTGCTGATGAAATGCGGTAGCAAGGTACGCGCCCACCACAACAGTAAGAACTACGCCCTGTATGGTCAGGAAGCCATTGGCTCTACCTGGTCGCTAGCCAAGATGAACATGTTTCTGCACGGGGAAGACAATCACAAAATCGAATGGGGTGACACCATCCGCAACCCCAAGCTGCTGGATAAAAACGGCGACTTGATGCTGTTCGATATCGTGACCGCCAACCCGCCGTTCAGCCTGGACAAGTGGGGCCACGACGAAGCTGAACACGATAAGTTCAGCCGCTTCCGACGTGGCGTACCGCCGAAAACCAAAGGCGATTACGCCTTTATCCTGCACATGATCGAAACCCTGAAACCCAAAACCGGCCGCATGGGTGTTGTCGTGCCGAACGGCGTCCTATTCCGAGGTTCCAGCGAGGGCCGGATTCGTCAGCAGTTAATTGATGAGAACCTGCTCGATGCCGTGATCGGCCTGCCGGAAAAGCTGTTCTACGGTACCGGCATCCCTGCAGCAATTATGCTGTTCAAAAAAACCAAAAACGACGACAAGGTGTTGTTTATTGATGCCAGCCGCGACTTCAAGGCAGGTAAAAACCAGAATCAGCTTGACGATGCCAGCATTCAGAAAATTTTGGGCACCTATAAGGCCAGAGTCAGCGTTGATAAATACGCCTATGCCGCCAGCCTCGATGAGATCAAAGAAAACGACTACAACCTGAACATTCCACGCTATGTCGATACTTTTGAAGAAGAGGAAGAGATCGACCTGATGGCGGTGCGTGCGGAGCGTGAGTTTCTAAAAGCCCAGCTGACGGAACTAGAAATCGAAATGGCGAATTATTTGGAGGAGCTGGGTTATGGTGCCTGAAGAGTGGAGGTTGATAGCCTTAGAGAATATCTCTGAGACTGCGGCGCCTATTCGTTATGGCGTGGTTCAGATTGGCGAAAATATTGTGGACGGAATTCCGATCGTACCCATTAAATATATAAATTCTATTGCCACATCTAGACTCCATCGCGCTTCGAAAGGTATCGAACAGAAGTACGCGAATAGCCGTGTACAGGGTGGTGATGTATTGATTTCAGTTAAAGGAACTATCGGGGCTGTTGGAATAGTACCTAATGGATTCCTAGGCAACATCGCTAGAGAGATAGCAAGGATTAGACCCTCTAAGGAATATGACTCCACGTACATTGCATTGCAGCTGCTAGCAGAGAAAACTCAACGTGAAATAGATAACTTGACGGTCGGAACCACGAGACGTGAGTTTTCAATACATACACTCAGAAAATTCGCAATTCCAGTTCCCCCCCTCCCTGAACAAAAGAAAATCGCCAAAATCCTTTCCACCTGGGACAAGGCTATCACCGCGACCGAACAGCTGCTGGCCAACAGTCATCAGCAGAAAAAAGCCCTGATGCAGCAGCTGCTCACCGGCAAAAAACGACTGCTTGATAATAATGGTCTTAGGTTTAGTGGGAGGTGGAGCGACATACGCTTAAAAACTGTTCTACGCGAGGAAAAGTCACGAAACAAGAGCAACTCGATAGAACGGGTTCTGAGTGTAACAAATCATAGCGGCTTTGTTTTGCCAGAAGATCAGTTTTCAAAACGTGTCGCAAGCGATGATGTAAGCAATTACAAGGTTGTTAAAAGGGGACAGTATGGCTACAACCCTTCGCGTCTCAATGTCGGCTCGTTTGCACGATTAGATAGTTATGAGGCGGGCTTGCTAAGCCCGATGTACGTTGTGTTCAGTGTGAATGAAAAGCTTCTCAGCAGTGATTACTTTATGAACTGGATGAGTTCAAATGAAGCCATGCAGCGCATATCAGGAAGTACGCAAGGGTCGGTACGCGATTCTGTTGGATTCGATGCATTATGTGGCTTTCCATTTAGGCTACCACCGATGGATGAACAGCAAAAAATCGCCGCAGTGCTATCCGTCGCCGATCAGGAAATCACTACCCTGCAACAAAAGCTTCATGCATTAAAGCTAGAGAAAAAAGCCCTGATGCAGCAGCTGCTGACCGGCAAGCGACGCGTTTCCCTGAACTGAGCAAGGAGGCTGTATGAGCAAGCTGGAAAATAAAATTGAGGCTCGCCACCGCAATCTGTTCGATGTGCTGAATCAGCAGAAGTACACGGTCGATTATTTTCAGCGCGAATACAGCTGGGGCGAAAAGCACATTGAAGAGCTGGTAACGGATTTGACCTCGGCCTTTCTGGCCGAGTACAGCCCCGGCGACAAGCGTGAGCAGGGCGAGCAGTACAACAACTATTACCTTGGACCCTTCGTGGTCAGCAGCAAAGATGGCAAACGCAGCATTATCGACGGCCAGCAGCGCTTAACCTCCCTGACGCTGTTTCTGATTTACCTGCACAATTTGCAGAAAGAACAGGGCTTCTACGAAAAAATCGAACCGATGATTTTTTCAGAGCTTCGAGGCAGTAAGTCGTTCAATATTACGGTAGAGGAACGCATTCCCTGCCTGGAAAATCTGTTTAATCAAGGCGAATGCCAGCCCGATGACTATGCCTCCGAATCCACTCGCAATATGGCCGAACGTTATCAGGACATTGTGCGGGCCTTTCCGGAAGAACTGAAAACCGATGCCTTTCCGTTTTTTATCGACTGGCTGAAGTACAACGTGATCATGGTGGAAATCATTGCCTACTCGGATGAGAACGCCTACACCATTTTTGAAACCATGAACGACCGTGGCCTTAACCTAACCCCTTCGGAAATGCTCAAGGGTTATGTGTTGTCGCGGTTCGACCAGCCAGCCAAGCGGCACAAGGCCAACGAGCTTTGGAAGCAAAGCATGCTGCAGCTGAAAGCCTACGACAAAGACGAAGACCAGCGATTTTTTCAATCCTGGTTGCGTGCCCGTTATGCCGACAGCATCCGCCCCGGCAAGGCCGGTTCAAAAAACGAAGACTTTGAAAAAATCGGTACGCGCTTTCACAGCTGGGTGCGCGACAACTTAGATAAAGTTGGACTGGATGCCAGTACAAGCGATAGCTTCGTGAGTTTTGTGCAGAAAGATTTTCGTTTTTATCTCAAAGCCTACCTGCGCATCCTTGATGCAGAGTGGGATTTAATACCAGGGCTGGAACCAGTGTTTTACATCAGCCGCTGGGGTATTGCGCCAACGCTCAGCTATCCATTGATGCTAGCGGCATTGAATACCGAGGACGATGACAGCACGGTGGACGCCAAGATCAGTGCTGTGGCTTCATACATCGAAACCTTTGTCGTGCGGCGCTCCATCAACTTCCGTAATTTCTCCGCCAGCTCTATCCGCTACACCATGTATAGCCTGGTGAAAGAGCTGCGAGGGTTAGATCTGCCAGAGATTCACGCTTTACTAACGCAAAAACTCGCCGATATGAAAGAGTCTTTTGAGGGCATGGACAAGTTCCGTATGCACGGCCAAAACAGGCGATTTGTGAAGTTTATGCTCGCCCGCATGACGGCCTGGTGCGAACAGCAGGCCGGAATGAGTACCAATTTTGCCACCTACTATGAGCCCGCCAGCGGCAGACCCTTCGAAGTAGAACATATCTGGGCAGATAAATTTTTCCGCCACAAGGACGAATTCGAGCAGGAGCACGAGTTCCAGAACTACCGCAACCGACTGGGTGACTTGGTGTTGTTGCCGCGCGGTACGAATCAGTCTTACGGAGATTTACCCTACCAGGACAAACAGCCTCATTACATCAAAGAAAACCTTTTGGTGAAGTCGCTAAGCCCGTTGGCGTACGAGAACAACCCGAATTTTCAAGCGCTGGTTCGCAAGCACAACCTGGCGTTTACCGCGCATACGGTGTTCAAAAAGCAGGATATTGAAATCAGGCAAGAGCTTTATCGGACAATATGCGAACGTATCTGGCCAGGTAAGCTGGGTGCAACTCACTAACAACAGGGATTGAGTGTGAATCACAACACCCCAAAGTTTCAGGAAGAATACAGCGCCAAGCTGCCGGCATTGGCCTTACTCGCCAATTTGGGCTGGCAATTTTTGCCCCCGAAACAAGCATTGGCTGCGCGTGATGGCAAAGCTGACCAAGTAGTGCTGCGCGGTTTGCTGCGGCAGGCACTCCAAAAGCGTACCTACAGCGTGGCTGGTAAAACCTGCTCCCTGTCGGACAAAGCCATCGACAATCTTATTGCCGAGGTATGCAGCCCGCCGCTCAACGAAGGACTACAGGCCGCTAATGAGCGCCTGTACAACCATCTGCTCTACGGCATTTCCGTTACTGAGTTTGTGGACGGCAAGAAGTCCAACCCGACCATCGCTCTAATCGACTGGCACAACCCGGCCAATAACAGCTTTGTGTTTGCCGAAGAATTCAGCATTACCCGCTCGGGTGGGGTGGAGAACCGTCGACCCGACATCGTTTGCTTTGTAAATGGTATCCCATTGGTGGTGATTGAAGCCAAACGCCCTGATGGAAACGCCAAGAAGGGCCCGACCATTGACGAGGGTATCTCACAAAGCCTGCGCAACCAGCGCCACGATGAGATACCGCTGCTTTTCGCCTATAGCCAGTTGCTGCTGTCGGTAAACGGAACGGACGGACGCTACGGCACATGCGGTACACCTGCAAAGTTCTGGGCTACCTGGCGGGAGGAAGATATTTCCGACGCCGAAATGTATGCGGTCAAAAACCACACGCTGGGTGAGTCCGAGTTGGCCAGCCTGTTCGACTATCGTCCAGCCGCTGACCGGCTTTGGTATGACAGCCTGACCGCTGCGGGCCATCTCGCGGTAACCGGCCAGGACAGGCTGTTAATCAGTCTGTTGAGCCCTGCCCGCCTGCTTGAAATGACACGCTTTTTCACTCTATACGACAAGAAGGCCGGAAAAATCGTTGCCCGCTATCAGCAGGTGTTTGGTATCAAGCGGCTGATCGAACGTATCAACACTCGTCGCCCGGATGGCGGGCGTGAGGGCGGTGTGATCTGGCACACCACAGGGTCCGGCAAGTCTTTCACCATGGTATTTCTTAGCAAGGCGCTAATCCTGCATGACAGCCTCAAGCAGTGTCGTATAGTTGTGGTTACGGACCGGGTTGATCTAGAAAACCAACTGAGCAAAACCTTTGCCTCAGGCGGTGAATTGGCTGACAAGAAAGACCGTGAAGCTGCCATGGCCACCTCAGGCAAACGTCTGGCAGAACAGATTGGCAAGGGCTCCGAACGGATCGTCTTCTCGCTGATCCAGAAATTCAATTCGGCTACCCGGTTGCCAGAATGTCAGAACAGCAGCAGCGACATCATCGTGCTGATCGATGAGGGCCACCGTAGCCAGGGCGGAGAAAACCATATCCGTATGAAGCAGGCCCTGCCCAAAGCCTCCTTTGTCGCCTTCACTGGCACACCCTTGCTCAAGGACGATAAAACCACCAACAAATTCGGTCCCATCGTGCATGCCTATACCATGCAACGTGCTGTGGAAGATCGAGCGGTGACACCGCTGCTGTATGAAGAGCGCATCCCCGATCTGGAAGTTAATGAACGCGCCATCGACAGCTGGTTCGAACGGATCACCGAAGGATTGACAGACCAGCAGAAGGCAGACCTGAAGCGCAAGTTTGCCAAGAAAGGCGAGCTGTACGGTGTAGATGACCGCATACGTCTAATTGCGCTGGATATCGCCAACCACTTTGTGAAGAACATCGACGATGGGCTGAAGGGTCAACTGGCCTGCGACAGCAAGGCTTCAGCCATCAAGTACAAGAAGTATCTGGACGAGGCCAACCTGTTTGAAGCTGCCGTAGTAATGAGCTCGCCCGATACCCGCGAAGGCAATACCGCCGTGGATGAAGCGGCCAGCCCGGAAGTATCCCGGTGGTGGAAGGCAAACGTGGGGAGTCAGGATGAGCAGAGCTATACCAAGCATTTGATTGAGCGCTTTGCCGATGCCCAAGACCCGCTGAAAATGCTGATTGTGGTGGACAAACTGCTGACCGGTTTCGACGAGCCAAAGAATGCGGTGTTGTACATCGACAAGCCCCTCAAGGAACACAATCTGATTCAGGCGATTGCACGGGTCAACCGCCTTCACCCGCAGAAGAAGTTTGGCCTTCTGATCGACTACCGCGGAATTCTGGCCGAGCTGGATACCACCATTCAGAAGTATCAAGATCTGGCATCCCGTACCCAGGGCGGCTACGACATCAATGACATTGCCGGCTTGTACAACCAGATGAGCACCGAGTACAAGCGGCTACCTCAACTTTACAAGCAGCTATGGGCCATTTTCGACCAGGTCAGGAACAAGAGCGACATAGAGCAGCTGCGGCAGGTTCTGGTGCCCCGTATTGAAGAGAGACATGGCGAGCTGATGGATGTACACCAGAAGGTGCGGGAAGACTTCTACGAGGCTCTCACAGCGTTTGCCAGCTGCCTGAAGGTAGCCTTGCAGTCGGCTACCTTCTTTGATGATAAAAGCTTCACCGATGCCGACCGTCGCCACTACAAGGAAACCGTCAAGCAGCTATCCAGCCTGCGGCAACTGGTGCAACAGGATGCCGGAGAAAAAGTCGACTACGACGAGTATGCCGATCAGGTGAAGAAGCTCCTGGATAAACATGTTGTCGGTGTCGGCGTAAAAGACCCGCAGGGTGTGTATGAGGTTGGCAAGATGGGCCAGTCGCAGAAGCCCGAAGACTGGAACGAAGACAAGACGCGCAACGAAACCGACATCATCAAGACTCGCATCACACGCATGATTGAGCAGGAACTGCGCGATGATCCCTATGCACAGGAGTCCTTCTCTAAACTACTGCGCCAGGCGATTGAAGAGGCGGAAAAACTCTTCGACCATCCGCTGAAGCAGTATCTGCTGTTCCACGAGTTCGAAGAACAGGTACGCGAGCGCCGCCTGGACGACATGCCGGACGCTTTTACTGGCAACCGCCACGCCCAGGCCTACTTTGGCGTATTCAAAAAGGTATTGTCTGAAGCGCTGGCCGTGATGGATCAGCAGGTCCAGGACAAGTGGATAAAGCTGGCATTTGAAATTGATCAGGTAGTCGAGATCGCCGTTGCCGAGAACTCAATCAATCCGCAGAACATCGAAGCAGACATCCGCAAGAAGCTGCTGCCACGCATGTTCCAAGAGTGCAAAGCTATTGGCGGCGGCATGGATCAAGCCAAGAAAATTGTGGAAATGGTGGTGCAGATCACCCGTGTCGGTTTGAACGGTGTGCGGTAAGTATGAACGTGTCGATCAGACCCAGAGGACAGCCCATCAACTTTCGCTACGGTGACGAGCAACTTGTCTTCGAGCGCGTCAAGCGCCCACAGGCAACCGGCAGAATACTGATCAAGGTTCACCCGGACTGTCGGATTGTGGTGTCAGCCCCGGAGGATGCCAGTAATGAAGCCGTGCTGTGCGCGGTAAAAAAACGTGGCCGTTGGATTTACCAGCAACTGCGAGAGTTCCGCCAGCAGCTCGAGCATATAACCCCGCGGCGTTTTGTCAGTGGCGAAACCCATTTCTACCTGGGTAAACAGTACCTGCTGAAAGTCATTGAAGCTCCTGACCAGGTGCAAGGCGTGAAACTCCTGCGCGGCAAGCTGGAAGTCAGTTTACGCAAAAGGAACGCCGACAAGGTACGCGACTTGCTTTCGGACTGGTACAGGGTGCGTGCAAAGGAAAACTTTACCAGGCGGCTAGAGGCCGTTATGGAGCAGGCATTGTGGGTCACGGAAAAGCCGCAGTTAAGGATTCTGAGCATGCAGACCCAATGGGGCAGTTGCTCACCCAATGGTCGCATCACTCTGAACCCGCATCTGGTCAAGGCACCGCGGGAGTGTATTGACTACGTCATTCTGCATGAGCTTTGTCATCTAGCTGAGCATAACCATAGTGAGCAGTTTTACCGGCTTATGGGACAAGTTATGCCTGGTTGGGGAAAGACCAAGGAGCGGCTGGATGGGCTGGCTAGCAGGATCCTAACCTAGTATCCCCCCTTGAAGAAGCTTACGCAAAGCCCTAGCAGCAACCCACTAACCAAGCCATGGGCGCGTAGCTTAAAACGCAACTACCTTATTGAGGCCGGGTGAGATAAGGGCTTGAAACAGCCTCAGATAAGCTTCACTCATCAGAATGCGTAAATCATTCTAAGTAACCGTTAGGCTTTCAGTCACTAACGGGTTTCACCATCAGTTCTTTCACGATCCACCCGAGGCAACGTCTCGTTCAGCTGAGTTTCCGAAAGCCCATATTTATAAGCGTTATATTGCCAAATTGTGAACTTTTGCTTGTACAAGCGATTCTGCTCTTTCAGCTCTCGGTTTTCGGTTTCTAAATTCGCGATTCTGGACGCTGCAATTCCAAGACTAGCTGGTCGACGCTTAACGACGCCTTCGCCCTTCAGTATTGCTTTCTTTGCGTGATAAGCTTCAACGATGGGTTCGTGAGCATTTAGAGTTTGTCTAGTTGGCCGGCTTCCGATTTGGTACTCAACGGCTTCGCAAATTGCTGGCCAAGTGATCTTAGACTCCTCCCAACCACGGATCAGATTTACGATTGTCTTGATGTTGGCGGGAGTCAGATGCTTAGCCAAGCTTGCCTCCCAGCGAATTTACCATTTCGCTGAGTATTTTTTGCTCAGATAGCTTAGTACCGCTTTTCTCCAAACTCAGCTCCAGAGACTTTTTCTCCGCAACACGGCGTAACTGGCTAAAGTCATTGCCGCGGAGCCTGACTTGCGCGCCATCTTCAAGCTCTCGGTTTTCCATGATGCTGACTAGCTCCCGAAGCCGGTTAACAGTCTTTTCATGGTATTGGTACCAGCGGTCCGCGCCCATGTCGCCTTCTTCCATCGCTTGCTTCGCCAAAGCGAACAGCCTCTCTGTTTTCGCCAGTCGCCCCTTGATGCGCTCCAGTTTTTGCGTGTCGCCTTTGATGCAAACATGCTCTGAGCAGTTGATGCAGTCACGGTATTTTTCACACGGGCTCATCGTATAGTCGTGCACACAAAAACCATACTCGGTAATGTGGACGGGCGCTTGCTCTAAAGAATTAAATTCCAGAGAGGTCACAGGAATATTTTTAGAAGCTTCACCTGTTGGTCCGAACAATTGTCTGTCCGGATCCAATTGCTCGGCTTTAGCGATCATCTCAAACTCTGTCATGTGGTTGTAAACGCGATTTTGGTTCACATCCGCTCGCCCGGACCATTTGGCGATTTCAAGATTTGAGAGACCACCTCGCTGTGCGATCGTGTTTAGCAGGTGACGCGCCTGGTGCGATGTCATTTTGAGACGGTTTCCGTGCTCGTCATAGCATCCATGACGATCAAAAATGCTCTTATGTGGATACTCTGTGAGTGATTCACGAGGGCTTAAATCATTGTTGAAGAAGTTGTTTGTGGGCTTGAATAACTCTACTGGCATCGTGGCTTTCGATGTATGCAGTTGAGCTTTGTTGAGCACAAACAATGCGCCGCTGTACTTAATTCCCTTTTCTTTATCGAACCATGGAAACTGTTCAGGCAAGCGCTCCAAGGTGTGTAGCCACAGGCTATTGAGCGTATGCACACTGTCCTTAGTCGCTAGCTTTCGACCAAAAAGCGATGTTTGCGCATCTCTGCGAACTCCATGGTTCAATCCGAGAGCTTGAGCCGCTTGCTCCATAGTAAGCGGAGTATCATCAGCCACCCTCGGGCAGTCTGAATGCCGATAAAAGGCCGCTGGGTACGTTTCTATGTATGCTGCGAGCTTCCGAGCGTTTTCCGAAAGTGCTTTTGCTCGTGCGACCGCCTGCTTCGCAATGCCTACCATTTCGGTCGGAATCCACTTTATGTCACCGCCATAGCCTTTGCCTGAACAAAAGCGCAAACCATAACGCTCAATTCCCTTTCGGTCTTTTTCGATATGCTCGCAGTCGACTGGTAAAGATAAAACTTCCGAAATACGGGAAGGGGCGGACATCAGCAGAGCAAACACAGATGTCGTGAAAATGTCCCGTTCATTGTCTGGATTGTTTGAGAAAATTTCTGTCAGTGCGTTCAGCGCCATTTCGTTAGGGAGCTTTTTTTCACGGTTTTTTTTAGCCGCCGCGCCAGTCCTTACCGTATCTTCAGGCCTGCGAATCGGACTGCTCCAATTGGAGACATCACGCGCAGTGAGCTTATGTGCCGAAATAAAGTTAGCGAGGCGCTCCAGCTCGCGCCCGCAGTGATAGCTGACACCCTTAGAGTAGTACTCAGCCCCGAGCTTTATAGCTTCATCGAGCACAACCATTGATACGTCGGAGATATGCCCACTCCCGTTCACTTGAAGCAGCGCCGACTCCAGCGCTCTTAAAGCACGTCCCTCGTTTCTGCTTCCAGTAGGCTTGTGCCCCTGCTGGTATCGAAAATAAGCCTTTGCAAACTGGATGAAATCCTTATCCATGACCTCATCTGTGTCTGGCTTGCGCGTAATGACTCCTAGTTTTGCAAATGTCTGAACCTTTGGCCAAGTGACCGCATTCCAATCGAGACTGGAACCAAACACTGTCAACTCCGTGCGACACATCTTGATAAACGCCTCGAGATTTTCCTCAGCACGAGCTTCGGGCCGGGACTTGAAGGCAATAATCTCAGGCATTAGTGGACCCCTGCTCCTGTTTTAACTCTTCCCGACGCTTTTGACATCGGGTTATTACATCGGCTACCGCGAGGAGACTGCGATCCAGAACGGACGCCACTTGCAAGTCTCCGGTAACATCTTTTATGCGGACCCGTTCAGCAGTCAAGTCTTTGTAAACTTCCTCATGGGGGCCATCTACCCAGGGCTGGAAATGCATGCACGTGTAGCAGGGAATTGGGACATTTGAACCACAAAATCCATGCTCGCCACACGTTCCAATGCCTTGCCCCTCTCCTGTTCTGATCCGACTGGTTACATCATCGCCACGTTGAGCATATTTCTCCGAGTCCACCAGCACACCAGCAAAAGCCTGAGCGTAAGGTGCGAGCTGAAATCCAATTGCCTCATCCAACCGCTCCGCGTGCTCAGGAATATTTTTAACGTACACACCCGAGTTCTGTGTATCAGAGTGATCAAGTATTTCCGCGATAACAAGCACCCCAAACCCTTCCCGCGCGGCACGCGTGCCCGTAGTGTATCGAAAGCGCTGAGAGGTAATGTTCAGCGTTTCTCCTGTGCGCTCTGAACGAATTCCCAAGCGAGAGGCAACGCCTTGAATCGTCCTGGTGACCTCTAAACGGCGAATATGCAGCATATCTGTCTGAATCAACCGACGAAACTCATCAGGAGATTGCACGCAAGAGATAGCCTTGAGATTAGGAAAAAGTGGGATCTGTTGGCGATCTCTATCTTGCAGTTTAAACCCTAAACAATGCTCTGCTTCGAGGGCGGCAAGCTTAGCCTGCGCTTGAATGACAGCAAATAAGTCCTGAGAGATAGCAAACGCCTTAAAGTACGTCCTGAAATCGGCACGCTGTTTAGCGCGGGGAATATTTAGTACGTAAAGTGGTTCGCCTTTTTGATTCTGATTGGACATGACGTCGCATAGGCGGAGGTGAGATATTTGCACGGGTCGACGCCCGGTGTTGCTGATAACGAGGCAAATGGCGAGTTCTTTCAACGTTATCCTACCCAGCTCGAACCCCCCTACCACAGCTTCGTTGAAGGCCTGAAGTTCAATCTCCGTCAAAGGCCCCACAACTGGATCCAGCCGCTTAATCACTTCTCCCTTTGGGGCCCCTTTGAGTCGCCACTGATCCAGAAGCTGAATGACTTCATCCGTTACTCCCGGATACTGAAGCTGGTGCCATTTACGCAACAGCGTTCGCATTCTTCCAAGGTATGATTCCTTATCGGGTGTCAGCGACGCTCGATAATTAATCAAAGCTACTTCGGTAATCTCCTCGGCACCAGTGGTTTTAAGGAAATGCAAAAAGCGGTCAGCGCATTCGGCAGTATGTCCTGCCGACAGATTCCTCGCGAAGAACGAGAGAGCTTTCAGGAACCCATCCAATACATGGCCCGAAATGTATCTTCGAAATTTGCGTAAATATACGGTGGTGTTTTTATCCAGTATCCATTGATCATCGTAAAGACGAAAGGAATAGCCTTTCGCTCTCGCTAGAACCTTCCCGCCATCACCCTCTCCAAGAAGGACGATTGGAGTCGTCGATAAGTCATTATTTTTCATCGAGATTCTCCGGCTTGCGCGTGCCACTTGAAGCTTGCAGTTCTAGCGCAGCCTGATTTGCTTTTTTTGTGATAAATCGGCCGTTGTAGATTGCTGAAGTCCCTGACCCTTGCTTCCAACCCATCAAGTAAGAGCGCACCTGCTCTTGATCCTGCTTAGCTTTTTCAGTGGGGCGCTCATCCACAAGATCAAACTTCTCCGAGAGGTGATTGTTCCAGGTATGGCGAAACATGTGCCCGGTCAGACCGCTTAAGCGCGGCGCGGCAGAAGCAAGTACTGACATCATTTTCTGATAAGAAGAAATAGAAATGGGCTGTCCCACCGTCGGCCCGGCCTTATGTGTCACGAAAAGAAAATCGTTTTTCCGAGCATTTGGTACATGACGACGATCTAGGCGTATGTAGTCATATATTTCTTTAAGAAGAGTGGCTCGAAGAGGCAGCCTGCGATCTTGGGTTTTTGCGTTGGGCTCCCGTATCCTCGGGTCACCCTTTTCGTCCGCACGTCGTGCAATCATGAGGGTGGCGTCCATCCCAGCAACGGAAGTCTGATTTATGTCAGAAATCCTAATGCTCAGCAGCTCACCCGCACGAATCCCACTGTACAGTAACAGTAAGATTATCAGGCGGTTCCTGCGCTGAACATCAGGCTGAAAGGGATTGAAATCAGACCCAATACTGATGATTTCCAGCAGTACACGGACTTGCATCTCATCAAGCGCTCGATCTTCAATCCGCAATACATTGCGACCTCCATTTGTTGGACGAAGAGCTTTGATCTGGCCTGCGACATTATCGATTTTCTTTGCATCTTCATTACTCAGATCTATTAACAGGTGCTTGGAGAGCCACTTAATATAAAGCGCGGCCGTAGTCAGGCGGGAGTGCTGCGAGTTTTTCTGCACCACATTCTGGTGACTGCGTTTGTTTTTTTTCAATGCAAGCACCCATACATTGTGCTCTGAGGCGACGCTTCCCTTGAACTTGATCTGACAAAAATCCCGCAGGGCGTCTAATTCATGCTCTGTCAGGAACTCAAGCTTGAATATCCGGTGCTCAAGATCGATATTGCTTGACTTTAAAAACCTCAATAACACTACGAGGTGCGACGCTGCAGATTGCACTGTCGCTGAGGAACTGGTGGGTCGGACTTTGGTCGTGAGATACAAATTCGGGTGGTATAGGGGCAAACCAGACCTCCGATCCACCACATGGCAGTATCTCTCTCCGCTGTCCATTACGAATACATTTACTGCGTACTGATTAACCATTTGCCGCACCCAAAACTTGACCCTTTTGCAAGGTATAGCATAAACCTATAAATTCCAGAAATAAGCTTACTTTTTTTACCACCTTAAAAACAAAAAAAGCCCCTTATAACGGGGCTTTAACCAAAGAAACTTTACATTTCTTTCTCAGGTATAATTTAGAACGGAATATCATCATCAAAGCTGTCGTAATCCGGCGTCGCCTGCTGGGGTGCCTGCTGCGCGGGTTGCTGCTGCGGAGCCGGTTGCTGCTGTTGCGGACGCGGGGCCATGCCCTGTTCGCCACCCTGCGGCTTGCCATCAAGCAATTGCATCTGGCCGCCGATATCCACGACGATTTCCGTGGTGTAACGCTTTACCCCATCTTTTTCCCACTCGCGGGTTTGCAGGCGGCCTTCGATATACATCTTCGAGCCCTTGCGCACATATTCGCCGACCACTTCAGCGATACGGCCAAAGAACACCACGCGGTGCCACTCAGTACGTTCCTGCTGCTGGCCAGTTTGCTTGTCTTTCCAGCTATCACTGGTGGCGAGGGTGATGTTGGCAACGGCGTTGCCATTGGGCAGGTAGCGAACTTCTGGGTCGCCACCGACATTACCGATCAAAATTACCTTGTTGACGCCTCTGGCCATGGTGCTTTTCTCCTGAGGTAGGGTCCGGTTCAGGCCGGGTTGATAACCCGATCCAGCGCTTCACGGTCCAGTACCTGTGTATCGACTTTTAGATAGGCTGCAGCCTCTTCGGCCACAACCACCGCTTCTGCTACCCCTGGAACCGCGAGAATCCGCCGGGGCAACGCCTCATCGCCAACCAACGCCAGGGACAACGGCAGGCGGTAGCTTGTTACATAAGGTGGTTCACTCATGGTAACACCAATCGCCCACCAGGAAACCGCGAGTAGCGCACAGCATAGGAAAACACCGCCCAAACCCCAGGCGCCAAAAACCGCTCCCCCGATCACACCGCCAAGCGCCGCACCGGCAAACTGGCTTGTGGAATACACCCCCATCGCCGTGCCCTTGCCGCCCGCCGGAGCGATCTTGCTGAGCAGCGACGGCAGCGTCGCCTCAAGCAGATTGAAGCCGACAAAGAACAACACGATGGCCGCAACCAGCCAGGGCAGCGAACCCATACCCAGCCACATCACCGGTTGCACCAACGCCAGCAACGCAATAGCGCCGAGCACCACCCGCTTGATCTGCCGTTGGCGCTCGGCATAAATAATAAAGGGCACCATCGCAAAAAAGGACAGCAACAGTGCAGACAGATAAACCCACCAGTGCTCCTCGCGGGGCAGCCCGGCCTGCTCCTGCAACGCCAGGGGAATGGCGACAAAGCTGGCCATCAAAATGGCGTGCAGCACCGCGATACCATAGTTGAGCCGCAGCAGATCCTTGTTGCGCAAACTCGGCAGAAAGGCGCTGCGCACCACTCCGGCCTCCCGGTGGCGTAGCGCTTGCTGGGGCGCCGGCACTACCCAGATCACCAGTACCATGCCAACCAACGCCAACCCAGTGGTGCTGTAGAACACCCCTTCCAGTCCGGCACGCGCGGCAATCACGGGGCCCGCGACCATCGCCACTGCGAAAGATACGCCGATGCTCATGCCGATCATCGCCATCGCCTTGGTGCGGTGTTGCTCACGGGTCAGATCAGCGACCAGCGCCATGACCGCTGCGGCTATCGCGCCGGCGCCCTGAATAACGCGTCCGACGATGATCCCTTGCATGCTTTCGGCCTGCGCTGCGACCAACCCACCCAGCGCAAACAGCAGCAGCCCGCCAATGATCACCGGCTTGCGGCCAATACGATCAGACAACATGCCAAAGGGAATCTGCAGACAAGCCTGGGTCAGACCATAGGCGCCGATTGCCACACCGATCAGTAAAGGCGTGGCGCCGGGCAGCGAACCACCATAGGTCGCCAGTACCGGCAGCACCATAAACAGACCGAGCATGCGGAAAGCAAATACGGCGGCCAACGAGCCAGCGGCGCGCTGCTCGGCGGACGTCATGCGATCAGCCTGGTGCATGGCATTTCCTGATGGATGGTGGTTGGAGTGGGCGCACAGTCAAGGCGCCGCGAAAAACAACGGATTCTAACATGCTGCTCGGCACAAGCAGAAACGGACATCTCTAGTTGCAAAGCGAGCTTCACCTGTCATCAGTTTGTTGCCCGGTGTTTTGCCGGGCCGGTGCTGGACAACGTATACTGCTCTGCTTTGCTGGCCGTAGGGTAAATGTACTGTGGATACCATTTCGATCCGTGGGGCGCGCACCCACAACCTGAAGAACATTGACCTCGATCTGCCGCGCGACAAATTGATCGTGATTACCGGCCTCTCGGGCTCGGGCAAATCGAGCCTGGCTTTTGATACGCTCTATGCCGAAGGCCAACGCCGCTACGTCGAGTCGCTCTCGGCCTATGCCCGGCAGTTTCTATCGATGATGGAAAAGCCCGATGTCGACCATATCGAAGGCCTGTCGCCGGCGATTTCCATCGAGCAAAAATCCACCTCGCACAACCCGCGTTCTACCGTGGGCACCATTACCGAAATTTACGACTACCTGCGCCTGCTGTTTGCCCGCGTCGGCGAGCCGCGCTGCCCGGACCATGACCTGCCGTTGGCAGCGCAAACCGTCAGCCAGATGGTCGACCAGGTGCTGGCGATGCCCGAGGGCACCAAGCTGATGCTGCTGGCCCCGGTCATGCGCGAACGCAAAGGCGAACACCTGGCGCTGCTTGATGAACTGCGCGCCCAGGGCTTTGTGCGTGCACGCATCAATGGCCGCATCCATGATCTGGATGAAGCGCCGGCGCTGGAGAAGAATCGCAAGCACACTATCGAAGTGGTGGTCGATCGCTTCAAGGTGCGTGAGGATCTGCAGCTGCGCCTGGCAGAGTCCTTTGAGACCTGCCTGAATCTGGCTGATGGCATTGCCATTGTCGCCCCCATGGACGGCGAAGAAGGTGAAGAGCTGACGTTCAGCGCCCGCTTTGCCTGCCCCCAGTGCGGCCACTCGATCAGCGAGCTGGAACCCCGCCTGTTCTCCTTCAACAACCCCGCCGGCGCCTGCCCGACTTGCGACGGACTGGGTGTTAAGCAGTTCTTTGATAGCAAGCGTCTGGTCAATGGTGAACTGACGCTTGCCGAAGGTGCGATTCGCGGGTGGGACAGACGTAACGTCTATTACTTCCAGATGCTCAGTTCCCTGGCCGACCATTACGGCATTTCCCTGGACAAGCCCTTTGGCGATCTGGAAGACAAGCATCGCAAACTGGTCCTGCACGGCACCGGCACTGAAAAAGTATCTTTCCGCTACCTGAATGACCGTGGCGATATCGTCCAACGCCAGCATCCGTTCGAAGGCATAGTACCGAACCTGGAGCGCCGCTACCGCGAGACCGAATCGCAGAGCGTGCGTGAAGAGCTGGCCAAATACCTCAGCACCCAGCCCTGCCCTTCCTGCAGCGGCACCCGCCTGCGCCGCGAGGCTCGGCATGTCTTTATCGATGAGCGCAATCTGCCCGGCGTAACAACACTCCCCGTCGGGGAGGCCGCTGCTTATTTTGCCGGCCTTACACTCGACGGCAGTCGCGGAGAGATTGCCGAAAAAATTCTCAAGGAGATCCGTGCGCGCCTGATGTTTCTGGTCAACGTGGGCCTGGATTACCTGTCGCTTGACCGCAGTGCCGACACCTTGTCAGGCGGCGAAGCACAGCGAATTCGTCTAGCCAGCCAGATCGGCGCCGGTCTGGTGGGCGTCATGTATATTCTCGACGAGCCTTCGATTGGTTTGCATCAACGCGACAACGAGCGGTTGCTCTCTACGCTGATTCACCTGCGAGATCTGGGCAACACCGTGATCGTGGTCGAGCATGATGAAGACGCTATTCGCTTGGCCGACTACGTAGTGGATATAGGGCCTGGCGCTGGGGTGCACGGCGGTGAAATTGTCGCCCACGGCACCGCTGAAGAGGTGATGAACAATCCTGCGTCCCTGACCGGCAAGTACCTGTCCGGGAAGGTCAAGATTCCAGTGCCGGCCAAGCGCAACCCTCCACAGAAAGACAAATGGCTGCGACTCAAAGGCGCGTGCGGTAATAACCTGCACAAGGTCAACCTCGAGATCCCCGTTGGCCTGATGACCTGCGTGACCGGCGTGTCCGGCTCTGGCAAGTCAACCTTGATCAACAATACCCTCTACCCAATTACCGCCACGGAACTGAATGGCGCTACCACGCTGGAAGCGGCGCCCTACGATAGCTTTGACGGTATGAAGCATATCGACAAAGTGGTGGATATCGATCAAAGCCCGATCGGCCGCACGCCCCGCTCCAACCCGGCGACCTATACCGGCCTGTTCACCCCGATCCGTGAATTGTTCGCCGGTACCCAGGAAGCCCGTTCGCGCGGTTACAAGGCTGGCCGGTTCTCCTTCAATGTCAAAGGCGGACGCTGCGAAGCCTGCCAGGGCGATGGCCTGATCAAGGTAGAAATGCACTTTCTCCCCGACATCTACGTGCCCTGTGATGTGTGCAAGAGCAAGCGTTACAACCGTGAAACCCTGGAGATCAAGTACAAGGGCAAAAACATTCACGAGGTGCTCGATTTCACCATCGAAGAAGCCCGCGAGTTCTTCGAAGCCGTCCCGGCGTTGGCGCGCAAGCTACAGACCTTGATCGATGTGGGGCTATCCTATATCCGCCTTGGCCAATCAGCGACCACGTTGTCAGGCGGTGAGGCTCAGCGCGTCAAGCTGGCGCGCGAGCTGTCCAAGCGCGACACTGGGAAGACACTGTATATCCTCGACGAGCCGACTACCGGCCTGCACTTTGCGGATATTCAGCAGTTGCTCGATGTATTGCATCGCCTGCGTGATCACGGCAACACCCTGGTGGTGATTGAACACAACCTGGATGTGATCAAAACGGCTGACTGGCTGGTGGATCTGGGGCCTGAGGGCGGCTCCAAGGGTGGCTACATTATCGCCACTGGTACGCCGGAGCATGTGAGCACGGTTGAGGCTTCGCACACCGGACGATTCCTGGGGCCTTTGCTTGAGCGGGATCGGGATCGCTGACCGGTTCGTAACTTATAGTGCGGTGCCTCGGAATCTTGATTCTGATGCTCCGTGCCAGCACTGGTCCTATACGACCGCCCTACTCAGACACGCTGCGAGTACGTCCCTGTAGCTCGGCGATGGCATCCCTGCCATCGACGGTCTGATCCGGGCGGACGTATAGGACCAGTGCGCTAACTCCGCGCTCATAACAATCATCACACGCAGGTAGCACTAATCCCGCCTGCTGTGGAACCGATAGCCCGCTGCATGACCGTCGGCGCACAGGGACGTGCGCCGACGAGCCCCATGGATGGCTGGTAGCGTGTCATGTAGCGGGCTATCGGTTTTCCAGCACACCTCAATAGTGAATACACCTAGCATCTATCTCTTGAACTCAAATCACAGACACAAAAAAACCGGACACTAGGTCCGGTTTTTTCTAACGCTTTGCTATCACTCTTCGCTGGCAGCAGCCAGATCAGGGCGATCAACCAGCTCGACGTAGGCCATGGGCGCAGAATCACCAGCGCGGAAACCGCACTTGAGGATACGCACATACCCGCCGGGACGGTCTGCATAACGCTTGCCCAGGTCATTGAACAGCTTGCCAACAGCTTCTTTGCTGCGGGTGCGGTCAAATGCCAGACGGCGATTGGCGACGGTATCTTCCTTCGCCAGGGTGATCAAAGGCTCAGCTACACGGCGCAATTCCTTGGCCTTGGGCAGAGTGGTTTTGATCAGTTCGTTCGCGAACAGCGACACCGCCATGTTCTGGAACATGGCCTTACGGTGTGAGCTGGTCCGACTCAGGTGACGACCACTTTTACGATGACGCATCTCTCAATTCCTCGGTGTCGAGACGATTAGGCCGAAACCTTGTCGTCCTTCTTCAAGCTTGCAGGCGGCCAGTTGTCCAGACGCATACCCAGTGACAGACCCCGTGAGGCCAGAACGTCCTTGATCTCGGTCAGGGATTTCTTGCCCAGGTTGGGAGTCTTCAGCAGTTCCACTTCGGTACGCTGGATCAGATCGCCAATATAGTAAATATTTTCGGCTTTCAGACAGTTGGCTGAACGTACAGTCAGCTCAAGGTCATCAACCGGACGCAGCAGGATCGGATCAATCTCGTCTTCCTGCTGTTCAACAACGGGTTCGTGCTCACCTTTCAGGTCAACGAAGGCGGCCAACTGCTGTTGCAGGATGGTCGCAGCACGGCGGATGGCTTCTTCAGCGTCCAGCGTACCGTTGGTTTCCAGGTCAATAACCAGCTTGTCGAGGTTGGTACGCTGCTCAACACGGGCGCTTTCAACAACATATGCCACACGGCGAACCGGGGTATAAGTCGCGTCCAGCTGCAATCGGCCGATGGAGCGGCTTTCATCATCGTCAGATTGACGAGAATCAGCGGGCTCATAACCACGGCCACGGGCCACGGTTATTTTCATGTTCAGCACACCATTGTCAGACAAGGTAGCAATCAGGTGATCAGGGTTGATGATCTCGACATCGTGATCCAGCTGAATATCAGCTGCAGTCACCTGGCCCGGCCCTTTTTTGGACAGGGTCAGGGTCACATGATCACGGCCGTGCATCTTGATCGCCAAACCTTTCAGGTTCAGCAGGATCTCGATGACATCTTCCTGTACGCCTTCGATGGCGCTGTATTCATGCAAAACGCCGTCGATTTCCGCCTCTACCACGGCACAACCGGGCATGGAGGAGAGCAAAATGCGACGCAACGCATTGCCCAGGGTATGGCCAAAACCACGCTCCAGCGGCTCAAGAGTAATCTTGGCGCGCGTGGGTGAGGTTTCCTGTACGTCAATATGACGTGGTGTTAGAAACTCGGTAACCGAACTTTGCATGGGGGCACCTTTATGCTGTCTGTCACTTACTTGGAGTAAAGCTCGACGATCAGGTTTTCGTTGATGTCGGCGTACAGATCACTCCGTGAGGGCAGGCTTTTAAAGACACCTTCCTTCTTGGCTGCATCCACTTCCAACCACTCGGATTGACCGCGCTGTGCTGCCAGCTCCAAGGAACCGCCAATACGCAGCTGGTTCTTGGCCTTTTCGCGAACAGCGACTACGTCACCCGGGGATACCAGGAAAGAAGCGATGTTGACGGTCTTGCCATTGACGCTGATAGCCTTGTGAGAGACCAGCTGGCGTGACTCGGCACGAGTAGAGCCGAAGCCCATACGGTATACAACGTTGTCCAGACGACGCTCGAGCAATTGCAGCAGGTTCTCGCCGGTCGCGCCCTTCAGACGGGCAGCTTCCTTGTAGTAGTTGCTGAACTGACGCTCAAGAATGCCGTAGATACGACGTACTTTTTGTTTCTCGCGCAGCTGGGTGCCGTACTCAGAGAGACGACCACGACGCTGACCATGCACACCAGGAGGGCTCTCCAGGTTGCACTTGGATTCAAGAGCGCGAGCGCCGCTCTTGAGGAACAGATCAGTGCCTTCGCGACGAGACAGTTTACATTTGGGACCAATATATCTAGCCATTTCCGTCTCCTGGTTACACGCGGCGCTTTTTAGGCGGGCGACAGCCGTTATGTGGGATGGGGGTGACATCGGTGATGCCGCTGATCTTGTAGCCACAAGAGTTCAGAGCACGAACAGCCGATTCACGACCCGGGCCTGGGCCCTTCACATTAACGTCGAGGTTTTTCAAGCCGTATTCCAAAGCAGCCTGACCAGCACGCTCCGCTGCAACCTGGGCTGCAAAGGGGGTGCTTTTACGCGAACCACGGAAACCGGAACCACCAGATGTCGCCCAGCTCAGAGCGTTGCCCTGACGGTCGGTAATGGTAATGATGGTGTTGTTGAAAGACGCGTGGATGTGGGCAATCCCATCAACCACTGTCTTTTTGACTTTCTTACGTACACGAGCAGCAGGCTTAGCCATATCTGTATATTCCTTCGCGATTACTTACGGATCGGCTTGCGCGGACCCTTACGGGTACGAGCGTTGGTCTTGGTGCGCTGACCACGGACCGGAAGGCCCTTACGGTGACGCAGACCACGATAGCAACCAAGATCCATAAGACGCTTGACGTTCATGTTGACCGCACGACGCAGGTCACCTTCAGTGTTTGACTTGCCCACTTCGGTGCGCAGCAGATCAACCTGCTCCTCGCTGAGATCCTTGATTTTTGCATCTGGCGCAATGCCAGTTGCTGCACAAATTTGCTGTGCCTTGGTTTGACCGATACCAAAGATATAGGTCAAAGAGATAACAGTATGTTTGTTATCCGGGATGTTGACGCCTGCAATACGGGCCATCCAAATTTACTCCGTCTGACAGCTACCTGACTCAACCAAAATGTTCACAGGTTGTGTGAAAAAGGGTGCAGTAGGGTAGCGCTAACAAATATAAAAATCAACCACCCGACCAATTATCTGGCCGAGTGGCGGTTATCCTGAGACGTAGTCGACAATCAACTAGAGGGATTATTAACCCTGGCGCTGCTTGTGACGGGGCTCAGCGCTGCAGATGACACGAACGCTACCATTGCGTCGTACCAACTTGCAGTTACGGCAAAGCTTCTTGACTGATGCTGCAACTTTCATAACAGACTCCTAGAACCTGGCGCTCAGCGCAGCATTCCGCTGCCGCCATAGCCTTTCAGGTTGGATTTCTTCAAAAGAGACTCGTACTGCTGAGAAACGAGGTGCGATTGTACTTGGGACATGAAGTCCATAACAACCACTACTACGATCAGCAGTGAAGTCCCACCCAGGTAGAAGGGCACATTGGCCGACACCACCAGGAACTGCGGCAACAAACAGACCGCGGTCATGTACAGGGCACCGAACATGGTCAGGCGTGTCAACACACCATCAATGTACCGGGCGGACTGTTCGCCTGGGCGGATGCCAGGAATAAACGCACCTGACTTCTTGAGATTTTCAGCCACATCTTTCGGGTTGAACATCAAGGCTGTGTAGAAGAAGCAGAAGAAAATGATCCCCGCACTAAACAGAATGATGTTCAACGGCTGACCAGGAGCCAGAGACTGGGAGATGCTTTGCAGCCAACCCAGACCTTCACCCTGACCGAACCAGGTACCCAGCGAAGCCGGGAACAGCAGAATGCTACTGGCAAAAATTGCCGGAATAACACCCGCCATGTTGACCTTCAGCGGCAAATGACTGGTTTGCGCGGCAAAGACCTTACGGCCCTGCTGACGCTTGGCATAGTTGACGGTAATCCGCCGCTGCCCGCGCTCAACAAAGACAATGAAGGCAATCATCGCAATCGCCAGCAACGCAATGGCGATCAAGGCAAAGATATTGATATCACCTTGACGAGCCGCTTCAAACGACTGCCCTACCGCACTGGGCAGTCCCGCCACGATGCCGGCGAAGATGAGCATGGAAATACCGTTGCCAATACCGCGCTCGGTAATCTGCTCGCCCAGCCACATCATGAACATGGCGCCGGCCACAAAAGTGGTCACCGCCAGGAAGTAGAAGCCGAAACCGGTGTTGAAGGCGACACCCTGACTTGCCAGACCTACCGACATGCCAACGGCCTGAATAAAGGCCAGCACCAGGGTCAGGTAACGGGTGTACTGGGCAATCTTGCGACGCCCGGACTCACCTTCCTTCTTCAACTGCTCCAGGGTGGGATTCACCGCCGTCATCAGCTGCATGATAATCGATGCAGAAATGTACGGCATGATGCCCAGAGCGAAGATGCTCATCCGCTCCAGTGCACCACCCGAGAACATGTTGAACAGGCTAAGTATGGTCCCCTCATTCTGTCTGAACAGATCGGCCAGACGATCAGGGTTGATACCGGGAACCGGGATATGAGCCCCGATGCGGTAAACAATGATCGCCAGGAACAGAAAACGCAGACGCGTCCACAGTTCCGTTAAGCCGCCTTGCTTGATTCCTGAGAGAGCGCCTTGCTTAGCCATTTATTCCTCGAACTTGCCGCCAGCTGCTTCGATTGCTGCACGTGCGCCTTTAGTGGCCATCAGCCCTTTGACATTGACCGCTTTGGTCATGTCGCCGGAGAGGACGATCTTGGCACGTACAAACTTGTTGCCAATGATATTGGCATCTTTCAGCGCCTGCAGGTCGATCACGTCAGCATCAAGCTTGTTCAGCTCGCTGGTGCGGATCTCGGCAGTCACCATCGCAATCTTCGAAGTAAAACCAAACTTCGGCAGACGACGATGCAAAGGCTGCTGACCACCCTCGAAACCGGGGGCAACGGTGCCACCGGAACGCGAGCTCAGACCTTTGTGACCACGGCCGGCAGTCTTGCCCAGGCCGCTACCAATACCACGGCCTACGCGCAGCTTGTTACGGCGTGCACCAGGCGCGGAACGCAGATCATTCAGTTTCATGTCTTAACCCTCTACCCGAACCATGTAGGAGACCTTATTGATCATCCCACGAACGGCCGGAGTATCTTCGACCTCGACTGTGTGATTGATGCGACGCAGACCCAGACCCTTGACGCAGAGTCTGTGGTTCGGCAGGCGCCCAACAACACTTTTGAACAGGGTCACTTTAATTGTTGCATTAGCCATGACAGCTTACCCCACGATGTCTTCGACGGTCTTGCCACGCTTGGCCGCTACTGACTCAGGCGACTGCATGGATTTCAGGCCCTTGTAAGTGGCCTGGACGACGTTGACCGGATTGGTGGAACCGTAACACTTGGCCAGTACGTTATGCACACCAGCAGCTTCCAGGACGGCGCGCATTGCACCACCAGCGATAACGCCGGTACCTTCGGAAGCAGGCTGCATGTATACCTTGGAGGCACCATGTGCAGCTTTGACCGGATACTGCAAGGTTGAACCGTTAAGGTCCACCTGGATCATGTTACGACGTGCAGCTTCCATGGCTTTCTGGATCGCGGCAGGCACTTCACGCGCCTTACCACGACCGAAACCCACGCGACCCTTGCCATCGCCGACTACAGTGAGTGCGGTGAAAGCGAAGATACGGCCGCCTTTTACTACTTTGGCAACGCGGTTAACTTGAACGAGTTTCTCAATGTAACCTTCGTCGCGCTTTTGCTCGAAATTAGCCATAGCTCTACCCTTAGAATTCCAGCCCGCCTTCACGAGCGGCGTCGGCAAGCGCTTTCACGCGGCCATGATACTTGAAGCCGGAACGGTCAAAGGAGACCTGACTTACACCGGCGGCCTTGGCGCGCTCAGCTACCAGCAAACCGACTTTCTTGGCGGCTTCGATGTTGCCAGTGTTGCCACTGCGCAAATCGGAGTCCAGCGTGGAAGCGCTGGCCAAAACAGTGGCGCCATCAGCTGCGATCACTTGTGCGTACATGTGCTGCGAAGAACGGTACACGCACAGACGTACGGCTTCCAGCTCGCGCTGCTTCAAACGCGAACGGCGAGCGCGACGGAGACGAATAACTTTTTTATCGCTCATTTGCTATGCCCTACTTCTTCTTGGCTTCTTTACGACGCACGATCTCGTCGGTGTAGCGAACGCCCTTGCCCTTATAAGGCTCGGGACGACGGAAATCACGAATTTCCGCGGCTACCTGACCGACCAGCTGCTTGTCGATACCTTTAATGATGATGTCAGTCTGGCTGGGGGTTTCCGCAGAAACACCTTCAGGCAGCTGATACTCGATGGGATGGGAATAACCCAGAGCCAGAGACAGAACCTGTCCTTTGGCTTGAGCCTTGTAACCCACACCAACCAGCTGCAGCTTGCGCTCAAAGCCATCGGTGACACCGGTAACCATGTTCTGTACCAACGCACGCGTGGTACCGGCCATGGCCATATTGACGCTGCCCGGACGGGCGGCAAACCGCAGTTCGCCGTCTTCCTGAACAACTTCTACTGTCGAGTGCAGGTTCAGATCCAGGGTGCCCTTGGCGCCCTTGACGGAGATATCCTGACCGTTCAGTTTGACTTCTACGCCCTGTGGCAATTTGACAGGGTCTTTAGCGACGCGAGACATCGTAACCCCCTATCAGAATACGGTACAGAGCACTTCACCGCCGATACCGGCAGCGCGAGCGGAGCGATCAGTCATAACACCTTTGTTGGTGGAGACAATCGAAACACCCAATCCACCCTTGACCTTAGGAATCTGGTCAACGGACTTGTACTGACGCAGACCTGGACGGCTTACGCGCTTTATATCTTCAATAACCGGTCTGCCCTCGAAGTACTTCAGCTCGATCGACAGTACAGGCTTGGTGTCGCCCTGTACGTCATAACCGGCTACGTAACCTTCTTCTTTCAATACTTTGGCGACAGCCACCTTCAGCTTTGCCGAAGGCATGCTGACACTGGACTTTTCAGCCATCTGGGCATTACGGATGCGGGTTAGCATATCAGCTAACGGGTCCTGCATACTCATGGGCTTTGTGCTCCTGAAACTGAGTAATTAAGGTCTGGTTTACCAGCTGGCTTTAACCAGACCGGGGACGTCACCGCGCATAGCTGCTTCACGCAACTTGATACGGCTCAGGCCAAACTTGCGATAAACACCGTGCGGGCGGCCAGTGATACGGCAGCGGTTACGCTGACGGACCGGGCTGGCATCGCGCGGCAACTTTTGCAGGGCCACCTGGGCATTCCAACGGTCTTCAACAGACGCGTTGATATTCCCAATGACAGCCTTGATCTCTGCACGCTTCTTGGCGTACTTGGCAACCAGACGAGTGCGCTTGGCCTCGCGGTTTTTCATGCTGACTTTAGCCATTACCTGACTCCTAGTTACGGAACGGGAATTTGAACGCACGCAGCAGCGCGCGGCCTTCTTCATCCGTCCGGGCAGTGGTGGTCAAAGTAATGTCCAGACCACGCAGAACGTCGATCTTGTCGTAATCGATTTCCGGGAAGATGATCTGTTCCTTGACGCCCATGCTGTAGTTACCACGGCCATCGAACGATTTCGCGTTCAGGCCACGGAAGTCACGCACACGCGGCAGAGAGATCGACAACAGGCGATCCAGGAATTCGTACATCTGCTCGCGGCGCAAGGTAACCTTGACACCAATCGGCCAGCCGTCACGAATCTTGAAGCCAGCGATCGACTTGCGAGCGTAGGTCACGATGCCTTTACGGCCCGTGATCTTCTCCAGGTCAGCCATTGCGGTTTCGATGATTTTCTTATCACCAACAGCTTCACCAAGACCCATGTTAAGGGTGATTTTGGTGAGTTTCGGCACTTCCATCACGTTCGTCAGGCCCAGTTCTTCCTGGATCTGTGGAACGAGAGTAGTCCGGTAGTGTTCTTTCAATCTTGCCATGGTAAGCACCTAGATTCTCAAGCGTCGACGGCTTTTTGCGTCGACTTGAAAATACGAACCTTCTTACCGTCTTCGACCTTGAAACCGATACGATCGGCTTTGCTAGTCGCGGCGTTGAAGATTGCCACGTTGGAGACGTGGATTGGCGCCTCCTTTTCAACAATACCGCCTTGCGAACCAGCCATTGGATTAGGCTTGGTGTGCCGCTTGATAATGTTGACGCCGGAAATCAGCAGGCGTTGATCAGCCAGGACCTTGAGGACCTTGCCGCGCTTGCCTTTATCCTTGCCGGCGATGACGATTACTTCGTCTTCACGTTTAATCTTTTGCATGACCGGGCTCCTTACAGCACTTCGGGCGCGAGGGAAACGATCTTCATGAACTGCTCATTACGCAGTTCACGAGTCACTGGCCCAAAGATGCGGGTACCGATCGGCTCATTTTTGTTGTTGAGCAGAACGGCTGCGTTGCCATCAAAACGGATCAGCGAACCGTCCGTACGGCGTACACCGTGACGGGTACGCACGATGACCGCGTTAAGCACCTGGCCTTTCTTTACTTTGCCGCGGGGAATTGCTTCCTTCACGGTCACCTTGATGATATCGCCAATGCCGGCGTAGCGGCGGTGAGAACCGCCCAAAACCTTGATACACATAACGCGACGTGCACCACTGTTATCTGCCACTTCCAGCATGGATTGAGTCTGAATCATAACTTTCTCCGACCCTTAAAAAATCCGCAAACGCGCGGGGCTTTAAACTATTTCCGCGCGCTCGTCGATCTGCACCAGGGTCCAGCTCTTGGTTTTAGCCAAGGGACGGGTTTCCTTAATGGTGACAGTATCGCCAATACGGCATTCGTTGTTTTCATCGTGCGCATGCAGCTTGGTAGAGCGGCGCATGTACTTACCGTACAGCGGGTGCTTTACCTGGCGCTCGATGACGACAGTAATGGTTTTATCCATCTTGTCACTGACCACACGGCCGGTGACGGTACTTACTGTTTGTGTCTCGGCCATGATCAGTTACCACCTTTCTGGTTAAGCACGGTCTTGACTCGGGCGATATCGCGCTTGGCCTGCTTCAGCAGGTGGCTCTGACCGAGTTGACCGGTTGCCTTCTGCATGCGCAGATTGAACTGATCACGCAGCAGGGTGAGCAGCTGCTCATTGAGCTGCTCAGCAGATTTTTCACGAAGTTCTGTAGCTTTCATCACATCACCGTCCGCTTAACAAAGGTGGTAGCGAGAGGCAGCTTGGCAGCAGCAAGAGCAAAAGCTTCGCGCGCCAACTCTTCGGAAACACCTTCAATCTCATACAGGACTTTGCCAGGCTTGATCTGGGCAACCCAGTACTCGACATTACCCTTACCTTTACCCATCCGAACTTCCAACGGCTTCTTGGAGATCGGCTTGTCCGGGAATACACGAATCCAGATCTTGCCGCCACGCTTAACGTGACGGGTCAAGGCACGACGTGCTGCCTCGATCTGACGCGCGGTCAAACGACCACGGCCTACGGCTTTCAGTGCGTATTCGCCAAAGCTCACCTTACTACCGCGAAGTGCCAGGCCACGGTTGTGGCCAGTCATTTGCTTGCGGAACTTCGTACGCTTGGGTTGTAACATGTGCGTACCCCTTACTTAGCAGCTTTTTTCTTGGGAGCGGCAGTTTTGGTTTCTTCAGGCTGACCACCAATGATCTCGCCTTTGAAAATCCAAACCTTGACGCCAATCACACCGTATGTGGTGTGGGCTTCAGCCGTCGCGTAGTCGATGTCGGCGCGCAGGGTGTGCAAAGGCACACGACCTTCGCGGTACCATTCGGTCCGGGCAATTTCAGCACCGCCGAGGCGGCCACTTACCTGGATCTTGATACCCTTTGCGCCGATACGCATGGCGTTCTGTACAGCGCGCTTCATAGCACGACGGAACATAACGCGACGCTCGAGCTGCTGAGCAACGCTTTGTGCAACCAGGGCACCGTCGAGTTCCGGCTTGCGGATCTCTTCGATGTTGATGTGCACGGGCACGCCCATTTGCTTGGTCAGTTCCTGACGCAGCTTCTCGACATCCTCGCCCTTCTTGCCAATCACGATACCCGGACGGGCAGTGTGAATGGTGATCTTGGCGGTTTGTGCCGGGCGCTGAATGTCAACGCGGCTGACCGAAGCACTCTTCAATTTGGTCTGAACGTACTCGCGTACTTTCAGATCTGTATTCAGATAGTCCGCGTAAGTGCGACCTTCTGCGTACCACACCGAAGTGTGCTGTTTAACAATACCGAGGCGGATGCCTATCGGATGTACTTTCTGACCCATGTGATCGACTCCCTACTTGTCAGCAACCTTGACCGTGATATGACAAGACCGCTTTACGATGCGATCAGCACGGCCTTTGGCACGTGGCATGATGCGCTTCAAAGAGCGACCCTCGTTGACAAACACGGTGGACACCTTGAGGTCGTCCACGTCTGCGCCATCATTGTGTTCCGCGTTGGCAATAGCCGACTCGAGAACTTTCTTGATGACTTCAGCGGCCTTCTTGTTGCTGAATTTCAGCAGGTTCAGGGCCTCATCCACTTTCTTTCCGCGGATCTGGTCGGCGACCAAGCGCGCTTTCTGGGCAGAGAGGCGGGCGCCTTTATGTGTAGCGGCAACTTCCATCTTCTAACCCCTTAGCGCTTGGCTTTCTTGTCTGCCACGTGACCACGATAGGTACGCGTTGCAGAAAATTCGCCTAACTTGTGGCCGACCATGTCTTCGGAAACAATAACCGGAACATGCTGACGACCGTTATGAACAGCAATGGTCAAACCAACCATCTGCGGCAGGACCATAGAACGGCGCGACCAAGTCTTGATTGGCTTGCGATCGTTCTTCTCAACTGCCACTTCGATCTTCTTTAACAGGTGAAGATCGATAAAAGGACCTTTCTTTAGAGAACGCGGCACTGTCGTATCCCCTTACTTGCTGCGGCGACGGACAATCATCTTGTCTGTGCGCTTGTTGGACCGAGTCTTGGCACCCTTGGTCGGGAAGCCCCATGGCGATACTGGGTGACGACCACCGGAAGTACGGCCTTCACCACCACCGTGCGGGTGATCAACCGGGTTCATGGCAACACCACGAACGGTCGGACGAACACCGCGCCAGCGCTTGGCGCCAGCCTTACCCAATGAACGCAGGCTGTGCTCACCGTTGGACACTTCGCCCAGGGTGGCACGGCACTCGCCCAGCACTTTGCGCATTTCGCCGGAACGCAGGCGAACTGTCACATAGGCACCATCACGAGCAACCAGCTGTACGGCGGCACCAGCACTACGAGCTACCTGAGCGCCTTTACCGGGCTTCAGTTCGATCGCGTGGATAGTGCTACCCACCGGAATATTACGCAGCGGCAAGGAGTTACCGGGCTTAATCGGCGACTCTGCACCTGAGACCAGTTGGTCCCCAGCGCTCACACCCTTGGGTGCGATGATGTAACGACGCTCGCCATCTGCATACATCAGCAGCGCGATGTGAGCGGTACGGTTCGGATCATATTCGATGCGCTCAACGGTGGCTGGAATGCCATCCTTGTTGCGACGAAAATCGACCAAACGGTAGTGTTGCTTATGCCCGCCCCCACGATGACGTGTGGTGATGCGGCCATTATTGTTACGACCACCCGTTTTGCCTTGCTTCTCAACCAGAGGTGCATAAGGAGCACCCTTGTGCAGGTCAGAGTTGACGACCTTGACTACGAAGCGGCGGCCAGGGGAAGTAGGTTTACATTTAACAATTGCCATGATTTACCCCTTACTTATCAGCGCTGGCAAAATCGATGTCCTGACCAGGCTGCAGGCTGACGTACGCCTTCTTCCAGTCATTACGCTTGCCCAGGCCGCGAACGGTTCGCTTGGTCTTGCCCTTGACGTTCAAGGTCGCAACAGTCTTGACCTTGACGCTGAACAATTGCTCGACAGCCTTCTTGATTTCCAGCTTGGTCGCGGTGGTATCCACCTTGAACACGAACTGGTTCTTGCTGTCAGCCAGCACGGTAGCCTTCTCGGATACATGCGGGCCAAGCAGTACTTTGAAAATGCGCTCTTGGTTCATCCCAGCATCTCCTCGAACTTCTTAACAGCAGGTACAGTGATCAGTACCTTGTCGTAAGCGATCAGACTGACCGGATCTGAACCTTGCACATCACGTACATCGACGTGCGGCAGATTGCGCGCAGCGAGATACAGGTTGGAATCAAGGCTGTCAGTAACGATCAACACGTTGTCCAGATTCAAATCCTTGAGCATGCCAACCAGGGCCTTGGTCTTGGGAGCTTCCATAGAGAAGTCTTCAACCACTACCAGACGGTCCAGGCGGATCAGCTCGGACAGGATCGAGCGCAGAGCGCCACGATACATCTTCCTGTTCAGCTTCTGCTCATGGTTCTGTGGACGAGCTGCAAAAGTGGTACCGCCCCCGCGCCAGATTGGGCTGCGGATGGTGCCAGCACGGGCACGACCGGTACCCTTCTGACGCCATGGCTTCTTGCCGCCACCGGAAACGTCAGCACGGGTCTTCTGCTGCTTGGTACCCTGACGGCCACCAGCCATATAAGCAACAACGGCTTGGTGAACCAGGGTTTCATTAAACTCGGTAGCAAAAGTCAGATCAGATACTTCGATCGCGTTTGCACCAGCTACATTCAGATTCATGGTAACTCCCCCTTAACCCTTGGCCTTGACAGCCGGGCGGACAATGACGTCGCTACCTGGCGCGCCTGGGACAGAGCCCCGGATCAGCAGCAGGTTACGTTCGGCGTCAACGCGGACGATTTCAAGGGTCTGCACGGTCACTTGCTCAGCACCCATGTGACCAGCCATTTTCTTGCCCTTGAATACCCGACCTGGGGTCTGGCACTGGCCGATAGAGCCAGGAACGCGGTGCGATACAGAGTTACCGTGAGTTGCATCCTGACCACGGAAGTTCCAACGCTTGATCGTACCGGCAAAGCCCTTACCTTTGGACTGACCAGTAACATCAACCATCTGACCCGCTTCAAAAATGCTCACGGTGATTTCGGAGCCAGCTGCAAACTCGCCTTCTTCAAAGCGGAATTCACAAACGCGACGGCCAGCCGCGGTATTGGCTTTGGCGAAATGCCCGGCCATCGGCTTGCTGACGCGAGAAACGCGACGCTCACCAACGGTGATCTGAACGGCTTGATAGCCATCAGTATCCAGGGATTTAACCTGTGTGACGCGGTTCGGCTCAACTTCTACAACCGTAACCGGTATGGAAACACCATCTTCAGTGAAAACGCGGGTCATACCGCATTTCCGGCCGACTAATCCAATAGTCATTCTGTAAACCTCATGAGTGCACGGGGCTATTACCCGCTATGGCCGCCCATTGCAGGGCGTTACACGACTTATAGCCCCCGTCGTATGGGACTATCAGCCGAGGCTGATCTGAACCTCAACGCCAGCTGCCAGGTCCAGCTTCATCAGCGCATCGACAGTCTTGTCGGTAGGCTGAACGATATCCAGAACCCTTTTATGGGTGCGGATCTCGTACTGATCACGGGCATCTTTATTGACGTGCGGGGAAACCAGCACTGTAAAACGCTCTTTGCGTGTCGGCAATGGAATTGGACCACGGACCTGAGCCCCAGTACGTTTCGCGGTATCCACGATTTCCTGGGTTGATTGATCTATCAGGCGGTGATCAAAAGCCTTCAACCGAATACGAATCTGTTGGTTCTGCATTTGACCAGAAACTCCAAGCTTCAATTCTTCAGAGCACACCCGAACACCGGGTAGGCCCATCCAAGGGAGGCGCAATTCTACTGATGCGCCCACCCACTGTCAACCTAAATACAAAAGCCCCCTTAAAAAGGGGGCTTTTGATTTTGGCTCAGATTATCAGGCGATAATCTTGGCAACCACGCCGGCACCAACGGTACGGCCGCCTTCGCGAATCGCGAAGCGCAGACCATCTTCCATGGCGATCGGAGCGATCAGAGTGACGACCAGCTTGACGTTATCGCCAGGCATAACCATCTCGATGCCTTCTGGCAGTTCGCACGAACCAGTCACATCGGTAGTACGGAAGTAGAACTGTGGGCGATAGCCTTTGAAGAACGGCGTGTGACGACCGCCTTCATCCTTGCCCAGCACGTACACTTCAGCTTCAAACTGAGTGTGCGGCTTGATAGTGCCCGGCTTGGCCAGTACCTGACCACGCTCTACGTCTTCACGTTTGGTACCGCGCAGCAGTACACCTACGTTCTCACCGGCACGACCTTCGTCCAGCAGCTTGCGGAACATTTCAACGCCAGTACAAGTGGTCTTGACGGTATCCTTGATACCAACAATTTCCACTTCTTCCTGGACCTTGACGATGCCGCGCTCTACACGACCAGTCACAACAGTGCCGCGACCGGAGATTGAGAATACGTCTTCGATTGGCATCAGGAACGGCTTGTCGATAGCGCGCTCGGGCTCAGGGATGTAAGCATCCAGAGTCTCGACCAGCTTCTTGACAGCAGAAACGCCCATCTCGTTGTCGTCTTCGCCTTTCAGAGCCATCAGCGCAGAGCCGATGATGATCGGCGTGTCGTCGCCAGGGAAGTCATAAGCGCTAAGAAGCTCACGCACTTCCATTTCGACCAGCTCCAGGAGCTCTTCGTCATCGACCATGTCAGCCTTGTTCAGGAACACGACGATGAAAGGAACGCCTACCTGACGGGACAGCAGGATGTGCTCGCGAGTCTGCGGCATAGGGCCGTCAGCTGCGGAACAAACCAGGATAGCGCCGTCCATCTGCGCAGCACCGGTGATCATGTTTTTCACATAGTCAGCGTGACCGGGGCAATCAACGTGCGCGTAATGACGAATCGGGGAATCGTATTCTACGTGCGAGGTGTTGATGGTGATACCACGAGCCTTTTCTTCCGGCGCGTTGTCGATCTGGTCAAAGCCACGAGCGGATCCGCCGTAAGCTTCGGCACAGACCTTGGTCAGCGCTGCAGTCAGAGTGGTTTTGCCATGGTCAACGTGACCGATGGTGCCCACGTTAAGGTGCGGTTTTTTACGTTCAAATTTTTCTTTAGCCACGATAGATAACCTCTTGGTTTAGCTTAGGTTCAAGTTAGCCTTGCTTCTTGATGATTGCTTCGGCGATGTTCATTGGCGCTTCGGAGTACTTCGAAAACTCCATAGAGTAGCTCGCACGCCCTTGGGACATTGAGCGTACATCCGTGGCGTAACCGAACATCTCACCAAGCGGAACCTCAGCGCGGATCACCTTACCGGAAACGGAATCTTCCATACCTTGTACAATACCGCGACGACGGTTCAGGTCGCCCATTACGTCACCCATGTAATCTTCCGGGGTCACTACTTCTACTTTCATCATTGGCTCGAGCAGAACAGCACCACCCTTGCGGGCCAAGTCCTTGGTAGCCATGGAGGCGGCTATCTTGAATGCCATTTCGTTCGAGTCAACGTCGTGGAAGGAACCGTCGAACAGGGTTGCCTTCAGGTTGAGCAGAGGATAGCCGGCGAGAACGCCATTCTTCATCTGCTCGTCGATGCCTTTCTGCACTGCAGGAACATATTCCCGCGGTACCGAGCCACCGACTGTTTCATTGACGAAAACCAGGCCATCGACGCTTTCATCTGCAGGCTCGAAACGGATCCATACGTGACCGTACTGTCCGCGCCCGCCTGACTGGCGCACAAACTTGCCTTCTATTTCGCACTTGTTGCGGATAGCCTCGCGGTAAGCCACCTGCGGCTTGCCGATATTGGCCTCGACGCCGAACTCGCGCTTCATCCGGTCGACCAGAATATCCAGGTGCAATTCACCCATCCCGGAAATGATCGTCTGCCCGGACTCTTCGTCCGTACGCACGCGGAATGACGGATCCTCCTGGGCCAACTTGCCCAGAGCAACACCCATCTTCTCCTGATCAGCCTTGGTTCTTGGCTCCACCGCGACCGAAATAACCGGCTCAGGAAACTCCATGCGCTCAAGAATGATCGGCTTGTCATGCGAGCAAAGCGTGTCGCCCGTCGTGACATCCTTCATCCCGATCAGCGCAGCAATATCGCCGGCCAGCACTTCCTTGATCTCTTCACGGGCGTTGGCATGCATCTGCACCATGCGACCCACGCGCTCTTTCTTGCCCTTGACCGAGTTCAACACCGAGTCACCGGAAGACAGGACGCCCGAGTACACGCGAACAAAGGTCAGCGTGCCAACAAAGGGATCAGTAGCAATCTTGAAAGCCAACGCAGAAAAGGGCTCAGCGTCATCTGCATGGCGCTCGTCGACCTTCTCTTCGTCGTCAGGATGAACGCCCTTGATCGCAACCACCTGATCAGGCGCAGGCAGATAATCGATAACCGCGTCAAGAACCAGAGGCACGCCCTTGTTCTTGAACGAGCTACCGCAAACCGCCGGGACGATTTCCGAAGCCAGAGTGCGCTGACGCAATCCGGCCTTGATTTCGTCGTTGGTCAGCTCGCCGCCTTCCAGATACTTGTTCATCAACTCTTCGTTGGCCTCCGCAGCAGCTTCGATCATCTGCTCGCGGTATTTAACGGCCATCTCAAGCATGTCTGCGGGAATCTCTTCTTCGCGGAACGCCATGCCACTGTCATCTTCATTCCAGTAGATAGCTTTCATGCGCAGCAGATCAACCTGCCCGACAAAATTCTCTTCCGAACCGATGGCCAGCTGGATCGGCACCGGGGTATGCCCCAGGCGCTGCTTGATCTGCTCGACCACCCGCAGGAAATTGGCGCCCTGGCGGTCCATCTTGTTGACATACACCAGGCGCGGAACACCGTATTTGTTGGCTTGACGCCATACGGTTTCAGACTGCGGCTCAACACCAGAGGTACCACAGAAGACCACGACCGCACCATCGAGCACGCGCAAAGAGCGCTCTACTTCGATGGTGAAGTCAACGTGGCCGGGCGTATCAATGATATTGACCCGATGACGCGGATACTGCTTCTCAGAACCTTCCCAGAAGGCCGTCGTAGCAGCGGAGGTAATGGTTATCCCCCGCTCCTGCTCCTGCGCCATCCAGTCCATGGTGGCTGCACCATCGTGCACCTCACCCATCTTGTGGTTGACGCCGGTATAAAACAAAATCCGTTCCGTAGTCGTGGTTTTACCCGCATCTACATGCGCGCAAATACCAATATTCCGGTACAGATTAATAGGCGTTACACGGGCCACAATATTCTCCTGAGTCGCTCAGATTAGAAGCGATAGTGAGAGAAGGCTTTGTTGGCTTCAGCCATACGGTGCACATCTTCACGCTTCTTGACCGCAGCGCCTTTACCTTCGGACGCATCGACCAGCTCACCAGCCAGACGCAAGGCCATGGACTTCTCGCCACGCTTACGGGCAGCATCTACCAACCAGCGCATCGCCAGGGCGTTACGACGGGAGGGACGCACTTCAACCGGCACCTGATAGGTGGCACCGCCGACACGACGGGATTTAACTTCAACCAGCGGAGCAATGGCATCGAGCGCTTTTTCGAACAGCTCAACGGGATCTTCGGTCTTGGTACGTTCCTTGACCTTGTCCAGGGCACCATAAACGATGCTTTCAGCGACAGCTTTCTTGCCGCTTTCCATTACGTGGTTCATGAACTTGGCGAGAATCTGGCTGCCGTACTTTGGTTCTGGCAGGATCTCACGTTTTGCTGCTACGCGACGTCTTGGCATGATAAGCCCTCAAACGGTCTTCAGGTTAGCCCAGGATCATAACCATTCGGTTACGCCTGACCTTACTCTTATCGACTCAGGATAAATGAATTCAAACTTACTTCGGACGCTTGGCGCCGTACTTGGAACGACCCTGACGACGGTCTTTGACACCAGAGGTATCCAGAGAACCGCGAACAGTGTGGTAACGCACACCTGGCAAGTCTTTTACACGGCCGCCGCGAATCAGTACGACGCTGTGCTCTTGCAGGTTGTGACCTTCACCACCGATATAGGATGAAACTTCGTAGCCGTTGGTCAAACGGACACGGCAGACTTTACGCAGAGCCGAGTTCGGCTTCTTCGGCGTAGTTGTGTATACACGTGTACACACACCACGACGCTGCGGGCAGTTCTGCAGCGCTGGCACGTCGCTTTTTTCAGCAACGCGCTTACGCGGCTTGCGAACCAGCTGGTTAATTGTCGCCATCTAGCAAAACTCCACTGATGTCTATCAGACATATTAAATAAAAAATGGCAGGGCAAGACGCCCAGCCAATTTTAGGGGTACGGAATTCTATAGAGACCGGCCCCGCTCGTCAAGGTCAGCGGCGCCCGAGGGCGCCGACAGCCTAATCAGTCATTGCCCGAATTCAACGCATCGGACAGTGCCTGCTCGATTTCTACTGCACTTACCTTGACTGGCTTGTCTGCCATGCGCTGACGCTTGCGCTCGGCATGGTAGGCCAGACCAGTACCGGCCGGGATCAGACGACCCACGACCACGTTTTCTTTCAGGCCACGCAGGTGATCGCTCTTGCCGGTAACGGCAGCCTCGGTCAGTACCCGTGTGGTTTCCTGGAAGGAAGCCGCAGAGATGAACGATTCGGTCGACAGCGACGCCTTGGTGATACCCAGCAGAACGTGCTCGTACTTGGCCAGGAACTTGTCCTGCTTGGCCAACGACTCGTTCTCTTCCAGGGCGTGGGTCAACTCGACCTGATCACCCTTGATGAAGCTGGAATCACCGGTATCGGTGATTTCGACCTTACGCAGCATCTGGCGAATGGTCACCTCGATGTGCTTATCGTTGATCTTCACACCCTGCAAGCGGTACACGTCCTGAATCTCGTTGACGATGTACTTGGCCAGCGCGCTGACACCCAGCAAACGCAGAATGTCGTGCGGGTTGCTCGGGCCGTCGGAGATAACTTCACCCTTGGTAACCTGTTCACCTTCGAACACGTTCAGGTGACGCCACTTCGGAATCAGCTCTTCGTACTGCTCGCTGCCGTCAGTCGGTGTAATCACCAGACGACGCTTGCCTTTGGTTTCCTTGCCGAAGGAAATCGTGCCGCTGATTTCCGCCAGAATCGAAGGCTCCTTCGGACGACGCGCTTCGAACAGGTCGGCAACACGCGGCAGACCACCGGTGATGTCACGGGTCTTGGAGGTTTCCTGGGGAATACGAGCAACAACGTCGCCCACGTTCACCTTGGCACCATCAGACAGGTTGACCAGTGCGTTGGCCGGCAGGAAGTACTGGGCAGGCACGTCAGTACCTGGCAGCAACAGTTCCTTGCCGTTGTCATCGACCAGCTTCACGGCCGGACGGATGTCCTTGCCCGCAGCCGGACGGTCCTTGGCATCCATCACTTCCAGGTTGGTCAGACCAGTCAACTCATCAGCAGTACGCTTGATGGTGATGTTCTCTTCCATACCGAAGAAGGCCACGGTACCGGAAATTTCGGTAACGATGGGGTGAGTGTGCGGATCCCACTTGGCGACGACCTGGCCGGCGGTGACTTTCTCGCCTTCCTTGATCGAGATAACCGCGCCGTAGGGCAGCTTGTAGCGCTCACGCTCACGACCGAACTCATCGGCCAGAGCCAATTCACCGGAACGCGATACCGCTACCAGGCAACCATCGGCACGCTCAACGTGCTTGAGGTTGTGCAGACGGATAACACCGGCCGCTTTAACCTGGACGCTATCGGCGGCGGAAGTCCGGCTGGCCGCACCACCGATGTGGAACGTACGCATGGTCAGCTGGGTACCCGGCTCACCAATCGACTGGGCAGCGATAACACCAACCGCCTCACCGATGTTGATCAGGTGACCACGGGCCAGGTCGCGACCGTAACAGGTACGGCACACGCCATAGCGGGTTTCGCAACTGATAGGCGAGCGCACAATGACTTCGTCGACGCTGTTCAGCTCAAGGAATTCAACCCACTTCTCATCTACCAGCGTGCCGCCAGGGACGATGACTTCATCAGTGCCAGGCTTGACCACGTCGCGGGCGATAGTACGCCCCAATACGCGCTCACCCAGCGGCTCAACGATGTCACCACCTTCAATGTGCGGCGCCATGACCAGACCGCGATCAGTACCGCAATCGGTCTCGGTGATCACCAGATCCTGGGCCACGTCAACCAGACGACGTGTCAGGTAACCGGAGTTGGCGGTCTTCAATGCCGTATCCGCCAGACCCTTACGGGCACCGTGGGTGGAGATGAAGTACTGGAGTACGTTCAGACCTTCACGGAAGTTGGCGGTAATCGGCGTTTCGATGATCGAGCCATCCGGCTTGGCCATCAGACCACGCATACCGGCCAGCTGACGAATCTGCGCCGCAGAACCCCGAGCACCGGAGTCGGCCATCATGTACATGGAGTTGAAGGATTCCTGCTCCACTTCCTTGCCGTCACGATCCAGCACGCGGGTGGACTTCAGGTTGTCCATCATCGCCTTGGAGATCTCGTCGTTGGCCTTGGACCACAAGTCGATCACCTTGTTGTACTTCTCACCCTGGGTCACCAGACCCGAGGCGTATTGATTTTCGATTTCCTTCACTTCCTCGGTGGCCGCATCAATGATGTGCGCTTTTTCGTCAGGGATGACGAAGTCGTTCACACCGATAGAGGCACCGGAGATAGTGGAGTAGGCAAAACCTGTGTACATCAGTTGGTCAGCGAAAATCACGGTTTCCTTCAGACCGACCACGCGATAGCACTGGTTGATCAGTTTGGAAATCGCCTTCTTCTTCAGCGGCTGATCCACCAGCTCATAGGGCAAGCCCTTGGGCAGGATCTGAAACAGCAACGCACGGCCAACCGTGGTATCAACGATACGGGTCTCGGTGGTCCAGCTGTCGTCCTTGTGCTTGACGGTCTCGGTGATACGCACCTTGACCAGCGCATGGAGCTCGACCTGACCACTGCGGTAAGCCATTTCAACTTCATTGACGCCGCTGAAACGCATGCCTTCGCCTTTGGCGTTGATGCGTGTACGGGTCATGTAGTACAGGCCCAGTACCACGTCCTGCGACGGCACGATGATCGGCTCACCGGAGGCCGGAGACAGGATGTTGTTGGTCGACATCATCAGCGCACGCGCTTCCAACTGAGCCTCAAGGGTCAGCGGAACGTGTACAGCCATCTGGTCACCGTCAAAGTCGGCGTTGTAGGCAGCACAGACCAGCGGGTGCAGCTGGATGGCCTTACCTTCAATCAGCACCGGCTCGAACGCCTGGATACCCAGACGGTGAAGGGTCGGCGCACGGTTCAGCAGTACGGGGTGCTCGCGGATCACGTCAGCGAGGATATCCCATACTTCTGGCAGTTCGCGCTCAACCATCTTCTTCGCAGCTTTGATGGTGGTCGCCAGACCACGGTGCTCCAGCTTGCCGAAAATGAACGGCTTGAACAGCTCAAGCGCCATTTTCTTCGGCAGACCACACTGGTGCAGACGCAGGGTCGGGCCTACCACGATCACTGAACGACCGGAGTAGTCAACACGCTTACCGAGCAGGTTCTGACGGAAACGACCCTGCTTACCCTTGATCATGTCGGCCAGGGACTTCAGGGGACGCTTGTTGGTGCCGGTGATGGCACGGCCACGACGGCCGTTGTCCAGCAGCGCATCAACCGATTCCTGCAGCATGCGCTTTTCGTTGCGCACGATGATATCCGGCGCAGACAGGTCCAGCAGACGCTTCAAACGGTTGTTACGGTTGATCACCCGGCGATACAGATCGTTCAGATCCGAGGTCGCAAAGCGGCCACCATCCAGCGGTACCAGAGGACGCAAATCCGGTGGCAGCACGGGCAATACGGTCAGTACCATCCACTCGGGCTTGTTCCCGGAACCGTGGAAGGCTTCCATCAATTTAAGGCGCTTGGACAGCTTCTTGATCTTGGTTTCCGAGGTGGTCTGCGGGATTTCTTCACGCAGTACGGCAATCTCGTGTACCAGATCCATCGCCGAGAGCAATTCAAAGATGGCTTCGGCACCCATGCGGGCATCAAAGTCGTCACCGAATTCTTCCAGCGCTTCGAAGTACTGCTCGTCGTTCAGCAGTTGACCTTTTTCAAGCGTGGTCATACCGGGCTCAATCACCAGGTAGGATTCGAAATACAGCACGCGCTCGATGTCACGCAGGGTCATGTCCAGCAGCAAACCGATCCGGGAAGGGAGCGACTTGAGGAACCAGATGTGCGCGACAGGTGAGGCCAGTTCAATGTGACCCATGCGCTCGCGACGCACTTTGGCCAGCGCGACTTCAACGCCACACTTCTCGCAGATCACACCACGATGCTTGAGGCGCTTGTACTTGCCGCACAGGCACTCGTAATCCTTGACCGGGCCAAAGATCTTGGCGCAGAAAAGGCCGTCACGCTCAGGCTTGAACGTACGGTAGTTAATGGTTTCCGGCTTTTTTACTTCGCCGTAGGACCAGGACCGGATCATCTCCGGTGATGCCAAGCCGATTCGAAGGGAATCGAACTCTTCAATCTGTCCCTGGGACTTGAGCAGGTTCAATAAGTCTTTCAAGGCCTAAACTCCTCGCAGTGTCTGAAGGGCGGATTTTCTCCGCCCCTCAGACAGGGCAGTTGGTGGTTATTCGGATTCCAGTTCGATATCGATACCGAGCGAGCGGATTTCCTTGATCAACACGTTGAAGGACTCGGGCATGCCGGCCTCCATGCGGTGATCGCCGTCCACGATGTTCTTGTACATCTTGGTCCGGCCGTTCACGTCGTCCGACTTCACGGTCAACATTTCCTGCAAGGTGTAAGCGGCGCCGTATGCTTCCAGGGCCCACACTTCCATCTCACCGAATCGCTGACCACCAAACTGAGCCTTACCACCCAACGGCTGCTGTGTTACCAGGCTGTAAGAGCCGGTAGAACGTGCGTGCATCTTGTCGTCAACCAAGTGGTTCAACTTGAGCATGTACATGTAACCGACAGTCACAGGACGATCAAAAGTATTACCAGTACGGCCATCAATCAGCTTCATCTGACCGGTGTCCGGCAGGTCCGCCAGGCGCAGCATGTGCTTGATCTCGTGTTCCTTGGCACCATCGAATACCGCTGTTGCCATGGGCACGCCACCGCGCAGGTTCTTCGACAGCTCGATGATCTCCTGATCGCTCAGCTCGTCCAGGTTTTCCTGACGGCCACCGACCTTGTTGTAGATCTCATCCAGGAACTCGCGCAGCTCGGAGACCTTGCGCTGATCTTCGATCATGCGGTTGATCTTCTCGCCCAGCCCCTTGGCCGCGAGGCCCAGGTGGGTTTCGAGGATCTGACCAACGTTCATCCGCGAAGGTACGCCCAGCGGGTTGAGCACGATATCGACCGGGGTACCGAACTCGTCATGTGGCATGTCTTCGACAGGCATGATGACCGAGATAACACCCTTGTTACCGTGACGACCAGCCATCTTGTCACCCGGCTGAATGCGACGCTTGATAGCCAGGTAAACCTTGACGATCTTGAGTACGCCAGGTGCTAGATCATCGCCCTGCTGCAGCTTGCGCTTCTTGTCTTCAAACTTGTCATCCAGCAGCTTGCGACGGTCAGACAGGTAAGCCTGAGCCATTTCCAGCTGCTCGTTGAAGCTGTCTTCGCTCATGCGCAGCTTGAACCACTGGCCATGTTCGATACCGTCGAGCATCTCGTCGGTCAGCTTGGCGCCCTTCTTCAGGCCCGCACCACCTTCAACGCTCTGACCTACCAGGGCCGAACGCAGACGTTCAAAAGTCGCTACTTCAACAATACGGAATTCTTCCTGCAGATCCTTGCGGATCTCGTCCAGCTGCTCTTTCTCGATAGCCAGTGCGCGTGAATCACGCTCCACGCCATCACGAATGAACACCTGTACGTCGATGACCGTACCTTTGGTGCCAGTAGGCACACGCAGGGAGGTATCTTTCACGTCCGAGGCCTTCTCACCGAAGATCGCACGCAACAGCTTCTCTTCTGGCGTCAGCTGGGTTTCGCCCTTGGGCGTGACCTTGCCAACCAGAATATCGCCTGGGCCGACTTCGGCACCGACGTAGACCACACCCGCTTCATCCAGCTTGCCCAGTGCCGATTCACCGACGTTGGGGATGTCGGAAGTGATTTCCTCCGGCCCCAGCTTGGTATCACGGGACACACAGGTCAGTTCCTGAATGTGGATAGTGGTAAAGCGATCTTCCTGAACAACACGCTCGGAGACCAGAATCGAGTCTTCGAAGTTGTAGCCGTTCCAGGGCATGAAGGCGACGCGCATGTTCTGGCCCAGGGCCAGCTCACCCATGTCAACGGAAGAGCCGTCAGCCAGGATGTCATTGCGTACGATCACATCACCTTTTTTCACCAGCGGACGCTGGTTGATACAGGTGTTCTGGTTGGAGCGGGTGTACTTGGTCATGACATAGATGTCGACGCCGGCTTCGCCCGCTTCGATCTCGTCATCGGCCACACGCACCACGATACGGCTGGCGTCGACCGAGTCGATCACACCACCGCGGCGTGCAGTCACACACACACCGGAGTCACGGGCAACGTTGCGCTCCATGCCGGTACCCACCAGCGGCTTTTCAGCTCGCAGGGTCGGAACGGCCTGACGCTGCATGTTCGAACCCATCAGGGCGCGGTTAGCATCGTCGTGCTCAAGGAATGGAATCAGCGACGCGGCAACCGATACTACCTGGCGCGGCGACACGTCCATCAGCGTCACTTCATGTGGCGCCTTGACGGTAAATTCGTTCTGGTGACGCACTGCTACCAGATCATCGGTCAGCTTGCCGTCATCGACCTTGGCGCTAGCCTGGGCGATAACGTGATCGGATTCTTCGATCGCGGACAGGAAGATGATCTCGTCAGTTACCTGGGCGTCACGTACACGGCGGTACGGGCTTTCCAGGAAGCCGTACTTGTTGGTACGGGCATAGGTTGCCAACGAGTTGATCAGACCGATGTTCGGACCTTCCGGCGTTTCGATCGGGCAGACCCGGCCGTAATGCGTGGGGTGTACGTCACGGACTTCAAAGCCGGCACGCTCACGGGTCAGACCACCTGGCCCAAGAGCCGATACACGACGCTTGTGAGTAATCTCGGACAGCGGGTTGTTCTGGTCCATGAACTGGGACAGCTGGCTGGAACCGAAGAACTCCTTCACTGCCGCCGCAACCGGCTTGGCATTGATCAGATCCTGCGGCATCAAGCCTTCGCTTTCGGCCATGGACAGGCGTTCCTTGACCGCACGCTCAACGCGCACCAGGCCAACACGGAACTGGTTCTCGGCCATCTCACCAACCGAACGTACACGGCGGTTACCCAGGTGGTCGATGTCGTCGACAACGCCCTTGCCGTTACGGATATTGACCAGCGTCTTGAGCACTTCGATGATGTCTTCCTTGCTCAGGACACCAGCGCCTTCGATCTCGTCACGGCCGATACGACGGTTGAACTTCATCCGGCCGACGGCAGACAGATCATAGCGATCGCTGCTGAAGAACAGGTTGCCGAACAGCGTCTCGGCAGCATCCTTGGTTGGCGGCTCGCCAGGACGCATCATGCGGTAGATCTCGACCAGCGCATCCAACTGGGTGGCGGTACCGTCGATACGCAGGGTATCGGAGATAAACGGACCACAGTCGATGTCGTTGGTATACAGCGTCTCGACGCGCGCAACCTGGGCTTTTTCCAGCTTGGCGATCAGATCGGCGGTGATTTCAACGTTGCTTTCAACAATGATTTCGCCGGTAGCCGGGTGCACGATCGGCTTGGCAATGGTGCGGCCAAGAACGTATTCGTAAGGCACTTCCAGACTGGTGATCTTGGCTTTTTCGAGCTGGGTAATATGCCGAGCAGTAATACGGCGACCCTTCTCGACAATCACCTTGCCCTTGTCATCCTTGATGTCAAAGGTGGCGATCTCACCGCGCAGGCGGTGTGGCACCAACTCGAGCATCAGGTTTTCACCGGTTACTTCGAATACGTTGGTGTCATAGAAGATGTCCAGCATCTCGTCAGTCTGGTAGCCCAGCGCGCGCAACAGCACGGTCGCGGGCAACTTGCGACGACGGTCAATACGGACAAACACACAGTCCTTCGGATCAAACTCGAAGTCCAACCAGGAACCACGGTAAGGAATCACGCGGGCCGAGTACAACAGCTTGCCGGAACTGTGGGTCTTGCCACGGTCATGGTCAAAGAACACGCCCGGGCTGCGGTGCAGCTGGGAAACGATTACACGCTCGGTACCATTGATCACGAAGGTACCGTTTTCAGTCATCAGGGGGATTTCACCCATGTAGACTTCCTGCTCCTTGATATCCTTGATCGCCTTGTTGGACGACTCGCGATCAAAGATGATCAGGCGCACTTTTACCCGCAAAGGAACCGCATAAGTCACACCGCGCGATACGCATTCCTTGACGTCGAATGCCGGATCACCGAGACGGTAACCCACGTATTCGAGAGCCGCATTACCTGAATAACTGATAATGGGGAACACAGATTTGAAGGCCGCGTGCAGACCGATATCACGAACCTGCTCCTTCGGCATGTCCGATTGCAGGAATTCCCGGTAGGAATCCAGCTGAATCGCCAGCAGATAGGGCACATCCATCACATGCGGCAGTTTGCCAAAGTCCTTGCGGATACGTTTTTTCTCAGTATATGAGTAAGCCATCAGCGTTCCCCAGCTTGGTCACCTGCTTGATTGGCCCTCCCCTGCGGGGAAAGCCAGAAAATGCTTGCAAGTCCTAAGTCTTGCTCACCCCTCGGGGTGCCTTCCCGCCAGCCGCCTCACAGAAGCGAACTAGAACGGAAAAAGGCCGGTGGCACTTTGGCCACCAGCCATCAATCTGACCGATTAAATCAGACTGTCGACGCAAGGTCGCACAAGATTACTTGAGCTCAACCTTGGCGCCGGCTTCTTCCAATGCTTTCTTGGCAGCTTCGGCTTCGTCTTTGGACACGCCTTCCTTGATGGTGCCTGGAGCGCCGTCAACCAGTGCTTTGGCTTCTTTCAGGCCCAGACCAGTCAGCTCACGAACAGCCTTGATCACGTTGACTTTCTTCTCACCAGTTTCGGTCAGAACAACGTTGAACTCGGTTTGCTCTTCAGCAACAGCGGCAACGGCAGCAGCCGGACCGGCAGCAGCAGCAGCGGAAACGCCGAACTTTTCTTCCATAGCCTTGATCAGTTCGACAACCTGCATTACGGACAATTCTGATACGGCGTTGATGATATCTTCGTTGGACAGAGCCATGACTCAATATTCCTGTATTGGTGACGGCACCCAGGCCGTCAAAAAATGATGTGCGATTGAAGTAAGCAGTCGGCCAGCAGTTAAGCGGCTTCGGCTTCCTTCTGATCGCGGACGGCGGCCAATGTACGTACGAACTTGCTGGTAGCGCCTTGAATCACGCTCATCAGCTGGCTGATAGCCTCGTCGTATGTTGGCAGCGTAGCCAAAATGTCGATCTGAGAAGCTTCAAGGAAGTTGCCTTCAAAGGCTGCGGCCTTGATCTCGAATGCGCTCTGACTCTTGGCGAACTCTTTGAACAAACGGGCAGCTGCACCGGGATGTTCGTTAGAGAAGGCGATAAGAGTCGGACCTACAAAGACGTCGTTCAGGCACACAAAATCGGTACCTTCAACAGCGCGACGCATCAGCGTGTTACGTACAACTCGTACGTACACACCGGCTTCACGCGCATCTTTACGCAGACCAGTCATAGCAGCAACGCTCACGCCGCGGGCATCAGCCACAACAGCGGAGAGCGCACCTTTGGCAGCTTCGTTGACTTCAGCGACGATGGCTTTCTTGTCTTCGAGCTTAATTGCCACGGGTTTTACTCCTGGATTTACCATTGATCGCCCGAGGGCGACATGTTTTGGTGTCTGATCCAGCCTGCACTGAATCGGGAGCACCATCTGCGTAGGCTTCATGTTTAAGGCTTGCGCCGCCTACGGTCTTGGACAGCCCCCGCTACGCAGGGACCCCAATAAGTAGCGCACCGTCAGACGGTGCGCCGGTCAATCAGATATTCAAGGAAGCGTGATCGATCTGTACGCCGGGACCCATGGTGGTGCTCAGGGTAACGCGCTGCAGATAAACACCCTTGGACGTGGAAGGCTTGGCCTTCTTCAGGTCGCTGATCAGGGCTTCAACGTTTTCCTTCAATTTCACTGCATCGAAGCCAACCTTGCCGACTGAGCAGTGAATGATGCCGTTCTTGTCTGTACGGTAGCGAACCTGACCAGCCTTGGCGTTCTTGACTGCAGTACCAACGTCTGCAGACACGGTGCCGACCTTCGGGTTAGGCATCAGGCCACGCGGGCCCAGCAGCTGACCCAACTGACCAACAACGCGCATCGCATCCGGAGAGGCGATAACCACGTCATAGTTCAGGTCACCGGCTTTCATTTCGGCAGCCAGATCATCCATGCCCACTTTGTCAGCGCCGGCAGCCAGAGCGGCCTCAGCATTGGCACCCTGGGTGAATACGGCAACGCGAACAGTCTTGCCAGTGCCGTGCGGCAGCAGGGTAGCGCCACGAACGACCTGATCGGATTTACGCGGATCAACACCCAGGTTCACGGACACATCGACAGACTCGACGAACTTGACGCTGGATACTTCGGCCAACAGAGTGGCGGCGTCTTCAAAGGCATAAGCCTTGTTCGCCTGCACTTTCTCGTTGATAGCCTTTTGACGCTTGCTCAACTTAGCCATTACACACCCTCCACATTAAGGCCCATGCTGCGCGCGGAACCAGCGATGGTCCGTACAGCAGCATCCATGTCAGCAGCAGTCAGATCAGCCTGTTTGGTCTTGGCGATCTCTTCCAGCTGAGCACGGGTTACAGTGCCTACTTTCTGCGTGTTGGGACGCGCAGAACCACCCTTCAGGCCGGCAGCTTTCAGCAGCAACACGGCAGCAGGGGTGCTCTTGGTTTCAAAGGTAAAGCTACGGTCACTGTAAACAGTGATGATCACCGGAGTCGGCAGACCGGGCTCAGCGCCTTGGGTCTTGGCGTTGAACGCCTTGCAGAATTCCATGATGTTTACGCCGTGCTGACCCAGGGCCGGACCTACTGGCGGACTGGGGTTGGCCTGACCGGCCTTAACCTGAAGCTTGATATAAGCTTGAATCTTCTTAGCCATGCTTTTTCTCCATTGGGTAGTAGCGCCTTGCGGCTCCCCGGTTCATTACAACACCACTGACAACAAAACCCCGCAGCGCAAAAGCGCTGCAGGGCTCAGGAGGACGTGGGCTATTAGCCCTTTTCTACCTGGCCGAACTCCAGCTCTACTGGGGTGGGACGACCAAAGATGAGAACAGCGACCTGAACTCGGCTCTTCTCGTAGTTCACTTCTTCAACCACACCGTTGAAATCGGCAAACGGACCATCGGTCACGCGAACCACTTCACCCGGCTCGAACAATGTCTTGGGCTTGGGCTTATCAGTACCATCAGCTACACGGCGCAGGATGATATCGGCTTCTTTGTCGGTGATCGGCGCCGGCTTGTCAGCCGTTCCACCGATGAACCCCAGCACGCGAGTCGTATCTTTGACCAAGTGCCAGCTGGCTTCATTCATTTCCATCTGGACCAGAACATATCCAGGGAAGAATTTACGCTCGCTCTTGCGCTTCTGACCGTTGCGCATTTCCACCACTTCTTCGGTGGGCACAAGAATCTCGCCGAACAGCTCTTCCATCCCGGCAAGCTTGATACGCTCCTGAAGAGAGCGCATGACATGCTTTTCAAAACCTGAAAAAGCATGCACTACGTACCAGCGCTTAGACACGGATCACCCTTAACCAATGAACTGAGAAATGATCCAACCCAACAAGGTATCCAGCCCCCAGAGAATCAGAGCCATCACCAATACAACCGCCACTACGATAAGGGTTGTCTGGGTCGTTTCAGGACGGGTTGGCCAAACCACTTTGCGTATTTCGAGGCGCGCTTCTTTCAAGAGCACCCAAAAAGCCTTGCCTTTGGTAGTCTGCAGGGCAACAAAGCCCGCAGCCAAACCTAGCACAACCAGTGCTAGCGCCCGATACAAAACAGGTTCGGCGGCAAAATAATGGTTACCATAAACGCCGGCTATAACTATAACGGCCACTACAATCCACTTGGGGATATCTAAGCGGTCATCGTGAAGTTCTGCCTTGGTGCTCATGAATCATTAAATCCTGTTTTGGTAGCCAGAAAAAATCTGGCAGGCCAGGAGGGAATCGAACCCCCAACCTGCGGTTTTGGAGACCGCCGCTCTGCCAATTGAGCTACTGGCCTGTAATCGCAGTCGAGCCGGCAATAGTACCGGCCCGACAGTTCAAGATCAATTGCTAATTAGGCAATGATCTTGGCAACCACGCCGGCACCAACGGTACGGCCGCCTTCGCGAATCGCGAAGCGCAGACCATCTTCCATGGCGATCGGAGCGATCAGAGTGACGACCAGCTTGACGTTATCGCCAGGCATAACCATCTCGATGCCTTCTGGCAGTTCGCACGAACCAGTCACATCGGTAGTACGGAAGTAGAACTGTGGGCGATAGCCTTTGAAGAACGGCGTGTGACGACCGCCTTCATCCTTGCCCAGCACGTACACTTCAGCTTCAAACTGAGTGTGCGGCTTGATAGTGCCCGGCTTGGCCAGTACCTGACCACGCTCTACGTCTTCACGTTTGGTACCGCGCAGCAGTACACCTACGTTCTCACCGGCACGACCTTCGTCCAGCAGCTTGCGGAACATTTCAACGCCAGTACAAGTGGTCTTGACGGTATCCTTGATACCAACAATTTCCACTTCTTCCTGGACCTTGACGATGCCGCGCTCTACACGACCAGTCACAACAGTGCCGCGACCGGAGATTGAGAATACGTCTTCGATTGGCATCAGGAACGGCTTGTCGATAGCGCGCTCGGGCTCAGGGATGTAAGCATCCAGAGTCTCGACCAGCTTCTTGACAGCAGAAACGCCCATCTCGTTGTCGTCTTCGCCTTTCAGAGCCATCAGCGCAGAGCCGATGATGATCGGCGTGTCGTCGCCAGGGAAGTCATAAGCGCTAAGAAGCTCACGCACTTCCATTTCGACCAGCTCCAGGAGCTCTTCGTCATCGACCATGTCAGCCTTGTTCAGGAACACGACGATGAAAGGAACGCCTACCTGACGGGACAGCAGGATGTGCTCGCGAGTCTGCGGCATAGGGCCGTCAGCTGCGGAACAAACCAGGATAGCGCCGTCCATCTGCGCAGCACCGGTGATCATGTTTTTCACATAGTCAGCGTGACCGGGGCAATCAACGTGCGCGTAATGACGAATCGGGGAATCGTATTCTACGTGCGAGGTGTTGATGGTGATACCACGAGCCTTTTCTTCCGGCGCGTTGTCGATCTGGTCAAAGCCACGAGCGGATCCGCCGTAAGCTTCGGCACAGACCTTGGTCAGCGCTGCAGTCAGAGTGGTTTTGCCATGGTCAACGTGACCGATGGTGCCCACGTTAAGGTGCGGTTTTTTACGTTCAAACTTCTCTTTAGCCATCTAGAGATCCCCTCTTCGTGAGTACAGTGCCGAGTCACGCGACCATTAAATAAAAGGCAGATATTTGCATATCTGCCTCTATATTGGAGCTCATGAGCGGAATTGAACCGCTGACCTCACCCTTACCAAGGGTGTGCTCTACCAGCTGAGCTACATGAGCCAAAACACTTTTTGCTCAGCCAGAAGTGGAGCGGGTAGCGGGAATCGAACCCGCACCATCAGCTTGGAAGGCTGAGGTTCTACCGTTGAACTATACCCGCCAAGCTCTGGCTATCGCTAAATCTGGTGGAGGGGGAAGGATTCGAACCTTCGAAGCTTTCGCGTCAGATTTACAGTCTGATCCCTTTGACCGCTCGGGAACCCCTCCGTAAGAGGGCGCCATTTTCTTCACTTGGCGCCGCACTGTCAACACATTTATTAGCAAAAACCGCTACTTGTGTGTTGATAACGCCCAACTGCACAGCGATAGATGAAGATCACCACCGTTCAGGGCGGCGCATATGATAGGCGATAGTCGCTCAGTTGGCAACGGATTGGCAGGGAAGGAACTGATGTTGCAAGCCCGGGAAGCTCTCACGCAATCTGGCCAACAAGGATTGGTCAATCAAGCGCCTGGCAGCGCTATCAACCTGCACTCGATATTCAGCCTTGCCTTTGTCCTGCCTCTCGACCCGAACCGCGTAGCCCATGACCTCGAGCTGAGCCTGGCGAGCGAGTGCATAGTCCTCGCGACTGAAGACACCCAAGGAGATATTGTTGGCCAGAGGCCCCTGGGTAATCACAAAACTGTCTATGCCCGCGCCCTGGAGCTCGCTCAAACGCTGCATGGCACTGGCCTGCCCGCCCTGCACGGCCATGACCAGCCAATAGTCCGCGCTGCCGACAACATCACGGGAGATGACCGAAGACTGTATCGACAACGCCAATAGGCGCTGACGCAACTGATCCGCCTCTGGCCTGGCATCGAATACACCGAGATTGACACAGAGTATGGTCGTTGGTGGTGCCTGCTGCGCGTTCGCCGGCGTTACAACTGATTCCTCCACCGTCGCCTCGCCAGCGGACAACTGCTCCAGGGCCTGGTCAGCCGCCTCGTACAGACTCTTGTCGGCAAGACCATCCTGTAACTGCCATAAGCCGTACAGAACGTTCAACAGCAACAGGAATAGAAATAGCGAGCGCATCAGTTCGCCACTACCGGGCAGGCCAGTGCGAGCCCCTCGAAGACCAGATCATTGATTACCTGGCACTCGCCCGGCAGCGCCTGGGCCATGCGCTCAGCATCCCCGCCGGTCAATATCACCAACATGTCATCACCCAGCAACTGACGAGCAATCCTGTCCTGCTCGCGGACAAAGCCGGCCAGCATAAGATCACAGCCGAACTCCACCGCTTCCGCCGTATTACTACCTGGCGAGGGCATAAGCAGATCACCCAGCAGATTCTCGTCATAGCGTATCAAGCGCGTATGTCGCTTCAGCCCGTTGCGCAGCAACTTGCTACCCGGAGCAATGTAGCCGCCCAGGTGCTGGCCATCGGAACGGACAAAATCCACGGTGATCGCAGTCCCCAGATCAATCACCACGCAGGCTCTGCCACAGCGCGCATAGGCTGCGGCAACAGCCAGCCAGCGATCCATACCCAGCTTGCTATAGTCAGCATACCCATTGGTCACACCTGCCAGATGCATGCTCGTACGGGCGAGCACCGGATGCAGTTTCAACCAACTGGTCAATTGATCCATCACTACCTGGGTTTCGTCCGCCGAACGCACGCTCACCAGCCTGCAGGCACTGATCTCACGCTCCTGGCCGCCCAAAAGCAGCTGCAGCTCTACCAGATCAGGCGCCATATCCCGATCACGTACCCGCCCCTCCCGATCCAGCAGGCGCCACTTGATCAGGGTATTCCCGCAATCGAGCTCAAGAAGCATTGTTTACCCTCAGACTGACTTCACCGCCACTAACCAAACTCACGCCTTCGGAAGTCAGCAACTTGAGCGCGCCTCGCTCATTCACGCCCTGGTGCACGCCTTGCAGGCTGTTCGTTCCAGCCACGATGCTGACTGACCGCCCTAGCCAAGCATCACGCCTGTCCCACTCGGCAATAAAATCCTCAAAGCCCGCACGTCGGAAGCGCTCCATCGCACCCTGTAGCTTGTACGCGAAGGTGGCAATCAGCTTGTTTCTGTTCAGCTCGCCGGAGCCAGGTGCCTGCAGCAGCGACGTCCAGGCCTGATCAATGCCGCCGCCAGATTCGGGCTGCATCAACACGTTGATACCCACACCAATTACTGCCACGCATTCGGAAGTCAGATCCCCGGCGATCTCAATGAGAATCCCCGCCAGCTTTCTGTTATCCAGCAGCAGGTCATTGGGCCACTTCAAACGAACCTCCGGATAGCCGCAGGCTTCCAGCGTATCTGCCAATACAATCCCCACCACCAGGCTCAAGCCTTCCAGCTCTTGAGCACCATCAGCAAAAGGCTCGACCAGAGACATGTAGATGTTCTGCCCATAAGGACTCACCCACGCCCGCCCGCGTCGGCCACGACCTGAGGTCTGACGCTCACTGATACACACCAGGGGCTGACGGCCGTGTTCGGCCAGCAAGCGCTGCGCCTGCGCGTTGGTGGAGTCAATATCCTGATACAGGTGCCATTGCCAGCGCGCCGCGATGTCTGCGGGAAGCATCTGCCTTATTGCATCAAGATCCAGCAACACCGCCCCCTTGGGAATGCGATAGCCCTTGCCTCGCACACGCTGAATAGGAAAGCCCTCGGACTCCAATCGGCCGAGTGATTTCCATACAGCCGCACGACTGACACCCAGCGCCTCACCCAACGTCTCACCGGAATGGAAGCGTCCATCGGACATCATTGAGAGCAGCGTACTGAGCATATTCAAAGGGCCATGATTATCGAAGACGCATGATAACGCTGTGGCGATGCAGATTGAATGGGGAATGTGGTTTTATAACCGAGGGTAACTACGCGTGTTTTGCTCGAGCCGGCTAGGCTTCGCGTGTATTTTGATTTGTGCGGTAGGTGCTGAAGGTCAATTCGGGGGCGCTCCATCTCAAGCTCAGGAGCGTCCCTAGGCCCAGTTAACTCAAATAGATGATGCCATCCCCTACCCCGGTATTCCCCGGAAGGGGATCCAGGCCGAGCCGCGATCGGCTCTATAGGCTGCTTGCTCAGGTCAAGGTCAAGGTTAAGGTCAAAATGGATTCCCGCTTTCGCGCACTGCTGTCCGGAATAAATTTTGGGG
>CAXBEU010000010.1:0-130327 GCA_963974865.1 uncultured Pseudomonadaceae bacterium | reverse complement strand
CTTCTTTCAGGTGGACGGGTTTGCCGGCTTCGCCGGGCAAACAAAAAACCCGGCCTAAGCCGGGTTTCCGAGAACGCTACCAATCAATCCCTGACGTTCTCATACAGCATATAGCGAGAGGTCTCGTACAACCCGCGCGTCAGCGGCAGCAGTCTCTGATACTCCTCGGGATGCTCCTCTGCGACGTTGGTCAAGGGCGTCATTGAGTGCAGGTCATGCAGGCTGGGCTCGGTGCCGTCGTAATTCATCTGCAGCAAAAAGTCCTTACTCACTGCGCCGATCAACGGGAAGCTGCCCTCGCGAAGCACCAGCGGCACGACGCGCTCGCCTTCCGGCGCAGGCTGGAGAAAATCACGACCCATGGTGCGGTTGTCATATTCCAGGCCCAGCAGGCTGGCGATCGTGGGTAGCAGGTCGGCAAGCCCGACCGCCTCGTCAAACTCGCGAGGTGGCAAGAGTTTCGGCGCGTAGATCAACAGGGGCACGTTATTGCTTTCCAGACCCAATTGATCAAAAGCCGGCTTCATGTAATCGATATTGGCGATCCGGGTATTGTGATCACCAAACATCACAAAGATGGTGTTATCGAAATAGCCGCCCTCTTTGGCCAGATCGATCATGCGCCCCAGATTGAAGTCCAGCAGACGCACCGCGTTGTACTGGGCCACGCTGCGCGACCCTGCCGCCTCTACCTCGGCCAGTGGCCGATCAATGACTTCAAAGCCGTCATTGTTTGGTGGGATGGTAAAGGGCCGATGGTTACCCGCCGTCTGTATGTAAGCAAAGAAGGGTTTGTCCTTCGGCAGACCGCGGAGAATCTGGTCCGTTTCCTTGAACAGGTCCAGATCCGAAATACCCCACACATCCGCATTCTTGGCCTTCCAGCCGCCCTCTTCGTACAGCGTCACCTCATCGATGCTCTGACGAATCAACGCATTCATATTGGCCCAGCCAGAGTTGCCACCGATGGTGTAAATCTTGTGGTAGCCCTCCAGCGCATTAATCAGCGTATGTTGATTGGTGATCAGCGGGTTACGCGTTGCAGTCTCGGAGCGCGATACATCCGGAATACCGGTAATGCTCGCCCAGACGGTTTTGGCGGTACCGGTCACCGGCACGTAGAAATGCCGGAAGAACCAGCTTTCCTTCGCCATGCGGTCAATATTCGGCGTGGGGTTGATCGGATTGCCGTACGCCCCCACTGCAGTGGTACCCAGGGACTCAAGCATCACGAAAACGATATTCGGCCGCTGCGCCACGTCCAGCCGATGGCCCTGCACTGCTACTTCACGATTAAGGGTCAGCTTTTCACTATCCGGATTCTGTACACCCAGGTACTGACTGACCGCAGGATAATGCTCACGCACCTGCTCCAGATCGTAACGTTCCTGCGGAACACTCAGGGTGTCATAAAAGAAGATGACCGGATTCAGACCCAGCGCACCTACCTGACTGTCGCCAGAGAAGAACGCATCGCTCCAGCGCAGCGGCACCGGGTTTTCCAGATTGATATTGGTGTAACGGCCGAGGATAGCCAGGAAGACCACGATCACCATCAGCACACTGCCAAGAATGCGCGAGCCCAATGAGATGACCGTCTTCGGCTTGTCGAGGGTGGCGCGCTCCAGCCGGAACAATGCCCATACAGTCGCCACCAGCATGGTCAGCCAACCGAGCGTGATCCAGATAACCGGATAGGTTTCCCAGACCATTTGCTGCGAGATGCCCGCATCGGCAATGAACTTCAGCGCAGAGGCATTCAGGCGCACGCCAAGGTAGGCGTAATGGCCGAAGTCGATAATGTACATCAACAGCACGATGCCCAGCGCCAGCACCAGATAGATGCGCGCCAACCAGCGCAACATAGTCGAACGCAGGCTGTTCCACACCGGCAGCCAGGCCAGCAGCATCGCCGGCAGCATCAGCAGAATCGCCAGGCGCAGGTCGAAACGCACGCCGATGCTCAGGGTTTCCAGTATCACGTCCCAGGGCTGATCAGCGCTGGGGGTGACTGCTGAAAAGGCAAAATAGAAGATGGCCCGCAGGGCAACCAACACGACAAAGAGTATCGCCACACCACCAAGAAAGTAGTGCAGACGACGCGATTTTAACCAAGCCATGATGGCTCCTAGTGAAACGTGTTTATAGAATCAGGTAATTGAGCCTGTCCGCAGCGCAGCCGATCAAAACGACTTGCCAACAAGGCAGCCCGGCACTGTATAGCCGCGCATGCCCCTTCGGCAAGGGCGTCGAAATCGGACCGGGGTATTAGCCCCTGAGCAACCCCAGCAGATCACTGCAGTCACTGACATGCCAGTCAGTCAACTCAGGCCATTCGTTAGCACTTTGCACCAGGCAAGTGCGGCACCCGGCGGCGCGGCCCGCTTCAAGATCGAAGCGGAAGTCACCGACCATGACCGCTTCGGTATGACTCGTCGACCAGGCCTTCAGCAATTGCTGAATGCCGTCCGGATCAGGTTTGGGTAGCGCTTCTGCACGGCCGAGAATGGTCTGGGGTGCAAAGCAGTCGAGCACACCCAACACCTCAAGCGAGGAACGCGCTACCTGCTGCAAATTGCGTGTGAGAATGCCGATATGCCTTCCGGAATCATGCAGATGACGGATCAGCTCAGCCGCGCCTGGCGCCGGACGCACTTCCTGGGCCAGGCGCAGCTCGATAGCATCAAGCTGGCGGCTCAGTTCCCGGGCCTCAAGTGAGGGCCGAGAGGCGATAAAGCTGAGGATGTCATCCTCGGCGGGAATCCCCAACTCGCGCCGGATCGCGGCAAAATCATGCTGGGCAATCGTCAGGGTGCCGTCCAGATCGAACACCCAGGCTTTCAGTTCACGCATTGTTCAGTCCGGCAACTTGCGCATCAGCGATTCCTGGGTGATGGACGCGACCAGCACGCCCTCCCGGTTGAAAATCTGCCCACGCGACAAACCGCGTGAGCCGCTGGCTGAGGGGCTGTCCATCGCATAAAGCAGCCAATCATCCATCCGCAAAGGCTGGTGATACCAGATGGAATGATCAAGGCTGGCAACCTGCATCTTGCGCGACCAGGACGACACGGCATGCGGCAGCATGGCGGTACCCAGCAGGTGAAAATCGGACGCGTAGGCGAGCAGGTAACGGTGCAGCTGCGGGTCATCCGGCAGACGCCCGTCGGCGCGAAACCACATATGGCGCACTGGCTTGGACGGTTTGGGCTCGAAGGGGTTGAAGACTTCCACCGGGCGAATTTCGATCGGCTTGTCGACCAGAACCTTTTCGCGCACTTTCTCATTGATCAGGTGCTGCTGGTCACGGGTGATCTGCGTTTCGTTACGCAGCTCTTCCGGGCCGGGCACATCGGGCATTTCCGCGTGATGGGCATAACCTTCCTCATCGCCCTGGAAGGAGCAGATCATGGTGAAGATCGGCTTGCCTTTCTGGATTGCCTGCACGCGCCGGGTGGTAAAACTGCCACCGTCACGCAAGGGATCCACCTGGTAGATGATCGGCAGGGTGGCATCGCCGGGGCGCAGAAAATAGCCATGCACCGAATGCACGTGGCGCAGAGCATCGACCGTCTGGCTGGCCGCGGACAATGACTGGCCCAGCACCTGGCCACCAAAAAGCTGTTTGAAACCCAGATCCTGACTCATGCCGCGGAACAGGTTCTCTTCGATCTTTTCCAGCGCCAACAGGCTAACCAGATCATCCAGCATTTGCGTCATAGAACTCGGTTCCTCGAAAACAGCCGGCCTGCGAGACCGGAAACGATTGCGACAGTGCTGCGGCATAATGTCACCCAGCGGGACATTCTAACCGCTAAGTCGTCGTTTTTGGTAACGCCAACGCGCTTGTTCACCCGCCCACCAGCCGATCATACTGGCCTGCCCCTGTGCCGGATAAGACAAATCATGGATCTACCGCTGGTCTATCATGAGGACTACAGCTTCGAGTTCCCAGCGGCCCACCGCTTCCCGATGGACAAGTTCGTGCGCCTGCATGACCACTTGCGGGCCTCTGGCGTATTGCACGACGGCAATCTGCACCAGCCCAACGTCTGCCCGGACGATATCCTCGCCCTGGCGCATGACCCGGACTATGTAGCCCGGTTTCACGATGCCACTCTGGCCACCCAGGAAATGCGCCGCATGGGCCTGCCCTGGAGCGAAGCATTGGTACGCCGCACCACCCGCGCCGTGGGCGGCTCGCTGTTGACCGCTGAACTGGCGCTAAAGCACGGCCTGGCCTGCCATCTGGCCGGTGGCACCCACCATGCCCATTACGATTTCGCCTCCGGCTTTTGCGTGTTCAATGATCTGGCCATTATCAGCCGCTACCTGCTGGGCAGCGGCCAGGTGCAGCGTATTCTGATTTTCGATTGTGATGTGCATCAGGGCGATGGCACCGCGCGCATTCTGGAGCACGATGCCGATGCCATTACGGTGTCGCTGCACTGTGAAAACAATTTCCCGGCGCGCAAGGCGCAGAGCGATTGGGACATACCGCTACCCCGGCATCTTGATGACGACGGCTATCTGAACATCGTCGACGACGTGCTGAACTACCTCTTGCCGCTTTACCAACCTGATCTGGTGCTTTACGACGCCGGCGTGGACGTGCACCAGCAGGATGCGCTGGGCTACCTGAACCTGACAGACCAGGGCATTGCCCGACGTGATCGGCAGGTGATCGACCACTGCCTGGCCCGAGACATACCTGTGTGCGCAGTGATCGGCGGCGGCTATGACAAGGATCGTGACGCCCTGGCGCGGCGGCATGGCATCCTGCACCAAAGTGCCCAGCAGATTTGGCGCGAGCAGGGTTTGGGTTAAACTGCCGGCCAGTTCATCTACCCAGCGGATTACCCATGCCCTCGCCCTCATCAACCAGCATCGCTGTTATCGGAGCTGGCCCGGCCGGCCTGATGGCCGCGGAAACCCTGGCGGCGGCCGGGTTTGCTGTGGATGTCTACGATGCCATGCCCTCGGTAGGCCGCAAGTTTCTGCTGGCCGGCGTGGGCGGCATGAATATTACCCACTCCGAGCAAACCACGGACTTTATCAGCCGCTATCGCGAGGCCAGCCCATGGGTCGGCGAATGGCTGGCGCCGTTCGGCGCAAATGAGCTGCGCGAGTGGATTCATGGGCTGGGTATCGAAACCTTTATCGGCTCATCCGGGCGCGTATTTCCATCCGACATGAAGGCCGCGCCGCTGCTGCGCGCCTGGCTGCGACGCCTGCGCGAACAGGGCGTCAGCCTGCATAACCGCCATCGCTGGCGCGGTTGGGATGCGCAGCGGCACTGCCTGTTCGACACGCCACAGGGCCCAGTGAACAAAGCCCACTGCGCCGTCATTCTGGCGCTGGGCGGCGGCAGTTGGGCGCGCCTGGGCTCAGACGGCGCCTGGGTCAGTCTGTTGCAGGAGCAAGGTGTGCAGGTGCGTGATCTGCTGCCGGCCAATGGCGGCTTTACCCGTGAGTGGAGCCAACACCTGAGCCAGGGGTTTGCCGGCCGACCGCTCAAACAGGTTATTGCCTCGGTGACGCTGGCCAATGGCACCCAGGAGGCCAAACGGGGTGAGTGCATCCTCACCCACGATGGCCTGGAAGGCAGCCTGATTTACGCCCTCTCTGCGCCGCTGCGAGACCAGTTGCTGCAGACTGGCCGCGCTCGACTGACACTGGATCTGGCGCCGGACCGCACGGAAGACCAACTGCAGGCCATTCTGCACAAGCCGCGCGCAGGCCAGACGCTGGGCTCGGTGTTGCGCAAGCGCGCGGGGCTGGACGGGCTGAAGGTCGCTTTATTGCACGAGTGTCTGGGCAGGGAAACACTGGCAGAGCCGGGCCTGCTGGCCGCAGGCATTAAAGCGGTGCCTATCGAGTTGACCGGCCTGCGGCCGCTGGATGAGGCTATCAGCAGCGCCGGCGGCGTCCGCCATGCAGCGCTGGACTCGACTCTGATGCTCAAGGCGTTGCCGGGAGTGTTTTGTGCGGGGGAGATGCTCGATTGGGAAGCGCCCACCGGCGGCTACCTGCTGACCGCCTGTTTCGCCAGCGGCCGGCATGCGGGCCTGGGCGCGATCAAGTATCTGAACACTTATCCTGGGCTAGCGCTGCGGCTTGACACCTGAAAGCCTGGGTAGCATCCAGCGCTCGAACAGGCCGGGAAACAGCCGCGCGAGCAAACGGGCTCGCCAATCCAGGTTCGACAGCACCATCAGCTTCTTGCGTTTGACCGCCCCGCGGTAAATATCATCCGCCACATCGCTGGGCGAGGAGACCTTGAAGGGTGTGTTGATATTCTGCTGGTTGATCGAGCCGTCCCCCACCAGAGCGTTCTTGCGAATATCGGTGGCGGTAAAACCCGGGCTGACCAGCATGACGTTGACGCCCTGAGGGCGCACTTCCATGCGTAGGGTCTCGAACAGCCCATGCAGTGCATGTTTACTGGCATTGTAGGCACTGCGATAGAGCAAGGGAGCGAAGCTCGACAGCGAACTGAGCACGATGATCTGGCCCTGACGCTGAACGATGCTGGGCAGCGCCTGCTGGGTACAGTGCAGCGCGCCAAAATAGTTGACCGCCATGATGCGCTGAAATACCGCCAGATCCGTTTCGGCGAAGCCACTACGGTGGGTTATCCCGGCGTTATTGATCAGTACATCGATACCGCCAAAATGCTCCAGCACCTGACAGATGGCCTGTTCACAGGCCTGGGGGTCGGCCACATCACAGCGGATGGCCAGTACTTCGGCGTTGAGCTTGTCCATCAGTTGCTGGCGGAACGCCAACAGGGGTTCGTCCTGCACGTCGAGAATCGCGATACGCGCGCCGGACTGGGCAAACCGCAGTGCCAGGGCGCGCCCGATGCCGGCGCAACCGCCGGTAATGACTACTACTTTCTGCTGAAATGCGCCTCTGGCCATGGCTTTTCCTCACCCTGTTCTTTAACGCCCTTTTATAGGCAACAAGGGTGAGGGAAAAGCCGTTAGCTGGCAAGCATCAGGGCGCCAGGCGCTCGCGCACCCAGGCAGCATCGACTAACCGGTAATTCAGGCGGTCGTGCAGGCGGCTGGAGCGCCCCTGCCAGAACTCGACCAGCGCGGGCCTGAGCCGAAAACCGCCCCAGTGCGGTGGGCGTTCGGGGGGCTGGTCGGCATATTGTTGCTGAAGCTGTTCAAGGTTGGCTTCCAGCACGTCACGGCTGGCGATTACCTGGCTTTGCGGTGAGGCCCAGGCACCGAGCCGGCTGCCCAGGGGACGGCTCTGGTAGTAGGCATCCGACTCTTCGGCGCTGATGCGCTCGACCACGCCTTCAATGCGGACCTGGCGCTCCAGGTCGTGCCACCAGAAGGTCATTGCGGCGTGCGGATGCGCCTGCAATTGTTGGCCCTTGGCACTTTGATAATTGGTAAAAAACACGAAGCCGCGATCATCCAGCCCCTTGAGCAGCAAGGTACGCAGGTGCGGCTGGCCGCCGGCATCCACGGTGGCGAGCATCATGGCGTTGGCTTCGGTGGATTCGATTTCCACGGCCTGCTCGAACCAGGTGGCGAACAGGCTCAGGGGTTCTACAGGGGCCTGGCTTTCCAGCAGGCCATCACGGGTGTAGTCGCGGCGCAGATCGGCTAGATCAGATTTCATCTTCAAGGCTCCAGGTCACAGTGCCTCTATGCTAGCACCTTGCGCGCGCAGGGCATTGACGCCGGACAAGCTCTGTATCAATCCACCTGTTTCAGGCAGCGATAGACTTCGCGGCTGAGCGCCAGCGCGCGCGGGTCCATCAGTACATAGGGCCCCATGGTGTTGGTAACGTAACCAAAACCGACGCCGGCGTCGGGATCGCAGAAGCCGAGCGAGCCGCCGGCGCCGGGATGCCCGTATGCGCCTGGCCCCATGCCGAAGCCACCGCCTTCCCAGTCCTGTTCCAGCATGACGCCAAGGCCGAATCGGGTTGGGGCCAGCAGGGTCTTGTCCATGCCCTGGCTGTGCTCGGTGCGCATCTGATCGACCAGTTCACTATCGAGCAACTGTGTGCCGTCCAGTTTTCCGCCGTGCGCCAGAAGCTGCCAGAAGCGTGCAAGCGAGCGTGCGTTGCCGGTGCCGTTGGCGGAGAGAATCTCGGCCTGCTGCCATTCTCGCTTGTTGGTGCTGACCATCATGCTGGAGGGGTTGGCGAAGGCTTTGAAGCCCATCCCCTCCGGCTGCCCCATGGAGGCAAAGAGTTTGCGCGCGTATTCATCGCCATACTGATTGCGTAGCCGGGAGACGTGGGCGATCCGCTGCAGGTCCTGGTCGGGTACGCCGACGAAAAAGTCCATGCCCAGCGGTTGGCAGATATGCTTTTGGATATAGGCGCCTGGGCGTTCGCCACTCAGACTTTTGAGCGGTTCGCCAAGCAGCCAGGCGTAGGTAACAGGTGCGTAGCCGTGAGCTTCGCCGGGCGTCCACCAGGGTGTTTGCGCGGCGAGCGCGCTGGCCATGGTGTCCCAGTCGAACAGGGCTTCAGGCGGCAGGGTTTCGCTGATGGCGGACATTCCGGAGCGATGGCTAAGCACCTGACGCAGAGTGATCTGCTCTTTGCCGGCCTGGGCAAATTCGGGCCAGGCATCGGCAAGGGGGCTGTCGAGTCCGATACGACCCGCTTCGACCTGCTGCAACAGCGCAATGGCGCCCAGCGGCTTGGTACAGGAAAACACATTGACCAGCGTGTCCTGCTCCCAGACCTGCTGATTGTCCTTGTCGACCACGCCCTGCCACAGATCCAGCACCGTTTCGCCGCCGATAGTGACGCACAGCGCGCCACCCCGTGCCTGTTCATCTGTCTGCTGTTCAGCAAACAACTCACGTACGCTTTCAAAGCGCGGGTCGAAATAGCCCTGGACGTTGCTCATGGTATGGATTCCCTGTTGGAGGTTGTTATGGGGTTATTAGACCCGAGCCTGACGACGATTTCAGTACGCATAACGCTGGATATGTTATTGGTATGAAACGGAGTGATAAAGCCGAAATCCGATGCTGCTAGGCCGTGTTGGGCGTATTTCCCAAACGGCAACCGTGAACCGCCGTGAACCCATCCCTGGGGACTCGATCCAAATCATCCACGATTTGGACCGTTCCCGGTTGCCGTTTGGGAAACACGCCTTCTCAATACGTGCTTACTGCCAAAAACCAACCACCAGAAGCACCCCGGCTTGGTTTGGCTTTTCACTTCAAGCTTCAAGCTTCAAGCCAAGAACCTCTAATGCGTGCACCGTTCAACTTGTCGCTTGTAGCTTGCCGCTTAGCACGGTTAATCAATCTCACGCCGAAACGGCGGCAGCGCATTCAAGATCGCCTTGCCATAACGCTGCGTGACAAGCCGGCGATCCAGCAGAGTCACCACACCACTGTCCTGCTCGTTCCGCAGCAAACGCCCACAGGCCTGAATCAGCCGCAGGCTGGCGTCAGGTACGGCGATCTCCATAAAGGGGTTGCCGCCATTGCGTTCGATCCATTCGCTCAGTGCCGCTTCCACCGGATCATCCGGTACCGCAAAGGGAATCTTGGCGATGACCACGTGTTCGCAGTAGCGACCGGGCAGATCAACGCCTTCGGCGAAGCTGGCCAGGCCGAAGATGACGCTGGGGTTTTTCTTGTCGACCTGGGCGCGGTGCTGGCGGATCAACTCTTGCTTGGACAGATCGCCCTGCACCAATACGCGTTCGCGAAATTCTCGATTCAGCCCCGCGTAAACTTCAAGCATCTGCCTGCGTGAGGAAAACAGCACCAGGCTGCCTAGTGCGTCGGCCAGAATACTGGGCAAGTGCTCGATGATGGAGGCGCTATGACCAGGCCCGTCGCGCGGGTCGGCGCCCAGATTGGGGATACGCAGCACGCCCTTTTCGGCATATTGGAATGGGCTGGGTGCCAGGGTGCATACCGCGCTTTTGGGCAGGCCAGCGCGCATGCTGAAGCGGTCGAACCGGCCCAGGGCAGTTAGCGTTGCCGAGGTGACCAGGCAGCCGAAGGCTGTGTACCAAAGGAACTGGCGCAAAGTGTCGGCGGCCATGATCGGGCTAACGTGCACTTCTATGTCGTTCTGTTCGGTCAACGTCAGCCAGCGGGCGGTCGGCGGCTTGTCGTCGGGGTCCTCCAGGCAAAACAGGGTCCAGAGCGTCCAGTTGCCTTGGGAGCGCGCCAGCAGTGCGCCAAACAAGGGGTACCACTCTTCAGCCTGGTGCGAGGTGACGCCTACGGCTTCGCCGTCCATGGCGTCCTTCAACTGATCAACCAGGCGCTGCAGCAGATCGGTTATACGGCCAAAACCCGCCTTGAGTTCGACACCCATATCGCGCAGATGCTCGGGGATCACGCCGTCCTTGAACCGGTGCTGGGGTCGCACCTGGCCGGTGACATCTTCGGCGCTGGCAAAATCCGAGACCTCGGTCAGGGCCTGAGCCATGAACTGCTGATGCGGTTTCAGGTCGCGCGCCAACTGCGGCACCTGTTCCAGAAAGCGCCCGAAATCGCCGGGCAGAGGATGTTGCGCCAGCAGTTTGCTCAGGTTCTTGTCCAGTTGCTCCAGCCATTCGGCAGTGGCCGACATGCGCGTGTGATGGGCAAAGTGGGCGATGGCCTTGTCTGGCAGGTGATGGCCTTCATCGAAGATATACAGGCAGTCGCGCGGGTCGGGCAGAATGGCGCCGCCGCCCAGGGCTAGATCGGCGAGCACCAGATCATGGTTGGTGACGATCACATCCACTTTCTGCACGCCTTCCCGGGCTTTGTAGAACACGCACTGGTTGAAATGTCCGCAGCGTCGGTTGGTGCACTGGATATGGTCTGTGGTCAGCCGCGACCAATCCTGATCTGCCAGCGCTTCTGGCCAGGAGTCGCGTTCGCCGTCCCACTTCTTGCTGGCCAGTGATTCAACCATGCGGGTATAGAGCTTGAGGCCGGCTTCATCCACTTCCAGATTGAAACCTTCATCGGCAAAACCCTGCTGACGGCTGGCCAGAGACTGGTTTTCGCTGAGCAACTGGTCGAGCTTGGAAAGGCACACATAGCGCCCGCGGCCCTTGGCCAGCGAGAACTGGAAATTCAGGCCGGCATTGCGCTGGATATCCGGCAGATCCTTGAGCACGATCTGCTCCTGCAGCGCGACCGTGGCGGTGGAGATCACCAGCGGTTTGCCCAGATGCTTGGCGATCGGGATCGCAGCCAGGCAATAGGCCACGGTCTTGCCGGTACCGGTCCCGGCCTCCACAACGGCCACGGCGGGTTCGCCATCGCGGCGATTCTCGTCGTCCAGCTTGATGCCGCCAAAGAGTTTGGCCACCTCGGCAATCATCACCCGCTGGCCGTAACGCGGCTTCAGCGACTTGTTTTCGAGAAAGGTGCGGTAGGCCGTCTGGATCTGGCCTTTCAGTTCATCATTCAGCATGCGGTCTCCGGGCAAGGACGCATGATAGCATTGATGCTCCGCTGACCAGAGGTCAGAAGCAGGGGTAGCACCGCCTGTGATCATCTTTGGTTGCAGTTTTCACTTGCGGCGGAGGGGTTCTGGCCTGAAGCTGTCTGCCCTGAGTTTTCTTTGTCTAACGGGATACTTGATGTCTGATAGCCCCACTTCTGCTCTGTTGGCCATTCTCGACCAGTATCAGCCAGCCAGCCTGCTGTGCGTGAGCCGCGAGCCGATACCGGCCGTCAGTGCTTTTTGCGCTGAGCACCCCAACTGCGAGGTGACCGGCACTGATCAGGTTCCACTTCCGGCCGCACTGGCCAACCGCCGCTATGATCTGGCCATCGTTGCTGACCAGTTGGAAACACTGGGCATGCGCACTGGCGTGGAACTGCTCGCCGGGCTGCGCAATCTGACCGTCAGCCGCATGGCGGTGCTGGTGGATCTGCAACAGGCCGATGGCTGGCAGGAGAACGACTTTTTTGGCCTGGCTATGCAGCGCCATGCGCGCTTCAACAAGGATGAACGCAGCCTGACGCTGTTTACCTATGATCTGGCCGAATACAAGAGCGTGCCGGATTGGCTGAATTCCAAGTACTGGGCCAACCCGGACATGTTCAACAAGTACTGGTGGTAACAGAGGTGGCCAGCTTGCAAGGCAGTACGCCTGCTGAATCTCCATCCCTGCCCTGCGCCTGCGGCTCAGGCAGCGCCTATGCAAGCTGCTGCAAGCCTCTGCATCAGGGCGCAGCGGCGCTGAGTGCCGAGCAGCTGATGCGTTCGCGCTACACGGCCTACGCCCTAGGCTTGATTGATTACCTGGTCAGCAGCACCCTGCCCGCCCAGCAATCCCAACTGGATCGTCAGGCGATGGCTCAGTGGAGCAGCGCCAGCAACTGGCTTGGACTGATCATAGAAGGCGCGACACCCTGTGATGCGCACACGCAAAAAGCCCAGGTAACCTTTGTTGCGCGCTGGGCTGATCCCGACGGGCACCAACACAGCCACCGCGAATGCTCGGACTTCGTCAGAAAACGCGGGCATTGGTATTTCGTTGACCCGAATCACCCGCTCAAGGCTGGCAGAAATGATCCCTGCCCTTGCGCGTCTGGCAAGAAGTTCAAGCAGTGCTGCAGCCTCTGAGGCTGCCCTGCTTAGTCCTGCAGCTTGAGATGATCGGTATTGGGGGTGACGGGCTGTACGTCGGGGCGCAGTTGCTCAAGGTCGCTACCGGGCGGCGCCAGACTCAGGGCCGACAGATCAACCGGCAAGGCGACAAACTCCTCGTATTCGTCCTGCATATCGGCGCCAACGGGCGCGATATCGAAGTCAGGCGCCTCAACCTCGCTGAAGGCGGCCATATAGGCATCACGCGGCCGGACGGCAGAGCCAGACTGACCGCTGCTTGAACCTACGGCTGAGCTATCAGCTGCGGCCGGTGCCACCGTCGCCGGGGCGCTTTCCTGCCCCATGGTATCGACAATGCAGATGGCACCAGCCCGTTCGATCGCCTGTTTGTATTTGTCCGCCGCGGCTTCATCCAGACCTTGCTTTATCACCACTCGCCGCCCGGAAAACAGCACTTGCAGCTGCTCGTCGCCCACCTGAAACAACTGCCCGATCCGCGCTTTGGCCTGCTCCAGCGTGACCCCGGGGCGGACCTGTCCTTGAAAAGCGATTTCAAAAAGAGGCATCTTGTCTCTCCCTTGCAATGATTAGTTAGGCACTAGCGGCTGCATTTGATTAGTATGGACAGGCATGGGCTTTACGACAACTTAATAACTAAACCGGCCCGGCGGGACAACGGGGGATATCGTGTACAAATCATTGCCGACCCTGACACTGCTTCTCAGCAGTGTCCTGTGGCTAAGCGGTTGCGCCATGTTTGGCATGGGTCGCTCCTATGAAAAGCCCGACATCAGTCTGGCCAACGTAGAGATGCTCAAAGCCAATCTGTGGGAGCAGAATTTCCAGCTCAGCCTGCGGGTCGATAACCCCAATGACCGCAGCTTGCCTATCCGCGGTATGCATTATGAGATTTTTCTCAATGAAGCACGCCTGGCCACCGGCGTCAGTGATACGCACTTCACCGTTCCTGCCTACGGGTCGGAATATTTTGAATTGAATGTCAGGTCCAATCTGTGGCGTCATGTGCGGGATATAGTCAAGATGGTGGAAGAGCAGCAGCCGGTGAGTTACCGCATTGAAGGCCACATCCGTACCGGCCTGTTCATGTCGCCCACGGTGACACTCCATGAAAAGGGCACGCTCGACCCGGTCAATCTTCGTTTCTGAGTTGACTCCCTTGTCCGGGCGATGTGTCTGAACCATTCCCCAATAGTGGCGCTTTAACCATGACAACCTCCAACTGGCTTGCACTCGCAGGCGTATTAATCATCCTGGCCCTGGCCACTTACGCTTTTGTGCTCTGGCGCAAAGTGCTGGCGCGCAAGGCCGAGCAACAGGCTTTGGCCGCCGAGCGCAATCAGCGGCTGGCTGGCGACATCATCATCCTGGCCAACAGCCTGCTAGACGGGCAACTGCCGATGATCGAAGGTTCCATCCGCATCAAGGTATTGCTCGACAACTACTATGGTCCGCGCCGTGCGGATCTGGATATCGGCATTTTTGAACGCATTTACGATGCTACCGCCCACATCCCGACTCACCAGGGCTGGAAAGATTTGCCCAAGGCCGAACGCACGCTCCACGAGCAGCAGATGCAGACGCTTGAGCGCGATCACAAGGAAGCGGTGTTCGAGGCGGCGAGGAATATCAGCCGCGGGCTTGGCCACCCGGCCTGAGCAATGCATTAAAAAAGGCGCCTTGATGGCGCCTTTTTTGTCAGCTCGGTTTTTGTCACACCACCGAGTTACCGCCGTCCACCGCAATCGCCTGACCAGTCACATGGCGTGATGCTTCAGTCGCCAGGAACACCGCAACGCCTTTGATATCTTCTTCGCCACCAATACGGCCCAGCGGTGTGCCGGCTTTTATCAGCTCGGTGACCTTTTCCAGTCCTTTGGCCATTTTGGTCGGGAAGTAACCGGGGCAGATGGCATTGACGTTGATATTGTAAGGGCCCCATTCACCGGCCAGCGCGCGGGTCAGGTTGATGGCCGCCGCTTTACTGGTGTTATAGGCCACAGTGTGGATGCCGGAGTTGGCGCGATTGCCCTTGAAGCCGGCGATCGAGGCAATGTTGATGATCTTGCCGGACTGGCGCGGGATCATGAAGCGCCGGGCCACTTCCTGTGCCATCAGAAAACACACATCAACGTTCAGACTCATGACTTTCTGCCAGCCTTCGTAGCTGTGTTCTTCAGCCGGCTGACCCCAGGTGGTCCCTGCATTGTTGATCAGGATATCAACAGTGCCGAAGCGCGCCTCGGCGGCATCAACCAGCGTGCTAATCGGATTGGTATCCAGCTTGCCCAGGTCACAGGCCAGCCCGCCTGCCTTGATACCCTGAGCTTCCAGATCCTTGACCACCTGCTCGACTTCGGACGGAGTACGCGCGCTGATAAAGATGCTCGCGCCCTGCTCGCCCAGGGCTTCGGCCATTTGCAGGCCCAGGCCTTTGGTACCACCGGTGATCAGGGCCACCTTGCCAGTCAGATCGAACAGTTGCTTGACGCTCATAATGTATCCTCTTGTGGTGTGCGTATGGGGCACTTCAGTGCAGGCATCATAGCCTGCATGGCGTTGCGCTCCGACCATCAGTGATTCGAGTGATATGCCACCCCGCTCCAGTGTTATCATGCCCAGCCCTTTTTGACTGGTATTGGACATGGCTGAACACGACTTCCGGCGCAACCTGCTGAACTCCGCTCACACGCTGATCGAGTGCCGTACGCTGGCTGGTGGGCTGTATCAGGTGACGGGCCAAGGCGGCGGCGTGCAATCCGGGGATACCTTGATCTGCACCGTCAAGGGCAGCCGCGACTTGCCGCTGAAGTTGCAGGTGGACAAGATTCGCTACCTGATCAACCCGCCAGGCCAATGGACTGCCACCGCCAGAGGCCCGGATCTGCGGGGCCAATCGGTACTTGGCTGGTCAATCAAGTGTGACCAATGCCAGAAAGAGCAAGCCTTCGAGTTTCTCGCCATGGACAGGGATGACCTGCCCAAACGCACCGCGCGTGCAGTGCAACGCATCAGCGAGTTGGGCTGGACGCCGCACGGGGACAATCATCTGTGCCCAACCTGCACGGCACGACCACACTGAGGCTGGCGGTCAGAACAGGTTCAGTTGTTCGCCGAGCAGGCTGTGGCTGCTATCCAGCCGCACACCCACACCGATCAGCCGCACCGGCCGATTGCCGCGAGTGAAGGCTTGCGCACACAGCTCGCGATAGCCTTCCGGGCTGACCGGCGCACCGGCCTGTTCCAGCGTGGTCTGGGTGAAATCGTGAAACTTGAGTTTGACGAAGGGTTTGCTGACTCGGTATTCACCCTCCAGGCGCCCAAGCCGCTGCGCCAGTTTCTCCAGCAGGGGTGGCAAAGCGCCGAGACATGCATCCAGATCTGACAGGTCATGGTCATAGGTATTTTCAACGCTGACTGATTGGCGCTTGCTCTCCACCACCACCGGCCGATCGTCTATACCCCGCGCCAGTTGCCATAAACGCTCGCCAAAACTGCCAAACTCCTTGGCCAGATCCTGCTTGCGCCAGGGCAAGAGCTCGCCGCACACATCAATGCCAAGGCCTTTCATACGCGCCGCCGTCACCTTGCCGACGCCGTGCAGACGTTCGATAGGCAAGGTTTTGACGAAGGCTTCCACCTCATGCGGCAGTATGACTTTCAGCCCATCCGGCTTGTTCCAGTCGCTGGCAATCTTGGCCAGAAACTTGTTCGGCGCCACACCGGCGGATACGGTTATGCCCTGGCTGGCAAAGGCCTTGCGGCGAATCTCCTGCGCCATCAGGGTCGCACTACCCCGGCAGGCTTCGCTATTGCTCACATCGAGAAAGGCTTCGTCCAGCGACAATGGCTGGATCAGCGTCGTGTAGTCATTGAAGATCGCCTGAATGGCCTGCGACGCCTCACGGTAGACCGCCATTCGCGGCGGCACAATCAGCAGGTCCGGGCACAGCTTGCGCGCGTAGGCCGAGGCCATTGCCGAACGTACTCCGTAGGCCCGCGCTTCATAGTTACAGGTGGCGACCACGCCCCGTTTGCCCGGGTCACCGCCTACCGCCAGCGGTCGACCACGCAGGCGCGGGTCATCACGCATTTCAATCGCTGCGTAGAAGCAATCACAATCAACGTGGATAATCTTGCGCAACTAATGCTCTGCCGGATGGACTCAACCGCCAGTGTAACCGATCCAGGACGCCACCTTTTAACCTGGGCGATAGAAGGCGTTCAGCTGGCGACCACACAGTTGCGACCGGTTTTCTTCCCTTCGTACAGTGCCCGGTCGGCACGGCGGATGACACTTTCGATACTGTCATCCTGGTCATTCACCTCGGTGACCGCAAAGGTCGCGGTCAATTTGAGATTCAGTCCGTCGACAGGTACGGAGGCTTGCTGCAGACATTCTCGCAAGCGGCCCACTACCTGTAATGCGCAGCTCAGATGGGTATCGGGCAACAGCAAGATAAACTCCTCGCCCCCGAAACGCCCGACGATGTCGCTGTTTCTTAAGGTATCCACAAACAACCTGGATACATGTTTAAGCACCTGATCGCCTACATCGTGCCCGTGCTCATCGTTGATCTTCTTGAAGTGATCCAGATCCACCACGCACAGTGACAGCGCATGACCCTGGCGGCGCACCCGCTCCAGCTCGCGGTGAAACAGGGCCTCATAATGACGACGGTTGAACAATCCGGTCAGCGGGTCGGTCGTAGCCTGCAGATTGAGCTCGGCCTCGAGTTGCTCGCGGCGCTTTATTTCTGCCTGGAGAGACTCATTGACACGAACCGTTTCGGTGAACAGGGCATATTGCTGGCGTTGCCCTTTCTGCAGGCGCAGGGCCGCCGCGTAGCCAACAATGGCGGGGAATGCGAGTACAAAGAACAGACCGACCAGCAGACTGGGCGCAACGTCCCTTAGCGCGACGCAGTAGATGGTGCCGGCGATACCGAAGGCTGCGGCAATATTCGACAGCACCAGCCGGTTTGGCACGAAGATGTAAAGGCTGATCAGAATGATCAGGGTGACACCGATATTCCAGGACAAGATATCCGGGCGGATGATGTAGATAAGGAAGAACAGCACAAAGCCGAGCACTTCCAGCGCTGTGACCGCATAGCCCTCGGTCGCCAGGCTGGGTCGGCTACGCAGGCGCCAGGCGAGCAACATCAGCATGACCGCTGAGAACATGCGCGTTGCCATCAGATGCATGAAGCCTTCTGACCAACCCAGCGCCATGTAGTCAAGCAAGCCAAAGGCCAACAGCAGAAAAGCCCATACCTGCAACGCGACCACCAGACTGCGAGCGGTGGCCTGCTCAACATGCGCACGATAGGCCGCTTCGACGGCCGGCTCGGTGAACTCCCCGCTCCATCCTGATATTTGGTACGACCTAGAAGGAGTGTCCAATCCCGTCTCCGATGAATGCTTATTTTTATTGTGATGTATCAAGGTCGACTTAAGTATAGACCCGCGCCCACGGGAGAGACAATTTATGATAATGTCATTTTGACGTCAAAACTATCTTTAGCTCTAGCCCGAACCTGTTTTGGGTCTTTCCTGGCATTAGATGGCAACCACGCCCCAGATAAAAAATCTTTTCCGTTCAATCGCTTGACAGATTTTCCTTAATGAGTAGAATGGCGCCCACAGACGCGGGGTGGAGCAGTCTGGTAGCTCGTCGGGCTCATAACCCGAAGGTCGTAGGTTCAAATCCTGCCCCCGCAACCAGTTTAAAAACCGTTGAACGGACTTGTCCTTCAGCGGTTTTTTTTGCCTGCAATTTACCTCTCCCGAGGTTAAGTCCCCCTCTTTGCCTATTTACCCACCTGCCGATAAGCGCCTGACGTATACTCAAGAAAAACGCTGACCCGGACCATGGTGATCATGCACCTACGTATTGCCTGCCTGCTGCTGGCCTTTTGTACGCCCAATGCCTTCAGTCAACCGCCGGACCTTGAGTCTCAAGGTATCGCCTTTATGACTGCAGACGTCTGGCCCTGGGGCTATCTTGATGCCAACGCCCAACCTGTCGGGTTGATCAGCACCTTTGCCGAACGTCTGGCACAGGTAGCCGAACTACCTTTGGACAATCGCGTTCTACCCCACCAGCGCCTGCTCGTGGAGTTCAAGCGTGGTCTGGGCGACTACACCGTGGTATTTGAAAATCCCAAGCTGGACAACTTCGCCGAGAGTATTGGCATCGTACTGGAGGCCGACATCCTGCTGGTAGCCAATCGCGAATACACCGGAAAGCTGACGCTCAAAGCGCTCGAAGGCAAAAGAGTCGGTTATATCAGCGGTACCTATTATGGGGAAGCTTTCCAGCAGAACGACAACATTATCAAGATCCCTGTCTATAACCTGGATCAGGCGATGGAGATGTTGCGCATTGATCGGCTGGACGCACTGATCAGCAGTGATGTGGTTTTTTATCACAGCTTGACCTCTCAAGGTCTGCGACCCGACCTGTTTCACTATGAGGTGCATGCTCGCGGGCAGGCGGCGCATCTCTACATGTCCCACAAGGCCACCCACAAGCATCTGGCGCCGCGCCTGCAGGCCGCCCTGCAAACACTGCATCAGTCGGGAGAGCTGCGCACCCTGTTCTACTCCGAGCTACGGTCCAGTGCCGCAGCCTTACCGCTGGACGACTAAGTACCCTTGGAGTGGTTCCGTCTACTTCAACGCGGGCGTTCTTACCCGGCCACCAGTGCGGCTTGAGGTCCGACTTCCGGCAGTTTTACTGCCTGAACAACCCTCACAGACCTCCTGACATAAGCTATCCTGCACTCCAAACGTACCCACCAGCGGAGCGCCAGCCATGCATATCGGCTTTATCGGACTAGGCAACATGGGTAGCCCCATGGCGCACAACCTGCTCGGCGCAGGCCATCAACTCAGCGTATTCGACCTGTCCCAGGCGGCGGTGGACGGGCTGGTCAGTGCCGGGGCCAAAGCCTCCAGCATTGAGGGGATCGCCAACAGCGATTGCGAGCTGATTATCAGCATGCTGCCGGCAGCCAAGCATGTGAAAGCGGTATACCTGGGTGAAAACGGACTACTCGCACAGGTAAGACCCGGCGTCAGACTTATCGATAGCTCCACCATTGACCCGGTCAGTGCCCGCGAAGTCGCTGCGGCAGCGCAACGCCAGCACAACCCGATGCTTGATGCACCCGTTTCAGGCGGCACTGGCGGCGCAGCGGCCGGCACCCTGACGTTCATGGTTGGAGGCAGCAAGGCTGATTACGATGTCGCCCTGCCCGTGCTCCAGGCGATGGGCAAGAACATTGTGCACTGCGGCCCCGCCGGTAACGGTCAAGCCGCCAAGGTGGCGAACAATATGCTGTTGGCGATCTCCATGATCGGCACCGCCGAGGCAATGAATCTGGGCGTGGCGCTGGGTATGGAGCCTGAGGTGCTGGCCGGTATCATCAATACCTCCAGCGGACGTTGCTGGAGCTCGGATACTTATAACCCTTACCCCGGCGTGATGCAGAACGTTCCGGCAGCGCGGGGTTATAGCGGTGGTTTTGGCACCGACCTGATGCTCAAGGATCTTGGACTGGCCACCGAAGCGGCCCGGCATGCCCAGCAACCGGTGATCCTCGGAGCACTGGCACAGCAGCTATACCAATCCTTCAGCAACCAGGGCCATGGCGCCCTGGACTTTTCCGCGATCATCAAACTTTACACCGGAGATAGCGAATGACTGATGTGCAGCCCCCCGTACTGGCCGAAGTGCGAAATCGTATCGGCCATCTGACGCTGAACCGCCCAACAGGACTCAATGCCCTGACACTGGAGATGGTCCGGCTGCTGCAGGGGCATCTGGATAACTGGGCGGCGGACAGCGAGATTGAAGCCATCCTGCTGCGCGGCGCTGGTGAGCGGGCATTCTGCGCCGGCGGCGATATCCGCACACTCTATGATCAGCACATGGCCGGTGATCCCCAGGCAATACATACCTTCTTTGCCGAGGAATACGCGCTGGATCAGTGTATTCACGCCTTTCCCAAACCGATCCTGGTCCTGATGGACGGTTTTGTACTGGGCGGCGGCATGGGGCTGGCCCAGGGTGCCAGCCTGCGTATCGTCACCGAGCGCGCCAAGCTGGGCATGCCGGAAACCGGCATAGGTTACTTTCCGGATGTGGGTGGCAGCTATTTCCTGCCTCGCCTCCCGGGGGAGATGGGGCTGTATTTGGGCATTACTGGCGCTCAGGTCAAAGCCGCCGATGCCCTGCACCTGGGCCTGGCCGATCAGTACATCGCCTCCGAACGGCTAGCTGAGCTGGATCCACGGCTGGACGCCATCGACTGGCAGAGTGAAACGCTGGAACAGGCACTCAGTCAGCTGCTGAGCAAAGACCTTCCCCCTGCCGAACTGGTCGCATTGCAACCGGCAATTGACCTGCATTTTGCTCAGCCAACGCTGACTTCTATACGCCAGTCGCTACTTGAGGAAATTCGTCCGGAATTCACTGAATGGGCGCAGACCACCGTCAAGCTGATGGACAGCCGTTCGCCGCTGGCCATGGCCGTCACGCTGGAGTTGCTGCGCCGTGGCCGGACAATGTCGCTGGCTGAATGCTTTGCAATGGAACTGCATCTGGATCGCCAATGGTTCAATGACGGGGATATTGCCGAAGGGGTACGAGCCCTGCTGGTCGACAAGGACAAACAGCCGCGCTGGAACCCACCGACTATCGGCCAACTGCGTCCCGCACGAGTCAATGCCTTTTTTGAGGGCCTTTAAATGAACGATCTGGAGTTGACCGAAGATCAGCGTCTGATCCGCGATATGGCCCGCCAATTCGCCCAGGCCGAGCTGGCGCCCCGCGCCGCCGAATGGGACAAGAGCGGCTGGATCGACAGTAGCGTTATTCAGCAGATGGGCGAATTGGGTTTGCTCGGTATGGTGGTGCCCGAAGAATGGGGTGGCAGCTACGTCGACTATGTTGCCTATGCTTTGGCGGTAGAAGAAGTCTCGGCCGGTTGCGGTGCAACCGGTGCGCTGATGAGCGTGCACAACTCCGTCGGCTGCGGCCCGGTATTGAATTACGGCACGGACGAGCAGAAGCAGACCTGGCTGGCGAAACTGGCCAGCGGCGAGGCGATTGGCTGCTTCTGCCTGACTGAACCACAGGCCGGCTCCGAAGCGCACAACCTGCGCACCCGCGCGGTACTGGAGAACGGTGAATGGGTGCTCAATGGCGCCAAGCAGTTTGTCAGCAATGGCAAACGCGCCAGCCTGGCAGTGGTGTTTGCGGTGACCGATCCAGACCTTGGCAAAAAGGGTCTATCGGCGTTTCTGGTGCCCACCGACAACCCCGGCTTCCGGGTTGAGCGCATGGAACACAAGTTGGGTATTCGCGGCTCGGATACCTGCGCCATCAGCCTCGACAATTGCCGGATCCCGGAAAGCGCTCTGCTTGGGCAACGCGGCAAAGGCCTGTCGATTGCCCTGTCGAACCTGGAAGGCGGCCGTATCGGAATTGCTGCGCAGGCTCTGGGTATTGCCCGAGCCGCCTTTGAAGCGGCGCTGGGCTATGCCCGTGAGCGCACCCAATTTGGCCAGGCACTGACCGAACACCAGAGCATTGCCAATATGCTCGCCGACATGCACATGCAACTCAACGCCAGCCGCCTGCTGATTCTGCACGCCGCACGGCTGCGCACCGCCGGGCTGCCCTGCCTGACGGAGGCTTCCCAGGCCAAGCTGTTCGCCAGCGAAATGGCCGAAGCGGTGTGCAGCAAGGCGATCCAGATCCATGGGGGCTACGGCTATCTGGAGGATTATCCGGTCGAGCGTTTGTATCGGGATGCGCGTATTACCCAGATCTACGAGGGCACCAGCGAAATACAGCAGCTGCTGATTGCCCGCGAGCTTCGGCATTACTCGCTTTGAAGATTTGACCGCTAGTGAAAATCCCGGCTGCGCACATCCAGACCCGCCAATAACGGGTTGAGATTGTGCAGTCGTCGGGCTATCAAATGAATCACACCCTTCTCCGATTCGATATAACCATCCACCTGCATCAACCGCGAACCCAGCAGCTCACGCCGCTGGCGCTCACCGAGCTCGTGCCAGACCACCACGTTGACCATCCCGTACTCATCCTCCAGGGTGACAAAAATCACCCCGCTGGCGGTACCGGGCTTCTGCCGCCCAGTCACCAGCCCGGCTACCGAGACCGCCCGACCGCTTTCGATCAGGGGCAGCTCCCGCGAGCTTCGGCAACGTCTTGCCGTCAACTGCTCACGCAGCAGATTGAGTGGATGCGGACCCAGGGTAGTCCCTACACTGGCATAATCGGCCTGCAGATCTTGCCCTTGAGTCGGCTCGGGCAACATCACGGCGGCTTCTTCCTCGCAGGCCACACCGGCAAACAGCGGCATCTGTGGCTCGACCCCGGCAATGGCCCAACGCGCCCGGTGGCGATGCCCGGCCAAGCCACGTAACGCGCCAGCATCAGCGAGCAGTTCACGCGCACGTGAAGACAGCTGTGCTCGCTCGCAGAGTTGCGTCACATCAGCAAATGCCGCCTGCTCACGGCATTCGGTAATGCGCTGTGCATCGTCCTCGCGAAAGCCGCGGACCATACATAACCCCAATCGAATCGCCGGCTGCTGCCCTTCAGTCGCCCCGCCGCCTTCCAGGGTGCAGTCCCACTGGCTGTAACGTACATCCACCGGCAGGGTTTCCAGTCCATGGCGGCGTGCGTCCTGCAGTAACTGGTCAGGGCTGTAAAAGCCCATCGGCCAACTGTTGATCAGCGCGCAGGTAAAGGCCGCCGGCTCATGGCATTTCAGCCAGCAACTGGCGTAGGTCAGCAAGGCGAAGCTGGCGGCATGCGACTCGGGAAAACCGTAACTGCCAAAGCCCTTGATCTGCTCGAAAATCCGCGCGGCAAACTCGGCGGTGTAGCCGCGCTCCAGCATGCCCTCGGTCAGGCGCTTCTGATGTGGCTCCAGACCACCATGGCGTTTCCAGGCGGCCATGCTGCGGCGTAGCTTATCCGCCTCATCAGCGGTATAGCCCGCAGCGACAATCGCCAGTTCCATCACCTGTTCCTGAAACAACGGGATGCCGAGAGTGCGCTTGAACACCTTTTCCAGCGCTGACGGATAGGTCACCTCCTCCTCGCCATTGCGACGCCGCAGATAGGGATGCACCATATCGCCCTGAATCGGGCCAGGACGAACAATCGCCACTTCGATGACCAGATCATAGAAATTTTCTGGTCTGAGCCGAGGCAGCATGGCCATCTGTGCGCGCGATTCGATCTGGAATACACCGACAGTGTCGGCGCGGCTGATCATCTCGTAGGTAGGCTTGTCGTCAGCGGGAATGGTTGCCAGAGTCAAATCGCGTCCGCGGTGCAGACGCAGCAGATCAAAGGTGCGACGCAGAGCACTGAGCATGCCCAATGCGAGAATATCCACCTTGAGCAGCCCCACCAGATCCAGATCGTCCTTGTCCCACTGGATGATGGTGCGTTCATCCATCGCCGCATTCTCCACCGGCACGAGCGTGTGCAAGGGTTGCTCGGAGATCACAAAGCCGCCCGGGTGCTGTGACAGGTGCCGGGGAAAACCGATCAGTTCCTCGGTCAGTTTCAATACCCGGTGCAATAGCGGATGAGCCGGATCGAAACCGGATTCTTTCAAACGTTCATCCGAGGGCACCTTGCTGCTCCAACGGCCGCAACAGTCGGCCAGCGCATTGATCTGATCCGCCGGCATGCCCAACGCCTTGGCCACATCACGGATGGCACCGGCGCCGCGATAACTGCTGGCCACTGCCGTCAAGGCCGCACGATGCCGACCGTAACGGCGGAATACATACTGGATCACCTCTTCCCGGCGGTCATGCTCGAAATCCACATCGATATCCGGCGGCTCATTGCGTTCGCGGGACAGGAAGCGTTCGAACAGCAGATTGGATTTCGCCGGGTCGATTTCGGTAATGCCCAACGCAAAACACACGGCCGAGTTGGCCGCAGAACCGCGGCCCTGACAGAGAATATGCCGCTCACGGGCAAAGCGGACAATGTCATGCACGGTAAGAAAGTAACTCTCATACTCCTTGAAGGTGATCAGCTCCAGTTCCTTGTCGATCTGCAACCGTACCTTGTCGGTGACCCCGGCAGGCCAGCGCCAGCGAATCCCCTGCTCAGTCAATTCACGCAGCCAACTGGCCGGTGTTTCGCCTTGCGGAACCAGCTCATGCGGATATTGATAGCGCAGTTGCCCCAGTTCGAAGGTGCAGCGCGCGGCGATCAATTGAGTTTCAGCGAGCAAGTCCGCGGGATAGATTTCTGCCAGTGCATCAGGTGAACGCAAATGCCGTTCTCCATTCGGAAACAAGCGCAGTCCCGCCTCGGCCAGGGTGCAGTGGTGACGCACCGCAGTCATGGTGTCCTGCAGCGCACGCCGGCCACGGGCATGCATATGTACATCGCCAGCGGCGACCAGTGGCAGGTTCAGCATTTGCCCGGCTTCACGCAGTTGTGCCAGGCGCTGATCGTCATCCTGACCACAGTGCAGCTCTACCGCGAGCCATAGCGTCTGGGGAAACAGCTCACGCAACCATTCACCCTGCTTCAGGCAAGGCTGTTCGCCGGGCAGCCACAGCGCCAGCAGACCGTCCAGCGCTGGCTGAAAATCATCTGCTAGCAGACGATACTCGCCTTTGGGAGCGCGGCGCCGGGCCTGGGTGATCAACCAGCACAGGCGCTGGTAGCCCTGCAGATTTTCTGCCAGCAGCACCAGCTTGGGCCCGCTCTCGACCTGCATCTCACTGCCGACAATCAAGGGCAGGCCGGTCTCCTTTGAAGCTTGCCAGGCGCGAACGATACCGGCCAGAGAACATTCATCTGTCACCGCCAGAGCGCCGTACCCATGCTGCTGAGCGCGCTCAAACAGTTCCTGAGCGCTGGAGGCGCCGCGCTGGAAGCTGAAATTCGACAGGCAATGCAGCTCGACGTAGCCCTCAGCGCGGACCACCTGCTCCTCCGTGTTCATGCGAACCAGCCGTGCAACCACAGCGGTCCGCCCTGCCCCACTGGTCGGTAGGCCCAGCCACGCTGGCCAGACCGGGTTTCCACCAGGTAATAATCGCGGCGCATATCGCCGCCGTCCCACCAACCGCTTTCGATACGCTCTGGACCGGCAAGCACCCGCAAACTGCTCAATTGTGTCTGTGGTTCTTGCAGCAACCATCCGGGTCTGGCGCTACTGCTGTCATTCAATAAAAAAGGCGCACGTACCTCTGAGGTACGCCAAGCCTGCTCGGGACGGTGGTCAGGGCGCACTGAAAGGGCTGCGACAGCGTCATCTCCCAAACGCGCGCGCAAGCGTTCGCGTAGCTGCTCCCAAGGCAGGATTTGCTGCGGTCGCGCCTCAAAGAGTTCACGTTCTTGCGGTACAAAAGCCGGGAGATCTCTGGCCAGCAATCGCAACGCTTGTACCGGCGCGCGTACCTGCAGTTGCTCCAGCCGACCGCGTGCCAGCTCAAACAACATCGCGGCGTCGCGCTCAGCACTGAGCAGCCCTACTGACACCAGGCTGTCTTCGCCCTCGCGATGCTCCAGATGCAACACGAAACGCTGCACGCCACTGTCACGGCCGGCCAGAAACGCCGCCAGATCTGAAGTCAGCCGCCGTAGCGGAAACAGTAGCGCCTGGTGCGAGCCGACATCGAAATTGAGTTCGATACGCACATCGAAGAAATCCGCTGGCGCATAGCATTCCAGTGCCTGAGCCCGGAGCCCAAGCAGCATATCCAGATGGTGGAGTACCTCTTCGGGAAAGCGCTTGGCCAAGCCGGCGCGGGGCAGTGCCAATACCTGGTGCAGGCGGTGCAACCCCATACGGGACAAGGCCCGGGCCACGTCAGGATCGAACCCGGCCCGGGCTACCGGCAGTTGTTCCAGTACCTGCCGCAGGGCATCACTTTGCGCTACCGCCAGGCCGTCATGGATATTGGTCAGCATACGCGCCGCCGCCGGGTTGGGCGCCAAGGCAATCCGATGGCGAAAACCCAAGGCCGTCAGTTCCTCCCGCAGGCGTGCTTCGAAACGCTCCCAGGGGCCGAACAAGGCGAAGCTCGATTCGACCTCCATCACCAAGGCTCGCGGGTAATGTAGGCTGACATGCGAGCTGAAGCGATAAGCCCAGGCCGCAAGAAATCCATGCCAGCGCGCAATCTGCGCCAGATCGTACTCGCGCATGGCAAAATCCCGGGACAACATCTGTGCTGCAGCCAATGACTGGCCCGGTCGTAATCCCAGCTCGCGAGCAGCGGCATTGACCGTTTGCAGCACTCGACGTTGCGGCGTGCCGCTGATCAGCGCCAACGGCGCCTGGGGATCCGCCACACCACGCAGCACCGCGTCCAGTGCCAGTTGTGGCAACAATATGCAGGCCCAGAGCATGATCTTAATGCCGCAGATTAAAAGGGATGGGATTGGCAGGCGCCAGGCCGCCGCGACACTTGAGCACCCGCAACTGCCTCGGCTGACTTTCAATGGACAGGCGCAAAGCCGCGGGCGACGGGTTGATTGCCTCCTCGATCGGCCGATAGGCAAAACCCAGGGTTTGCCCGGTCTCCGCTGCGACCTGCAAACGCCGCAATACCCGGTCATTGGCTCGCTGCGGCCAGCACAACACGGCGCCGCAAGCTCCGGAGCGCAGGCATTGCTCCGCAGCCCAAAGCGCATCGCTACCACTGGCTTGAATGACTGACAAACAGGCCAAACTGATACCTGCCGCCTGCCAGGCCGGGGCAAAAGGAATATGCGGTGGGCCGATCAATACCACTCGCTCACCGGCCGCCGACAAGCGCTTGAGGGTTGGCCAGAGCAACTGCAACTCGCCAATGCCTTCGGCTTCTACCAGGATTTCACTGAGCGCCGCTTCCGGCCAGCCGTGCGCGGGCAAAGCTGCATCCAGTTCCGCAAAACCGGTCGGCTGGCCAGCAGCAGGTACAGCCGTCGGCTGACCGCGCCAGATTCGCCGCTCATCGAGCAAGGTCGAGAGTGATACGACCGAGCCCATCATCGACTTCGGCCCAGACTGTGGCACCTGAAGACAAGACCACGAGCAATGTGAGTAAAGTGGAGAGAAAGCATGGGGAAACCTGCAAGCAAAATACTGTATATGCGTACAGCATATTTACTCATGCACACAGGGTCAACTGGAATTGCATGCAGACCCTCACGCCACCTGAATCAGGTAACGAAAGGAAGTATCAGAAGGGGTAGGGTTTGCCTGAAACGAGAACAGCGTCAGAGTAGCCGGGCAAGCCAGTCCATATCTTCGGGACGAGTGACCTTGATATTGTCCGCCCGCCCTTCGACCAGTCGAGGAGCCAAACCAACTCGCTCCATTGCTGAAGCCTCATCGGTAATCAGGGCGCCGCAGGCCAGCGCATCGGCCAGCGCCTGACGCAACACGCCGAGGCGGAACATCTGCGGCGTGTAGGCTTGCCAGAACAGCGAACGATCCGGTGTAGCGGTCACCCGACCATCAGCATCTGCCTGTTTGAGCGTATCGCGTACCGGCACAGCAAGCAGACCGCCGACCGGATCATCCCGCAGACTATCCAGCAGCTTATGCAGATCGCTGGCGGCAAGATGCGGGCGCGCGGCGTCGTGCACCAGCACCCAATCACTATCCAGTGCGCCCAGTTCGGTGAGTTTGTGCAGCCCGGAAAGCACCGAATCGGCTCGCTCTCGCCCACCGGCTGCACGCTGGATACGCTGATCTGCGGCACAGGCCAGCGTCGGCCACCAGGCATCATCGGCGGCAAGGCAAACCACCAGCCCGTTCAAACCGGGCTGACCGAGAAAGCAATCAAGGGTATGTTCAATCAGGGCGCGATCGCCCAGAGGAAGGTACTGCTTGGGTCGATCCGCCTGCATGCGCGAGCCAACGCCCGCCGCAGGAATCACCACCCAGAAAGGCAGCCTCATTCGTCGCTCAGCTGAAACAGGGTCTCGCCTTCCTTGACCATGCCCAGCTCATGCCGGGCACGCTCCTCTACGGTTTCCAGACCCTGCTTGAGTTCGACCACTTCGGCGGTGAGCACGCGATTACGCTCCAGCAGTTGTTCGTTCTCACGGGCCTGCTCGTCGATCTGCTGCTTGAGCTGGGTTACATGGGCCAGACTGCCCTCGCCTACCCACAGACGATATTGCAGCCCGCCCAGCAACAGCAGCGCGACCAACCAGAGCCATTTCACCGGTGATCAGCCACGGAATTCAGCACGACCCTTGTACGGAGCCTTGCCATCCAGTTGCTCTTCAATACGCAACAGTTGGTTGTACTTGGATACACGGTCAGAGCGACACAGCGAACCGGTCTTGATCTGGCCCGCAGCAGTGCCTACGGCCAGATCGGCAATGGTACTGTCTTCGGTTTCGCCACTGCGATGTGAAATCACCGCGGTGAAGCCGGCAGCCTTGGCCATCTGGATGGCTTCCAGGGTTTCGGTCAGCGAGCCGATCTGGTTGAACTTGATCAGAATCGAGTTACCAATGGACTCGTCGATACCACGCTTGAGGATCTTGGTATTGGTCACGAACAGATCGTCGCCGACCAGTTGAACCTTGCCGCCGATCTTGTCGGTCAGGGTCTTCCAGCCAGCCCAGTCGGATTCATCCATGCCGTCTTCAATGGAGATGATCGGGTACCGCTGGGTCAGGCCCGCCAGATAGTCGGCAAACCCGGTGGCATCAAATACCTGACCTTCGCCAGCCAGATCATATTTGCCGTCCTTGTAGAACTCGCTGGCCGCGCAATCCAGCGCGAGCGTAACGTCGTCACCCAGGGTATAACCGGCATTGGCGACCGCTTCGGCAATCGCAGCCAGCGCATCTTCGTTGGACGCCAGGTTCGGTGCAAAGCCGCCCTCGTCGCCCACGGAAGTGCTCAAACCACGCGCCTTCAGTACTGCCTTGAGGTGATGGAATATCTCTGCACCCATACGCAGGGCATCGGCAAAACTCTTGGCACCGACCGGCTGGACCATGAATTCCTGAATGTCGACGTTGTTGTCAGCATGTTCGCCGCCATTGATGATGTTCATCATCGGCACCGGCATGGAATAGACGCCAGGGGTTCCGTTCAGGTCGGCAATGTGCGCGTACAAAGGCACGCCCTTGGCCTGCGCCGCTGCCTTGGCCGCCGCAAGAGAGACCGCCAGAATCGCGTTGGCGCCCAGAGTGGCCTTATTTTCGGTACCGTCCAGTTCGATCATCGCGCGGTCCAGGCCAGCCTGATCGATCGCATCGCGACCCACCAGCAGCTCACGGATCGGACCATTGATATTGGCGACTGCCTTGAGTACACCTTTGCCCAGATAACGGCTCTTGTCGCCATCACGCAATTCCAGCGCTTCGCGGGAACCGGTAGAAGCACCGGAAGGGGCGCAGGCACGACCCAGCAGGCCGCCTTCCAGAATCACGTCGGCTTCAACGGTCGGGTTGCCACGGGAATCGAGAACTTCGCGACCCTTGATATCAATGATCTTAGCCATGATTGCTACTTGCTCCATCTAACAAAAGAAAAAAGGGGGTATCAGGCGGTTTCCAGCACAGGAAAGCTTTTGACCAGTTCGTCGAGGGCCTTGAGCTGAGCCAGGAAGGGCTCGAGCTTGTCCAGACGCAGGGCGCAGGGGCCATCGCACTTGGCATTATCCGGATCCGGATGGGCTTCCAGAAACAACCCCGCCAGGGCCTGGCTCATGCCGGCCTTGGCCAGATCGGTGACCTGGGCACGCCGACCACCGGCCGAATCACTGCGACCACCGGGCATCTGCAGGGCGTGGGTGACGTCGAAAAAGACCGGGTATTCGAACTGCTTCATGATGCCAAAGCCGAGCATGTCGACGACCAGATTGTTGTAGCCGAAGCTTGAGCCGCGCTCACAGAGAATCAGGCGATCATTGCCAGCCTCTTCACACTTGCTGAGGATATGACGCATCTCCTGCGGCGCCAGAAACTGGGCCTTCTTGATATTGATCACTGCCTGGGTCTTGGCCATGGCCACAACCAGATCAGTCTGCCGCGACAGGAAAGCCGGCAACTGGATGATGTCGCAGACTTCAGCCACCGGTGCGGCCTGATGCGGCTCGTGCACGTCGGTAATCAACGGCACATTGAAGGTGCGCTTGATCTCTTCGAATATCTTCAAACCCTCTTCCAGGCCTGGGCCACGGAAGGAGTTGATCGACGACCGATTGGCCTTGTCGAAGCTGGCCTTGAACACATAAGGAATGCCCAATTTGCTGGTGACCTCGACATAGGTCTCGCAAATGCGCATGGCCATATCGCGGGATTCCAGCACATTCATGCCACCAAAGAGCACAAAGGGCTTGTCGTTGGCGATGTCGATGGTCTGCCCGGCGGGCGCAGTGACCTGAACCGTCTTGTGTTGCATCTGTATTCCTCAGCCCTTGAGCTTGTGCTGGGCCAGTGCCGCCTGGACAAAACCGCTGAACAGCGGATGGCCATAACGGGGAGTCGAGGTGAATTCCGGATGGAACTGGCACGCCACGAACCAGGGGTGATCACCGACTTCGATCACTTCAACCAGCGCACCGTCCACCGAGCGACCCGTCACTTTCAAACCGCCAGCTTCCAGATCGGCCAACAGATTGTTGTTGACCTCGTAGCGATGCCGGTGACGTTCGACGATGACATCCTTGCCATAGCAGTCATGGGCCTTGGAGCCAGGCGTCAAGGCGCATTCCTGCCCGCCCAGGCGCATGGTGCCGCCCAGGTCGGAGTCTTCATTGCGCTGTTGCTTGTCACCACTGGCGTTCTGCCATTCGGTGATCAGACCCACCACCGGATGCTCGCTGGTCTTGTCGAACTCGGTGGAGTTGGCGTCGGCCCAGCCGAGCACACTGCGGGCGTACTCGATCACCGCAACCTGCATCCCCAGGCAGATGCCCAGGTAAGGAATCTTGTTTTCACGGGCATGGCGCACGGCGGCAATCTTGCCTTCCACTCCGCGCAAACCAAAGCCTCCAGGGACCAGAATCGCGTCGACACCCTCAAGCAGGCCTACGCCCTTGAGCTCGATTTCTTCGGAGTCGATGTAGCGCATGGTGACCTTGGTCTGACTCTGGATGCCAGCGTGGCTCAGCGCTTCGATCAGCGACTTGTAGGCATCCAGCAATTCCATGTACTTGCCGACCATGGCGATGGTCACTTCCTTGTTCGGGTACAGCTTGCCGGCAACAACCCGGTCCCATTCGGACAGATCCGCACTGGCGCAATCGATACCGAAGCGCTCGATAACAAAGTCATCCAGGCCCTGGGCATGCAGTACAGCAGGAATACGGTAGATGGTATCAACATCTTCCAGACCGATCACCGCACGTTCTTCAACGTTGGTGAACAGCGCGATCTTGCGCCGCGAGGACAGGTCAATCGGGTGGTCAGAGCGGCAGATCAGCACATCCGGCTGCAGACCGATGGAGCGCAGTTCCTTGACCGAATGCTGGGTTGGCTTGGTCTTGGTTTCGCCGGCGGTGGCGATATAGGGCACCAGGGTAAGGTGCATGAGCATCGCGCGCTTGGCGCCAACTTCAACACGCAATTGGCGAATCGCTTCCAGGAACGGCTGGGATTCGATATCGCCAACAGTACCGCCGATTTCTACCAGGGCCACGTCGGCATCGCCGGCACCCTTGATGATGCGGCTCTTGATCTCGTCGGTAATATGCGGAATGACCTGAATGGTCGCGCCCAGATAATCACCCCGGCGCTCCTTGCGCAGCACTTCTTCGTACACACGGCCAGTGGTGAAGTTGTTGGCGCGGCTCATGGTGGCACTGACGAAACGCTCGTAGTGACCCAGATCCAGATCGGTCTCGGCGCCATCGTGGGTGACGAACACTTCACCGTGCTGGAAGGGGCTCATGGTGCCCGGATCGACGTTGATATACGGATCCAGTTTGAGCATGGTGACCTTCAGGCCCCGTGCTTCGAGAATGGCCGCAAGCGAAGCCGAAGCAATACCCTTGCCCAATGAAGATACAACACCACCCGTGACGAAGATGTAGCGCGTCATGAAAAACCCGTTGAATGAACTGTTAAGCGACCAGAGCCGCGGGGAATCGAAGGGAGCCTGGGGGAAGCACTGGTTGATTCCCAAAGTCTCGTCAAGATGGGAAGTCAGGATACCAGACGCCCCCCGATTGCTCAATCCGTTAGCGGCATCCAAGTGACTTGAAAAGCCGCTTCGTCGCCGCTCGCGACTGCTGCCTCAGCATTCCAGCGCCCGGCGACAGAGACCAGTTGCTCGTCGCAGTATAGCAACGGAACTCGAGCACGCAGCCATGGCGGGATGCGCGCCTGTTGCAGCAGATCCTTGAGCGGCTGGGTCGGCCGGCCTGGCAGCTTGATCTGCTCACCACCCCGGCGATAGCCTACCCGCCAGTCGCCGGCGCACCAGCGAATACCGGTTTGCCCAGGCCTGATCAAGAGTCTGCCATTATCACCAGCCAGATCCGTATCAGCCCAGGCTGGCAACGCCTGCTCAAGCAGCGTCGGCCCAATCACCTCAGGCAAGAGCCATATACGACCTGACGAACGGCTAAGCCGGTAGCCCGCAAGGCGCATTTCCGGCTGACCATTCTCTCCGCCCGACAGTTGTTGCACAAAGGCCTGCAACTGGCGCCGCGGCGGCAAGGGTCGTTGGTGCAGATGCAGCCAGTAACGCAGCAGATTGTTCTGCCTGGGAATGGACAAGGCCTGCAGCATGGCAGCATCCAGGCTCGGCCAGGCGCTCAGCCAGGGATCAGGAACAGGCTGGCACGCCAACGCCAGATCCTCTGCTGCGCGCTCATCCAGAATGTGGTTCGCTTCAACCGCATGCTCAGCCAACTGCAGAAGGTTATCAGGGGCCGCAGGCCAGCGCTGACGCAGCTCAGGCAGCACCTTATGGCGAAACAGCGTGCGCGCGAAACGCGGATCCTGATTGGCCGGGTCCTCTATCCAGCGCAGTTGTCTGGATTCGGCCCACGCCAGCAGTTGCAGCCGATTCCAGTGCAGCAACGGCCTGAACAGATACCCACTGGCCAACTGGCGAGTCTGCGGCATGCCGGCCAAGCCACGCAGACCGGTGCCGCGCAGCAGACGAAACAGCAGGGTTTCCAGTTGATCGTCCTGATGATGCGCCAGCAGCAGGCAATCGCGACTGCCCATATGCCTGGCAAAGGCCTGATAGCGCGCATCCCGCGCCTGGGCTTCGATACTCGCGCCCGGCGGCAACTGCACTCGCTCAACAATCAATTCAACACCGCGCTGGCGGCATTCCTGCTCACAGTGCTTCACCCACAGGTCCGCGTCGGCATGCAGGCCGTGGTGTACGTGCAGGGCTTTGAGGGGAGGCAACGAATGACTGGCGCGCAGCTCGGTGAGCGCGTCGAGCAGGACCATCGAGTCCATGCCACCGGACAACCCCAACCACCAGGTCGGGGCGTCCGTGCAGGGCAGCAACTGCCTGAGCAGTTCCTGCGCGGAGAACATCTACTTCAGACCAAAGGCCATCAGGCGCTCATAACGACGCTCGAGCAGCTCATCAGCGGGCAGTTGCTCCAGCGCATCCAGCTCCACCAGCAACTGGGCCTTGATGCGCGCAGCCATTTCCTCGGGCTTGCGGTGTGCGCCACCCAGGGGCTCGGCAATCAGATTATCGACCAGCTTGAGCTCCTTCAGACGCTCAGCGGTGATACCCATGGCTTCGGCTGCGTCAGCGGCTTTCTCGGATTTCTTCCACAGAATCGAGGCGCAGCCTTCCGGCGAGATAACCGAATAGGTTGAATACTGCAGCATCATCAGCCGATCGCAGACGCCGATGGCCAGAGCACCGCCGGAACCACCCTCGCCGATCACGGTAGCAATGATCGGCGTCTTCAGCCGCGCCATGATCTGCAGATTCCAGGCGATGGCTTCGCTCTGGCCGCGTTCTTCAGCGTCGATACCCGGATAAGCACCGGGCGTATCGATAAAGGTCAGCAGCGGCATATTGAATCGTTCGGCCATCTGCATCAGACGGCACGCCTTGCGGTAACCTTCTGGCTTGGGCATACCGAAGTTACGGCGAACCTTTTCCTTCACGTCACGGCCTTTCTGATGCCCGATGATCATCACCGGGCGGCCATCAAGACGTGCAATACCACCGACAATGGCAGCATCATCGGCGAAATGGCGATCGCCATGCAGCTCTTCGAAATCGGTAAAAATCTGGCTGATATAGTCCAGCGTGTAAGGCCGCTGTGGATGCCGGGCCATCTGTGCAATCTGCCAGCTACTCAGATTGCCGAAAATGCTTTCGGTCAGTGACTTGCTCTTGTCCTGAAGGCGGGCGATTTCGTCAGTGATATTCAGCGAATTATCACTACCGACCAGTCGCAGCTCTTCGATCTTGGCCTGCAGATCAGCGATCGGCTGTTCAAACTCCAGGTATTTCTGGCTCTTGCTCATAAGCATCCATTATCCGCGTAGGCCCCGCAGCAGGGCGTCCGATTTTTCATTACCTTAAGGGATTGGCGCCTAACAGTCGAGCGCACCCAGCCCATGGAAATCATCTGTAGTGCAAAGAGACGCTGTCTTTGCCAAGGTGGTCACGTAAACTCTGCACCAGATCGTCGGCCGGCTCGACTCGCCAGCTCTCACCCAGGCGCAGTTGCACGGCCGCATCGGGGCGCTGAAGATCGACCGTCACCGCGCAACCACCCGGGTGCTTGCGTAACAGGCCAGCCAACTGATCCAGGCTCTTGGTGCCATGGCGCTCGGTATCCAGGCTGATGCGTACACTGTCGAGCAGCGTCGTGCGGGCATCTTCCAGGCTCATGACGCGCTTAACGCGCATGCGCAAGCCACCGGAAAAGTCGTCCTGGCTGACCTCGCCTTCAACCACCAGCAGCGCATCTTTCTGCAACAATGACTGGGCAGCCTGATAGGCCTCGGCATACAGCGACACTTCAATGCGAGAGGAACGATCATCCAGAGTGACAAAACCCATCTTGTCACCGCGTTTGGTCTTCATGACCCGTAAATCGAACACCAGGCCAGCAATCGTCTGACTCTCACGCGAGGGTTTGAGATCAATGATGCGCTGGCGGGCGAAGCGGCGGATTTCCTTTTCGTACTCATCAATCGGATGACCGGTCAGGTACAGCCCCAGGGTTTCCTTCTCGCCCCGCAGCCGCTCCTTGAACGACCACTCGCGCACCTTGCGATACTGCTCATATACATCCCGCACGGTTGATGGGCCGAGCAACTCGCCAAACAGGTCCGCGTGGCCGCTGTCGGCGCTCTTGGCGGTTTGTTCGGCCGCCGCAATCGCCTCTTCCATAGCCGCCATCAGCGCCGCACGGTTGCGGTCGACATTCTTCAGGTAAGCCTGCTGCTCGGTATCAAAGAACGGCCCCAGGTTATCCAGTGCGCCGGAGCGAATCAGCGCTTCCATCACCCGCTTGTTGATCCGCTTGAGATCAACCCGGGCGCAGAAATCAAACAGATCGAGGAAAGGCCCGCCCTGCTGCCGCTTCTCGACAATGGTTTCCACCGGGCCTTCGCCTACGCCCTTGATCGCGCCCAAGCCGTAAACCACGGCGCCGGCGTCATCAACGGTAAATTTGTACTCGGATACGTTCACGTCCGGCGGATTGAGGCGCAGCTTCATGCTGCGGCACTCTTCAATCAGCGTCACCACCTTGTCGGTGTTGTGCATATCCGCCGACAACACCGCCGCCATAAAGGGCGCCGGATAATGCGCCTTCAGCCAGGCGGTCTGGTAGGACACCAGACCGTAAGCCGCCGAGTGCGACTTGTTGAAGCCGTAACCGGCAAATTTTTCCACCAGGTCGAAGATATTGCCCGCCAGATCGGCGTTGATATTGTTGGTTTCGCACCCTTCAAGGAAAATCTGCCGCTGCTTGGCCATTTCCTCGGGCTTTTTCTTACCCATGGCGCGGCGCAACATGTCGGCACCGCCAAGCGTATAGCCGGCCATGACCTGGGCAATCTGCATCACCTGTTCCTGATACAGAATGATGCCGTAGGTCGGCGCCAGGACAGGTTTGAGGCTATCGAGCTGATAATTCGGATGCGGATAGGAGAGAATTTCGCGCCCGTGCTTGCGGTTGATAAAGTCATCAACCATGCCTGATTGCAGTGGCCCGGGGCGGAACAGGGCCACAAGAGCGATCAGGTCTTCAAGGCAGTCGGGCTTGAGCTTCTTGATCAGTTCCTTCATACCGCGGGATTCGAGCTGGAACACCGCCGTGGTCTCAGCCTTCTGCAACATCTGGTAGGTGGGCAGATCGTCGAGCGGGATAAAGTTGATATCCAGCGGCGCGCCGCCGGTCTTGGCCCGCACGCGGTTGATAGTGTTCATTGCCCAGTCGATGATCGTCAGGGTACGCAGGCCAAGGAAGTCGAACTTGACCAGGCCCGCCGCTTCCACATCATCCTTGTCGAACTGAGTCACCAGACCGCCACCGGCCTCGTCGCAATACAGCGGCGCGAAATCCGTCAGCTTGGTCGGCGCAATCACCACGCCACCGGCGTGTTTGCCGACGTTACGCGTGACGCCTTCCAGCTTCAGCGCCATGTCCCAGATTTCCTGGCCCTCTTCATCATTGGCAAGGAAATCACGCAGAATCTCTTCCTGCTCAAACGCCTTGGCCAGCGTCATGCCGACTTCGAAGGGGATCATCTTCGACAGTTTGTCCGCCAGGCCATAGGACTTGCCCTGCACCCGCGCGACGTCACGTACTACTGCCTTGGCGGCCATGGTACCGAAGGTGATGATCTGCGATACCGCGTTGCGGCCGTAGGTATCGGCCACATACTCGATGACCCGGTCGCGACCTTCCATGCAGAAGTCGACGTCAAAGTCGGGCATGGATACCCGTTCCGGATTCAGGAAGCGCTCGAACAGCAGATCGTACTGCAGCGGATCCAGATCGGTAATCAGCAGCGAATAGGCGACCAGCGAGCCTGCCCCGGAGCCACGGCCTGGGCCCACCGGTACACCGTTATTCTTGGCCCACTTGATAAAGTCCATCACGATCAGGAAGTAACCGGGAAATTCCATCTGGATAATGATATCCAGCTCGAAATTCAGCCGGTCAACGTAGACCTGACGGCGCGCTTGGTAATTCTCGGAGTCGGGCGGCAGTACCACCTTGAGGCGCTCTTCCAGCCCTTCAAACGAGACCTTACGGAAGAAGTCCGCTTCACTCATGCCGTCCGGCGTCGGAAAGGCCGGCAGGAAGTTCTTGCCCAGCTGCACGTCGATATTGCAGCGGCGGGCAATTTCCACGCTGTTGGCCAATGCTTCCGGAATGTCGGAAAACAGCTCGGCCATTTCCGCCGGCGTTTTCAGATACTGTTCTTCGCTGTACTGCCGTACCCGACGCGGGTCATCCAACGCCCGGCCTTCACCAATGCATACGCGCGTTTCGTGTGCTTCAAAGTCTTCACGCTTGAGAAAGCGCACGTCGTTCGTGGCGACCACCGGACAATCCAGCTTGACCGCCAGATCCACCGCCGCGTGCAGATACTCTTCGTCGTTCGGGCGGCTGGTGCGTTGCAGCTCCAGATAGAAACGGCCAGGAAAAACCTGCATCCAGTAGGTTAGTAGCGCGTCGGCTTCCTGCGGGTTGTTGGACAGCAACGACTGGCCAATCTCCCCTTCCTTGGCACCGGACAGCGCGATCACGTCTTCGCTGGACTCGGCCACCCATTCACGGCGGATGGTCACCACGCCGTTGCGCTGGCCTTCGGTATACCCCCGGGAGATCAGTTCAGTGAGGTTACGGTAGCCATTACGGTTCATTGCCAACAGGCTGAGGCGAGTGAGCTGATTATCATCATTAGCGCCCACCAGCCAGACATCGACACCGGAAATCGGCTTGACCCCACCACCCATGGACGCCTTGTAGAACTTCACTAGGCTGCACATGTTGTTCTGATCCGTCACTGCTACGGCCGGCATCCCTGCCTCGGCAACCATCTTGATCAGAGGCTTGATCTTGACGATGCCGTCAACCAGAGAAAACTCGCTGTGTACACGCAAGTGAACGAAAGAATGCGTCATGGTGGTCCTGTTTCTGAAGGCAACTGCTGAGGGAAGATTGTAACGGTGGGGGAAGCTTGGGGCTACTCGCACGTTGTCTGGATTTAGCCAAACCATCGTTAGTTCGGTACTAGTGTGGTGCCTGGTGTGCGTAAGGCGGCAGGGCACGCCGACACGCCGTGAATACATCCCTGTAGGCTCATCTCCGGCATCCCTGCCGGAGACGGTCGGCTTACCCCTATCGCCTTCCACCCGCCACTGACCAGCGCGTTTCCTGAGCAAAGGGATTCTGAGGAATGGATAAAATAGGCTAAGAATGGGGTTTGGTTCAGCTAAGTCTCTTATGGTGTGAGATGCAAACGGAGCCAATGCGTCAGGATCCGCAGATCCCGTTTGGCAGGGTGAGACGGGCAGCGCCCGACGACCGTCTCCGGCAGGGATGCCGGAGATGAGCCTACAGGGACGTATTCACGGCGTGTCGACGGGCGCTGCCCGTCTCACCCTGCCCCACAACAGAACCAGAACCAGAACCAGCAATCACCTCAACGCAAGCCAAAGCATCACGCACCGGGCCAAAGGACCTACGATGAATAGCGCATACCCCCAGCTCCCTCAACGCAGACAAGTGCGTCGGCGTGGGATAACCCTTGTGCTGAGCAATGCCGTAGCCAGGATAAATCAGCTCCATCTCCTGCATCTCACGATCACGCGAGACCTTGGCCAGAATAGACGCAGCAGCAATGGCCGGTACCCGGGAGTCGCCCTTGATCACAGGTTCACTAGGCATCGGCAGAACCGGGCAGCGATTACCGTCTACCAGTACCCTATCGGGGCGAATCGGTAGCCCGGCCACCGCACGCTGCATCGCCAACATGGTTGCGTGCAGAATATTGAGCTGATCGATTTCCTCGACTTCCGCACGGGCGATATACCAGGCCAGCGCTCGTTCCTGAATAATCGGAAACAAGGCTTCCCGGCGGGCGGCGGTCAGTTTCTTGGAATCATTCAGCCCTTCGATCGGCCGCAAAGGGTCAAGTATCACGGCAGCGGTCACTACGGCGCCGCAGAGCGGGCCGCGACCGACCTCATCGACACCCGCAACCAACTCATCACCCACCGGCACATACCAGTCGATCATCATCTGCGTCATGCCAGCTTGCCCTTCTCGCGCATCAAATCAATTACCGCTTCGGCCGCCGACTCATCGGCATCGCGGCGCAGCATTTCGTGTAATTGCATGAATGTGGCCTGCGTGGCCTCAGCTTCCTCGGTAGGGCCAAGGCGATCCAGCAGCGCCTGCCCCATCGCCTCTGGAGTGGCGGCGTCCTGCAGGAACTCCGGCACGACTTCGCGACCGGCCAACAGGTTAGGCAGCGAAACATGCCCGACCTTAATCAGGCGCTTGAGAATCTTGAAGGTCAGATTAGCCATACGGTAAGCGACGACCATCGGCCGCTTGAACAGCATGGCTTCCAATGTCGCCGTGCCAGAAGCGATCAAGACCGCATCACAGGCCGCCAGCGCCTCATGTGCCTGCCCGTCGAGTAACGTCAACGGCAGTGATAGCCCGCTTTCCGCCAGTATGGCTTCGATCTGCACTCGACGCTCGGCGTTGGCGCAGGGCATGACAAACTGCAACTGCGGCTGGCGTTCAAGGCACCAGGCAGCGGTTTGCAGAAACAGCAGGCCCAGCTTTCGCAGCTCGCCATTGCGGCTGCCCGGCATCAAGGCGACCACCCGAGCCTGCGTATCCAGCCCCAAAGCAGAGCGTGCCGCTTTCCGATCAGGCTCAAGGGCGATCTGGTCCGCCAGGGTGTGGCCAACGCAGCGCACGGCAACACCATGTTTCTGATAGACGGCTTCTTCAAAGGGAAACAATGTAAGCATCAGATCGGTCGATTCGCGGATACCCAACACCCGCTTCTCACGCCAGGCCCAGACTGAAGGGCTGACATAATGAACCGTGGGAATGCCCCCTTCACGCAGTTGCTTCTCGACATTCAGAGTGAAGTCTGGCGCATCGATCCCGATAAACACGTCCGGCTTCTGCGCCTTGAGATAGCTGACCAGCGACTTGCGAATGCGCAAAAGCTCGCGGAGGCGACCCAGCACTTCGACCAGCCCCATTACCGACAGGCGCTCCATCGGCACCTGCGTCTGCATACCCTGCGCCAGCATCCGCGGGCCGCCTATGCCAATAAAGCGAGCATCGGGATACTGACGCTTGAGCGCACGTATAAGCCCCGCGCCCAGCGTATCGCCGGAGGCTTCACCAGCCACCAACGCAATACACAGAGGGGGTACAGCGGCCGAATTGGCTGGAGCGGACATGACTAGCGGGTAATACCGCGGGTGGAGGCCACGATAGAGTCGCGGTACAGCGCAATTTCAGTAAACTGCTGAGCCGGCTCTTCCAGGGCCTTGAGCGCATCCTGAAGCGTCAGCCCCTGACGATAGACCACCTTGTAGGCTCTGCGCAGCGCCGCGATCAACTCGGGGCTGAAGCCACGGCGGCGCATGCCTTCGAAATTCATACCATGAGCACTGGCCGGGTTGCCCCCGACCATCACATAGGCAGGAATATCCTTGAACACCGCGCTGTTGGCGGCACTCATGGACCAGGCGCCCAGATGGCAGAATTGGTGAACGGTAGTGAAACCACCGAGAATCGCGCCATCGCCGACTCGCACGTGGCCGGCGATGGTGGCGTTATTGGCCATGATGATGTGATCGCCAACGATGCAGTCATGGGCTACGTGGACATAAGCCATCAGCAGGTTATGACTGCCAATGGTGGTCACGCCGCGATCCTGAACCGTGCCACGATGCAGCGTGCAGCCTTCACGAATCACGTTGTGATCGCCAATGATCAGCCGCGTCGGCTCACCATTGTACTTCTTGTCCTGACAGTCTTCCCCTACAGAGGAAAACTGAAAGATCTTATTGTGCTGCCCGATAGTCGTGGGTCCGCGAATAACCACATGCGGACCGATAACGCTACCGGCTCCGATTTCCACGTCTGGACCGATCAGGGTCCAGGGGCCAACTTCTACGTCTTCAGCCAGCCGGGCGGACGGGTCAACGATCGCCTGCGGATGAATTCGACTCATATCTTGTGTTCCGCGCAAATGATTTCGCCTGAACAGGCTTCTTTCCCATCTACCATAGCACGACAGGCAAACTTCCAGATGCCACGACGATTGCTCAGATACTGCGCTTCTAGTTGCAGTTGATCGCCGGGGACGACAGGCTGGCGAAAACGCAGCTTGTCAGTTCCCACGAAGTAATACAGGGTACCGTCTGCCGGCCGCAGGTTCATCATCTTGAAACCCAGCAAACCTGCGGCTTGGGCCATAGCCTCAATGATAAGCACGCCCGGCATGATGGGATGCTCGGGGAAATGCCCATTGAAGAAGGGCTCATTGACCGAAACGTTCTTGTAGGCGCGAATATGGCGAGCCTCCAGATCCAGCTCTAGTACCCTGTCCACCAGAAGAAACGGGTAACGGTGGGGTAGGTATTCTTTTATTTCCTTGATATCCATGTATTCGCAGGCCTTGCACTGAAGATGGTGGGCGCCGAGGTTAGGCGCGGCTCAGGACTCAGATGAGTCTTGAGTTCCCTGAGTCACGACCAGCAGTTGCTTTTCCAACTGCTGAAGCCTTTTTGCCAGGCTGTCGAGCTGACGTATGCGTGCAGCGCTTTTTTTCCAATCCGCTGATGGCTGCATGGCTGTCCCGGAAGAATAGGCGCCTGGCTCGGTGATGGAGCGCGTGACCATGGTCATGCCGCTGACGAATACGTTGTCGCATATCTCGATATGGCCAACCATGCCCACGCCGCCAGCGATGGTGCAGTGTTTGCCAATGTGCGTGCTCCCGGAGATCCCCACACAGGCCGCCATGGCCGTGTGATCGCCGATGTGCACGTTGTGCGCGATCTGAATCTGGTTATCCAGCTTCACACCGTTACCTATTCGCGTATCAGAAAGCGCACCACGATCAATCGTGGTGTTGGCGCCAATTTCAACATCATCGCCAATAATCACGCCGCCAATCTGGGCGATCTTCTGCCAGTGGCCTTGGTCACTGGCGAAGCCAAAACCTTCGGAACCAATTACCGCTCCAGACTGAATGACCACGCGCTCGCCGATGCGTACATCGTGATAAAGCGTGACCCGCGCAGCCAACCAACCGCCTTGGCCAATGACAGACCTGGCGCCAATAAAACAATGAGCACCCAAGGTGACGCCGGGCCCGATTTGCGCGCCTGCTTCCACCACCGCACCTGCGCCAATGCTCGCTGTAGGATTGACGACCGCATCATCGGCAATGACGGCGGTGGCATGGATACCGGCAGCGGGTTTGGGCTTGGAATCAAACAGGTGGGATAAGCGTGCGTACATCAGATAGGGATTGGCGACGACCAGCGCATTGCCTTTGTAGCTTTCTGCGTCAGCTTCCGTAAGCAATACCCCGGCAGCATTACTGCCGCTCAGGTACTTACGGTACTGACTGTTGGCCAGAAAACTCAGTTGATCAGGACCCGCTTCCTGCAGAGTAGCAAGGCCGTGCACGACCTGGCCGGGGTTGCCGACCAGGCGTGCATCTATCAACTTGGCTAGTGCAGCGAGCGTAAACTGGGCAGTATTACTCACCTGCCGCCTCAACGAATACTGTTCAGGCGCTCGATGACCTGGCGAGTGATGTCATACTCAGCCTTCACATCGACCACAGCGCTACGGTCCAGAACCAGATCAAATCCACCGGCTTGAATAGCCGCTTCGACTGCCTGATCAAGACGCGGCTTGAGAGTTTCCAGCATCTCCCGATCAGAACCAGCCTTGGCCTCGTTCAGCTCTTTGGATTGCGCCTGAAACTCACGGGCTTTCTGACGAAATTCCAGCTCAAGCTTTTCCACTTCGGTCTGGCCCAGCTTTTCACCATCGCGCTGCATACGTTCCTGCAGACGCTTGGCTTCGGCTTCCAGATTGCGCAGCCGCTGCAACTGGGTACCGAATTTCTTTTCGGCATCCACTGAGTACTTCTTCGCTGCATCCGACTCCAGCAAAGCCATCTGGTAATCCAGTACGGCTATCTTCATCTGGGCGGCTGCCGGAAAGCTGGCGAGAACCAGTACCGACATGATGGCAACACCTATAATCTTGCGCACTCTACAGCTCCTGTTGATCGTTGTTGGGTGTCTGGCTTCAGAAAGTCTGACCCAGGGTAAACTGGAATACTTGCGTGTCGTCTGCGGACTCGCTGTTCAAAGGCGCAGCCAGGCTGAAGCCCAAAGGACCCAGGGCCGTGATCCACGACAGGCCAACACCGGCACTGTAACGCAAATCACCTACGTCGACCTTGCCACAACCCGGGTTGTTATCGCCACTGGGCAGATTGTTGCTAGAACAATAGGTGTCATACACGTTGCCCGCGTCGAGGAAGAGCACGGTGCGCAGTGAGCGTTGATCCTGAATGAACGGGACCGGAAAAATCAGCTCGGCGCCACCGGTGACCTTGATGTTACCGCCAAAGGGCAATTCATCACGATCTGGATCGTTCAGACTAGGCGTACTTTTAGGGCCCAGGGTGCTATCGCGGAAGCCACGCACCGAACCGATACCGCCCGCATAGTAGTGTTCATAGAAGGGCACTTTCTGAGTCGAGCCGAAGCGACGCGCGAAACCCAGGTTGGTATGCATGCGCAGCGTCAGATCTTCCGATACCGGGAAGAAGCGCTGGGCACGGTAATCGAGCTTGTAAAAGTACAGGTCACTACCCGGCAGGGTTGTTTCCAGATTGGCAGACTGCGAGAAGCCGCGATCAGGGAACACCCCACGGTTCAATGTGGACTGGGACCAGGTCGTGTTGAACTTGAAGTTGGTGAAGCTATCGCCTTCCAGATCCAGGAAGTCACGAATTTCCTGGACAGTGAAGACGCCTTCCTTGATTTCGTCCTGCTGAGCCGTCAGGCCGAAGGACAGCCGTGAGGTATCGCTGATCGGGTAACCGATATTGAAACCGGCACCGTAGGAGTCCACGGCGTAGCTGGAGATATCAACATTCAGCTCGTCATAGTCGGTCGTACGGTAGAAGGCGTTGTAGCCCAGGCTCACACCGTCGACTGTGAAGTACGGGTTGAGGAAGCCGAAGGACAGCGCCGTCTGATACTCGGAGCGGTTGGCGCTGATGCTGACCCGGTTACCCGAGCCGAAGAAGTTGTTCTGGCTGATCGAGCCACCCAGGATCAGACCTGTACCCTGAGCAAAACCCAGGCTGGCGGTGATCGAGCCGGAGGGTTGCTCTTCCACGGTGTAGTTCACATCGATGAGATCGTCGGCACCGGGCACCTGCACGGTTTCCACGTCGACTTCCTTGAAGAAGCCCAGACGCTCCAGGCGAACCTTGGACTGGTCGATCAGGTAAGTAGAAGCCCAACCGCCTTCCATCTGGCGCATTTCACGACGCAGTACTTCATCATCAGTCTTGGTGTTGCCGCGGAAGTTGATCCGGTTCACATAGGCGCGCTTGCCGGGATCAACGAAAAAGGTCACCGCCACGGTGCGGTCTTCTTCGTTCACATCCGGGATGCCGTTGACGTTGGCGAAGGTGTAGCCCTCGTTGCCCAACCGGCGGCTGATCAGGTCGGAAGTAGAGGTCATGACCTGGCGGGAGAATACCTGGCCCGGCTCGATCAGCAGCAGGTCACGCACTTCCGGCTCGGCCACCACCAGATCACCGGACAACCTGACATCGCTGACGGTATACAGCTCGCCCTCGTTGACGTTGACGGTGACATAGACGTTCTTCTTGTCCGGGGTGATCGACACCTGGGTAGAAGCGATATCCATATTGATATAACCACGGTCCAGGTACCAGGAACGCAGACGCTCCAGATCACCGGACAGTTTTTCCCGCGAGTACTTGTCGTCATTGCGGAAGAACGACAGCATATTCGAGCTCTTGAGCTCGAACAGGTCAGTCAGTTCGTCATTGGTAAAGACCGTATTACCCACCACGTTGACGTTCTTGATCGAGGCAACCGAACCCTCGTTGATGTCGATCTTCAGGGTCACGCGGTTGCGCGGCTCAGCCACCACTTCAGTCTCGATGCCGGCTGAGTAGCGGCCCTGCGCAACATACTGGCGCAGCAACTCGTTACGCACGCCATCCAGCGTGGCCTGCTGGAAGATTTCGCCTTCGGCCAGACCGGCCGCTGTCAGACCGGCCAACAGCGCCTCGCTTTCGATAGCCTTGTTGCCCTCAAGCTCGATGGCGGCGATCGAGGGTCTTTCGACCACCGTGATCACCAGCACATTGCCGTCACGGCCTAACTGAATGTCTTCGAAGAACCCGGTACGGAACAGCGAGCGACTCGCTTCGACTAGAGCCTGATCATCAACTTGCTCACCAATGTCCAGAGGCAGCGCGCTGAACACGCTACCGGCAGACACGCGCTGCAACCCATTGATGCGGATGTCGGAGATCTGGAAGGCGTCGGCAAAAGCTCCTGGCGCCAGGAGTATCAGCAATAGCGCAGGCAATAGGTAACGTTTCATGAAATCCGTTCTGGCTGACTGGTTAAATTCGTTTCCACCGCAAGCGGCAGAGCGTGTTCTTGCTTGCCTGGGCTCAACCCAGGCGGCTTATGTCGTTGTAGATGGCAAATAACATCACACCAACAATCAGCGTCAGGCCTATCTGCAACCCCCAGGCCTGAATGCGTTCCGACAGCGGCTTGCCCCGTATCCATTCAGCCGTGTAATAGACCAGGTGGCCACCGTCCAGCACTGGAATGGGCAGCAGATTAAGCACACCCAGACTGATGCTCAAGTAAGCAATGAAGTTCAGAAAACTCTCAGGGCCCGACTTGGCCGAAGCGCCCGCCACTTTAGCAATGGTTATCGGGCCACTCAAGTTTTTTGCCGAGACAAGCCCGGTCAACATCTTTTTAAGCGAATCCAGGGTCAGTACCGTCATGTCCCAGGTCTTGGCCGCAGCCACCGGGATCGCGACCAGCGGATTGTAATCGATCGAGCGCACCATGTGCTCTGGCCATTCGAAAGGCGCCACGCCAGCACCTATAAATCCGGAGGTCACGCCATTCTGATCGCGGGCTTGTGGCGTGACCGTCAGCGTCATCGGCTGACCATCACGCTCGATGCCCACAGCCAATGGCTCACCCGGGCTACCCTGGATAGCCGGCACCACCTGGGACAACCAACTTTCTACCGGCTCGCCTTCAATACTGACAATCAAGTCGCCGGAGCGCAGGCCTGAAGCTTCGGCGGCACCACCCGGGCTGATTTCGCCCAGCAGCGGCGGTACTTCTGGGCGCCAGGTGGTCAGGCCGAGCGCGGCAATCGGATCGGGCTGGTCAGCGCCGCGCAACCAATCGTTCAGCACCAACGTGTAGGACTGCGGCGTAGCGCCTGGACCATCAATGGCCATGACCTGCATCTGTCCGGTCTCACCCAGACGGCGAATCAGCTGAAGGTTTACATCGTGCCAGCTGCGCGTTTCCACGCCATTGACTTCAACGACTTCCAGGCCTTCAACCAGCCCGGCTCGTTCGGCAATACTGCCCTCCTCCACCGGCCCGAGGACGGGAGCCAGCGTGGTAATACCGATAACCGCAACCAACCAGAAGGCAACGATAGCGAGGAGAAAATTGGCGATAGGGCCCGCAGCAACGATAGCAATCCGCTGTTTCACGTCCTTGCGATTGAACGCCTGACCCAGCTCGGCTTCATCCACAGGCGCTTCGCGCTCATCAAGCATTTTGACGTAGCCACCGAGCGGGATAGCCGCAATAACGAATTCGGTGCCGCGCTTGTCATGCCAGCGGTATAGAGCCGAACCAAACCCGATCGAAAAGCGCAATACCTTGACGCCACAGCGCCTGGCCACCCAAAAATGGCCATACTCATGAATGGTGACCAACAGCCCCAAAGCCACTACGGTAGCCAGCAGGGTGAATAACAGATCCATTCAACGCCTCATAGGGAAGGTAAAGGACAGGAGCCCGGTCAGTCTGAGCTTCAGTGCCGGTTGGCGAGCCAGCGGTGGGCATGCTCGCGAGCCAGAGCATCAGCGGCCATGATGTGATTCAGGTCTTCGACAGGCTCAGGGGTCATACGGTTCAGTGTGGCTTCGATGATAACAGGGATATCGGTAAAACCAATGCGTCCGGCCAGAAAAGCCTCGACCGCGACCTCATTGGCCGCATTGAGCTGGGCACAGGCCGTGCCTCCCGCCTCGGCCGCCTGGCGTGCCAGACTGAGACAGGGAAACAGCTCCAGATCCGGCGCGCGAAAATCCAGACGACCGGTCGCCAGCAGATCCAGAGCACTGACACCCGAGTCCATGCGTTCAGGCCAGGCCAGCGCGTGGGCAATAGGCGTGCGCATATCCGGATTACCCAACTGGGCTATCACCGAGCCGTCTACATAGTCGACCAGCGAGTGCACCACGCTCTGGGGGTGCACCACCACTTCAACCTGATCGGGACGTGCGTCAAACAGCCAGCAGGCCTCGATCAACTCAAGCCCCTTGTTCATCATGCTGGCCGAGTCGACCGAAATCTTCTGACCCATTGACCAGTTCGGATGCGCACAGGCCTGCTCCGGCGTTACACCGGCAAGATCGGCCGCGCAAAAATCGCGAAAGGGACCGCCAGAGGCGGTCAGCAGAATCCGCCGCACCCCTGCCTTGCCCAGCCCGCCCTGATAATGAGCCGGCATGCATTGAAATATCGCGTTGTGTTCGCTGTCGATAGGCAGTAGCACTGCACCGGAGTCGCGCACCGCACGCATAAAGAGCGCGCCGGACATGACCAGCGCCTCCTTGTTGGCTAATAGCACCCGCTTGCCTGCCTGCACGGCGGCCAGCGTAGGGCGTAGCCCGGCAGCACCAACGATGGCCGCCATGACCACGTCGACCTGCGTATCTCGCGCCACCTGCTCCAGCGCACCTTCGCCCCACAACACCTCGGTCGCACTGCCAGCCTGACGCAGCGACTGTTGCAACGCACCGGCCTGTTTTTCGTCGGCAACTACAGCAAATAAGGGGCTGTGCGCCAGGCACTGCCCTTCGAGCTCGCGCATGCGGCTGAAACCGGTCAGTGCGTAGACAGCATAGCGCTCGGCATGCCGGGCAATCACGTCCAGGGTACTGACACCAATGGAACCCGTCGCCCCCAGTACCGTAATCCAGGTTCTACTCACCCTAACTGACCTCCGGCCAGCAGCCAGCACAGAGCAAATACCGGTATCGCGGCGGTGAGACTGTCAATTCGATCCAGCACACCACCATGGCCTGGCAGCAGATTGCTGCTGTCCTTCAGACCCTGATCGCGCTTGAACAGACTTTCGGTCAAGTCGCCGACTACCGAGAACACCACCACCAGCGCCGCACCCAGCAGACCCAGAAGCACTGCACTCGCCGACCAGCCCAGATACAGCAGACCAATCAGAGTCGCCACCTGCGTGAATACCAGGCCACCCAGAAACCCCTCAATGGTCTTGCCTGGGCTGACATTGGGCATCAGCTTGCGCCGACCCCAGGTCTTGCCGGCAAAGTAGGCACCGATGTCAGCAGCCCAGACCAGCACCATCAAGGCCATGATCAACCACAGGCCATGCGGCACCTGGCGCAACCACACCAGCCCCGCCCAGGCGGGCAGCAGAATCAGCAAACCAAACACCTGCGCGACCCGTGGATTGGCCCACAGGCCGCGATCCTTGGGGTAACGCACGACCAGGAGCGCCGCGACAATCCACCAGATGACAGCAGGAACGAGAACATACTGCACCGGCCAGCTAGCCCGGTACATGACCAGAATCAACAGCGCCACCACCACAGCATAAAGCACCCGGCCGGCCTGGGACGTTTCCCCGGCAAGCCGCGCCCACTCCCAGCCTCCCAGCGCCACCACCGCGCCAATAAAAAGCGCAAACCAGAGGCCCTCGAGAAAAACGAACCCGGCAATAGCCAAGGGCGCCAGAATGACCGCTGTAATGATTCGCTGTTTGAGCATCAGGACTCCGCCGCTAATTGATCGCTGGTTTTGCCGAAACGGCGCTGACGCCGAGCAAAGTCAGCAAAGGCTTCACGAAGGGCTTCCTGTTTGAAGTCAGGCCAGTAAAGGTCGGAAAAGTACAGTTCAGCGTACGCCAATTGCCACAGTAGAAAATTACTGATTCGCCGCTCGCCGCCGGTGCGGATACAGAGATCGGGTAACGGCCAGTCGGATGTACTTAATGCAGCTTCCACATCCTGCTCGCCAATCTGGTCTGCAGACAATTGGCCATCCTGCACCTGACCAGCCAGCTTTTTAACTGCCTGGGCAATATCCCATTGACCACCGTAGTTGGCGGCGACTACCAGCGTCAGACGCCGCCCCGCTGCGGTCAAGGCTTCAGCGTCCTGCATCGCCTGGCGCAGCTCCGGAGCAAAGCGACTGCGGTCGCCAATGATGCAGAGCTTGATGCCATTCTCACGCAGGCGCTTGACCTCACGCCGCAGGGCGCTGAGGAACAGCTCCATCAGCGCACCGACTTCCGCTTCTGGCCTTCTCCAGTTCTCACTCGAGAAAGCGAACAAGGTGAGCACTTCCACACCATCTTCAGCGCAGACTTCAATCATCGCCTTGACCGCATCGACACCGGCCTTGTGCCCGGCGACGCCGGGCAGCAAGCGCTTGCGCGCCCAACGGTTGTTGCCATCCATGATAATGGCAACATGTCGGGGCACGGATCCCGCGGGGCTTACAGCCATATTTTTGCTCATCCGTTCAACACTCGGAATGGACCATCAGATGGCCATCAGGTCCACTTCCTTGGCTTCCAGCGCCTTGTCGATCTCGGCCACATACTTGTCGGTCAACTTCTGGATCTCGTCGCCAGCACGATGTTCTTCGTCCTCGCTGATTTCCTTTTCCTTCTGCAGATCCTTGATCTGGCTAAGCGCATCACGGCGGATATTGCGTACTGCTACACGGGCGTTTTCAGCTTCACCGCGGGCAGTCTTGGTAAAACCCTTGCGCGTTTCTTCGGTCAATGCCGGCATGGGAATGCGGATGGTAGTACCCGCCGTCGCCGGATTAAGACCCAGATCAGAAGTCATGATGGCCTTTTCCACTGCCTGGATCATGCTGCGGTCAAACACTGTCAGAGCCAGGGTGCGGGAGTCTTCAACGTTGACGTTGGCAACTTGGCGCAACGGGGTATTGGCCCCGTAGTAGGACACCATGACGCTATCCAGAATGCTCGGGTGCGCTCGGCCGGTACGAATTTTGGCAAAGGCGTGATCCAGGGATTCAACAGACTTTTTCATCCGCTCCTGGGCTTCTTTCTTAATATCGTTGATCATTCCTCAACCCTCGATCAATGTGCCCTCGGCGCTACCTACCACTGCATTGAGCAGCGCGCCGGGTTTGTTCATGTTAAATACCCGTAACGGCATCTTGTGATCCCGAATCAGGCAAATGGCCGTCAGATCCATCACGCCCAGCTTCAGATCCAGTACCTGATCATAGGTCAATGTATCAAAACGCTCGGCGTTCGGATCTTTCATTGGGTCAGCGTTGTATACCCCATCAACCTTGGTGGCTTTCAGCACCAGGTCAGCGTCCACTTCGATACCGCGCAGGCACGCGGCTGTATCAGTAGTAAAGAACGGGTTACCGGTTCCAGCTGAGAATATTACCACGTCACCACTGCCGAGGTAGCGCATCGCCTTGCGACGATCGTAATGCTCGGTCACGCCTTCCATGGTGATGGCTGACATTACGCGGGTCTGGATATTCGAGCGCTCCAGGGAGTCACGCATGGCCAGGGCGTTCATCACCGTGGCCAGCATGCCCATATGGTCACCGGTAACACGATCCATGCCCGCAGCATGCAGGGCAGCCCCGCGGAACAGGTTGCCACCACCGATCACCAGACCGATCTGCACGCCAATGCCAATCAACTGGCCGATTTCGAGCGACATGCGATCCAGCACCTTGGGATCGATACCGAACCCTTCGGTGCCCATCAGAGCCTCACCGCTTAGTTTGAGTAGAATACGCTTGTACTTGGGCTGACGGCTGCTAGGTACCTGGGCCATATTGACTCTCCTGCTCGGGAAGGGCGAAACACTCAACGAGTTACAACCGACAGTCCGGCTTGCCACTTGTTCAGTGTTTCCTTAAAAAAGAGGCTCCCCGCCTGCGCGGGAAGCCTCTGTATAACCTGACTACAGGCCGCCTTTGAGGCGGCCCGTCATGCGATGGTCAGTACGCATGATTACTGCTTGGTAGCGGCAACCTGAGCGGCTACCTCGGCAGCGAAATCGACTTCAGCGCGCTCGATGCCTTCACCCACTTCGTAACGTACGAAGGAGATGATTTCTGCACCGGCTTTCTTCGCCAGATCACCGACTTTGACTTCGGGATCCTTGATGAAGGGCTGCTCGACCAGGCTGGCTTCGGACAGGAACTTGTTGATACGGCCCTTGACCATATTTTCAACAATATTCTCTGGCTTGCCAGCGATCTTCTCGGCGTTCAGTGCCAGGAAGATTTCCTTTTCCTTGGCAATGGCTTCTTCCGACACCTGAGAGGCATCCAGGAACTGTGGGTTGCTGGCAGCCACGTGCATGGCGATATCCTTGGCCAGCTCGGCATCGCCACCCTTGAGGGTAACGACCACACCGATACGGTGACCGTGCAGGTAAGCGCCAATCACATCGCCTTCAACGCGGGTCAGGCGGCGGATGTTGACGTTTTCGCCACACTTGGCAATCAGCGCTTCACGGGCGGCTTCCTGATCGGCGATCAACGGGGCTGCGTCGCTGTAACCTGCGGCAAATGCCTTGTCCAGGCTGGCACTGACAAAACCCTTGAAATCGTCCTGCAGAGCCAGGAAATCGGTCTGGGAGTTGACTTCGATGATCACGGCAGACTTGTTATCGTCGGCCAGCTTGACACCGATAGCGCCTTCAGCGGCGATGTTACCGGCTTTTTTGGCGGCCTTGATGGAGCCAGCAGCGCGCATATCATCAATGGCTTTTTCGATATCGCCACCGGCTTCAGTCAATGCTTTTTTGCAATCCATCATGCCCTGGCCAGTGCGCTCGCGCAGTTCTTTGACCATAGCTGCAGAAATCTGTGACATGAATTGTTCCTCTAACTTGCTTGACGTTGGACTGCCCTGCAGATGTGTGGGCAGCCGAATCATGTTGCGTTCACGATATTGCAAAAAGGGGGCAGAGCCCCCTTTTTAATACGGCAGAAATCGATCCAGCCGCACCCTTAGCCTTCGGAGGCCTCGGCAGCAGGAGCTGCTTCTTCAACGAATTCGTCAGAAGCTCCGCCGTTGTTCTTGCCGCTCAGCACAGCATCAGCCATGGCTGCAGCGTACAACTTGATGGCGCGGATGGCGTCATCGTTGCCGGGGATAACGTAATCAACGCCGTCCGGGCTGCTGTTGGTATCAACGATGCCGATAACCGGGATACCCAGCTTGTTGGCTTCAGTGATAGCAATGCGCTCGTGCTCAACATCGATAACGAACAGGGCATCAGGCAGGCCGCCCATGTCCTTGATACCACCCAGGCTGCGGTCCAGCTTTTCCAGATCGCGAGTACGCATCAGCGCCTCTTTCTTGGTCAGCTTGGTGAACGTGCCGTCTTCAGCCTGGATTTCAAGATCACGCAGACGCTTGATGGAAGCGCGGATGGTCTTGTAGTTGGTGAGCATGCCGCCCAACCAGCGGTGATCGACATAAGGCATCCCGGCGCGGGTCGCTTCTTCAGCAATGATCTTGCTGGCAGCGCGCTTGGTGCCGACGAACAGCAGCTTGTTCTTGCCGGAAGCCAGCTTTTCCACGAAGCTCAGGGCGTCGTGGAACATCGGCATGGTCTTTTCCAGGTTGATGATGTGAATCTTGTTGCGAGCACCGAAGATGAACTTGCCCATCTTCGGGTTCCAGTAACGGGTTTGGTGGCCGAAGTGCGCACCGGCCTTCAGCATATCGCGCATTGATACTTGAGTCATGACAGCTCCAGAGTAGTTCGGGTTGAGCCTCCACGTATCCCAAAGTCCAACCCCAAAGGGCACCCAGGACAGTGTGACGATACGTGTGCGGTTTCAGTTTAAGCCTGAGATCCTTGCGGGCGTTTATTCAGGCGCGGCGCTTTATATCATATAACCGCAAATGAATAAAGCTGCCCGCGCCGAGCGGTCGGGCAACAGGACGCTCAACAGTGCCGGCCTTGTCTGTTAAACTGAACGGCCTGTTAAACTGAACGACTTTATTACCTGTCCGCCGCACGGCGCCACCAAGAGAGACCTTTCATGACCGTGACCATCAAAACCCCGGAAGACATTGCCGGCATGCGCATCGCCGGCCGCCTGGCCGCCGAGGTCCTGGAAATGATCGGCGAGCATGTGCGCGTTGGCGTCACCACCGACGAGCTGGATCGGTTATGCCACGAGTATATCGTCAATGTGCAGAAGGCCATCCCTGCGCCGCTGAACTACGGTGCAGCGCCAGGCCGGCCGGGCTTCCCGAAATCGATCTGCACCTCGCTCAATCATGTGGTCTGCCATGGCATCCCCAATGACAAGCCGCTGAAGAATGGCGACTGCCTGAATATCGACGTCACCGTGATCAAGGATGGCTACCACGGCGATACCAGCAAGATGTTCATGGTCGGCGACGTACCCGAATGGGCTCAGCGTCTGGCGCGGGTAACCCAGGAATGCATGTATAAAGGTATCGAGGTGGTCCGCCCCGGTGCCCGCCTGGGTGATATCGGCCAGGTGATTCAGGACCACGCGCACGCGAATCATTACAGCGTGGTACGCGAGTATTGCGGGCACGGCATCGGCAAGGTATTTCACGAAGAGCCGCAGATTCTGCACTACGGCCGCGCGGGCACCGGCATGGAACTCAAGGAAGGCATGACCTTCACCATTGAGCCGATGATCAACCAGGGCCGGCACGAAACCCGCCTGCTCGGCGACGGCTGGACCGCGATTACCAAGGATCGTAAATTGTCCGCGCAGTGGGAACATACCATTCTGGTCACCGCGGACGGTTACGAAGTCCTGACCCGTCGCCATGAAGAAAGCTTTCAATAAACCGCTGTCTGGGGCATCCCTGTGGATAATGAACTGTTCGACCCGGGCCAGTTCCAGGCCGAACTGGCACTGAAAAGCAGCCCTGTGGCTGCATTCAAGAAAGCCATCCGCCACGCGGATATGACATTGCGCGCCCGTTTCGAAGGTGGCCGCGACATTCACAAGCTGATCCATGAGCGCGCCTGGTTTACCGATCAGATTCTGCGCAAGGCCTGGGCCATCCAGGCCAGCACTGATGCAGAAGACATCGCCCTGCTGGCGGTCGGCGGCTATGGGCGTGGCGAACTGCACCCGCACTCGGATATCGATCTGCTGATTCTGCTGCGCGACAGCGGTCAGGATGCCCACAATGCATCCATCGAGCAGTTTCTGATGCTGCTCTGGGACATTGGCCTGGAGGTCGGGCAGAGCGTTCGCTCTATCAGCGAGTGCCAGGAAGAGGCGCGTGCCGACATCACGGTGATCACCAACCTGATGGAATCACGCACCCTGGCCGGCGATGAGCAACTGCGCCAGAGCATGATTGCCACCATCAGCGCAGAGCAGATGTGGGACGACGCGCAGTTTTTCCGCGCCAAGCGCGCCGAACAGCAAAAACGCCACGCCAAATACAATGATACCGAGTACAACCTGGAGCCCAACGTCAAAAGCTCGCCGGGCGGGCTGCGCGACATCCAGACCATCGGTTGGGTAGCGCTACGGCATTTTGGCACCAACGACCTGCGTGAACTGGTCGAGCGCGGCTTTCTCAATGAGGCGGAGTACAACATCCTCGCCTCCGGCCGCGCCTTCCTCTGGCAGGTACGCTTTGCCCTGCATATTCTGGCCAAGCGCGCCGAAGACCGCCTGCTGTTTGACCATCAGCGCACTATCGCGCAGATGATGGGGTATGAAGACAACGACAGCAAACTGGCTGTCGAGCGCTTTATGCAGAAGTATTATCGGGTGGTGATGTCGCTGTCCGAGCTCAACGATCTGCTGATGCAGCACTTTGAAGAAATACTGCTGCGCAATGCCGAAACCACGGTGATCGAGCCGATAAACAGCCGCTTTCAGACGCGCAATCACTATATCGAGGTCACCCATCCCCAGGTCTTCAAGCGCACGCCCTTCGCACTGCTGGAGATCTTCCTGCTGATGGCCCAGCACCCGGAAATTCGCGGCGTGCGGGCCGACAGCATCCGCCTGCTGCGCGACCACCGGCACCTGATCGATGATGCCTTCCGGGCCGACATTCGCAATACCAGCCTGTTCGTCGAGCTGTTCCGCTGCAAGGAAGGCATCCATCGCAATCTGCGACGCATGAATCGCTACGGCATTCTGGGTCGCTATTTGCCGGAATTCGGCAAGATCGTCGGCCAGATGCAGCACGACCTCTTCCACATCTACACCGTAGACGCGCACACGCTGAATCTGATCAAGCACCTGCGCAAGCTGAATCAGCCCGAATACCAGGAAAAATTCCCCCTGGCCTGGCGGATTTTCTGCCGCCTGCCCAAGCCGGATCTGCTGTACATGGCCGGCCTCTACCATGACATCGCCAAGGGCCGCGGCGGCGATCACTCCGAGCTGGGCGCAGTGGACGCTACCGCGTTCTGCCAGCGCCACCAGTTGCCCGCCTGGGATACGCATCTGGTCAGTTGGCTGGTGGAGAGTCATCTGACCATGTCCACCACGGCCCAGCGCAAGGACATCTCCGATCCCCAGGTGATCCATGACTTCGCCGTGCAGATGGGCAACCAGGTTCGCCTGGACTACCTTTACGTGCTGACGATTGCCGACATCAACGCCACCAACCCGACGCTATGGAACTCCTGGCGCGCCTCGCTGCTGCGCCAGCTGTACACCGAGACCAAGCGGGCGCTGCGCCGCGGTCTGGATAACCCACCGGACCGCGAAGAACAGGTGCATCAGACCCAGCGCGCGGCATTGGATATCGTGGTGCGCAGTGGTATTGATGAAGAGGATGCCGAAACCCTCTGGGAACAGTTGGGGGAAGACTATTTTCTACGTCACACGGCCAGCGATGTGGCCTGGCATACCGAAGCCATCATCGAGCACCCGGACCACGAAGGCCCGCTGGTACTGATCAAGGAGACGGCCCAGCGCGAATTCGAGGGAGCCACGCAAATCTTCATCTACACGCCAGAGCAGCATGACCTGTTCGCCGTGACCGTGGCCGCGATGGACCAGTTGAACCTGAGCATTCAGGATGCGCGCATCATTACCTCGACCAACCGCTTCAGTCTGGACACCTATATAGTGCTCGATGCGGACGGCAGCTCGATTGGCGAGAATCCGAAACGCATCCGCCAGATCAAGGGCGACCTGATCGAGGCGCTGTCCGAGCCGGACGCGTACCCCTCCATAATCCAGCGTCGGGTACCGCGGCAGCTCAAGCATTTCTCCTTCGCTCCGGAAGTGACCATCTTCAACTCGCCGGAAGGCCAGCACACCATTCTCGAACTGAGCGCCCCGGACCGGCCTGGCCTGCTGGCGCGCATAGGTCGGATTCTGCTGGACTTCGACATTAGCGTGCAGAATGCCAAGATCGTCACCCTGGGTGAGCGGGTAGACGACGTCTTTGTGCTCACAGACGCCAACAATCACGCTCTGTCAGACCCCGAGCTATGCCGACGTCTGCAGGACACCATCATCGAGACCCTGGGCAACAGCGTCCAGCAGTCTGACAATCTCAAGCCTAACCAGATCGCCATCTGAGGACCGCGCCCGCATGAATACAGACCTGGAACGCCTGCAGCCCTACCCGTTTGAAAAGCTGCGTGCGCTGATTGCGGATGTCACCCCGAATCCAGCCCTGCGACCCATTTCACTGTCGATAGGCGAGCCCAAGCACCCGTCCCCGCCATTCGTGCTGGAGAGTCTGACTCGGCATCTGGATCAGGCTGCGGTGTACCCCACCACCGCCGGCATCCCTGCGCTGCGCGAGGGTATTGCGCGCTGGCTTGAACAGCGCTTCGAGCTGGGTGCGGGGCGGGTCGATCCGGCCACCCAGATCATCCCGGTCAACGGCACCCGTGAAGCGCTGTTTTCCTTTACTCAGGCGATGGTCAAGCGTGACCCGGCCGGCCTGGTGGTCAGCCCTAACCCTTTCTATCAGATCTACGAAGGCGCGGCTTTTCTGGCCGGCGTTGAACCGCATTATCTGCCGTGCGATCAGAGCAACGGCTTCGTGCCGGCTCTCGACGATGTAGCAGCCAGTATCTGGGAACGCTGCCAGGTGCTGTTTATCTGCACCCCAGGCAACCCGACCGGCGCCGTCATGCCGCTGGAATACATGCACAGGCTCATCGCCCTGGCTGACCAGTATGACTTCGTTATCGCTTCCGACGAGTGCTACAGCGAGATTTATGATCCCAAAGGGCCGGCTCCGGTCGGACTGTTGCAAGCCTGCGCAGCGCTGGGCCGTTTCGATTATGCCCGTTGTGTGGTCTTCCATAGCCTGTCCAAACGCTCCAACCTGCCAGGCCTGCGCTCCGGCTTTGTCGCAGGGGACGCCAGCCTGCTGCAACCCTATCTGACCTACCGCACCTACCATGGCTGCGCAATGCCGGTTCAGACCCAGCACGCCAGCCTGGCCGCCTGGCAGGACGAGCGCCATGTGCAGGACAATCGCGAGCAGTACCAGGCGAAATTCGACGCCGTGCTGGATATTCTCGGCGACGTCATGGACGTGCAACGACCCGACGCCGGCTTCTATCTGTGGCCGCGCACGCCGCTGGACGATCAGACCTTCAGCGTACGCCTGCTGGCCGAGCAGAATGTGGCTGTCGTACCGGGCAGTTTCCTGTCACGGGAGATAGATGGTTATAATCCCGGCGCCGGGCGCGTGCGCATGGCATTGGTCGCCCCGCTGGAAGATTGCATCGAAGCAGCCCAGCGTATCCGCACCTTTATCCGGAGCCTCTGAACAATGACCACCCTGTATGGCATCAAGGCCTGCGATACCATGAAAAAAGCCCGCACCTGGCTGGATGAGCATGGCGTTGCCTACACATTTCATGACTACAAGAAGGAAGGCGTCAGTGCCGACACGCTGACAGCCTGGTGTGCCGAACACGGCTGGGAAAAGATCCTCAACCGTCAGGGCACGACCTTTCGCAAACTGGACGACAGCGACAAGAAAGACATCGACACCGGCAAGGCCATCGCACTGATGCAGGCCAACCCGTCGATGATCAAAAGACCGGTACTGGATACCGGCTCACAACGGCTGGTGGGCTTCAAACTCGACGAGTACGCCGCCGCCTTTGACTGACAACTGCACCTATTGCATCCAAGGAACCACCCCATGAGCGAATGTTTCAGCCTGGCCTTTGGCATCGGCACTCAGAATAACGCAGGCAACTGGCTGGAGGTCTACTATCCGCAGCCCCTGCTGAATCCCGACGCCGCCCTGATCAAGGTCATCAGCGAACAACTCGGCTACGACGGAGGCAATCAGGCCATCGAGCTGGCAGCCGGCCAATGCGAGGCACTGGGCAAGGCCCTGTCCGCCGCAGGCTTTGGCGACGCGGCAGCACTGATCGGCTCACTGCAGGGCGGGAGCCGCCCGCTGGTGGTGACGGTGCTGGCCACCGATGAAGCACCGGTCTCCACCCCCGAGGCCTACCTGAAACTGCACCTGCTCTCCCATCGTCTGGTCAAGCCGCACGGCGTGGTTCTGGCTGGCATTTTCCCGTTGTTGCCGAACGTGGCCTGGACCAACCAGGGCGCGATCGATATCAATGAGTTGCCGCAGAGGCAACTGGCCGCACGGCTTCAGGGCCAGGCCTTGAACGTGTTAAGTGTGGACAAATTCCCGTCCATGACCGATTACGTCGTGCCCTCCGGCGTCCGTATCGCCAACACCGCCCGTGTGCGTCTGGGCGCTTATGTCGGGGAAGGCACGACCGTCATGCATGAAGGCTTTATCAACTTCAATGCCGGTACCGCCGGCACCAGCATGGTTGAAGGCCGCATTTCGGCTGGCGTCTTTGTTGGCAAAGGCTCGGACCTGGGCGGGGGTTGCTCGACCATGGGTACGCTCTCCGGCGGTGGCAACATCGTTATTTCGATTGGCGAAGGCTGCCTGATCGGCGCCAACGCCGGTATCGGCATCCCGCTTGGCGACCGCTGCACCATCGAGGCCGGTCTGTATATCACTGCCGGCATCAAGGTCGCGCTGCTGGATGATGCGGACAATCTGGTCGAAGTGGTCAAGGCTCGTGATCTGGCCAACCAGCACGATCTACTGTTCCGCCGCAACTCGCAGACCGGCTCGATCGAATGCAAGACCAACAAGAGCGCCATTCAGCTCAACGAGATACTGCACGCGCATAACTGAACCCCGTTGGGGTTCAGCTGCAAGCTTTAAGCTTCAAGCGGCAAGTTGATCGAGCTTACTACGAGTACGGTGACCATAAAGCCCGCCCAGATCTTTTCGGCGCGGGCTTTATGTTTTTCACTTGTAGCTTGCCGCTAGCGACTGCGCAGCAGTCGCTCCACCGCCTGTGCGGCGGCGACCATGCCAAAGGTTGCCGTCACCATGGTCACCGAGCCAAAGCCCCCGGTACAGTCGAGCTTGACGCCCTCACCGACAAAGGCCTTCTGCTGGCAGACACTGCCATCGGGCTGTGGATAGCGCAGTTGCTCGGTAGAGTACACGCAGGGCACGCCAAAGCTGCGCTTGCTGCCGGAACGGGGAAAGTTGTGGTCGCGGCGCAGCATCGAGCGGGCCTTGGCAGCGAGCGGATCATTCACGGTCTTTGACAGGTCAGAAACCTTGATCTGGGTCGGATCGATCTGCCCACCCGCCCCACCGGTGGTAATGATCGGAATTCGGCGGCGACGGCACCAGGCGATCAAGGCCACCTTGGAGGCGACGCTGTCGGTACAGTCGATCACGCAGTCGAACTGCTCGGTAATATGCTCCTCCAGATTGCTTGCGGTGACGAAATCCATGACCGCGCGCACCTCGCACGCTGGGTTGATAGCACGTAGCCTTTCGGCCATGGCTTCGACCTTGGGGCGGCCGATCTGGCCAGTCATCGCCGGCAGTTGCCGGTTGGTGTTGGTCACGCAGATCTCGTCCATATCGAACAAAGAGATACGCCCAATCCCGGTGCGCCCGAGCGCTTCGGCAACCCAGCTGCCAACACCGCCAATACCGACCACCGCCACATGGCTGGCCTGCAGACGGGCAAGGCCCGGCTGGCCATACAGGCGGGCAATCCCGCCAAAGCGGGGATCATCTGTACTCATGCACACCTCTATTTGCGATGTGCCGCATTATACGCCTCACGCCGGCACAGACCAGTGCGCTGGCGAGTGTTACCATGCCCGCCAGAAAACCGCGCCGCATAAAGGACTGACCATGGGTCTGTTGTTTGAAGAAATCGATAGCCAGCCGTCACCCATCGGCGAAATCTCCCTGCGCCGGCGGCGCATTCCTGCACTCGGCGAGCGAGACATCTACGAGGTCAAACTTGGCGATGAATTTCTGATGTCGAGCATGTTCTATGACGCCGAGATCGCCCTGGCTGATCTCGGTCTGGCCGCCGTCTCGGGTGAGACGCTGGCAGTGGTCGTCGGCGGTCTCGGACTGGGCTACACCGCAGTCGCGGCGCTCAAGGACCAGCGCGTGAGCGAGCTGCTGATCGTCGACTATCTGGATACCGTGATTCGCTGGCACCAGCAGGAAAAAGTGCCGCTGGGCAAGGAACTGAACGCCGACCCGCGCAGCCGTTATGTGCATGGCAGCTTCTTCGATATGGCTGTCGAACCAGGCGGCGGCTTCGACCCGCAAGCGCCTGGCCGCCTGTTTGATGCCATACTGCTGGACATAGACCACTCGCCTCGCGCGCTGCTGCACCACGGCAACGCCAGCTTCTACACAGTGGCCAACCTCGGCCTTATGGCTGGGCAGTTGCGTAGCGGTGGCGTATTTGCGCTCTGGTCGCAGGATCCGCCCGATGCGGATTTCATGCCCGTCATGGAGCAGGTATTCATCAACACTGCCGCGCATATCATTCCCTTCTTCAACCCGTTCCAGAACGGTGAAGCCACCAATACCATTTATGTTGGAGTCAAAGCCTGATGCCCTTCCACCCCCGCAACAAGCACAAGGGGCACTACAACCTTGGCGCGCTGACGGCCGCCAATCCGGCACTCAAGGCGCTGATCATCCGCAACAAGGATGGCGAAAAAACCCTCGATTTCACTGATCCGGTTTCCGTCAAGGAACTCAATCGCGCGCTGCTCCAGCTGCAGTACAGCGTCACCGATTGGAACATCCCTGAAGGCTTCCTGTGCCCGCCGATCCCCGGCCGCGCCGATCTGATCCACGCCATTGCCGACCTGCTGGGTGAAAGCCACGATGGTCACATCCCCAGCGGCCCGGGGCTGACTGGCCTGGACATCGGCACCGGCGCCAATCTGGTCTATCCGCTGATCGGCCAGCACGAATACCAATGGCAGTTTGTCGGCAGCGATATTGATCAGGGCGCACTGGATAATGCCGAACGCATCCTGGCCGCCAATGCCAAATTGCAAGGGCCGATCACCCTGCGCAAGCAAGCCAATCCCGACGCCATCTTCAAAGGCATCGTCGGCGCTGACGAGCAGTTTGACTTCAGCCTGTGCAACCCGCCCTTTCACGCCAACAAGGGCGAGGCCAATGCCGCCACTGAACGTAAATGGCGCAATCTGGGCAAGGACAAGGTTGTCGATGGTCCCAAGCTGAACTTCGGTGGCCAGACCAACGAACTGATCACCCAGGGCGGTGAAGCCGGCTTTCTCAAACGCATGATCGAGGAAAGTGCAGGCATCGCGCGGCAGGTGTTCTGGTTTACCACACTGGTGTCCAAGGCGGCGCTGGTCAGCGATCTGGAAAAACAGCTCAAGACACTGGGCGCCACGGACATCCGCGTCGTGAGCCTGGCCCAGGGGCAAAAGCAGAGCCGCTTGCTGGCCTGGACCTTCCTCGACAAGAAACAGCGTCGGGCCTGGCGCAAGGCGCGCTGGCCGCACGTGGCCGCTGATACTCCGGCAAAATCCTGACACGCCCGTAGCATGCCCGAGCCTGAGCGATCGGGCTCGGGTCTGCTATTATGGCCAACACACAGACCAAGCAGCGAAGCCATCATGACTGACCTCTCCCCTACCCTGTCCCTGGCCTGCGAGCTGATTGCTCGCAATTCAACCACTCCGGATGATGCCGGCTGTCAGCAACTGATGGGCGAGCGTTTGCACGCCTGTGGCTTTCGCCTTGAGTCGATGCGCTTCGGCGACGTAGACAACCTCTGGGCCCGCCGCGGTATTGACGGCCCGGTACTGTGTTTTGCCGGCCATACCGACGTCGTGCCCACCGGCCCCGCCGAACGCTGGGAGCAGCCACCCTTCGAGCCGACCATCAAGGACGGCATGCTCTACGGCCGCGGCGCCGCCGATATGAAGGGCAGCCTGGCGGCCATGGTTGTGGCGGTCGAGCGTTTTGTTGCCGCCTTCCCCGATCACAAGGGCTCTATTGCCTTCCTGATCACCAGCGACGAAGAAGGCCCGGCCACTGAAGGCACGATCAAGGTCGTCGAAACCCTGGTAGCGCGCGAAGAAAAGGTCGACTGGTGCATCGTCGGCGAGCCTTCGAGCACCGAAAAGGTCGGCGATGTGGTCAAGAACGGGCGGCGCGGCTCACTGAATGCCGCGCTGACCATAAAGGGCAAGCAGGGCCACGTGGCTTATCCGCACCTGGCCAACAACCCGATTCATCTGGCAGCGCCGGCACTGGCCGCCCTGACTGCCGAAACCTGGGATATGGGCAATGCGTTTTTCCCACCCACCAGCTTTCAGATTTCAAATATCAACGCCGGCACCGGGGCGACCAACGTCATCCCTGGCGATCTGGTCGCGCTGATCAACTTTCGCTTCTCTACCGAGTCCAGCGTGGAAAGCCTCAAGGCCCGGGTGACGACCATCCTCGATCAACAGGGTCTGGATTACGAGCTGGACTGGACGCTCTCCGGCCTGCCCTTCCTGACCGAACCCGGGGCGCTGCTCGACGGCGTGCGCGATGCCATCCGTCAGGTCACGTGCATCGAAACCCAACCCTCCACTTCCGGAGGCACCTCCGATGGGCGCTTTATCGCCACCATGGGCACTCAGGTAGTGGAACTCGGCCCGGTCAACGCTACTATTCATCAGCTCAACGAGCATATCAGCGCTGCCGATCTGGACACCCTGACAGATATCTACGAAGCCACCCTGGAACGGTTACTGACCTGATGCTCACACTGATTTGCCCGCATTGTCAGGCACCGCTCACAGCAGACGCCAATAACTGGTCCTGTATCAATGGCCACAGCTATGACCAGGCGCGCCAGGGCTATCTGAACCTGCTGCTGGTGCAGCACAAGAACAGCCGCCAGCCCGGCGACACGCCAGCCATGCTCGCCTGCCGCCAGGCGTTTCTGGATGGCGGCCATTACCAGCCGGTCAGTGACCAGATCAATCAGCTGTTCGCTGATCAGGCGCCCGCCACACTGATGGACATGGGCTGCGGCGAAGGCTACTACACTGCCCGCCTGGCCGCCGCACTACCCGAATGTGCCATTGCCGGCCTGGATATCAGCAAGGACGCCATCCTCAAGGCCTGCCGCCGTAGCCGCGACATTCAATGGCTGGTGGCTTCCAGCGCCCGGCTGCCAGTACCCGACGCCAGCCTGGACGCTGCACTGTGCGTATTCAGCCCCTGGAGCTGGGACGAGTGCCTGCGCACGCTCAAGCCCGGTGGCCAGGTGTTGCTGGTCGGCCCGGATGCCGACCACTTGCTGAGCCTGAGAGAAAAACTCTATGACAGCATTCACCCCACGCCGGAACTGATCAAGGCGCTGCCGGAAGGCTTGCAGATCGTCAAGGACCAGACCCTGCGCTATGCTTTGAACCTGAATTCGACCGACCTGGCCAACCTGATTGGCATGACGCCGCATGGCTTCCGCAGCCGCCCAGAACGCCAGCAAGCCTTGCTGGACGCCGGGCTGCCGGTATTGGAAGTGGCCATGCGGCTGGTCTTGCTGCAACGCTCCTGAGAGGACTGCCCATGCGCCAACCTGATATCGAGATTTACCTGCGCGAAGAGCACCTGGACGCGCTGACCGACTGGCTCAACAGCCAGATAGGCCCGTTGCAGCTCAAGCCCTGGAACGAACTGACCCGCCGCGGCACCCTGACGCTGGACGGCCAGGCGATCCCGTTGATGATCGTACGCAAGGCCGCTGGCAAGTGGGCGAGCGTCTGGTTCGACAGCGATAGCACGCCCTGGGAAACCGATCAGGATTGCGCCCGTGCCATCCATGCGGGTCTCGGTCAGGAAGTGCGCTGCTCCGTAGGCGGCTGGTCAGAAGAGCAAAGCGACGACGATCCCGACCGCTGGCTGAAAGTCACCGCTGAAGGTGAAAACGAATTTATCTGGGCGATGAAACCCTGAGCCGTCGCCCCTGAACGAGAACTCGCTGATGATCATTGCCTGCGCCCACTGCCACCGAAAGAACCGTATCGACGAGAGCCGCCTGGCCGAATCGCCAAACTGCGGGGCCTGCAAACAGCCCCTGCTGACTGATCAGCCGATACCCGTCAACAGTGCCCAGTTCAATGCTCACGCCGCCGCTGACCTGCCGTTGATCCTCGACTTCTGGGCACCCTGGTGCGGCCCATGCCTGCAGTTTGCGCCGACCTTCGAAAAAGCCGCCGCAGCCGCCGGCCCCAAGGCGCAGTTTCTGAAGATCAATACGGAAGAAGAACAGGCACTGGCTGCACGCTTCAGCATCCGCAGCATTCCAACCCTGATGGTGCTGCGCAATGGCCAGGAGGTGACGCGCATAAACGGCGCACTGCCCGCAGGCGAATTCATGAAGTGGGTCTACCAACAGCTGGGGTAGATCACCCCACTACCCTAGCTTCCAACGAAAAGAAGGCGGCATCTACTCACAAGGGGCCGGTTGCCCTGGACCGCTGCACGACCGTCGGTGCACAGGGACGTGCACCGACGAGCCCCAGGGATGGCCAGGAGCGTGTCGTGCAGCGGTCCAGGGCAACCGGCCTCCCCGCACGCATCCAATGCCAACCAGCGGCCCAAGAAGCAAAAAGCCCGCAGTAAAACCCGCGGGCTTGATCGCAAAACAGAAAATGGCTACTCCGCCGCCGACTCTGAAGCACGAAGAATATCCGACTGCCGCTTGTTCAGATTTTCCACCTGCCCGATACCCAGCTGGAAAGCCCAGCGCTCATCGGCGTTCACACCCAGATTACTCTCTTCGGGCTGCTCGAAGCGGTCCACCACCAACCAGTAACGGCCGTCGATTTCATACAGGCTGGCCTCCAGCTCCGCACCCAGCCAGGTGCTGACCTGCATCTGCAGCATGGGCTCATCAAGCGCCAGCTCCGAGCGCAACCGCACATCCTGGGCACGCAGATCAATCAGCGCCAGCACCATGCTGTTGATCCAGCGCTCATTGCCCTGCTGCTGAGCCTGCTCCAGCCCCGCCACACGGAAGTTGTAAGCGCCTTCGCTGGGCTTTTCCAGCTCAAGCACGTCACCGTCAGCATGGGTCCAGCGTGCCGTAGCTGCATCGGTCATCGGAATCTGAGCCACCAGTAGATCCAGCCACTCAACATCGTTGACCGTCATGCCGAATGGCCGGTTGATCAACCACACCTGATTGTCATCAGCAAAGCGCACCAACTGACCGTTGCCAACCTGGTTGCCATAGATGATCCCAAACGAGCCCTCGGCCGAGGTCAGTGTCACCTGCAGCGTAGTATCACCCGGCGCAGCCGGATCCAGCCCCAAACGGGCATGGTGCTCGGGATTATCCGTCTGCGCCGCGGTCACGCGGGCACCGCGCACTGCGTGCAACAGCGCGGCAATGCGTTCAGGTTGAGCCGGGAACAGTTCCTTGCTGACCACGCCCCAGCGCCCGTTGTCCCGAACCACCTCAACCTCGACCCCGCCCTTGGCCAGTGCCAGGCTGTTCAATTGGTTGGCTATCGCCAACTGCTCCTCGGACAGCAACTGGCGGCTTTGCAGGTCATCCACCCGGTCATCACCCTGGCGCTGCAAGGCGAAGGCCACCAGCAGCACCGAGATCACCGCCAGAACAGCAATCAGTTTCACTTTCATGGCTCTGACTCCCTATGCCGAGCGGCGACGGATCCGGCCTACCAGCCACCAGATCAGAATGCCCAGCGTCAGCAGTGCCGGTACCAGTGCAATGTTGATCACCTTCAGCCAGGTCCCCAGTTGCTCGATATCCGCATTCAACTGGAAGCGTACATCACGCAGCTGCTTGCGAATCTCCAGCTTTTCATCCAGAAAACGCTGCACCGCCTGCTCCTGCTCAGGGGTCATTTCCAGCATCTGGGAAGGATCCTGGCCCTGCTGCAATTGCGCCAGTTGCTGCTCGGTTTCAGCGAGCTGCGCCTGCAGCCGCTGCTCGCTGGCGCGATAACGGCGTTCCGCTGCACGCTGCAGATCCTCGACCACGGTAAAGGGTCGGCTGAAGTTGCCGCGTGAACGAACACTGATCAGCGCCTCGGAGCCAGACAGATTGTCCAGCGCATTGATCAGGAAGCCGCCGTTGTCAGCCCAGGGTTGTGGCACGCGCTGACCAAAGAAGTCCTGCACCTGCACCCACATGCGATCGGTCAGCATGTCGGTATCGGCGACGATCATCACATTGATGTTATCCGCCGACTGCAAGCCCTGCTCAATCCCCTCCAGCCCCTCGGGGTAAGCCGATGTGGCCGGGCCCTGGATACGGGCAGCAAAGTGATAGACCTGATCGTCCGGTTCAAAGCCATCCAGCAGCACCCCGGGATCTTCCATTCCGGCAAAGGTGCTGGTGGCTACCAGAGCGCTATTGGCCGTACTGGACATCAAGGGGGTGAAGCGGGTTTGCGCACCCTCAGCGTGCTTCAAAGCGCCTGCAGTGGCTACCGTGATCAGATTCAGAGGAGCTACCACAGTGTCGTCACGATCCAGCTGTTCAGGTTCCACTTCCAGCCAGCCAATATGCCGAGCCGGTAACTGGCCTTGGCCTCGGCCTACCGACATCCCCAGGCGCGCATCCAGTACAACACGCTCCGGATTGAATTCCACGCCCCAGTTGGCCAGCAGCGGCGCCAGATCCGATGACTTGCCGTCAGCCATCACATCAATCATGGCTTCCTGACTCTGGTCAGACTCGGCCAGCGGGTCAATAAAGGCCAGCAGCCGGCCACCACGCAGCACAAACTGATCGACCGCATTCAAGGCCGTTTCAGTCAGCGCCTTGGGATGCACCAGCAGCAGCACCTCGACATCCTCAGGCACCTGATCGATATCGTGTTCCAGATTCTGGATGGTGAACATCTGACGGATCTGCTCCAAAGCCACCCAAGGCGCTGAAGACTGACCGGTCATGGGGTTGGTACCCCCGCTCATTGGCAAGCCACTGATCAGACCAATCTGCGGCTTCTGCTCCTGCGCCAGGCTGTTGATCAGACGGCTGAGCTCATACTCCAGCAGCCCTTCCTGCTCCAGCGAGAAGAACGGAATCACCTCGCGCTCAGCCAGCGTATTGGTGCCGGCCAGACCGAAATACAATTTCTCGCCACTTTGCGGCAACGGGATATCCTGCAAACCGAATTCAGCCGCACGGTCTTCCGCTTCCGAGAACGGCTGCGGATCGATGATCTGCAGCTTGATCTGGCCACCGGCCACCCGCTCGTACTCTTTCAGCAGTTCTTCCACGCGCCGCGCGTAGTTGCGCAGAATGACCATGTCCTTGCTGGCACGGTCAGAAAAGAAGAAATACAGAGTGATGGGTTCGTCCAGCTCACCAAGGATCTGCCGCGTACCATCGGAAATGGTAAAGAGTTTCTGCTCGGTCAGATCCACACGGGCGCCCGGCAGCAATACACTGGACGCCATATTGAAGGCAACAAAGGCCAGCAGCAGTACCAGCAAACCGGTACCTGAATACATTAATCGTTTCATTATTGTCCCCTTCGCCTCAATCGGCCTTTTTCAGGTCGATGACAATCGCCGTAGCCAGCAACCACACAGCCATGAGCGATACGAAATACAGCAGGTCACGCAGATCCAGAACGCCCTTGCTGATGGCATCGAAACGAATCAGGAAACTGAGTGAGGCAATGGCATCGAGCAGCCACTGGGGCGCCCAACCGGTAAACAGATCCAGCCAAAGTGAAAAGCCGCTGACGATAAAGATAAAGCAGGCCACCACGCTGACGATAAAGGCGATTACCTGATTCTTGGTCAGCGCCGACATGCACGAGCCGATCGCCAGATAGCCGCCAGCCAGCAGCCAACTGCCCAGATAACCGGTAAAGATCGCGCCGTTGTCCGGCGAACCCAGGTAATTGACCGTGATGATGATCGGGAAGGTCAGCAGCAGCGCAAGGCCGATAAAGACCCAGGCAGCCAGAAACTTGCCCAGCACCATGTCCGCGCGGGACACCGGCAGGGTCATCAGCAGTTCGATGGTCCCGGATTTGCGCTCCTCCGCCCACAGGCGCATCGCCACGGCAGGCACCAGAAACAGATAGAGCCAGGGATGGAAGTTGAAGAAAGCATTCAGGTCAGCCTGACCACTCTCGTAGAAGCCACCCAGATAGAAGGTGAACACCGCCGACAGCACCAGAAAGATCACGATGAAGATATAGGCCAGCGGGGTGGAGAAGTAGCTGCCCAACTCGCGCTTGAAGATCACACCCAGATTTTTCATGCCGCGTCCTCCGCAGTCAGGCGCCGGAAGACTTCGTCCAGACGGCCGCGCTCGACCGACAGCTCCTTGACCGGCCAGTTATGTTCGCGGGCATACTGCCCTACCGCCGGGAAAATCACTTCACCCGGCTTGGCCAGGATGGTCAGCAATTGCCCTTCACGCTGGCTTTCGATTTCCTGCACGCCTGGCAACGCCAACAGCGGCTGGCTATCGACTGGCTGCGCCAGATCGACCGTAACAGCCTGGTGATAACGCGAACGAGCTTCCAGCTCATCGGGGGTGCCGTCGGCCAATAGGCGGCCATGGGCGATCACCACCGCGCGGCTACACACGGCGCTGACTTCTTCAAGAATATGCGTGGAAATCACCACGATCTTGTTGCTGCCCTCAGCCAACTGCTGAATCAGCTTGCGCACCTGGAATTTCTGGTTGGGATCCAGGCCATCGGTTGGCTCGTCGAGAATCAATACCTTGGGATCATGCAGAATCGCCTGTGCCAGACCAACACGGCGCTTGAAGCCCTTGGATAGGGTTTCAATGCTTTGCCCCATCACGCCTTCCAGCTCCAGTTGCTGGGCGGCCCAATCGACCCGCTTGTGCTTTTCTGCACCGCTGTAGCCACGTACTTCAGCGATAAATTCGAGGAACCGCTTGACGCGCATGTCGCCATAGCAGGGCGCGCCCTCAGGCAAATAGCCCATCTGCTGCTGCGCTTGCAGTGTCTGTGTCTGGATGTCGAAGCCGCACACCGAAGCAGAGCCGCCGTCGGGCGTCAGAAAGCCGGTGAGCATCTTCATGGTGGTGGATTTTCCTGCCCCGTTGGGGCCCAGAAACCCGAGCACTTCCCCCGGACTGACAGCAAAGGACAGATTGTCCACGGCGACGTGCTCGCCAAAGCGTTTGGTCAGGCTATTTATGTTTATCATTGGCCTCTTCCGATTCCCCCAGATAGTCGTTTGCCCCCCGCAGGTGGCGGGCAACGTAACGCGCAAGGATACATGGAATGCTGCGGTGCGGGGGGATAGAAAAGATCGGGACGCGGACGTTCAAACACCTTAAGGGTGTGGATCGCCGAGGCAGCGTCCTCGGTCTGTCCCACAGTAGACAGCAAAGCATGGATCAGCGCTCAAGGCAGTGACTATATGAACCCGCCCTGGGGATTTCAAGCCTTGTGAAGCCTGATCACCGGCCCTGATGATGGCATGAGCTGTAACCGGATGTTAAAAGCGCTAGAATTCCTCCACTAACAGGTCTGGATACACCAGCCGAGCACCAGCACATCGTTCAGAGAGCCCCATGCCAGCAGTCTATTCCTCTTTTTTTGGTCGTTTGCGCTTTGGTTTCCTGCGCCGCCTGCTGTATCTGTGGGCACGCTCGGAGAGTATTGGCAATGCGGCCTTCAGCCTGCATCTGGATCAGAACAAACCCATCGTCTATGTGTTGCCCTATCGGTCATTGTCCGACCTGATCGTGCTGGATCGCGAGTGCCGCAAGGCGGGTCTGCCCAGGCCGGTGCGGGCGCCCACGGACTGGGCGGGAGAGAAGGAATCCTACGCATTTCTCAGTAGAGAGCAGGCCTGGGTCGGCCGCCCGGATCCACGCGGCCAGTCCCCGCGCCTGCTGCGCGCGATCAGCGCCGTGGAAGAGCGGTACTGTGATGAGGTGCAACTGGTGCCCGTCAGCGTTTTCTGGGGGCAATCTCCAGACGTTGAATCCTCCCCGATCAAATTGCTGTTTGCCTATAACTGGGCGGTCGGCGGGCGCATGCGCAAGCTGCTGGCGATACTCCTGCATGGCCGCAAGATTCGCGTGCGCTTCGGTGAGGCTCTCTCCCTGAAGACACTGGTAAGTGAAGATCTGGGCCATGAGCGCCATGTGCGCCGCACAGGACGACTGCTACGTGTGTATTTTCGCGAACAGCGCGGGGCGGTGGTCGGCCCGGACCTATCGCACCGGCGCACGCTGCTCAAGGGGCTGCTGCAATCGCCCATGGTGCGCGCAGCGATCGAGCAGGAAGCGCTGGAAAAGGGTATTGAACCTGCCAAGGCGCGCAAGGAGGCTGCACGCTATGCCAACGAGATTGCCTCGGACTTTACCTACAGCATTATTCGTTTTATGGAGGTGGTGCTGTCCTGGTTCTGGAACAAGCTGTATGAAGGCATCCGCATCAACCATATCGAGCGCGTGCAGCACATCGCCCGAGGCAATGAAATCATCTACGTGCCCTGCCACCGCAGCCATATCGACTACCTGCTGCTGTCCTACATACTGTTCCAGAACAGCCTGACACCGCCACATATTGCCGCAGGCATCAACCTGAACATGCCCATCATCGGCGGCATATTGCGCCGCGGCGGGGCCTTTTTCATGCGCCGCACCTTCAAGGGCAATCAGCTGTATACCGCCGTGTTCAATGAGTACCTGCACACCCTGTTCAGTCGCGGCTTTCCAGTTGAATACTTTATCGAGGGTGGGCGTTCGCGCACCGGCCGCACCCTGAATCCGAAAACCGGCATGCTGGCCATCACCCTGCGCAGCTACCTGCGCTCGTCGCGACGGCCTATCGTCTTTGTGCCGGTGTATGTCGGCTACGAAAGGGTCCTGGAGGGCCGCACTTACCTGGGCGAGTTGCGGGGTCAGGAAAAAAAGAAGGAATCCTTCTTCGATATCTTCCGGGTGCTGTCAGCGCTGAAACTGCGCTTTGGCAAGGTGGCAGTAAACTTCGGCGAGCCAGTGTCGCTGAGCGGCTTTCTGGATCAGCAACAACCGGGCTGGCGGCAACGTGACTACGCGCCCCACTACCGCCCGGAATGGCTGTCGGAGACCACCAACCAACTGGCCCGCAGCCTGGCCAATGCGATCAACGCGGCTGCCGATGCCAATCCAGTGAATATGGTCGCCCTGGCGATGCTCTCGACCAGCCGCCTGGCGCTGGACGAGACCACCCTGAGAAAAGTACTTAACACCTACAAGGCGCTGCTGACCCGCGTACCATACAGCCCGAGCATGACCCTGCCGGACATGGACGGCCAGGCGATGATCAACTATGTCGAAGGCATGCAGTTCATGGGCCGGCAATCCGACGCGCTGGGTGAAATCCTGTTCCTGGACGAGCCCCAGGCCGTGCTGATGACCTACTACCGCAACAACGTCCTGCACCTGATCGCACTGCCCGCTCTGATCGCCTGCCTGTTCCTGAACAACCCACGCATGAGCCGCGAGCAGATCGAGAAACTGATCAGCGCGGTCTATCCTTACCTGCAGGGTGAACTCTTTCTGCAATGGCAGGAAGCCGCCCTGCCGGCCGTAATCAATACCTGGATAGACGGCCTGATTACAGAAGGTCTGCTGCGCGAGGAAGGCGGGCAAATCATGCGCCCGGACCCCAGTTCCAGCGAATTCGTACTCTTGAGTCTGCTGGCCCGCAGCATCCTGCAAATGCTCGAACGTTTCTATATGGCGGCGGCACTGCTGCTGAACCACCCCAACGGCAGTCTTACTGCCGAAGAGCTGGAGGTGCTCTGTACGGTGATGGCCCAGCGGCTATCAATCCTGCATGGCCTGAACGCGCCGGAATTTTTTGACAAGACGCTATTCCGGCAGTTTATCCAGCGGCTCAATGATCAGCAGGTGCTCAGAACCGACAGCGAGGGGCGGCTGCAATACTTGCCAGGGCTGGAAGATATTGCCGAGAACACGGCAAAGCGCGTATTGAGTGCGGAGATCAGATTGTCGATCCGACAGGTCGCACGCTCCTCCACCAGCGCGCCCAAGCAACCCGAGGTCAAAGCCTAGCCCTCAGGCCTCGAGCTTCTTCTTGCCGTAGATGTCATAGCGGCTGGATTGACCGTTGAGCTGTGCGCTGGGCGGCGCCCCGTCGATCGCCGGCGCCTTGCGCGGGCGTTTGACCGCAACCCGGTGGCTGGCCAATTGCAAAGCAGCCGCCAACAGCGCTGGCGCATCCAGATCGTCGCCCGCCAATGGCCTGAACAGGCGCATTTCTTTCTTTACCAACGCGGACTTGTCGCGGTGCGGGAACATCGGGTCCAGATGGATAACCTGCGGCGCGGGCCCCTGCCAGTCCTGCATCGCATGGATGGCATCAGCCTGTATCAAGTGCATGCGCGCGGCGATCTCGGCCACCTCACCGCCTGCGGCACGGGCACGCTGCAAGCCGTCAGCAAGCAGCGCAGCAATCACCGGCTGCCGTTCGATCAGCGTCACCTCACAACCCAGGGCCGCCAACACAAAGGCATCACGTCCCAAGCCAGCTGTGGCATCCAGCACGCTAGGCCGAATGGCGCCGCGCAGCCCTACCGCCTTGGCGACCATCTGCCCCGCTCCACCGCCAAACTGCCTGCGGTGAGCCATTGCGCCTTCAACAAAATCCACCCGTACTGCTCCAGGTGCATCAGGCCCGGCCGCCTGAAGACTCAGGCCCTGCTCACCGACTTGCAGCCAGAGCGCGCAGGGCTGCGTACCTGGTTGGCCGCAGGGCAAGCCCAGCTGTTCGGCCAATGATTCAGCCGCAGGCGCATAGGTCTCATGCAGCCAGGTCACCGCAATGCTGTTCTCGGAAAGGGGGTCAGACATCAGTTCTGGTCGAGCCGGAAGAGGAGGAAGGATCAAGCAAACAGATCGATACCAAAGATGCCTTCGGATTCATCGTTGACGGGAATGTTGGCAGTAAACTGGTAGCTCGACATGGCCTGATTGGAGCGCCCATAAACCGGCTCCTGGCTTTCGCGGCGTGCGGGAATGTACTCGGCGTTGGCGCTGGTGGCGCTCACCGCGCGAGGAACCAGTGACCGTACAGGCTCGACCGGCGCGGCCGAGGCCGTCTGCCCCGCGCGCACAGGTTCACTGTTGGCCGCAGGGACAATAGGGCGAGTGCTGCGCTCGGGGAGCGCAGTGAATGGAATATAACCATCCAGACGCATCGAAGAACTCCGTGGAATCAGGACTGCAGATTAGCCTGAGGCCAGTTAAAAGGCAAAACCCAACCGACGAACTGAATGCGCTATGGCTGCTGTTTGGGTGTAGCGACCTTGTCACGCAGATACACCGGCTGCGCATCGGCCGCGTCAAGCACCTCACCAGCCAACCAGCGCGGCAACGCCAGACTCAGCAAGTCGCGAGCGTCGGGCAACATCTGCGGCCAGGCAGCTGTCACCTGAACGGCCAAGCGGTCAGCGTACTGCCAACCGGTTCCGGCGCCCTGGGCTACGCCAAAGCCTGAAGGTGCAGTGACTGCTTCTGGAGCACAGACGACCTCTTCGCCCTGCAGCTGCATTGCGCCTTGCTCGAGGCGATAGCAACCCCAATAGACTTCATCCATGCGCGCATCGATAGCGGCGCAGACGTTCTCAGCCTGGTGCTCTCGCCAGGCACGCTGCGCCAGGGCGGCCAGGTTGGAGACATCTATCACCGGTTTGCCGGTGGCGAAGGCCAGCCCTTGCACCATACCGGTGGCAATACGCACGCCAGTGAAGGCGCCAGGGCCGCGACCGAACACCAACGCATCAACCTGATTCAGCCTGAGGCCTGCCTCAGTCAGCAGCTCCTCGATCATCGGCAGCAGGCGCCCTGCGTGTAGGCGCGGAATGACCTCAAAACGGTGAATCACCTGGCCCTCGTGCAGCAGCGCTGCGGAGCAGGCTTCGGTTGCAGTATCCAGAGCAAGTAGCGTGGTCATGGTGTACTCGTGGCCAGGTTCAAAAGGGGCTGTATTGTAGCCAATGCAAAAGGCCCGTGCGACTTATCGTCAACACGGGCCTCTGTAGTACCGTCATCGGACGCGGGATATTCCGCGCCAGCCAGACACAGGCTCAGCTAAGCGCTTGCATCACCTTGCTGGTGATCTGATCAACGCTGCCGATACCCTCTACCTTGCTGCACTTGGGCGTGCCATGCTCGTCCGACAACTGCTGATAGAAAGCCACCAGCGGCTTGGTTTGCTGATGATAGATCTTCAAGCGGTTGCGCACCGTGGCTTCAACGTCGTCATCGCGCTGGACCAGGTCTTCACCGGTCACATCATCCTTGCCCTCAACCTTGGGCGGTTGATGACTGATGTGATAGATGCGCCCGGAACCCGGATGCACGCGACGGCCGGACAAGCGCTCGACAATCTCTTCATCATCGACGGCAATTTCCAGTACGTGATCAATCTTGACGCCCGACTCCTTCAGCGCTTCAGCCTGAGGAATGGTGCGCGGGAATCCGTCGAACAGGAAACCGTTCTGGCAGTCATCCTGAGCGATACGCTCCTTGATCAGGCCGATGATCAGGTCGTCCGACACCAGGCTGCCGCTGTCCATTACCTGCTTGACCTGCAGACCCATCTCGGTGCCCGCCTTCACCGCGGCACGCAGCATGTCGCCAGTGGATATTTGCGGAATGCCGTAATGCTTGCAGATGAACTGTGACTGAGTGCCTTTGCCTGCGCCAGGCGCGCCCAACAGGATAACTCGCATAAATAGACTCCTAAAAAGATACCGAAACCGGGCCGCCTGGCGAATGAACTCGTAGGCTGGCAGAGCCAACTGTCACGTTGGCGCAAAAAACTGTCGCATTCTTGGGGTATGCGAAAAGGGCGTTCAACATACACTTACAAACCAAACCGCACAAGCCGGACCAAAGTAGAAGCCCGGCTGGCGCGGCCTGGACGGCCTAACCGGTATTGCGCATGCCCGCTGCAATGCCTGCCACTGTCACCAACAGTGCGCGTTCCAGATCAGGATCGATCTGCTCACCCTGCGCGCGGGTCCGGCCCAGCAGCTCGGCTTGCAGCAGATGCAGCGGATCGGTATAGGGATTGCGAATGGCCACCGACTCGCCCAGGGCCAGGTTGTGAGCGAGTAAACGATCAGTCTGACGCAAGGCCAGTATCACATCCATCGCCTGCTGCAGCGACTCCCTCAAGCGCACGCCCAATGGCCAGAGTGCGGGATCTGCCAGGCGCTGCTCATAGAACTGGGCGATGCCGCCATCGGCCTTGGCCAGGACCATCTCAAGCATCTCGATGCGCGCCAGAAAGAACGGCCACTGACGCATCATGTCGCGCAACTGATCCTGCTCCCCGGCCTGCATGGACTCATGCAGCGCCTGCCCCGCGCCCAACCAGGCCGGCAGCATCAGACGCGTTTGCGTCCAGGCGAAGATCCATGGGATTGCCCGCAGGGTTTCAATGCCGCCCTGGCTGCGCCGCTTGGCTGGCCGGCTGCCGAGTGGCAAGCGTGCCAATTCCTGCTCAGGTGTCGCCTGACGGAAGTATTCCACAAACTGCGGTTCGTCACGCACCACCCCGCGATAGACATCAACCGAGCGGGCCGCCAGACGTTCCATCAGCTCGCGCCAAGCGGGCTCGGGTGCCGGCGGCGGTAACAGCGTGGCTTCCAGCACAGCACTGACGTAAAGCTGCAGGCTCTGTACGGCAATATCCGGCAAGCCGTATTTGAAGCGAATCATCTCGCCCTGTTCAGTAACCCGAAACTGCCCCTGCACCGAACCCGGCGGTTGCGACAGAATCGCCATATGCGCCGGCGCACCGCCGCGCCCTACCGTGCCGCCACGGCCATGGAACAGCAGCAGGCGGACGCCGCGCTCACGGCACACCGCCACCAGTGCTTCCTGCGCCCGATATTGCGCCCATCCAGCGGCCAGGGTGCCAGCATCCTTGGCAGAATCGGAATAGCCGATCATCACCTCCTGCACATCCCCAACCAGCTCGCGATAGGCTTCCAGCGCCAGCAAGGCATCGATAGCCGGCGCGGCATTGTTCAGATCATCCAGCGTCTCGAACAGGGGTGCTACGCGCATCGGCCAGGCAACGCCGACCTCCTTGAGCAACAACTTGACGGCCAGCACGTCCGACGGACTCGAGGCCATGGAGATCACATAGGAGCCCAGCAATTCGCGCGGCTGCGCTGCGACGACGCGGCAGGTAACCAGCACCTCGGCGACCTCGGCGCTAGGCTGCCAGCCTGGCGGCAACAGCGGCCGGCGGTTATGCAGTTCTGCCAGCAGAAAGTCGCAGCGCTGCTGTTCATCCCAATCGGCATAGCTCCCGTCCTGCCCGTCAGCCTGAAGATAGTCAGTCAGCTCGGCCAGCACATCCGTATGCCGCTGGGCATCCTGACGAATGTCCAGGCGGACCAGCCCCAGGCCGAAGGCATTGACCCGGCGCAAGGTGTCCAGCAGGGGCCCGTTGGCAATCAGCGTCATGCCGTTTTCCAACAGGGATTCTCGGCATAATTCCAGGGGCTGACGCAGATCATCCAGGTGCTGCAAGACGGCCGCCGGCGCGGGCACATCCGCCTTGACCGCTTCGCCAGCCCAATCCCGCGTCGCCTGAAGGCGCTCGCGCACTTGCTTGAGCAACGCTCGGTAGGGCTCGTCGACGGGCCCGGTCAACTCGATGATCGCTTCACTGGCCCGCTGCATCGACAGCTCATTCGCCAGCCCTTCGATATCGCGCAGGTACAGATCGGCAGCCATCCAGCGCCCCAGCAGCAGCACTTCGCGGGTCACCGTGTGCGTCACATTCGGATTGCCATCGCGGTCGCCGCCCATCCAGGAGGCGATACTGACCGGCACCGCACGGCTATCCAGACGCTGACCGGTGGCACTGTAGAGATCATCATCAAGGCGCCGCAAAAAGCGCGGCAAGGCTTGCCAGAGCGAGTGCTCTATAACCGCAAATCCCCATTTAGCCTCATCTACCGGGGTCGGCCGGGTACGACGAATCTCATCGGTATGCCAGGCCTCGCTGATCAGCCGCGCCAGATCGTCGCGAATCTGTTGCCGCTCCAGAGAGCTGAGGTCGTCGTGGTCACGCCGCGCCAAAGCCAGGGCAATGGCATCGTATTTCTGAATCAGGGTCCGCCGCGTGACTTCGGTGGGGTGCGCCGTCAGCACCAATTCGATATCCAGCGCAGCGACCTGATCAACGATACTCTGCGCATCATGTCCGGCAGCCAGCAGGCGCTGCAGCAACTCGCCAATGCAACGCTCCTCGAACGACAAGGGCTCGTCCTCCCGGCGCCGGCGGATACGATGGTACTGCTCGGCAATATTGGCCAGGTTCAGAAACTGGTTGAACGCACGGCAGACCGGCAACAACTGATCATCCGGAAGATCGTGCAACGCTGACAGCAGCGCGTCATGTGCGGCTTGATCGGTCTGACGGCCCTGTTTGGCGCCCAACCGGATACGCTCGATACGCTGCAGAAAAGCATCGCCCAGGTGCACACGAATGGTTTCCCCCAGCAACTCGCCCAGTTCATGTACATCCTCGCGCAAGCGTGCATCGATTTCCGTCATGCCTCTGCCCTCTCTGACGCCAAGTGATCACTTTGCTCAACAGAATGCGTTGACCAGCGCCTTCTGACAACCCCAGTAAGCGCAAGGAAACGAGTTGCCCGTTTGTCGGTCGAAAGATCAAGCGTGGTCTAAAATCAAATCAGGCTGTGGGCCACAGTGACGTATCAACCAGTAAGGGGAAAGCATGAAGATCCGTGAACTGACTCAGGAATGGGAACATAGCGCCAAGGGCCGGGTAACACAGAACGACTATCAGGTTCGCCTGCCCCTGGAGGACGCCGCGCGACTGGCGGCACTGCATGAGATGTATCCGAAACGCGCGGTTGAAGATCTGATTACCGATCTACTCAGCGCCGCGCTGGAAGAACTGGAAGCCAGCCTGCCTTACCAGGCCGGTGAGGAGGTGATTGCCGTTGATGAAATGGGTGATCCACTCTACGGCGACACAGGCCCGACGCCCCGCTACCTGGAATTGAGTCGCAACCACCTGCAACAACTGATCAGCCAGCAGAAAGAACCTCAGCACTGACGGCTCATTCAGTCAGATTGGCTTTCACCGTGAAAGCTCCAGATTCCTGGAGCTTTTCAGAGACCTTCGGTCTTGGCCAGTTCCCAGAGCTGGTCAAGGCGATCGAGACCGGCTTGCTCTAACGAATCACCCGCGTCGGCCAATGTGCGCTCGATAAAGCGAAAGCGCCGCTCGAATTTCTCGTTGCCCTGACGCAAAGCTTCTTCGGCATCCACGTGCAGGTGCCGCGCCAGATTGACCATGGCCAACAACAGATCGCCCATTTCCTCGGCAACGCCTTGCTGATCCCCGGCGGCCAGTGCCTCACGGACTTCATCCAGCTCTTCGGCGACCTTGTCGATGACCGGTGCCGCGTCTTTCCAATCAAAGCCCGCCTGCGACGCACGCTTCTGCAGCTTCTGCGCACGACTCAGTGCAGGCAGCGCACGCGGCACATCATCCAACAGCGACAGCTGTTCCGGGGCGGCGGACCTCTCCGCACGCTCCTCGGCCTTGATCTCTTCCCAGCGCTGTTTGACCTGCTCGGGATCAATGCTCAGGCTGCCCGGCGGCGTGCGCAGATTACCGTCGGGAAATACATGCGGATGTCGGCGTACCAGTTTGCGGGTGATGCCATCGACCACATCGGCCCAAGCAAAATGTCCGGCCTCCTGGCCCAGTTGCGCGTAGTAGACGACCTGAAACAGCAGGTCGCCCAGTTCACCACTCAGTTGCGGGAAATCCTTTTCGGCAATCGCATCGGCAACCTCGTAAGCCTCTTCCAGGGTATGCGGCACAATGCTGTCGAATGATTGCTCCAAATCCCAGGGGCAGCCATGCTCGGGGTCGCGCAAACGCTGCATGAGGTACAACAGGTCCTCAAGTTGATAACTCACGTACTGGCTTCCTTGCGATTGCGCCGCGCTTCCATCACGTTCGGCAACTGGCTGATTCGCGCCAGCAGGCGGCCGAGCATGTTGATATTGGGCACCTCAACGGTCAGCAACATGGCCGCGTAATTATCGTCCTTGTTGGTCCGGGTACTGACTTCCAGAACGTTGATCTTGTCATTGGCCAGCATCTGCGAGACGTCACGCAACAGGCCCGAACGGTCGTAGGCCTTGATATAGATTTCCACCGGGTAGGTCTGAATCGGCTCGCCACCCCAGCTCACCTCGATCAACCGGTCAGAATCGCGATCCTGCAGCTGCATTGCCGTGGCACAATCCGCCCGGTGTACGGTGACGCCGCGCCCCAGGGTGATATAGCCGATAATCGGATCGCCCGGAACCGGCTGGCAGCAGCCGGCCAACTGGGTGAGCAGATTGCCTACCCCCTGAATAAAGACATCGCCTCGGCGCGCGGGTTTGGTCGCCCGGCGCGGGATCAGCTCAAGCTGTTCACTGTGCCGGTCAGGCTCGATCAATTGCTGCGCCACATTGACCACGTGCATCAGCCGCACGTCGCCAGAACCGACCGCGGCAAACAGGTCTTCCTGACTGCGGATCCCCAGTTTGTCGATCAGGTGCGCATAGTCAGCGCCGTTCAATGCCAGGCGCGTCAGCTCACGATCCAGCATCAACTTGCCAGCCTGGACGTTCTGCTCGCGCGCCTGCTGCTTGAACCAATGCTGTACCTTGGCCCGAGCGCGCGAGGTATTGACGTAACCCAGGTTGGCATTCAACCAGTCGCGGCTGGGGCTGCTGTGCTTGCCGGTGATGATTTCGACCTGCTCACCGGTCTGCAGAATATAATTGAGCGGCACTATCCGCCCATTGACCTTGGCTCCGCGGCAACTGTGGCCAATCTCGGTGTGTACCCGATAGGCAAAGTCCAGCGGCGTAGCGCCCTTGGGCACATCAAGTACATGGCCGTCAGGGGTGAACAGGTAAATCCGGTCCGGCTCGAAATCGACCCGCAACTGGTCAGCCAATCCGCCGATATCGCCCATTTCCTCATGCCATTCGAGCACCTGGCGCAACCAGGCGATCTTGTCTTCATAGGCATTCGACGACACGCTGCTGGCATCGGTACCCTTGTAGCGCCAATGGGCGCAGACGCCCAGCTCCGCTTCCTCGTGCATCGCCTGGGTACGAATCTGCACCTCAAGCACCTTGCCACTGGGCCCGACTACCGCGGTATGCAGGGAGCGGTAGCCGTTTTCCTTGGGATTGGCGATGTAGTCATCGAATTCATTGGGGATATGCCGCCACAGGCTATGGACTATGCCCAGCGAGGTATAGCAATCGCGGACCTGCGGCACCAGTACACGTACGGCGCGGACGTCGTAGACCTGGCTGAAGTCGATCCCCTTGCGGCGCATCTTGCGCCAGATGGAATAGATATGTTTTGCCCGGCCGCTGATCTCGGCGTGGATCCCCGCCTCTTCCAGCTCATGGCGCAACTGGCTCATGACATCGTCGATATATTCCTGACGATCCAGCCGGCGCTCATCCAGCAGTTTGGCGATCTGCTTGTATTGAACAGGCTCGAGATAACGGAAGGACAGATCCTCCAGTTCCCATTTGATATGGCCGATGCCGAGGCGGTGCGCCAGGGGCGCGTAAATATCGAACACCTCGCGTGCTACCCGGTAGCGCTTCTCTTCCGGTGCATCCTTGACCGCCCGAATGGCACAGGTACGCTCGGCCAGCTTGATCAGCGCGACGCGCACATCATCGACCATGGTAACCAGCATCTTGCGTAGATTTTCGACCTGAGTCTGAGCGCAGAATGCCGCGGCCTTGCCGGTATTCTGTGACACGCTGATCGCCGCCATGCGCTGCACGCCGTCGACCAAGCCGGCTACAGTAGCCCCAAAGCGGCGCTCGACCTCGGCCAGATCAGTCTTGCGCTCGCGCACTGCACGGTACACCACGGCCGCGACCAGCGAGTCCTGATCGAGTTTGAGTTCAGCGAGAATTTCGGCCATTTCCAGGCCGGTAAGGTAACTGCTGGCACCATCGGCCCAGATGTTTTCGGCGGCAATGGCTGCCTGCTCAAGCTCCAGCGCCCACTCACAGGCTTGCTGCAGAACCGCTGGCGCGGTCAACGGCACGCGCTGGCGCATGCGCGCTATCCAGGCATCTATATTAACGCTGCCATCCTGATTGGTCGGATGCAAAGCTCTGACCTGTACCATCAGAGCAAAACCCGACTGTGCTGCGCGATGCTAGACATTAGACTGCTAGACACGACATCTTCCTTTACTTGAATCCTGCGTGACAATGCCAGGGTTCTGGCACCGCTACACCGGTTTGACCTTGCTCCCGGCGACAAACAACGCCATGGCTTCCACGTGCGCAGTCTGCGGGAACATATCCATAATGCCTGCCTGCACCAGGCGATACCCACGGGCGGCAAGCAACCCTGCATCCCGCGCCAGCGTGGCCGGGTTGCATGAAACATACAGAATCCGACCCACGGCCTTGTCAGCCAACTGCTGCACCAGTTGCTCTGCACCATCGCGCGGCGGGTCCAGCAGAGCCGCATCACAGGGTTTGGCAAGCCAGTCTGCATCCAGGGTTTTGGACAGGTCGGCCTGTAAAAAGTGCAGCGACTCCAACTGATTATTCCGCGCATTACGCTGCGCCCGCTCGACCATATCAGCACTGCCCTCTACCGCTGTGACCTGAGCGCCCGTGCGGGCCAGGGGCAGAGCAAAATTGCCTACACCACAAAACAGATCAAGCACCCGCTCACCGGGTTGTATGTCCAACCATTGCAGCGCCTGATTAACCATCATCTGATTGATCGACGCATTCACCTGAATGAAATCGCCAGGCATGAACTCAAAGCGCAGCGCCTGGTCGGCCAGCAGATAAGCCGGTAGATCCAGTGCTTGCCCATCCGGCCGGTGCAGGCTGTCCGGCTCCCTCGGCTGCAACCACAGACTCGCGCCGTGCTGATCAGCCAGCGCCTGCAACGCTAGCAGATCATTGGCAGACAATGGCTGCATATGCCGCACCAGCAGCACCGACTTGTCACCGCCGATCAATTCCACATGGCCAAGTCCGGCACGCCCATCCAGCGACTTGAGCAGCGGCACCAGCGCCTGCACCAGTGCTTCCAGCGCTGGCACCAGGACGGGGCACTCATGTACCTCGACCAGGTCACTGCTGCTGCGCTGCCGATAACCCACATCCAGCATCCCAAGACGCTTGTCCCAGCGCATCGCCAGCCGAGTGCGCTGCCGGTAACCATAGGCCGGACCCAACAGGGCTGGCATCCATTGCTCCGGCTCCAGACCGGCGAAATGCTGCAATTGCTGGGCCAGCGCCTGCTGCTTGACCTTTAGCTGAGCAGCTTCCGGCATGTGCTGCAAACTGCAACCGCCACATAAATCGATGTGCGCGCAACGGGGCGTCTGGCGCTCGGGGCTGGCCTGTAACAACTTGTCTACACGGGTTTCAATCAGTTTGCTGCGCGCCTTGAGCACCCGTGCCAGCACACGCTCGCCCGGTAACCCGCCATCGACGAACACAATCCGCCCCTGCCAGCGGCCGATACCCCGCCCATCATGCGCAAGGCGTTCCAGATCCACTTCAATGCGCTGGCCTATCGCAGCCGGTGCATCAGGGGTTTGACGGGCACGTCCACGGAATCCTTTCATGGTTTTGCGTCGTAAACTCCGGTGGACAGGTAGCGGTCACCCCGGTCACAGATGATGGCGACAATAACGGCGTTCTCGACTTCGGCCGATAAACGCAATGCTGCCGCCACCGACCCGCCTGAAGAAACACCGCAGAAAATGCCCTCCTCGGTGGCCAGTCGGCGCATGGTCACTTCCGCCTCGTCCTGGCCCATATCGACAATGCGATCGACTCGCTCGGGCTGGAAAATACCGGGCATGTAAGCCTGCGGCCAGCGTCTGATACCCGGAATGGACGCGCCCTCAATGGGCTGCAAACCGATTATCTCGATCTGCGGATTTTGTTCCTTGAGGTAACGCGAGGTACCCATGATGGTTCCCGTGGTACCCATAGAGCTGATGAAGTGCGTCACCCGTCCATGGGTATCACGCCAGATCTCAGGACCGGTGGTACGGTAGTGCGCCTCGGCATTATCATGGTTGCCGAACTGATCCAGGACCTTGCCCCGCCCTTCGCGCTGCATTTTTGCCGCCAGGTCGCGCGCACCTTCCATGCTGTCTTCGCGGCTGACCAGAATCAGCTCGGCGCCATAGGCGCTCATGGCCGCCTTGCGCTCGGAGCTCATGTTGTCCGGCATGATCAGAATCATCCGGTAACCCTTGATCGCGGCGACCATGGCCAATGCAATGCCGGTATTGCCCGAGGTCGCCTCGATCAGCGTATCACCCGGCTTGATCTCACCGCGCAGCTCGGCGTGCTCGATCATCGACAACGCAGGCCGATCCTTCACCGAGCCTGCCGGGTTATTCCCTTCCAGCTTGGCCAGCAGAATGTTGCTGGTGTTGCCGGGTAACCGCTGCAGGCGCACCAGCGGCGTATTACCGACAAAGTCGGCAATGGTCGGGAAACTGTCAGCGGAAAAATCATTGCTTGAAAAATCGTTAGTCATCATTCCCTCAAGGGGCTGGGCCCAGGTCGATAGGGCGCTGAATGCTGTGCTTTTGGTTCAGTCGGCCTATGATACCGGCAACAGAGTAAGGGATACATACAATGAGCGAGATTGGGCTTAAGGCGCGCATCCTGCTGATGACACTGGCACCCACGGGCCTGCTGGCCATCGCACTGGGTAGCTACTTTATCTGGCAGGCTTCCCATGACCTGCGCCAGCAACTGCTGGAACGCGGATTTCTGACCGTTGAGCACATGCAGATTCCGGCAGCCCAGGCACTGCTCCAAGGCCAGCCGCAACTGTTCAGCGATGCGTTGGTCGAGGCCCTGAATCGCCGCGATGTGCGGGCGGTCACACTCTATGATAGCGAGCGCAATCCACTGGAGCATAGCGGTCCGACCATGCTGGCTACGCAGCGCACCTTGGGTGTTGAAACGCTGGGTGCGGGCAGCGGACTGCAAGTAGGCGAGACGGTCGGCAGCAGCCGCTTTCTCCTGCCACTGCTGGCCAGCCCCGAGTTGATGCAGGGCGCACAGCAGGACCAGATAGAAGCCGACACCCTGCTCGGTTGGGTAGAAGTGGAGTTGAGCCACTCCAACACCCAGTTGCGACGCTATCAGATGCTACTGACCACCTTGGTCATGGTCTTGCTCGGGTTACTGCTGACCACTTTCACCGTCAGCCAGATGGGCCGGCGTATCACTGACCCGATCAGCCTGGCCAACCGCGCCATCACCCAGATCAGCAAAGGTCAGTTTGATGTGCGTCTGAATGAACAAGGCAGCCGCGAGCTGGATGATCTGGCCCAGGGCATCAATACCATGGCAAGCACCCTGCAGAGCGCGCAGGGTGAGCTTCAACAAAACGTGGATCAGGCAACCGAGGACCTGCGCCAGACGCTGGAAACCATCGAGATTCAGAACATCGAGCTGGACATGGCGCGCAAGAGTGCGCAGGAAGCCAGCCGGATCAAGTCTGAGTTCCTGGCCAACATGAGTCATGAGTTACGTACACCCCTGAACGGCATTATCGGCTTCAGCAACCTGCTGCAACGTACCGAGCTGAGCAATCGCCAGCAGGAGTACCTGGGCACCATAGAAAAGTCCGCTGACAACCTGCTGGCGATCATCAACGAGATTCTCGATTTCTCGAAAATTGAGGCTGGCAAACTGATTCTCGACAATCAGCCGTTCAACCTCCGCGATCTGATTCAGGATACGCTGACCATGCTCGCCCCAGCCGCCCATCAGAAGCACCTGGAACTGGTCAGCATCATTTATCGGGATACGCCCATCGGCCTGAGCGGTGATGCACTGCGGCTGAAACAGATCCTGGCCAACCTGGTCAGCAACGCCATCAAGTTCACCCAGGAAGGCTCTGTCAGTATCCGCACCATGCTGGAACAGGAGGACGAAACCCATGTTCTGCTGCGTATCAGCGTCACGGATACCGGCATTGGCCTGACTCCGACGCAGCAGAAGAGCCTGTTTCAGGCGTTCAGCCAGGCAGACAACTCGATGTCGCGTCAGGCCGGTGGCACCGGGCTGGGCCTGGTGATCGCCAAACGCCTGGTCGAGCAGATGCATGGCGAAATCGGACTGGATAGCCAACCGGGCGAAGGCTCGGAATTCTGGCTTACCGCGCGACTGGAGAAGTCCACCCAGGCAGGTGATGACTTGCCTGCTACCCCACTGCGAGGAATCCGGGCAGCCGTTATCGAACCCCTGGCGCTTAGCCGTCAGGCGTTGCTGCATAACCTTGAGGATCTGGGCATTGAAGTCACCGTGCACGACAGCCTGCAGGCATTGGAGGCCGCGTTCGAAGAGCAGCCGGCAGAGCACCCGATTCAACTGGTGCTGGCAAGCACCCGCTCACCCAACATGCGCCCTGACGCGCTGTTCGACGTACTGAACCGCTGGATGAGCAGAGATCAATGCAAAACCATATTGCTGACCGATACCACCGAGCATTATCCGGCGCTGGATCAGCTATCGCGCGCGGATTGCCAGGTGCTTTCTCGCCCGCTATGCACTCGCAAGCTCTACCGTGCGGTCAATCAACTGTTCCGACCTGAACCGACAAACGCTCCAGCCTTGCCGCAGCGACCCTCGAGCTCGCTGATAACGGTGCTGTGCGTAGACGACAACGAAGCGAATCTGCGCCTGGTAGCCACCTTTCTGAGCGAAATGGGCGCCCGGGTGCTGACCGCCACCAGCGGCGAGCAGGCATTGCAGATTGCCGACCGCGAACCCATTGAACTGATCTTCATGGATGTGCAGATGCCCGGCATGGATGGGCGCGCTACCACGACCGAGCTGCGCCTGCGCGAAGAACTGGCCGACTCTGATCCCCGACCCATCATCGCACTGACCGCCCACGCACTGGCGGAGGAGCGGCGGCGGCTGATCCAGTGCGGAATGAACGATTACCTGACCAAACCCATCAGCCCGGAACAGCTCAGCCACTGCATCTTCCGCTGGACCGGGATCAATCTCGCGATGCCTACACCCGCCAGTGGCTCACTAGCAGCAATGATCAATGACACGCCCGCCAACCAGCTCATACTGGATCGCGAGGAAGGCCTGCGACTGGCCGCCGGCAAAGCCGATCTGGCCGAAGAGTTGCTGGCGATGCTGATCACCGGCCTCCCAGGGGAAAGGGTACTAATAGAGCAGCACATGAGCCAGGGCAATAACGACGCGCTACTGGACGTGGTTCATCGCTTGCACGGCGCCGCGCGCTACTGTGGCGTACCGCAGCTACGCGAATGCTGCCTGCAGGCAGAGACGGCGCTGAAAAAGGAGGCCGACATTCAGGTAGCGGTCAGCCAGTTGATCGAGGCCATAGAGCAACTGCGGCAGGCTTACCAGGCCGCTGAATAAAGCGCCTCTCAAATCACAGGGCAAAGCAGGCCGGGCAAGCCTTCAATTGGCTGACCAGATGGCAAAGGCCAGCGCCTGCTCGCGCTCATCACTGAGGCTCAGTAACATCTGTCCACCACCGCCCTGCTCAAGGCGCTGGGCGGCGACGCCACTGAGGCGCACCAAGGGCGCGCCCAGGCTGTCATTGTCGATCTGTATGTGCTGCCACGACATGCCCTGCGCCAGCCCTGTCCCCAGCGCCTTGAGAATCGCCTCCTTGGCGGCATAGCGCTTGGCAAGATAACGCGCCGGCTGATGATGGCCGGCAAAACGCTGCCATTCGGCCTCGGTCAGGATGCGCCGAGCAAATCTGTCACCCTGACGCCCCAACACCGCCTCGATCCGGCTGACCAGCACCATATCGGTACCGATGCCTCGAATCATTTTGCCGCCGAAGCGCCGAGGATCAGCGCACGCATATCCTTGACTGCTTGAGCCAGCCCCGAAAAAAGCGCACGGGCGATGATCGCATGGCCGATGTTCAGTTCGTTCATGCCGCTGATGGCGGCGATAGGCTCAACGTTGTGGTAATGCAATCCATGCCCGGCATTGACCACCAGACCGAGTTTGCGCGCGTAGATACAGCCTTCCCGGATGCGCTCCAGGGCCTCAGCCTGTTCAGCGCCCTGGGTGTCGGCATAGTGCCCGGTATGCAGTTCGATGACCGGGGCGCCAGCACGCTTGGCTGCCTCAATCTGCCGAGGGTCCGCGTCGATAAACAGCGACACCTCACTGCCCATGGCCGCCATGCGCTCTACCGCTTCCTGGACCCGGGCGCTGTTGCCGGCGACATCCAACCCGCCTTCGGTGGTCAGTTCCTCGCGCCGCTCAGGTACCAGGCAGATATTGGCCGGGCGTATCTGTTCGGCGAAATCCAGCATGGCGTCGGTCACGGCCATTTCCAGATTCATGCGCGTCTGCAATACCTCCGCCATCAGGCGCACATCGCGCTCCTGAATATGCCGGCGGTCCTCGCGCAGGTGCAGCGTAATCCCGTCCGCTCCTGCCTGTTCAGCCTCGATCGCCGCCTGCACCGGATCCGGATAGCGCGTACCGCGCGCCTGGCGGAGGGTGGCGACGTGATCGATATTCACACCTAAAAGCACACGTTGAAACTCAGTCAAAGCCCGTCTCCTTTTAAACCCGCACCAGGATTGGAAAATAGTTGCCGACTGACCAGCGGGCGATCGCCCAGATGCACCGCCAGCGCCTGCCGCATCAACATCTTTGCGGTGCGCAGGGTGAGCGGCGCAGCCCAATCGGCTACCGCCATGGCCAGCAAGCCGGCGCCGGGTAGCCCTGTCGGACCCGACGCAGTAACGGGGGCCGGCAGTAAACCCTGCTCGGCATGCCAGAGGTAATATTGCTCAGCCGCCACCGGGTTACCCTGCGCGTCTTCAGTCAGGCTGAAACCATAGCCCATAACCTCCAACAGCTGCCACTCGAACTGACGCAGTACCGGCTCCACCAGTGCCGGGCCGGCCAGTTGTTCAAGGGCGTGTTGGTAGGCAGCAAAAATCAGCGCATTGGGGTCGCCAGGCGGCAACAGCCGTATTACCAGTTCATTGAGATACAGTCCGCTGAATAACGCCTGACCTTGAAGCAAGCGATAGCCACCCGCGGCCTCCGCCTGGGCCAGCGTCTTCAGCTCGCCACGCCCAGCGAGCCCTACCAGCAACGGCATGAAGGCTTGCGGGGCCAGGCCCTTGCGTTGGCCTCGGGCACCGCGCCAGACAACGCGCTGCACCCCATGCTGAAGGCTGAGCAGATCGACCAGTGCGCTGCTGTCCCGATAGGGGCGGCTGTGCAGCACATAGGCCGGACTCAGGGATGATGACACGGCTGATCTCCACCGCCGCAGGAAGCGGACAGATTAACTGTCGAAGTTGTAACCAAGCGAACTCAGGGCGCGTTCGTCGTCCGACCAGCCGCGTTTTACCTTGACCCAAAGGTTGAGCATGATCTTGCTGCCGAACAACTTCTGCATGTCCAGCCGCGCTTCCTGGCCGATTTTCTTCATGCGCTCGCCGCCATCACCGATAATGATCTTTTTCTGGCCATCGCGCTCAACCAGAATCAACGCATGAATATGCAAGATCTTGCCTTCCTGCTTGAACTGCTCGATCTCGACCGTGACCTGGTAGGGAATCTCGGCACCCAGTTGGCGCATGACCTTTTCACGCACCAGCTCGGCTGCCAGAAAACGTGAACTGCGATCCGTTATCTGGTCATCCGGGTAAAAGTGTTCACCCTCTGGCAGGCGCTCGGCAATCAACTGTTCCAGCTGATCGATATTGCGCCCATGCAGGGCGGACACCGGGACGATTTCAGCCTCGGGCAACTGGGTGGCCAGCCACTCCAGATGTGGCAGCATGTCTTTCTTGTCGTCCATGCGGTCAAGCTTGTTGACCACCAGCAGTACCGGACAGGTGACGTAGCGCACCTTCTCCAGCACCATCTGGTCTTCATCGGTCCAACGCACCCGATCGACAACAAAGAGCACCACGTCGACATCCCGCAGCGCCTGGCTGGCGCTCTTGTTCATGAAGCGGTTGAGCGCCTTGTCGTTGTCCTTGTGCAGGCCGGGGGTATCCACGTAGATCGCTTGCACAGCCCCCTCGGTCTTGATCCCGAGCATGGTGTGCCGGGTGGTCTGGGGTTTGCGCGAGGTAATGGCCAGCTTCTGGCCCAGCACGTGATTGAGCAGAGTCGACTTGCCCACATTAGGCCGGCCTACAATGGCCACATAGCCACAACGGGGGTTACTGTCACTCATCTGCTTTCTCCACGCCCAGATCAATCAGGGCTTTTTGCGCCGCCACCTGTTCCGCCAGGCGTCGGCTGTTGCCAACACCAAAGGTCGGTTCGGTCAACGGGCTTACATGACATTCGACACGGAAGGTCCGGCAATGGGCTTCGCCACTGCTTTCAGTCACTTCGTAGCGGGGTAACTCGCATTGCCGCGACTGCAGATACTCCTGCAGCCGGGTCTTGGGATCCTTGTTGTTGTCGACCAGCGTCAAGGTCGCGATATGCTCACGCAGCCAATACAGCACGCGCTCGCGGGCAGCTTCCAGGCCGCTCTCCAGATAGATCGCGCCGATGATGGCTTCGGTTGCGTCGGCCAGAATCGATTCACGGCGAAAGCCACCGCTTTTCAATTCACCTGAGCCCAGGCGCAGATACTCGCCGAGCTCGAAGCCCTTGGCCAGTTCGGCCAGGGTCACGCCCTTGACCAGGCGTGCGCGCAGGCGGGACAACTGACCTTCACGTGCCTGCGGGAAGCGCTCGAACAGTGCTTCTGCAGCGACGAAATTCAGAATGGAGTCGCCCAGAAATTCCAGGCGCTCATTGTTGCGCCCACCCAGACTTCTATGGCTCAAGGCCAGGATCAGCAGTTCCGGGTCCTTGAAGCTATAGCCGATATTACGTTCCAGCCGGTCTAACTTGTTTATCACTTAAGCGGTCTGATTATGTGGGTTTCATCGAAGTGGACGAGAGCGTCCACGTTTTGAATTATGGGCGAGCGCACTTCATACTTGATCACGACCGTATAGGCATCAGTACCGGCGGGGGTAATGGTGATCGCGTCCTTGGCCTTGATATCGCGGATGCTGTTGATCTGCATGCCCTTGTCGATATGGCTATGGAAATCGCGCAGCGAGGCAATCTTGATCGTCGGATCCTCGTTCACCTCTGTGACGATCTTGCGCAGGGTGAAATGCTCCATGTAAATGGGCGCAAGCTTCATGACGATGACCAGCCCGAAGATGATCAGCGCAATGACTGCCAACCAACCGAAAAATGACATGCCTTTCTGGGAATGGCGCATGGATAACCTCGTGACGTCCGTTGTTAGTGTTATTGGTATCCGCCCTTTCCCTCAGTGGATAAGGGCTACCCTGGAAAAATTCGGCAGGTTGCTCAGCTTCGGCTCAGGCCAGTGCATCCATACGGCAAATGCCTTGCCTACAATATAGTTGTCCGGAACCATTCCCCACAACTCCCTTGGCATATCTTCAGCGTTCCAGTAGCGGCTGTCATTGGAATTGTCGCGATTGTCGCCGACCATAAAGTAATGTCCTTCCGGCACTCGCCACTCTTTGGCCGCCGGCGTCTGAGACAGACTTTTCTGCCTGACCAGATGCTCGACATCACCCAGCTTCTCCTGGAACACTTCTACTTCAGCGCGGGCATAGAGCGGGTGCCCGGTGGGGACTTCATCATCCCGCTCCAGACGCACCGGCTTCAGGGGCACCCGTTCACCGTTGATAATCAGCTGTTTACCCGCGTAGCGCACGGTATCACCGGGCAAACCAACCACCCGCTTGATGTAGTTGATGCGAGGGTCATTCGGGTAACGAAAGACCATGACGTCGCCACGCTGCGGGTCATTGACCGGAATAACTTTCATGTCCAGCACTGGTAAGCGGATGCCGTAGGCAAACTTGTTGACCAGAATAAAGTCGCCCACTTCCAGCGTCGGCTTCATCGATCCAGAAGGAATCTGAAAGGGCTCAACCAGAAAGGAGCGCAGTACCAGGACCACCAGCAGCACAGGGAAAAAGGACTTGCCGTACTCGATCAGCAGCGGCTCCTTCTCCAGACGCGCGAGCGTAGTCGGATCGGGAATATCCACTGCAGAATCATAGGCGGCCACGGCACGGCGCCGGCGAGGGCCAAACCAGAGCACGTCCAACAGGGCCAGAAAACCCGAAACAGCAACTGCCAATACCAACAGCAGTGGAAAATTGATATGCATAATCGAGCCCGTTTGACTATCCCTAGTTGTCTACTTTCAGTACCGCCAGGAAGGCTTCCTGGGGGATTTCAACGTTACCTACCTGCTTCATGCGCTTCTTGCCGGCCTTCTGCTTTTCCAGCAGCTTCTTCTTCCGGCTGGCATCGCCACCATAACACTTGGCGATCACGTTCTTGCGCAGCGCCTTGACCGTTGATCGGGCCACAATCTGCCCTCCGACGGCAGCCTGGATCGCGACATCAAACATCTGCCGGGGAATCAGCTCCTGCATCTTGCTGACCAGTTGCCGACCTTTGTAAGCCGCATTGTCGCGGTGCACGATCAATGCCAGGGCATCGACCTTTTCCGCATTGATCAGCACGTCAAGGCGCACCAGCCGGGCGGTCTGGAAGCGTTCAAAGGCATAGTCCAGCGACGCGTAACCACGGCTTACCGACTTCAGGCGGTCAAAGAAGTCGAGTACCACCTCATTCATCGGCAGATCATAGATAACCTGAACCTGCGTACCCAGAAACAGCATGTCGTGCTGCACACCGCGTTTTTCAACACAGAGGGTGATAACCGCGCCCAGGTGATCCTGGGGTACCAGAATATTGGCCCGCACGATCGGCTCGCGCATTTCCTCAACCATCGAAGGGTCGGGCAGGCGCGACGGGTTGTCCACATAGAGAACGCTACCGTCTTTCTTCACCACCTCGAAAACTACCGTGGGTGCGGTCGTGATCAGGTCCAGGTTGTATTCGCGCTCCAGGCGCTCCTGGATGATCTCCATGTGCAACATGCCGAGGAAGCCGCAACGGAAGCCAAAACCCAGCGCCTCGGAGCTTTCAGGTTCATAGTGCAGGGAGGCGTCGTTCAGGGTGAGCTTTGACAGCGCCTCACGAAAATCTTCGAAATCTTCAGAACTGACCGGGAACAAGCCAGCAAATACCTGCGGCTTGACCTTCTTGAAACCGGGCAGCATATCGACATCAGGGGTGTTGGACAGCGTCAGGGTATCGCCGACCGGTGCACCGTGGATATCCTTGATACCGGCGATGATAAAGCCCACTTCACCGGCCTTGAGATCCGCTGTTTCACTGTGCTTGGGGTTGAATACACCCACACTGTCGACCTGGTGGATCTTGCCAGTCGACTTGACCAGCACTTTGTCGCCCTTCTTGATCCGGCCATGCTTTACCCGCACCAGCGAGACCACACCCAGATAATTGTCGAACCAGGAGTCGATGATCAACGCCTGCAGCGGCGCATCCAGCTCACCGACCGGCGCAGGAATGACCTGAATAAGGCGCTCCAGCACATCTTCGACGCCCAGCCCGCTCTTGGCGCTACAGACCACAGCATCGGTAGCATCAATACCAATGACACTCTCGATTTCTGCCATGACCCGCTCCGGCTCGGCCTGCGGCAGGTCAATTTTGTTCAACACCGGCATGACCTCAAGGCCCTGCTCGATAGCGGTATAACAGTTGGCTACCGACTGCGCCTCTACACCCTGCGCAGCGTCAACCACGAGCAACGCGCCCTCGCAGGCGGCCAGCGAGCGACTGACTTCATAATGGAAGTCGACGTGGCCGGGAGTATCGATGAAATTCAGCTGATAGGTTTTGCCGTCTACTTTGGAGGTGTAGTAGAGCGTGACGCTGTGGGCCTTGATGGTGATCCCGCGCTCGCGCTCCAGATCCATCGAGTCAAGTACCTGTTCGGCCATCTCGCGATCAGCCAAGCCCCCGCATATCTGAATAAAACGGTCAGCCAGGGTCGACTTACCATGATCAATGTGCGCAATGATCGAGAAATTACGGATTAGGCTTAGGTCACTCACTACAGGGATCATCCAGACTTGATTGCAAGATTGCCAGCCATGCAGGCTGTCGCAATGGAAGGGGGATGGCTTCCCCCGAAAACAGCCCGCGAGTGTACCCGAATATGCCGTAGAGCGCTATTGCGCGCCCCGTTGCCGGCGATGCGGTGCAGACCAACGCGGCCCGACTTGTCGGGCCGCCAAGTGACTGCTTAGCTGGCTAGCCGAAAGGTGATGTAACTGGCCCGGCCCTGGCGAATCACGCGCATGGAGACTGACCTGTTGGTGGGTAAATCGGCGGTGATTTTCTCGAACTCACTGACCGATTGCACTGGCTGGTTGTCAAGATTGGTAATGATATCGCCATTACGCAAGCCCACCATGGCGCCAGGGCCCTGGCGGACCTCACGAATCATGACGCCGGCGTTCACATCCAGCGCGCCCTTCTGTTCGTCGGTCAAATCAGCCACGACCACGCCCAACCGGTTATCCACCTTGTCGGTCGGCGCGCTGCTGGGCGGTGTCACTGAAGCAACACTGTCATCCTCGGGCAAGGCGCCAATTTCCATCTTCAGGGTCTGGCGCTTCTTGTCGCGCATGACTTCAAGCGTGGCCTCCTCACCAGGGCGAACCCGGCCCACCGCATGCGGCAAATCGGAGGACATGATGATTTCCTGACCGTTGAAGCGCAGGATCACGTCTCCCACCTGCAAGCCACCCTTATCGGCAGGGCCGTCCGGTTGCGTCTGGGCAACCAGTGCGCCAGCGGGCTTGGGCAGCCCGAATGACTCGGCCAGATCCTTGCTGACCTCTTGAATCACCACACCCAACCAGCCACGCTGAACACTGCCGTTTTCCTTGATCTGTTCGACCACATCCAGCGCCACATCAACGGGGATGGCAAACGACAGGCCCATGAAACCACCGGAACGGGTAAAGATCTGAGAATTGATCCCGATGACTTCACCGTCGAGATTCAACAGCGGGCCGCCAGAATTACCCGGGTTGATAGCCACATCGGTCTGGATAAAGGGAACATAGCTTTCGTTCGGCAGGCTGCGGCCCTTGGCACTGATGATGCCGGCTGTAACCGAATAATCAAAGCCAAAGGGCGAACCGATGGCCAGCACCCATTCGCCTGCCTTGAGCTCGGAAGAGTTGCCCATACGCACCACGGGCAGATCATCGCCGGCGTCGATCTTCAACAGCGCCAGGTCGGAACGAGGATCGGCACCAACCAACTCGGCCTGCAGCTCACGCCGATCGGACAGCCGAACAAAAATGGCGTCAGCACCTGCGATAACGTGGTTATTGGTCAGAACGTAACCATCCTTGGACAGGATAAAACCCGAACCAAGAGATTGTGGAGCCTGGCGCTCACGGGGGGCCTGCGGACCTTGCTGCGGGAAACCGCGCTCAAAGAATTCACGGAACATCGGCGGCATGCCTTCCAGATCGGGCATGCCTGGCACCGCGCCAGAACGAGCCACCGGGGCTTTCTGGCTAGTGCTGATATTCACCACGGCGGGAGAGACTTCCTCGACCAGCTCGGTAAAGTCGGGCAGCCCCTGCGCCATGCCCAGCGAGCTCCAGCTCAGCACCAGCGAGCCGACTACCGCTACCATCCAGCGTTGCGTTGACAACATGTGCACTTGATCTCCTAATAAAAGTGAGGGTCTCAGTGCATCGCCAGCAGAGTCTCGCTGTTTGCGATGCCACTGGAGGGCAGTATACGCAGAATACGTGGCTGCAAATCCGGGTTACTGCGTTGTTGCCAGGCATAAATGCGTACGCCCACAAACCCCGAAGCCAGACCGAAAAGAGCAGACAGAATAATCAAGGGTTCAGCCAAGCCTGCGCTGTCGGCCAGAATGGCGGCACTGAAAAGTCCCACCAGAGGCAAGATATACATAGAAATCGACGCCTTGACAACGGCGTTCTCGGGCAGACCTATGACCACCTGGTCACCCACCCGCGGCGGGATATCACAGAGCACGCGGATAAAACCCTGGCGGGCGCCAGAGCCGAGGCGTTGCAACAATGCCTGGCCACAACCTGCGCGTGCCTGACAGCTGCCGCAGGTACTTTGACGAACAGTCTCGACCCAGGCGCTGCCCGGCTCAACACTAACGACTCTGCCCTGCTCCTCAATCACCGCCAGCCCCATCGAAATCGGGGGCCAGGGAATCCGCTATGCGCTCAGCCGCAGCACCCGGCAGCTCACCTACCACAGTGGCCAGATAATCACCCTCAGCACGCACGAGCTTGCGGCTGATTGCCACTGTCGGCCCGAGCTGCGCTCTAAGATCATCAGCTATGCCCTCTTCGCCGAGAGGCTCGACAAACAAGGTCAGGCGCGCAAGACCGTCGGTGTATACCTGCGTAATCAACTCACCAGACCCACCGTCCAACTGGCGTACTTCCCGGTGGCCGAGAACAAAGCCAGGGGGCAACCAGCCTGGCACCCAATCCTCACCCACATCCGCCTGACCGGCAACATTGTTGGCTGTGGATTGCAGCGGCAGACACACGCCACTGGTCTGCAATGACTCGGTTGGCACCTGGCCAAGCTCAAGGGAAGTAAATTGAAAACGCTCGAGAAGGACGCTGCGCTCATTGATCAGCAAGGATTTGAGCAACAATCCGGTTTCCTGATCCAGATACAGCTCAAAGGCGTAGCGATAGGGGTCACGGGGTTTGACTGCCAATACGAATACAGAGCGATCTGCGACTCGAGTGCTGCCTAGCACCTGGAGGGTGTACCAGTTATGCAACAACTCAAGCTGCTCAGCGAGCTGATCTGTTTCTCTCCAGCCAGCGGGTTGCGCCAGAGAGCTGGTACAGACAACATCACCGTTACGGGTCAGCCACTCTTGCGGCTGCCCATCGGTCTGCAGCAGCCGTTCACTGGTCTGATCACCATCATGCTGGAGCCAGACCTGATGCGTACTGAAGCTGCCGCTGCGCTCATAAACGAATGAGCCATGATAGCTCTGCTGCTGTGCAGCATCGACCATGCGCTCAAGCAGAGCGTTTGGCTCCGGAGCAACAGCCGATTCGGCGAAAACAGGCGACGTCAGAAACAGAGCCGCTACAGAGGCTCCCCATAGCGTTAATTGCCGTGTTGCTGACATCCGTCGCACCTATTGGTTTTCCAGACTAGCCGCCCGTGCATAAGGAAGCAGTTGCGGTGCTTCGAAGCGCGAACTGTGCTCGGCGTGCTGGCGCAAATAAGTGCCAATACGCTGCTCCTGCCAAGCGGAAGGCGCTTTCTGCTCGGCATTTGCATCACCGTTCAGCTGGGGCTGAGAAAAGCCAGCCAACACTGCACCACCCTGAGAGGGCTGTGAAGAGACAGGCGCCACGGTGACGGGAGAAGATGCCGCAGGCGGCAGGTCAGCGACCATACCAGACTCTGCTGGCGAACCGTCCTGATTGAACATGTTCACGCCCACCAGTACCGCCAAGGTCACCGAGGCAGCAACAGCGAGACGGCTCAGGTTCTGCCATACACGCGGCGATTTGGACTCGACCGCTACTGGGACTGCTTCATCAGCAATAAGAGCAGAAATACCAGCAGACAGATCAACCTTCGGCTGCCAAGGCTCTTTGTGCATGATAGATCGCGCCATTTGATAGCGATCCCAGGTGCTACGCAGTGCGGGATCGCTTTCGCTGGCCTGAAGCACGCGACGGATTTCCAGCTCATCCGCTTCGTTATCCATCAGCGCGGAGATAGACTCCTGCAAGGATTGATTACTCATCGCTTTACCTCTGCTAGTGGCCCATTACGGGGACTTGCTGTATTAAACACTCAGAGCTTGATCAATCTTCGATCAGTGGCTTGAGTGCTTTATCGATTGCCTCACGAGCTCTGAAGATACGGGATCGGACCGTACCCACAGGGCAACTCATTACTGCAGCAATATCTTCATAGCTCAGACCTTCAAATTCACGCAAAGTTAGAGCCGTTCTCAAATCATCGGGCAGTTGCTGCAAGGTGCGATTGATCATCTGCTCAATCTCGTTGCGCAACATGTCCCGCTCCGGCGAGTGAATATCCTTGAGGGCGCTGTCGCCATCATGGTACTCAGCCTCATCGGCCGCTATATCCGAATCTGGCGGGCGTCTACCACGGGCCACCAGATAGTTTTTCGCTGTGTTGATCGCAATGCGATACAACCACGTGTAAAAGGCACTGTCGCCACGAAAATTGGCCAGGGCACGGTAAGCCTTGATAAAAGCTTCCTGCGCAACGTCCTGAGCCTCATGGCTGTCGTGCACAAAACGGGTAACCAGTGCGAGGATCTTGTGCTGGTATTTAAGCACCAGAAGATCAAAAGCTCGCTTGTCACCACGCTGAACCCGTTCGACCAATTGCTGATCGGTCTGCTCAGTCATTGAGCGGCTCCCGAGAGCAGCGCGAAGGCTTAAGCCCCGCCTTGTAGTGATAGACCCGCAATGTAAGCAAAAGTTCTCCCCTCGTCAGGTTCAGCTATATGAGCGGGCGGCTTGTCAAAAGTTCCACGCCCTAATCCTTTATTCAGTGCAAATCATAGCAATTATCGAGCCCGTTGCGGAAACCTCTTGTAGCGCCTGGAGTATTGCCTGACAGATTGCTTCTATATACTACCCGGCCAAGCTTGCACAACTGCCCCTGCCTGAGCTGTTCGGAGCACCATGACACACGCACTGCAATATGACGTACTGGTAATCGGCAGCGGCGCTGCCGGGCTGACCCTGGCTCTGCATCTGGCAGACCATATGCGCATTGGTGTTATCAGCAAAGGGCAGCTATCCGAAGGCTCGACTTTCTGGGCCCAGGGCGGTGTAGCAGCGGTGCTGGACGATACCGACACGGTTGACGCGCATGTACAGGACACCCTCGAAGCCGGTGGCGGTTTATGTCACGAAGATGCCGTCAGGCAGATCGTTGGCACCAGCCGCGAGGCGATCGGCTGGCTGATCGAGCAAGGCGTACCCTTCACTCGCGAGACTCGCGAAGATGGCAGCGAGAGTGATGATTTTCATCTGACCATGGAAGGCGGCCATAGCCATCGCCGTATCATTCATGCTGCTGATGCCACGGGTGCGGCAATTTTCAATACGCTGCTGCTCAAGGCCCAGGCGCACGCCAATATAGAGTTGCTGGAAAATCGCGTCGCCGTCGATCTCATTACCACGGACAAGCTGGGCCTGCCGGGCGAGCGCTGTCTGGGCGCTTACATTCTCAATCGCAGCAGTGGCCACGTCGAAACCTGCGCAGCCCGTTTCACGGTGCTGGCCAGTGGTGGCGCGAGCAAGGTTTACCTGTATACAAGCAACCCCGACGGCGCCTCCGGCGACGGCATTGCCATGGCCTGGCGGGCGGGTTGCCGGGTGGCCAACATGGAATTCAACCAGTTCCACCCCACCTGCCTCTACCACCCCAAGGCCAAAAGCTTTCTGGTAACCGAGGCCCTGCGGGGCGAAGGTGCGCTGCTCAAGCTGCCCAACGGCCAGCGTTTTATGCCGCGTTTTGATCAACGCGCTGAACTGGCCCCACGGGATATCGTCGCCCGGGCGATTGACCATGAGATGAAGCGCCTGGGTCTGGATTGTGTCTTTCTAGATATCAGCCACAAGCCTGCCGACTTTATCCGTAGTCACTTCCCTACGGTATATGAACGTTGCCTGGCATTCGGCATCGACATCACCCGTGAGCCTATCCCGGTGGTACCGGCTGCTCACTATACCTGTGGCGGGGTCATGGTCGACGCGAACGGGCGGACCGATCTGAACGCGCTCTACGCCATTGGCGAGACCAGCTTCACCGGCCTGCACGGCGCCAACCGCATGGCCAGCAACTCGCTGCTCGAATGTATCGTGTATGGCCGCTCGGCGAGTCAGGACATTCTGCAGCAACTCGACAATAACCCCATGCCGGTCAACCTGCCACGCTGGGACGAAAGTCAGGTCACCGACTCGGACGAGGATGTGATCATCTCGCACAACTGGGAAGAGTTACGGCGTTTCATGTGGGACTACGTGGGGATCGTTCGCACCAGCAAGCGACTACAGCGTGCCAAACACCGGGTGGATATGCTGCGAGCGGAAATCCACGAGTTCTACAGCAATTACACGGTTACCCGCGACCTGCTTGAACTACGCAACCTGGCACTGGTGGCCGATCTGATCATCCAGTCCGCCATGCAGCGCCGTGAGAGCCGTGGGCTGCACTACACCCTGGATTATCCCGGCCTGCTGCCTGAGGCTGAAGATACTATTCTGCAGCCACCCAACGCTGCCGACTGAAGCGCAAGCGCAGGCGCAACCGGCGCAGGGCCTCCTCGGCCGCCGCGTCCGGGGGCAATACGACCGATACCGGCCACCAGCGCCCCGGCTCGCGCAAACGCACAACGGTCAGGAAAGCGCTGACAAAGGTATCAGCCAGCAAGCGGGCGCTGGCCTCGGAGCCATCACGACGCAAGACATGCCAACCCTCGCTATCAAAACGCAGGCCTGTTACCGAACTGGCATGCCGCAGGCTGACCTGACGCGGCCATACCCAGAGGGCATGCCCCGCCAGCACCAGCATCATCCCCGCCGCCAGCATGCCAGGCATGGCACTGCGGTACAGTGCAAAAGCCGCAAGCAGGGAAGCCAGCACCAATACCACGCCCAGAAAGCGTGATGGCTGGCGTTGTAAAAGCAGGTAATCAGTTTGGCTGAACACGGTCCAGTATCATCCTTACCATTCGTTTAAGGTCGGGGTCGTCGGGCTCACTACGCTGCATGAACCAGCCGAACATATCCTGATCTTCGCAGGTCAGCAACTTGCTGAAACGCTCTTTGTCTGCGGCCTCCAGATCGCTGTAGGCTTCCTGCAAAAAAGGCAGCAGGAGCACATCCAGCTCCAGCATGCCGCGACGGCTGTGCCAGAACAAACGTTTCATTTCTATATCGGCCGACATCAAACATCTCCGCAACGGATTGATAGCGCCCTTGAGCGCAGCTAGTTCATTATAGGCGCAGGGCGACACTGACAAGCATGCACCATAGTCCTATGATGTAACAGCTGACTACACCAGACAACATGACCACACACCTTGCACCCGACAATTTGAGTCTCATGAGCGAAATTAGCCAATTGAACCACCTTTTAACCGAGCGCTTTCCCGAAACCGAGCAACATTCGGCAGCCCTGCCTGCCTCCGGCATGAGCTGGCTATCCCACGAGCGCGTTCTTTCGGTAACAGGTGCCGATGCAAAGCGGTTCCTGCAAGGGCAACTGACCTGTGACCTGGATCTGCTGACCAATCCCGGCAGCACGCTCGGCGCCCGCTGCAATCCCAAGGGCCGTGTACAGTCGAGTTTTCGCATGTTACGGAACAGCGAAGACAGTTACCTGCTGGCACTACACGAGGACGTGCTGGACACCCAGCGCGCCGATCTGGGCAAGTACGCGGTGTTCTTCAAAACGACAATCAGCGATGCCAGCGATGACTGGGTCCGATTTGGCCTGTGGGGCCCGGATGCCGCCGGAGCGCTTGAACATGCTGGCCTCGCGCTGGCTGACTCTGTCGATCAGGTTGCCATAACCTCCCAGGGCACGACGATCCGCGTCCCAGGTGCAGACCGAGTTGAAATTTGGTTACCGGCTGATAACGCTTCACATACTGTGGATCTGCTGCTGAGCAGGGTTCCCGCCGGCACCCTGAACGACTGGCAACTGCAACAGATTCGCCTTGGTCTGGGGCAGATCAGCGCAGCCACCCGCGAGAGTTTTATCCCGCAGATGCTCAACCTGCAATTGTTCAGCGCGGTCAGCTTCAGAAAGGGCTGCTACACCGGCCAGGAAATCGTCGCGCGTATGCAGTATCTCGGCAAGCTAAAGCGGCGTATGTTCAGACTATTGATGGCCGGCGACGCGGCCCTGCCGGCCGGCACCCCGATCGTCAATCCTGCCACTGGGCAGACGCTTGGCGAAGTCGTCATGAGTGCTCACGCAGGCGCGGGGGTAGAAATATTGGCCGTATTGCAAAAAGATGCGGCACAATTGGAGGCACTATCAGCAAAGGATGCCGAAGGGCCGCTACTGACCCTCGCCGACCTGCCTTATGATAAACAACTGGCCGACAGCGAAGTCGGCACAGCGAACTGAACAAGGAAACAACCCATGACCGATTTGGCCCAGCGCGTACAGGATGAGTTGATCCAAGCCATCGAAAAGGACCAACTGGTTCTGCCTACCCTGCCGGAGGTGGCATTACGGGTACGTGAAGCCGCTGAGGATCCCGACGTCAATATTGCTTTGCTGGTCCGTGAGATCAGCAATGACGCCGCGCTCAGTGCCCGACTGATCAAGGTAGTCAACAGTCCCCTGTTGCGCACCCGTCAGGAGATCACCGACCTGAGCATGGCGGTCAATCGCATGGGTATCGCCTATACCGCCAACCTGGCTACGGGCCTGGCCATGGCGCAGATGTTCCAGGCCACCTCGGACGTGATTGACCGCAAGATGCGTGAAGTCTGGGCGCGCAGTACCGAGGTCGCCGGTATCAGCCATGTACTGTGCCGCCACTACACCAAGCTCAAGCCGGACCAGGCTACGCTGGCGGGCTTGGTGCACCAGATTGGCGTACTGCCGATTCTCAGTTATGCGGAAGAAAACGACCAGTTACTGGCGGACTCAGCCAGTCTTGATCTGGTAATCGAACGTATTCACCCGATCATCGGCGATCGCATTCTGGCCGCCTGGGACTTTCCCGTGCCGCTGCGCCACGTACCTACCGAGCACCTGGATTTCAGCCGTAACTCCTCAAGTGTGGATTACGCCGATATCGTTCAGGTAGCCATGCTGCAAAGCCTGAACAGCGAGCACCCGCTGGCGCAGATGGACTGGAATACCATCCCGGCCTTTGCCAAATTGGGCATCAGCCAGGACAGTGATGGTGAAGAAGAAGACCTGTCCGCGGAAATGGAAGCGGCTATGGCACTGCTGGGGTAATTGAAACCCTCAGCGAGAAACGCCAAGGGTCACTGATTACGCCACTGCGGCGGGCGCTTTTCAAAGAAGGCGTTGACGCCCTCCAATGTATCTTCATGATCGAACAGGTCAACAAAGCGCTCCCGCTCCTGCGCCAGCAGACTATTCAAGGGTTGCTGGCGCGCACCCTGAATAAGCGCCTTGCAGGCTTTGACGGCCAACGGGCTTTGTCTACCAACCTGCGCCGCAAGGCGTAGCGCCGTGGTTACTGCCTGGCCCTGCTCAACCACCTCTTCAACCAGCCCAATACGCTCGGCTTTAACGCCATCTATGCGCTCGCCGCACAGTATCATCCGCTTGGCCCAGCCCTCGCCGACCAGCCAGGCCAATGCCTGAGTGCCGCCGGCACAAGGCAACAGCCCGACGCTGGCCTCAGGCAGCGCCATCTGCACCTGCCGTTCGGCGATGCGAATATCGCAGGCCAACGCACACTCCAGACCACCGCCCATTGCGTAACCGTTCAGCGCGGCAATGGACACACCGGAAAAATCCCGCAAGGCCTCAAATGCCTGGCCGAATAGCCGGGCCATCAGCCGAGCGCGGCCTTTGTCGCCATCGGCAAACAATTTCAGATCCGCCCCGGCAGAGAAAAAGCGCTCACCGCGCCCGGTGATCACCAGTGCGTAGATCTCCGGGTCAGCACTCAGATGACCTACCAACTCCACCAGCCCGTGCAGGGTGTCGGTATCCCAGGTGTTGGCTGGAGGATTATCGATCGTCACCAGCGCCGTATGCCCGACCTTCTGCACGACCAGTTTGTCAGTACGTGGCACCAGCGCGGTATAGGGTTGCAAAGCATGATCCATGGGGCACTCCTGAACAACGAATAAACAAATTAACCAATAATTCTAGACTGCGCTCTGCGGCAGACGCCAGTCAATCGGCTGCCGACCCTGCTCCTGCAAATAGGCATTGGCCGCAGAAAAATGCCCGTTACCGATAAAGCCGCGATGCGCGGATAGCGGTGACGGATGCACGGAGGTCAATACCTTGTGGCGGGAAAGGTCGACCTGGGCCGCCTTCTTCTGCGCATAGCTGCCCCACAGCATGAACACCAGATGCTCATGCTGCCGAGCGACTATCTCGATCACCTTCGAGGTAAATACCTCCCAGCCGCGGCCGGCATGCGCCCCGGCATTGGACTGCTCGACGGTCAATACCGCGTTGAGCAGCAATACGCCCTGCTCTGCCCAGCTCTGCAGACAGCCGTGCGCGGGAATGGGCAATTCAAGGTCGCGCTGCAGCTCCTTGAAGATGTTCTGCAGCGACGGGGGCGGTCGTATGCCCGGTGGCACAGAAAAGCTCAAGCCGTGCGCCTGACCCGGCCCGTGGTAAGGGTCCTGGCCAATAATCACGACCTTGACCTGGTCCAGCGGCGTACTGTTCAACGCATTGAAAATCAGCGGGCCGGGCGGAAACACCACCTTGCCAGCGGCCTTTTCAGCTAACAGAAAGGCGCGCAGATCCTGCATGTAGGCCTTGTCGAATTCGTCACCCAAGGCTGCTTTCCAGCCCGCCTCCAGTGCTACCTTGCGCTCAGCTCTGGTTCCCGTAGTGGTTGCCATAGTTGTTGCCATAACAGTTACTCCGCAACCGGTACCGTCTGGGCATTGCAACGCACCACGCGCTGACGATCATCGACCAGCAGACCAGACAAACCGTTATGCCGGTTGTCATGCAGCACCAGGATACCGTCAACACATTCAGCCACCTGATTGGCCGCGCGGCTGCGCATTTGCCCAGCCTCGGCCGAGCCGACCGTCACCAGGCTGAACTCGGCCAGCAACATGCCCTGCTCTTCACGGCTGAAGTTCATATAGCCGTAGAAATACAGCACCATGACCGTGGCAAACACGGTCGCAAAAAACGTCAGAATCAGGGGTAGCTTGTTCAGCTCTTTGCCTTCACTCACAGATAATTCCTCAGAGAATATTGGCATAATCAGCTTCGATACGATCGAGGCTGAGGTTGTTCAAAAAACCGGAAAAACACATCCAGGCGCTCAACGCATTCAAGTCGGCAAAGGGCTCAGGCAAATAGCGCGGCGGCGCCACCAGCCCCTCCTCCACCAATTGCCCCAGGGTGCGCATATCTTCCAGCGTGGTCTTGCCGCAAAACAGCAATGGGATCTGCTGCAGCTTGCCTTTGCGCACCGCCAGCTGGATATAGTTGTAGGTCAGGATAAAGCCTTTCAGATACGCCAGATCCTTGGTGAACGGCAAACCATTGCTGCTGGAGCCGCGGAACACGCGGCTGGCATTGGTATAGCTGTTTTCCTTGGAATAGTCCTGCTCGCGATAGAACTGGAACACGTCGAGAAAATCTCCACCGCTCTCGGCCAGTTGAATCGCCCGGGTCCGATCCGTCAGCTTGCGCAAGCGCGCCGGGTAGGAGGCAAAGGTGATCACCTCCATCAAGATCGCCAGCCCTTCCTGAGTAACCGTTGAGGACGGCGGACCCTTGGCCAGGAAGGTACAGATCGGCTGGTGCTGGCCGTTCAAACTGGTGGCCACATGCACCATGCCTTCATGTACGGCCAGAATTTTCAAATCGCGTTCATTGAACATCGCATCGCTGCGGATCTTGATGTAATCGGCGCCCGCCGCGGCATCGGCAACAATACCGTCGGACTCGAATACACGTACCGCCTGGTCATCCGGGAACGCGTGGTTCATGCGTTCCTGAAGAATCGCTACCGCTTCGGGCGCGGCAATGATCTTGGGCTCTCGGCCCAGGTCGGTACCGATATTGGTCAGTGATTCGCTGAGCATGATGCTCAGGTCGGTGAGAGTCGGGTCGCCGGCGTGGAAGGCGTCGGAGGCAGAGCCGTACAGCTCCTGGGAAATAAAGCCCATATCCGGGGTGCCGCGCGCTTCGAGCATGCGGATGACCATGCGGTATTCCTTGCACATGCGCCGCATGATCTGCCCAACTGGATTGAATGTGCCCAACTGCCGGGTGATATCCCGCTCGATTTCCTGGAATACCTGGCGCATCACGCCCGGGTCGAACCCTAGCGGTCGCTGCGCGTAATAGTCGGGACCCACGTCGGGAAGGCTTTTGCAGCGCTTGCGGAAGAACTCTTCACGCAGGCTGTCGTCCCACTTGATCGCATCCAGAATACGTATCGGCGATTGCGCCTCGACAATGCGGTCAGACAGGCTGCGGATGACCAATTGGTACTGTTCGCTCTGTTTTACCGTCATAGTGTTCCTGCTGCTGGTGACGTCATCAAGGCGTAACGCCTTGCTTCGACATTATGGTGATATTTGGCTTTGTGCAACGCTTTGACGTCTGCGATGCAAGTTCCAGCGTTGGTTATCCTGACGCGCAGTGCAACGCTCGGCCGGGCAACCCCCAGGCTGGACACGCTGCAAGCCATCCATGGGGCTCATCGATGGCCATCCCTGGCCATCGACGGTCCAGCCTGGGGGTTGCCCGGCACCGCAGTAGACAATGAGTATTTCCGAGCGAACGTCAAAAACAAATTGCGCTCACTTGCTAGGCCTTCAACCTGCCGTTCGGCTCGCCGGAAACCTGATCGATGCACCTTCTGCGAAAGGCGAGGTTGGGCAGCCCCGGTGTCGGACCGTCGATGGCCAGGGATGGCCATCGCCGAGCCCCATGGACGGCTTGTAGCGTGTCCGTCACCGGGGCTGGCCAACCTCGCACTCACCCCAAAACAACCCGATCAGGTTTCCCTGCACCCGCCAAATCCCAAACAACAGAAACTCAGGCCTCAGGCCGCATATGCGGAAACAGAATCACATCCCGAATCGAAGGCGCATCCGTCAGCAGCATTACCAACCGATCAATACCAATACCCTCACCCGCCGTCGGCGGCATACCGTATTCCAGAGCGCGGACGAAATCGGCGTCATAATGCATCGCCTCATCGTCGCCAGCGTCCTTGTCCGCTACCTGAGCCTGGAAACGCTCGGCCTGGTCCTCGGCATCGTTAAGCTCCGAATAGGCGTTGGCAATCTCGCGGCCGCCAATAAACAGCTCGAAACGATCGGTCACGCTCGGATCATCATCGCTGCGACGCGCCAGCGGTGAAACCTCAAACGGATAGCGGGTGATGAAGGTCGGCTGTTCCAGAAGGTGCTCGACGCGCTCTTCGAAGATCATTACCTGCAACTTGCCCAGCCCCTCGAAGCCTTTCACATCGGCGCCAGCTTTCTTGGCAATCGCGCGGGCTGCATCCAGGTCCTGCAGGTCTGCCGCGCTAACATCAGGGCAGAACTTGAGAATCGAATCAAATACCGAAAGCCGCGCAAAGGGCTCGCCGAAGTGGAACAGCTTGCCCTGGTAAGGCACGTCGGTGCTGCCGAGCACATCCATGGCCAGCTCGCGGAACAATTCCTCGGTCAGGTCCATGTTGTCTTCGTAGTCAGCGTACGCCTGATAGAACTCAAGCATGGTGAATTCAGGGTTGTGCCGAGTCGAGACGCCTTCATTACGGAAGTTGCGGTTGATCTCGAACACCCGCTCGAAGCCGCCAACCACCAGGCGCTTGAGGTAGAGCTCCGGCGCGATCCGCAGGAACATCGGCAAGTCCAGCGCGTTGTGATGCGTCTCGAACGGCTTGGCCGCAGCACCGCCAGGGATGGTCTGCAGCATCGGTGTTTCCACTTCCAGGAAGTTGCGCTCGGCAAGAAACTTGCGGATGTGCGCAATCACCCGTGAGCGCACCAGGAAGGTGTCACGGGTGTCTTCGTTGACGATCAGATCGACGTAACGCTGGCGATAGCGCTGCTCGGTGTCGGTCAGGCCGTGGTGCTTGTCCGGCAGCGGACGCAGGGATTTGGTCAGCAGTTGCACGGAGGTCATGCTGACATACAGATCACCTTTGCCGGAGCGCGCCATGACGCCTTCAGCGGCAATGATATCGCCCATATCCCAGTGCTTGATTGCCTCCAGCGTCTCCGCCGGGAGAGTCTTGCGATCAACGTAGACCTGAATACGCCCGGTCATGTCCTGGATCACCATAAAGGCGCCACGGTTGAGCATGATGCGCCCAGCAACTTTGACCGGAATCAAGGTTTCAGCCAGTTCTTCCTTGGTCTTGTCGGCATAGGTCTTCTGCAGATCACCCGCATAACTGTCACGACGAAAACGGTTCGGGAAGGCGTTGCCCTTGGCACGCTCAGCCGCGAGCTTTTCCTTGCGCAGGGAAATCAGGCGGTTTTCTTCCTCGGGGAGGGCTTGCGGGTCATTCTGCTGATCGGTCATGTCGGGAATTCCAGAAAGTCGGTCATTCAAAGGTTGTTGCTGCGGCACGGACTGGTGACGAGGAAACGGGCCTTACAGGCCCTGTTTCAGACTCGCTTCAATAAACTCGTCCAGATCGCCGTCCAGCACCGCATTGCAGTTGCTGTTCTCGATGTTGGTGCGCAGATCCTTGATACGTGACTGATCCAGCACGTAAGAACGGATCTGGTGGCCCCAGCCAATATCGGATTTGGTATCTTCCAGCGCCTGCGCTGCCGCGTTGCGCTTCATCATTTCCTGCTCGTAGAGCTTGGCACGGAGCATCTTCATCGCGGTATCGCGGTTGCCATGCTGCGAACGCTGGCTCTGACAGCTGACCACGGTGTTGGTCGGTACGTGGGTGATACGCACGGCCGAATCGGTGGTGTTAACGTGCTGACCACCTGCGCCCTGTGAGCGATAGGTATCCACGCGCAGGTCAGCCGGGTTGATATCGATTTCGATATCGTCATCGATTTCCGGTGAAACGAATACCGCAGAAAAGGAGGTGTGGCGACGGTTGCCGGAGTCGTAGGGGCTCTTGCGTACCAGGCGGTGAACACCAATCTCGGTGCGCAGCCAGCCAAAGGCGTACTCGCCTTTGATAAAGACAGTCGCGCTCTTGATGCCCGCGACTTCACCGGCAGAGAGTTCAACGATTTCGGTTTCGAAGCCGCGCTGATCACACCAACGCAAATACATGCGCAGCAGCATATTGGCCCAGTCCTGGGCTTCTGTGCCGCCGGAACCGGCCTGAATATCCAGATAGCAGTTGTTCGGGTCCATCTCGCCACTGAACATGCGACGAAACTCGAGCTTTTCCAGGCTGACTTGCAGGCGGGCGAGTTCGGTGACGATGTCTGCGACCGCAGATTCATCTTCCTCTTCGGCAGCCATCTCCAGCAATTCGGAAGCATCAGCCAGGCCTGAACTCATTTCATCCAGGGTTTCGACAATCTGCGCCAGCTGCGCGCGCTCTTTGCCGAGCGCCTGTGCCCGCTCGGGCTCGTTCCATACGGAGGGGTCTTCCAGCTCACGCTCAACTTCAGTCAGACGATCATGTTTGTGATCGTAGTCAAAGATACCCCCGAATGGTCTCGGAGCGGCCACGCAGATCTTTGATGGTGTTCAGAATCGGATTGATTTCCATGGTGACAAATCCCGTCAGGAAAAAGCCGCCATTGTAGCGGATTTAGTGCTCAAGGTGCAGTACTGCGGCAGTTCGGGGCAGTTACCTGCCCCGAAACCAGTAGCTTTAACGCGGCAGCACCCGGATAAACACGATAGTACCGATGCCCCAGAGCGCGTTTAGAATAAAGCCAATCACAAAGCGCCCTGGCAACTGCGCCATGTCAAACCCCATACCTTTGAGCGGAAACACTACCAACAGGGCGACCAAGGTCAATACTATGCCGCCGAAGAGCGCGGCCTTCAGCCAGATCATGCCGCTGCCAATGCGATCCAGCAGCGCAATCATGACCAATGCCCAGAGCCCGCCAAAAAACGCCCCGGATATGACCGAAGGCACGCCCAGCGGCTTGGTCGCTGCCAGATTGAACGGCGCGAAGGGCACTACTCCCGCCGCATGCAATAACCCCAAAGCGACCTGATGAAAACAGAAAACCGCGAGAAATCCCGCGACAAACACCCATATCCAGCGCTGCATGGTTGAATCCCTTTATTGTTTTAGCCTGACTATCTCACCCCGGCCAGCACAAGCCGGCCTGCAGAGTAAGCGCTGTCGAAATCCCGATTAATGCGCAATGAATATAGCAGGGATCCGGCCGGGCGCAGATGCTTACTCGTACAGCGCTTGACGCAGATCACGACACCTCATCAGACGGCACCTATACTCTAGGGATATTGCGCTTTTAGAAATTCTACCGGAGCCCTACGTGAGCCAACTATTGCCAGAGCAAAGCACCCTCGACGAGCATGCAGAAGAGTCCCAGGCGTTCGCCAACTGGCGCGAGGGCCAGGGCGTTATTGTCCATACCCCGGCGACGCAGGCAGCAGTTTATCGGCTGGCGCATCAGTTGACGCAGAGTGGCCAGCAACCCAACGTAGAGACCGTTTACCAGATGATGTCCGCACTGGATCAGATTACCAGAGCGGGGCTCTGGTTGGTGGTACACATGACCTACGCGAAACGCTGCCATAGGGATGGCAGCCCGCTGGCGGCGGAAGATTTCAAATCCAAGCCCGAAGGCCATACCGGCGGCGCCCTGAATATGGTGCCGGCCTATGCAGCCTACCTTGCACTCAACAGCCTCACCGGCCAGACCCGCAGCTGGTTGATGGGCCAGGGTCACTGCGTGGCTGCGATTGACGCCATCAATGTCGTGGTCGGCAACCTGCACCCAGAGCAGGCCCGACGCTACAACGGCAACGCAGGAGTGGATCAGTTGCTGAAGGACTTTTACAGCTACGCACAATTGCCTGACGGCCGGCCGGCGGCGCCCCTGGGCAGCCATGTAAACCCGTATACCGCAGGGGGCATTATCGAAGGCGGATATCTCGGCTTTGCCGAGCTACAATATGCCCATATGCCCTTACCCGGGGAGACACTGGTCGCGTTCCTCTCCGATGGCGCGGCAGAGGAGCAGCGCGGCAGCGACTGGATTCCGCGCTGGTGGCGAGCGGAGGATTGCGGTGTGGCCTTGCCGGTGATGATCGCCAATGGCCGGCGCATAGAGCAGCGCACCGAACTGGGCACCGAAAAAGGCCTCGATGGCTTTATCGAGCATCTCATCGGCTGCGGTTTTGACCCGATCCGCTTTGACGGCCGCGATCCCGCTGCCTTCGTTTGTACGCTGATGGAAATGGAGCAGCGGCTGCAGCGCCGCGTACAGGAATACCGTAATGGGGTGCTGCGTTATCCGTTACCTATCCCCTATGCCATTGCAGAAACCACCAAGGGCTTCGGCTTTTACGGCGCTGGCGAGAACGCCGCACATAATCTGCCATTGCCCGGTAACCCCAGGCATCACGCTCCCTCCCGGGAGCTGTTCAACCAGCATGCGACGCAGTTATGGGTCGCCCCCGAGGCGCTGGACCTCGCCCGCCAACGGCTGGCTAATCACCAGACGAGCGGGCGTAAACTGGAACGTGATCACCCGCTGGCAACACGCAATCCGGCGCAACCAGTGATTCCCGTGGTCGACTGGAGCCATGAGAGCCTGTCACCGATGCAAGCGGTAGACCGCTTCTTTGTCGCCCTGGTCCAGGCCAATCCTGACCTGCGCGCGCGGGTAGGCAACCCCGATGAACTGGCAAGCAATCGCCTGGGCGGCGTACTTGAAGCGTTAAAGCACAGGGTTTGCGATCCCGAAAGTGAGCTTGAGGCAATTGACGGGCGCATCATCACCGCATTGAACGAAGAGGCCGTTGTTTCGGCCTGCCTGGCCAACAAGGGCGGGCTTAATTTGGTTGCCAGCTATGAGGCCTTTTGCGTGAAGATGCTGGGTGCGGTGCGTCAGGAGCTGATTTTTGCCCGCCATCAGCGTTTGGCTGGGCGCCCGGCAAACTGGCTGGGCTTTCCATTGATTGCCACTTCGCACACCTGGGAAAATGGCAAGAATGAACAGTCCCACCAGGACACCAGTTTCTGCGAAGCACTGCTGGGCGAGATGCACGACGGCATGCGTGTGCTCTTCCCCGCCGATTACAACAGTACCCTGGCGCTGCTACCTGGCGTGTTTCAGGCGCGCGGGCGACTGGCCTGCATGGTCATCGCCAAACGCGACAGCCCAGTGCGTATGGACGCTGCGCAGGCGCAACTACTGGCGGACCAGGGCGCCATTCTGCTGGCAGAGCACCGCAGCGGCACTGAACCAGTACTGCTGATTGCCAATGGTGGCTACCAACTGGGCGAGATGCTCCGTGCCAGCCAGCGTCTGACCACCCACGGTCAAAGCTGGAAGCTGGTCTACCTGCAGGAACCCGGCCGCTTCAGCATACCCCGCGACCATCTTGAAGCCGGCTGCGCGGCGCCTCCAAAGCTGACCGAAAAGCTGTTTCCAGCAGCGCTGCAACGCCGCGTCATGCTTACCCATATGCGCCCAGAGGTGTTGCGCGGTCACCTACACAACCTGCTCCCCTCCCCGTCCCATAGCCGGGTAATGGGTTACATCAATCAGGGCGGCACACTGGATGAAGCCGGCATGTTGTTCGCCAATCGCTGTAGCTGGGCTCATGTACTGGTCGCGGCCGCGCAGGTGCTGGAACAGGACCCGCAAGCCTGGATGGATGAGTATGAGTGGGCGGCCGTCAATGGCCTGGGGAATCCTGCCATATTGCGCTAGAACTAATGCAAGAGTGCGGACAGCGTTGGGCTGCGGTTGAAATCGGGGTCGAGCATGCTGTCGAGTAGCGGCTTGACCATTTCGGCGGATTGCGGCCGGCCAAACCAGTAGCCTTGCACAAACTGGCAGCCCTCGGCATGCAGGAATTCCATCTGCTCGGGGGTTTCTATGCCTTCGGCGATGATATCCATGCGCAGCCCTTTGCCCAGCCCGATGATCGCGCGGCTGATGGCCTTCAGGCGCTCATCCCCTGCGGCTTTGGTAATAAAGCTTTTGTCGACCTTGATGATATGCAACGGGTAACGGTGCAGATAGCCCAGGGACGAGAAGCCGGTACCAAAATCATCCAGCGCGATGCGCACTCCATGGCTTTCCAGTTCACGCAGGGTAGCCAGTGTTTCCGGGCCGTCCTGCATCAGCAGGGTTTCGGTGATCTCCAGCACCAGGCTGGTAGGCGGAAAGCCGGTATCCTCCAGAACCCGGAAAACCGATTCGGCAAAGCCGCTTTCCTGCAACTGCCGGCTGGAGAGGTTGACCGAGCAACGCAGCTTCTGATGGCCCTGACCATGCCAATGCAATACCTGACGGCAGGCTTCGCGCAACACCCATTCGCCCACCTCGATGATGGCGCCGGTTTCCTCCAGTATCGAAATGAATTCATCCGGAGGCACCAGCCGGTCTCCCCGGCGCCAGCGTAAAAGCGCTTCAACACCCACCACTCTGGTGCGCGCGGCAGCCACCTCGACAATCGGCTGGTAATGGATTTCAAACTGATTACGGGCCAGGGCCTCACTCAACGCATGCTCCAGCTCCAGCCGATAATGCGCGTCACGTTGCAATGAATCACTGTAAAGTGCCATCTGCGCTTTACCTGAGGCCTTGGCCAGATCAAGTGCCAGATCAGCCTCGCGCAACGCGTCCTGGCTGTGCTGCTGGCCTTTCAGCGCGGCTACACCGATGCTCGCACTAAGAATCAGCCGCCGATTGCTGACGGTAATCGGCAGGTGCAGTCCATCCATGATCTGCTTGGCCACCAGCTCCGCATCACTGGCAGCGGCCATATCATCGAGCAGTACGACAAACTCGTCGCCACCGAACCGGCATAGGTGATCGCCCGGGCGCAGGCAACGCTCAATGCGATTGGCCACCTGAATCAGTACTAGATCACCCGTGTCGTGGCCCAGACTGTCGTTGATCAGTTTGAAGCGATCCAGGTTGATAAACAGCACCGCCGCATGCCGCGCGCCGGGCCTGGCCTGACGCTGCAACGCCTGCAGCAGGAGCTCTTCCATACTCTGGCGGTTCGGCAAGCCGGTCAGCGGATCATGCAGAACGGAGTGAGCCAGCTCGTACTCTGCGGCCTTGCGTTGACTGATATCGGTCTGCGAGCCGGCGAGCAAGCGCTGGCCATGGGTGTCGACACAGAGCAGGCCACGAATCAGCACCCAGATCAGATGGCCGCGGCTGTCACGCAACTGGCATTCGAGATGCAATTGCGCCGCGTCGCCGGCAAGATGCTGCTGGACGGCCCGGTGGAAGGCATCGCGGTGGCTCAGCGGCATCCGCAACAACCAGTCATTGAAGGTTCGCGGGGCCGCATCGGCATCCAGCGCCAGCATGCTCAGCCAGCGATCGGACACCTGCATGCAATCGTCATCCACCTGCCACTCCCACAAACCATCATTGGCACCCAGCATTGCTCGCCCAAAGCGTGCTTCGCTATCCTCCAGCGCTATCTTAGCGGCGGCTGCATGGGTATCCACCACCAGGCTCATATCGAAAAACACCACTTTGAGCAGGCAGCCATACAACCGCTGGGCGATGTCCGGCCGGGCGGACCAGCGATCATTCAAGGCCGCGTGCATGTATTGCAGGTAGAAGTGGTAGGCCGCCATCGAGCTTCTGGGCTCCCGTTGATCGCGCGCTTCTCCCAGTGTGGACAGTAACCGCAGGCGCACATGCTGCATATCGTAGGGGCCACGCAGCAGTTGCTGGCAATAGCGCAGGCGCTGCTGCGGCAAGCTGGCCAGCAAGCCCGGAGAATCGGATTGGCGAGAAAGGTCGGGAAATTGGCGGAGATACTGATAAAGCGCTTCAACACAGGCCAGATGCAGTTCTTCGAGCTCGGCCAAGTGCTCTGACAACTGGGCCAAATGAGCGTCCTGCAGCGCCAGGATACTCATCCTCTGGCGTATATCGGCCAGATTGAGCCCCAGGTGCGCCTGCATTTCCTGCAACTGTTTTTTAAGATCCAGCAATACCCTGACTCCCCTCAGTCAAGCGCCGAACCGGCTCTATCCCTGGCGTTATATTCAAACAATCCATTCCCTACTCGCTCTTGAACCGCCGCAGCGATTCACCGCCCAGCGCAAGTGGGAATGTGACGCAGTTATCAAAAGCCATACCGCACGCCATAAAACGCTATTTCAGGACGCTTCGTCAATCCCCTCTACAGGCGACGCACCCGCTTCTCCAGTTCCAGCACCAGCAACACGCCAATGCCGGCCAGCGGCGCCAATAGCAGCACAGAGAAACTGAGCGACACGGTGTTAAACAAAGACTGCATAAAGCCGCTATAGGTGAACAGCCACTGCAGCAGCATGATCAAGCCGATAACAATCCATACCGCTGGCGTGCCCAGCACCCCGCGCAATGTCAGTGAAGGGCTGTCCAGGTACCTCACCGAGAACAGATAGAACACTTCCATCGCCACCAGTGTATTGACAGCCAAGGTGCGCGCCGCAGCCTCGCCTAGCCCGGCGTGCATAGCCCACTGGAAGCTGGCGAAGATACCGCCGAGAAACAGCAGCGACACCAGCACGATACGCCAGACCAGAAAGGCATCCAGCAGGCTCTCACCGCTGCGCCTGGGGGGCTTTTGCATGACATCCGCTTCAGCCGGTTCAAAGGCCAGGCCCATCGCCAACACCACGGAGCTGACCAGGTTGACCCAGAGAATCTGCAGCGCCGTGATAGGCAGCGCCAGCCCGAGCAGCAACGCGACAATCAGGCTCGCTGCCTCGCCGCCATTGATCGGCAGCAGAAAGCTGATGGCTTTTTTCAGGTTGGTGTACACGGTACGGCCTTCGCGCACCGCAGCAGCCAGCGTGGCGAAATTATCATCCAGCAGGACGATATCCGCAGCCTCGCGTGCCGCGGCAGAGCCTTTCTGGCCCATCGCGATACCGACATCCGCGCGTTTCAAAGCGGGCGCATCGTTTACCCCGTCGCCGGTCATCGCCACCACCCCATGCGCCGACTGCAAGGCTTGCACCAGGCGCAACTTGTGTTCCGGGCTGGTGCGCGCGAACACATCGACGCGCTGGGCGAGCGTCAGCAACTGCTGATCATCCAGCGCATCAATATCCTGCCCGGTGGCCACTTCGCTGGTATTGCGCAGCCCCAATCGCTCGGCAATCGCCCGCGCGGTCAACGCATGGTCGCCGGTGATCATCTTGACCTGAATACCGGCCTGATGGCACTCAGCGATCGCCTCCATGGCTTCCTGGCGCGGCGGATCGAGCAACCCCACTATGCCAATCAGCTGCAAGCTGTCGCCTAACTGGTCGATATTCAATGCACTAGCTGCCACCGGCAGGCTGGCACCGGCCAGGGCCAATACGCGCAACCCCTGCGCCGCAAGCTGATCAATCTGCTGTTGCCAATGCTCGCGGTCCAGCGCCACCGGGGCGTTCTGACTGTCGAGTGCCGAGCCACACAGCGCCATCACCTGCTCTGGGGCGCCCTTGAGCAAGATGCGTGCATGCCCGTGATGGTCGTGATTGAGCGTGGCCATGTAACGCAATGCCGCATCGAAGGGTACCTCGTCCTGCCGTGGCCACTGGGCCAGATAACTGACCGATTCCAGCCCGGCCTTGGCCGCCAACACCAGCAGCGCGCCCTCCATCGGATCGCCGAGCACCTTGATATGCTCGCAGGTCGCATCCAGGCGCGCGTCGTTGCAAAGCAAGGCCGCCTGGGCCAGATCCGCCAGCAATGCCTGCGGTGGTGTGTCCGAATCGCTATCGCCGATACGCCCTTCAGTTCCGTAGCCCTGGCCGCTCACTGGATACACCTGCCCGTCCAGCACCAGGGCTGCCACCATCATTTCATTGCGCGTCAGGGTACCGGTCTTGTCCGAGCAGATGACAGATACCGCGCCGAGGGTTTCAATCACCGGCATGCGCCTGACCACTGCCTTGCGGCTGGCCATGCGTTGCACACCGATAGCCAAGGTGATGGTCAGAATCGCCGGCAGCCCCTCGGGAATCGCCGAGACCGTCAGCGCGACCACCGCCATGAAGAGTTCAGCCATTGGTCGGTCGCCAAACTGCCAGCCAACAACAAATACCAAAGCCCCGGCCAGGACGATGACCAGTGACAGATAGCGGGCAAAACGATTCATCTGCAGGGTCAGCGGCGTAGCCAATACGCTGACGGTATTCAGCAAGCCCGATATCCGGCCGATCTCGCTATGTTCACCGGTCGCCACCACAATCCCGCGCCCCGTCCCGGCACTGACCAACGTACCCGAGTAGGCCAGACAGAATCGGTCACCCAATGCGGCGTCAGCCGGCTGTGGATCCAAGCCTTTTTCCACCGGCACCGACTCGCCGGTGAGCATGGATTCATCGACCATCAGACCGTGAACCTGATCCAGCCGCAGGTCCGCAGCAACGCGATCACCGGGCTCGAGCAGCAGAATGTCCCCGGGAACCAGGTCGGCGGCGTCGATTTGTCGACGTTCGCCGCCGCGCAGCACCATGGCCCTGGGCGCAAGCATGTGCCGTATCGCCGCCAGTGCCTGCTCCGCCCGGCCTTCCTGAATAAAACCAACAATGCCCTGCAGCAGCACCACGGCGAAAATCACCGCCGTATCCAGCCAATGGCCCAATAATGCCGTGACCGTCACTGCCGCCATCAATACGTAGATAAGCAAATTGTTGAACTGCGCCAGCAGCCGCAGCCACATTGGCCTCGGCTTGCTGCCCGTTAACAGATTACGGCCATATTCCTTGAGCCGCAGGTCGACTTGCTCGGCATTCAGCCCTTCTGCGGGCACCGCGAGCGTTTCCCGCACCTGATCTGCGGTTTTTGCATGCCAATCGGAAGAAAGTTTTACCAGGTCATTCATGCGTAGTTCCCTTACTCGCAAAGCAGCTCATAGGCGGCGATTCATGGCCGGGCGGCCTGGGTGATACGGGTGCCAGCGTCGCCATCGAGCATGGCAAGAGCGTCCTGCAACCGGCCGATCGCACTCACGCCTCCCGACGCGGCGAAGTCGCATGCCGCGTTTACCTTGGGGCCCATGGAGCCTGCCGGCATCACCAGCTCACGCGCTTGAGCGATACTCAGGTGTGCCAGCGGGCGTGCTGCCGGGGTGGCATAACCCTGGTAGACCGCATCCACATCGGTTAACAACAGCAGTGCGTCGGCACCCAATTGCGCCGCCAGAAGAGCACTGGAGGCATCCTTGTCGATGACGGCCTCCACCCCGACCAGGCTGCCGTTTTCCAGCCGTACCACGGGAATACCACCGCCTCCGGCACAGATCACCACCACGCCGCTTTCCAACAGCAGCTTGAGCACGCGCAGATCAGGAATTTCCACAGGCCTTGGGGACGGCACCACACGGCGCCAGTGCGGGCCATCAGCGGCAATCCGCCAACCGGCCACGCTGGCGCGCAATTGCGCCTCTTCATGGGTATATACCGGCCCGACGAACTTGTCGGGGCTGAGAAAGGCCGGATCGGCTGGATCAACCAGCACCTGGGTCAGCAGAGTTGCCACCGGACGATCATGCTGCAGGGCGTTTTCCAGCTCCTGCTCGATGATGTAACCGATCATGCCCTCGGTCTGTGCGCCGAGCACATCCAGTGGAAAGGCCTCATCCGGCTTGTAGGCTGCGCCCTGCAACGCCAGCAAGCCTACCTGGGGCCCGTTACCATGGGTGATTACCAGGCTATGCCCGGCGCTCACCACTGCGGCAAGCGATTCGGCAGCGACTCGCACATTGGTGCGCTGCACCTCCGCGGTAAGCGGCTGCCCGCGCATCAGCAGTGCGTTTCCGCCCAGCGCGGCTACGACCAGCACCTCAGGCGCCCAGGGTGGCGACCAGCACCGCCTTGATGGTGTGCAGACGGTTTTCTGCCTGGTCGAAGACGATGGACGCCGGGCTTTCAAACACCTCGTCGGTCACTTCCATCGCATCAATGCCAAACTGCGCCTGAATATCCTTGCCGATCATTGTCTCGGTATTGTGAAAAGCCGGCAGGCAGTGCATAAAGCGCACACGCGGATTACCGGACTTAGCCATAAGGGTGCTGTTGACCTGATAGGGCATAAGCAACTCGATACGCTCTGCCCACTTCTCCTTCGGTTCGCCCATCGACACCCAGACATCGGTATAGATGAAATCCACGGCCTTGACCGCCTCGTCGATCTGCTCGGTAATCAGAATCTGCGCCCCAGTGTCCTCGGCAATCGCCTGGGCTTCATCCTGAATGGCCTGGGCCGGCCAGCAGGCACGGGGTGCACACAGTCGGACGTCCATGCCCATTTTCGCCCCACCAATCAGCAAGCTGTCGCCCATATTGTTGGCCGCATCGCCAATAAACACGAAAGCCACCTCATGCAACGGCTTTTCCACATGCTCCTGCATGGTCAGAAAATCCGCGAGAATCTGCGTGGGGTGAAACTCGTTGGTCAGACCGTTATAGACCGGCACCCCAGCGTACTCAGCCAGTTCTTCGACAATACTCTGACCAAAGCCGCGATACTCGATCGCGTCATAGATGCGCCCCAATACCCGAGCCGTGTCCTTGACGGATTCCTTGTGACCGATATGCGTGCCGGTTGGGCCCAGATAGGTGACCCTGGCGCCCTGATCGTAGGCCGCCACTTCAAAACCAACACGGGTGCGGGTGGAGTCCTTTTCAAAGATCAGCGCAATATCCTTGCCACGCAACTGAGGGACTTCCGTACCCGCGTATTTGGCGGCCTTGAGGTCAGCAGACAGCTTGAGCAGAAAATTGATTTCCTGCGGGGAGAAATCACGCAGGGTGAGAAAATGCCGGTTCTTCAGATTGAAAGCCATGTTCGTGCTCCTGTCAGGTTAAACCGCATCACGGATGGTCGGGCAGCTCATGCAGTGCCCGCCGCCGCGCCCGCGGCCCAGCTCGGCACCGGGAATCGCCAGCACTTCAATACCCGCAGCCTGCAGTGCGGCATTGGTATCGTCATTGCGGTCATAGCCGACCACCACACCCGGGCTGAGCGCCAGCACGTTGTTGCCGTCATTCCACTGTTCGCGCTCACGCTCGGCGGGGTTATTACCGCCGGTGGGCACCAGTACCAGCGATGAATACCCCAGCACTTCGGCAACCACATCGAACAGCGGCCTGGGATCACGCCGAAAGCTCAGATGTTTGCCGCCCTGGCCCGGACGCAGGTCATAGCAGACCACCTCGTCGGCGACCTCCTTGAAGGTGGTGACGATATTGCCGCCGCACAAGGTAAACACCGTGTCCAGGTGCATGGCCGCACGGGATTTGGGCAACTGGCAGGCAATCACCCGCTCTGCTACGCCCTGCTTGAAAAGCGCATCGGCTAATTGGCCGATGGCCTGCGGCGAGGAACGCTCACCCATGCCGACCAGTACCGTGGCGTTACCCACCGGCATGATGTCGCCCCCTTCCAGGGTCGCCAGGCCGTGCTCCTGAGCTGGATCACCCCAGAGCACCTGGACCTTGCCGGCGAACGCAGGATGAAAGCGATACACCGCCGCCATCAACAGCGTCTCCGGCCGGCGCGCAGCCCAGTACATGGGGTTCAGGGTAACGCCACCATAAATCCAGGCGCTGTTGTCGCGGGTGAACAACATGTTCGGCAGGGGCGGCAGAATAAAACCGAAGCGGCCCAGGTGACTGCCGAACAGACCTACCGGATCAAAGGGCAGATCACCCACTTCCAGCCCACCAATCAGGTACTCGGCCAGGGTCGTACCCGGCAACTCATCCATCCACTCGCGCAAATCAGAGAGCATGCCCAGACCGATATCGTTGCGCGTGATACGCAGATCCAGCAGCCATTTGCGCGCCGCAGGAATATCCATGGTCTGCGCCAGCAAATCATTGACATCCAGCACCTCGATACCGCGGGCTCGCATCAGGCTGGTGAAAACATCGTGATCTTTCTGCGCCTGTTTGACCCAGAACACATCGTCAAACAACAGCGCATCACAGTTGGACGGCGTCAACCGCCGATGGGCCAAACCGGGCCGGCAGACGATCACCTGGCGCAAAGTACCGGTCTCGGAGTGAACTCCCAGGGTGTTAGCAGACATAGGTGTGTCCTTGTAAATTGAGGGTGCAGCGGCTGATCAAAGAAACACACCGATGCTGAGAATCACGGAAACGAACAGGGTGAGGATCAACAGCAGAGGCCAGATAAACACCAGCCAGCGATCGTAGGACACCCGACCTATCGCCAGCCCACCGATGACCACGGCAAAGGTCGGATTGATCAGGTTCACCAGGCCGTTGGCCGATTGATAAGCGGTGACCACCAGATCACGCCCGACACTGGCAAAATCGCCCAAGGGCGCCAGGATCGGCATGGACAGCACCGCCAGGCCAGAGGAAGACGGCACAAAGAAACTCATGCCCGCCTCGATCCAGAACATCACATGAATAAACGCCAACTGCGGCAAGCCCCCGAGGGAGGCTTCGGCGCTGTGCAATATTGTGTCGGCAATCATGCCCTGCTCCATGATCACCACGATGCCGCGCGCCAGCCCGACAACCAATGCCACACCCAGCAGATCCCGGGCGCCGTCGACAAAACTGCCGGTCAGCTGTTTTTCACCAAGGCGTGCGATCAGGCCAATCAGAATCGCCGAGCCAAGAAAGAGCGCGCCCATGCTGGCCATCCACCAACCCTGAGAAGACACACCCCAGATCATCACCACAAAGGTCAGGGCAAAGATCACCAGCACCAGCATCTGGGTGCGGGTCAGGCGTATATCCTTGAAGTCATCCTCATGGCCCTGCAAAAAGACCTGCCGGTGCGCTTCACGCTGCTTGGCCACAACCGATCGGCTGGGATCGGCCTGGACTCGTTTGGCATAACGCATCACGTAGAGGGCACAGATAATCAGGCCACCAATCAGAATCACCAGGCGCAGCATCAGCCCATCAGTGAAAGGGATATCCGCCGCATTGGCGGCAATGACGGTCGCAAAGGGATTAATGGTCGAGCCCATAACGCCAATGCCAGCACCAACCAGAATGATCGCCACGCCGGTAATCGCATCGTAGCCAGCGGCGATCATCACCGGGATCAGAATCGCGTAGAACGCCAGCGTTTCTTCGGCCATACCGTAGGTGGTACCACCGAGTGCGAACAGCGTCATCAGAATAGGGATCATCCATATCTCATGTCCCTTGAGCCTGCGCATTGCGCTGCGAATGCCGGTATCGATCGCCCCGGTAGCATTCATGACGCCGAGAAAACCGCCCAGAAAGAGCACGAACAACGCCACGTCAACGGCGTTGGCAACATAACTGTCAGGATCGTAAAAGCCGGCCGTCGGTGCCAGCATCACATCGACAAAACCTTGCGGATTGGCCTCGACCTGCTGATAGGTACCGGGCACCGCGACTTCGCGGCCGACGCTCTCGTTCATGACCCGGTCGTACTTGCCCGCCGGGATGATCCAGGTCAGCGCAGCGACGAAAATGATCAGCACAAACAGAATCGTATAGGCCGTGGGAAAACGGCTGGCCAGATCCTTGTGCGGCGTTTTCAGGGCCTTTTCCTGTGCGCTCATCATGACTCTCCTTGCTATCAATCACCCGATGCCCGGTGATGGCGGCCATGAACGCTACGCATGCCACGTCCATAACAGCAGCATGCGCGTTAAAAAGCGGTCAGGAGATGATGCAGATCAAGCTTTGGGCAATTATGCGATGCCCCCCGTACTCAGGGGCTGAGCAGGGAGGCGAGTTTTTCGGCGATCATCAAGGTGGGAGAGCAGGTATTGCCCGAGGTAATAGTTGGCATGATGGACGCATCCGCCACGCGGACCCCGCGCAGGCCATGCACGCGCAATTGCTCGTCGACGACGGCATCCGGACCCTGGCCCATGGCACAGGTGCCGACCGGATGAAAGATGGTGGTGCCAATCTGCGCGGCGGCATGGGCTAGGTCGGCTTCGCTGACCAGCTCGGCGCCCGGTAGATATTCCTCCGGCTGGTATTGCGCCAACGCAGGGGATGCCGCGATGCGCCGGGTCAGGCGGATGGCATCGGCAGCCACTGCCAGGTCCTCGGGATGGCTCAGATAATTGGGCTGAATCAGCGGCGGCTGCTGGGGATCAGCGCTGGCTATCTGTACCCGGCCTCGGCTCTTGGGTCGCAGGTTGCACACCGACGCGGTAAAGGCCGGAAAGGCATGCAAAGGCTCGCCGAAGCGCTCGAGCGACAAGGGTTGGACGTGGTATTGCAGATTGGCAGAAGCCTGACCGGGATCCGATTTGGCAAAAGCGCCGAGCTGGCTTGGCGCCATCGCCAGCGGCCCGGAACGATCCAGTGCGTAACGCCAGGCCATACGGGCCTTGCCGAGCAGGGTCGAGGCCATCTGGTTCAAAGTCTCGACGCCACTGACCTTGTAGATCAGGCGCAACTGCAGATGATCCTGCAGGTTCTCACCCACGCCAGGCAGTTCATGCCGCACCGGCACACCGTGGGATTCCAGAAGCTCGCGCGGCCCGATACCCGAGCGCTGCAATAACGCCGGTGAGCCTATGGCGCCAGCGCAGAGGATCACTTCCCGGCGTGCGGCTATATCCATCACATTATCCTGATAGCGCAAACACACACCGGTGACCGCATCCTCGTGCAGGTTCAGGGTCTGCACTTCGGCACCGGTCAACACGGTGAGATTGGCCCGCTTGCGCGCCGGGGTCAGAAACGCCTTGGACGCATTCCAGCGCACGCCGCGTTTCTGATTGACCTGAAAGTAGCTGCAGCCTTCGTTGTCGCCGGTATTGAAATCGTCAATGGCAGGAATACCTGCCTCGCCAGCAGCCTGGCGGAAATCATCCAGCAGGGGCCAATGCAGCCGCTGTGTCTCGACCCGCCATTCGCCCTGATGGCCATGGAACTCAGCGGGGCCGCCGTGATGGTTCTCCGACTTGATAAACAAGGGCAACACATCCTTCCAGCTCCAGCCGGTATTGCCCGCCGCGGCCCAGGCATCGTAATCGCTGGCCTGGCCACGCATATAGATCATGCCGTTGATTGATGAGCTACCGCCCAGCACCTTGCCGCGCGGATAGCCCAGGGAGCGTCCGTTCAAGCCGGCTTCGGGTTCGGTTTTATAGCACCAGTCGGTACGCGGGTTGCCGATGCAGAACAGGTAGCCAACCGGAATATGAATCCACAGCTGATTATCACGGCCGCCCGCTTCCAGCAGCAGCACGTTGACCGCCGGATCAGCCGAGAGCCTGTTGGCCAGCAGGCAACCCGCCGGACCAGCACCGACGATGATGTAATCGTATTCGGACAGCAGCTTGGGCATGCATCATCACTCTTGTTGTTTGAGTCGATGGTGCCATATCAACTGTCAGGGGAACAGGCCGCTCTGTGCTGTCTCGAACGCTTATAGCGCCTGGACATGTTTGACCATCAGTTGCAGCGTCTGGCGGCCGCGGAATTCGTTGATATCCAGGGTATAGGCTAGCAACACGCGCTGGATGGTCGGATTCGGCCAGACCTTGGGATCTATATTGAAGGCAATCGCATCCAGCACCTCGTGGCTGCCGGGCAGTTGCAAGACCATTTTCAGATGCCGTTCACCGACCAGCCGCTGCTGGATCAGCTGGAATTCGCCATGGAAGCCCGGCTCCGGGAAATGCTGGCCCCACGGTCCGGCTTCGCGCAATTGGCCGGCCAGCTCCAGATTGAATTCGGACTGCACCAGTTCTCCATCCGAGAGTAGCCGACCGGTCAGATCCTCGGCACTGAGCTGGCGTCGCACTTCGGCATCAAAGGCTTTCTGGAACGCGTCGAAATGCCCGGCCGGCAACGACAGCCCAGCGGCCATCGCATGCCCGCCAAACTTGCTGATCAGCCCCGGCTGACGAGCCGCTACCGCATCCAGTGCGTCGCGCACGTGCAGCCCCGGCACCGAGCGCGCCGAGCCTTTCATCTCGCCATTGCCGGCATCGGCAAAGGCAATGACTGGCCGGTGATACTTGTCCTTCAGGCGCGAAGCCAGAATCCCGATCACCCCCTGGTGCCAATCTGCATCGAACAGACAGAGGCCAAAGGGCAGATCTTCCTCCGCAACGGTCATGGTCGCCAGGGTCGCCAGGGCCTGCTGCTGCATATCCCGCTCGATGGATTTGCGGTCGCGGTTCAGGCTGTCCAGTTCGCGGGCGATATCGCGGGCCAGGTCTTCGTTGTCCGTCAGCAGGCACTCGATGCCCAGGCTCATGTCATCCAGGCGCCCAGCGGCATTCAAGCGCGGCCCGACAATAAAGCCCAGATCAGTCGATACCAGCCGTTCGGCCGGGCGCCCAGCCACTTCCAGCAGCGCGCGAATACCCGGGCGGCAGCGGCCAGCGCGAATCCGCGCCAACCCCTGGTGCACCAGGATACGGTTGTTGGTATCCAGCGGCACCACGTCTGCCACAGTGCCCAGCGCCACCAGATCGAGCAACTCACCCAGATTCGGTTCAGGCCGCTCAGGGGTGAACCAGCCGTCCTCGCGCAATGCGGCACGCAATGCCATCAATACATAGAAAATCACCCCAACGCCGGCAATCGCCTTGCTTGGGAATGCGCAGCCAGGCTGGCTGGGATTGACGATGGCATCGGCAGCCGGCAACTGCTCGGCGGGCAAATGATGATCGGTGACCACCACCTTGAGCCCGGCGGCCTTGGCTGCAGCCACCCCGTCGATACTGGAGATGCCGTTATCCACAGTGACCAGCACCTTGGGTGAGCGGGTCAACGCCACGGCGACTATTTCAGGCGTCAGGCCGTAGCCGTACTCGAAGCGGTTGGGGACCAGATAATCGACCGACGCGGCGCCGAGCGCGCGCAGGCCCAGCACCGCCACACTACTGGCGGTGGCGCCGTCACAATCGAAATCGCCGACTACCAGAATGGGCTGCTGCAGACGCAGCGCTTCCATCAGCACCCTGACCGCATCGGGCATGCCCTTGAACAGATCAAAGGGCAGCAAGGCCTGCAGACGCTTGTCCAGATCCGCCATGGAGCTGACGCCGCGTACGGCATACAGACGGGTCAACAAGGGCGGAAGATCGCCCAGGACGGGCAGTGCGGCAGGAACCGGGCGAGACTCGATACGCATGGGGCTTATCTCTCCCCCATCAACCATTCCAGTGGCAGTTCCTGCTGTATATCTGCATCGCTGACATACAGCACACCGTCAGTAATCATCACGCCCCAGTCGATGCTGCGTGGCAAGGCTTCAGCCAGCGCATCCAGTGGTTCCTGAGGCAGGGCTGCAATATGCAGATTCTTCAACCCGGCTACTGCCGGCAGCACACGGCTGGCCCAGACGCGGGTATTACCGTAGGCCAGCAGCGACACCCGTTCAGCGCGGCGCGAGCACCAGGTCAGGCGCTCGGCATCCGGCTGACCCACTTCAATCCAGTGCTCGATCCGGTCATCCAGGCTCTTGTGCCAGAGCGCCGGCTCATCCACTTCGGATAACCCGCGCCCAAACGCCAGGCGCTCCTGATACCAAAGAGCGTAAGCCAGCACGCGGCTGATCATGCGCTGACCGGTTTCCGACGGGTGTCGGGCAACCGTCATGCGCAGGTTTTCATATATCCCGCGATCGGTATCGGTGAGATTGAGGTTAACCTTGTAAGGGGTTGCTTGCTGGGCCATGGCAGTTGTCGTCCTGATCCTGAATGGCCCGCAGTGTAACGCAAAAAGGTTGGCGCCGACGCTCAGCTCTTGTTGCCCTTGCCGGCCTTCTCCAGCATCAGCGGCACGACATGCAGAATGAACAAGGCCAGGAAGGTCGCCAGCACACCGGTTGCTTCATGACCCAGACCCACTGCCACACCCATCGCCGCGGTAAGCCAGATACCCGCTGCGGTGGTTAGACCCTTCACTTCGGTCAGGTTATCGCTCTTGAGAATGGTGCCTGCACAGAGGAAACCCACCCCCGCCACAACGCCCTGAATAACGCGGCTCATCGCATCATCCATTGCCCCCCCTTGATCGGGCGCGATGACGAACAAGGCAGCGCCCAAGGCCACCAGCATATGGGTGCGTATCCCGGCGGCATGTCCCTGAGATTCCCGCTCGTAACCGAGCAAGCCGCCAAGAAAAGCCGCCAATACCAGTCGAAGGGTTACCCGGGTGGCCTGTTCGATATCGGACAGATCAGAAAACTCGCTGATCAGCGTCGCTATTACCACTTCCCATGCAGACATTTACGGCTCCATTATTGATTGTTGTGCTGATTTGAGTACGGCGGATATAAAAGGTTTTACGTGCGCCTGAATGCCAGACAAAAAAACACCCATTGGCTAAAAGCCAATGGGTGAAAGCGGATGATGGGACCGCTTAAAAAATCTGTATCAGGCTGGAATGGCTTTGGCTTTCTCTTCCCGAGCCCAGACGCGGTGATTGGCTATCGCCGCGAAAAAGTCGGGTGTAATGGCTTTCGCATCCTTGCCCAGCAGCAAGCCTTCATCGGCTTGCAAAGCCAGCTTGGCCGCCAGATCCACCGACTTGCCACAAAGGGCGATGGCTTTCAGGTGTTTGTATGCTTCCAGCAAGTAATGCAGCGCCACGCCATTACCTTCAAAAGCCTTGAGCATCGCTGCATCACCGGGGACGAAAATGGCATCAAAGGCTATCGACGGGAGGCCTTCCATGGACCCATCCGGCTCCAGCATCTTGCCTTCAGCGCTTTTAACCGGCGCGGCCGATGGGGCAATCAATTTGGCCATGGCCCCCTCTTTCTTCAGCGCAGCCAGCATGGCGTCGATGTCTGCGCCCTTGACGCCTTCGGCAGTCAGAATCGCCACCTTGCGCGACTTGATATTGCCAGATAGCAGGTTCATCTGGCTCAACGCCGGGGATGGCTTCACGGTGCCTTTCTGCGCGCCAGCCGCTGAGCCGGAAGGTGCCTTGACGCCCACATTCGCGGCCACTCGCGAGGCCAGTTGCATGTCGATATTGGCGAGGATCTCATTCACCTGACGCTCACGGATAAACACGCGCTCCACCTTGCCCAGCTCAAAACTGTAGGCGGCGATGATGTGTTCTTTCTCCGGATCGCTCATGCTGCTCCAGAACAACTGCGCCTGGGAGAAATGGTCGCCAAAGGATTCACTGCGCTTGCGGATTTTACTCGCGGAAATCTTTTCCGGATAACTCTCAAAACCGCCGCCGCTCGGTGCCGGTGGGGTCTCCTTCGGCCAGCCACCATCTATCGAGTTCGGCTCGTAGGAGGCCTGGCCCTTGTTGATAGTCTGCCGATGCAGGGCATCACGCTGGTTGTTATGGAACGGACATACCGGGCGGTTGATCGGCAGCTCGTTGAAGTTGGGGCCGCCCAGGCGCAGCAACTGGGTATCGGTATAAGAAAACAGGCGGCCCTGAAGCAGCGGATCGTTACTGAAATCAATGCCGGGCACGATATGGCCAATGTGGAAAGCGGCCTGCTCGGTCTCGGCAAAATAGTTGTCCGGGTTGCGATTCAAGGTCATCTTGCCGACCACCTTGACCGGCACCAACTCTTCTGGAATCAGCTTGGTCGGATCGAGCAGATCGAAATCGAACTTGTGTTCGTCTTCCTCTGGCACTACTTGCAGGCCCAATTCCCATTCCGGGTAATCGCCATTCTGGATATCTTCCCAGAGGTTCTTGCGGTTGAAATCCGGGTCCTTGCCCGCCAGCTTTTGCGCCTCATCCCAAACCAGTGAAAATACCCCAGAGACCGGACGCCAATGAAACTTGACGAACACCGACTTGCCCTCGGCATTTACCATCCGGAACGTATGCACGCCAAAGCCCTGCATGGCTCGGTACTGGACTGGAATAGCGCGATCGGACATGGTCCAGAGCACCATATGCGCCGACTCGGGCGTCAGGGACACGAAGTCCCAGAAGGTGTCGTGGGCAGACTGGCCGGTGGGTATCTCATTATGCGGCTCGGGTTTTACCGCATGGACAAAATCCGGAAACTTGATTGCGTCCTGAATAAAGAACACCGGCATGTTGTTGCCCACCAGATCGAAGTTGCCTTCGTCGGTATAGAACTTGGTCGCGAAACCGCGCACATCCCTGACGGTATCAGCCGAGCCTCTGGGGCCCTGTACCGTGGAGAAACGCACGAATACTGGCGTTTTTTTCGCGGGGTCGTTAAGAAAATCGGCTTTGGTCAACTCGCTCAGCGGCTCATAGACCTGGAAATAGCCATGCGCCGCCGCACCGCGGGCATGCACCACGCGTTCGGGAATGCGCTCGTGATCAAAATGCGTGATTTTCTCACGCATGATGAAATCTTCTAGCAAAGACGGCCCACGTTCGCCAGCTTTCAAGGTGTTTTGATTATCCGCGATGCGCGTTCCGGTATTAGTGGTAAGCGCCTCGCCGGTCGCATCTTCGCGAGCAACTTCAAGCTGCTCGATTTTTTTGTTGCTGTTCTCACGGTCAGGGCTATCTGTCCCTGCTAGTTCACTGGATTTCTGGTTGTTCGACATTATTCATCTCCTCTGGCGGCTTGAATATGTGAGCAACGCCCACGGCAAAGGTTCTAACTATTTCTTGGAGGTGACTATGCGTAGCTCACCCAAACATGGCCGCAGAAAAGACACTAAATAAGCTGAACCAGCACCCTGCTTTCCAGTCCTAATAAGACACGAAGCCGACCATTCAGGCAGGTGACCCCATGACCCGTGGAAGCAAAGAAAAATATACCGAAAAGCAGAAGAGCAAAGCCGAACATATCGAGCAGAGTTATGAGCGCAAAGGCGTACCTGAAGAGGAAGCGGAAGCCCGCGCGTGGGCTACGGTGAACAAACAATCCGGTGGTGGCAATCGCCAGGGAGGCTCTGGTAAGGAAAAGCCTGCGCAAGCCAAGGCACATTCTCGAAGTGGCTCTGCCGAGCGCGCAGCGGCTAGTAGAAAAGGCGTGCCCCGCGCAGCCTCGTTGAAGGAAGATGAATCGCCCCCGGTATCCTAGACACCCGTCAGGCTCTGGTAGTGACGCTTTTCG
>CAXBEU010000009.1:0-136458 GCA_963974865.1 uncultured Pseudomonadaceae bacterium | reverse complement strand
GTAGCTTGTAGCTTGTAGCTTGTAGCTTGTAGCTTGTAGCTTGTAGCTTGTAGCTACTTGATGATGCGCCAGCAGAACGGATAGCGGTACGCCTTACCCTCGTTGGACTTGATCGCGGCGATGATCATCAGTACAACCGCCCCGATGATCACACCCCAGATCAGCAGAAACCCGATAAAGACCACCATCAGCAGCACGCACAGCAACCCCGCCAGCGCGACACTGATCTGGAAGTTGAGCGCTTCCTTGCCCTGGTCATCGATAAAGGGATCCTGATCCTTCTTCAACTGCCACACCAAGAGCGGCCCAATCAGGCTGCCAAACGGAATCAGGCAACCAAGAAACCCGGAAACATGCGCAATCAGCGCCCATTTGCGTGCCTCAGGGCCGGGCAGCCCGGTATCCACCACGGTTTGCGTTTCATCAATCATTGCCGGACTCCCCATTGAAGCTCAGTTAACAGGCTGCTTGTCGAAGCCTATATCGCAACCCCTATCCCACTTTGCTAAAACCGATTACTCGGTTTCCAGCGCAGCCAGTTGCAATGCAAACAGCTGGTCAACACCCTGCCTGGCCAATGCCAGCATAGCATTCAGCTCTTCGGCACTGAACGGCGCGGCTTCAGCGGTGCCCTGCACTTCGATAAAGCCGCCCTTGTCGGTCACCACGACGTTCAGGTCGGTGTCGGCGGCAGAATCTTCCAGGTAATCCAGATCCAGCACCGGCTCGCCCTGGTAGATACCCACGGACACGGCCGCAATCATCTGCACCGCCGGAACCTTCTTCAGCGAACCGCGCTGCTTCATGACCCGTAACGCATCGACCAGCGCCACGCAGGCACCGGTGATGGAAGCAGTACGAGTGCCGCCGTCGGCCTGGATCACATCGCAGTCGATATACAGGGTATTTTCGCCCAGGGTTTTCAGGTCCACCGCGGCACGCAGCGAACGACCGATCAGACGCTGAATCTCAAGGGTACGGCCGCCCTGCTTCCCACGGCTGGCTTCGCGCTGCATGCGGCTGCCAGTGGAGCGCGGCAACATGCCGTATTCGGCGGTGATCCAGCCCTGACCCGAACCGCGCAAAAAGCGCGGGACGCCGGCCTCGACGCTGACGGTGCAGATCACCTTGGTATCGCCAAATTCCACCAGCACGGAGCCTTCAGCATGCTTGGTGTAATGTCGAGTCAGGGTTACCTGACGCATCTGATCGGCTTCGCGGCCACTGGGACGTTTCATTTTTTGAATCCTTGTACTGCAAGTATGTGTGGCTGGGATTATACGGTGCCAGCAGGCGGGGCGACACCTGAGAGTGCGCGGGGGTACAATGCGGGTCCGTTTACGCACTCCTTTGCATCAAGAGGCCCACCGATGGTGTATAGCATGACCGCCTTTTCGCGCTGCGAATTGAGCACAGATCAGGGCAACCTTGCCTGGGAAATCCGCTCGGTCAACCATCGCTACCTGGAGCCGACCCTGCGCCTGCCAGAGGCCTTCCGCGAACTTGAAGGCCCATTGCGTGAGCGCCTGCGCAAGGAGTTCGCCCGTGGCAAACTGGAATGCACGCTGCGCTTCAATCCTGCTCACCAGAGCGCTGACGGGCTGCAACTGAATCAGCCTCTGGTAAGCCAACTGGTCGCGGCGGCCACGCAGATCAGCCAGCAACTGGACAATCCGGCACCGATCAACCCCTTGGAGATCATGGCCTGGCCCGGCGTGCTGGGCGGCGCCCAGGATGATCAGGCGCAGTTGACCGCCCAAGCCAGTCAGCTATTCAGCCAGGCCGTTGATGACCTGAAGGTCCAGCGCGCCCGTGAAGGTGCCGAGCTGAAGAAGTTGCTGGAGGAGCGCCTGGTATCTATCTCCGAGCGCGTGGCCACGCTACGGCAGATGATGCCCAGCCTGCTGGATGCGCATCGGCAGAAGCTGATCGACCGCTTCAACGAAGCGCGCCTGGAACTTGATGGCACCCGCGTGGAACAGGAGCTGGTGCTGCTGGCGCAGAAAATCGACGTGGCCGAGGAGCTTGATCGGCTCGACACGCATATCACCGAAACCCGCCACGTACTCGGCGGCAAGGTAGCGATGGGCCGGCGGCTGGATTTTCTCATGCAGGAGTTCAACCGCGAGGCCAATACCCTGGGCTCCAAGGCGATCGACAGCCGCAGCACCCAGGCCGCGGTCGACCTGAAGGTCTACATCGAGCAGATGCGCGAACAGGTCCAGAATATCGAATGACCCGGGCACATTACCCGCTGCCCCTTTAGAGCATCACTTTGGCCAGAGCAACGCTACAGCGCCCCAACGTCTACCGTCAGCCAGGCTTTCTGCCCTTTGTCATTGCCCGGCTGATCGCGGTATTCGCCATGCAGATCCAGGCCATCGTGGTGGCCTGGCAGGTCTACGAGCTGACCAATGATCCGCTGTCGCTAGCCTACGTCGGATTGGCGCAGTTTGTACCCATGGTGCTGCTGCTGATGCCGGCCGGCGATCTAATCGACCGCTTCGACCGCAAGCGCATTCTGGCGCTGAGCTGGGCCGGGGCAGCGCTGTGCAGCGCGGCCCTGCTCTGGCTGTCGCTGAGCGATACCCAGGAAGTCTACTGGTTCTATCTGGCGCTGGCGCTGTATGGCAGCGCGCGGGCCTTTATCGGCCCAGCGCTGCAGAGCCTGCTACCGCAGATCGTCCCACGTGATCACCTGGCCCAGGCGATTGCCGCCAACAGCATGATCATGCGCACCGCGACCATCCTCGGCCCGGTGCTCGGCGGCCTGCTGTTTGCCCTTGGCGGCGGTGAGCTGACCTACTCTGTTTGCCTGCTGTGTTTCGCCGGCGGCCTGGTGCTGCTATACCGGGTGCCGGTGCACTATGCGGAGAAAATGCAGGCCCTGGAGGCCACGGCCTGGAAACGCTTTACCGCCGGGATCGGTTTTATACGCTCACGGCCGATCATTCTCGGCACCATTTCACTGGATCTGTTTGCGGTACTGCTCGGCGGCGTGGTCGCGCTCCTGCCTATCTACGCCAAGGAAGTGCTGCACGTCGGGCCGGAGGGCCTGGGCGCACTGCGCAGCGCCATGGCCATCGGCGAGATCATGGTCGGCATGTATCTCAGCGCGCGGCCCTTCAACCGCCATGTGGGGCGCACCATGTTTATCGCGGTAGCGATCTTCGGCGTGGCCAATCTGGTGTTTGCGCTATCGACCCTGTTCTGGCTCTCGTTTATCGCGCTGATGGTCGCTGGCGCAGCGGACATGGTGAGCATGTATATCCGCTCGGCGCTGATCCAGTTTTCCACTCCAGACAGCATGCGCGGCCGCGTCAATGCGGTGAATATGCTGTTTATCGGCTCATCAAATGAGTTGGGGGTGTTTCGTGGCGGCACCAGTGCCGCCTGGGTTGGCGTGGTGCCGGCAGCGATTATCGGCAGCCTGTGTACTTTGGGTGTGGCCGGCGGGCTGGCGCTGGGCTTCAAATCCCTGCGCCAAGTGAATCGCTTTGAAGACGCCTCGCCGGCGAATCGCACCGACGGCTCGACTCAAGCCTGAGGCTTGCCGATCAGCTTACGCAGTAACGCAACATCATCCTCCAGCACCAGAACCGCTTCCGCCCGGCGGAACGCCACCTCGGCATGCTGTTCGGCGATGGTACGAAACTGCTCGCCGCGCTCAGCCAGCGCCTGCAGGGCCTTTTGCAGGCGCACCTGCACCTCGACCAGGGCAGCACCATCGCGGGCGATTGGCGTGAAGATATCCTCGAAAAGGTCTTCCAGCCGCAGAGCCGGGATCCACACCTGCGGGCAGCAGGTCTCTTCGCTTGGCTGCGGCTGTGCGTTACCTGGCCAACAGGAGAGAATACGTACGGCGCGGCCAATCACATCAATGGCTGTGCCAGGATCGTTCATCGAAGGCGACAGCGCCCGGGAAGCAATTTCGGCCAGCACGGCCAGACCGAAGCGCGGATCCTGATCGAATGAGCGCTCCTTGCCCACGGTGAAGGCAGCGCGCAGATCGTCCATGCATGCGTCATCCGCACCAGCGGTTATCCAGGCCAGCGGGCGCGCCTCGTGGACAAAACTGCCCGGTAAGCTGCTCACATAAACCTGTAAGCCGTGCTCCTGAGCACAACTCGACAGCTCGCTCGCATCCAGGTGCTGCACATAACCGATGCTGGCAGCGTAAAGCGGAGTCAAACCATCAGGGAGCTGGTCGTCAAGCCAGGGGTGGCCACCAATACAGGGATCATCGACACGATCCTGAAGCGCCTTGAGCGCTGCCTGCTCGACGCGATCGGTGGTGTCGCCCACCCGACCGAACAACGATAGATGATCAATCCAGCGCAGCATGGTGATGACGATGATCAGGATCACCAGCAGCGTAAAGGCAAACAGTACCACCCGCCCCCGCTCGCCATATGCCTCTGTACTGAGCGCAATGATGCCGACCAGGCTGAACAGAAAGGACCCGATAAAGGTGCCTAGTACATTCTGCGTGGTGGTGTCCTGCATCAGCAGCCGTATGGCCCGCGGCGTGACGCTGGAGGTGGCGGCGGCATAGGCCGATACCATGACCGTCAGCGAAAAGGTGGTGACCGTCAGCATGCTCGAGGCGAGAATATTGAGGATGGTTTCCACCGAATCGGCGCCAATGCTCACCGGCAAGCCTTCGGGCATCACCCGCTCAGCCGCGGTCGCCAATAGCGCAGCGAACACCGCCAGCAGTGCAAACAGCGCCGCACGCACCCAGAGCATCCGCGTCAGCTGGGCCAGCAGCCATTGCCATTTCGAGATCATGCAGTACTCCGGAACAGGAAGGCGCGCGGGCCAGGAGCCGCTAGAATAGCGCCAACTGCGCGCAGGTAAAGCGCAGAGTCATGACGCAGCGGCGCAATGCCCCTATAATCACCCGATTATTCAAGCCGTTGACCCGCAGGACTCCCCCTGATGACCCAAGCCACTGGCACCCTGTACATCGTTTCTGCCCCCTCTGGCGCAGGTAAAACCAGCCTGGTAAAGGCGCTGATCGATCAACTCGACAGCCTGCGGGTATCTGTCTCGCACACCACCCGGACCATGCGCCCGGGCGAACTGAATGGCGTCAATTACCACTTCGTCAGTCGTGATGTCTTTATCGACCAGGTCAATCAGGGCGATTTTCTCGAGCATGCCGAAGTGTTCGGTAATCTCTATGGCACCTCCCAGCGTGCAGTGGAAAAAACCCTGGCTCAAGGCCACGACCTGATCCTGGAAATTGACTGGCAAGGCGCGCAGCAGGTACGCCACGCGCTGCCCCAGGCCCGTTCGATCTTTATCCTGCCGCCGTCGCGCGAAGCGCTGCGCGACCGCCTGACCAACCGGGGTACCGACGACGACGGCGTGATCGAGAAGCGCATGTCCCAGGCGCGTGACGAAATCAGCCACTACGTGGAATATGATTACCTGGTTATCAATGACGACTTTCATACCGCCCTGGATGATCTGAAGGCGATCCTGCGCAGTCACCGCTTGAGTCAGAGCTGCCAGCAGGAGCGTTATCAGGGCATGTTGGCCGCGCTCTTGTCAGACTAGGGCTGCATTCAGTACACTGCACGGTCGTGCGACCCGTTCTGGGCGCGTCGAGTTACGTTATTAAAGCCGTTCCGGAGTACACCCATGGCCCGCGTTACCGTTGAAGACTGCCTGGAAAATGTAGAAAACCGTTTTGAGCTGGTTATGCTGGCCACCAAACGTTCGCGTCAGCTAGCCACCGGCGGCAAAGAGCCGAAGGTAGCCTGGGAAAACGACAAGCCCACCGTAGTCGCCCTGCGTGAAATCGCCGGCGGCCTAATTTCCAACGAGATTTTGGCACAGGAAGCCATTCAGGATCAGCAGGAACCGCTGTACTCGATGGAATCAGATCTGGACGAGTAACTGCCATGCGCAGGTCAGTGACAGGCCGCCACAGGGCGCCAGCCACTGGCGCCGATATCTGCGCACCCGTTACCAGGAGAGCCCTATGTCTGGCATAGAGGCTTTCGCCGAACGACTAGACCGTTATCTTGAGCCGGACCAGGTCAATCTGGTCCGGCGCGCGTATTTCTACGCCGAGCAGGCCCACGATGGCCAGACCCGGCGCAGTGGCGAGCCCTACGTCACTCATCCCCTGGCAGTTGCCCACATCCTTGCCGATATGCATATGGACCATCAGAGCCTGATGGCGGCCATGCTGCATGACGTGATCGAAGATACCGGCATTCCCAAGGATGCCCTGGTCAGCCAGTTTGGCGACACCGTGGCGGAACTGGTCGACGGCGTCAGCAAGCTGACCCAGATGACCTTCGAGACCAAAGCCGAAGCGCAAGCCGAAAACTTCCAGAAAATGGCCCTGGCCATGGCGCGGGATATTCGCGTGATTCTGGTCAAGTTGGCTGACCGCCTGCACAACATGCGCACCCTTGGCGCCCTGGCTCCGGAGAAGCGCCGGCGTATCGCCAAGGAAACGCTGGAGATCTACGCACCCATAGCCAATCGCTTGGGCATGCACACCCTGAGCACCGAGTTCGAGGATCTAGGCTTCAAGGCCATGCATCCGATGCGCTCGAACATGATTGATCGCGCCGTGCGCAGTGCTCGGGGTAACCGCAAGGAGCTACTGAACAAGATCCTCGAATCGCTGCAGGAATGCCTGGAGCGTCAGGGCATGCCTGGCAAGGTAATGGGCCGCGAGAAACACCTGTACGGCATCTACCAGAAGATGCGCGGCAAGCGTAAGGCCTTTACCGAGATCATGGACGTGTACGCGTTCCGCATCATCGTCGACAAGCCCGATACCTGCTATCGGGTGCTTGGTGCCGTGCATGGCCTGTACAAACCCTTCCCTGGGCGTTTCAAGGATTACATTGCGATTCCCAAGTCCAATGGCTATCAGTCGCTGCATACCACGCTATTTGGTTTGCACGGTGTGCCCATCGAAATCCAGATCCGTACCGAGGAGATGGAAGACATGGCCAACAACGGCATTGCCGCGCACTGGGTCTATAAATCCAAGGACGACGTGATCAACGGCCATCACGCGCGCACCCGCCAATGGCTCAAGGGCGTAATGGAGTTGCAACAGAACGCTGGCAATTCGCTGGAGTTTATCGAAAACGTCAAGATCGACCTGTTCCCGGACGAAGTCTACATATTCACGCCAAAAGGCCGCATCATGGAGCTGCCGAAAGGCTCCACACCGGTCGATTTCGCCTATGCGGTGCATACCGATGTGGGTAACAGCTGCATCGCTTGCCGGGTAAATCGCCGGCTGGCGCCGCTGTCGGAGCCGCTGCAAAGCGGCCAGACCGTTGAGGTGATTACCGCTCCGGGCGCGCGGCCGAATCCGGCCTGGCTGAGCTTCGTCATCACCGGCAAGGCGCGCAGCAATATTCGCCACTTCCTCAAGCACCAGCGGCATTCCGAATCCATTGCGCTGGGTGAGCGCCTGCTCGACAAGGTGCTCGCAAGCTTTGATACCACTCTGGCAGAAGTGCCGGCAGAGAATATCCAGCAAGTGCTCCGAGAGTGCGATATGGAGCTGATGGAAGATCTGCTCGCCGATATCGGCCTGGGCAATCGCATGGCCTATGTAGTGGCCCGTCGGCTGCTGGCGAATTCCGATCTGGGGAAAGCGGACACCGAGACCATCAGCGCCAACGAGCCGTCCGATGCCGATATCCGGGAGATGCCCCTGGCGATCCGCGGCACCGAAGGGTTGGTGGTCAGCTTTGCACGCTGCTGTAACCCGATCCCGGGTGACCCGATTATCGGTTATCTGTCCTCCGGCAAGGGCATGGTGATTCACCAGGAAAACTGCAGCAAACTGGCGGACAATCGCCACAGCAACGAAAAGACCCTGCATCTGACCTGGGATAAAGACGTCAGCGGCGAATTCACCATTGAGCTCCAGGTTGAACTGGTCAACGAACGCGGCATCATCGCCCAGCTCGCTGCGGGCATTACCATGGCTGATGCCAGCATCGACAAGATCAGCGTCGATGAGCGTGATGGCCGTGTCAGCGTTGTGCAACTGGTGGTCCGCGTCCGCGACCGCCTGCACCTGTCCCAACTGATCAAGCGGATCCGCGCCCTGACCGGCGTGATGCGCATTACCCGTCTGAAAAACTGAATACATCTGGAGTTTCAATGAACAAACAAGTGATCACCAGCGACCGGGCACCGGCCGCTATCGGACCTTATTCTCAGGCCATCAAAGTCGGTAATACCGTGTACCTATCCGGTCAGATTCCGCTGGATCCTGCCACCATGGAAGTGGTCGAAGGTATGGAAAAGCAGATCTGTCAGGTATTCGACAACCTCAGCGCCGTGGCAGAAGCGGCTGGCGGCTCGCTGCAGGACATCGTCAAACTGAATATTTTTCTGACCGATCTGGGGCATTTCGCCCTGGTCAACGAGGTGATGACCCGCTATTTCCAACAGCCCTATCCCGCTCGGGCGGCCATTGGTGTGGCTGCGCTGCCCAAGGGCGTTCCGGTAGAGATGGATGGGGTGATGGTCGTCGGCTGAGCTTCAAACCAAAAAGGGCGCCCCGCAGGGGCGCCCTTGATCTCTGACTGACGTCTTAGCTTTCCAGCTTGGCGTCCAGCGTGATCTCCGCATTAAGCAGCTTGGAGATCGGGCAACCCTTTTTGGCCTTGCCCGCGATTTCTTCGAACTTGGCCTGGTCGATGCCCGGAATGCGCGCGCGCATATCCAGATGCACGGCCGTCACGGCAAAACCATCACTCTGCTTTTCCAGCGTTACGGTCGCCTTGGTATCGATGCTGTCCGGGGTAAAATTCTCTTCGCCCAGCAACATGGAAAAGGCCATGGAGAAACAGCCCGCATGGGCTGCGCCGACCAGTTCTTCAGGATTGGTACCCGGGGCATCCTCAAAACGCGTGTTGAAGCCGTAGGGGTTCTCTTTCAGCGCGCCACTCTGGGTCGAAACAGTGCCTTTACCGGTTTTAAGATCGCCTTGCCAATGGGCTGATGCAGTCTTTTTCATGACGTGTCCTCGTTTCAGATTGCCATATGAAAGCCGGCCTCGCAGCCAGCTCTCCCGTGCAGTTGGGACAACGCCAAAGTCGTTTCGGTCCATCTGCACGCAAATGGACCGGCCGCGCCGTCAGTCTGCGGCCAACATCGCCGCATAGCCTTCACGGAAGCTCGGGTACTGCGGCTGCCATCCGGATTCCCTGGCCAGCGCATTGCTGCACCGCTTGCTACCCACCCGGCCACTGGGCGCACCGCTGTCAGACAAGGCCACACCCAACTGCTGCGACAGCCAACTGGCTACGTCGTACATGCTCGCGGACTCGTCATCCACACCCAGATAGCAGGGCGCCAGCAGCTCATCCTTTTCCACTTCCAGCAACAGATGCTCCAGCAGCGCGGCGGCATCGTCGCGGTGAATACGATTGGTGAACTGCTCTGGCTCCTGCGGTACATGTAGCCCATTGCGCACCTGCTCGATCAGCCGCGTACGGCCTGGGCCATAGATGCCCGCCAAACGCACAACACTGGCTGGCACACCGCTGCGCAAGGCCACGTCTTCCGCGCGAATCAGGGCCTTGGCGGTATCGCTATCGGCCAGGGCCGGGCTATTTTCCGTGACCCACTCGCCCTGGCTCTGGGCGTAAACCCCGGTGCTGGACACCTGCAGCAGGTAACTCAATGGCTTGCGCCCTTCTGCAACCCAGCCCAGAACCCGCTGCAGCCCTTCCACATACAACTTCTGGTATAGCTCGGCGTCACGGTTGCCGGCCGCCGGGCAGTAGATCAGGTAATCCACACGGGCTGGCCAGTCAGCCGGCTTGTCATCCTTGAGCAGGTCCAACGCCAGCGGCGTTATGCCTTCAGGCAAGGCGCTCGGATCACGCCGCAACCCGGTTACCTGCCAACCCCGCTGAGCCAGGCGCAAACCCAGCGCCGTACCCAGATCACCACAACCGACAATAAGTACCTGTTTCATTGTTTTCCTCTATCGATCAACCCGCTATGCTTAGGGCCATTGAATATGAGAGCAGTATACGCCATGACCCTGACCGAACTGCGTTACATCGTTACCCTGGCCCAGGAGCAGCACTTCGGCCACGCGGCGGAGCGCTGCCATGTATCACAGCCGACGCTGAGCGTGGGGGTCAAGAAGCTCGAGGACGAGCTGGGGGTGATGATTTTCGAGCGCAGCAAGAGCGCGGTCAGAGTCACGCCGATTGGCGAGCGCATTGTGGCCCAGGCGCAGAAGGTCCTCGAAGAATCGATGACCATTCGCGAACTGGCCAGCGCCGGCAAGAACCAGTTGTCCGCGCCGCTCAAGGTAGGCGCGATCTACACCATCGGCCCCTATCTGTTTCCGCACCTAGTGCCACAGTTGCACAACGTGGCGCCGGAAATGCCGCTGTATATCGAAGAGAACTTTACCCATGTACTGCGCGACAAACTGCGCAATGGCGACCTGGACGCAATCATTATCGCGCTGCCTTTCAACGAGGCCGACGTACTGACCAAGCCGCTCTACGATGAACCCTTCAGCCTGCTGATTCCGGCTAATCATCCCTGGGCAGACCGCGACAATGTCACCCTTGAGGAGCTTGATGACAACAAGCTGCTGCTGCTCGGCGAGGGCCATTGCTTCCGTGACCAGGTGCTGGAAGCTTGCCCCAGCCTGCGCAAGAATGATGAGCAGTCGCGGCAAACCACCATCGAATCCAGTTCACTGGAAACCATTCGGCACATGGTTGCCTCCGGCATCGGCATGACCGTACTGCCAATGTCTGCCGCCGATGATCGCTATTACAGCTCCGAACTGCTGGTCACCAAGCAGTTCAAGACGCCGGCGCCCTATCGCACCGTCGCCATTGCCTGGCGTGCCAGCTTTCCACGGCCCAAGGCCATCGAGATACTCAGTGATTCGATCCGGCTATGCTCAGTAGGCCAAGGCCCGGCAGGCCAGCCCAAAGCGCGCAAATAAGCCTATGCCCGCCGTGCAGGAAATGACCTCACTGACGGCCCTCAAGGGCATAGGTCCAGCGCTGGCCGAAAAGCTTACCAAGCTGGGCCTGAGCTCGGTGCAGGACATTCTGTTCCATCTGCCGCTGCGCTATCAGGATCGCACCCGCGTGATGCCGATCGGCGCCCTGCGGCCCGGCATGGATGCGGTCATTGAGGGTGTTGTGCAAGGCGCGGATGTGGTCATGGGCCGGCGCAAGAGCCTGCTATGCCGTATCCAGGACGGTAGCGGCACCCTAAGCCTGCGCTTCTACTATTTTTCCGGGGCTCTGAAATCCAATCTGCAACGCGGTAGCCGCTGGCGTTGCTATGGCGAGGTAAGGCCCGGTGCCTCGGGTCTGGAGATCTATCATCCCGAGCTGCAGAACCTGGACAGCAATGAGCCGTTGCCGGTCGCCGAGACCCTGACGCCCATTTACCCGAGCACCGAAGGCCTGTCGCAACAGCGCTTGCGTAGCCTTTCTGACGCTGCGCTGGCCTGGCTGGCGCAGGGCAATAGCCTGATTGACCTGCTGCCCGAAGAGATCGCCAGCGAGTACCAACTGGGCTCCCTGCATGAGGCGATTCGCACCCTGCATCGCCCGCCGCCTTCGGTGGATTTACAGGCCCTGGAAGAAGGCCGCCATTGGGCGCAGCATCGGCTCGCCTTTGAAGAACTGCTGGCCCACCAGTTGACCATGCTGCGCCTGCGCGCCCAGTTCCGCGCGCATCAGGCGCCCGCCATGCCGCCCAGTAAAGAACTCACAGCACAATTTCTGGAGCGCCTGCCCTTTCCCCTGACAGGCGCCCAGCACCGCGTCGGCGTCGAAATCAGCACCGACCTGCAACAACGCCAGCCCATGCTGCGCCTGGTTCAGGGCGATGTCGGCGCAGGCAAGACGGTGGTAGCGGCAATGGCAGCCTTGCAGGCACTGGAAGCTGGCTGGCAGGTAGCGCTGATGGCGCCGACGGAAATTCTTGCAGAGCAGCACCACGCCAACTTCAGCGCCTGGTTCGCTCCCCTTGGGATTTCCGTTGCCTGGCTGGCGGGGAAACTCAAGGGCAAAGTCCGGCAGAACCAGTTGCAGATGATTGCCACCGGCGACGCGGCCATGGTGGTCGGGACCCACGCGCTGTTCCAAGGCGAAGTGCAGTTTCGCAATCTGGGCCTGGCGATTATCGACGAGCAACACCGCTTCGGCGTGCAGCAGCGTCTGGCCCTGCGCGACAAAGGCGCCGCCGGAAAATTCTCGCCGCACCAGTTGATCATGACCGCCACACCGATTCCACGCACCTTGGCAATGAGCGCCTATGCAGATCTGGACACCTCGGTGCTGGATGAGTTGCCGCCGGGGCGCACTCCGGTCAATACCGTACTGATTGCCGACAGCCGCCGAGAAGAAGTAGTCGAGCGAGTACGCGCCGGCTGCGCCGAAGGTCGCCAGGCCTACTGGGTATGCACGCTGATTGAAGACTCCGAGCAACTCCAGGCCCAGGCCGCAGAAGTCACCTGGGAGTCACTGTGCGAAACCCTGCCGGAGCTGTCCATTGGACTGATCCATGGGCGCATGAAACCCACTGAGAAAGCCGAGATCATGGCCGCTTTCAAAGGCGGCGATCTGCACCTGCTGGTCGCCACCACGGTCATCGAGGTCGGCGTGGATGTGCCCAATGCCAGCCTGATGATCATCGAAAACCCCGAGCGTCTGGGCCTGGCGCAACTGCATCAGTTGCGCGGACGGGTCGGACGCGGCAGTACCGCGAGCCACTGCGTACTGCTCTACCACGCGCCGCTATCGCATCTGGGCCGTGAACGCCTGGGCATCATGCGCGAGAGTACCGATGGGTTCGTGATCGCCGAAAAGGATTTGCAGCTTCGTGGGCCTGGGGAGGTGCTGGGCACCCGGCAAACCGGTCTGGTCCAGTTTCGCGTTGCCGACCTGGTGCGCGACGCCGATCTGCTGCCCCGCGTACAGGAGGTTGCCGCGCTGATGCAGCAGCGCTACCCGGAGCGCTGCGCCGCGCTGATCAACCGCTGGCTAGCCCACGGGCAGCAGTTCGCCCAGGTTTGAAACCCGCCTGAAAGCACCTTTGCTCCGGGTAAATCCCGCGGCACAGAGTTGCTGTGCCAGCACAGCACAAGCCCGGAGCCCATGCTAAGATCAGACAGAACCGCTGTAGCTTGCTGCCGCCTAGCCGCTATTCCTGCCTCTCAGAACAAGGACAATGCCGATGAATACCCTTGCAGCCTCCGAGGAGACCAATGCCAGCCTGCCCCATCTGATAGAGAAACTGCTGCAGCAGCAGGGCCTGAGTTATCAGTTGCGGCCGTCTCGGCAAGCCGGCCCCCCAGCGCAGCAAGTGCAGGCATCTCTATTATGCGACAGCCTGGGCACGGTGCTGGCGTTATTCCCCAAGGACCATCTGCTGGATCTGAAGAATATCAGTACCTTGCTTGGCCGTGAGCTGGAGCCCGTTCGTGCGGTACAGTTGCAACGTATTCTGGCCAAGCACCAGCTCAATCAGTTGCCCGGGCTGCCGATTCTTTTCAGCTCCCCCTGCGTATTCGAACAAAGCCTGCTGGAACAGCCCAGCCTTTGGTTGGACAGCGGCCTGCACGGCTGGAGCCTGGAGATTGATCAGCAGGCGGCGCGCATGCTGGTGGCCAAGGCCAGCTCGGCACGTTTCTCCGTGCGCCTGGACAGCTTGCCAAGCCTGCCTGCAGATCCCGCGCAGGACAGCCAGGATCTATCCCGCGCGGTAAGCAATTTTACCGCGCTGCGCATGCGTCAGCGCCTGGAAGAAACCATTGAAATACCGCCCATGCCGATCACGGCGCATAAGGTCATGAAGCTGCGGGTCAACCCCGATGCCAGCATCGACGACCTGGCCGACGTGGTGGAGACTGACCCCAGCCTGGCCGCGCAGGTGGTCAGTTGGGCCTCGTCACCTTTCTACGCCGCGCCGGGCAAGATCCGCTCGGTGGAGGATGCCATCGGGCGCGTGCTGGGCTTTGATCTGGTGATCAATCTCGCTGTGGGTTTATCCCTGGGGAAAACCTTCAGCCTGCCCAAGGATGCGCCAGAGGGAAATACCAATTACCGCGAGCAGGCCATCTACACTGCAGCGGTCATCGAGGGTCTGGCCAAAGCCATGCCGCGCGCCAAGCGCCCGGAGCTCGGGCTCAACTATTTGTCCGGGCTGCTGCATAACTTCGGTTATCTGGTGCTGGCCTTTATTTTCCCGCCCTATTTCAAGACCATTTGCCGCCATCAGGAAGCCAACCCTCATGTCTCGGTGGAACTGATTGATCAGCACCTGCTGGGTGTCAGCCGCGACCAGATCGGCAGTTGGCTGATGCGTTTCTGGGACATGCCTGCCGAGGTGTCGACGGCGATCCGCTACCAGCACGATGGCCAGTATCAGGGCCCGGATAGCGTTTATGCCAATCTGGTATTCCTGGCCTTGGCTTTGCTGCGTCAGGAGGGCATTGGTGGGGGTCCGCAGGTCGAGATTCCAGAGGCGCTACTGGAACGGCTGGAACTGACACTTGAGGATGCCAACAAGGTCATTCACAAGGTATTGGATGCGCGGGATGCGCTGAAGACGCTGGTCAGCAATTACCAGCACGATTGAGCAGCAACGATTGAGCCATATTGCGATCATCGACCATTGAACGCCCCTTGAATGGGGCAAGCCGAAATCAAGCATGCCTTGCGTTATCCGGGAGCCTGGGATCACCCCAGAGCGGGCGAACCAGACTCCCGATTCCGGCTAACTCAGTTAACCGATTCTTTCAGGCTTTTGCCTGGTTTGAAGGACACAGTGTTACTGGCCTTGATGGCAACAGGTGCACCCGTCTGCGGGTTCTTGCCGGTGCGGGCACCCCGATGACGCTGCAGGAAAGTACCGAACCCGACCAGGGTGACGGTGTCTTTACGGCTAAGTGCCTGGGTGATTTCATCAAGAATGGCGTTGAGCACGCGGTTTGCCTGGTCTTTGGTCAGGTCAGCCTTGTCGGCAATAGCCGCAGCGAGATCCGGTTTACGCATAGAAGCCTCGTTCATGTTGTTTTTGTTTTTACCGCCGCTGCATCCTCGCAGCGGACCGTCAGACCGGGCAGACCTGCCTGGACTGGCCTTCACAGCTTGATCAGCATGGCACGACTGCGAGCCGCGCGCCAGCCGAAAAAGGTCGTGGCTGTGCGCAGATTCACTGTTTTCCCGACAAAAGGCCGAAAGAGCCCGCGAATCTGCCGATATGTCAGCTCAGCCAGGCCGGCAGTTGGCGATTAAGCTCGAGCTTTTGCGCTACTGCAGCACCGGTTAGCGCGTAACCGTGCAGCACACCCTGGGCATCGTGATAGAGCGCGGCGATATCCGCGCCGCTACCGCTGATCGTCCAGGCGCCATCCGCAGCGGTCACCGGCGGTGCGACGACCAACGGGCAGGCTGGCGTCTTGACCATCACCGGCATGGGCCCGTAACTGATTTGCGCAGCCTCCCCTGCTAGCGTTTGCGCCAGCGAGCGGGCGGCAGTCATCAACGGCATCACGTACATCAGATTCAGGCCTTGCACCTCGGCACAATCGCCCAGGGCGTATATATGCGGGTCGCTGCTGCGCAGTTGCCGGTCCACGGTCACCCCCCGACCGCAGGCCAAGCCGGCGGCGCTGGCCAGCTCGGTATTGGCAATCAGGCCGATGGCTGACAAACCCAGTTCCGCCTCGATCACGCTGCCATCATCCAGCTCCAAGCGCAGACCCTGCTCGCTCGGCTGCACCGCTACTATCGAGCGGCCCAGGTGGAACTGCACCCCCAGCGCTTCCAGGCCGGCTTGAACAGGCGCCGCCACAGGGGCCGGGATCAGCCCTGGCATCAATTGCAGATCGGGCGCCACCACCTGTACCTGTATACCGCCACTGGCCAGATCGTTGGCAAACTCGCTGCCGATAATCACCACGCGCTGCTTGCCGCTCAATGCCCTGCGAAACCGCGCGTAATCCTGCAAGTCATTGATTGAGAGCAGGCTTTCGCCCAGCGCAGCCACGTCCGGCAGTTGCCTGGCCTGAGCGCCGCAGGCCAACACCAGATCACTGTAGGCCAGCTCCCCGTCGCTGTGATGCAGCTTGCGGTTGAGGCGGTCAATGCCCGTCACCCGGCAGCCCGTCATGACCTTTGCGTTGAGCTGCGCGGCCATGGTTGGCGCGTCCTGCATGCCCAGTTCATCCGCTTCCTTGCCCTTGGCAAAGCCGGTGGAAAGCAATGGCTTGGAGTAAAAACGGCCGTCATCAGCGGTCACCAGAACCAGCTCACGCTGGCTATCGAGCTTGCGAAACTCCCGGGCCAGGTTGTAGCCGGCCAGGCCGGTCCCCAGAATAATCAGTGGTGCGCTATCGGACACGTCAGGACTCCTGCAAAGGGGCGCTTCAGCCCATCTCGATCATCTCAAAATCTTCCTTACCGACGCCGCAATCCGGGCATTGCCAATCGGCGGGCACATCTTGCCAGGCGGTGCCGGCGGCGATGCCGTCATCCGGCCAGCCTTCCGCTTCATCGTAAATCAGGCCACAGACCACACATTGCCACTTCTTCATGCTTTCACCTGCAATGACTAAAGGAAAACGGATTAAATATTCTGGGGCAGACACTACCGGAAATGGCCCGTCAGGCCAAGACTGCCGCAGAGCATCCCGGACCGGCGTAACACCCTGTATTCATGCTAATCTTCCCGGCTTGAATCACTGCCCAGAGACCCGCCCACGCTGTGACTTTACCTCCGACCGAAACCCTTGCAGCGAACCACCTGCCCCATTGGTATCCCGCTGACCAGCACCCGCAGCCTCCCGATCGGGCGTTGCTTGACTGGTTGTGCGATCAGGGTTCACTGACCCTGCGCCTGACCGACGCTGGTGCCCAGGACTTTCGCGTACAGCTGCTGTTTCAAGGCTCCCAGCACGCCCGCGAGGACGAGGCATTGGCCCTGGGCGTCGCCGCCGGAGAGCCGTTATGGACCCGCGAAGTGCTACTGCATACGGCGGGTGCGCCGCGGGTATTTGCCCGCAGCGTGGCACCATTGGCCGCCGTCAGCGCATCGGATATCGACCTGCAGAGCCTGGGTACCAGCAGCCTTGGCCTGCTACTATTCAGCAACCCCGAGGTGCGACGCGGGGCACTGCAGATCAGCCGCTACCCGGCGCACTGGTTGCCCGCGCCCTGGTGCGAACAGGCCCCGCACTGCTGGGCGCGCCGCTCGCACTTCAGTGACGGCCAATTGCAGTTACTGGTGTGTGAGGTATTTTTACCCGGCTGGCCTGCGGCCTGAACCCATTTCAACAGGAGTACGGCTGTGCCCGGTTTTCTCAACACTGCCCTCGCCCGCCTGCATCCCAGAGCGCTCGACTTCTTCCAGTTGATGCGCCTGGATCGCCCGATAGGTACCTATCTACTGCTCTGGCCAACGCTGTGGGCACTCTGGATAGCGGCTGAGGGAATCCCGAACCTCAGAGTGCTGGTGATTTTCGTGCTGGGTGTGATCAGCATGCGCGCCGCTGGCTGCGTGATCAATGACTACGCGGACCGCAAGATCGACGGGCACGTGACCCGCACCCGGGAGCGCCCGCTGGCCACCGGCCGCATCACTGCGCAGGAGGCCCTGGTGACCTTTGGTATTCTGGTCGGCCTCAGCGTTGTTCTGGTACTGGCAACCAACGGACTGACCATTGCCCTGTCGTTCGGCGGTATTGCGCTGGCTGCAATCTACCCCTTCTGCAAGCGCTTCACCTTCTACCCGCAGTTGGTACTGGGGGCGGCCTTCTCCTGGGCCATTCCGATGGCGTTCGCGGCCCAAACCAACAGCCTGCCGGTGTTGCTGTGGCTGCTGTACATCGCCAATCTGCTCTGGACCGTGGCCTACGACACGCAATACGCGATGTGTGACCGCGACGACGACCTGCAGATCGGCGTGAAATCTACCGCCATCCTGTTTGGCGAGGCTGATCGTGCGGTCATCGGCCTGCTGCAGGGGCTGACCCTGTTGTGTCTGCTGGTGGTTGGCAGCCGCTTCGGCCTCGGTTGGTTCTACTACCTGGGGCTGCTCGGCATGCTGCTGAGTTTTGTCTGGCAGCAGTGGCTGATCCGTGACCGTGAGCCCCAGGCCTGCCTGCGCGCGTTTCTGTCCAACCACTGGGCGGGCATGCTGGTTTTCATCGGTCTAGCACTCAATTACGCCTGGGCTGCCAGCGCTTTATGAGCCTGGGCCAACGGATTTAATCGAGGCGCCACGCCAAAGTCACACAACTGCAACAAAAGTGTTATCTAATCGGCGCATGTGAGCAAAATGCAACGGGATGGCAACACCATGGCAGGCAAGACCATACTGATCGTCGACGACGAAGCCCCGATTCGAGAAATGATCGCCGTAGCGCTGGAAATGGCCGGCTACGACTGCATCGAAGCGGAAAATACCCAACAGGCCCATGCCTGCATAATCGACAAGCAACCCGATCTGATTCTGCTGGACTGGATGCTACCGGGCACCACCGGCATCGAGCTGGCTCGGCGCCTCAAGCGTAACGAGATGACCTCGGAAATTCCGATCATCATGCTCACCGCCAAGGGCGAGGAAGACAACAAGATTCAGGGCCTGGAAGTCGGCGCTGATGATTACATCACCAAACCCTTCTCGCCTCGCGAGCTGGTTGCACGTTTGAAAGCCGTACTGCGCCGCGCCGGGCCAGCGGAAAACGACGCGCCGATCGAAATCGACGGTCTGCACCTGGATCCTGCCAGCCACCGCGTGACCATCGACGACAGACCCGCCGATATGGGCCCCACAGAATACCGCCTGCTGCAATTTTTCATGACTCACCAGGAACGCGCCTATACTCGTGGCCAACTGCTGGACCAGGTCTGGGGCGGCAACGTGTACGTGGAAGAGCGGACGGTCGACGTGCATATCCGCCGCTTGCGCAAAGCTCTGGGCAGCCAATACGAACACCTGGTGCAGACGGTACGCGGCACCGGCTATCGGTTTTCGACCAAGAGCTGATCCTGATTGGGCACATGACGCCAGCACGGCAGTGAAGTAGTGTATGGGGATGGCGGCGAATGGGAGCAAGCGTGAAGACAAACTGGCTGGGCGGCGTGATCTATCGCCTGTTCTGGATTCTGTTGCCGTGCCTGGTCATAGGCCTGGTATTCGACCAGGTAGCCTGGGCGCTTGTACTGGGTTTAAGCGCGTATCTGGTCTGGAATCTGCGCCAGATGTTGCGCTTTCACCACTGGCTGATCCATCAACCCAACGAAGCCCCGCCTGAAACCAAAGGCGTATGGGGCGACATTTTCGATAGCATCTACCACCTGCAACGCCGTGACAAGCGCATGCGCGAGCGCTTGCAGATGGTCATTGACCGGATTCAGGCCTCCACCGCAGCGCTGAGCGATGCCGTGGTGATGATTGACCGCAACGGTCAATTGGAGTGGTGGAACCACGCCGCCGAAAAAATGCTTGGCCTGCGGGCGCCCGATGACAGCGGCCAGTACGCCACCAACCTGATACGCGATCCGCGCTTTGTCGATTTTTTCGAGCAGGGGAGCTATCACGAGGCGCTGGATATTCCCTCGCCGATCAACATCAGTACCTGGCTGCAATACACCATCACCCACTACGGCGATGGCGACCGGCTGATGGTGGTGCGTGACGTCACGCGGCTGCATAACCTGGAACAGATGCGCAAGGACTTCGTCGCCAACGTTTCCCACGAACTGCGCACGCCCCTGACCGTGGTCGTGGGCTACCTGGAAACCATGTTGGACAGTGACGAGCCTGTCAATCCGCGCTGGAAACGTGCTCTGCATCAGATGCAGCAACAGGCCGCGCGCATGCAAAGCCTGCTCAACGACCTGCTGATGCTGGCCCGCCTGGAAACCGCAGATGAGGTAACCGAGGAAAAACCGGTCGACATCGACCTGATGCTGGAAGGTATTCGCAAGGACGGTCAGGCCCTGTCAGGCGAGCGTAACCATCGGATCAGCCTGGAAGTGGCCAACAAGGTGCGTATCAGAGGCAGCGAGGTGAAACTGCGCAGCGCTTTTTCCAACCTGGTGTTCAACGCAGTAAAATACACGCCTGACAGGGGTGACATTCATATCCGCTGCTGGCAGGACGATCAGGGGGCGCATCTGAGCGTCAGTGACAACGGTACCGGTATCGCGGCGCAGCACATTCACCGTCTGACCGAACGCTTCTATCGGGTGGATTCCAGCCGCAGCACCAACACCGGCGGTACCGGCCTGGGGCTGGCTATCGTCAAGCACGTGCTGTTACGCCATCAGGGCAAGCTGGACATCTTCAGCACGCCGGGTCATGGCAGCACCTTTATCTGCCACTTCCCCGCCTCGCGCCTGGCCTGAAACCCTGGGCTGAACCGCTTGGTCAGGCGCCAGGCGAGTAATGCCGCTGGGCACTGCCAGACGCGATCAAGCGAGACAGATACTCAAGCTTTTGCGGATCCTGATCGACAAACTTGAGTGTGACCTTCAGCCATTCGCAGTCGACCTTGGCCTCCATGGCCGTGACGCCATGCACATACACGTTCATGCGCGCGACCGACTGGTCTGCATCCTGCTCCAGATCCAGCACGCCACTTTCAAATACCTGAGGTAGCCGTTCACCACGGCGGACCACCACCAGCGCATCACGCAGGCTCAATGCCTTGACCACGCAAGCGAATTGTTCGCCTGCCAGCCGTAGCTGCGCCTGGCCGCGTATCGCCTTTTCAGCGGGCTCCTGCGCCAGCTTGTTGGCCTGCGGGGGGCGTTCAAAGGGATTGACGGCGGGTGGTTTGGGCGCTGGCGCGGCAACCGGGGCGCTGGGTTTGCCGCCCATCAGATGGCTGACCGAATCATGCGCCGTGCCGGTGCTGGCCGTGGTCTGGCGGCCCATCAGCAGCTCGAGCTTGCCACTGCGGTGCAGCGCCTTTTTGACCTTGGCACTGAGCTGATCGTTGGTAAAAGGTTTGCCGATATAATCACTGACGCCCGACTGAATCGCCTCAATGACGTTCTCCTTGTCGCCGCGGCTGGTGACCATGATAAAGGGCGTCTTTTCCGAGCCAGGTTGGCCGCGGAACCATTGCAGCAGCTCCAACCCACTCATTTCCGGCATTTCCCAGTCGCAGAGAATCAAGTCGAAGCCCTGACGGCTGAGCAGTTGCTGGGCCTTGCGCCCATTGACCGCCTCTTCGATCTGCAATCCCGGAAACTGCCCGCGTAGCGCCTTCTTTACCAGGTCGCGAATAAAGGGGGCGTCATCCACTATCAGGGCCGATACTTTCGCCATCTCGTGTCTCTTGGTCTGAATGTCTTCCCAAGCTTAGCGCAGACGGCGGGCAAACCACAGACATGCGAACCCGTCATGCTGCGGAAAACTGACCCAATGCACACCTGAAGCGTCAAATGGGGCGTGCAGGTTACCCAGAGGCAGGGGCTCCTGCACGCCGAATCAGCTTGAACAATCCGGCGCAGCAGTGACCGACTGAGCGTTTTACAGAGTACCGGTCAAGGCGTTGAGAAAGAGTTGCTGATACTGCGCAGCGTCCATCTGCACCGCATTGGTCCGGGCGGTGACATCCTTGGCAGACATCTTGCCGATCAGCTCGGCCTGACTGTCGTCCATACCGATGTCAGCCAGGGTGTGGGCGATGCCCAACTCGGCGCGCAGCTCCAGTATCCACGCCAGCACTCCCTCAAAACCTGGAGTCGGCAAATCCAGATAACGTGACAGGCGCAGCATTTCCGGCTCAATCGCGGCACGGTTGGCCTGCAATACATAGGGCATCATGATCGCGTTCAGCAGGCCATGGTGGCTGTCATAGAGCGCGCCCAGGGTATGCGACACCGCATGAATGGCACCCAGGCCACGCTGGAATGCCACGGCGCCCATGCTGGACGCTACCAGCATCTGCTGACGGGCTTCCACGTCCTGACCGTTGGCCGTGGCGCGCGGCAGGTACTCCTTGACCAGCCGCATGCCTTCCAGCGCGATGGCTTCGGCCATGGGATGGTAGAGCGGCGTGCAATAGGCTTCCAGATTGTGCGCCAGGGCATCCATACCCGTGGCTGCGGTGAGCTTGGCCGGCAGCCCCAGGGTCAGCTCCGGATCCAGAATCACGATGCCGGGCACCATCTTCAGGTGAAAGATCGGCCGCTTGACGTGATTCACATCATCGGTGATCACCACCGCCTGGCCCACTTCCGACCCCGTACCGGCGGTGGTCGGTACCGCCACGACCGGCAGCATCTTGCTGGCATCAATGGAGCCGGGGCCGGCTTCGAAGATACTGCAGCTCTGGTGCGCAATCAGCGCAATGGCCTTGGCCGCATCAATGGCCGAGCCGCCACCAAAGGCAATCACGCCGTCATGTTCGCCGGCTTTCAACGCCGCCACACCGTCAGCCACATTGCCGCCTGTGGGGTTACCCTTGATGGCGCTGAACAGGCCAACACGCAAGCCAGCATCGCGGCAGTTCTGCAGGGCCTCTTCAACCATGGGGAAACCCGCCAGCCCCGGATCGGTAACCAGTAGGGGCGCCTTCATTCCCAACTGGCCGCAGGCCTTGCCCAGTTCACGGATGCGCCCTGCACCCACGCGCATCGCCGTGGGGTAGTGCCAGTTCATGCTGAAAGAGGTGATTTCCATGCTAACTCCAATACAATTTATGAATAGGTTCCGCAGCGCTGCGTGATCTTCAGATGCACAACAACAGGCACACAATGCTTTTGTGTCCCGAAACATACCCAAACATCATTGTCGCGTCCATGGCTCTGACGAACTGAACGTATTCTGCGACAAATGGCCACTTGTATTGTCCATGTTAAAGCGGCAATTTGATCGCATCCTGCGTAAAAGCCTTCAGCATAGAACGGCCATGCGCATTTGATAGCCCTGTGAGGATAAACCATGAAACGCTTACTATTACCCTTGATGACCGTGGGGGCCATGCTGGCCACTCCCATCGCCCTGGCAGACGGCGAAGCGCTGTTCAACAGCAAGCCCTGCGTAGCCTGCCATGCAGTGGACAGCAAGCTGGTGGGCCCGTCCCTGAAAGAAGTCGCGGCCAAGTATGACGGTGAGGAAGGCGCTGTCGAGACAGTTGCCGGCCACATCAAGAACGGTGTTTCCGGTCTGTGGGGTCCAATCCCCATGCCGGCTAACCAGGTGACCGATGAAGAAGCTACTCAGCTCGCTGAGTGGGTATTGAGCCTGAAGTAACGGGGCTCACGTAAAAAAACCCGCCTAGGCGGGTTTTTTTTTATGAACAACGGCGTATCAGGTTTTCTTGACTTCGGCTTCCATGCGCGTCAAACCAATGTGCCGCACGTCGGTACCCTTGACCAGATAGATCACCTGCTCAGCCACATTACGCGCATGGTCTCCGACCCGCTCCAGCGAGCGCAGCACCCACAAAATGCTCAGTACCCGGCTGATGGAACGCGGATCCTCCATCATGTAGGTGACCATTTCGCGCATCGCGCTCTTGTATTCCTGATCGACTATCTTGTCTTCGCGTGCAACCAGAAACGCCTGATCACTGTCGAACCGGGCGAAGGCATCCAGCGCATCCTGCACCATCTTGCGCACGTGGTGGCCGATGTGCCGGCACTCGACGTAACCGCGTGGCGACTGGCCTTCTTCGACCAGTTGCAGGGCGCGCTTGGCAATCTTCGAGGCTTCGTCGCCGATGCGTTCCAGATCGACAATGATCTTGGTAATGCACATCACCAGACGCAGGTCGCTGGCCGCCGGCTGACGACGGGCGAGAATGCGCATGCACTCCTCGTCAATCTGCCGCTCCATCTGATTGATCTCGTTGTCGTTGGTCCGCACCTGCTCAGCGAGCTTTTCGTCACCTTCGATCAATGCAGTAATAGCGTCATTGACCTGTTTTTCCACCAGGCCACCCATCTCCAGCATCTGCGTACGGATATCTTCCAGCTCTTCATTGAACTGCTTGGAGATATGCTGGCTAAAGGCTTCTTTATCTTCTGTCATGATGAATATCTCCGCTGATTAGCCGTAGCGGCCAGTGATGTAGTCTTCGGTCTGTTTCTTGGCCGGGTTGGTAAACAGGGTGTTGGTATCGCCAAACTCGATCATGTCACCCATGTACATAAAGGCAGTGTAGTCGGACACACGGGCCGCCTGCTGCATGTTGTGGGTAACGATAATGATGGTGTAGTCCTTCTTCAACTCGTTGATCAGCTCTTCGATCTTCAACGTCGAGATAGGATCCAGTGCCGAGGCCGGCTCGTCGAGCAGAATCACTTCCGGCTCGATCGCAATCGCCCGGGCAATGACCAGACGCTGCTGCTGACCACCGGACATGCCAAAGGCGTTGTCATTCAGACGGTCCTTGACCTCATCCCACAAGGCGGCCGAACGCAGGGAGCGCTCGACCACCTCATCCAGATCCCGCTTGGAGCTGACGCCCTGCAACCGCAGGCCGTAGGCAACGTTCTCGTAGATGGATTTGGGGAACGGGTTGGGCTTCTGGAACACCATGCCCACGTTGCGGCGCAACTCTGCCACGTCCACGTCGCGGTCATAGATGTTCTTGCCGTCCATCATGATCTCGCCGGTAATGCGGCAGATATCGACCAGATCGTTCATGCGGTTGAAGCAGCGCAGCAGCGTTGACTTGCCACACCCGGACGGACCGATGAAGGCGGTGACCTTCTTGTCCGGGATGGTCAGATCAATGCCGTTGAGGGCCTGGTCATTACCGTAGAACAGCTCCAGATTGTTGACCTGGATCTTGGCGGTTTCGTTGGCCATCGACAGAACTGTGCCCTTGCGATCAGTCAGGGCGCTGCTGGCGGAGATACCTACTTTTGCCGATGCGGTTGTTGCCTGTGTATTCATGTCTTGAGACTCGTTGGTCATGTCGTTCTACCTGTTTTGAGTGCGATCAGTCAGAAGCGCTGCGATAGCGCTCGCGCAGGTGGTTACGGATAGAAATGGCGGCCAGGTTGAGGATTACGATCAACAGGACCAGAATCAGCGCGGTGGCGTACACCAACGGGCGCGCCGCTTCAACGTTAGGACTCTGGAAGCCGACATCATAGATGTGGAAGCCCAGGTGCATGATCTTGCGCTCCAGGTGAATAAAGGGCGCGATACCGTCAATGGGCAGGGTCGGGGCCAGCTTGACCACACCCACCAGCATCAGCGGTGCTACCTCGCCTGCAGCCCGCGCAATCGCGAGGATCATGCCGGTCATCATCGCCGGTGTTGCCAGGGGCACAATCACCTTCCACAGCGTCTCGGCCTTGGTCGCGCCCAGTGCCAGACTACCCTGACGGATAGTGCTTGGAATACGTGCCAGACCTTCCTCGGTCGACACGATCACTATCGGCAGGGTCAGCAGCGCCAGCGTCAGCGATGCCCAGAACAACCCTGGCGTACCGAAGGTGGGCGCTGGCAGCGAGGCCTCGTAGAACATCCGGTCGATATTGCCGCCCAGGAAGTACACGAAGAAGCCCAGACCAAATACACCGTAAACGATCGACGGCACCCCAGCCAGGTTGTACACCGATATTCGGATGATCCGCGTCATGGTGCCCTGCTTGGCATATTCGCGCAGGTAGATCGCGGCGAAGATACCAAAGGGGGTAACCATGAGGGTCATCACGAAGACCATGGTAATGGTGCCGAAAATCGCCGGGAAGATGCCTCCCTCAGTGTTCGCTTCACGCGGATCCTCGGTCAGAAACTCGCCCAGACGCACCATGTACTGGCCCATCTTGGTCGGTAGGGACATGGCGTTCGGCGCACTGACGCGCACAATGGTCGCCAGCGAAATATCCACATCATCGCCACTGGCCGTGCGCATGACCAGCACATCGCGAGTGGTGCTGGCATACAGCTGATCCAGTTCCTCACGCAACTCGGCGTATTCGGCGTTAAGTTCGGAGCTGCGCAGCATGATCCGCGCCTCTTCCGCCTCCCGCACATCGGCTGGCGGATCGGCCAGGTCGAGGCGACGCTGATCTAGGCGCAGGGCTTCAATATCGGTATTGATCCGGCCAATGCGGCGCCGCTCAATTGCCTTGATGTCATCATGCAGGACGATGCTGCGCTCTACCGATGCCTGCAATGCATTCCAGAACTCAGGTGCTTCAGCAGCGATGTTCTGACCGTCCTGGGTCAGACTGACCGGGTAGCCGTAAAAATTGCCCCACTCCCGCCGCTCGATATTGAAGGCATTCTCCGGGTACTCGAACTCGGCCATGCCGACCTCGGTCTCCCAGATGAAATCCCGGCCGGTCTGGTCGCGGTTGCCCTGCTTGAACAGCCAGCGGGTCATCAACTCGGTACCTTCAGGTACGAAATAGCCGGCGTCCGTGGCCACTGCGGCAGGAATGGTCTGCGAGCGCACGCGCTCACCGAGCACCACCCGACGCGCACCATCCTGTTCGGTGATCACCACCTCGGCAACGGCGGTCGGCCAGAAGTGCCCAAAACCGCGCACCGCGATCAGCCCCAGAAGGCCGATCACCATCAACATGCAGACAGCTACTGCTCCACCGTTCAACCAGATCCAGGGAGAACCACTCTTGAACCACGCTTTCATTTTCTATCCCCTATCCGGTGATCACAGGTTGCTGTAGCGCGTACGCAACCGCTGGCGCACGATTTCAGCAATGGTGTTGACGACGAAGGTCAGCGCCAGCAGTACCAGGGCCGCGAGGAACAGCACGCGGAAGTGTGAAGAGCCCACGGCCGTTTCCGGCAATTCCACGGCAATGTTCGCCGACAAGGTACGCATGCCTTCGAAGATGTTGAAGTTGATCACCGGCGTGTTGCCGGTGGCCATCAACACAATCATGGTTTCACCTACCGCACGGCCAAAGCCCATCATTACCGCTGAAAAGATACCTGGGCTGGCGGTCGGCAGAACCACGCCCACCACCGTCTGCCAACGCGTTGCGCCCAGGGCCAGCGAGCCTTGGGTAAGGTGGCGCGGTACGGTAAATACCGCGTCCTCGGCAATCGAGAAGATGGTCGGGATCACCGCAAAGCCCATCGCGATCCCGACGATCAGGGCGTTGCGCTGCTCATAGTTGATGCCCACATCGGTCATCCACTGGCGGGCGCTGCCATTGAAGAACCAGATCTCGATGAAGGGGCTGATCACTACGCTGAACCAGACAAAGCCGATAATCAGGGGCACCAGCAATACCGCTTCCCAGCCCTCCGGCACCAGTTTGCGAATGCCCTGGGGCAGCAGACGTGACCAGAAGAAGCCGAAACACAGCATCAGGATCGGCAGTAGGAAGAGAATGCTGAAGATCGCTGGCAGGTGGTCCTCGGTGAAGGGTGCCAGCCAGAGGCCGGCGAGAAAGCCGAGAATAACCGTGGGCAGCGCTTCCATGATCTCGATGGTTGGCTTGACCAGCCCGCGCAGCTTGGGCGTCATGAAGTAGGCGGTGTAAATGGCGCCGGCAATCGCCAGCGGCATGGCAAACAGCATCGCGTAGAAGGCAGCTTTCAGCGTACCCACCGAGAGCGGCACCAGGCTGAACTTGGACTCGAACTCGTCCGATGCCGAGGACGACTGCCAGATGTACTCCGGGTCTGCGCGGCCTTCATACCAGACCTTGTTCCACATGGCTGCAAAGGACAGCTGCGGGTGTTCGTTCCAAAGCTCTGCCACGTGCAATTGGCCGTCACCATCAAGGGCGGCAATACGCCCATTGAACGGCGAGACTGCCACTTTGCTGATCGGCTTATCGATAAAGGCGTCCAGGTACAGCGTGCGCGACGAGGTACCGTAGTGCACCCCAATCTGCCCCTGTGCATCCGCTGCAACAAAGCCCTTGCGGTTGTATTCCGGTGCGATCGCGGTGATTGCCGCGCCGTGTTTGTCAAAATCACGCACGCGGGACAGGTCATATTCGTTCTGCGCATCACGGACCAGGAACCACTGGCTCAACTCGCCGGACTCGGTCCCCACCACCAGCGACACGGTGCCCACCAGAAACTCCATCGCGGTGATCGGGCTGCCAACATTGACGCTGGTCACCAGACGCGCGTTCTGCGGCTGGGCAACGTCGTAGTAGTGCAGATTGCCCGCGCTATCAGCAACGAACAGGCTGCGCAGTGTCTTGTCCAGCAGCAGCTTGACTGGTTCACCCGGGATCGGCGGCAGCTCGTAGGTGTCGCTGGTGACCGTGACTTCACCGGTCATCAGGTTCTCCCGGCTGATGAAGCTGCTGAGCAACAAACGCTCGTCAGCGGTGACACCGGCGATCATGGTGCCGGTGCGCCCGCGTACCACGCTTTCAATCGCCAGCAGCTCGATCGCCTGCCCTTGCTCGTCGAGTACCAGCGGCGCTTCACCCATTGGGTATTCCAGCTTGGGGGTGATAACGCGCGTCCCCTCAGGAAAACTCAACGCATAGTTGTGACGCACCACCTTGACCTGGCCGTTGCTCAGACCATGGGCGGTGTAACCATTGACGAACTCGCCGTTGGCGTAGCTGGTGATGCCAGCCCCCTCAGGCAGATTCAGGGATATCTGCGAGCGAATCTGGCCATCGTCCAACTCGAAAAACGTGGCCTGACCATCCTCGCTATACTGCACCCCGAGCTGTTGATAGCGCTCTATGAAGATATTTTCCGTCGGTGCATCGGAAACCGGTATCGGGTACTCGGCCAGCGGAGTAACGGTTGCGCCTTTGAGGATCGGCGCTACTTCATAGAACAGGTAGACGAAGATCATCGCCAGGGCCGCGACCACGCCGAAACCGGCAATGGTGATGCCCCAACGCGAGGCACCGTCCTTGAACATGCGGCGTTTGCGCAGGGATTTCCTGGCCTCAGTACTGGGAAGCAGAGAGCGCCGGGGGGCGCCCTTGGTCATCGTCGAAGTTATATCAGTCATTTCTGGCCACTCATTCCGATCATGCCATTACGGCCAGTCAAGGCTAATCCGGTAATGTGACATTCATGTTACAGAACCGTGTCAGCCGAAAATCTGAGCTGAGCCAAGCATAAAAAGCGTCGATCAAGCTGTCCTGGCTGGCTGAACTTGATTGCCGTGCATAAAAAAAGAGGCCCGCAGGCCTCTTTTTTAATCTGCCATCCTTGGCAGTGCGTATCTGCGTATCAGTTGATACCCAGCTCGCTCTTGACCTTCTCGCCAACAGAGTTCGGAACGGGTACATAACCGTCACGATCCACAGTCGCCTGACCGGTCTTGGAGTACAGCATCTTGACGAACTCGCGGGTCAGCGGGTCCAGATCCTGGTTAGGGTTCTTGTTGATGTAAACGTAGAGGTAACGGGCCAGAGGATAGGTACCGTTCTCAGCGTTTTCAGCAGTTGCTTCGACGAAATCGCCACCCTCTTCAGCAGCCAGGGGAACGATGCGAACGCCAGAGGTGCGGTAGCCGATGCCGGAGTAGCCGATACCGTTGATGGATTCGGTCACGCCCTGTACTACCGAAGAAGAACCTGGCTGCTCGTTGACGCTGGACTTGAAGTCACCGCCACACAGAGCGTTGTCCTTGAAGAAACCGTAAGTGCCGGATACTGCGTTACGGCCATAGATGGCGAAATCGCGGTTATCCCATGCGCCGGTCATACCCAGTTGACCCCAGCGGGTAACATCTGCGCTGGCGCCACAACGGCGAGTGGCGGAGAAAATAGCGTCAACCTGTGGCAGCGACAGACCTTCAATTGGGTTGTCCTTGTTGACGTAAACAGCCAGCATGTCGACCGCAACGGGCAGCGCGTAAGGCGCATAGCCGTGACGCTCTTCGAAGGTCTTGATTTCAGAGTCACGCATTGCGCGGCTCATCGGCGCCAGGTTGGCGGTGCCTTCGGTGATCGCTGGCGGCGCGGTAGAAGAACCAGCACCCTGGATCTGCACGTTGACGTTAGGGTAGAACTTGTTGAATTCTTCGGCCCACAAGGTCATCAGGTTGTTCAGGGTATCTGAACCGATGCTCGACAGGTTGCCGGACACACCGCCAACGCGCTCGTAATCAGGCAGGGCAGGATCGATTTCAGCCATGGCGGTCATGCTGAAACCAGCGAAAGCGACAGCGGCACACAGTTGCTTCAATTTCATAGTGTTCTCCTAGAACGGATGTATTGGCATCACGCGACCGATTATCTGGAGGCCGTGTGACAACTCTATGCATTGTTTATGACAATTGTGTGAACGCCTGCCGCCCCCTGCCTATTGGCTTGCGATCACGGTTACTATCCATGTTTTGAGTAGGCAATGATGACATGAGCACAAGCAGCACCTCGATTTCCTCCTTTGAACGCTATTTGTCTGTCTGGGTCGCACTGGCCATTGCCGCCGGTATTGGCTTGGGCAGTCTGCTGCCGGGTGGCTTTGAATGGTTGGCGGCGCTGGAGTACGGCTCGGTCAACTTCGTCGTCGCCGTGCTGATCTGGTTTATGGTTTACCCGATGATGGTGTCGGTGGATTTCAGCAGCCTCAAGCGCATCCATGAGCGACCGAAAGGTCTGATCATCACCCTGGTCATCAACTGGCTGATCAAGCCCTTTACCATGGCTGGGCTAGGCGTACTGTTTTTCCATTATTTCTTTATTGATCTGATCGACCCCGCGAATGCCAGCCAGTATATCGCCGGGTTGATTCTGCTCGGCGCTGCGCCCTGCACGGCGATGGTGTTCGTCTGGTCGCAGCTGACCAAGGGCGATCCGAACTACACCCTGGCGCAGGTCGCACTCAATGATGTGATCATGATCTTTGCCTTCGCGCCGATCGTCGCCCTGCTGCTGGGCGTGACCGACATCGAAGTGCCCTGGGCAACGCTGATTCTATCGGTGGTGCTCTATGTACTGATCCCCCTGATTGTCGGCGTATTGACCCGCTGGAAGATCAGCGCCGCGGCATCTTCGTCGGAGGCTGCCGAACAGGCGGTCAAACAATTCACTGCGCGGATCAAGCCCTTTTCCGTGGTGGGTCTGCTGGCCACGGTCGTTCTGCTATTCGGCTTTCAGGGCAATGTGATTCTGGAACAGCCACTGCTGATCGCCCTGATCGCCGTACCGCTATTGATTCAGTCCTACGGTATTTTCGCTCTGGGCTATGCAGCGGCCAAGGTCTGGAAGGTACCCTTCAACGTAGCCGCGCCGTGCGCGATGATCGGCACGTCCAACTTTTTCGAACTGGCCGTGGCCGTCGCGATTGGCATGTTCGGGCTGAATTCGGGGGCGGCGCTGGTGACCGTGGTCGGCGTACTGGTGGAGGTACCGGTGATGCTGTCGCTGGTGGCTTTTGCCAACCGAACCCAACACTGGTTCCCGCCCCCTCCAGAGGTCTGATGTCACTAGTACCGGACCCAGAAGTACCGAAAAAAGCCACTGATCCGCTAGCCAAATTCCGACCACTTTTGGTGCAGCCGTGCGCCTTGATGCAGCACCGCTGAATCAGGCGCAATGCGCTGCAGACAATGATTGAGACGCGCCCCGCAATCCCTTACCATAGCGCTGTTTTTTGAATGTCAACGATCATTCACCGCATGAGTGAAGATAACAAATACAACAGACCCTATTCGAGTAATCCATGCACGAATTAGACAAGGACCCGCTGCCCAAAGGTGAGCTGGCCCTGAAGATCACTGCACTGCCCCGCGACTGCAACAGCTTTGGCGACGTTTACGGCGGCTGGCTGGTATGTCAGATGGACATAGCCGGTTCCAGCACGGCTGCACGCATCGCCCGCGGGCGCGTCGCAACCGTCGCCATCGACCGTATGGGCTTCATGGTGCCCGTGCCGGTAGGCGCGCAGTTGGCATTCCACGCCAATGTGTTGGAGATCGGCCGCAGCTCGGTGAAGATGGCGGTCGAAGTCTGGAGCGAAGATCTGGCACACGATGAGAGCCGCAAGGTGACCGAAGCGATTTTTGTGTTCGTTGCCATTGATGACCGCGGCCGGACACGCATCATCCCGTCGTGAGCCGCGACGGGATGGGCTGAGACTTTATAACCTGCCTCGGCCACCCGTGCCGGTGCGCACTTATCCGGAATCATTATCTTGAACGCCCCTGCCCTGCCTGGCCGCATTGCCCAGCGCACGCTGCCTGTTGCGCGCTTGATCGACCGCCTAAATAGCCTGATGGGCCGCGCGTTAAGCTGGCTGACGCTGGTTATGGTGCTGCTGACCGTGTTTGTCGTGGCCATGCGTTATGGCTTCAGTGTCGGCGCCACCGCTACCCAGGAACTGGTCATGTACTGCCACGCACTGGTCTTCATGGGGGCCGCGGCCTGGGCGCTACAACGCGACGCCCATGTGCGCGTGGACATCTTTTTCCGCAGCATGCCACCGCGCCGGCAGGCCCTGGTCGATCTGACCGGCAGCCTGATCTTCCTGTTACCCATGTGCCTGTTCCTGGCCTGGAACTGCTGGGACTATGTCGCCGTCTCCTGGGCGCGCAACGAGCGCTCGGCGGACGCTGGCGGCCTGCCGTGGGTGTATTGGCAGAAGAGCATCATTCTGCTGCTGGTCGCTAGCCTGCTGCTTCAGGCGCTATCGCAAATCATCAAGACCCTCTGCGTCATTGCCGGCGTGTTGCCGACCCATCTGCCCAGTGTGCCGGTCACTGAACAACCGGGAGAACACCTGTGAGCCTGCCGGAATTCATGGCCATCGGGCTGTTTATCTGCCTCTGCCTGACCTTGATGGCCGGCTACCCCGTAGCCTTTACCCTGGGCGGGCTATCGCTGTTGTTTGCCGGTGCCGGGGTGCTGCTCGGTGTATTCGACCCGAGCTTTTTCGGCGCGCTGCCCAGCCGCCTGTTCGGCACCATGAACAATGCCACGCTGCTGGCGGTACCGCTGTTCGTGTTTATGGGCGTGATGCTGGAGAAATCCCGTGTCGCCGAAGACCTGCTGGAATCCATGTCGCGACTGTTTGGCGGGCTGCGCGGTGGCCTGGCGTTTTCGGTGTGCCTGGTCGGTGCCTTGCTGGCTGCCAGCACCGGTATTGTTGGCGCTACGGTCGTCACCTTGGGCCTGTTGGCGCTGCCGACCATGCTCAAGCGCGGTTACGACCCCGCGCTGGCCACCGGTACGCTGGCGGCAACCGGCACGCTGGGCCAGATCATTCCGCCCTCCATCGTGCTGGTGCTGTTGGGCGATGTACTGTCCAATGCCTACCAGCAGGCCCAACTGCGGATGGGCATCTTCTCACCGAAAACCGTGACCGTCGGCGATCTGTTCATGGGCTCTCTGTTGCCCGGGCTATTGCTGGTGGCGCTGTATCTGGCGTACCTGGGACTGGTCGCCTGGCGCCAGCCGCACAAACTGCCGGCCATGAGCAAGGCCGAGCGCGGCGATTTGCATATTGGCCGCCTGTTTGCCGCCCTGTTGCCGCCGCTACTACTGATCTTTACCGTGCTGGGCTCGATCCTCTGGGGTATTGCCACACCGACCGAGGCCGCCGCTGTGGGCGCGGTGGGCGCAACCCTGCTGGCCATCGCCAAACGCCAGTTGACCTTCAGCCGCCTGCGGGAAGTGACCACTGCCACCACCGATATCAGCGCCATGGTGTTCATGATTCTGATAGGCGCGTCGATTTTTTCGCTGGTGTTTCGCGGTTTTGGCGGCGAAGACATGATCCATGGGCTGTTCAACCAACTGCCCGGCGGCGTGTTTACCGCGACCTTGCTGGTGATGCTGGTGATCTTTCTGCTCGGCTTTATCCTCGACTTTATCGAGATCACCTTTGTGGTGGTACCGATCGTCGGCCCGGTGCTGCTGATGATGGGGCTGGACCCGATCTGGTTGGGAGTGATGATCGCGCTGAATCTGCAAACCTCGTTCCTGACACCCCCCTTCGGCTTTGCGCTGTTCTACCTGCGCGGCGTCACGCCGCCGAGCGTGCCTACGTCGGCGATCTATCGGGGGGTGTTGCCCTTTATCCTGATTCAGCTGTTGATGTTGGTCATTGTCACCGTTTGGCCCGGATTGATTACCTGGCTACCGGGGATTCTCTGACGGGTTAATCAATCACCAGCACCACCTGACCGATAATGCTGCCGCCACTGACGGCTCCCCAGTGGCGGCTGTCCGAGGAGTCGTCACGGTTGTCGCCGACAAAGAAGTAGGCATCATCGGGCACCACGAAGCTGCCGTTCAAGGGTGCCAAGGGCAACGTCTGCTGGCGGATGCGATAGGTGACTTCGCCGGCGGTTTCGGCAAAGAACTTCTCCTGTTCATCTTCAGTGAGCGTCTCGCGGGCCAACGGCTCACCGTTGATCAGAATCGCCTCTTCACTGATATCGACCCTGTCACCTGGCAGCCCCAGCAGTCGCTTGACGTAGGGCACTTGCAGCTGCGGATGCAAAAATACATAGACTTCGCCACGCCGCATACGCTGCGGATCAGTCATGCCCGCCAGCCGCAGATTGATGCCAAGGCTGCCGTAATGGCCAAAGCCGAGCTTGCGCACCACAATCCGATCTCCCGCCTCCAGGGCCGGGCTCATTGACGCAGAGGGCACGGTATAAGGCTCGTAGAGAAAGCTGCGAAACGCAAAGATGCTCATGACCACACACAGATACACCGCCAGGGTAGCCCACCAGCGTGCATACCAGCCGCGTGGTTGGGGCGCATCGCTGCGCCGTACCAGCCAGCCTGCATGTAGAGGGCAAAGCACACTCAAGGCCAGATTGAAGTAGCCCACCGACCAGTAAAAATCCGCCGCCAGCACGCCAACGGCCAGCAGCAGATAGAGCGCAAACAGGCGCGGCCGGTTGATATACAGAAATACAAAGGGCTGGAGCACGATGCCCAGTACCAGCGTGATCCACAGCATTGGGCGCCAGCGGGCGTCGCCAGTAGTGCCGGCACCCCGGGGGGCTGATTCGTTCAAGATTTCACCTCGGTTGATGACCGAGGTATAGACCCGGTATTTGCGCTCTGGTTGCAGCTCGCAGCGAGTAGAGTGTTACCGGAATGGTCACACCACCGCTGGCAGTCAATCTAGCGCCTGCCAGCCGGCACCGCGAAGAACAACTCTTTGCCCTGGTGCAATACCAGCGGAATTTCTGCGCGGTATACCGGGTTTTCCGAACCGGCAAAAATATAGGCCCATGCCGGCAGTTCGGCACTCAAGCGCTGGTAAAAGGCGTTGGTATCAAAGCCCTCAAGCGGCTGGGTTTCCATGCGATACCAGTTGCCCTTGCCGTCACCGACCTCCAGATATTGCGCCGTCAGCCTGCTCAGAGTCAGGTGGTTGGCCTGAACCGGAGTAAATGACTCTGCGTCCTTATGCGCGGCCACATCCGGCGTCGCCACCCGCGACATGCGGCCTTCCATGCTCATTGACGGGTCTTCCAGGCTGGTAAAGGCGCCTTCCAGCACACAGGACCAATCCAGGCACAGTGGCCCACGCACGCGCAGTATCCGGTGCGTGCTTTGCTCGCCCTCGGTGGAGATATTGATCCACTCGAAGGGTTCGGTTTCATAACCCTCTGGCAAGGCGCGGGCGGCAGCCTGCTCAACAACCTCTGACCAATAGACCTGGGCCGCCAGTTCATCCTTGGCCAGATGCTCCGGCATCCAGGCGATCAAACCAAGGCCCGCCCGGCTGTGCAGCGTTGGATCTGTGCGCCCGGCGGTAGACATGAAGGCCGCCTGAACCGGATACACTACCGGCTCCGCACGCCCGGCATTGGCCGGGGCCAACTCCTGGACCAGAGCGGTTTCAGCCGCCGTGATCAGCGCAGCGCGATCCTCGAGCGCGGGCGCAGGCACCCTCAGGTCAGCCAGACCTTCTGCCTGGCCAGCGACCTGCATAACCTGCAGGGCAAGGGAATCGCCCGCCGCAGGCTGCAACTGCTCGAAGGCAGCACAGCCGGCCAGCGCGAGGGTAAAACAGGTCACCGAAAGCAAGGTCTTCAAGACATACTCCAATAATGTAAAAGCCCGCCCGAGGGCAGATCAGCCACGCAAGTCGTACATGCTCTTTTCACTGATCGCGTGATAAGCCCAGACCTTTTCCTTGAAGGCTTCCATCGAATCCCAGACCTGGCGATTCAAGGCATCGGCGTCGGCCGTTTCCTCCAGCACCTGCTTTGACAGCTCGCGCAGGCGTTCCAGTACTTCGTCGGGCAGACGCCGCAACTGGACGTTATGCTCGTTGACCAGCGTCTCCAGTGCCTCGGCATTACGCCGGGTATATTCATCCAACATGGTCTGGTTGGTCGAACGTGCGGCCTCGCGCACGATGCTCTGCAGATCCACCGGCAACTGCTCGAAGGCCCTCTGGTTGATGCTCAACTCCAGCACCGCGCAGGGCTCCTGCCAGCCTGGGTAGTAATAGTACTTGACGGCCTGGTGCAGGCCGAAAGCCAGGTCGTTGTAGGGGCTGACCCAATCGGTGGCGTCGATCACACCGCTTTGCAGCGAGCTGAAAATCTCACTGCCTGGCAGGTTGACGGTCGTGGCACCGGCACGGGCCAACACTTCCCCGCCAAAACCGGGCATGCGGATTTTCAGGCCACGCAGATCCTCCAGGCTATTGATCTCCTTGTTGAACCAGCCGGCCATCTGCACACCGGTATTGCCGCACGGCAGCGGCAGCACACCCATGCTGGCATAAGCCTTTTGCCAAAGCTCGATGCCGCCGCCCTCATACAGCCAGGCGTTCATTTCCTGGGCGTTCATGCCAAAGGGTACTGCGGTAAAGAAGGGTGCTGCTGGGCTCTTGCCCTTCCAGTAATAGGCGGCGCTATGGCCCAGCTCTGCGGTGCCGCTGGATACCGCGTCGAAGACCTCCAACGCCGGGACCAACTCTCCAGCAGCAAAAACCTGTACGCTCAGCCGCCCGTTGGACAGGTTGTGCACCGTTTCCGCAAAGCGCTGCGCAGTCGTCCCCAGGCCGGGAAAGTTCTGCGGCCAGGAGGTGACCATTTTCCAGCGGAAGCGCTGGTCGGGTTGTGATGCCTCGCCAACAGGGGTGGCGCTTTGATCAGAGCAGGCACTGAGGGCAACCGCGCCCAGACCGAGGCCGGCGGCAGTGAGGAGTTGGCGGCGTTTCATCGTGATTCTCTATCAGTAGTTAAGTAAGTCGGCTGATTACTGGCCGAAAATTCAAAATGGATTCCCGCCTTCGCGGGAATGACGGCCCTGCGATGCGGCATGCTGGGGCCGGCATCGCGCGAATCGCCGTGCGACTAGAGCGCTTGCAGCTTGGCGTAGGACACCATCAGCCACTTGCTGCCTTCATCGTCAAAATTCACCTGGATGCGCGCCTGCGCGCCCTGCCCTTCGTAGTTGAGCACCACGCCCTCGCCAAACAGCCCATGCATGACCCGCTGGCCCAGGGCAAAACCGGTGCTTTCGGTGGCGTCGCTCTGGAACAGGCTGCTCTTGCCGGGATTGCCCGGGCCAAATGGACGGCTGACCTGATTACCCATACGCACTTCACGGATCAGCTCAGAGGGTATTTCCCGGACAAAGCGCGATACCTTGTTGAAGGTTTCGCTGCCGTACAGCCGCCGGGTTTCCGCCCAGGTGATTACCAGTTGCTGCATGGCCCGGGTAATGCCCACATAGGCCAGGCGCCGCTCCTCTTCAAGCCGGCCGGGTTCTTCCAGGCTCATCTTGTGCGGGAACAGGCCCTCCTCCACGCCGGCCAGGAACACCAGCGGGAACTCCAGGCCCTTGGCACTGTGAAGGGTCATCAGTTGCACACTGTCCTCAAAGCGGTCGGCCTGGGTTTCACCGGCCTCCAGCGAGGCATGGGCGAGAAACGCCAGCAAGGTATCGCCTTCGGCTTCCTCTTCAGCCTGGTCGTTCTCGAACGCCCGCGCGGCGGAGACCAACTCCTCGAGGTTTTCAATACGCGCCTGGGCCTTTTCACCCTTTTCGTTCTCGTGAAAGCGCAGCAGCCCGCTATGCTCAATCACCTGTTGGGCCATGCTGTATAGCGGCACGCCCTCGACCCGCAAGGTGATATCTTCAATCAACTGGCAGAAGCCCTGCACCGCATTCGCTGCCCGGCCAGGCAAACCCTTGTTGTCGAGCAGGTCACAGGCGGCCTGCCACATCGAGACGTCCTGCTGGCGGGCATGCTGACGCAGGCTTTCGATGGTCTTGTCACCAATGCCCCGGGTCGGCAGGTTGATGATGCGCTCCAGCGCACCATCGTCACCACGGTTGGCGACCAGACGCATATAGGCCATGGCGTTCTTGATTTCCGCACGCTCGAAAAAGCGCTGGCCGCCATAGATACGGTATGGCACCGCAGCACGCAACAGCGCTTCCTCAAGCACCCGTGACTGGGCGTTGGAGCGGTAAAGAATGGCAATCTCGCTGCGGTTCATACCGTCGCGGACCGCCTGATCAATGCGCTCGACGATAAAGCGCGCTTCATCCTGTTCATTGAACCCGGCATAGAGCGCAATGGGCTCGCCCTCTTCGCCATCCGTCCAGAGCTCCTTGCCCATGCGCCCGGCGTTCTGGGTGATCAGCGCATTGGCAGCGTTGAGGATGCACGCGGTGGAGCGGTAATTCTGCTCCAGGCGGATCAGCTCGGAGCTCGGGTAATCGCGCTGGAACTGGTGAATATTCTCGATCTTCGCCCCACGCCAGCCGTAGATCGACTGGTCATCATCACCCACCACCATCAGGCTTGGCGTCTTGCCGGCGATCAGCCGCAACCAGGCGTACTGTACGGCGTTGGTATCCTGAAACTCATCCACCAGCATATGCTTGAAGCGCGCCTGATACTGTTCGCGCAGGGCGTTGTTGTCCCGCCACAGTTCAAGCGAGCGCAGCAGCAATTCGGCAAAATCGACCACGCCAGCCCGGGCGCAGGCCTGCTCGTAGCCCTGGTAAATACGCAACATGGTGGTCAGAAAAACGTCGCCAGCCGCCTGGATATGCTGCGGCCGCAGGCCTTCATCCTTCTGACCGTTGATCCACCACTGGGCCTGACGCGGTGCCCACTGGTTCTCGTCCAGCCCCAGCTCACGGATGACCCGCTTGACCAGCCGCAACTGATCATCGCTGTCCAGAATCTGAAACTGCTCGGCCAACCCCGCTTCTTTCCAGTGCGCACGCAGCAGCCGATGGGCCAGGCCGTGGAAGGTGCCCACCCACATGCCCTGCGGCGAGATGCCCAGCAGTTGTTCGATGCGATGGCGCATCTCGTGGGCGGCCTTGTTGGTAAAGGTGACCGAGAGAATGCTCCAGGGCGAGGCATTTTCGACCTCGACCAACCAGGCGATGCGATGCACCAGCACACGGGTTTTGCCGGAGCCGGCACCCGCCAGCACCAACTGTTGACCAGGGGTGGCAGTAACGGCCTGGCGTTGGGCGTCATTCAGGGAGTTGAGCAGATGCGAAATATCCATGCGTGCATTCTACCAGTGACCACGGCAAAGCCGGAAGGATTGACGGAAAAGCCCTGCGCAGACGCATTCTTTTGTTGTTTTTTAAGGACTTGGGGGCTGTAACAGGCAGGCGCTCTGGTGTAAGGTAATGTGTCAGTAATGTCGCGTTGTCGACTGAATGCGGCCCTAAATCGATAACAAGAAACGCCCAGCGTTCCAGAGGAACTGCGTCACATGACGTTTCCCCCATTACAACCAGTCGTAAACCGGCAGGACCGGCGTATCCGTGAATTGGATATGTTGTATGAATACTCCCGTCTTCCCCAATGGCTGATCATGCTCAGCGCTCTGGTTATCTCCGGCCTGACGTGGAACGTGGTCCCGCGCAGCATGCTGCTGAGCTGGCTAGGCGCGGTGACCGTACTGGTGCTGCTGCGCAGCTTGCTGGTGCGTCATTATCGGCAAGCCGCACCCTCGGCGCGCTTGCGGTTGCGCTGGACCCTGTTGTTCTACCTGGGCAATCTGGCCTCAGGCCTGTGCCTGGCGTGGGTGCAACTGGGGTTGATCCCGCTGGACAACTTTGCGTTGCAGGCACCCGCCTATGGCCTGACTGCGGGCGTCAGTCTGTGCGTGAGCATCATCTACGCAAGCCGGTTCATGGCCTTTGCTACCTTTGCGCTGCCCGCCTGGATCCCTGCCACGCTGTATCTCTTGAGTCAGAACGACCCGACCAGCCCTTACTGGGGGCTGATGGGGATCACCCTGTTTGGCTGCCTGTTGCTCGGCGCGGCCTTTATCAATCGCTCGGTGAGCATGGCCATGCGCGCCAACGCGCGTAATGAAGCGTTGGTCGCCGGCCTGGATGACTCACGCCAGCAGGCCGAAGCACTGAACCAGCAACTGACCCGCGAGATACAACAACGCCGCCAAGCCGAGCAGCGCCTGCGTGAGAGCCATACCGAACTGGAGGAGCGCGTCTCGCAACGTACGCTGGAACTGCAGCGCGCCAGCGAAGCACTGCAGGCCAGTGAAGCACAACTGAGCCTGGCACTAGACGCCAGCCAACTGGGCCTTTGGGATTGGGACCTGACCACTGATCGCGTTTACCACTCGCACGTGCATGAAATTTTCGGCCTGCAGGAGGACAGCGTCACCTCGATGCTGCACCACCTCAAACCGCGCTTGCATCCGGATGACGCACCGCTGGTGCGCGATACGCTGCTCAAACATATGAAGAACCAGATTCCCTCCTACCGGATCGAATATCGGGTCAGGCATGCCGACGGGAGCTGGATCTGGGTGGAAGACAGCGGCCGTGCCGTGGCGCGGGACGCCGAGGGCCGTGTTATGCGCATGATCGGTACCCGGCGCGACGTCAGCGCACGCAAACAGCAGGATGAACAAGCGCAACTGGCCGCCACCGTGTTTCACGCCACCGCTGAAGGCATTTTCATCCTGGACCCCGAGTTGCGGATTCTGTCGGTTAACCACGCGTTCAGCGTCATTACCGGCTATGCGCTCGAGGAAGCCATCGGCCACCCGATATACGATCCTGTAGTGCAAACCAAGAACAAGCAGTCTCTGCTCGACCTCAAGGAATCGCTAAGAACGTCCGATCGCTGGGAAGGTGAACGGATCGGCCAGCGCCGCAGCGGCGAGTTGTATCCGCAATGGATGCAGTTGGCGGTAGTTCGCGACAGTAGCGGCACTATTACCCATTATGTCGGCTTTTTCGCCGACCTGAGCGTGCACCGCCAGACCGAAGAGCAGTTGCACTACCTGACTACGCACGACGCCTTGACCCAGCTTGCCAACCGCAACATGTTTACCCAGCAGTTGCAGGAAGCGACGTCCCGAGCGCGGCTCAATAGCAGCACACTGGCGCTGATGCATGTGGACCTGGATCGTTTCAAGTACATCAACGATACGCTCGGCCACAAAGTGGCTGACGAGCTGCTGCAGCAGGTCGCCAAACGTCTTCGCGAACTGACGCCGGACTCCGACTCGCTGGCACGCCTGTCGGCGGACGAATTTGTCATCATCATCGAGAGCGGTTGTGAGCGCGAGCAATTGGAGCACCGCGCCAACCAGGTACTGGAAGTGCTGCGCCAACCGATTACCATCGGCGAGCATGAGCTGATTGTTACTGCTTCAGTGGGCTTGAGCCAGTTCCCGGCAACCGCGCGCGACAACCTGCTGTTGATCACCCAGGCCAACCAGGCCATGCAGCATGCCAAGCACCTGGGCGGTAACAGCTTCCAGTTTTTCACCAACAACCTGCAGGCTTACAGCCTCGACCGCTTGCAGTTGGAAAACCAACTGCGCAAGGCGCTGGAGGACGATCAGTTGGTGGTGCACTACCAACCCAAGCTGCATCTGGCCACCGATCAGATTGGCGGGGCGGAAGCACTGGTACGCTGGCAGCATCCCGAACGCGGCCTGATCATGCCGGGGCATTTCATCGAAATTGCCGAAGAAACCGGCATGATCATCGCCCTCGGCGACGCCGTGCTGATCAAAGCCTGCCGGCAGGCCGCGCAGTGGTATCACCAAGGGCCGAAGCCGATATGCGTGGCGGTGAATCTGTCCGTACAGCAACTGCGCCAGAGCCACTTTGCCGCACGGGTAGCGCAGATACTGAGTGAAGCCCAGCTACCGGCGGACATGCTTGAGCTGGAGCTGACCGAAAGCATGTTGCTGGAGCACGTGGATGCGGTCGCGGAGAATATTGCGGCACTGCAAAAAATGGGTATCAAACTGGCCATCGACGATTTTGGTACCGGCTACTCATCGCTGGCTTACCTGAAGCGTTTCCCAATCAGTACGTTGAAAATCGATCGGGCGTTCGTTAGCGAGCTGGACGAAGACAGCGAAGAAAACGCTTCGGATCACGACGCTGCGATTATCCGCGCGATTATCGCCATGGCCCATAGCCTGAACATGAACGTGGTGGCCGAAGGTGTGGAGCAGGCCGGGCAGTTGAGCTTCCTGAAACAGCACGGCTGTGATGAGGTACAGGGCTACCTGATCAGTCGCCCGCTCTCGGCTGCCGGATTTACTGCTCTGCTGCTGGAGAACGCGGAAGCACAGAACCCGCCACAGGCCTGAGCAACCCCGCTAGCGCTCATCCAGCCAGGCGTGGCCGAGCCGGTCCAGCAGACTGTCTGCCGCGTCCGGGCCCCAACTACCGGCGGCGTAACGTTTGGGCGAGCGATAGCAGTCCTGCCAGCCCTGAATGATCGGGTCGACCCAGCGCCAGGCCGCTTCTATCTCGTCGCGGCGCATGAACAATGTGGCATCGCCCTCGATCACATCCAGCAGCAACCGCTCGTAGGCATCCCAACGCCGGCGCTTGAACGCGTCGGCAAAATTCAGATCCAGCTCCACTTCCTGCAACGCCATTCCGCGGCCCGGCGTCTTGGCCATTAACGACAGGCTGATGCTCTCGTCCGGCTGCAGGCGAATCACCAGCCGGTTGTGGGCGGGCTGATCATTGCCGCCAAACAGGCGGTAGGGTACTGACTTGAACTGAATGACAATTTCCGACTTGCGCTGCGCCAGCGCCTTACCCGTGCGCAGATAAAAGGGCACCCCGGCCCAGCGCCAGTTATCGACTTCGACCTTGAGCGCGACGAAGGTCTCGGTATTGCTGTCGTGATCGACACTTTTCTCGAAATAATAGGCCGGTAGCTTCTCACCCGCGCGCTCGCCATTGGAGTACTGGCCGCGCACTGTACTGTCCTGCACATCCATGCCGGTGATCGGCCGCAGCGCTTCAAGAATCTTCAGTTTTTCATTGCGCACCGCTTCGGGCTCAAAGTGCACCGGAGCTTCCATGGCCACCAGACACAGCAGTTGCAGCAGATGGTTCTGCACCATGTCGCGCATCGCGCCAGCGTGATCGTAATAGTCACCACGATTCTCCACCCCGACTGTTTCCATTACGCTGATCTGCACATGATCGATATGCGCATTGCGCCACAGCGGCTCGAACAAGGCATTGCCGAAGCGCAGCGCCAACAAATTCTGCACCGCCTCCTTGCCCAGGTAGTGATCGATACGGAACACCCGCGCCTCATCGAAGACCGCACCAATGCCGTCGTTGATCTGCCTGGCGGTGCTCAAGCTCTCGCCGAGCGGCTTTTCCAGCACAATACGGGCACGACCGTCCGTCAGACCCACCGAGGCCAGATGCTTGGCTGTCGCCGCGAATAAATTGGGAAAGGTCGCCAGATAGAACAGCCGGACGCGATCAGGCTGCACGCCCAGGGCCTTGGCCAGGCGGGGGAACTCTACCCGCTGGCTGACATCCAGACTCATGTAATCCAGGCGCTCGGCAAAACTGTCCCATTGGCCCTGATCAAAGTCGCCCTGCGCTACATACTGGCTGACATGCCGCTGTACCAGTTGAGCGTAGGCCGCTGGTTCGTGCCGCGCGCGGGCCAGTGCAAGTATGCGCGTCTGCGGATGCAGATGGCGGTCACGATGCAGGTAGTAAAGCGCTGGCAACAGCTTGCGCAGGGCCAGATCGCCAGTCCCGCCAAATACCACGATGTCACAAGCCATGCTGTGTTGCAAAGGCACCACGCTTCTCCAGGTAGGGTGTGTGCTATCAAGGCGGAGACAGGCTTTTTGTAGTATAACTACAAGAACCGGTCTTCCAGACCTTCAGACTAACATGAAGCCAACGTGAATCTGCTCCAGCATATTGCCGCCAGCCGCCCCCTGCTCCGCAAGTCCGAGCTCAAGGTCGCCGACCATGTCCTCGCACAGGCTGCGCTGGTCATGCACTCGTCCATGGCCGACCTGGCGCGTGAAGTGGGCGTCAGCGAGCCAACCATAGTGCGATTTTGCCGGGCAATCGGCTGCACGGGCTTTCAGGATCTGAAACTGCGCCTGGCCCAGAGCCTGGCAGCGGGCGCCAGCTTTGGTCAATTTTCGATCAGCGAAGACGATAACACTGACCAGCTCTCGCACAAGATTTTCGATACTACTCTGGCGACCCTGATGGACGTGCGCGAGAGCCTGGACCCGTTGCGCATGGAGCAAGCCATCGCCGCGCTGAGTGTCGCCCGACGGGTCGAGTTCTACGGTTTTGGTGCCTCGGGGGCGGTGGCCAGTGACGCGCAACACAAGTTTTTCCGGTTGCAGGTCTCTACCGCCGCCTATTCCGACCCCCACATGCAGGCTATGTCCGCCGTGACCCTGGGCCCACAGGATGTCGCGGTGGCCATTTCGCAGACCGGTCGCACCAAGGATTTGCTGCATTCTGCGGCGCTGGTGGCGGAGACGGGAGCGACCCTGATCTGCCTATGCCCCAGTCAGACGCCCTTGGCGGAACTCGGCAGTATTCATATTGCCATTGATGTTACCGAAGATACCGACATCTACACGCCGCTCTCTTCGCGCATTGCTCATCTGGTGGTTATCGATGTGCTGGCAATGGGCATGGCCATGCGCCGAGGCCCGGAGCTGGTCAATCACCTGAAGAACGTCAAGCGCAGCCTGCGTGGGCTGCGGCTGACGCATAAGGCCGGCCAGAAGGCCGCAGACAGCCAAGACTGATCCAGCCAGGAGACAACCCGATGCCCATCGCCATGGCCCGTCACATTCTGGTCAAGACCGAAGCCGAAGCTGCCGAGCTGAAAAAGCGCCTGGCAGCAGGTGAGCCTTTCGACGTTCTGGCAAAAAAGCATTCAACCTGCCCATCGAAAAAGCGCGGCGGTGACCTGGGCGAGGTCAAACCGGGTCAGATGGTCAGAGCCATAGATCAGATCATCTTCAAAAAGCCGCTGAAGCAGATCCATGGCCCGGTCAAAACCCAGTTCGGCTACCACCTGGTGCAGGTGTTTTTCCGCGACTGAACTCGCAGCCTCAGCTCAGCTTTCAGATCACACCGCAAGCCACACGTGCGCCGCCACCGCCCAGAGGTTCAGGCTCGTCAGAGTAGTTGTCGCCCCCGGCGTGGATCATCAGTGCCCGACCTTCAAGCTGATCCAGGGTCTTCAAACGGGGAGCCAGCACCGGCGTCTGAGCGTTGCCATCTTCGTCCACATACAGTGCTGGCAGATCACCCAGATGCCCTTCCCCATACGGGCCCAGGTGCTTGCCTGATTCGTCAGGATCGAAGTGCCCGCCCGCTGACTCCGCCGCAGACATTTCGCCTTCCTTGTGCGCCGGATCACAGCTGCCATGCTGGTGCACATGAAAGCCGTGCATGCCGCCTGGCAGCGACTCCAGGTCCGGCGTGAACAACAAGCCGTGCTCGGTCTCTTCAATGGTGATACTTCCGATCTTCTCGCTCTTGCCCTGGGCGTCAACCTTGGCCATCGCCACCTCGGTCGAAGCCGCCAACACCTGGCCGCTGGCAAAAATGCCGAACATCAGAGCCGATACCAGCCCGACGGATTGAACACCGGCACTACGACGAAGCGGCTGCTTGCGGTGCGTATTTTCAAGGGTAGTGAACATAACGATACCTCCCATTACGCCGGGCAACTTGACGATACCCAGTCCTAGCATTGGGTGCCTTATACTGCGAACAAGTTCCTGGAAAATACCCCATCTGCCCGGTGCCAGGCAACTGATTTTTACAGGAACCACCAGGGGTGTTTGATTATCATAGGCCTGTAGGTTGCCCGCGCGCTGGAGAATGCATGACCAAAGTACTGATAGTGGAAGATGAAGAACTGATCGGCATGTTGTTGGAAGAAATGTTGGCGAATCGGGCATTTGAGGTGGTGGGCCGCGCGACGACGCTGGCAGAAGCGCAGACAATGGCCACCTCTACCGAGATGGATATAGCCTTGCTGGATATCAGCTTGCATGGGGAGCCGGTGTTCCCGGTAGCACAGCTGTTGGCAGAGCGCAATATTCCCTTCGTGTTCACCACCGGCTATGGCGCCGCAGGCCTGCCGACGGCATGGGCCGGGCATCCCGTGTTTTGCAAGCCGTACAATATGCAGGAGCTGACGGAGACATTGGCCAAGCTCGCCATGCGGCCCAGTTGAACGATTGATCTGGACATCATAGAAGCGCAATGGACAACAACGACAACAATGTCTTTCTCACCGGCGGCGGCGAGATGGGCAGGAACATCAGAGAGCATGACTGGGCGCAGACGCCCATAGGATCGCCCGACAATTGGCCGCTGGCGTTGCGTACCGGCGTGAGCATTATTCTGGGATCCAGTCAGCCGATGTTTGTCGCTTGGGGGCCGGAGCATACCCTTCTCTACAATGATGCTTACGCCGAGATAATGGGTAACAAGCATCCCCTTGCACTTGGTTTGCCATTTCTTCAGGTCTGGGAAGAAATTCGCGAGGATCTTCTACCGATTATCGAGCGAACCTACGCCGGCAAATCAGTGCATATGAACGACATCATGCTGATGATGAACCGGCGGGGCTATTCGGAAGAAACCCATTTTTCCTTCTCCTATACGCCACTGCGCAACGATGCCGGCGAGATCTGCGGCATCTTCTGCCCCTGCGCCGAAATCACCTCGCGGGTTCTTTCCGAGCGCCGATTAGCTGAAGAAGCGATCAAGCAACGCCATCTGTTTGAGCGCGCCCCGGGCTTCATGGCCATTATCAGTGGGCCAGAGCATACCTTCGAGTTTGTCAATGAAGCCTTCAGAACGCTGGTAGGCGAACGTGAGTTCGTCGGGGCCACTGTGCGTGAGGCGATGCCAGAACTGGCCGGCCAAGGCTTCTTCGATCTGCTCGACCAGGTTTACGAGAGCGGTGAGCGGGTAGTGTCCTCTGGCGCCCCTATCAGTTTGCGACGCTTGCCCGCAGCGACACTGGATCACCGCTTCGTCGATTTTGTTTACGAGCCTGTTCGCGATATCGACGGACAGATTACCGGTATCTTTGTGCAAGGTTACGACGTCACCGAGGCTTATCGCTCCCAGGAAGCGCTGCGCGCGAGCGAGCGACGCTATATTGCGCTGACGCAAGTTCTGCGGGAAATGAACGATAATCTGGAGCAGCGCGTTGCAGAGCGGACAGCGGAGCGGGACAGGGTATGGCATAACTCTCGCGACCTGCTGGTGATCGTTGGACCCGATGGCATCTTTCGCGCTGCGAATCCCGCATGGACCGCGGTGCTGGGGTATCTGGCAGAGCAGGTGGAAGGCCGTCACTTTCTCGACTTTATGCTGCCCGAAGACGCCGCCGCGTCCGCTGATGCATTTGAAAGAGCCATAGCGGGCCATAATCTGACTGACTTTGAACAGCGGGTGGTGCATCAGGACGGCACACCGCGCTGGATCTCCTGGTATACCTCGGCAGCCGGCGACTCGCTGTATGCCTACGGCCGCCATATCACCGCCGAAAAACTACAGTCCGAAACCCTGTTACGCACCGAAGAGCAGTTGCGGCAATCGCAGAAGATGGAAGCCGTGGGCCAATTGACCGGCGGCATCGCGCATGACTTTAACAATATTCTGACTGGCATCATGGGCTCACTGGAGCTGATGCAGATGCGCATCGCCCAGGGCCGTACCGACTCCGTTGAGCGCTATGTACAGACAGCGATGGATTCGTCCAAGCGGGCCGCTGCCCTGACCCATCGCCTGCTCGCCTTTGCCCGCCGCCAACCGCTGGATCCCAAGCCAGTCAACGCCGGATCGCTGGTCTACGGTATGGAAAAACTGATGCGCAGCACGCTAGGCGAGCGCTGTCTGATCGAATTCGATATTGAAGAGCCCTTGTGGACGACGCTGTGTGATCCCTATCAGTTGGAAAGCGCCATTCTCAACATTGTGATCAATGCCCGTGATGCCATGCCCGAGGGTGGCAAACTGAAAGTGATGGTGCGCAATAGCGCTAGCTGCCACGAGCCACAACACAAGAAGCTTGAGGATGAATGTGTCCTGCTGAGTATCAGCGATACTGGCCTGGGCATGTCTGCCAGCATCAAGCAGCGTGCGACCGAACCCTTTTTTACCACCAAGCCTCAGGAGCAGGGTACTGGCCTGGGCCTGTCGATGGTCTATGGGTTCGTCAAGCAGAGTGAGGGCCATCTGGACATTCTCTCCGAAGAGGGCCAGGGCACCAGTATCAATATCTATCTGCCGCGTTACCAGGAAATGGTCTCGGCCATCCCTGCAGACATCGAACCTGAGGCACCGGACATCAGAACCGGGCTCAAGGTGCTGGTGGTCGAGGACGAAAGCGTGATTCGCAGCATGGCGGCGGAGATGCTACGGGACATGGACTGTACTGTACTGGAAGCCGCTGACGGCCTGGCTGGCCTTTCTGCATTCCAGGCCAACCAGAGTATTGATCTGTTGATTACCGATATTGGTTTGCCGGGCATGAACGGCTACCAACTCGCAGAACAGGCCATGCAGGATTCACCTGGATTGAAGGTGCTGCTGATCACCGGCTACGCGGAAAACGCCATACCGGCCCATGGTTTCATGCGCCCTGGCATGGAAATGCTGACCAAACCCTTCAGCGTCAGCACCCTGAAAACCAGGGTGCTGCGTCTCTTGCAATGAGACTGAAGTTCAAGGCGACAGCGCGGCTAGCTCCGATCTAGAAGTCCAGCGTGGTAGACAGCATCAGAGTCCTTGGCGCGCCCACCGTCAGATAGCCTGCCCCCGGATAACCGCCCGCCGAGGCCCAATAGTCGCGGTCTGCGACGTTTTCGACTCTGGCACGCAGGGTCAGCTCCTGCGCATCATTGAGCAACATGCTGTAGCGCACTCCCAGGTCGAAACGGGTCCATGAGGGAATATCGCGGCTATTGTCTGCATCAATGTATTGCTCACTGGTGTAAATAACGCGCCCATCCACGGCCAGACCTTGCACACCGGGAACACGATAATCCAGTCCCAGATTTGCCTGCAGTTCAGGCGCCCCGATGCCCTCGTTCCCGTCGAGCTCCGTATCAAGCAGGCTGAAGCCCCCGAGCACAGTGAGAGAGTCGGTCGCTTGGCCAAATGCATTGAACTCAAGGCCCACATTGGTTTGCTTGCCAATGACTCGGTAAACATCAGACTCATCCAGACCGGCTTCAGGTTTGCGGCTACGGAACACGCCCACACCACCGCCGATGCGACCGCCGTCATACTTCAAGCCAAGCTCTGTCTGGCGCGTGATGTAGGGGTCTAGCACTTCGCCAGCATTGACTATCGGTGTTGAGCCGGACAGATCTGCAACCCGTTCCCCTTTTACCAGCCCTTCGATGTAGTTGGCATAGGCAGAGAGCTCAGGGTTGATCCGATAAACTACCCCGGCAATCGGCGTTATGGCGTCTTCGTCATATGAGGCTGTGCGTGCACCCGTGTTGTAATCATAGCTGTAGCTAGCAATGTTCTGATGGCGTGCGCCGAGGGTAACCAGCAACCTGTCATCCATGAAAGCCATAGTATCTGCCAGCGAATAGCTGCTGGTCCGTGTACGCTCGGTCACGCTTGGGCTGCCCAGCGATCCACTACTGAAACTGATGGCAGGCTCCGCGACATCTACCGGCCGATTGATATTGCTGAAAACATCGCCCGCAAAATTGGAACCACCCCAGGCATTGCGCGACTTCATTTCGTAAGTAGAGGCTGAGGCTGACAGGGAATGCCCAACCGATCCGGTATTGAAGGCGTAACGCAGCCCTACGTCACCGGTCACCACCTCGTCTTCGCGCACGTTGAAGAACCGATAAGCGGACGTGTCGCCAGCGTCATTCAGTACGGTGGGATTGGCAAAATTGCCCTCCTCCTCGCTGGTTCGCATACCCCCTGCGACCCAGCCGGTCAGCGAGTCATTGAAGTCGTACTCGGCGCGCAAGGTGCCAAAAGTGTCTTTAGCATCGGAATAAGTCCAGCTCTGGGCAACACTTTCTCCTGCATCCGGAGCAGAGGGAACGGCTACTCCAGCGCCTATGTCGATATTGGGTTGGGCAGCATCCACTTCATGGTTTTGATAACCCAGGTCTGCTGAAACACGCAGCCTGTCGCCAAGGTAATCTGCGCCTAACGCGGCTAGGCCAAGCTCCTGGGACGCGCCATCAACTGCTGAATCTCCATCGCGGCGGGCGACATTCAGACGCAGGCCAAACCGGTTGTCCTCTGAGCGCCGGGCAAAGTCCCCCGCTACATAAGCTTCACCGCCGGAACGCACGCCTGCGGTAACCTGATTCAAAGGCACATTAGGCGCCCGCTTGGGGACAATATTGATCGCCCCGCCCAGGCCACTGCCGCCTGGTGCCGCACCATTCAGAAAAGCGTTGGCGCCGCGCAAAACTTCTACGCGCTCGACAAATTCTGTCCCCATATATTGTCGAGGCAACAAACCATACAGGCCGTTATAGGCAATATCGTCTGAGTAAATAGGCAAGCCTCGTACGATATACACCTGTTGGAAGTTGCCGAAACCACGCGCTGTACGCACCGCCGGATCATTCAGCAATACATCACCGACACTGGCCGCCTGCTGGTCCTGAATCAGCATCTGGGTGTAGCTGGTCAGTGCAAACGGCGTTTCCATGTTGTCGCGATTACCCAGCACGCCCACTCGCCCCCCTCTCGCCACCTGACCACCCGCATAAGCGGGGCGCAAACCCTCAGCGGAGGCGTCGGCACTGGCGCGGATTTCCATGGAGGGCAACGCCAGTGAAGCATCGGCATCGGCTTGGCCCGTGGTTTGCGCGTAACCGGTCAATGGCAACACAGACAACATCGTCAACGACAGCAGGGTGCGCTTGAATGGAATGGCATGCATGGGGGATACAGTCTCTTGAAGTAAGCGAAGGTACCCAGTGGAGGCGAACAGGCGATGCTGTAACCTCACAAGGATATTAATACAAACAATTCGCATTATACTTACGAAAGAGCATTTGACTAGTATTGATTCGCGCCGGGATCAAGCCAGCACAGGTCTTTTGACCGGAGAGTGAGTGGACGATTACAACGAAGCGCTAACCCGATGCGAGAGAATAGCGTCCAGCAGACCAGGAAAGCGGGCGTCCATATCGCTGCGCCTGAGGGAATTCATATGCGTGGTGCCCACGCCCTGGGTCATGACCAGCCCTGCATCGCGCAATACCCGGAAGTGATGCGACATGCTCGATTTCGGCCGTCCGCCGTCCAGCTCGCCGCAGCTTGCCTCGGGTACCCCGGCCAGATGCCGAACAATCTCCAGGCGTACAGGGTCACTGAGCGCATAGAGCACGCGCTCAAGTACAAAGTCATTTACCGCAGGATGTTTGAAAGGTCGCATGGGCAGAATAATACACGCGGATTTGCCATTCATCTATAGTTCCAATATTATCGAACAACTGAACAAGCCCTATTTCCAATGGAGTTAACATGTCTGCACTGTTCCAACCCTTCACCCTGAAGGACATCACCCTGCGCAACCGCATCGCGGTCCCACCCATGTGCCAATATTCGGCTAACGAGGGTCTGATCAACGATTGGCATCAGGTGCATCTGGCGGCACTGGCCCGGGGCGGCGCTGGTCTGGTCATCGTCGAGGCAACGGCTGTGGCGCCTGAAGGCCGCATCACCCCCGGCTGCGCTGGTATCTGGAATGACACCCTGGCACAAGCATTCGCACCCGCGGTGAAGGCCATCAAGGCAGCGGGCTCGGTGCCCGGCATTCAGATTGCCCACGCCGGTCGCAAGGCCAGCGCCAACCGCCCCTGGGAAGGCGATGACCATATCGACGCCAGCGATGCCCGTGGCTGGCAGACCATCGCGCCATCGGCGATCCCCTTTGGGGCGCATTTGCCCAAAACCCCTGAGGCCATGACGCTGGAAGATATTGCCCGCGTGCGCGATGATTTCGTTGCCGCCGCCCGTCGCGCTCTGGAGGTGGGTTTCGAGTGGCTGGAACTGCACTTTGCCCACGGCTATCTGGCTCAAAGTTTCTTTTCGGCGCACAGCAACCAGCGCACCGACGCCTACGGCGGCAATGCCGATAACCGCGGCCGCTTTCTGCGCGAGACCTTCACCGCAGTACGCGAGGTGTGGCCTGCGCACCTGCCATTGACCATTCGCTTCGGCGTGCTTGAGTTCGATGATCGCGACGAACAGACCCTGATCGAATCCATCGACCTGACCAAGCAGCTCAAGGCCGATGGCCTGGACATGATCAGTGTGAGCATCGGCTTCAGCATTCCTGACAGCAAGATCCCGTGGGCGCCCGCCTTCATGGGTCCGATTGCCGAGCGGGTACGCCGCGAAGTGGGCATTCCGGTATCGTCCGCATGGGGTTTTGGCGAGCCGCAGATTGCCGAAAATGCCGTCAAGGACGGCCAGTTGGACCTAGTCATGGTCGGCAAAGCGCATCTGGCCAACCCGCACTGGGCTTACTTCGCTGCCCGTGAGCTGGGTATCGACAAGGCCTCCTGGACCTTGCCTGCACCCTACGCCCACTGGCTGGAACGCTACTAAGCCTCTGACAATAATGGCCCGGACAGAGATCTGACCCGGGCCGTTATTCTGTCTCCTCGCCCAGCGCCAACTTCTCAATGGTGCTGATCAGACTGTCATAGGAAACCGGCTTGCTCAGATGCTGATTAAAGCCGGCAGCGAGTGCCTTTTCGATATCCTGATTACCACCGTAGCCGGTCAAGGCTATCGCTGGGAGGCCGGCGCAGCTCGGTAACGCGCGCAGCGCCTTGATCAGTTGATGGCCATCCATCTTCGGCATACCGATATCCGAGATAATCAGATCGAAGGTGTTGCTCTGATCCTCTGCAGCAGCCAACGCCGCCTGCGCCTCGGAAAAGCCGCTGACCAACGCCTCCTCGGTCTCCAGCAGCATGGTCATGACTTCCAGCACGTCCAGAGAATCATCCACCAGGAGCACGCGCAGGTCATGTAAGCGGCCGGTGGGCTTGGCTGGGCTCTGAACAGCCGGGGCTTCATCCTCCTCCAGATACAGCGGCAGCCAGACGGTAAAGGCACTGCCCTTGTCTATTCCTTCCGAGCGCACCTGCACATCTCCACCATGGGCCGCGGCCAACTGGCGCACAAGTGACAGCCCGATACCCAGGCCATCACGGTGAATGCGTGCATGCTGGGTATCGGCCTGGCCAAACAAATCGAAAACCTTGTCCAGATATTCCGGGGCAATGCCCAGACCGGTATCGGATACATCCAGTTGCGCCCAATTGCCTGACCGGGTCGCGCTGATGGTGATCTCACCGTCAATCGGGGTGAACTTCATAGCGTTGTTCAACAGATTCCAGATGATCTGCTCCAGGCGCGTGGAGTCCACATTAAGCAACAGGCGCTGGACGTCGGACTCTTCCACGTGCAGGGTAAGGACCCGCTGCTTGTCGTCGGCGTGAATTACCTCCAGCACATCGCGTAGTACGTTGCCCAGGTCGACCTTGGTGCACTCCAGCTTTAACTTACCGGTGTGTACGCGGCTGACATCCAGCAGGTCATCGATAATCTGCGCCTGGCTGCTGACCGCCTCGTTGATGGTCTTGACCGCCTTGGCGACCGCCGGCGTGCGTTTGGTTACTGGTAAACGGCCGAGCAAATCGGCATTCAATTGAATAAGATTCAACGGGTGCTTGAGTTCGTGGGACATCACCGCGAAGAACTCATCCTTGAGCTGAATGGTATTTTGCGTTTCCACCAGCCGCTTGGCCTGCTCGTCGTGGCGCTGTTGCCGGTCGGTCAGGTCGCGGGCAATTTTCACGTAACCGCGCAGGTGGTCGTTTTTCAACGGGTTGACCACTCCGCTGCAATAAAACCGTGAACCATCCTTGCGCATATGCCAGCGCTCATCTTCAGCCCGGCCACTTTCGCGCGCACGGCGCAGTTCAACCTCTGGCACACCTGCAGCGCGGTCTTCCGGGGTAAAGATCAAGTGGCAGGGCTGACCTTCGGCCTCAGCCTTGGAGTAACCGAAGATCAGCTCTGCCCCGCGATTCCAGCCGGTAATGACGCCTTCGGTGTCCTGCACGATAATCGCGTAATCTTCCGTGCTCTCAGCCACCAGACGCATGCGCTCTTCGCCCAGGCGCAACTCGTCCTCCGCGGTCCGACGCCCGGATATATCGATAAAGGTCAGCACCGCACCTTCGATATGGTCATCGCTGGTGCGGTACGGCAACAACCGCGCGATGTACCAGCGGCCATCATTGCTGCGCACTTCCCGCTCAACCAGATTGAGCGTCTCGAATACGCGGTTGGCGTCGTCGGCAAGATCCGCATAATCCAGGCGGTGAGTGATATCCAGCAGCGAGCGTCCCGCATCAACGGGCAGCATGCTGAATATCTGGGTGGCCCGCGGGGTAAACCATTTGATCCGCATACTGCGATCAACAAACACGGTGGCGATGTCCGTGGAGGTGATCAGGTTCTGCAGATCGTCATTGATCTTGCCGGTTTCCTCGACCTTGGACTTCAGCTCATAGTTGACCGTGATCAGTTCTTCGTTGATGGACTGCAGCTCTTCCTTGCTGGTCTCCAACTCCTCGGTGGCCGAGCGCAGTTCCTCGTTGATGGCCTGCAACTCTTCATTCGAGGCCCTGAGCTCCTCGTTCGATGTGCCCGACTGCTCCAGCGTGTTCTGCAAATGCAGCTTGGTCCGTTGCAACTCCTCTTCCAGCAAGGTCAGCACACTGTCCTGGCCTGGGTTTTTGCTGCCAGCAGGCTGCTTCGGCTCGGCTGAAACGTCTTCGGTCTCGTCAAACAGGACCAGTATGAATTCACTGCCGGTAGAGTCGTCCTTGAAGGGCTTGGCGACCATCTGAACGTAATACTCGCGCTCCCCGCGCTGTACCTTGATCCGCCTTGTCTCGACGCTATTACCCGTTTGCTTGACCTGAAATAACGCGGTACGCAACTCCAGGCGCAACTCGGGCACCACCACGCTCAACAGATTGCGCGACGGCTCGCCACCGGAAAAACGCAGGAAATGGCCGGCGCGGTCAGACATGTGGACGATATCTGAATTGGGATTGACGATAACGCTCGGCGGTGCGTAATGCTCAAGCACCCGCTGATGGACCTCGGCGAAGGATTGCGTGCGCGGCAGCGTGACCGACACGGGGAGCCCAGCCCGGCGATTCTCGTTGACGCTGGGCACCTCGGGTACATGACGGGCGGGGGAAGACCCTGTCATCGCGCGATAAATCCTGTTCTTCTTGTCTACCGGCGTGAAGAGGTCGGCACACAGGTCAGCGGATTCGGAGGCGCCCAGAAACAGAAAGCCACCCGGACGCAGGGCAAAGTGAAACATCTCCAGAATCTTGCGTTGGGCATCTCTATCCAGATAAATCAGCAGATTGCGGCAGCAGATCAGATGCAGATGGGAAAAGGGAGGATCGCGCAGCAGGCTGTGCTGAGCAAAGAGGATCTTTTCGCGGATTTCCTTCTTCACCTTGTAATGCGTCTGATTGCGGATGAAATACTGGCGCAGCCGCGGCGGTGCAACGTCGGTGAGAATGGAGGCCGGATAAACCCCCGCGCGGCCTACGCTGATCGCGCGCTCATCAATATCGGTACCAAATACCTGAATCTTGACCTGAGTGCCTTCCAGCTGCACCTGATCAGCCAGCAGCATGGCCAGTGAAAAAGCTTCCTCGCCGCTGGACGTGCCGGCTGACCAGACCCGTATGCCGGCCTTCTCGTCACCTGGAAAATCCATACTGAAATGAAACAGCTGAGGAATGACATCCCTCTCCAGCGCTTCAAAGGCCTCGCGGTCACGGAAAAAGTTGGTCACGCCGATAAACATGTCGTCCAGCAGCGGCTTGGCCTCTTCAGGATGTGACTGCAGATAGGCCAGATATGCTGGCATGTCGGGCTGTGCGTTGACCTGCATGCGCCGCTCGATGCGGCGCAGAACGGTGGCGCGTTTGTAGTGAGCAAAATCATACCCGGTACGATTGTAAAGCTGAGCAAGGACGCCACGCAGGGCCACTTCTGCCGCCATCAGCTCATCCTGGGACTCCGGTGGCGGCGCGGTCAGTTCGGGATCATCTACCAACGGCAGATGAATATTGCTCTTGTTCTGCCATAGCTCAATCAGCTTTTGCGGCATCTCAGCCACCGGCAGGATCAGATCGACCATGCCAGTAGCGATAGCGCTGGATGGCATACCATCGTATTCCGCATCGTCAGGTGACTGGGCGATGGTCACCCCGTTCTGTTCCTTGATACGAGACAAACCCGAGGCGCCGTCAGAACCGGTACCCGAGAGCACCAGGCAAAAGGCTCTGTCCTTGTGCACGTCGGCAAGGTCGCGGAAAAACAGGTCAATGGCCGCATGACGCGGACGCGACGGGTTCGGCTTGCGGACGCGCAAGTGTCCATCGTTCATGGACAGCAAATGCGCGGGGGAAATGATGTATACCCGGTTCTTCTCGATCGGTACCGGCTTGCTGACTTGCAGCACCGGCATTCTGGTCACCGTCTGCAGGATCTTGTCGGCACTGCTTTCGTGATCAGGCGAGAGGTGCATGATGATCACAAACGCCATGCCATTATCGCTGGGCATGTTCTCGAAAAACTTCAGCAACGCCTGTAATCCGCCAGCCGAGGCACCGATGCCCACAACAGGGAACGGCAAGTGGCTCATCATCAACTCTGGCTGATTCTGCGGCACATTCTTGGAGCGCCGCTTTGGAGGTTCGACCATTTCATCCTCTGCTCTACCGCGATGGGATCGCTGGCGATTACTACTATCTGACAAAGATTATCTGACAAAGTCTGCCATATACGAGTGCGGGCTGCCCGCGTTGTTCCCGCCCAGCAGACGACAGACCGCCGACAATGACCGATAATGGCTGATAGCGGTGCGCGGGGCACCCGCTGTTGAACTGCCCAGCATCGGCAATTGACCGGAACGATAGTCAGTAACGCCAGTCCCAAATGTAACGAAGACCTGCCGAGCGCGGGAAAACAGCTGGATTTTGCCTTTTCGCTGGAGCCGTAAATGGACCATGGTACCAACAAGCCGATGCATTTCGCAGACCCGAGTAGCGCGCCTCACGCGCCCGAACTCAGTGCGCTGCTCATGCAGGTAAATGACACGGAAGAGTTGCTCAGCGCCCTATCGGCCCCCGAGCTGAACATCTCGCACCTGTTTACTTGCCACGCCGCAGCCGTGCGCCTGGGTGATGACATACGCCTGCTCCAGAATGCCGCCGGTGCAAGCGTACGCGCCTTGACCGACCAGCTTCAGCAGCTACCGCGCCAGGCGCATTACCAGCAGACCTGGACGGGCGAGAATGGCCAGGCAGAACATGTATTGGCGGTGCCCTTTGATCGCCAGGCCAACGGCTGGCTGGTCTGGTTCGCACTGGCGCACTCCGCACCGCCGTTTGGCGATACTGAACTGCAACTGGCCCAGCACTTGCGAGCCGAGCTGCTGGAAACCGCCCTGGCGCGAGCCAATGCGATGTGTCTGGCGCAACGCCGGCTGATCTCTACGCTGGGTCATGGCCTGTGCAATCCGTTGCAATCGATCAGCATGTCCGCCGCGCTGCTCAAACCGCATGACACCCGCAGCACCGAGCTGCACAGCCACATATGCCTGGCCAGCGAAAGCATGGAGCACCAGATCAATCGCATGCTGGAAGTGAACCGTCTGAATGGTGGGGAATCGCTGAGAATCAACCCCGTTCAGGGCAACCTGTCCAACCTGATCGCCAGCGAGGTCAGCAGGCTACGCAACACCCTGCCGAAGCTACAGATTCAGACTGATATAGACGGCGATGTGCTTTGCCAGATGGATTCCGAACGCCTGTCCCAAGCGCTGAGACACCTGCTCAACAACGCTTCGCAATATGCGATTGCCGACACGCCCGTGCATATCCAACTCAAACGCGACCCGACAACCGAGGCCATCCGACTGGCAGTAAACAACCATGCTGCGGAACTCAACCGAGCCCGGGTCAACTCCCTGTTCAGCGCGATCAAGGCCGGCGAGGACGAAAACCGGCGCGGTAACCGCCTCGGCATTGGTCTGTATGTCACCGCCCATATCATCCGGGCGCACGGCGGACAGATTCGCGCCCAGCAAGCCAACGGCACTATCGAGTTTCAAATAGTACTTCCCGGTGACGGCAGCGCCAGTCAGGCCGCCAGCTTTTGAACTAGCGTCTTGCCGCGAAACATAACCTGTTTGTATGTTCGTTGGGCGGCACTGATGGTATTTTTGCCTGTCATCAAATTGGGAGGATAAGGGCTAATGTCATCAGCTTTGCAGGATTCATCACAGCGTTACGGGGCCGTCAGCCGGGCGCTGCACTGGGCTATGGCGCTGGTACTGGGCTGGCAGTTCTTCACCACCCTGGTGCGCATACTGATGGAAGACTCGACACTGGATGAGTTCACTTGGGGTACCCACAGGGCAGCTGGGGTCTTACTGATGCTGCTGATTGTTCTGCGGGTGATCTGGGCACTGATCAACCGGCATCGGCGACCTGCCTCTCTGAGCCTGGCAGCGCGTCTCGGCCATCTGGGAATGTATCTGCTGATGTTATTGGTGCCCACGCTGGCTCTGCTGCGCCAGTACGGCTCCGGCCGCGAGTTGAATGTCTATGGCTTGCAGTTGATGTCCGGATTCGAGGGCGAGCGCATTGACTGGATGATGGCCCCTGCCAACCTGCTGCACGGCTGGCTTGGCTGGACTCTGCTGGCGATGATTGTCGGCCACATCGGCATGACCCTTTACCACCGCCGGCACCCCGCCCAGAACGTGCTTCCACGCATGACCGGCAAACTTAACGATTAAGACCCTTTCCGGCTGGCCGTCCGACGGCCAGCCCTGTCACTTGCGCCGCATAGCCAGTACAATACGCGGCCCGCTTTACTGCTGCGCTCGATTTGCGCCCCGTCTGCGGCCACTCCATTTGCTCTTCGCAGGACTCTATCGTGATCTCCACCGCCAATATCACCATGCAATTCGGCGCCAAGCCGCTGTTCGAAAACGTGTCTGTCAAATTTGGCGGCGGAAACCGCTACGGTCTGATCGGCGCCAACGGCAGCGGCAAGTCGACCTTCATGAAAATTCTGGGCGGCGATCTTGAGCCCTCCGGTGGCCAGGTCATGCTCGAGCCCAATGTGCGTCTTGGTAAGCTACGCCAGGATCAGTTCGCCTATGAAGAATTCACCGTGTTGAACACCGTGATCATGGGCCATGAAGAGTTGTGGCAGGTCCACGCCGAGCGGGACCGCATCTATTCGCTGCCGGAAATGAGCGAAGAGGACGGCATGAAGGTCGCCGACCTGGAAACCGAATTTGCCGAGATGGATGGTTACACCGCCGAAGCTCGCGCCGGCGAACTCTTGCTCGGCCTGGGTATTCCGCTGGAGCAGCACAACGGCCCGATGAGTGAAGTCGCACCCGGCTGGAAGCTGCGCGTGCTGCTGGCGCAGGCCCTGTTCTCCGATCCGGAAGTACTGCTGCTGGACGAGCCCACCAACCACCTGGATATCAACACCATCCGCTGGCTGGAAAGCATTCTGACCTCGCGCAACAGCACCATGATCATCATTTCCCACGATCGCCACTTCCTCAACAGCGTGTGCACGCACATGGCCGACCTGGATTTCTGCGAGCTGCGCCTGTTCCCCGGCAACTATGACGAATACATGATGGCTGCGACCCAGGCGCGTGAACGCCTGCTCTCGGACAATGCCAAGAAGAAGGCGCAAATCGCCGAATTGCAGACCTTTGTCAGCCGCTTCTCGGCCAACGCTTCCAAGGCCAAGCAGGCGACCAGCCGCGCCAAGCAGATCGACAAGATCCAGCTGGATGAGGTCAAACCCTCCAGCCGGATCAGCCCGTTCATTCGCTTTGACCAGAACAAGAAGCTGCACCGCCAGGCGGTGATCCTCGATCACGTCAGCCAGGGCTTTGACGGCAAGCCGCTGTTCAAGAACCTCAGCCTGCAGATCGAAGCCGGCGAGCGCGTGGCCATCATCGGGCCCAATGGCATCGGCAAGACTACCCTGCTGCGTACGCTGGTGAATGAGCTGACGCCGATGGCCGGCACGGTCAAATGGGCAGAAAGCGCCGATCTGGGCTACTTCGCCCAGGAACACGCCGACGACTTCAAGAACGACTGGACCCTGTTTGACTGGATGTCGCAGTGGACCACCGGCGGCGAGCAGCTGGTCCGCGGCACCCTGGGCCGCATGCTGTTTTCCAATGATGACATTCTGAAATCAGTAAAGGTGATTTCCGGTGGTGAGCAGGGCCGCATGCTGTTCGGCAAGCTGATCCTGAAGAACCCCAACGTGATGATCATGGACGAGCCCACCAACCACCTGGACATGGAATCCATCGAAGCGCTGAACCTGGCGCTGGAAAACTACCCAGGGACCTTGATCTTCGTCAGCCATGACCGCGAGTTCGTCTCTAGCCTGGCAACGCGCATTATCGAGCTGAACGAAAACGGCGTGACTGACTTCAACGGCAGCTACGATGACTACCTGCGTGAGCTGGGCGTTGCGGTCTGAGGCTCAATTGCCCAGTAGCTTGAACAGATAACGACCGTCGAACAGGACCCAGTCCGCCCAGAATAGTTGGTGCGCAAGGATGATCAGCCAGAATATCTGCTGATAGGATGCCTTGCGGGTCTTGTGGCGCAGCATCTGCTGCGCCAGCAATGCGCCCGGCCAACCCCCAAGCAGTTCAGACAGGTGCAGCACATTTTCCGGCGTGCGCTGCTCGGAGTGCTCCGCAGCGCGCTTGTCAGACCAGTACAGGAACATACTGAGCAGGCTCACGCCACCATAGGCGGCCAGCGGCCACATCCAGCCCTGCTCTTTCCACATTCCCAGCGAGCCGATCAGCGGCAGCAGGCACAGCGCCAGCCAGAGCATCAGCTTGGGTATCTGATGCTGAACCGCTGATGTGCGGCGGGCCGAAGGCCGGCGAACTCTGGCGGCGGTACTGGTGACAGCAGGCCGGCCCTTTTTGCGCGCCGGTTGACGCATTGCGGGTTCCCTGGGTTTACGCCGAATCGCCGGCCGATCAATACTCAGCCCCTCACCGCGCATATGCGTGGCGCGCATGCGGCCCTGGTCATCCTTGCCCGCCAGATAAAATACCGCATCGCCCTGGTTCGGCCGGGCATCACCGCGCATCGCCGAGATATGCACAAAGAGCTTGGGCCCGCCATCTTGCGGCTGAATAAAACCAAATCCCTTGTCGTCATCCCAACTCAGCAGTACGCCCCGTTGTTCCATCAATAGGCCTCACATAGCGAATAGCGAATGTTGAGCGGCCATTGTCTATCACTCAGGCGCCGCGGGGTAGAGAGAGTCACCACTATCATGGAAGCCCAGAAACTGACCCGCGTTCAACCCAATAGGCGCGCTCGCCGGCGTAACTAATTGCCGAGGCGATGGTCACATCTTCGACTTACCCGAGAGCTACCTATCCCTCCCCTGTCCCGTACGAGAGCCGCCATGAAGACGACACCCTTGACCGCCGTCAGTATCCTCAAAGAACCGTCCGCCAATTATATGAACGATGCCCAGCAAAGCTTCTTTAGAACGTTATTGCTGGAGCAGCGGCTTGAGCTGCAGGAGCGTATTGATCGGGACTTCAAGGGGTTGCGCGAGTTCCAGCCGGAGAGTGATCCGTCAGACATGGGCAGCAGCGAGGAGCAGCGCCAATGGCAACTGCGCATGCTGGAACGGGAGAAGAAGCTGCTGGACAAGATTGACCAGGCGCTTGAGCGTCTGGCCCGAGATGAGTATGGCTGGTGTGAAGAAAGTGGCGACCCTATCGGCCTGCAGCGGTTGCTGCTACGCCCTACCGCTACGTTGTCCATTGAGGCCAAGGAGCGGCAGGAGCAGTTCGAAAAACACCTGAATCGCGCGTGACATCAGCGACGGGCGACGCGCCACAGGCGAGCCATATCGCCGGCCCGAGCCTGTAACTGGGACGCGGCTTCAGCCATGGCGTCCTGCAATATCATGGGGCCTGGGGTGAGACTGAACGCGGCATCAATGCCCGCTTCGTACAGCCGCTGATAGCCCTCTCCCAGGCTGCCCGCCAGGGCGATGACAGGCACACCCGCCCGCTGTGCGATACGCGCGACCCCCACCGGGGTCTTGCCGTGCAAGCTCTGGCCGTCCAGCCGGCCTTCACCCGTAATCACCAGATCAGCGCCCTGCATTGCCTGCGCCAGACCAGATAACTCGGCTACCAGCTCAATACCCGGGCGAAAGCGCGCATGCAGTACCGCCAACCCGGCGAAACCCAGCCCGCCAGCGGCACCAACGCCGGGTTCATGGCGCACATCCATACCGATAACGCGCGCCAACAGGTTGGCGAAGTGCTCCAGAGCCTTGTCCAGTTTCTCCACCTGTTCGGGAGTCGCGCCCTTCTGCGGACCGAATACGTGCGACGCACCGCGGGGCCCACACAGAGGATTGTCCACATCCGCGGCGATCATGAACTCGACCTTGCTCAACCGGGCGTCAAGGCGGTCCAGATCAATACGGCGCAGGCCCAGCAGCGCAGCGCCACCAGGCGCCAAAGGCTGGTCGTCGGCATCCAGAAAACGCGCGCCCAATGCTTGCAACAAACCTACGCCGGCGTCATTGGTCGCGCTACCACCGAGGCCTAGAATGATCTGGGTTGCCCCTGCGTCCAGTGCAGCCGCAATCAGTTGCCCAGTGCCAAAGCTGCTGGCTTTGAGCACATCACGCTGATCACCAGGTACGCAATGCAAGCCGCTGGCCGAGGCCATCTCGATCACTGCCTGCCCCTTCCCCAGCCAACCCCAATGCGCTGCTACCGGATCACCCAGCGGACCCTGCACCGTAGCCTCTCTGCGCTCACCACCGGTCGCAGCCAGCACCGCGTCCACAGTGCCTTCACCGCCATCGGCCATCGGATACAGACCTATCTCTGCCTCCGGGTAAACACTGGACCAACCTGTGGCAATGGCTTCAGCCACCGCATTGGCGCTGAGGCTCTCTTTGAACGAATCTGGCGCAATCACGATCTTCATTCCGGCAACGCTCACAGCAGAATCAAGCTGAGCAACCAGACCGTCAGTATCCCGGTTACACCCTGGATCAAGGTGGCCACGGTCTGGGCCCGATAGGCGGTTGAAACACTCATGCGGCTGAACTGGGTGACCACCCAGAAAAAGCTGTCATTGGCGTGCGATACCGTCATGGCCCCTGCACCAATGGCCATGACCGTCAGCACCCGACCCATTTCGCTATCCAACCCGAGCTGGCCGAGCATCGGTGCTACCAACGCCGAAGTGGCTACCAGTGCAACAGTGGTCGAGCCCTGAGCCGACTTGAGTGCGGCAGCTACCAGGAATGGCATGAACAAACCGATTCCCAGCGCCGACAGGGTTTCACCCAGGTAGTCGCCCAACGGGGTGACCTTCAGTACCGCACCAAAAGCGCCACCGGCACCGGTGATCAGCAGAATAGGCGCGGCGGCAACGATGCCCTCGACGACCCGGTCGTGGAACTCCTTGCGCTTGTTGTCCGACTTGAGCAGCGTGCAAGCAAGGCCCAGGCCCACGGCCAGAGCAATCACCGGCTGACCAACGAAGGCCATCACGGTATAGATGAATCCCTCGCCGAAGGGGCGCGCCGGCAGATTGGCCAGCGTGCCCAGACAGATCAAGCCGATCGGCACGAAAATCGGTGCAAAGGCCTTGGTAGCGCTTGGTAAAACACCGTAGCTGTCGCGCATCTGCTGATAATCTTCACTGGCCATGATCGGCGCGCCATCATCCTCCAGCGGTATGTCCTTGCCGATAAAGCGGTTGGCCCACCACATGCCCGCCAACGCGGTCACCGCAGAGACGAACAAGCCGACCAGAATGACCAGGCCCAGGCTGGACTCCAGCCCCAGGTTACCCGCAGCGGCAATCGGGCCTGGAGTGGGCGGAACAAAGGTATGCGATGCATAAAGACCCGTCGCCAATGCCACGCTCATGGCAATGACCGAGACTTTCATCCGCGCCGCGAGGGCGTTCTTCAACGAGTTGAGGATGACGTAGCCCGAATCGCAAAACACCGGAATGGACACCAGATAGCCGATAATCGACATGGTCAACGTCGGGAAGCGCTCACCCAGAACGCGGATGACTGTTTCCGCCATGGTGATCGCAGCGCCGCTGCGCTCCAGGATGACTCCAATGATGGTGCCGAAGGCGATAACAATACCGATATAACCGAGGATTCCACCAAAACCGGTGGTGATGTGCTTGGCGATTTCAAGTGCCGGTACCTGGTAGGCAAAGCCGGCCAGCAAGGCGGCAGCGAGCAGGGCCAGAAAGGGGTGCAACTTGAGGCGAGTGGTCGCCAGCACGATAAAAACGACCAGCGCGACCAGAATCAGAACCAGACCCATGACCGTACTCCTTTATTATTGTCTGAAGGATAGATGCGTAACGCAGTATTGTCCCCCAGCGCACGCGGAAAATCCTTATGCCGGCGCATCAACAATTCTTTTTCAAAACCAATAAATTTGTGCATTTGCACAATAACTCTACTTTACGGTTACCTCCCCTTGCAGGGTCATGCTTAAACTCAACTGTGAGCGGTGATCTGCTCTATCCAGATCCAAACCACTGAGCTGGGCGATGCGCTCCAATCTGTAGCGTAGCGTATTGCGGTGAATACCCAAGCGCGACGCGCAAGATTGCACAGCGCCGCCATACTCAAGCCACACGCGCAGGGTTTCCAATAGGACATCCTGAGCATCTGCCAGGCGCAAGCATTCCAGCGGCTCCATCAATCGGCGCACCGTCCAAGACTCGCGCTGGCCATGCAACAGGGCCGCCAAGCGGTAGTCCGCCAGGGGCAGACAACGCCGTGCCAGTGCCAGGTCCTCAGCAAAATCACGTAATGCCAACAGTGCCTGACAGGCTTCGCGCAAATCGCCCAACGACGCTACCGGCTCCGCCGTGAACAACTGCGCCACCGGCAAATGGCGACGATCAGCCTGCTCCAGCCAGGCTTGCTCGGCGGCGGCCTCCAGCGGTGAGCGGAGCCAGATCACCGCATTGACGCCCAGTGGCAACACGCAGTGCTGGGGGTAGCGCTCGCGCAGGTGCATGATCAGTTGGGTCTGGCTTGCTGAGCTGTCGGCGTTGCGCGGGATGCTCAGCAGGCACGGCTGACGAGGCCATGTCAGCGTCAGGCCCAGGTGATCGGTATCCACTTGCAGACGCGCCAGGGAATAGCCGCTGTCCAGAAGATGGGTGAGCCAGGTTTCCTGTTGATAGTTCAGCCATTGCCGCTCGGCGTGGGCAACCCGCTGCTCTACCAGCATTTCAGCCGTCATGCGCACCAACTCGGCCAGGGGCCGAACCTGCTCCGGATCGCCGGTAATACCCAGTACGCCAATCAGCCGCCCTTCATGCATCAACGGCAGATTCACCCCGGCACGCACGCCTTGCAGGCATGCAGCCGCCTGGGCATCGATTTCCACAACGCGTTGATTGGCCAGTACCAACTGCGCGCCCTCATGCCGCGTATGCAACCGAGCCGAGTCGCCGCTGCCGATGATCATGCCCTGGGTGTCCATAACGTTCAGATTGTGCGGCAGGATAGCCATGGCACGGTCAACGATATACTGCGCCAGGGTGGTGTCCAGTTCGATCATCGAGGGTCTCCGGTAAGGCTTCCGAGCATAGCAGCCGTCGCCACATGGCACTATCTGCCACACAGCAATCCGCCGACGCGATACAACTTTCCCGGCCCAGAGCTGTCTGACAGGTAACAGCGTACCCTTGATCAGAAGTGAGCCCATTGACTAGAAACTCCGATCCGAGCATGCCCGTAGAGAAGCAACTGGTTGCCAGCCTTACCGCCGCATGTGAGGCCGCCAAGCGAGAGATCCCGGGATTTCTCTGGCTGACCCATGAGGGTGACAGCCGGCTATCACCCGGCAGCCTGCATGTAGTCTGGGTATTCGATACGCAGGAAAGTCTCGCCCACGCCCTCGAAACCGGTCAGGGCAAACGCATGTACGGGCTTACCGCCGAGGCCTTCCGCCAGGCTGCGGTGCCTATTACTGCGGCCGAGGCGCACGTGAGTTTCGACACGGAAGAAGCCTGTGCGCGTCATAATGCGGGCAATTGGCAGGCGCGCCTGGCAATGCTGCGCTCCTTCAGTCGCTAGCGCTCAGGCGCTGACAGGTTCACGCGCCCGCAACCGCTCTGTCATTCCGTTGTCATTCCCCCTGTCCAGACTAAAAGCCTCTTCGCTTCCGATCCAGTTGGAGGATGCAGCATGGCTTTTGAACACGACACCACCGATGACAGCGTCAGCAATGTGCGCAAGCAGCGGCGCCAGCAGGAGGACCGCCGGCGGATGGCCTACCGCCGCGCCATTGAGCAGTATCAGGAGAGCAAAGCTCTGCATGCGTTGGTCAGTGATTTCCCAGAGCTCGCCGGCGCCGCGCCGGAGCATCAACGCCTGCATTGAGTGAAAACACCGCCACTATGCTCGGCGCTGCTCAAAAGCTGTATTTGACCGTCAGCTTGCTCTGCCTCGGCGCGCCAAAAGCCTGCTGATTGTAGAAGCCAATCTGGCTGTAGTAGGTCTTGTCCAGCAGGTTGTCGATATTCAACTGAGCGCTGAGGGCGTCGCTGAGCTGATAACGCGCCATGACATTGACCAGAGCATAGGCCTCCTGCTCGAGCTTTTCGGCTTGCCCGAGGGGATTATTGGCGCGGGTGTAGTTACTGTCTTCCCAGTTCACTCCGGCGCCCAGGGTCAAGCGGTTGATCCGATAGGTGCTGAACAGGTTGGCGGTCCGGCGCGGGAAGCGGGTGTTGACGTATTCGCCCTCGGCGTCCTTGGCGCTGAACTGCGCCCAGCCCACCAGCAGATTCCAGTTGTCGGACAAGGCGCCTGACAGCTCGATCTCATAGCCGTTGCTGGTGGTGCCCTGGGCAGGGTAATAAGCCTGGCCGATACCACCTGGAACTGTCTGGCCCGCATCCGGCTGGGCGAGATTGTCCTGTTCGATACGGAACAGCGCGAGCGCGGCGTTCAGCCGACCGCCGAAGTACTCGGCCTTCAACCCTGCTTCGTAATTCTGACCCTCCAACGGATCAAGGTAGTCGCCGTTACTATCCTGATAATCCTGCGGATTGAAAATCTCCGAATAGCTGACGTAGGCAGAATACTGATCATTGATGTCGTAAATCAGCCCGGCATAGGGTGTCAGCTCTTTATCGTGCTCAAACTCGTAGCGTGATTTGTCCCATTTCATGCCGCTGGTGTCCCAGTTGCTGATGCGGCTGCCGAGAATCAATTGCAGCGGATCGGCCAGCCTCAGCCGCGCCACGGCGTAAGCACCCAACTGTTCCGTATCCTGCGTGGTGTAGGTAGTCGAGGGACCCCATTCAGGCTGCTGGTAGGAGCCATCCCACTGGTAGTAATTGCCGGTCGCCGGCCGGCTCAGGGGCGGACGATTGTCCGTCACCAGCGTTTGCTTGCTATGCATGAGGCCGACTGTGACCTCATGGGCTTGACCGCCAAACTCGAAGGGCGTGGTAGCGTACAGATCCAGATTGTCCTGCTCGCGCTTGACGTCGTACCAGGTCGGGCTGGCACTCAGGCCCTGGCCGGTGACCCTGTCGGGCGCGCCGGACAGAAACACCAGACGCAGATCACCTTCATTGATGCTTCGGCTATAGGCCGCGTACAGCTTGGTGCCGGAATCGAACCTGTGCTCGACATTGGCATAATAACTGGTCTGCTCGGAGGCCCACTCGGCCCAGTCGGCGGCGGTGGTTTTGGAGCGACTCCAGTCCGTGCGCGAGCCATCGCTGAACCAGACCGGCAAGCCGCCCCACATCGATGCGGTGGGATCGTTACTCTGATAGCTGGCACCCAGATTAAGCAGCGTACTATCGGTCAGGTCGATGCCGAGGGTGCCAAACAGCACCGATTTTTCATTCGCAGCCAGATCCACAAAGGAATCTTCCTCCAGGTAGCTACCCACCACCCGGCCGCGCACGCTACCACGTTCATTCAGGGCGCCGGATACGTCCAGGGTACCCTGACGACGATCCCAGGAGCCCGCCTGGCCTGTGACGGAGCCAGTGAACGCTTTGCTGTCAGCGCGCTTTCTGACCAGATTGATCGCCGCCGAGGGATTACCCGTACCCGTAACCAAACCGGTGGCGCCGCGCACGATCTCGACCCGGTCGTAGATCAGCGTATCCATCTCGGTTTCGCCCGCTGCCCAGCCACTGCTCCAGGTGGTAGGTACGCCGTCCACCTGTAGATTGGTGATATCGAAACCCCGAGCGGAAAAGCCGCTGCGCGAACTGTCGAAGGCCTTGGACGTGACGCCGGTGGTGATATTGACCACGTCAGTAATCGACTCCAACGCCATATCATCAATCATCTGGCGCGTCACAACAGACACCGACTGCGGCGTGTGGCGGATCGGCAGCGACAACCGCGTCGCGGTGCTCATTACATCTGTGGTATAGGACTCGGTGCCTTCGGTGGTAGGCGTTTTCCCCGCCTGGGCCGTTACGGTAACGGCGTCCAGGGTAATGGACTCATCCTCGGACGCAGAGGTGGTCTGGCTTTGAGCCCAGGCGGGCGCATTTGCACAAATGGTCAGGCTGATGGCCAGAGACAGCAGCGAGCGACGGGTAGCGGGAGCAGAAAAAAGCAGGGTATGGGACATGGGCTGGGCCTTGGCATTGAAATGATGACCCCTATGCCGAGCGGTTATGAACGGGCTCACGCCAGAGGACTGGAGCCCGGATACTAATGCTAACAAGAACCATTCGCAATAGCGGCGAGAGCCTAGCTCTGGACGACAAAGCGGCCAGCAATCCTTTTGATTGTCGCCCGCTCCTCTCGTAGAAAGCCCAGGAAGGCGTCAGCTACCGGGCTCATCCGCTTGCTTCGGGCGTGCACCGCGCACCAACTGCGATACAGCGGCAGTTCGCTGAAATCCAGGCGCACCAGATCGCCATTGCGCAAAAAGGCAGCGGCAGAATGCTCGGATACCAGGGCTATACCCAGCCCTGCAGCCGCGCCTTGTACCATGCTTTCGCCCGAGCCCATCTGCATGCTTTCCTGCAAGTGCACGCGACGCTGCACAAAATAATCATCGCAGGCTTTCCGCGTCCCCGAGCCGGGTTCGCGCTGCAGCACGCACTGAGTTTCCAACTCCGCCAACGCGAGTGACGATTGCTTGGCCAGCGGATGGCTGGGCGCAGCGACCGCGATAATGGCGTTATTCAGAAACGGGAAGAATTCCAGCGCCCGATCTTCCGGTACCAGGCCCATGAGCACCACATCGTCCTGGTTATCCTGCAAACGCTGAATAACCTGTGAGCGCCGCGTTACCTCCAGCCGGAAGCTGACCTGCGGGTAACGTTGGCGAAAGGCAGCCAGCAGGTGCGGGGTCAGATACTGAATGCTGCTGACCACCGCCAGCCGCAACTCGCCCTGCAGGCTACCCTGCAATGTGGTTAAACTCATATCCAGACTATCCAGACGGGCGAAGATATCGCCGCTGGCCTGCAACAGGCTCTCCGCAGCCTCGGTCATGTAAAGCTTTTTGCCGACGTATTCGAACAACCCTTGCCCGACCAACTCCTCCAGTTGCCTGACCTGCTGACTTACCGCTGACTGCGTCAATGACATTTCTTCCGCGGCGCGGCTGTAGGACAAACTGCGGCAGACCGCTTGAAAAACCTGCATCTGCCGTAGGGTCAATCTGTATAGAGATTTGCGCATCCTGAACTAACCTGAACAAGACAATAGAGTTGCGTCAGCATGTATAAGTTATTACTTATACTCAAGCCCATTATTATTCATTTTTCTTCAAAGACCTGGAGGCGTAGCTTTGACCTATCCGATCACCACCAGGAGGACACCGGACGTGATCAAGAAGATCCTCATTGCCAACCGTGGCGAAATTGCCGTACGCATTATTCGCGCCTGTGCGGAGATGGGCATTCGCTCAGTGGCTATCTATTCCGAAGCCGACCGCTACGCCCTGCATGTAAAGCGTGCCGATGAATCCTACAACCTGGGCAGTGAGCCGTTGGCGGGCTATCTGAACGCCCGGCAGTTGGTCAACCTGGCGGTACAGACCGGCTGCGACGCGCTGCACCCAGGCTACGGCTTTCTGTCTGAAAATGCCGAGCTGGCGGACATCTGCGCCGAGCGCGGGATACGCTTTATCGGGCCTTCTGCAGAAGTTATCCGCCGCATGGGTGACAAGACCGAAGCCCGGCGCAGCATGATCAAGGCCGGCGTGCCGGTGACGCCTGGTACAGAAGGTAACCTGGCAGATCTGCAGCAGGCGCTGAGCGAAGCCGAGCGCGTAGGCTATCCGATCATGCTCAAGGCTACATCCGGTGGCGGTGGCCGTGGTATTCGCCGCTGCAACAGCCCCGCTGAGTTGGAGCAAGCCTGGCCGCGGGTCATTTCCGAAGCGACCAAGGCGTTTGGTTCGGCCGATGTGTTTCTGGAAAAATGCATCGTCAATCCCAAGCATATCGAAGCGCAGATCCTCGCCGACAGCCAGGGCAACACCGTGCACCTGTTCGAGCGAGACTGCTCGATTCAGCGCCGTAACCAGAAACTGATCGAGATTGCCCCAAGCCCTCAGTTGACGCCCGAGCAGCGTGCCTATATCGGCGAGCTGGCAGTCAAGGCGGCCCAGGCCGTCGGCTATGAGAACGCCGGCACCGTGGAGTTTCTGCTTGCCGAAGGCGAAGTGTATTTCATGGAAATGAACACTCGCGTGCAGGTCGAACACACCATCACCGAGCAGATCACCGGCATCGACATCGTCCGTGAGCAGATCCGTATCGCCTCGGGCTTGCCGCTATCGGTCAAGCAGGAAGACATTCAGCATCGCGGTTTTGCCATCCAGTTCCGCATCAATGCTGAAGACCCGAAAAACGACTTCCTGCCCTCCTTCGGCAAAATCACCCGTTACTACGCTCCAGGCGGCCCGGGCGTGCGTGTGGATACGGCCATCTATACCGGCTACAGCATTCCGCCCTATTACGACTCCATGTGCCTGAAGCTGATCGTCTGGGCACTGACCTGGGAGGAGGCGCTGGATCGCGGCTTGCGCGCACTCGACGACATGCGCCTGCAGGGGGTGAAGACCACCACCGCCTACTATCAGGAAATCCTGCGCAATGACGAGTTCCGGTCTGGCGTGTTCGACACCAGTTTTGTGGAGGCCCATCCGGAGCTGACGCGCTACTCGGTCAAACGCAAGCCCGAAGAACTCGCTCTGGCGATTGCCACCGCCATCGCGGCCCATGCCGGACTTTAAAAGCAGCCAGCAGCTGGAAGCGGAAAGCTGGAAGCAGTCCGCCCTCCCATCAACTTCCAGCTTCAAGCTTTGAGCTTCAAGCTCATCAGGAGATAGAGAAATGAGCACCACACGCAAAATCACCGTCACCGACACCATCCTGCGCGATGCCCACCAATCGTTGCTGGCCACGCGCATGCGCACCGAAGACATGCTGCCGATCTGCGAGAAGCTCGATCAGGTCGGCTACTGGTCACTGGAGGTCTGGGGCGGCGCAACCTTCGACGCCTGCATTCGCTTCCTCAAGGAAGACCCCTGGGAGCGCCTGCGCCAACTGCGTGAAGCGCTGCCCAACACGCGCCTGCAGATGCTGCTGCGCGGCCAGAACCTGCTGGGTTACCGGCATTACAGTGATGACGTGGTAAGGGCTTTTGTTGCCAAGGCTGCCGATAACGGTATCGACGTGTTCCGCATCTTCGATGCCATGAACGATGTGCGTAACCTCGAGACCTCCATCAAGGCGGTCAACGACGCCGGCAAACATGCACAGGGCACCATTGCCTATACCACCAGCCCGGTGCATACCGTCGAGGCCTTTGTAAAACAGGCCAAAGCGATGGAGGCCATGGGCTGTGATTCACTGGCGATCAAGGATATGGCTGGCCTGCTGACGCCCTATGCGACCGGCGAACTGGTCAAGGCGCTCAAGGCTGAGCAGTCGCTGCCCGTCTTTATCCACTCACACGATACCGCCGGCCTGGCCGCCATGTGCCAGCTCAAGGCCATCGAGAACGGCGCTGACCATATCGATACCGCCATTTCCAGCATGGCCTGGGGCACTAGCCACCCGGGTACCGAGTCGATGGTTGCCGCACTGCGGGGCACGCCCTTTGATACCGGCCTGGATCTGGAGCTGCTGCAGGAAATCGGTATGTACTTCCACGCCGTGCGCAAGAAGTACCACCAGTTCGAGAGTGATTTCACTGGCGTGGACACCCGAGTACAGGTCAATCAGGTACCCGGCGGCATGATGTCGAATCTGGCCAACCAGTTGAAGGAGCAGAATGCCCTGGGCCGGATTCAGGAAGTCTTCGAGGAGATTCCCCGTGTGCGTGCCGACCTCGGCTTTCCCCCGCTGGTCACGCCCACCTCGCAGATTGTCGGTACCCAGGCGGTGTTCAACGTGCTGGCCGGCGAGCGGTACAAGACCATCACCAACGAGGTGAAGCTTTATCTGCAAGGCCGTTACGGTCAGGCACCCGGCGAAGTAGATGCCGAGCTGCAACGCCGTGCGATTGGTAACGAAGCCGTGATTGATGTGCGTCCGGCCGACCTGATCAAGCCGGAAATGGACAAGTTGCGCGCGGAAGCCGGCAGCCTGGCCGAGTCCGAGGAAGATGTGCTGACCTACGCCATGTTCCCGGATATTGGCCGCAAGTTTCTTGAAGAGCGCGCAGCTGGCACCCTCAAGCCTGAGGAACTGCTACCTGCCCCGGGCGCACCAGGCAAACCAATGGCGCAGGATGGAGCGCCGACCGAATTCATTATCGACGTGCATGGCGAAAGCTACCGCGTCGACATTACCGGTGTCAGCGTCAAGGGTGATGGCAAGCGGCACTTCTATCTGAGCCTGGACGGTATGCCGGAGGAAGCGGTATTCGAACCCTTGAACTCATTCACCGGCACCGGCGGCAGCCAGCGCAAGCAGGCCAGCCAGCCTGGCCACGTGACCACCAGCATGCCCGGCAATGTGGTTGATGTGCTGGTCGCAGTGGGAGACGTGGTGAAAGCTGGCCAAGGTGTGCTGGTCAGCGAAGCGATGAAGATGGAAAGCGAAATCCAGGCGGCGATCAGCGGTACCGTCAAGGCGGTGAACGTAGCCAAGGGTGACCGGGTCAATCCGGGTGAGATTCTGATCGAAATTGAATAACAGCAGCTAAAAGCTACAAGCTGCAAGCTACAAGCGCTAGGGAGTCTCTGACTGGTCTCAGTCTAAGTACTGACTCCGTATTGCTTGCAGCTTGAGGCTTACAGCTTGCAGCTGCTTTCCCGGAGGGAAAGCATGGGTCTGGATCCTGTTGTACTGTTTTTTGTCTTTGGTCTGATTGCCGGCCTGGTCAAGAGCGAACTGAAGCTGCCTCCGGCGCTGTACGACACCTTGTCCATCATCCTGTTGCTGGCGATCGGGCTGCATGGTGGTGTCGAACTGGCCGCTCAAGCCAGCCCGGCCCTGCTGGGGCAGACCCTGGCAGTTTTGGCACTGGGCATCGGGTTGCCGCTGCTGGCTTTCCCGGTCCTGCGGCTGCTGCGTTTCCCCCGCATTGATTCGGCGAGTATTTCCGCGCACTACGGCTCCGTCAGCGCCGGTACCTTTGCCGTGGTCATCGCCTATCTGCTAGCCCGCGATATCGTGTTTGAAAGTTATATGCCGCTGTTTGTCGCCGTGCTCGAAGTACCGGCTATCATCGTCGGCATTCTGCTGGCCAAGGGCGTTCGCCGCGATACCGACTGGAAGGCCCTGGGCCACGAGGTATTTCTCGGCAAGAGCATCATGCTGCTGCTCGGCGGCCTAATCATCGGTGTGCTGGCCGGCAAGGAGGCAATCGCGCCGCTGGAGCCTCTCTATACCAGCATGTTCAAACCGGTACTGGCGTTTTTTCTGCTGGAGATGGGTCTGATCGCTTCACGGCATCTGGGCAGCCTGCGCACCACAGGTATACGCCTGGTCGCCTTTGCCCTGATATTTCCGCTGGTTGGTGCAGTGATTGGCGCACTGCTCGGTCACGCCATCGGCCTGTCAGTTGGCGGTATGACGGTACTGGCCACACTGGCTGCCAGCGGCTCTTACATTGCGGTACCGGCGGCCATGCGCCTGGCCTTGCCAGAGGCCAATCCGGCCCTGTCGCTGACAGCATCGTTGGGGATTACTTTCCCGTTCAATATACTGGTCGGCATTCCCTTGTACCTGTCGCTGGCCGAATGGCTGGCCGCCTGAGGAGCCTGATGTGACCCACCCAACACGCACCCTGTTGACCTTGATCTGCGAAGCCGCTCTGGAGAACCGTCTGATCAAGGACCTGGAACAGCTCGGCGCACCCGGCTGGACCCTGTCCGATGCCCGCGGCAGCGGCACCCGCGGCGTGCGCAGCGCCGGCTGGGACAACGACGGTAATATCCGCCTGGAGATCATTTGCAGTAATGAGCTAGCCGACCGCCTCGCCCGGCATTTTCAGGAACGCTACTACGACAACTATGCGATGGTCTGCTATTTGAGTCAGGTGGCGGTATTGAGGGCGGAGAAGTTCTAAACCTCAAGCCAACATTTACGCTCTTGCGACTTCCCGGTGAGAGCCGCAGCCTCGCGGCGAATCAGACTCCGCTTCGCGCCGAGGCCGGCGCTCCTGCCAGCGGGGTTGCAACAGGAGCTTCGCGGTGTAGCTTGTAGCTTCTGACTTGTAGCTTCATAATGTCCCGCTTTTCATTCAGTCCGCCGAACGGCGGGCATTTGAGCGAGGCACCGATAGATGACCGCACTGGTTGGCGTGATCATGGGCTCCAAGTCAGATTGGTCCACCTTGAGCCATACGGCCGATATGCTGGAGCAGTTGGGCATACCCTATGAGGTCAAGGTGGTCTCTGCTCACCGCACACCGGACTTGCTGTTCCAGTACGCGGAAGAAGCGGCCGACCGGGGTATTGAAGTGATCATCGCCGGTGCCGGCGGTGCGGCGCACTTGCCCGGCATGTGCGCGGCCAAGACCCACCTGCCCGTTCTCGGTGTACCCGTGCAGTCATCCATGCTCTCAGGCGTCGACTCGCTGCTGTCCATCGTTCAGATGCCCGCAGGTGTTCCGGTGGCCACCCTGGCGATCGGCAAGGCCGGCGCAATCAACGCCGCGTTGTTGTCTGCCAGTATCCTCGCTGGCAAATATCCCGAATACCGTCAGGCGCTGGAAAGCTTCCGTACCCAACAGACGGACACCGTGCTGAATAATCCTGACCCGCGTCAGGCTTGAGGATCATGTCATGAAGATTGGGGTTATTGGTGGTGGGCAACTCGGACGCATGCTGGCGCTGGCCGGCACGCCGCTAGGCCAGCAATTCGCCTTTCTCGACCCGGCGCCGGATGCCTGTGCACAGGCGTTGGGTGAACATATTCGCGCCGATTACAACGACCGTGATCACTTGCGTCAGTTGGCTGACGAGGCGGATGTGGTCACTTTCGAATTTGAAAGCGTACCGGCAGAAACCGTGGCCTTCCTCTCGCAGTTTGTACCGGTATTCCCGAATGCCGAGTCGCTGCGCATCGCCCGCGATCGCTGGTTCGAAAAGTCCATGTTCCAGGACCTGGATATTCCCACACCCGAATTCGCTGATATCCAGTCGCAGGACAACCTCGACGCGGCGGTCAAGCGTATTGGCCTGCCTGCGGTAATGAAGACCCGTACGCTGGGGTACGACGGCAAGGGCCAGAAGGTTCTGCGCCACCCCGAAGATGTGCAGGACGCCTTTGCCGAACTAGGCAGCGTGCCCTGCATTCTGGAAGGCTTTGTGCCTTTTACCGGGGAAGTGTCTCTGATTGCCGTGCGCGGCCGCGACGGTGAAACCGCCTTTTACCCGCTGGTCCACAACACCCACGAGCAAGGCATTCTGCGGCTGTCGATTGCCAGTACCGGTCACCCTTTGCAGGGCCTGGCGGAAGACTATGCCAAGCGGGTGCTCGAGCAGCTGGATTACGTTGGTGTGCTCGCGTTCGAGTACTTCGAGATTGACGGTGGGCTGAAGGCCAACGAAATCGCACCGCGCGTACACAATTCAGGTCACTGGACCATCGAAGGCGCCGAGTGCAGCCAGTTCGAAAACCACCTGCGCGCCATCGCGGGTCTGCCATTGGGCTCTACCGCCAAACTGGGCGAAAGCGCCATGCTGAACTTTATCGGTGAAGTACCAGCCGTCGAGCAGGTCACCGCGATCGCCGATTGCCATCTGCACCACTATGGCAAAGCCTTCAAGACCGGCCGCAAGGTCGGGCACGCCACGTTGCGTTGCGCTGACGGCGATACGCTCCAGACGCGGATCGCTCAGTTGCAGCAACTGATTCAGAACTGAGCCTCAGCTGATCCGCTCTTGCAGAGGGCTCCGCGCCCTCTGCTCGCTCGCCCCCCGTCACGCACCGATGCACAACTATCCCCCCGCTTCTACCCTGGATGCTCTATGCTCGGAGCATAGAGCTGCATATTGGAAGCGGGCGCCATGCCCGCTTCATTGGAACCAGCGGACGCTTGCATGGACTTCAAGGATTTCTACGCGACACTGGGCGTGGCGCCCGATGCCGACGACAAGACGATCAAGACCGCTTACCGCAAACTTGCGCGCCAGTACCATCCTGACGTGAGCAGCGTCGAAGGCGCCGAGGACAAATTCAAGGAAGTCGCCGAAGCCTATGAGGTGCTGCACGACGCGGACAAGCGTGCCGAGTACGACGAGTTGCGCCTGGCCCGCGAACAGCGCCAGCGTTTCGGTGCTGGGCAACGCGCAGGCGCAGCAGGCTCAACAGAGTCCAATCAGGATTTTGCTGACTTTTTCGCCTCCATGTTTGGCTCCGGCGGCTCGCGCCGTTCGCCGTTCGAAGACAACCGCTTTGCTGAAAAAGGTCGTGACGTGGAAATAGAGATGCCGGTGTTTCTGGAAGAGACGCTTGAAGGCACCACCAAGCCGGTTGAATTCATGCTGCCCTATCGCGATGACCGGGGCCGCATGCAGGAATTGAAAAAATCGCTCAAGGTCAAGATTCCTGCCGGGGTCACTGATGGCGAGCGCATTCGCCTGAAAGGCCAGGGCGCGCCGGGCACCGGCAACGCGGCCAATGGCGATCTGTACCTCCACATCCGCTTGGTACCCCACCCGCTATTCGATGTGGAAGGTCATCACCTGGTCATCACCGTGCCTCTGGCCCCGTGGGAGGCGGCGCTGGGCGCGAAGGTGACCATCCCGACACTCAAGGGCAAGATACAACTGACCATCCGCCCCAACAGCCAGTCTGGCCAGCGCCTGCGGATCAAGGGCAAAGGGCTGCCCGGCAAGGGCACTCAAGGGGATCTGCTCGCGGTGTTGAATGTGGTCATGCCCAAACAGGCCGACGAGGCTAGCCGGGCGCTGTGGAACCAACTGGCAGAGACCGCCCGCTTCGATCCACGCAGCGAATGGAGTCAGGCATCATGACCATGATCACCCAGATGCATATCAGCTTTATCGAACTGCGCCAGTGTATAAGCTTCAGCGAAGCCCAGCTGCTGGAGCTGATCGCCGAAGGGATCATCACCCCACTCGCCGGCGACATCGCAGAAGAATGGCTATTCGACACCGCCTGCGTTACTACCCTGCACAAGGCGGCACGCCTGCACGACGACCTGAACGTCGAGTGGGCTGATATCCCACTGGTACTCAGCTTGCTGGAAGATGTCCAGCGGCTCAAAGCCGAGAACACGTACCTCAGACAGCGTCTGACCCGCTTTGAACAGGACAATTGACGCGCTCCTGTGCATCTGGCGCGTAGGTTCAGCCCTGCACACCTCGATACTGGCCGCAGACCAGCACTTGGCAAAGCCGTGACGCTGGGCGAAACTCCTCCAGCACGAAAGTGTCTCTATCCTGTGCCCCCACTTCCTGAGTATTGATATGCCTCTGCGTTCGCTGTTAGCCCTGTGTCTGACCCTGTCATTAACGGCCCATGCCGCGCCGCAAACGGTCGACTGGCTGGATCTGCTGCCCGAGGAAGACTACCAGGCGATGCTGGATATGCCGGAAATCGGCCACGATCAAGGCGACGAAATGCCCGGTGACTTTACTCAGACCCTGCGCCAGCGTGACGATCTGCCAGAGGTCATGTATTCCACCAAGGTGGTGGATGCCTTTGATAACAAGGAAGTGAAAATCGCCGGTTTTACAGTCCCGCTGGAAACCAACCAGCGCGGCGAATACACCTCGTTCTTTTTTGTGCCCTATGCCGGTGCCTGCATCCATGTTCCACCACCGCCACCCAACCAGATCATCCTGGTCGACTATCCCCAAGGCATTCGTATTGACGATATCTACGAGGCCTTCTGGATGTCCGGCACCTTGCATATCGATCAGACCAGTAACGAACTGGCCGATGCCAGTTATCGCTTTGATGCCGACAAGGTATGGGTCTACGACGGCGAGTAATTACCCTCGTTTCCCTCGTCCGGGTGGGGGAACCCGTGCTTAATTCCGGTATGCTTGGCACTCTGCCATACGAGTTAGCCGGGAGTTCAAATGGAATCGATGATAGGTATTGTGGGTCTTGCGCTGCTGGTGGTGTTTTACCTGCGCAAGTATCTGTTGAGAAAGGAATCTCCGCAAAAACAGGCCATGCCCTTCAAGGGGGAACTGTTTCAGGTCGGCCAGGCCTGCATCGCCAAGCGCGCGCATAGCGGGGCCACCTCTACGGTGGTGGTCATGCCCGGCTTTGTAGAAAACTTCCTGTATTTCACCGAATACTACGCTGACCCGAGCATTGAGCTGATCCTGCTGACCAGCGCCGACTATCACGTACCGGTGACCCACCCGCGTTTCAGCACACCCGCCTGGGCCAATATTGCCAAACTGCGCCCTGGCAGCATTGCCTATGATGCGGCCATGCTGAACCTGGCCCTGACCCACCTGGTGACCACCGACAATGTGCGCGTGCATGGCCATTCACGCGGTGGCGCTGTGACTCTGGAAGCCGCTCGGCAACAACCAGCTCTGTTCGAGCAGATAGAGGTCATCCTTGAGGCGCCGGTTCTACCACAGGGTTTGCCCTATGCGCCGATGCCAGCCACCGTGCGCTGGTTCCTACCCTTTATCCTGCCATTCTGGCAACAGCAACCTATCAACGAGCGCAATCGGGCCATGTGGGGTCCGCTGGATAACCCGCGCAAGCGTGAGTTGATCATGGGTGTGCCCTTCAACCCAAAGCGTGCCGGCATCATGCTGGCCAACCTGAAGGACATGGCGGACTGGATGGCTAATACCAGCACCGATATCTACCAGCACGTCAAACGCGGTGCCATCCTGGTTCCAGGCAATGACAAGGTGCTGAAAAGCGCAGCGATGCTCGCCAGTGCCCAACAGGCTGAAAATTTGCAGATTATCGAGATCGAGGGCGGCAGCCACTTTGTACTGGCTGATCATCCGGACAGTATCCCGCCCCTACGGCCAAGCTAGGCATGAGTTATCAATTCGAGCCGATAGGCATCGTTCGCTCCTGCTTCAAGGAAAAGTTTGCCATACCTCGGCAACCCAGCCTCGCGCCCGCGGCGCGAGGTGTGATTGAGCTTCTAGCCCCCTATGACCAACCTGAAGCGATCGCTGGGCTTGAGGGGGTGTCGCACCTGTGGCTTTTGTTCGTGTTTCACGCTGCCCCATCGGGTCCCACGCACCTGCGCGTCAGGCCTCCGCGTCTTGGCGGCAATCAACGCATCGGCGTGTTCGCCAGCCGTTCTACCCACCGCCCTAATCCCATTGGTCAGTCAGTGGTCAAACTGGACGGGATCGAACCAGGACGGCTGCTGATTTCGGCCATCGATCTGCTTGATGGCACCCCGGTGCTCGACATCAAACCTTATGTCCCCTATGCCGACAGCCTGCCTGAGGCGCGCAACGCGCTTGCTGAGCAGGCACCGCCGGCAATCAGCGTGGAGTGGAGCCCAACTGCCCTGAAGCAGGCAGCCAACCAGGCAGCTCGACTGCAGCAGCCGGTGATTGAGCTGATCGAGCAATGCCTGACCCAGGATCCCAAGCCTGCATATCAGCGCCCTGCGCCAGAGCGCCAGTACGGTGTGCGTTTCTGGGACCTGAATATCTGCTGGCACTATCCCGTAGCCGAGCGGATTCAGGTTCTCTCGGTTGAGCAGGACCAGCAAGGATCAGAATGAACCGAAGCGCCACTCACGCTCTTGCTCCCGCTGAAGCAAACAGGCATGTCATACTCTGAAGCGAAACCCTAATCTGGAGCTGGCTGATGTTCGATCTGAGTCACGTCGCCCTGCTGATGCTTGCAGCGCTGATCGGCACCTGGATATGGCGCGGCCTGGGCCTGCGCGACCAGGCGCTGGCGTTGGTGCGTCAACACTGCAAGCAGGTGGACGTGCAACTGCTGGACGAAAGCATCGTGATTAGCCGTATTCGCCTGGCGCGTAACCAGGAAGGCCGCATTGGCGTAGTACGGCGCTATACCTTTGAGTTCACTGTGACCGGTGAACGTCGCTACAGTGGCAGCATCCAGCTCCATGGTAGCCGCCTGCTAGGCATAGAACTGGCCCCCCACCCGTTTCCCGGTGCCATGTCCGACGACCAGACACTCTCCGGCGGCAGGCTGCTATGACCCAGGCCTCGCGGGCCGGGAGGTTCCACGTGGAACCCTCTGGCACGGCCGTTAGCGACGCCGTAGCCGAGGTCGCATGATCGAGAATATCCCTACTCATCTGATCGCGGGCCCGCTTGGCGCAGGCAAGACCACATTGCTCAAGCACTTGCTCGGCCAGCGCCCGGACCATGAGCGCTGGGCGATACTGATTAACGAGTACGGCCAGATCGGCATGGATGCTGCCTTGCTGCAAACCGATGCAGACGGAGTCTCGCTGGCCGAAATACCGGGCGGCTGCCTGTGCTGCGTCAATGGCCTGCCCTTTCAAGTAGGCCTCAACCGTTTACTGCGCAAGGCGCGCCCAGACCGGCTTTTTATAGAGGCCTCCGGCTTGGGCCACCCGCTACGGCTGCAGCAACAACTCGCGGACGCACCTTGGCGCGGTGTGCTGGCATTACAGCCACTGGTGATGGTGCTGGATGCACCCAAACTGGCGCAAGGCGTGCGGTTGCCCGAGGCGCAAGAGTTGGCCCTGCTAGAGGCAGGTCTGATCATATTGAATAAAGCTGAAAGCCTGACCAGCGCTGCCCGGCAGGCGCTGGAAGCGCAATTGCCCAGTACCAGGCCGAATACCAAGCTCTGGTGCGAAGCTTTCGAACTTCGGCTGGATGCACTACCCCGCCGCGTTCCGGCAGCCTCTCAAGCCAGCGCCAAGCTACCAGAACGTGAACAGTCCAGCATGCGGGTGACGCTGTGGCGCGCCATTGGTGATTGGCACTGCCACACTCAGGAGCTGGACGGCCATTACAGTATAGGCTGGCACATCCACCCTGATCAGCAGTTCGAGCTTGGCCCCCTGGAGAGTTGGTTGTTGGCACAACACTGGCTCCGGGCCAAGGGCGCCGTTCACACCAGCGAAGGCTGGCGCACCTTCAATGCGCTACCCGATGGAAAGCTCCTCTGGCAAAAAACGCAGTGGCACAAGGACAACCGGATCGAATTGATCACAGCACAATCTCCTGATCGCCAGGCGCTGGAGCAGGGCTTGCGAGCTGCCGCGATCAGCGATTAAGGTAACTGATTGGCTTACAACATCGACTTATAGACTCTGGCGCATAACATGAAATTGAGAACTATCAGCCTGCCGATCATCGCCCTGTTCAGCGCACAGATAGGGGCTGCGGCCTGCGTGATCACCTCCAACGACGATCAATTACCGATCCGGATGTGCCAACAGAACATCAGCATCCCGCCATCGCTGTTTACCGACAGCTTCTGCCAACCGCAGATCCCGGATCGCTCGTTCGATGTGGTTTTTGCTGAAGAATGCCCCTCGGGCGCGTATGGCATCTGCCAGGGGGCGAAATCCCAGGGTGTCGCCTATGAACAGGCGATTCACTATTACAGCGACGCTGATGATGCGCCTGTACTCAAGGCCTACTGCGAGAATATCAGCGAGGGGCGCTGGGAAGCCCCCTGACAGTCTTTACTCGGAGGGAGTCGGTAACGCGATCAGCTCATCCATAACCAGCTTCTGGCCCTCGCTCAGGCCCAAGCGGCTCACAGTGCCGGCGGGCAGTTCCAGCACGAAGCGCAGCGCTCGGTCCGCACGATAAATCTCACAGGGCATGCTGCGGCAAGCGGGAACGGCAGGGAAGATATTGGCGATGACCCCTTTGTCATCCAAATACACCAGATCCAGGCTGATACGCATATTGCGCATCCAGATAGCAGGGACGGTACCGGCGGGGAAATCAAACAGCATGCCCTCATCCGCTGCCAGCTCTCGACCCATCAACCCCTGACGGCGGCTCTCCGGGTCAGCCACGCGCTGCAGGCGAAAAGTCTCCTCCGCCAGATCCAGCTCCCACCATTCACCCGCTACCGTTTCCGGCTGCTGCGCTACCGCCGTGTTGCCCAACAAGCCCACCAGCAACAGACCAGCGACCAAGGCCTTCCAGATCATTTTCATAGGTTATCTTTCAGCAAGTTCTGATAGACCATATTGGTCAGGTAAAGGCGGTCCTGCTCGTTCAGATCAACAAACTCCACGCCAGTGGCGACCTGACTGTTCGCGGTTTCATCGCGGCTCACCGCGCGCACCTTGGCACTGATCGTCAGATACACATCCAGACCGGAGGGATTGATGCGAAAGGACAGCTTCACATCATCACCCTTCTCCGCAACCGGTTTGGGTGACATCATTCGCGCTCCGCCGCAGCTCAGATCCACTATCTTCGCTGCAGCCTGACCGGCGGGACCGTTCACTGCAGTCACCAGCTCAACGGAAACCCGTGAAGAGCCGCGGATACGCATGGATTGCACGGTTTCCGGGTACGCCAGATGCAGATAGGGAAAAGGCGAAAGATTGGATTTGATAACCCGCGTCTTGTAGGCCACGGCGTCTTTGCCGACAAAGCCGCGCACCAGAAATTGCTGACCCTCTTTGACAAAGACCAACCGCCCCTGGATCGTCGGCGCGGTGACCATCAGGCTGACGGGCGCGTGGAAGCCAATCATGCGGACCTGGTAGCGCTCCGCATGCGTGGGATGCAGGGTTTGCAGTTGTACCAGATCACCGGGGGCCAGCTGCACCTGTGACAAGCTGGAAATCTGAACTTCGGAGATGCTGCCATTGCCAGCGACATCGAGCTTCTCCTCGGCTGCATTGCGCTCCGGGGCCGCCCGATAGAGTCCCATTTTCAACAGCTGCGCCAGTAATGGCTCGCTATCGATGATCCGCGACTGCTCAAGCAAGACACTGCCCTCGGCGTCCAGAACGTCCCAGGGCAAGGGTTTACCCACGCTGACTTCATGTTCTGCAAGGGGTATCAGGGTCACGCTTGGTCTCCATTCCGGTTCGGTATTACGGCTGGATAAATGTATCACAGGCGCATCAGACGCTGTGATATCAATCTGCCGACCGAACGATGTGATCCCTGAGGTGTTTAATGCGGCAAATAGATATCCTCCCGAGTCCAGGGCAGGTTGTGTTGGCCACCGGCAAATGGCTTGACGGCCAGAATCTGATGAATGTTCATCCAGTTCTTGCGAAAGCCGTAAGCACAGCCCGCCAGATAGATTCGCCAGATACGCAGGGCTTTATCTGACACCTGTGCTTTCGCCTCCTCCAGCCGTGCCTCCAGATTATCGCTCCAGTGCTCAAGGGTGCGCGCATAATGCAGGCGCAGGCTTTCCACATCGACCACCTCCAACCCCTGCTCACTCATACTCGCGATGGCCGTGGACAAATGCGGCAATTCGCCGTGGGGAAATACGTAGCGCCCAATGAACGTGCCCGCCCCGCGGCTTACTGGTCTGCCGTCCACATGTTTGGCGGTGATCCCATGATTCATTACCAGACCGCCCGGCTTGACCTGGTCATACAGCACCTTGAAATAGGCGCCCAGATTCGCATGACCGACATGCTCGAACATACCGACGCTGACGACCTTGTCGAAGTCTTCCCGGCCCGGCAGATCGCGATAATCCTCGAGCTGCAATTCAATAACGCGATCCAGCCCGGCCTGAGCATTTTTCTCCCGGGCGAGGGCCAGTTGCGCCTTACTCAAGGTGATGCCGTACACACTGACCCCATAATGCCGCGCCGCGTGGCGGGCCAATCCCCCCCAGCCACAGCCTACATCCAATAACCGCTCACCTGGCTTGAGCCTGAGCTTGCGGCACAGATGATCCAACTTATTGGTCTGCGCCTGAGCCAGGCTGTCATGCTCAGGATCGCGAAAATAGGCGCAGGAATAGACCATCTCGGGATCCAGCCAGAGACGATAAAAATCATTTGAAAGGTCATAGTGGTAGGCAATGGCTTCTGCATCCATTGCCTTGTCGTGAGCAGAACGAGGCGGATTTGGCTCACCCTGGTTGCCCAGCAGCCCGCTGCTGAGAAGGTCGGCAACCTCGATAACATCCTTGATGCGACCCCGCACCTCCAGGCGCTGATGGATATAGGCTTCGCCAAGCTTGTCCAGACTGGGCTGCGCTAGATCGCCCAGCAGCAGGGGGTCGAGAATCTCAAGCGTCACCCTGGGATCAGGCCCCAGATCCAGCGTTGGCCCACCAGGAAGCGTCACTCGCAAGGGCAGGTTCAGCTTGCCCAAACTCTCGGAAAGTTGCGTCAGCATACGTACCTCCAACGTGTCGCCCAGCGTGCCCGTCAATCTCTCCTTTGAATATAGATCAAGTCTTGTACATGTTCACGCCAGCCGCCCTGCGGGAGACGGCTACTGACTAGTCTTTCTTGGCCGGACGCTTCCAACCCTCGATATTCTTCTGCCTCGCGCGCCCCACCGCCAACGCTTGTGCAGGCACATCCTGGGTTACAGTCGAGCCTGCTGCGGTAGTCGCACCGGCCCCGATGCTGACGGGCGCAACCAGCGCACTGTTGGAGCCGATGAATACGCCATCGCCTATGCGCGTAACGAATTTGTTCACCCCATCGTAATTGCAGGTGATGGTGCCGGCGCCAATGTTAACGTCTGCACCCACCACTGCATCACCCACGTAAGACAGGTGGTTGATCTTGGAGCCCGCGCCAATATCGGCCTTCTTGGTCTCGACAAAATTGCCTATCTTGGCCCCGACATGCATACGGGTCCCTGGGCGCAGGCGCGCGTAAGGTCCAATATCGCAGTTTTCCCCGACTTCGGCACCGTCGATGTGGCTATACGCCTTGATCACGGTGCCGGCAGCGATATTGCTGTTGCGTATTACACAATGCGGGCCGATCTCGACGTTATCGCCAATGCTCACATCACCCTCGATCACCACATTGATGTCCATAAAGATATCCCTGCCGACTCTCAGAGTGCCCCGCACGTCAAGCCGCGCCGGGTCCGCCAGCGTGACGCCCTCGGCCATCAGCCGCAAACATTCACGTTGCTGCCAGGCGCGTTCAAGCACCGAGAGCTGCTGCCGGTTGTTCGCGCCCATCACTTCGAGTTCATCCAGCGGCTGCGCTACCTCCACAGGGACCTTATGGCTCACCGCCAATGCCACCACATCGGTCAGGTAATATTCACCCTGGGCGTTATCATTCGACAGACTCGTCAACCACTGCTCCGCCTGATTGCCTGGCAGCGCCATGATCCCGGTATTGCCTTCAGTTATCAGCAAATGCTCAGCACTGGCGTCCTTCTGCTCGACAATCGCCTGCACAGCACCGTTAGGGCTGCGTACGATACGTCCATATCCGGTTGGATCCGCCATGGTGACTGTCAGCAGGCCGAGTGCTTGGGCGCCTGCCTGCGCGCTAAGCCGTTGCAACGTCTCGGCACGCAGCAAGGGCACATCACCGTACAGAACCAATATCTGATCGGCGTCGGTGATATACGGCAACGCCTGGGCAACTGCGTGGCCGGTACCGAGTTGTTCGCTCTGCACCACCCAGTTGATATCGTCGGCCGAGAGCGCCTCGCGAACCTGGTCTGCACCATGACCTATCACCACATGAATTCGCCGCGGCGCCAATGCTCGGGCGCAATCAATAACATGGCCAAGCATAGGCTTACCTGCCACCGGGTGGAGCACCTTGGGTAATGCCGAGCGCATACGGGTGCCCTGACCGGCGGCGAGGATGACGATATCCAGAATCATAGTGTGAACCGTAGTTGGTGGAGAGTGGGTAGATGATAGCAAAGCTGGAAAGCCGATACCGACAGCTATAAAAAAAGGCAGCCGAAGCTGCCTTTTTTATTGCCAACGAACTCAGCGATTGTTGAATGCCGGTCCGCCGTATTTCTTGCGCAGTTCCTGCACGGTACGTAGCTGGGCTGCAGCTTCAGCAAGACGCGCAGAAGCGGAACCGTAATCAAACTCGGACCCCTTCTCGCTCAAGGCCTTCTCAGCGGCCTTTTTCGCTTCAACTGCAGACGCTTCGTCGATGTCGCCAGCACGGATAGCCGTGTCGGCAAGCACCTTGACCATGCTCGGCTGGATCTCCAGGAAGCCGCCTGAAATGTAGAACACTTCCTCGCTGCCATCCTGCTTGATCACCCGAACCGGACCGGGCTTGAGGTCGGTAAGCAACGGTGTGTGGCCTGGCAGAATGCCCAGATCACCCATGTTGCCGTGTGCGACGACCATCGAAACCAGGCCTGAAAACAGCTCTTCTTCCGCGCTGACGATATCGCAGTGCACTGTCATAGCCATGTCATTGCCTCGATTCTGCGCCCGCTTGCGCGGGCGCTAGCATTACATTTTCTTGGCTTTCTCGATGGCTTCATCGATGGTGCCGACCATGTAGAACGCCTGCTCGGGCAGGTGGTCGAACTCGCCATCCAGAATGCCTTTGAAGGCACGGATAGTGTCCTTCAGAGAAACGTACTTGCCTGGGGAACCGGTGAAGACTTCGGCCACGAAGAATGGCTGCGACAGGTAACGCTGGATCTTACGAGCGCGGGCTACCAGTTGCTTGTCTTCTTCGGACAGTTCGTCCATACCCAGAATCGCGATGATGTCTTTCAGCTCTTTGTAGCGCTGCAGAACATACTGTACGCCACGGGCGGTATCGTAGTGCTCCTGACCAATCACCTGGGGGTCCAGCTGACGGGAAGTGGAGTCCAGCGGATCTACCGCAGGATAGATACCCAGGGAAGCGATATCACGAGACAGTACCACGGTCGCGTCCAAGTGGGCGAAGGTGGTGGCTGGCGAGGGGTCGGTCAAGTCATCGGCTGGTACGTATACCGCCTGAATCGACGTAATGGAACCCTGCTTGGTGGAGGTAATACGCTCCTGCAGAACGCCCATCTCTTCGGCCAGCGTTGGCTGGTAACCTACCGCTGAAGGCATACGGCCCAACAGTGCGGATACTTCGGTACCGGCCAGGGTGTAACGGTAGATGTTGTCGATGAACAACAGTACGTCACGACCTTCGTCACGGAATTTCTCAGCCATGGTCAGACCGGTCAGCGCTACGCGCAGACGGTTGCCCGGAGGCTCGTTCATCTGACCGTAAACCAGCGCTACCTTGTCCAGTACGTTGGAATCCTTCATCTCGTGATAGAAGTCGTTACCTTCACGAGTCCGCTCACCCACACCGGCAAATACGGAGTAACCGCTGTGCTCGATGGCGATGTTACGGATCAGTTCCATCATGTTTACGGTCTTGCCCACACCAGCACCACCGAACAGACCCACTTTACCGCCCTTGGCGAACGGGCAGATAAGGTCGATAACCTTGATGCCGGTTTCCAGCAGTTCGTTGGAGCTGGCCTGTTCCGCGTAGGAAGGCGCAGGACGGTGAATGCCCCAGCGCTCTTCTTCGCCAATCGGGCCGGCTTCGTCGATGGGGTTGCCGAGCACGTCCATGATCCGGCCCAGGGTCTTGACACCCACTGGAACGGTAATGGCTGCACCGGTGCTGCTGACGGCCAGGCCGCGCTTGACACCTTCGGTGGTACCCATGGCGATGGTTCTTACAATGCCATCACCCAGTTGCTGCTGGACTTCAAGGGTCAGACCCTTTTCGTCGACATGCAGCGCGTCATACACCTTCGGCACGCTGTCACGTGGGAATTCCACGTCGATGACGGCACCGATGATTTGAACGATACGTCCGCTACTCATGTTTGGTTCCTCTAAGTGGTATGAAACCGTTATCGTCTGTCCGCAGCCTCAAGAGACTGCAGCGGCGCCGCCGACGATTTCCGAAATTTCCTGGGTGATCGCAGACTGACGAGCTTTGTTATAAATAAGCTGCAGGCTGTCGATAATATCCCCTGCGTTGTCGGTCGCGTTTTTCATTGCGATCATCCGTGCCGCCTGTTCGCTGGCGTTGTTCTCGATCACTGCCTGATACACCTGCGACTCGATATAACGAGTCAGCAAGCCATCCAGCAGCTCGTTGGCATCAGGCTCGTATACATAGTCCCAATGCCCTTTGAGCTCGGCTTTGTCAGCCGGGACCAAAGGAATCAATTGCTCAACCTTGGGCGTTTGCACCATGGTATTCACAAAGGCATTGGAGACCAGGTACAAACGGTCGATACGACCTTCCTGATAACCATCGAGCATGACCTTGACGCTGCCGATCAGATCATTCAACGAGGGCTGTTCACCCAGGTGACTGATCGCTGCGACAACGTTACCGCCATAACTGCGAAAAAACGCGGCGCCCTTGCTGCCAATCACGCACAGCTCGGTCTCGACGTTACGGTCACGCCACTCTTTCATGTTTTGTACCAGTGCCTTGAACAGGTTGGTGTTCAAACCACCGCAAAGACCCCGATCCGTACTGACCACGATATAGCCGACCCGCTTGACTTCACGCTCTTGCATGAACGGGTGACGATATTCGGGATTGGCATTGGCCAGATGGCCAATGACCTGACGGATACGGTCAGCGTAGGGACGACTGGAGGCCATGCGCTGTTGTGCTCTGCGCATTTTGCTGACCGCCACCTTCTCCATGGCGCTGGTGATCTTCTGAGTACTTTTGATACTCGAAATTTTACCGCGTATCTCTTTTGCGCCTGCCATGTCTCACCTTTCAGGTTAGCCCGAGGCCAGATCGCACGATGCGGGACATGACTGAGTCATGCCCCGCGCTCGGCTTACCAGCTCTGGGTTGCCTTGAAGTTCTCGATGCCAGACTTGATACCGGCTTCGATCTCGTCGTTGTAGTCGCCCTTCTCGTTGATCTTGGCCAACAGATCGGCCTTGTCACGTTTGAAGTAAGCGAGCAGAGCCTTCTCGAATGCGCCGATCTTGTTCAGCTCGACATCGACCAGGAAGCCCTTCTCGGCAGCGTACAGACTTATGGCCATGTCAGCGATCGACATAGGCGCATACTGGTGCTGCTTCATCAGCTCGGTAACCCGCTGACCGTGCTCCAGCTGCTTGCGGGTAGCCTCATCGAGGTCCGAAGCAAACTGGGCGAAGGCCGCCAGTTCACGATACTGGGCCAGCGCGGTACGAATACCACCGGACAGCTTCTTGATGATCTTGGTCTGAGCTGCACCACCAACACGGGATACCGATACACCGGCGTTAACGGCCGGGCGGATACCTGCGTTGAACAGGTTGGACTCCAGGAAGATCTGGCCGTCGGTGATCGAGATCACGTTGGTCGGTACGAAAGCAGATACGTCACCGGCGAGGGTTTCGATGATCGGCAGAGCGGTCAGAGAACCGGTCTTGCCCGTCACTTCACCATTGGTGAACTTCGAAACCGCTTCTTCGGAGACGCGCGATGCACGCTCCAGCAGACGACTGTGGAGATAGAACACGTCGCCAGGATAAGCTTCACGACCCGGCGGACGACGCAGCAGCAGGGAGATCTGGCGATACGCCACAGCCTGCTTGGACAGATCATCATAAATGATCAGTGCATCTTCACCGCGGTCACGGAAGTATTCACCCATGGTGCAACCGGCGTAGGGCGCCAGGAACTGCAGAGCAGCCGGATCGGAAGCGGAAGCTGCGACCACGATGGTGTTGCTCATCGCGCCGTGCTCTTCCAGCTTGCGTACGACGTTGGCGATGGTCGACTGCTTCTGACCGATAGCCACGTACACACACTTGATGCCGGAATCTTTCTGGTTGATGATCGCGTCGATCGCGATGGCCGTCTTACCTGTCTGACGGTCACCGATGATCAGCTCTCGCTGACCACGGCCGATCGGGATCATCGCATCGATGGACTTGTAACCGGTCTGCACCGGCTGGTCTACCGACTTACGCCAGATCACGCCAGGCGCAACCTTTTCTACCGCGTCAGTCAGTTTGGCATCGATTACGCCCTTGCCGTCAATCGGGTTACCCAGCGCGTCAACAACGCGACCAAGCAACTCGGGGCCGACCGGAACTTCCAGAATACGACCGGTACACTTGGCAGTCATGCCTTCGGTCAGACCCAGGTAATCACCCAATACAACGGAACCCACGGAGTCCTGCTCCAGGTTCAGTGCCATACCGTATACACCGCCGGGGAATTCGATCATTTCCCCGTACATCACATCAGCAAGGCCGTGAATGCGCACGATACCGTCGGAAACGCTGACGATGGTGCCTACATTGCGAGCCTGCGAAGACACATCGAGTTTCTCGATGCGCTGCTTGATAATTTCGCTAATTTCGGAAGGATTCAATTGCTGCATGCCATGTCCCTCAAATCAGGATTTCAACGCCTCGGCCAGCTTATCCAGCTTGCCGCGGACCGAACCGTCGATGACCAAGTCACCCGCACGAATCAACACACCGCCGATCAAGGCCGGGTTGATGGTCACATGAGGAGTTACTGTCCGGTCTAACCGCTTGGAAAGAGCGGTTGCCAGCGTTTTCTGTTGATCGTCGCTCAGCTCAAAGGCGGATTCCACCTCGACTGCCACGCTACGATCATGTTCTGCCTTGTGTTGCTCAAAGAGCTCGGCAATAACCGGGATCAAGGGCAAACGGTCATGCTCCGACAGCGTCCGGATAAAATTACCGAAAGCGTCATCCACATGACCTTCGCACACCATGAGCAGGTCGTCGGCCTTGCGTTCCTCGGTCAGACCGGGATTACGCATCCTCGCGGCAAAAGCGTCGTCCTGAACGGCCGCTGCTGCCAGGGCCAGCATGCCAGACCAGGCATCCAGACCACCGGCAGCAGAAGCGTGTTCAAAAGCTGCTTTTGCGTAAGGCCGAGCTAGCGTATTGATAGTAGCCATAGCTCGCCTCGCTTAGAGTTGTGAGGCCAATTTATTGACCAGCTCACTGTGCGCCTTGGCGTCGATTTCCGACCCCAGAATTTGCTCAGCGCCCCGAACGGCCAATACGGCCACCTGGGCCCGAAGGTCATCCTTGGCGCGATTCACTTCCTGTTCGATCTCGGCTTTGGCGGCCGCGATCAGACGCTCACCTTCGGAACGTGCCTGCTCTTTAGCTTCCTCAACAATGAGGTTGGCACCTTTGTTGGCTTGCTCGATGATCTGAGTAGCCTGTTCCTTGGTTTCACGCAGGGTCTGGGAAGCTTTCTCTTGGGCCAGGTCAAGATCACGTTGGGCGCGGCCAGCCGCGTCCAGACCTTCAGCAATTTTTTTCTGGCGTTCTGCCATGGCAGCCGTGATCGGCGGCCAGACATACTTCATGCAAAACCAGACAAAAATAGCGAAGGCAATCGTTTGACCAAACAGCGTCAGATTAATATTCACAGCGATTTACCTCGTGCTATTCGTTGAGTCCCGGATCTCTTGATCCAGATGATGGGTCCGGCAAACCGCGGTCTACCGGAGATCAGTCATCTGAATTAAGCGGCAACGCCAGGGGCAACAACGAAGATCAGGTACATCGCGATACCAACACCGATCATCGGCACGGCGTCGAGCAGACCGGCCATCAGGAAGGTTTTGGTTTGCAGCTGCGGGCCCAGCTCAGGCTGACGTGCAGTGGATTCCAGCAGCTTGCCGCCCAGCAGGGCGAAGCCAATACCGGTACCCAGGGCGCCCAGACCGATCATGATGGAGGCAGCAATGATTACGAGTTCCATAATTACTCCTAAAGTTCAAGGTTGCAGTTCAAGGTTGGTTGATTGAACAGGGTTCAAGCGCGTCAGTGAGCATCCTCATGAGCAGCGCTTAGATACACCACAGTCAGCACCATGAAGATGAAGGCCTGTAGCGGAATGACAAGAATATGGAAGATTGCCCATGGCACGTTCAGACCCCATTGGAGGTAGAACGGCAGCAGTGCAATCAGAATAAACACCACTTCACCGGCGTACATGTTACCGAACAGTCGCAGTGCCAGACTCAGTGGTTTGGTCAGCAGGCCGAGCAGTTCGAGGAACAGGTTGAACGGAATCAACGCCCAGTGCTTGAAAGGGGTGAAAGACAGTTCCTTGATAAAGCCGCCGAAGCCCTTGACCTTGAAACTGTAGAAAATGATCAGGATGAAGACGCCCAGGGAAATACCGAAGGTGCCGTTCGGATCGGCGGTCGGGACGATCTTGAAGTAGTCCAGCCCCAAAGCGGTGGCCAGCCCGGGGATGTAATCCACCGGTATCCATTTCAGGGAGTTCATCAGGAACACCCAGACGAAGATGGTCAGAGCGAGTGGCGCTACCAGGGCGTTACGGCCGTGGAAGGTATCCTTGACGATGCCCTGGATGAACTCGACGGTCATTTCCACCACATTCTGCAGCTTGCCCGGTACGCCGACGGTGGCGCGCTTGGCAACAGTGCGGAACAGAAACAGGAAGATAAGGCCCATGAATACCGACCAGCCCAGGGTATCCACGTGAAACGCCATAAAGCCCATGTCGGTAGCTTCAGCGCCTGATTGGGCTAGCGTCCAGGTGGTTTCCTGGACGACTGTGCCGTCATAGCGCTCGTAACCTGCGGGCAATTTGCCGTAAGTGAGGTTCTGCAAATGGTGCTGGATATATTCAGCTGAAGTGCCTGCCATATTTGCCTCTGACTAATGCTTTTGAAATCGTTTGACTATGAGCAGGCCACTGGCCCCGACGGCCAGTACCGCGAGGTAACCAGCAAATACTGCGGTCGCCTCCAGCGGCTTTACACCTACCCACACCAGCACAAAGAGTGCGGCGGTCAATATTATTTTGCCAGCCTCGCCGGAATAGAATTCACGAACGATGGCCTGGGCTGATCGGGCTCCGCTGTAGCGGTACACCCGATAAGCAAAATAGGCATTGGGGACCAGAGCCACAAGTCCACCCAACAGGCCGGAATATCCGGCTACAGGATTCTGGAAAAACCACAGAATCAGCGCTGCCAAAAAAGCGGCGCAAGCTTGAAGCAACAATACCGGGAAAGCTGGCAAGCGATGGAAAGGGGTTCTGTTGGGCGTTCTTGCGTCCATTTACCCGCCTCGCGACCGCTGCTTCAGAATCTTTTCCGGGACTTTCCCCGCAACAAACTGGTGCATTTCACCAGCTAAAATAGCGCGAGGAGTATAGGTTGAATAATCCTCCGATTCAACACTAACCGGGCGAATCCCCCGTCTTTTCAAACAGTAGGCAACATTCAACAGCGAGTTTGGCGACTATGTCGTCGCATCGTCGTCGCATCAGAAATAGACAACTGGCTCACTTGATATGCATCAACACGCCATCAAGTTCATCCAGCGAGCTGTAGCTGATAACCAGTTTGCCCTTGCCTTTGGCGCCGTGCTGGATTTTTACTTCAGCGCCTATACGTTCGGCCAGATCCTGCTGTAGCCGCTCAATATCAGGATTGGCGCGGGTATCACCGGCTTCGCGCCGTGGGTTCAACCATTGACGCACCAGCGCCTCGGTCTGACGGACGGTCAAACCTTTGGCGACTACCTGGCGCGCCGCAGCGGTCTGATCGTCGGCGGGCAAACCCAGCAAAGCCCGCGCATGACCCATTTCCAGATCACCCCGTTCCAGTAACAATTTGACATCATCTGGCAAGGCCATCAAACGTAATAGATTGGTAATACTCACCCGGGACTTGCCCACAGCATCGGCAACCTGCTGCTGGGTCAGTTCGAATTCCATCTGCAGACGTTGCAGCGCGATAGCTTCTTCGATCGGATTGAGGTCTTCGCGCTGAATGTTCTCGATCAGCGCCATGGCGATGGCAGCTTCATCCGGTACGTCACGGATCACCGCAGGAATGGAATCGAGTCCGGCCTGCTGGGTGGCTCGCCAGCGGCGCTCACCGGCGATGATTTCGTAGCGCCCCTCGGCAATTGGGCGCACGACAATCGGCTGCATCACGCCCTGGACGCGAATCGAGTTGGCCAATTCCTCCAGAGCCTGGGGGTCCATATCGCGGCGAGGCTGGTATTTACCCCGCTGAATCAGGTCAACAGGCAATTCCTTGAGCTGCTGGTCCTGATTATTGGTTGCCTGACTGTCGCCGTTGGATTGCCCAAGCAGTGCATCCAGTCCTCGTCCCAAGCCGCGTTTCTTGACCGCCATGCCGGTAATGTCCTTTTTGATTATTCGTTCGTGCTGGCCAGGGCACTTGCCTTGGCAGCCTGTTTCGAGCGTCTTACTACTTCACCGGCCAGCGCCAGATAGGCCACTGCGCCTCGGGACTGTTTGTCATAGGTCAACGCGGGCATGCCGAAGCTCGGGGCTTCCGCCAGGCGCACGTTACGCGGAATCACGGTCTGGTAAAGCTGATCACCAAAGTGGCTGGTCAACTGCGCCGAGACGTCCAGCGTCAGACTGTTGCGCGGATCGTACATGGTGCGCAGCAGACCTTCGATCTGCAGCGACGGATTGAGTACCGAGCTGATGCGCTGGATGGTATTGACCAATGCCGAGAGCCCTTCGAGCGCGTAATACTCGCACTGCATCGGAATGATCACGCCATCGGCAGCCACCAGACCGTTAACCGTGAGCATGTTCAGCGAGGGCGGACAATCAATCAGAATGAAATCATATTGGCTACGCAGTGACGTCAGGGCGTAGCGCAAACGACTTTCCTTCATTTTCACATCCAGCAGTTCGACTTCGGCAGCGGTTAGATCGCCATTGGCCGGCAGGATGTCGTACCCGCCATTCTCCGAATACTGCAGGGCCTGTTTCAGTTCACAACGGCCTGTGAGCAATTCATACACTGAAAATTCGAGGTCGGATTTGTCGATACCACTGCCCATGGTCGCATTGCCCTGGGGATCGAGATCGACCAACAGCACCTTACGCTTGGTAGCAGCCAGTGAGGCGGCGAGGTTGATGCAGGTGGTTGTCTTGCCGACACCGCCTTTCTGGTTGGCTATTGCCAAAACCTTGCCCACTATGACCTCCTATCCGTTATCAGCCAGAACCTGCCGGCGCAGTATCAGCAGATGTCGGCTGCCCTGGCAACCGGGTACCGCCAATTGTGCGCTGTCAGTGACCTGGAAGTCGACCGGCAATGCGGCCAATTCCTCCTGCGGATACTGACCTTTCATCGCCAGCCACTGGGTGTCAATATCACTCAAGTGACGGGTCAGATGGGTAAAATCGGCCAGCGAGCTGAATGCCCTGGAAGCGATCCCGTGAAAGGGCTGTTCTGCCTGAAAACTTTCCACCCGGCTCTGAACAACGCTCAGGTTGGCTAATCCCAGCTCCAGCTTGGCCTGGGTCAGGAAGCGGGTCTTCTTGCCGTTGCTGTCCAGCAGCGTGAAGGCTGTGCCGGGCAGCATGATGGCCAGAATAATCCCCGGCATCCCGCCGCCACTGCCCACATCCAGCCAACGATCGCCCTGAACGTACGGAAGGATACTCAGGCTGTCGAGCAAATGCCGGCTGACCATCTCATCCGGATCACGCACCGCCGTCAGATTGTAGGCCTTGTTCCACTTGTGCAGCAGGCGCAGATAAGCCAGCAACTGCTCACGTTGCTCAGGCTGGAGATCGATACCCAGTTGGGCGGCACCCTCGGTCAATTCACGGGCGTGGTCGGCCATCCGGGTTATGCCTCTCTTGCCAGGCTGCTGCCGGCGTTGCGTTTTTTCAAGTGAACCAGCAGCAGGCTGATGGCCGCCGGGGTTACACCCGGAATGCGCGATGCCTGCCCGAGAGTCTGGGGACGCACATCGGCGAGTTTATGCCGGATCTCGTTGGACAGGCCATTGAGCGTCAGGTAATCAAAGCTGTCAGGTAGCAGTGTCTGTTCATGCTGACGCAGACGCAGAATTTCTTCCTGCTGCCGCTCGATGTAGCCGGCGTACTTGGTATGGATCTCCACCTGCTCCGCCGCGTCAGCTGGGATATCGACCTTGCCTGTCAGCTCGCACAGCGCGTGGTAATCCACCTCTGGACGACGCAGCAGATCGAGCAGGCTGTACTCGTGATTCAGCGGGGTGGCATAACGCTCGGCAAAGGCCTTGCCGACCTCACTGTTGGGTTGCACCCAGGTGCTGCTCAGGCGCTTGCGCTCGGCATCGATCGCTTCGCGTTTGGCGCTGAATACCGCCCAGCGATGATCGTCAACCAAGCCCAGCTCCCTGCCCTTCTCGGTCAGACGCAGATCGGCGTTGTCTTCACGCAGTACCAGCCGGTACTCGGCGCGCGAAGTAAACATGCGATAGGGCTCGCGGGTACCCATGGTGATCAGGTCATCCACCAGCACGCCGATGTAGGCTTCGTCACGCCGCGGGCACCAGGCTTCCTGATCCTGGGAGCGGCGCGCGGCATTCATCCCGGCCAACAAGCCTTGGGCAGCTGCCTCCTCGTAACCGGTAGTGCCATTGATCTGGCCAGCGAAGAACAGCCCGCCGATCACTTTGGTTTCCAGTGAATATTTCAGATCCTGTGGATTGAAATAATCATACTCAATGGCATAACCGGGCCGCAGGATATGGGCGTTTTCCATACCTTCGATCGACTGCACTATCTGTAATTGCACATCGAACGGCAGTGAAGTGGAAATGCCGTTGGGGTAGAGCTCATGCGTAGTCAGCCCTTCGGGCTCGATAAACACCTGATGCTGGTTCTTGTCGGCAAAGCGATGAATCTTGTCTTCGATCGATGGGCAATAACGCGGACCAACACCCTCGATTACACCGGTATACATCGGCGAGCGATCCAGATTATTGCGGATGATCTCGTGGGTGCGCTCGTTGGTGTAGGTAATCCAGCAATTGACCTGTTTCGGGTGTTCGCTGACGTTGCCCAGAAATGACATCACCGGCAGCGGCGTATCGCCGGGCTGCACGGTCATTTTGCTGTAATCGACGGTCCGGCCGTCTATGCGCGGTGGCGTTCCGGTTTTCAAGCGGTCGACGCGCAGCGGTAACTCACGTAAACGGTCAGCCAGGGCAATGGCGGGGGGGTCACCTGCGCGGCCACCAGAGTAGTTATCCAGGCCTATGTGAATCAGACCGCCGAGAAAGGTCCCCGTGGTCAGAACTACGTTGGCCGACAGAAAGCGCAGGCCCATTTGCGTAACAACGCCGCAGACCTGGTCGTTCTCGACAATCAGGTCATCACAGGCCTGCTGGAATATCCACAGATTAGGCTGGTTTTCGAGTATTTCGCGAATGGCCGCCTTGTACAGAATGCGATCAGCTTGAGCTCGGGTAGCTCGCACTGCAGGACCCTTGCGGCTGTTGAGCACACGGAATTGAATACCAGCGAGATCCGTTGCACGGGCCATGGCCCCGCCGAGCGCGTCGATTTCCTTGACCAGGTGACTCTTGCCAATCCCGCCAATGGCCGGGTTGCAGCTCATCTGCCCTAGCGTTTCAACGTTGTGGCTCAGCAACAGGGTTTTTACCCCCATACGAGCAGCCGCCAATGCGGCCTCGGTGCCAGCATGGCCCCCGCCCACAACGATAACGTCAAAACGACTTGGAAATTGCACGGTGGAACCTCGTTGCCAGAGCAAGGCTGGCTTCGGAAAAGGGGCCGATTATAGGCCCTCGCTGAAAAAATTGCAGCCATGCGTTGGATGTTTTTTGAACAGCGGGTGTTGGCACGGGGTCAGGGTTGAGCAAGCCAAGCTCATTAGTAGAATAAATTAAAGAAAGATTTAAAAAGCTTTATGTAGTGAATGTTAATGAGTAAGCGCTTTTCTGTGAATAACTCTATTTTAATCAATAAAAACATAAGGTTGTAAGCGAAGAAAGGTTGTGATCAAACTGCTGCTGGATGGGTCCTGTTACGGTGGTTATGTTGTGGATAAAAGAGGGTGTTATCCACAGGCCGTTTTCAGTACTACTTGTGCACAGTGTTTTACCCCGGTCTCAAGGTGAGTTGTGCACAGGGCTCAAAAGGCAAAACCAGACGTTATGGAGAAGAAAATACAGACGAATTCAACCTTACCGACGCTTCAATGACTCTGAAACATCAGTAAGGATATGGCGATCAAGAGGTGGGATGAACCGCGAGAGAACTATTTACCGATACAGAAACTGGAGAAAATACGCCCAAGCAGGTCATCGGCACTGAATTCCCCTGTAATGCTACCCAGTACCTGCTGAGCCATGCGTAGATCCTCTGCCAACAGCTCTCCGGCCCCCATCAAGGTCAATTGATCATGGCCATGGGACAAGTGCTCGCTGGCCTGCTCCAGGGCATCCAGGTGTCGACGGCGAGCGCTGAACAGGCTCTCGGCGGTCTGCTCGTAGCCCATGCAGGTTTTCAGGTGCTCGCGCAGCAGGTCTACGCCTTCGCCAGTGCGAGCGCACAGGCGCAGCGTCACACTGCCGTCCGCTGCGGTCTCCTGGCCAGCCTGAGCATCTATCAGGTCGATCTTGTTGTGGATCAAGGTCACCTTGGCCGGGTCAGGGCGTTGCAGCAGAAACTCGGGCCAGAGGTTCTCCGGATGATGAGCTTCTGGCTGTGACGCATCGACCATCAACAGGATACGGTCCGCATCGGCGATGGCCGCCATGGCACGCTCCACACCGATCTTTTCCACCTGGTCTTCAGTATCGCGCAATCCGGCGGTGTCGATGATATGCAGCGGCATTCCATCAATATGAATATGTTCACGCAGGATATCCCGCGTGGTGCCGGCAATATCGGTGACGATGGCGCTGTCCTTGCCAGCCAGCGCATTCAACAGGCTGGATTTGCCGGCGTTGGGTCTGCCGGCAATGACTACCGTCATGCCGTCACGCAGCAGTGCACCCCGCCCGGCCTCACGTTGAACTTGCTCTAGATCCTGACGCACGCTCTGTAGCTGCGCGAGCACATGCCCGTCGGCAAGGAAGTCGATTTCTTCTTCAGGGAAATCAATCGCGGCTTCGACATAGATTCGCAGTGTAATCAGGGCTTCGGTCAGTGCATGTACGCGACTGGAAAAGGCGCCTTGCAGTGAATGCAGCGCGTTGCGCGCCGCCTGCTCGGAGCTGGCCTCAATCAGGTCGGCAATCGCTTCGGCCTGGGCCAGGTCGAGCTTGTCATTGAGAAAGGCCCGTTCGCTGAATTCGCCGGGGCGTGCGAGCCGAGCACCGGCCTGCAGGCAGGCCTTGAGCAGCAAATCCATGACCACTGGACCACCATGACCTTGCAGCTCAAGCACGTCCTCGCCAGTAAAGGAATGCGGCCCTGGAAAATACAAGGTCAGGCCTTGATCCAGCGCCACCTGCTGTTGCCAGAAGGTACCGTAATGCGCATGACGCGGCTTTGGTTGGATGCGGGCTATCTGCTGGGCGATGTTGAGTGCGGCCGGGCCCGATACGCGGATGATACCGACGCCACCCTGGCCCGGCGGCGTGGCAATAGCGGCGATGGTGTCGGCGTGGTAACTGGTCATCAGCATCTCTGGCAGGTCAGGAAAGTGAAAGGACAGATAGCAAAACGCCCCGATATCGGGGCGCTTGCTTAGCTCTGCTCAGGCGGGAACTACTCGCCTTTGGCCGCAGCGCCTTTTTCGATCTGACGGGTAATGTACCACTGTTGTGCGATCGACAGCATGTTGTTGACCACCCAATACAGCACCAGACCTGCCGGGAACCAGAGGAAGAAGAAGGTGAAGATAATCGGCAGCATCTTCATCACCTTGGCCTGCATTGGATCCGGCGGCGCTGGGTTCAACTGCTGCTGAATAAACATGGTCGCGCCCATCAGGATCGGCAGAATGAAGAACGGATCCTTCAGCGACAGGTCAGTGATCCAACCCAACCACGGCGCCTGGCGCATCTCGACGCTTTCCATCAACGTCCAGTACAGCGCGATAAATACCGGCATCTGCACCAGGATCGGCAAACAGCCACCCAGTGGATTGATCTTCTCTTTCTTGTACAGCTCCATCATGCCCTGGGACATTTTCTGACGGTCATCGCCATGCTGTTCGCGCAGAGCCTGCAGCTTCGGAGCAACGCGGCGCATATTGGCCATGGAGCGATAGCTGGTAGCGGAAAGCGGGAAGAACACCAGCTTGATCAGCACGGTCAGCAGGATGATGCTCCAACCCCAGTTGCCGACGAAGCCATGAATGAAGCTCAGTACCCAGAACAGAGGCTGTGCGATCCACCACAGGAAACCGTAGTCGACGGTCAGCTCCAGGCCCGGGGAGATTTCTTTCAAGCTGTCCTGAATTTTCGGACCGGCGTAGAAGTCGGCGCTGATGCTGGCTTGCTGTCCTGGTTCGACAATACTCGCTGGGCTGGTAAAGCCGACGATGTAGTTGCCTGCACTGTCCTTGCGCGTCTGGTACACGTGCTGCTGTTCTGGCGAAGGAATCCAGGCGCTGACAAAGTAGTGCTGCAGCCAGGCTACCCAACCACCGCTGACCGTTTCACTCAGGCGTGCCTTGTCCATATCGGAGAAGGATACCTTGGTATAGGACGCATCGGAGCTCCAGTAAGCAGCACCGAGGTAGGTCGCCATGCCCGTGGCACTCGAACTGGAAGGATCACTGCTCTTGTCACGCTTGATCTGACCAAACAGATTGCCAGTCCAGGGCTCGTCGCTCTGGTTGTCGATGATGTAATCAACATCGACCAGATACTGACCGCGGGTGAAGGTGAACCGCTTGATGTAGCTAACGTTGTTCTCTTCAAAGCGCAGGTCCACGACCAACTGCTGCTCATCGCCAAGGCTGTAGCTCTGGCTGTCGGCACTGTATAGAGGACGGCCAGCGGGGCGGGCATCTGGACCGTTTTTGCCGGTCAGGCCGCTCTGCGCCACATAGGTCATGGACGCGGAGTTTTCCAGAATCGGGAACGGCAGATCCGGCCGATCCTTGCGTACCGGATACTGCGGCAGTGACAGAGTCACCAGATCACCACCACGCGGATCAATCTCTGCGCGCAAAGTGTCGGTTTCGATTCTGATCAGGTTGCTGCTGGTCTCTGACGGCGTAGCGGCCGTCTGTGGTACTTCGGCTTCTCCACCGGGCTCGACTGCAGGCGGCACGTCATCAGTTCTTGCCGCTTCAGCAACCCCTTGGCCATCAGGCAGTACCGGAAGATCAGCATTGTTGCTCTGGTTGGATTCTGCGACCGCCGGAGGCAAATCTTGCTGCCCGTAATCAGCATTCCACTGCAAAACCATGAGGTAGGTAATCACGAGCAAGGCAGCTATGAGGATATTTCGTTGCATGTTCATGGTTTATTGGTCATCTGAGAAGAATGATTGGCAGAGGCAGGCGGTACCGGATCGTAACCACCGGGATTCCAGGGATGGCAACGGCTCAAACGCTTTGCACCAAGCAGGCTGCCCTTGAGAAAACCATGTTGTTCTATGGCCTCCTGGGCATAGCAGGAGCAGGACGGGTAGAAACGGCAATGGCTGGCCATCAGTGGGCTGATAGCGTAGCGATACACCTTGATCACTCCGAGCGCGAGGTTACGCATTGGATGACGGGGGTCCGGAATGGCGTGAACGTGGAGGCTTGTCCGTCGACCGGGATAACTTGCGCCACATGCTTTTGTATAGCTCATGCAGCGCAGCATTATCCAGCTCACCCAGGCCCTTGCGAGCCAGGACGACAATGTCCAGATTGCCCAACTCCGGCTTGTTCAGCCGGAACGAGTCTCGGGCGATGCGCTTGATGCGATTGCGATCAACGGCCCGCCGGACACTTTTCTTGGCAATCACCAGGCCCAGTCTTGGCTGGTCGCTGGTGTTTGCCTTGGCCAACAGCAAGATATAAGGCCCGGAAGCCTTGCGGGTGGCACCGTCGAATACGTTCTTGAACTGACTTGGCGTTAACAGCCTGCATTCAGGACCGAATCCGAAATCCACCTGCAAAACCGGGTCTTAAGCTGACAGACGCTTGCGGCCTTTGGCGCGACGGCGTGCCAGTACGTTACGACCGTTGGCAGTAGCCATGCGAGCGCGGAAGCCATGGTTACGCTTACGCTTCAAAACGCTGGGTTGAAATGTTCTTTTCATCTTGAGTTACCTGATTGATTCGCGTCAGAGCCAGTGAGCCCTTTCAAGGGACCGGCAATTCTAGAGAATAACCCTTTGCAGGTCAATTCGATTTGACCGAGGAATTCATTAAAAACAATATAAAATCAATTCTTTAAAAGGATTAATGATGTTAATGCTAATGGTCAGGCGCTTTTCTGTGGATATCCCTGAAAAGGGCTTTTAAATCAGCTGCTTCCAACAGGCAAAAAGCTGTTATCAACCGGTGAAGGATACAGCTCATCACCTGTGCCCCGCCTGTGGATAGAATGAGGCTTTATCCACAGGGTGTTTTATCCACTGCTCTGAAGGTGGTTTACCCACACGGCTCACCACCTTTTGTGCACAGAGCTCAAGCCCGCATTATGCAAGGCTTCGGCCACAATTACAGAAAATCATGCAGGTTCTTCGGGGCGTGGTCACTTCACTTCTACCCATCAAGAGTGTGGATAACTACCCCTTAAAAGCGCTAGAATGGCCGCTTAAATGGCGTGATCAAACCGGCGTTATTCCGGGCTGATTACCTCCAACAATAAGGCCGTTTGCGGCTGCGATACCGGGGGATTTTGTGTCGGTTGTACTCTGGCAGCAATGCATCGATTTTTTGCGTGATGAGCTACCATCCCAAGAGTTCAATACCTGGATCAGGCCCTTGCAAGTGGATGGCGATCAGACTGAACTGCGTCTTTATGCGCCTAATCGGTTTGTCCTCGATTGGGTCAATGACAAATATCTCAATCGGGTTCAGGAATTGCTCGATGACCTGTCCCAGGGGCAGGCCCCTCTGGTCTCCCTTTTGATTGGTAGCCGGCGTGCTGCGTCGGCGGTCAAATCCAGTGTCAATACTCCTGCGCCGGCGCAGACCGTCGCCGCTTCCGCAGCCACAGTGCAGACGGCTAGCGCCCCCGTCACGCCCCGTACCCAGGTTATCGCCCAGGGGTTTCAGCCCGAGCAGTCGCAGGGCGTGCGTATTGATGAAGAGGATCCTCGCCCTCCTCAGCGCGCTGACCAGGCGGGCCCGAGTTCGCCGGTGATCAAGCACACCAGCTACCTGAACCGCAGCTTTACCTTCGAGAATTTTGTCGAAGGTAAATCCAACCAGTTGGCCCGCGCGGCAGCCTGGCAAGTGGCGGACAATCCCAAGCACGGATACAACCCTCTGTTTCTTTATGGCGGCGTTGGTCTGGGCAAGACTCACTTGATGCATGCGGTGGGTAACCATCTTTTAAAGAAAAACCCGGCCGCCAAAATTGTCTATCTGCATTCCGAGCGCTTTGTAGCAGATATGGTCAAGGCGCTGCAGATGAACGCGATCAATGATTTCAAGCGTTACTATCGATCCGTCGACGCATTGCTGATTGACGACATTCAATTCTTTGCCAAGAAAGAGCGCTCCCAGGAAGAGTTCTTCCACACCTTTAATGCCTTGCTTGAAGGTGGTCAGCAAGTGATCCTGACCAGTGATCGGTATCCAAAGGAAATCGATGGTCTGGAAGAGCGCCTCAAGTCGCGCTTTGGCTGGGGCCTGACAGTGGCTGTTGAACCGCCTGAGCTGGAAACGCGGGTCGCTATCCTGATGAAGAAAGCCGAGCAGTCGCGGGTTGATCTGCCACATGACGCCGCCTTCTTTATTGCCCAGCGTATTCGTTCCAACGTACGTGAGCTTGAAGGTGCGCTCAAACGAGTCATCGCCAGCGCGCACTTCATGGGTCGCGATATCACCATTGAGCTGATCCGCGAATCGCTCAAGGATCTGCTGGCCCTGCAGGACAAGTTGGTCAGCATCGACAATATTCAGAGAACGGTCGCCGAGTACTACAAGATCAAGGTCTCTGATGTGTTGTCCAAGCGTCGCTCGCGCTCTGTCGCTCGCCCGCGTCAGGTGGCCATGGCGTTATCCAAGGAATTGACCAACCACAGCCTGCCGGAAATAGGCGATGCATTCGGTGGCCGGGACCACACAACGGTTTTGCACGCGACGCGGAAAATTGCCGAATTGCGTGAAATGGATGCGGATATCCGCGAAGATTACAAAAACCTGCTGAGGACACTGACTACCTGATGTTGAGGTGGCATGTTCAGCACACGATAACCTGCACGAGGTCGAAGGAAGACAATGCAATTTACCATTCAGCGTGAAGCCCTGTTGAAGCCCCTGCAACTGGTAGCCGGGGTAGTTGAACGTAGGCAGACCCTGCCCGTGCTGTCCAATGTGCTGTTGGTAGTTGATGGTAATACACTGTCGATGACCGGTACCGACCTGGAGGTTGAACTGGTTGGGCGCATCAATCTTGAAGAACCTGCTGAAGCCGGCGAAATTACCGTACCGGCCCGTAAGCTGATGGATATCTGCAAGTCTCTCTCAGATGATGTTGCGATCAGTTTCAAGGTTGAAGATAACAAGGCGATCATTCGCGCCGGTCGCAGCCGCTTTACCTTGGCAACCCTCCCCGCGTCGGACTTCCCTAATGTTGAAGATGGCCCTGGCTCGCTGAGCTTCGCGATCAATCAGAACAAGTTGCGTCGGCTGATTGAGCGGACCAGTTTCGCCATGGCCCAGCAGGATGTGCGTTACTACTTGAATGGGATGCTGTTGGAGATCAACAAGGGCCAACTGCGCGCCGTTGCCACTGATGGGCACCGCATGGCCATGTGCACCCAGGATGCCAATATCGATTATCAGGAACGCTACCAACTGATCGTTCCGCGCAAGGGTATCCTTGAGTTGGCGCGTCTGCTGGGTGAAGCTGACGATCTGGTCAATATCGTTCTGGGTACGCACCACATCCGTGCCACGACCGGCGACTTCACCTTCACCTCCAAACTGGTGGATGGCAAATTCCCTGACTATGAGCGCGTGTTGCCACGGGGCGGCGACAAGATTGTCCTCGCAGATCGCCAGGTACTGCGCAATGCATTTAGCCGTACGGCTATCTTGTCCAATGAAAAGTATCGCGGTATCCGCTTGATGCTCAGCGATGCCTTGCTGAAGATCCAGGCCAACAACCCTGAGCAGGAAGAAGCAGAAGAGGATATCGGCGTCGAATACAGCGGCAGTGCGCTGGAGATCGGCTTCAACGTCAGCTACCTGCTTGATGTGATGAACGTCCTGGGTGGCGAACAGGTGAAGATGATTTTGTCTGACGCCAACAGTAGCGCCCTGGTGCAGGAAGCCGATTCCGATGACAGCGTCTATGTTGTCATGCCAATGCGTCTCTAAGCCTGACTGTTAATGCCGCTTAAAAAGCTGTCCGTCACCGCGGTGCGTAATTTGCACCCGGTGACTATTTTCCCCTCCCCGCGCATCAATCTCATCTACGGCGACAATGGCAGCGGCAAGACCAGCTTGCTCGAAGCCATCCATATTCTTGGTTTAGCCCGCTCCTTTCGCAGCACACGTTTGCATCCCGTTATTCAGCACGAGCATCAAGCATGTACGGTGTTTGCCGAAATCGAATTGCACAGTGGTCTGCATACATCCATGGGTATCACGCGGAGCAAACAAGCTGATTACCAGATTCGAATTGATGGCCAAGCGATTCGCACTACAGCGCAATTGGCCGACACCTTGCCTCTGCAGTTGATCAACCCGGACAGCTTTCGTCTGCTCGAAGGCGCACCCAAACAGCGACGACAGTATCTGGATTGGGGTGTGTTCCACGTGGAACATCATTTTCTGAGTACCTGGCAGCGGCTGCAAAAAAGCCTCAAGCAACGGAATTCACTGCTCCGACGTGGTAGAATTGAACGTTCTTTATTGGCCCCATGGGAAACCGAGCTAGTCGAGGCAAGTGAGCGTATTGACGAGTACCGTCGGGCTTATCTTTTAAAGCTCAAGCCGGTGTTCGAATCTGTGCTTGCCCAGTTGATCGATCTGGACGATCTGACGCTTAGCTACTTTCGTGGCTGGGACAAGGACCGGGATCTGCGCACTGTAATCGACTCGCAGTTTGAGCGTGATTGCCAGTTGGGCCATACCCAGGCCGGGCCGCAGCGCGCAGATTTGAGGTTGCGGATAAAGGGCATGAACGCCGCTGAGGTACTATCTCGGGGGCAGCAGAAATTAGTGGTATGTGCCCTGAAAATTGCCCAGGGACACCTTTTAAAGGAACGCGGACGCCAGCAGGACTGTATTTTCCTGGTAGACGACCTGCCTTCCGAGTTGGATGAGCAGCACCGTAATGCCCTGTGTCAGTTGTTGGAAGCCCTCGACTGCCAGGTCTTTATTACCGGTGTAGAAGCAGAACAGCTGGCTAACTGCTGGCAGACCGAAACATCCCTGTCGATGTTCCACGTGGAACATGGGCACATTGTGCAGACCGAACGTCGTCTGGAGTGACTAGAATATGACCGAAAATAGAGCCTACGATTCATCCAGTATCAAGGTACTTAAAGGCCTTGATGCGGTGCGGAAACGCCCCGGCATGTACATCGGTGATACGGATGACGGTACCGGTTTGCACCATATGGTATTCGAGGTAGTTGATAACTCGATCGATGAGGCCCTTGCGGGTCACTGTACCGATATCACCATCACCATGCATACCGACGAATCCATCACCGTTAGAGATAACGGTCGGGGCATTCCTGTCGATATGCACGAAGAGGGCGTATCCGCAGCTGAGGTCATCATGACCGTACTGCACGCCGGTGGTAAGTTTGACGATAACAGCTACAAGGTGTCTGGTGGCCTGCACGGCGTAGGCGTATCGGTGGTTAACGCGCTGTCTGAGGAGCTTATCCTGACCATTCGCCGGGCAGGCAAGGTATGGGAGCAGACGTACAGCCACGGCGTGCCACAAGAGCCGCTGAGAGAGGTTGGCGATACCGACACCACAGGTACGCAGATCCACTTCAAGCCCTCTGCCGAGACCTTCACCAGCATCAGCTTCAGTTGGGATATTCTGGCCAAGCGCTTGCGGGAGTTGTCCTTCCTGAACTCGGGCGTGGGTATCCATCTGTCCGATGAGCGTTCGGGCAAGAAGGAACTGTTCAAGTATGAAGGCGGCCTCCGCGCATTCGTCGAATACCTTAACGTCAACAAATCGACCATCAACTCGGTGTTCCACTTCGATCTTCAGCGCGATGATGGCATTGCCGTTGAAGTGGCGATGCAGTGGAACGACAGCTTCAACGAAAGCATCCTGTGCTTTACCAACAATATTCCGCAGCGCGATGGTGGGGCCCACCTTGCTGGTTTCCGTAGTGCGCTGACGCGCACGCTGAACAGCTACATCGAGCAGGAAGGCCTGCTGAAGAAACTCAAGGTCAGCACCTCTGGTGACGACGCTCGGGAAGGTCTGACGGCGATTATTTCGGTCAAGGTTCCAGATCCCAAGTTCTCCTCGCAGACCAAAGACAAGCTGGTGTCCTCGGAAGTGAAAACGGCCGTGGAGCAGGAGATGAACAAGTTCTTCTCCGACTATCTGCTGGAAAAGCCCGGCGAAGCCAAAGCCGTGGTCGGCAAGATGATTGACGCGGCACGTGCTCGCGAAGCTGCGCGCAAGGCCCGTGAGATGACCCGCCGTAAAGGCGCGCTGGATATTGCCGGCTTGCCGGGAAAACTGGCTGACTGCCAGGAGAAAGATCCAGCGCTGTCCGAACTTTACATAGTGGAGGGTGACTCTGCGGGTGGCTCGGCGAAGCAAGGCCGTAACCGCAAGACCCAGGCAATTTTGCCGCTGAAGGGCAAGATCCTCAACGTCGAGAAAGCGCGCTTCGACAAGATGCTCTCCTCCGCTGAGGTGGGCACGCTGATCACCGCGCTGGGTTGTGGCATCGGCCGCGACGAATTCAACGTCGACAAGTTGCGTTATCACAACATCATTATCATGACCGACGCCGACGTCGACGGCTCGCACATCCGTACGCTGTTGTTGACCTTCTTCTTCCGTCAGATGCCGCTGTTGATCGAACGTGGCTACATCTACATTGCCCAACCGCCGCTGTACAAGATCAAGAAGGGCAAGCAGGAGCAGTATCTGAAGGACGACGATGCGCTGGAAGAATACCTCACGCAATCGGCGTTGGAAGATTCATACTTGTTTGTGAATGAAGACGCTCCGGGTATCACCGGCGAGGGTCTCGAGCGTATCGTGCAAGAGTTCCGCTCGGTCATGAAGACGCTGAAACGCTTGGCGCGCCTGTACCCGCTGGAATTGATGGAGCATTTCATCTACCTGCCGCGTTTGACACTGGATAACCTGGCTGACAAGGCTTTCATGGAAAGCTGGGTGGCTCAGTTCGAGACCATGGTTAAAACCGGAGAGAAATCCGGCCAGCAATACGCTGTAAGTCTGCGCGAAGACAAGGAGCGTCACCTGTGGCTACCCGAGGTGGAATCCATCTCCCACGGTCTCTCCAGCTACTGCACCTTCAATCGTGACCTGTTCGGTAGTAACGACTACCGCACCATGGCTGAGTTGGGCGAAAAGCTGCAGAGTCTTTTGGAAGAAGGCGCCTATATGCAGCGCGGCGAAAAGAAAAAGCCGATCACCCATTTCAAGGAAGGTCTGGAATGGATGATGAGTGAAACCGCTCGCCGACACACCATCCAGCGCTACAAAGGGCTGGGTGAGATGAACCCGGACCAGCTGTGGGAAACCACCATGGATCCGGAAAGCCGCCGCATGTTGCGGGTGAATATTGAAGACGCGATTGCAGCCGATCAGATCTTCAATACCCTGATGGGCGACCACGTCGAGCCGCGTCGCGAGTTTATTGAAACCAACGCACTGGCGGTCTCCAACCTCGACGTGTAATGCTCTTTGTCGTTGTTATAAAAATCCGGCCTTGAGCCGGATTTTTTATTTATATATCAGTACGTTGGCGTTATCCGACAAGTCATTGATGAATGAAAGGATTAATTTTACCCGCCGCAAAGGCTCGGTGAATCCTATAACGTTGCCCGCCCCAGGGAGGCTTAGGTGGTCTGGTCCTGCTGTTGGTTTGAGCTCATCTAGCATTTTTTGATATTAAGCGTCATTTTTGCGGCGCTGGTATATTGGCGGTATTATATTCCTTTAGCGGCAATGTTAACTGCCGGCTACTTAAAGGATATCTTCAATGAGTAGGAATGCTGGATTGGCTTTAGCCGTTGGGGTGGCAGCGTTACGCATAGCTGCACCCAGGGGGCCGGCGGAAGTAGTGCTGGAGAAACAGCCCGTTCATGACTTCATTGGGCGCGGTGGGCGCGGCCGGGCCATCATTAGCGATCAAGCGACGTCAGCGCAGAGCCGTATCGGATTGCGCCGGCCGTTTCTAGATATAGACCGTCAGTATCTGTTGGGGGCGTACGGGCTTTGCCGCAACGATATCGTCAGACTTTTTGGGATGCATTTTGGACCTGGCAGGCTAGCCAGTGTTTGCGGAGAACGTTATGTATACGGCGGCTGATCTCTCGTTGGACCTGTTTCCAGTCGGCTGCCTCGTTACCAACTTACAGCGCGAAATTCTCTTCTTCAATAGCTATTTCAATAGGCATTACGGTTACGCTGGGGACGATTTGGCAGGGGCAGATCTGTTTGCCATCCTGAGCAAGGGTTCACAAATTATCCATGACAGTTATCTAATGCCTCTCCTGGTTCAAGAGGGTCATTGCGACGAAATTCGTCTTGGTATCAAGGCTGTAAATGGCGAAACAATACCTGCATTGGTAAGTGCTCGGCTGGAAGGTTCAGGCAAGGAACATGTTTTTTGGAGCTTCTCCAGTGCCACTCGATCAGAAGAGATATACGAGGAACTGGCCACAGCAAAGCAGCTCTTGCAGCAGAAAGTATCTCTCCTGCATTCCATGGCGGACACCGATGAGTTGACAGGACTGCCTAGCCGGGCTGCCCTGACTCGCCATTTAAACCAACAGATGAGTTATTCGAAATCCAGCGAAACAGCGTTCGCCCTCGCATTTGTTGATCTGGATGGGTTCAAGGAGATCAATGATCGGCATGGGCATCCTGTAGGCGACAAGCTGCTTCGCATGGTAGCCAAGCGGATTACCGCGAACCTCAGGACAAAAGACATCGTATCGCGATTCGGCGGTGACGAGTTTGTCATCATCACGCGGGGAGACTTTGGCGCTCGTTCAGCAATGGATTCGCTCACCAGGTTACTTCAGCAACTATCCGAACCTTTTGATATCGGTCCGTTATCTCTCAGCATATCGGCCAGCGCAGGTATAACACTTTATCCGCAAACAGAGCCAATCGCTTCTGATCAACTGGTGCGGCAGGCGGATCAAGCCATGTACCAGGCCAAGCTGACTGGCAGAAACCGAGTATGCCTATTCAATGTAGATAAAGAGCTAGCGCAAAGAGGCAAGCATCAGAAGGCAGCTGAGATCAAGGACGCTATAGCTGATGAGCAATTCGAGCTTTATTACCAACCTAAAATTAATATGCGCACCGGCAAGGTATTAGGGGCTGAGGCACTGCTTAGATGGAATCACCCGGCCCAGGGCTTGTTGGCCCCCGCTAGCTTCTTGCCCGATGTCAGTGAGTGCCACCAAGGGCTGGATCTTGGTCGGTGGGTCATAACCGCCGCCCTAGCCCAGCTCAGGAGCTGGCACGATCGGGGAGTAAGTATTAACGTCAGCGTCAATATTGCGGGATACCACCTGCAACATTCCGACTTTGTTGCGGAGCTTGCTTCAATGCTGGCCAGATTCCCGGCTTTGCAGAAACAGCAGCTTGAGCTGGAAGTATTAGAGACAAATGCTATCAACGATATAGACCAGGTTGCTGTGGTGTTAGGCGCCTGTAAACGTTTGGGCGTAAAGATCTCGCTCGACGATTTTGGCACAGGTTATTCAACCCTTGGCCACCTCAAGGCTTTGAAGGTAGACGTGCTTAAAATTGACCGCAGTTTTGTAAAAGATATGTTGACCAGTGCTGGTGACCTGGCGATTTTGCGGGGGGTCATCAGTTTTGCTCAAGCCTTTGACTGCGAGGTCATCGCCGAGGGTGTCGAAACGCTGCAACACGGGCAGCGCCTTATGGAGCTTGGGTGTGAAATGGCTCAAGGCTATTATATCGCCAAGCCTATGCCCGCCGGCGAGCTGCCAGCCTGGATTCAAGTCTGGGAGCAGTCGCAATATGAAAAGAAATTTAGATCTATCCCTAGAGATTCTTGGTAGGAAAAGGTCGAAATAATGCTTACAAAAGAGCGCATTATCGCTCGCAACAACATAGTGGTAATGGGATCTGGTTCAAAGACGCTAATGCTGGGCCATGGGTTCGGGTGTGATCAGAATGTGTGGCAGTACCTCATACCTGGCTTGGTTGATCGTTATAGGTTGATTCTCTTTGATTACGTGGGCGCAGGTCAGTCAGATTTGGCGGCTTTCAGTCTGTCACGCTATAGCTCGCTTGAAGGATATGCCCGCGATATCGGCGAAATCTGCAAAGCGTTGGAACTCCAGGATGTACATTTTGTAGGCCACTCCGTGAGCGGCACTATCGGTTTGTTGGCGGCTCAAGCAGATCCGGCGCGCTTTGCCAGTCATGTAATGGTTTGCCCCTCTCCGTGCTTCCTCAACGTGCCTCCTGACTATCGGGGGGGCTTCGAAAAGGCGGATCTTGAGGAGCTTATAGGGCTGATGGATCGAAATTACATCGGCTGGGCAAATTATCTATCTCCTCTCGTTATGGGCTACGAGAACTCAGATAAATTGATTGGGCAACTTGCTGACAGCTTCTGTTCGACCGATCCGGTAGTCGCGAAAAGTTTTGCCCGCGCTACCTTTTTCTCTGACTATCGGCATCTTCTACCCCAAAACAGGCAACCAGCGCTGTTACTGCAAAGCGGCGTCGACTCCCTGGCCAGCGTAGAGGTTGGGAAGTACATGGAAGCCCAGATGCCCCATAGCGAACTGCGGATACTGCTGACTCAGGGGCATTGTATTCACATGACGCATCCAGACCTGGTAGCTCAACAGATTGTCAGCTGGGTTGGCTAGCAAAGGCCATTGCTTGAAGTGCGCGATAGGGATTTTCCAGTGTCTGCAACGCTACATAGCTGTAATATATTGGCGCAGCGTCGATATGGCGGTCTGGAGTGAATGCCCGCAACAGTGGCTCCAGGAAAATCATCAAGCAATGAAATTTTGACGGAAGATGCCAGTCCCCTTCTACAGCCCTTGAGCCCGACCTGTCGCATGTGATCAATGCCCAAGTCGACGCAATTCTGATATGACCTTGAGAGATAACCTATGCAGGATCACGGTTCCGTTGTCGGCCAACTGGAAGCGCTTACCGAGCGATTCAATGAACTTGAGCCCTGCCCTTTTTCGCGCTCCATGCTGATTGGCTGGTTGGTCCAGCGTTGGCAGGCGCTGCAGGGTGCAGGTTTGACGACCGAGCAGTTGCACGCCCAGCTGGAACGCGATTACCTGGCCTGGATCAAGACCGCCTGAGCCAGTGCTCCAGCCTTATTTGAAATCGTCAGTCAGGTCAGAATCAAAAGAGCTCACAACCTTCTCCGTGGGCTGCGGCTGACTCGACAGCGGGCGGGCTGCTGGCGCGGCGGGGGCGGATGAGGTCTCCATTTTTGCCCTGAGCATCAGGTCATTACGTGAGTCGGCCAGCCGCAAGGCTTCCTTCAGGGTAATGGCCTTTTCACTGATCAGCTGGAACAGGTGTTGATCAAAGGTCTGCAGGGTGTTGTCGTCGGTGGCGCGGGTCATTGCCGCGCGGATCTCCTGGGTTTCGTCCCGGGCGATCAGGTTGACGATATAGGGCGTGCGCACCATGACTTCGACAACCGGCAAACGCGGCTTGTTGATGCCGGTGGCCAGGCGCTGACCAATGATCGCGGCGAGGTTGGCTGCGATATCGCCCAGCACTTGCTGGCGAGAGTCCTCGGGGAACATGTTGGCCATGCGGTCAACGGCTTGCACGGTATTGGTCGCATGCATGGTGGCCAGCACCAGGTGGCCGGTTTCACTGTAATGCAGCGCATGCTGCATGGTAGCCCGGTCACGTATTTCACCAATCATGATCACGTTCGGTGCTTCACGCAGAACATTGTGCAGCGCATCGGCGAAGCTATGGGTATCCAGCCCGACCTCGCGCTGGTCGATGATCGACTCCTTGTGTTGATGCAGAAACTCGATCGGATCTTCGATGCAGACGATATGGCCGGCGCGATTGCTATTGCGGTAGTCGAGCATGGAAGCCAGCGTGGTCGATTTACCCGAGCCGGTTGAGCCGGTAACCAGAATCAGGCCGCGGTCGAGCATGACCAGCTTGCCCAGTACCGGCGGCAGGCCCAGGTCATTGAAATTGGGAATCACGTGGTTGATGTAGCGGATAACCATGGCGACTTCGCCGCGCTGCACATAGACATTGGCGCGAAAACGCCCGACTCCTTGCAGGCCTACTGCCAGGTTCATCTCCAGATCACGCTCGAATTCGCTGATCTGTTTGGCGCTCATTAGTGCGTAGGCCATAGATTTGACAGCGCCTTTGGCCAGCGGCTCGTCGCCGAGCTTAACGAATGCGCCCTCGCGCTTGATGGTCGCCGGCGCACCTACACTGAGGAACAGGTCCGAACCCTTGAGCTCAGCCAGGCGGTGCAGGTAGTCATTGACGTCCATACGGTACAGCTCCCTATCAATGCAAACGGCTGACGCTCATTCCCCGCGCTGGGATACCAGAGCCTGGTTGATCCAGGCTTCTGTCTGTTTGTTGATTTCAACAATAGCACGCGGATCGCTGCCCTTGGGGTACAGCGCAGGGCCAATCATCACCTTGATGGTACCCGGGCGTTTGCCCCAGCCTACCTTGGGCCAGAATTCACCCGCATTGTGCGCCACGGGGATCACAGGGGCGTTGTTGGCGCAGGCCAGGGCGGCACCGCCGCGGGAAAACTTGATGGTGGTCCCGGGCAGCATGCGCGTGCCTTCGGGGAATATCAGAATCCAGAAGCCTTCGGCCAGACGCCGTCCGCCGATCTGGCTCAACTGCTTGAGTGAGTCGCGGCCGTTCTTGCGGTCAATGGCAATAGGTTTGGCCAGCGCGAAAGCCCAGCCGAAAAAGGGCACATAGAGCAATTCCTTCTTGATCAATTGCGTCTGCGGCTGGAACACCTGCTGCAGGAAAAAAGTTTCCCAGGTGCTCTGGTGGTTGGCCAGAACAACGCCGGGCTGGTCGGGAATATTCTCCCGGCCAATTACTTCGTAATTGATGCCCACCAGGTGTTTGGCCAGCCAGATAGCCATGCGGCTCCACCAACTGATGATCAACATCGAGCGCAGTTTGGCAGAGGGTATGAAGGGCGTGATGATCAACATCAGCAGGCCCCATATGCCGGCGCTGGCGGCCAGCAGCAGATAAAACACAATGACGCGCAAGGGCATCAACACTGACATTATTCGGATTCCAGAAGGTAATCGACCACAGCGGCCAGGTTATCAAAAATCAGCGTCGCCTCGGGCAACGCTTTTTGTTCGGTCAGTACGCCCTTGCCGGTGCGCACCAGAAAGGGTTTGCATCCGACGCTAACGCCGGCCTGAAGGTCACGCAGGCTATCGCCAACGGTAGGTACGCGGTTCAAGTCGGCGCTAAAGTGCTCGGCAATCTGTGCAAACAAACCGGAGCGGGGCTTGCGGCAGTCGCAGCCAGCGTCTGGGGTATGCGGGCAATAACGGATCAGGTCGACTTTACCGCCCTGCTCTTCTACCAGCGCATGCAAATGTTGATGCATCGCCTGCAGCGTCGCCTCGGGAAAATAGCCGCGCCCTATGCCAGACTGATTGGTGGCCACCGCCACCGTCCAGCCCGCCTTGCTCAAACGCGCGATGGCATCGATGGAGCCTGGCAGCGGTATCCACTCCTCCAGGCTTTTGATGAAGTCATCCGAGTCCTGGTTGATTACGCCATCACGGTCGAGAATGATCAGTTTCATATAACCCCAGCTGCATGTAGCCAGACAGTCCCCTTTTATCCCAACAGCGAAATATCGGCTACACCCAGGAACAGACCCCGCAGACGCGCCAGCAGCGCATAACGGTTGGCCCGCACCGCTGCATCCTCGGCATTCACCAGAACCTGATCAAAGAACGCGTCTACCGGCTCGCGCAGGCTTGCCAGGCGCTCCAGCGCGGCGCTGTACTGGCGCTGCTCGGCCAACGGTGTCACGGCCTTCTCTGCCTCGACAATGGCATTGGCCAGTGCCTGTTCAGCGGGCTCCTGAAGCTGCACCAGGGTAATCTCCGCCGCGACCGGGCTATCGGCCTTGGACAGGATATTCGACACGCGCTTGTTGGCGGCGGCCAGTGCCTCGGCTTCAGGCAGGCGACGGAACAGCTGTACCGCCTGGACGCGTTGGTCGAAGTCCAGCGGGGAGGCTGGGTTGACCGCGCGTACCGATTGATACACGGCAACATCGATCCCTTCATCCTCATAACGGGCGCGCAGGCGGTCGAAGATAAAATCCTGTACCTGATTGGCCAGATTCTCGGTTTTGACCTTATCGCCGTACTGCTGCACCGCGACCTGAATGGCCGCTTGCAGATCCAGCTCCAGGCCCTTCTCGATCAGAATACGCAAGACACCCAGCGCGGCCCGACGCAGTGCATAGGGATCCTTGCTGCCAGTGGGGAGCATGCCGATACCGAAGATGCCGACCAGCGTATCCAGCTTGTCCGCCAGCGCCACCGCAGCGCCAGTCAGGGTGCTGGGCAGTTCTGCGCCGGCGCCGCGTGGCATGTACTGCTCGTTTAGCGCCAGGGCTACGTCCTCGGCTTCACCATCGTGTTTGGCGTAGTAATAACCGGCGATGCCCTGCAACTCGGGAAACTCGCCAACCATTTCGGTGGCCAGGTCACACTTGCTCAGCAAGCCGGCACGGGCTGCCTTGTCGGGCGCGCCACCGATCTGCCCGGCGATAAAGGCGGCCAGGCTGGAGATGCGCTGGGCCTTGTCGAACACCGTACCCAACTGAGCCTGGAACACCACGTTGGCCAGGCGCTGGTTGCGGCTTTCCAACGGGGTTTTCTTGTCCTGCAGGAAGAAGAATTCGGCATCAGTCAGACGCGGCCGCACCACCTTCTCGTTACCGGAGATGATCTGCGCCGGGTCCTTGGATTCAATATTGGCTACGGTAATAAAGCGCGGCAGCAGCTTGCCGTTACCGTCGAGCAGGCAGAAATACTTCTGGTTGTCCTGCATGGTCGAGATCAATGCTTCCTGGGGTACATCAAGGAAACGCTCCTCGAAGCTACACACCAGCGGTACCGGCCATTCGACCAGCGCGGTCACTTCATCGAGCAGGTCATCGGGCATGATCGCGGTGCCTTGCTGCTCGGCGGCTAGCTCTTCCACCCGCTGGCGGATCAGCTCGCGGCGCTTGGCGAAGTCGGCAATCACATGGCCCTTGCGCAGGTCATCGGCGTAGCTGGCTGGAATACTGATGCGGATCTCTTCCGGGTGATGAAAGCGGTGCCCGCGAGAAGTACGCGCGGCATGCTGGGACAGGATGTGCGCAGGGATGATCGAATCGCCCTGCAGCATCACCAGCCACTGTGTCGGGCGCACAAATTCGGTCTTGCTCGCGGCCCAGCGCATGCGCTTGGGAATCGGCAGGGCAGCCAGAGCAGCATCGACGATGCCCGGCAGCAGATCTTCCGCGGGTTGCCCGGGAATGCTCTGCACGTAACGCAGCTTGGGTCCGCTCTGGTCCAGATCGGCTACAGTGACGCCGCATTTCTTGGCGAAGCCTTCGGCGGCTTTGGTTGGGTTGCCGTCCTTATCAAAGGCGGCCTGGACCGGCGGGCCGTCCATCTGCTGCGTGCGATCGGGCTGCTGGGTTGCCAGTTGCTCGACCAGCACGGCAAGGCGCCGCGGCGCGGCGTAGTGGCGCGCGCTCTGGTATTCCAGTCCAGCGTCCTTCAGACCCTTTTCAACGCCGGCGAGAAAGGCTTCGGCCAGCGTCTTCAACGATTTGGGGGGCAGCTCTTCGGTGCCCAGTTCTACCAGAAAATCCTGAGCCAGCATTATTCGGCCTCCTTGAGTTTGGCCAGTACTTCATCACGCAGTTCGGGCGTGGCCATCGGGAAACCGAGTTTGGCGCGGGCCTGCAGATAGCTCTGGGCGATGGCGCGGGACAGGGTACGCACGCGCAGGATGTATTGCTGGCGCGCGGTCACCGAGATGGCCCGGCGTGCGTCCAGCAGATTGAAGGCGTGCGAGGCCTTGATCACCATTTCATAGGCTGGCAGCGGCAGCTCAGCAGCCATCAGCCGGTTGGCTTCGCTTTCGTAGAAGTCGAACAGCTCAAGCTGCTTTTCGACATTGGCGTGTTCGAAGTTGTAGGTCGATTGCTCGACCTCGTTCTGGTGGAACACATCGCCGTAGGTAACCTTGCCGAACGGGCCGTCGGAGTACACCAGGTCGTAGACCGAATCGACGCCCTGCAGGTACATCGCCAGACGCTCAAGGCCGTAGGTGATTTCGCCGGTCACCGGATAGCATTCAACGCCGCCGACCTGCTGGAAATAGGTGAACTGGGTCACTTCCATGCCGTTCAGCCAGACTTCCCAACCCAGGCCCCAGGCGCCGAGGGTCGGGGATTCCCAGTTGTCTTCGACAAAGCGCACGTCATGCACCTTGGTATCCACGCCGATGTGATTCAGCGAATCCAGATACAGCTCCTGCATGTCGCCCGGATTGGGCTTCAATACCACCTGAAACTGGTAGTAATGCTGCAGCCGGTTTGGGTTCTCACCGTAACGACCGTCGGACGGCCGACGGCTGGGCTGAACGTAGGCGGCGTGCCAGGTTTCCGGGCCAATGGCGCGCAGAAAAGTGGCGGTGTGAAAGGTGCCGGCGCCCATTTCCATATCGTAGGGCTGGAGGATCACACAGCCCTTCTCTGCCCAGTAACTCTGCAGGGCAAGGATCAGGCCTTGGAAGCTTTGCGTGGCTGGATTGGTCTGAGTCACGTGATTTGTCCGGTTAGGCTTTAAAATAAAGGCCGCAGTATACAATCAGACGGGCACGGACATACAGGAATGGCGAGGATTTGCCGGGGTAAATCTAGCGTTGGCTGGCTTCCAGTTCCTGATCGACAGCGGACTGCACGTCGCCCTGCGGATCAGGTTCGGCCTGCCAGCCGCCACCTAGTGCCACATAGAGTGCGACCTGCGCGGTAGCCAATGCGGTGCGACCTTGCAGATATACCTGGCGGGCCTGCAACAGGCCGCGTTGGGCATCGAGCACCTCATTCAGATTGGCTTCGCCCAGACGATAGCTGGTATTCGCCAGCTCATAGGTGCGTTGGTAATGGGCCAGGCTGCGCGCCAGGGCGGCGTGCCTGCGCTCTTGCCCTGCGGTGGTGGCAAGCCCCCGCTCCACGTCTATCAGGGCTTCGGCCAGCGCTTGCTGGAAACCGATATAGGCGCTGTCACCCTCCAGGTCCGCTAGGTCAATCGCGGCGCCGCGGCGGCCGAAGTCGAGGATCGGCAAGCCAAAAGTGGCGCCGATACGGGAGAAATTCGACACCGAGCCAAAATCTCCGTTGATGCCCATGCCCGAGCGGCCTACGGCGGCTTGCACGGCCAGGGTCGGAAACAGGTCACGGCGTGCGGCCAGTGACTGCAATCTGGAGCCTTCCAGTTGCGCGGCGCCGGCTATCAAGTCAGGGCGGCGGCGCAGCAAATCCAGCGGCTGCCCGGCCGGGATAGGCTGTTCCACCAAGGGAATATCGCCGTTGGCAGGGATGCTGCGTGCGCTGCTGCCCGGCGGTTCGGCTAGCAGGGTGTCCAGGCCCAGATGGGCTTCGGCGAGATTGATCTCCAGCTCGCCCAGATCGGCTTCCAGCGCGGCGCGTTCGGCGCCGGCGGCTTCCACATCCAGGCGCGTGACCTCTCCCGCTTCAAACAGCAGGTCGGCGACCCGCTCCAGCTCATGGGCGATCTCGATGCCCTGTTCCAGCAGCGCATATTGCTGCTGCAACGCGCGCAGCTGAATATAGCCCTGCGCGGTATTGGAGGCGACAGCCAGGCGCGCTGCGATGGCTTCAGCCTGAGCCGAACGCACCATCTGCCCGGCACCTTGGGTACGTGCGCGGGTAGCGCCAAATAGATCCAGCTCCCAACTGGCTTGCAGCGCCAGCTCCCAGCTGTCGAAGCGGATGTCATCGTCCAGGCCCAACTCGGCCAGCGGGCTGTCTGGCTCGACATCCTGATCGTTCTCGATCCATTGGCGGCTGGCGCTGCCCGGCAGATCCAGCGCTGGGAAGAGCCCGGCGCGTGATTGACGCAGCTGTGCCCGTGCGCTGTTGACGCGCAGCATGGCCAGGCGCGCATCGTAGCTTTGCTGCATTGCACGGCTAACCAGATCGGTCAGCGCCGGATCATCAAACGCCTGCCACCATTGTGACAGGGCCTCTGCGTCGGCGGCCTGATTTTCGGCGCTGTACAACCAGCTCTCGGGGACGCTGGGTTCGGCATGCTCTGGCACGCTGGAGCAGGCACTCAACGCGAGCACCAGCAGCGCGGGGAGGAGAGTATGCGATAGGCGTGGGTGCTGCTCCTTCATGCGACCTCCTCCTGTTTCACGCGCATGAACAGCGCATACAAGCAGGGTACGGCAAGCAGCGTCAGCAGCGTGGCGAAGGTCAAACCGCCCATGATAGTCACGGCCATATTGGCAAAAAACGGATCGAACAATAGCGGTACCATGCCCGCGACTGTGGTGCCGGCGGCCATCACTACCGGGCGCAGGCGCGAGGTAGAGGCTTCGATAATGGCGGTCATGCGCGGGACTTCGTCACTGATCTGCCGGTCGATTTCGTCGACCAGTACTACCGCGTTCTTGATCAGCATGCCGGTCAGGCTGAGCAACCCGAGCAGGGCCATGAAGTCGAAGGGCTTGCCGGTCACCAACAGCGCAAAGGTCACGCCGCAGATGGCCATGGGCACCACCGCCCAGATGATCAGCGGCTGGCGCACCTTGGCGAACAGCAGCACGGTCACCAGCATCATCGCCAGATAGGGCGCGGCCAAGGTGCTGGCTAGGGCCTGCTGTGCGTCGGAGGACTGCTCGTAATCACCGCCCCACTCCATGCTGTAATTGGGCGGCAATTCCATCGACTCGATCAGCGGGCGAATCCGTTGATGTGCCTCGTTGGTGTTCTCGCCATCACGGGGTTCGGCGCGAATGGCAATGGTCCGGGCTCGATCGTAACGGCGGATCATGCTGTTTTCGCTGACGAATTCGACGCCGTCGGCCACCTGGGCCAGGGGCACGTATTCGTTATTGGCCGGGCTCCAGATCAATCGCTGCAGCAGATTATCCGGGCTGACGCGGTCATCGTCGGTGGCGCGCAACAGGATTGGAATCAGCTCGTCGCGCTCGCGGAATACGCTCACCTGGGTGCCCTCACCGGCGGCGGCCAGAGAGCGCGCGACAGACTGTTGGGTCAGGCCGGCATCGGCCAGGCGGTCAAGCGCGAGAATCGGGCGCAAGGAGAGTACCGGCTGGCGCCAGTCATCACGGATATTGAATACCTCACCCTCCTCGTTAAGCCGGCGCTGGCCTTCGGCGGACAGCTCGCGCAGGGTATCGAGATCCGGCCCGCTGATGCGTGCTTCCAGCTTGGCTTCGGCATTGGGGCCGAACAGGAAGCGGGCCGCGCTGGTATCGGCGGCGGGGTAACGGCTGGGCAGCTCCTGGTTGATCTCACGCACCAGGCCATCAATCAGCTCGGGGTCTTCGGTGCGCACCAGAAAGTGCATCAAGGACGAATTCGGTTGCTCCGGCATATAGGTCAGCATGAAACGTGAAGCGCCAGCGCCCACGTAGGTCGACACATCAGTCACACCGTCCAGTCCGGCGAGATACTCTTCCACCTCTGAAGCCTGATCGCTGGTGGTGCGAATGTCAGTCCCCTGTTGCAGGAACAGGTTTACATAGAACAATGGCGTGCTCGAGGCTGGGAAGAAGCTCTGTTGCACCCGGCTAAAGCCAAACACACTGGCGACAGTGAGGACGGCCAGTACGATCACGGTCAACCACGGCCGCATCAGCACCCGGGTGGCCGTGCCGCGAAAATAATCGTAGGCGCCGCCGCTATAAAGATCGTCGCCGTTGGCATTCTCGGCCGACAACTCATCGGAATCGGAATCGGAATCGGAGTCGGGTTCGGATGAGCTGTTCTTTTCCTGCTTGTCGCGCAGCAGATAGTGCCCAAACAGCGGTACGACCAACAGCGCCAGAAGCCAGCTCAGCAGCAGGGAGACAGCGATCACAAAGAACATCGAAAACAGAAACTCGCCGGTGACATCCTGGGACAGGCCGATCCCGGCGAACGCGAGAATACCGATGATGGTGGCGCCAAGCAGCGGCCATTGGGTTTGCTGCAGGGTTTTCTGCGCTGCCTTGAGCAGTGTCAGGCCTTTGCGCTGCTGAATCAGCATGCCGTCGCAGACCACGACGGCGTTGTCCACCAGCATGCCCATGGCGATGATCAATGCGCCCAGGGAAATACGCTCCAGCTCCACACCCCAGAGCCACATCAGCAGCAGTGTGCCGAGCACGGTGAGGAACAGCACCGCGCCAATAATAGCGCCTGCGCGCAAGCCCATGGCGATACAAAGCACCGCGACGACGATGGCGACGGAGAGAAACACATTCAGCGCAAAGCTGTTGACCGACTCGTTGACCACCGTATGTTGCTGATACAGCGGGTGCAATTCAGCGCCAAGCGGGATGCGATGCTGCAGGCTATCCAGTTTGGCCTCGACTGCCTCCCCGACCTCCACGATATTGCTGCCGGAAATGCCACTGACGCCCATGGTCAGCGCGGGCTGGCCGTTATGCCGGATGATCTGCATCGGCCGTTCGACGTAGTCGCGGTTGATCTGCGCTATGTCACCGAGCTGGATGTTCTGCGTGCCCTGGCCTACCGGCAAGGCCCCGAGCGTATCCAATGAATCAAAGCTGCCGGAGGGGCGGATGTTCAGGAACAGCTCACCGGCTCTTACACCGCCGGCGTCCACCACCGCGTCGGCATCACCCAGCGCGGCGATGATTTCCTCGGGTGACAAACGCAGTGCTGCCAGGCGTGCCTGATCGACCTTTACCAGAATGCGCTCTTCCTGCTGGCCGGTAATCTCTACCTTGGCCACACCTTCAGCGGTGAGCAGTTCGCGGCGCAGCTCCTTGCCGAGTTCGTGCAGCTCCTGCAGCGACAAGCCGTCGCCGGTCAAGGCATAGAAAATACCGAACACGTCGCCGAAATCATCATTGACCATCGGCGGGTCGACATTCGGCGGCAGGTCGCCCTGGGCATCGGCGACCTTGTTACGCAGTTCATTCCATACCTGCGCCAGCGCCCCGCCCTTGTAACTGTCCTGAATAACCACGCGGATTTCTGCCGCACCGGGCATTGATCGAGAGCGGATCTCCTTGATCTGCGACATCTGCTGGATGGCGCTTTCCAGCGGCTCGGTGATTTCCTGCTCGACGTCCAGCGCCGTTGCCCCGGGATACTGGGCATTGACGACGGCTTCCTTGATAGTAAATTCAGGGTCTTCCAGACGGCCTATTTCAAAGAAGGCGATAATGCCGCCGAATAGGCAGATGAGTACCAGTACCCAGGTGTTGACCGGCTTGCCGATAGCGTAACGGGCGAAATCCATGGGCCTAGTTCCGCTGTTGGGTCTGAATGGGCTGGCCTTCGGTGACCTTGCTGCCGCCGGCGACAATGACCTGAGCGTCTGCGCTCAGCCCTTCCCCGCTGACCAGGGCCTGGCCGTCTTCAACCGATTCCAGCACCAGATCCTGCCGCCGCGCTTCGCCATCGACCGCCAGCCAGATGAAATGCTGATCGCCCTCTTGGGTTTGCAGCGCAGACAGCGGCAGGCGAAAGCGCTCATCCTGTTGCTGGGCTGGCGATACCGGTAGGTGCAGGCTGACACGCATGGCCATGCCTGGCAGCAAATTGAAATCTTCCGGCGGCTCGCCCTGGAGGATCAGGCGGTAGGTTCTGGATCCCTCTCGGGGCTGGGTACTGTGCTCCTTGTAACGCAGCTGCAGGGTCACATCACCAATCACCAGCCGGCCCTCGGCCTCAAGCTCTGGCCCCAGTGGCACGCTGAGTGCAGCGCGGTCAGAGAGATCAATGCCCACTTCGATATGCCGATTGTCCTGCACCAGCAGGATCGGCGTGCCGCTGTTGACCACCGTATCCGGCTCCGCCATGCGCTGGGCGATCACGCCGTCGAAGGGCGCGGTAAGCGTGCTGTAGCCAATATTGCGCTGGGCGGAATCGCGCGCCACTTCGGCAGAGGTCAGCGCGGCCTCCAAGGGCTCGATGGCGGCAGGCGAAAGAATCCCTTCGGCCAGCAGTTTGCGCTTGCGCGCCAGGTCTGCGGCCAGTTGCCGTTGCTGTGCGCTGGCGTCGCGCAGTTGCAATTCATAGTCGGTTGAGTCCAGCTCCGCCAGGGGTTGGCCGCGGGTTACTTTGGCGCCCTCATCAACCAGTATTCGCTCGATACGCCCAGCCACCTGAAAGGCCAGCTGCGTGCTCGTGACACTTTCCACTACCCCGGCAAAATGCAGCGCCTGGGGCTCGGGCTCAGCCGGTTTCAGCGATTCGACAATGGCAATACGCGGCAGCGCAGGGGCAGGCTCATCGCCATTTGAGCAGCCACCCAGCAGTACGGCCGCGCCACACAGGAGCCATAACCAAGGTTTGGGAGTATAGAAACAGGCGGAGGGTAACGGCATTGGTGCTCCTGCGTTAAAACGCGCTGTAACCTCAGTCTTCCGAGACTGAAACGGCGGCTGTCGAGTGTACAAGTTCAGATAGAACTCGAAAAAAGCGTCTAGTTCCCTAGTTTGCCGTGCAGGACGGCCTGCTACAATGCAGGAACCTTATTCTGGAAACTGACCTATGGCCGCCATCGGGCGCTTCAATACCCTGCAGATCGTCAAGCATACCGGCTTCGGTCTTTACCTCGACGGCGGTCCGGATGGCGAGATCCTGTTGCCCAACCGTTATATCCCCAAGGACACACCCACCGAGGTCGACGACTGGTTGAATGTGTTCATCTACCTCGACAGCGAAGACAAACTGATCGCCACTACCGAAACGCCCAAGGCGCAGGTGGGTGACTTTGCCAGCCTCAAGGTCGCGGAGATCAATCGGGTCGGTCTGTTCCTGGACTGGGGTCTGCCCAAGGATGTGCTGTTGCCGCATTCCGAGGAAAAGCGCCCGTTGGAAGTCGGCGATTATTGCGTGGTCTATCTGTATCTGGACAAACACACGCGTCGAATCACCGCGACCGCCCACCTGGATCGGCATCTGGACAAGCTGCCGGTGCGTTACAAGGTCGGTGAACAGGTCAGTCTGCTGATCGCAGGTGCTACCGATCTGGGTTTCAAGGCCATCATCAATGGCCAGCACTGGGGCCTGGTGCACAAGAATGAGGCTTTCAAATTTCTGCGAAGTGGCATGCAGGACGTCGGCTACATCAAGGAAATCCGCCCTGACGGCAAGATCAGCCTGAGCCTGCAGCCGGTCGGCAGCGAAGCCGGAGATGCACTGCAGCAACTGATCATGCAGCGCCTGGAAGAACAGGGTGGCGTGCTGATGATCAGCGACAAAAGCCCACCCGAGCTGATCGCCCGCGAGTTTGGCGTGAGCAAGGGTAATTTCAAGAAAGCCATTGGCGGGCTAATGAAGCTCGGTCGTCTGAGCATTCAGCCAGACAGAATTGAAAAGGTCTGAACCACTAGCGTGCAGGCAAATGTCTCCGGAGGTTTGATGTCCAACACTGAGTATCACTTGCCACGCTGCCAGTGGTGTTCCACCGACCCTGTCTACCAGGCTTATCACGATACCGAATGGGGTGTGCCGGAGTACGATGCCCAGCGGCTGTTCGAGAAGCTGTTGCTTGATGGCTTCCAGGCGGGTTTGTCGTGGATCACCATCCTGAAGAAACGCGATCGCTACCGCGAGGTGTATCGCGGCTTCGATCCGCATTTCATGGCCAATCAGACCGATGAGGACCTGCTCGATCTGCTTGATGACGCCGGTATTATCCGCAATCGTCTCAAGGTCAAGGGTGCGCGGCAGAACGCCCAGGCCTGGTTGCGTGTGGCCGAGCAAGGGGATCCTGGCGAATGGCTCTGGCAGTTTGTCGGCGGCGCCCCGCTGGTCAATCATTTCACCAGTATCAGCCAGGTTCCGGTCATGACCGCAGAAGCGCAAGCCATGAGCAAGGCACTGAAAAAGGCGGGCTTCACCTTTGTTGGCCCGACCATCTGCTACGCCTTTATGCAGGCTACTGGCATGGTCATGGACCACACCACCGACTGTTTTCGCTATGCGCCCCTGTCGGCCTGAACCGCCCCGCCCCTCGCCGCTTTGCGCGTGGGGTATTACACTGTGCAGCGTTGATCGGCCTGGAGTAGTGCGTGGATAGAGTCAAAGGTGCCATCGTTGTCGGCTTTCTCAAGCTGTTTTCCAGCCTGCCTTTTGCCTGGGCGCAACGGCTGGGCGCTTTGCTTGGCTGGATTGGCTGGAAGCTGCCGAACCGTTCACTTGAGGTGGTCAGGATCAATCTGCGCCATTGCATGCCAGAGCTGTCCGAGGCCGAGCGTGAAAGTCTGGTGGGGCGGACCATGATGGATACCGGACGCAGTTTCGCCGAGAGCGCCTGCGCCTGGATGTGGTCTCCGCAAAAAACCGTGGCCTTGGTCAAGGAGGTCGAGGGGCTCGAGGTCCTGCAGGCGGCCCTGGCCGAAGGCAAGGGCCTGGTGTGTATAACCAGCCACCTGGGCAACTGGGAGGTGCTCAACCACTGGTATTGCTCACAGTGCTCGCCGGTAATCTTCTATCGTCCGCCGAAGCTCAAGGCCGTGGACGAGTTGCTGCAGCGTCAGCGGGCTCAGCTCGGCAACCGGGTGGCACCCTCCACCCGCGAAGGCATCATCAGTGTCATGCGTGAAGTGCGCAAGGGTGGTGCGGTGGGGATTCCGGCCGACCCGGAGCCAGCACTGAAAAGCGGCGTGTTCGTGCCTTTTTTTGGCGTGCCAGCACTGACCAGCAAGTTTGTGCCCAATCTGCTCAAGGGTAATGATGCCCGGGCGGTGTTTCTGCACTGTATTCGTCTACCGGATCACAGTGGCTTCAAGGTGATAGTGGAAGCGGCGCCCGAGGCGCTTTACAGTAGTGATGCCGAGGAAGCTGTCGCCAGCATGAGCAGCACCATCGAGCAGTACGTGCGGCGCTGGCCTAGTCAATATATGTGGAGCATGAAACGCTTCAGAAAGCGCCCTGCAGGCGAAGAAAAATGGTATTCAAAGTGATACCGAGAAAAACCAGCAACGGGGGATAGCATGGCCAATCAGCGACAGCACCCACGCACGCCGATGCGCTGCCGGATACGTATCAGTCATCCGGATATTGGCGACGTATTCGGTTTTACCCGCGATCTATCGGATGGCGGCGTGTTTGTCGAAAACCCCGATCTGGCTGCTCTGGCAGCGGGCACCAAGGTCAAGGGTCAGGTCCAGGACATGCCAATTCCCGCTCCGGTACTGGCGATGATTGTGCAGCGCACCATTGCCGGAGAAGGGGCAGGTTTGGCTTTTCTCGACGAGGATCCCGAGGAGGATTAGCGCCATGCCGCTAGAGAATAGTTGCAATGAGTACGAGCAGCCGGATCAACCTGTAACAATCGATGGATGAACTCATCCGCTATGCAGGCTGAGCCACTCTGCAAGCCTGGCCCCCGCTCTTTTCGTGCATTTTTCGGCGCACTTATCCGCTTGAACCCAAGCCCTTTTCATTAGACGAGTGGTTCAGCCACTTCGCTGTTTTGCCTACTGGATCACACACTAAAATGACCTAAGTCTGCGATAATCCTCGTTTTATTGGACGATGAGGAACATAGGATGTTCACCCCAGCCAACCTAGCCGGCTTCACTCTCGATATCCCAGGCATCAGCCACGACTTCAAGGTTCTGTCCTTCGAAGGCGTAGAGCGCATCAGCCAGCCCTATCGCTTCGAGCTGGTTCTGGTCAGCGAACGCCCTGACCTGGATATCGACACCCTGCTGCAGCAACCAGCGTTCCTCAGCTTCGCCGGACAAGGCAAAGGCATCCACGGCCTGATCCACCGCGTCGCCCAGGGCGATGCCGGCAAGCGCCTGACGCGCTACCACATCAGCGTCGTACCGCACCTGTTTTACTTGGGCCACCGCACCAACCAGAGAATTTTCCAGCACCTGACCGTGCCCGAGATCATTGTCCGCGTCCTCAACGACCACGGCATCCAGTCCGACGCCTATCGCTTCCAGCTCAACAGCGAATACCCCCAGCGCGACTACTGCACCCAGTACGACGAGACCGACCTGCACTTTATCCAGCGTCTGTGTGAAGAAGAGGGCATTCACTACCACTTTGAACACTCAACCGATAACCATCTACTGGTATTCGGCGACGATCAAACCGGTTTCCCAAAGCTGGCTCGCCCCACTGCCTATATCCAGGACACCGGCATGGTCGCCAGCGAGCCGGTGATCAAACGTTTTGCCCTGCGGGTAGAAACCCGTCCCAGCCGCGTGACCCGCCGCGACTACGACTTTGAAAAACCCCACCTGCTGATGGAGGCCGCACACAAGGCCGAACAGCCCGTAGAGGGTGACGAGCCACCAGTGCCGCTGCCAGACCTGGAAGACTACGACTACCCCGGACTCTTTACCGAACGCGCCCGCGGCAAACACCTGGCCAAACGCAGCCTGGAACGTCACCGCAGCGACTACCGCCTGGCCGAAGGCAAGAGTGATGTGCCCAGCCTGATCAGTGGCCATTTCCTCACCCTGTCTGAGCATCCACGGGCAGACTGGAACGACCTCTGGCTGATCACCGGCATCCAGCACGAAGGCAAACAGCCGCAAGTACTGGAAGAATCCGTCACCAGCGACACCAAAGATTCAGATGGCTTCACGCAGGGCTACCGCAACCAGTTCACCGCCACGCCCTGGGATGTACCGTTCAGACCGCAACTGAACCACCCGAAACCCAAGGTACTCGGCAGCCAGACTGCAGTCGTCACCGGTCCTGAAGGTGAAGAGATTCACTGCGACGAATATGGCCGCATCAAGGTCCAGTTTCACTGGGACCGTGAAGGCCAAGCCGATGACCAGACCAGTTGCTGGCTCAGAGTGTCATCCAGTTGGGCTGGCAACCGCTACGGCGGTATCGCCATCCCCAGAATCGGTATGGAAGTGCTCATTACCTTCCTTGAAGGCGATCCAGATCAACCCCTGGTCACCGGCTGCCTGTATCACAAGACCCATCCCACACCCTATGAACTACCTGCGAACAAAACCCGCAGCGTATTCAAAACCCTGAGCAGTGCACCGGGTGGTGGCGGTGGCGGATACAACGAACTGCGCATCGAAGACAAACAGGGCGAAGAACAGATCTACCTGCATGCCCAGCGCGACTGGGACGAGAACATCGAGAACGACCAGAAGATCCGCGTCGGCAACGAACGCCATGACCGCGTCGAGGCCAACAGCTACTCGGAATTCATGGCCGAAGAACACCACACCACCCATGCGGACCGCAAAACCGAGATCAAGGCCAATGACCACCTGACGGTGGGTACCAGCCAGCATATCAAGTTGGGTACCAGTCGGTTGATCGATGCTGGCCGCGAAATCCACCTCAAGGCTGGCCAGAAATTGGTCATGGAAGCAGGCAGCGAGCTGACCCTCAAAGCAGGTGGCAGCTTTATCAAGATTGACCCCAGCGGCATAACCGTCAGTGGCGCATCCATCAAGCTGAATGCCGGTGGTTCGCCGGGTAGTGGCTCAGGTGCCGCGCCTGTGCTGCCGGGGGATGTATTGCCCGCAGCCTCAAGCGAGCAAGGTGGTTTGCTTGTCCAGGCCCAGAAGCAGGCCTTGCAGCGTGCGGCGCTTGATGTACTCCCGGTGTGCGAACTCTGCCAGCCAGATAGGGCGCGCCCATGAGCACAGCCCAGACCCCCCTCAGTTATCTACTTTTGGACGGCGCACAGATTGATCAGCTTGTCGCACAGATATATACCCTGGAAGCCGAGCCATCGTTGTATCTGCTCTACCAGCACAGCGCTTATGCCGCGCTTGCTGAGGTGGGGCCGGTATTGGTACGAGTAGAACCCCATACACCGCTAGCCGCCCACTTCAGTGAGTGGTGGCAAGGCGCTGCGGGAATATGGCTGGAATCCAGCGCCGAGACAGCGGATCTTGTCGATCACCTGCGTAGCCTGATCCATCTGCGCACGGAAGGTGACGTCAGCCTTCTTTTCCGCTATTACGACCCGCGCATTCTGCACCCCTGGCTGACAGCACTGGATTCCAGTGTGCGCGATACCGTGCTGGGTCCCATCAACAGCATTCGTCTGCTGGACGAACAGGGGCATGAACGGGCCATTGAGCGACGGTCAATACAACCCTTCGCCCGCTACGATGACAAGCCTTGGTTGTTTTTATCCTTGGCGCAACTCCAGGCTATAACCCATGGCAGAGACCGCGTCTTGGATCAACGCTTGCTTGCCCATGTGCAGGCGCACTTTCCCCAGGTTCTGGACGGGCTGGACGCCGGCGCCCGTTACCAATGGGCCGCAAGCTGCCGCCAAAGAGCCATTAGTCATGGCTACAGCACGGCCAGTGAGGTGTGCCGCTGGGCAGTCCTGGTGGCCTTGTTGGGCATGGATTTTCCGCAAGGAGCTGGGCACCAAACCTATCGGGATGCACTGATGCAACCGGGTTCACCCTGCCAGCGGCTGGACAGCCTTGTTCACCTGCTGCAAAGCCAATTACCCGCAGACAAGGAAGCCACAGCATGAGCACGGACCAACAGGATCTGATCTACCGCATCGCCATGGCCGACAAGGCCGCTCAGGAGGACTTCCCTCATGAAGACCTGAGTAGCCCTGTTGCCGCCTGCCCGGCGCGCCAGCAGGAGCTCTTCATCGTGCCAGCCCGCTACGCCCTGGCTGAACGGAGCGCCGGTCACGACTGCTTCAGCCCTGCCAGCGCAGCGCAGAGTCACCCCATGGCTCTGCGTCGCTTGCGCCCCGGTTACCTATATCTGTGGAGTCACCAGGGCCCCCTGCGCCGCTTTGCCGTGGCCACCGATGGTCTGCTCAGCGAACAGCCTCTGGATGCTGACGACACCCCGCTCCAGAGCGGCACCCTGCCCGGTCTGGCGCTGAACAAACAGCAAGAGGCCTGGCTGCTATACAGCGAGATCCCCATTGGCACATGGGGGTGTCAACAGCTTGCCGAGGACCCCGCACAACGCGCCCAGCGCATGCGCCACATCGACCTGCCGGAGATTGCCCGCACCCTCCAAGCTCGCCACTGCCCGCCCCTTGAGCATGCTGAACGGCTGGTCGCTGAACTGATGCCCGAGGTCCGCGAGCAAGCACTGGCGCACGACTATGCCGAGCAGGGGGAAGCCTACCGCCAGGGGGTCGATAGCCTTGGTGCGCAGATGATGGCCGAGCCCACCCCGGAGCGTATCCAGGCCTATGTCGATGCCCGGACCTGGCTGCATGAACGCGAACAGGCGGCCCAGCGTCACCCTGGCGCGGCCGATAGCCCGCCCGGTGTCTGGAGTGCACACACCTGGAGCGTCCCGGCCACCGATCGCTGGCTCAACCAGGCTCGCCAGGCCGCAGGCGCCCTGCATACTGTGTTCGCCAGCCTTGATGATGACCTCGGCGTCTTGCGTGATCTCAACCACGAACAGGAGCAACTGGAAACCCGTCACGAGGGCTGGGTGGCCGACAATAACCTGCGCCAAAGTGTGGGTGGGTTTATCCGCAGCCTGATCAGTGAGGACGGTGGCGAGGTGGCCAATCTGCTCAATTACCGCTATCGCGGCCATGACATCTCGCTTACCCCCTTACAGGGTGAGCAGATACTGGAGAGCCAGCGCCAACTGGAACCGCTGCTCAAGGAAGAGAGCCGTATCAACCAGCAGCGCGGTCGCCAGTACGGACACCGTGAGGCGGATGGCCTGCTGGCCCAGGTGCACAGCCAGATTGATGCGGTAACCGCACCGGTGCAGACCTTCATCCCCGCCGAGCTGTACAGCAAAACGCAGCAACTGATCCGCGAATACCGCCAGGACAAGGTCACACATCTGGCTGGCGGGCGGGCCAGCGCTCAGGTAGCCGCCAGTATCGATCTGGAGCGGCTGGATGACTGGTTGGATCAACAGGTACCGGCACATTATCGTCAAGTTGAAGAGCGACATACTGCGCTCTACGCTGACCGGGCCACCTACCTGCCACGGCATGCCGCAGGCACCTGGTTCGTCGATTATCAGGATCCAGCCCACCAGCAGTGGCTGGATAAACTGGCGCTCGCCTGCCTCAGCGCCCAGTGCAGCCGCCAAGTCGGAGTCGAGCAGTTTGTCGGCTATGTGCGCTCTGACGACCCCGGCAGTCTGCGGCTGGTCTTTTATGCCTGGAGCCCCTCACTGGAGTTGGCGGTCAACCTCAGCAACCGGCTCAACGAGATCCTGGGTGCCCTCAGCCTGGACAACCTCGCCGCGACTCGCCAGGCATTGGCCAGTGTGTTGGACGAGCCGGCCCTGAACGCCCTGCAGCGCCTAGCACAGGACACGCAAGGCGCCTGGGCCGTCACTGTGGGTCGTCTGGGCGCCGCCTTGATGGCGCTCAAGAGCCAGACTACGGTGGTCGGTCAGTGGGCGGGCGCGCTGCTGGTGACCCGTTTTGGCGCGAATGCGCGTCTGCTGCCACCGGCCGGGCGTGAGGGCTGGCGGCTGCTTGGTGGTAAAGCCGATGCGCTCAATCAATGGGTACGCCACACCGCCCAGGCTATCGGCCAGGGCCGCGCCAGCGCGCTGGTGAACTCGCCGGTGGTGCAGAACAGCGGCGGCCTGCTGCCGCTGACCGCTTTGCTGCTCAACAGTCTCAATGCTTCCCATCATCTGGGCCAGGCTAGTGCCGTCGAAGGCATGGACACTCGACGTCAGGCCGAAGTGATCTCCTCCAGCCTGTATGCCGGTGCAGCGCTGGTGGCGGTGATGCAGAACTGGTTGATTCTGGGGCGGGGGATGCAGGAGCTATCCGCGATTATCCCTGGGATTGGTCCTGTCGTAGCCCCTACCCTGACCCTGTTTGGCGGGTTTATAGGGTTGCTGTCATTTGGTGCGGCAGGAGCCGAACTCATATCCCTCCAGAATCAAATCGAAAATGCGCAAACGCGTATAGACCCCTGGCTGGAACGTCGCCAACTGGTGGTGCAGGGTCAGATCGGCGTCTATGCCGCCCAGGCGGCACTGGGTATGGGCCTGACCGGCCTGCGTATGGCCAACCGTCTAACCACGCCCCAGGCCCTGCGCTACTTCCGGTTGGGCATGGGGCCGATCAACCTGTTACTGCTCGGGCTGGGTGGCGCTTACCTGTACGCCTGGTCGCAGCAGGCCACACCGCTGCAGAACTATCTGGCCGGTTGCTGTTGGTCCAAGACCCGCGCCCGGCGTCAGGAGGTTATTCCCGCCGAGCAGCAACACAACGAATTCAATCAGCTGGTGGAGTTGCTCTACCAGCCGCGCCTGAGCATTAAAACCCGCCGTGCCAGCTTGCTCGGCAGTCTGAGTCATATCGAGAGCCTGAGCATTGACCTGCCCGGTGCCGAGCCGGGCAGTGTACGGCTGGATCTGGCGCTGCTCGGCAACCCGACCAATATGGACGCCCTGCGGGAGTCTAGCAGCATCTTGGCTCCTACTCCTTTCAGCGATCTGGGCGGGTACTGGCTGCAGGGCAGCAACTGCACCTGGATCCCCGCCGACGAAGGGCAAGGACTGCGTTTGAGTGGCGGTTTTAAACTGCCCCGGCCGTTCTTCGGGCCACCCACCCGGCTCTACTTGCGCCTGCGCTACCATAGTCCGGTGGCACTGCTGGCCGAACTGGATACCCCCCTGGGTGGAGAGCAAGGGCTGGCCTACAGTATCGACGCTGAAGAGGGCATCATACCGTTGCGCGCCAGTGAGCCCACCCCGGTACTGGACGGCGCCCGGCTTTACCCGCTGGGCGCAGAACCCAATGCCCTGTTTCTGTACCCCAAGGAGACTTGATGAAGCCTGTACCCCGCACCCGCAAACGGCTGTTCTCCCGCGATGATTACCTGGCGCCCCCGGCAGTACCCACCGGCCAGCCCCCGCGCGATGTGCTCAATACCATCTGGCGCAAGAACGAGGTGTTTATCGATATAGGGGATTACAGCATTGGCTCGGCGGTGATGGTGATATGGCCATCGTTAATGCTTTACCTACTATTGGCATATTTCACTCGAAATAGCCTACCTGAGTTTTCAAACTTTATGCTGATCGGCGGCTCCATCATTGTCGGCATTCCCATCCTGCTCGTACTCTACGGCCTGACCCAGCCAGTCCCCCCGCCAATGCGCTTCAATCGCCAGCGCCGTGAAGTCTGTGTCACGTTGAGGGATGGTCGGCACTGGATAGTGCCGTGGGAGCAGGTCAGCGCCGAGGCGGCGGCGGTGGATATGGTGGGCCGTCACGGCAAGACCACCCAGGGGTTGCTGGTGATCGGCTTTACCAACCCCGACCCGGAGGCGCCAGAAGCGGACAGGCACTTCAGCATCGGTTTCAGTTGTGGGGGCGGTACCACGGCGATGTGTTTGTGGGAATGCATGCGTAGCTATATGGAGGTGGGGCCGGGGGCGGTATCTCATCTATCTGGTTTTGAAGATGTACGCAAAAACTTAGGGGGCAAGGGGGCATTCTGGGGAACTGTATGGGGTTTCTACATCGGTATCCGGGATCATTTAAGAGCGAAAGAGTTTGGTAAAGCCGCGTGGTTGGTTTTCTCCATCTTCGCTCTAGGTACCCCTCTGGCTGGAATGCTGCAAACCAGAAAGCTGGCCCCGCCGCCTGATCTGACCGACCCCGCCATCATCGAATGGTCCAAGCCCCTGCCACCCGAGCAGTGGGCCAGACGGTCGCCCGAACTGGAACAAGCCATTGCCGAGCGTGAAGTCGAACTGGCCGAGGAGCGCACTGCCAGGGAAGCTGCCGAGCAGGCGGCCCAGGCCGCGCTTCCCCCCAGCCGACGACCTGCCCAGTCCAACTGGCCAACCGATTAATGCATGGCCAACCGCCTCACCACCGCCCAGGCCATCCGCCACTTCCGGCTCAGCATGGGGCCGATCAACCTGTTACTGCTCGGGCTCGGTGGTGCCTACCTGTACGCCTGGTCGCAGCAGGCCACACCGCTGCAGAACTATCTGGCCGGTTGCTGTTGGTCCAAGACCCGCGCCCGGCGTCAGGAGGTTATTCCCGCCGAGCAGCAACACAACGAATTCAATCAGCTGGTGGAGTTGCTCTACCAGCCGCGCCTGAGCATTAAAACCCGCCGTGCCAGCTTGCTCGGCAGTCTGAGTCATATCGAGAGCCTGAGCATTGACCTGCCCGGTGCCGAGCCGGGCAGTGTACGGCTGGATCTGGCGCTGCTCGGCAACCCGACCAATATGGACGCCCTGCGGGAGTCTAGCAGCATCTTGGCTCCTACTCCTTTCAGCGATCTGGGCGGGTACTGGCTGCAGGGCAGCAACTGCACCTGGATCCCCGCCGACGAAGGGCAAGGACTGCGTTTGAGTGGCGGTTTTAAACTGCCCCGGCCGTTCTTCGGGCCACCCACCCGGCTCTACTTGCGCCTGCGCTACCATAGTCCGGTGGCACTGCTGGCCGAACTGGATACCCCCCTGGGTGGAGAGCAAGGGCTGGCCTACAGTATCGACGCTGAAGAGGGCATCATACCGTTGCGCGCCAGTGAGCCCACCCCGGTACTGGACGGCGCCCGGCTTTACCCGCTGGGCGCAGAACCCAATGCCCTGTTTCTGTACCCCAAGGAGACTTGATGAAGCCTGTACCCCGCACCCGCAAACGGCTGTTCTCCCGCGATGATTACCTGGCGCCCCCGGCAGTACCCACCGGCCAGCCCCCGCGCGATGTGCTCAATACCATCTGGCGCAAGAACGAGGTGTTTATCGATATAGGGGATTACAGCATTGGCTCGGCGGTGATGGTGATATGGCCATCGTTAATGCTTTACCTACTATTGGCATATTTCACTCGAAATAGCCTACCTGAGTTTTCAAACTTTATGCTGATCGGCGGCTCCATCATTGTCGGCATTCCCATCCTGCTCGTACTCTACGGCCTGACCCAGCCAGTCCCCCCGCCAATGCGCTTCAATCGCCAGCGCCGTGAAGTCTGTGTCACGTTGAGGGATGGTCGGCACTGGATAGTGCCGTGGGAGCAGGTCAGCGCCGAGGCGGCGGCGGTGGATATGGTGGGCCGTCACGGCAAGATCACCCAGGGGCTGCTGATGATTGGCTTTACCAACCCCGACCCGGAGGCGCCAGAAGCGGACAAGCACTTCAGCATCGGTTTCAGTTGTGGGGGTGGTACCACGGCGATGTGTTTGTGGGAATGCATGCGCAGCTATATGGAAGTGGGGCCGGAGGCCGTACCCAAGTGTAACTTTGAAGGAGAAAGCACCGGGCGTAGCCTGCCGGGCTGGCTTTTCAGCTTGCTTGGCGATGCTGTGCGTTCAACTTTCAAAGGACCTGAATTCAACACATAAGTGCAACGCTCACCCCTGTATACACTTCGTACGGCG
>CAXBEU010000008.1:0-146799 GCA_963974865.1 uncultured Pseudomonadaceae bacterium | reverse complement strand
GCCCAGAGACGGAATCGAACCGCCGACACGAGGATTTTCAATCCTCTGCTCTACCAACTGAGCTATCTGGGCAACGGGGCGCTATTAAACGGTTTAAGAGGTTATGTGTCAAGCGCCGCAAGAAAATATTGTTCCTTCTTTCAGCGCCTTACCTATCATTTATTCTGCAGGGGGCACGTAGCCCTCGGCCTGGGCGTATTCTTCCCCTGACAGAAACTTGTCCATTTCACCTTGGATAAAGCGCCGATCCTCAGGATCCATCATGTTCAGCCGTCTTTCGTTGATCAACATGGTCTGGTGCGCCTGCCATTCGTCCCAGGCCTTTTTCGAGACGTCAGCGAAGATTGCCTCGCCCTTGGCACCAGGGTACGGGGGGCGCTCAAGGCCAGGCAGTTGCTCTTTATATTTGCGGCACATCACCATACGGGTCATCGGCGTCTCCTTGAGGGGCCTGTTAGGGCATCAGCTAATCAGTTCGGTCCGCTGGAGCAGTTTTTTCACCGGTGCGGCGAGCCCCAGGCGGGATGGCTGGCGCAGGTTATACCAGACCTGCCCCGCCTCGGCCACGCCATGCCCGGCAATGACCCGGACTACCAGCGGTTGAATATCCAGATGAAAGTGGCTGAAGGTATGCCGCAAGGGCTCCAGCAGTTGCGGCTCCTCGGCTTGCCAGCCCTGCTGTAACAGCAGTTGCTGTAGTTGCGCCAAGTCATCCAGTTGCGGCGGACACCATAGCCCGCCCCACAACCCTGAGTCCGGGCGGCGCTGCAGCCATATTTCGCCCTCAGGGTTGATCAGCAATGGCATCAGACACTGGCGTACCGGTATCTGCTTGCGCGGCTTGGAGTGCGGGTACTGTGTGGGCTGGCCCAGCAGGCGCGCCTCACAGCCAGCTTGCAGCGGGCATACCAAACAGGAAGGCTTGCTGCGCGTACAGAGCGTCGCGCCCAGGTCCATCATCGCCTGAGTATAATGATTGACCCGACTATGTGGCGTATAGCGCTCGGCAATAACCCAGAGCCGATCATGCACAGCCTTCTCACCCGGCCAGCCTTCGACCGCGTGATAGCGCGCCAGCACACGTTTGACGTTGCCATCGAGAATCGGCGCGCGCAAGCCCATGCTCAGGCTGGCAATGGCGCCAGCGGTTGAACGGCCAATACCCGGCAGGCTGATCAGTTGTTCAATATCCCGGGGAAACTCGCCGGCGAACTCGTTTACCACTCGCTGCGCAGCTTTGTGCAGATTACGCGCGCGACTGTAATAGCCCAGCCCGGTCCATAAGTGCAGCACTTCATCGGGTTCTGCGGCGGCCAACGCCCCAACATCGGGCAGCACCTGCATGAAACGCTCGAAATAGGGGATCACCGTAGCGACCTGGGTCTGCTGCAGCATGATCTCCGACACCCACACACGGTAAGGATTCATGTCATGTTGCCATGGCAGATCCTTGCGCCCGTGCCGGTCATACCAATCCAGCACCGCCTCGGAAAAGAGGACGTCCGGCGATCCAGTGGCTGGCATTCCGGCGGCTGGCGATCCAGTGGCTGGCATTCCAGTGGCCGGCAGTCCGGTGGCCGGTATTCCAGACTCCATCATCTCGAAAGAACTCACCGGTTAAACAACCCTCTGATTGCATCGCGCACGGCGGGCGCCTGATCGCCCAGCTTCTCTTCCAGTTTTTCTTCCACCTTGCGCTGGGCTTCATTACCCAGCAACTGGCCGGCGATACGCTTGACGCCGTCGGTATCCACACCACAGCTGCTGGCTGCATTGTGCAGGAAGCCCTGGCAGCGGATCGGCCACTCAACGCCCACATAGCGTTCATTGACCGCGCAGGCGGGGTCGGGCATAGCGGATTTGTCACCCTCGATCAGCAGGCCCAGGCGGTAGTCCATGCGTTGCTCCGGCAGCACTATTTCACCGCGACCTTTCACCCCCATCCCAGGCACCGCGGCCACCAGATCGCGGCTGGTGACAGTACCGTTGGCGATACTGAAGCTGCCGCCCAGCGAACTGAAGGGCGTGTCTTCGCTGCCGCGCGGCTCAGCCAAGGTTTTGCGGTTAACCAGTGCAATGGCCTGGCACATCTGCTGTTCAAGGTTGACCCCGATCAGCGCACCCTCAAGCACATTGAAGCGCGCGCTGCCGTTGAGCGTATCCATCCAGCGTTTGACACTGTTGCCGCTGGCTGTAACGTTGAGATTCAGGTCCAGCCGCCCGCGCATCTGCTCGCCCATGTCGTAGGCCTGCTGCACCGCCAGCGAATCCATTCCGGTCAATTGTTGGGCCACTTTGAGGCTGACCGGCGTGCGGTTGGTGTCGATCTCTGCGGTGACGCTGAAACGCCCGCCAAATACACCACCATCAAGGCGGTCGACCTGGATCCGGCCATCGCGTGCCCCTATCGCCGCAGCGAAGGGCTTGATGGTCTGGCCGGTCAAACGCAGCTCCTCCAGCGCCAACTTGCCGTCAATGTCCAGGCTGGCGAGCCGCTGCAGCGGGAGCACTTCATCATCACTCCAGCCTTCGGGCGCCGCATCGGAACGGCTGCCGCCAGCGGGCGCCTGCGCGGGTGCTTCGGTGGCGGGCTCTTCGGCAGGCGGCAGGTAGTCATCCAGATTCAGGCTGCCGCCCGACAGATCAAAACGCAGCGCCTGACGTTCGAAATCAGCGATCCCCAGGCTACCAGCCAGAGGTGTTCCATCGACCAGCAGCTTCAACTCGTTAAGCATCAGGCTGGTCGAGGAGCCACTCAATACGGCGCCGAGGGAAACCGACTCCAGCGCGCCGGATCTGGTCGTTTCAGGCACATCCTGACCAAGCGCTGCGAGCAGCGCGCGGGCATCAAAGTCAGCCACGTCCAGGCGGCCATCCAGGCGCATCTCGGTATCCAGCTGGCTGGCGCGTATCTGTCCTGTGGCACGCAAGTCGGCGATCGACAGTCGCAACTGATTAAGCTCCGCGATTTGTGCACCCAGATCCAGCAAGCCATCGCCCTGCAGCTGCATCGACAATGCGCGTCCGGAGAAGGGCTCGCCGCTGGCGTCGACTTTCAGATCGACCGCCTCAAGCTGATAGCGATCAAGGCCAAAATCAAACTGCGCGACCGTGTTCAAATCTATCCGCACGCGCATCGCCGGTTGCTCGGTAATCAGCAAGCCCAGAAAAGCCACATCGAAGGGCTGACCCTCGATCAGCGCTCCGGTAGTCAGATTCACATCCTCCAGCTGCAGAAGCTGCCCGGAAGACTCGTCTTCATAACGCACTCGGGCGTTGGTGATGCGTACGCTCTCGATGGCCACGTCAAAGTCCCGCCCGGCCTCCTCGGGCTCATCCGCAGCCACATCAACACCTTCGGGGCTCTGCGGGTCGGCAGGCTCGCGCTCAGGCCCAATGCTTTCCCAATTGCCCACACCCTGCTCATCCTTGATCAGATTCAGGCTGACGCTGTCGAGAATTACATCACTCATCCGCAACTGGCGGCGCAGCAACGGCAATACCTCAACGCCCAGCCCCATGTTCCCGACCTGGGCAAGCGATTGATCAGGAGCACCCACTGGCGCAATGCCTACGTCCTTGAGCTCGATACCCAGCCACGGAAACAGTGACCAGCCGATATCACCGCCCAGCGTCAGTTCGATATTGGCTTTTTCGCGCGCAGCCTGCTGGATATCCTCTTTGTAATCATTCGGATCGAACATGCGGGTCAGGAAAAACAACAGCCCCGCCGCCAGCAGCACGACACCAAAGATCACCAGACCGAGCACTTTGGCAAAGGATTTCATAGATGCTTCCTATATTTAAGTAACATTTTTACCGAGGGTACGTTGATAACCGCGCTTTTATGCGCTGCGCAACGTCCAATAACTCTGAGGATAGTCGACAGGGTAAAGGCTCTTCAAACCAGTAGCTACCTCTTCAGCGGGCGCTGCAATACAGCCCCCTCAGTTTCAACAGGTTTGGATAATGAATTCCACCACCGGTTCCACCGCATTGCCGGGCCTGAGGAGAAAGGCAGCGCAGGCTAGTGCTATGGGCGTGATATGCACAAGCGATCAGGCCGCTGTAGCCCCAGCACCTTGCTACCCGTATAATGCACGCCCTTGATTGATTATTCAGCGGAGAAACGCCATGGCGGAGCGCAAGGCAAGCGTCGAGCGCAACACTCTGGAAACCCAGGTTAAAGTCGACATCAACCTGGACGGTACCGGCCAGTCCGACTTTGACATTGGTGTACCCTTCCTAGAGCACATGCTCGACCAGATCGCCCGACACGGGCTGATCGACATGCAGATCAAATCGCGTGGCGACCTGCACATTGACGACCACCACACCGTGGAGGACGTTGGCATCACCTTGGGTATGGCGTTTGCCAAGGCCATCGGCGACAAGAAAGGCATCCGCCGTTACGGGCATGCCTACGTGCCGCTGGATGAGGCGCTGTCACGCGTGGTGATCGACTTTTCCGGTCGCCCGGGCCTGCACATGAATGTTGAATACACCCGCGCCAGCGTCGGCAGCTTTGATGTGGACCTGTTTGGTGAATTCTTCCAGGGCTTCGTCAACCATTCGCAGACAACCTTGCACATCGACAATCTGAAGGGGGTCAATACCCACCATCAGATCGAAACCGTGTTCAAGGCCTTTGGCCGCGCACTGCGCATGGCGGTGGAAGAAGATGCCCGTATGAGCGGCATGATGCCCTCTACCAAAGGCTGCCTGTAACCGATGACTGCCAGCCGAGTAGCGGTTATCGACTATGGCATGGGCAACCTGCATTCGGTTGCCAAGGCTCTGGAACACGCAGGCGCGATGCGCGTTGAAGTCACCAGCGATCCAGCCGTTATCCTCGCAGCCGACCGGGTGGTTCTGCCAGGCGTGGGCGCGATTCGTGACTGTGTCAGCGAGCTGCGCCAACTCGGTCTGGACCAGGTCGTGCGCGACGTGGTCAAGGAAAAGCCCTTGCTGGGAATTTGCGTCGGCATGCAGATGCTGTTCGAGAGCAGCGAAGAGAACGGCGGCGTCGATTGCCTCGGCCTGTTCCCTGGCAACGTAAGCTTTTTCGGCAATGAGCTGTACGACGGTGAAGTGCGCTTGAAAGTCCCGCACATGGGCTGGAATCAGGTCAAACAGAATATTGACCATCCCATGTGGCATCGCATTGACCAGGACGCGCGCTTCTACTTCGTGCACAGCTATCATGCCCAGCCTGGCAAGCACACTCACGTGGCCGGTCGCTGCCATTACGGTGTCGACTTCGCCGCCGCCGTGATTCAGGACAATATCTTCGCCACCCAATTCCACCCGGAAAAAAGCCACACCAACGGCCTGCAGCTTATGCAGAATTTTCTGGCCTGGGACGGGCGGTGGTAAAGAATCCAGAGCTGCAAGCTGCAAGCCGCAAGCCACCCCGGCTTGAGACTTGAGCTGAAGACTTGAAGCTCTTTTTCCAAAGGAACAAGACATGCTGATTATCCCCGCTATCGACCTCAAAGACGGCGCCTGCGTGCGCTTGCGCCAGGGCCTGATGGACGATGCCACGGTATTTTCCGATGATCCTGTGGCCATGGCCGCCAAGTGGGTGAACGGCGGCTGCCGGCGCCTACATCTGGTTGACCTGAACGGCGCCTTTGAGGGCAAGCCGGTCAATGGTGATGTGGTTACCGCGATCGCCCGCGCTTATCCCGAGCTGCCCATTCAGATCGGTGGCGGCATCCGCTCGCTGGATACCATCGAGCACTATGTGCGCGCTGGTGTCAGTTACGTGATCCTGGGCACCAAGGCAGTGAAAGAGCCGGAGTTCGTCGCTGAAGCCTGCCGCGCATTCCCCGGCAAGGTCATCGTCGGCCTGGACGCCAAAGATGGCTTCGTGGCCACTGACGGCTGGGCTGAAGTCAGCACCGTGCAGGTCATCGATCTGGCCAAACGTTTTGAAGCCGATGGCGTCGCCGCGATTGTCTACACCGACATCGCCAAGGACGGCATGATGCAGGGTTGCAACGTTGAAGCCACTGCAGCCCTGGCCAACGCCACGCGCATCCCGGTGATTGCCTCCGGCGGCATTCACCACCTGGGCGATATTCAGTCCCTGCTGAACGCGCGGGCGCCCGGTATTATCGGCGCCATCACCGGCCGCGCCATCTATGAAGGCACGCTGGATGTGGCGGAGGCGCAATCGCTGTGCGACCGCGCAGCTTCAAGCGTCAAGCAATAAGCTGTCCGCGCCGATTCACTGATTTACTTGCAGCTTGAAGCTTGCCGCTTGAAGCTGCTTTCGGAGAAAGCCCATGGGTTTGGCCAAGAGAATCATCCCCTGCCTCGACGTGGACAATGGCCGCGTGGTCAAGGGCGTGCAGTTCGAGAACATCCGTGACGCTGGCGATCCCGTCGAAGTAGCCCGGCGCTACAACGAGCAGGGCGCGGACGAAATCACCTTTCTCGACATTACTGCCAGCCATCAGGAGCGTGACACCACACTGCATACGGTGGAGCGCATGGCCAGCCAGGTATTTATTCCGCTGACCGTGGGCGGGGGCGTGCGCACCATCCAGGACATCCGCAACTTGTTGAACGCAGGAGCGGACAAGGTCTCGATCAATACCGCGGCGGTGTTCAATCCGGAATTTGTCGGCGAGGCAGCGGACCGCTTTGGCTCCCAATGTATTGTCGTAGCGATCGATGCCAAGCGCGTTTCGGCCCTGGGCGAGCCCGGTCGCTGGGAAATATTCACCCACGGCGGGCGCAAACCCACCGGGCTGGATGCCGTGCTCTGGGCAAAGAAAATGGAAGACCTGGGCGCCGGCGAGATACTGCTGACCAGCATGGATCAGGATGGCGTTAAAAGCGGTTATGACCTGGGCGTCACCCGCGCCATCAGCGACACACTGCACATTCCGGTGATCGCCTCAGGCGGCGTTGGCAATCTGCAGCACCTGGCCGACGGCGTACTCCTGGGTGGCGCAGACGCGGTGCTGGCAGCGAGCATCTTTCACTTTGGCGAACACAGCATCGGCGAAGCCAAAGCCTATATGGCCGCTCGCGGTATCGAGATGCGCCTTTAGTTAATCGCTTCTTGCGGTTCATTGGTCTGCGAGACGGGCGGCGCGTATTTGCGCGCCAGCATGCTTTGCACACTGACCACCACCACACCCTCCCGATCAGCCAGCCCTGGCAACCAACGCTCCAGATAATCCAGCGTTTCAGGATAGGGGTGGCCGATCAACAGAGCGCTGCCGTTCTTGCGCGCCAGTGCCAGGCCACGCTGGAAAGCCCGGTGAATCGCCTCCGGATCACGCTGATTATCCAGAAACACATCCCGCGACAGATTGCGCACCCCTGCAGCCTCAGCGGCAAAGGCTGCCTGGGTCTGCGCCGTGGTGCGGCTATCAACAAAGAACAATCCGCGCTGCTGCAGCTCGCCCATTACCCAATCCATTGGCGCGCGCTCTGCGGTCAGGCGGCTGCCCATATGATTATTTACCCCGTCAATCGGCGCAAAGCGACTCAGGCTGTCGTCCAGACTGGCCAGCAGCTCTTCGCGCGGCATAGCCGAATACAGCCCGCCCGGGCCGATGGACAGCCCCGCCGTGTTTTCCATCGGCAGATGCAACATCACCGCCTGGCCCTGGGCATGCGCCTCAGTAGCAAGCCTCGCGGCTGACAGCGTCTGGGGCAGAATTGCTAACGCCACAGGCACCGGCAGATCAATGATTCGCCGACCCAGGGCATAGCTGTGACCCACGTCATCAATCACGATCGCCAGTTGTGGGCGATCATCCACCGGCGCCGGCTCAACTGGCAGGGGGACCGCAGTCGCAGCTTCAGCCCAGCCCGCATGCTCGATCTGCATCCACTCACTACGCAGACGATCAGCGGTGCTGGTTGCGGGCTTTACCGGACTAGGGGAGAGCTCAGCCGAGCTATCTTGCCGCTCGGCTGGCTGATTCGGGGAAGGATCATTGTCACCGCAGGCTGCCAGCAGGAGCGCCAGCAGCCAGACCACAGCAAATCTCATTTTTTCGCGCGGGTAATATTCAAACCCTTGAGCAGGATCAGTGCCTGATTAAGCTGGTAATCGGAATCCTGTGGGCGCTCTGCAGCCTCGCCGACCAAACCGGGGGCCGCTTCACTGGGGGCGCTGTTGTCCAGATGCCCGGCCAGATCAGCCTCACGCAGACCACGCTCTTCAGCGTCCTGGGTCAGGCGCGCACGCTCAACGCGAATATCCGGCACGATGCCCTGAGCCTGAATGGAGCGGCCATTGGGCGTGTAATACAAAGCGGTGGTCAGCTTCAGCGCCCGGTCGTTGTTCAGCGGCAGTACGGTTTGCACCGAGCCTTTGCCGAAGCTGTCCGTACCCATGATCACCGCGCGCTCCTGATCCTGAAGAGCACCGGCAACGATTTCCGATGCAGAGGCCGAGCCACCGTTGATCAGTACCACCAGCGGGATATTGCCGCCGGGATTGTTGGTCGTAGCACTAAAGCGCATTTCCGAGTTGGGCAGACGGCCTTTGGTGTAGACGATCAAACCCTGATCAAGAAACGCATCGGCAACCTCGACAGCCGACTGCAACACGCCGCCCGGGTTATTGCGCAGATCCAGCACCAGACCTTTCAACTCCTGGCCCTGAGCCAAAGTGCTCAACGCGCGGCGTACTTCATCGCCGCTGTTGTTCTGGAACTGGGTCACGCGGATATAACCGTATCCGGCCTCCAGCAGCTCCGAGCGCACACTGGCCACCTTGATCACCGCGCGTTGCAGCTCTACTTCAAAGGGGCGGCCAGTGCCGCGCACCAGGGTCAGCTCGACGCTGGTACCGACTTCGCCGCGCATCTTTTCCACCGCATCCATGATGCTCATGCCTTTGACCGGTTGATCATCAATCTTGACGATCAGATCTCCAGCCTCGATACCGGCGCGCGCGGCGGGGGTATCGTCGATGGGCGAGATAACCTTGATAAAACCATCTTCCTGCCCGACTTCAATGCCAAGGCCACCAAACTGGCCGCTGGTGCTGTCCTGCAAGCCGCGGAAGGCTTCAGGCTCCAGATAGGCAGAGTGCGGGTCGAGCCCTTCGAGCATGCCGCGCACGGCATTCTCCAGCAGAGTGGCATCATCCACCGGCTCAACATAGGCAGTACGGATACGCTCGAGCACCTCGGCAAAGGTGCGCAGCTCGTCCAGGGGCAGTGGAGCAGGAGCCTCGGTTATCTCCTGCGCGTGTGCCGGGCCCATACCAAGCAGCAGACACAGACAGCTAGCAAAAAGGATACGCACAGCAGTCATCGAACTCTCCCAAAAGGGCTTAAATTAAGACGGGGCAGGCGGGCATTAGCCTCTGATAACCGCGTGTTCACCCGGACAGCATACACCAGGCCGCCGGATCAAGGGCGCGGCCCTGATGGCGGATGGAAAAATACAGCGACGAAGCACTCAACCCGCCACTGCTGCCGACGGTGGAAATCACCTCGCCGGGCTGCACCCAACTGCCGACATCCTTGAGCAGACTCTGGTTGTGCCCATACAAACTGAGATAACCCGCACCATGATCCAGAATCAGCAGCAGGCCTGAGCCGCGCAGCCAATCGGCGAAGACCACCCGGCCGCCGTGCACTGCATGCACATTGCTGCCCTGCTCGGAAGCGATCAACACGCCGTCCCACTTCAGCCGAGCATCGTCGCCACGCTGGCTACCGAAGCGCGCCTGCACCCGGCCTTTTACCGGCGAAGGCAGCTTACCCTTGGCCTGGGCGAACGGCAGGCTGCCGGCCGGCGTGGGAATGCTGACGATGGCCTCGTCAATGGATTTGATCAGCTTCTCCAGCCCCGCACGCTCGGCCTCAGCCGTCTTGAGCTTCTCGCTCTGACTGCGGCTGCGGCTTTGCAGGCCAGCCAACAGCTTGGTTCTGGAGGCCTGCTCGGCCTGCAAACCCTGCTGGTTGGCGGCCAACTGCTCGCGATCAGCAAGCAACGCTGCCTGCTGTTCGGCAATGCTGGCGCTGGCAATCCGTACCTGCTCCAGGGTGTCGGTGTAGCGGCTTATCTCGGTCACGCGCGCGCGGCTGACATACTCGTAATAGCGCATCATCCGCGCTACCCGCGCAGGGTCATCCTGATTGAGCACCAGCTTCAGGTAGTCCTGGTCGCCAGTCATGTAGGCGGCTTTGATCTGCCGTGCTATCTGCTGCTCCTGCTCAGTCAGAGCTACCTGCAGATCGGCAGCCTGGGAGCGCAGGTCCAGCAGGCGGGTTTCCCCTTCCTTTATCTGTTTTTCGATTTCCTGGCTTTCGCGGCGCAGACGACCAATCTCGCTTTCACTCTTCTTCAGGTCCGACTCCAGACCCGACATTTCCTGCTTGAAGTTATCCAGCAGCGCCTTGAGCTGCGCAATTTCCGCTTCGGTCTGCTTGAGTTCGGCCCGCGCTTCGCGCGAATCATTTTCCTGCGCCGCCAGCGGCAAAGCAGCCAGCACCCCAACCGAGAACATCAGCGTGAGCGCCAACACCTGGCTGGTGAAGAACCCTTTATTTACAGGCTGTCGCTGCATGCGCGGTATCCGAATGGAGGTGAGGGCTCAGGATGTAACAGTAACAATGGATCTGCCAGTCATTTCCACCGGCTGCTCCAGGCCCAGCAGCGTCAGCATCGTGGGCGCCACATCCGACAGAATACCCCCTTCGCGCATGCTGATATGCCGTGGCCCCGAGTACAGGAAAGGCACCGGCTCGCAGGTATGGGCAGTATGTGCCTGACCGGTATGGTCGTCGGACATTTGCTCGACGTTGCCGTGATCTGCGGTAATCAGCACTTCACCACCCACCCGCGCCGCCGCCTCGGTCACCCGGCGTATGCACTCATCCAGGCACTCGACAGCCTTGACCGCTGCGTCGAAGTCACCGGTATGGCCAACCATGTCACCGTTGGCATAGTTGACGATGATCACGTCATAGCGTTGCTGATCGATCGCCTCGACCATGCGGTCAGTCACTTCAGGCGCGCTCATCTCGGGTTGCAGGTCGTAGGTAGCGACTTGCGGCGAAGGTATAAGAATGCGCTCCTCACCGGCAAAGGGCTGTTCCCGGCCGCCAGAGAAGAAGAAGGTCACGTGCGCATACTTTTCAGTCTCGGCAATCCGCAGCTGAGTCTTGCCCTGCTTGGCCAGGTACTCGCCCAACACATTATCCAGCGATGCCGGCGGATAGGCGCAGGGTGCGGGTATATCTGCTGCATACTGGGTCAGCATCACGAAACCGGCGAGCTGCACCTGGCGCGCACGAGCAAAGCCGCTGAAGCCGGGCTCGACAAAGGCACGGGTCAACTCGCGGGCACGATCTGCACGGAAATTCATGAAAATGACCGCATCGCCATCCTGCACGGGCTCAGCAGCGCCGACCCGCGTCGCTTTGACGAACTCGTCGCTTTCGCCACGCTCGTAAGCAGCCAGCAAGGCATCTTCAGCCCGCTCGGCAGTGAACTCGGCCTGGCTTTCAACAATAAGACGATAAGCCTGCTCGACCCGGTCCCAGCGATTATCGCGGTCCATCGCAAAATAACGGCCAATCAGGCTCACCGTGCGCCCTGCACCCAGGCGCTGGTAAGCATCTTCAAGCAGTTGCAATGAAGGCTGAGCACTCTTGGGTGGCGTGTCGCGGCCGTCGAGAAACGCATGCACCAGCACACTCTTCGCCCCGCGGCGCACCGCCAGATCAACCATGGCCACCAGATGTTCTTCATGGCTGTGGACGCCACCGGGAGATAGCAGCCCCATGACGTGCACGGCGCGGCCCGCCGCAACGGCCTTGTCGACCGCCTGGCAGATATTCGGGTTAGTGAAAAAATCGCCATCACTAATGGCTTTGGTCACCCGGGTAAAGTCCTGATAGACAACGCGCCCGGCACCCAGATTCATGTGACCGACTTCGGAGTTACCCATCTGCCCGTCCGGCAAACCCACATCCATCCCCGAACCTGACACCAGCGTACGGGGCGAGCTGGCCCATAACCGATCCCACACCGGGGTACGTGCCGCCATGATGGCATTGGAATCAGGCGAATCACTGTGGCCAAAGCCATCCAGAATCATCAGAACCAGGGGTTTCGGAGCTGCGGTCATAACGGATTAACTCACCATTTGAAGGGTTGCTTAGTGACGGCGCCATGGTCTTGCAGCGCCTGACAGGCTACTGGCCACAGTTTACTTGGCTGGCCAGGGCCTGTCATGCGTGCATCTTCGACCCGCTTTACGCCCGGAAGGTTCTGCGTCTGCGCCCGGCTGTGTATACTGGCGCACTTTATCGATCCGGAAGCATCCACATGCAACGCGTTTTAGACTTTTTCGCCCAAATGGCCGAGTTCCTCGGCAACCACTACCTGCTGGCACTGGCCTTTCTGGTGGTCATGACCCTGCTGGTTATTACCGAAGGCCGCAAGGGTGGTAAAACCGTATCCACCCAGCAGGCTACCGCGCTGATCAACCGCGAAAATGCCGTAGTGGTGGACGTCCGCTCGAAGAAGGATTACGCCGCAGGGCACATCGTCGACTCCGTGAATATTCCATCCGAGGCCCTGGCCAAGCGCATGAGCGAGCTGGACAAGCACAAGGACAAGGCGCTGCTACTGGTCTGCGGCAACGGCCAACATTCCGGTCCCTGCGCAAAAGTGTTGAAAGCTGCTGGGCACACTAACGTCAACCGCCTGGCCGGGGGTATCGCCGGCTGGCGTGCTGACAGCCTGCCGCTGGTGAAATAACATGGCAGATGTAACTATCTACAGCAGCAACTACTGTCCGTTCTGCATTCGCGCCAAGCAACTGCTGGCTGCCAAGGGTGTCGACTACAAGGAAATATCGATAGATGGCCAGCCCAAGGTGCGCGCTGAAATGACGCGCCTGGCAGGCGGGCGCACGTCCGTACCGCAGATCTGGATTGGCGATACCCACGTGGGCGGTTGTGATGAACTGATGACACTGGAACGCTCCGGCAAGCTTGCCAAAATGCTGGCCAAGTAGACGCTTGGCAAATCAACCCTAAACAAGATCACAATATTAAGGACCCTCACCATGGCCGAAGAAAACCAGAGCAATCCAGCAGCCAACGGCGCAAACGGCGCCCAGGGCAATCAGCCACAGGTTCAGTTCAGCCTGCAGCGCATCTATGTCAAGGACCTGTCCTTCGAGTCCCCCAAGGCGCCTTCGATATTCCAGGCCAAATGGAACCCGCAGGTCAACCTGGATCTGAACACCCGTCACAGCCAGTTGCAGGAAGGTATCCACGAAGTGGTGCTGAGCCTCTCTGCTACCGTGACCAACGGTGAAGATGACGTAAGCTTTATTGCCGAAGTGCAGCAAGCCGGTATTTTCGCCATCAATGGTCTGGATGAGGCTGCCATGCGCCACACCCTGGGCGCTTTCTGCCCTAACATCCTGTTCCCCTATGCCCGCGAAGCGATCGACAATCTGGTTCTGCGCGGCAGCTTCCCTCCCCTGATGCTGTCGCCAGTCAACTTTGACGCGCTCTATGCTCAAGCGGAACAGCGCCGCACCGAAGAGCCCGCAGGCAACGCCTGATTGGTCCTGCCCGGTCATTCATGACCGGGCAACTTGCGCTTGTTACAACCGCTTTTCTCTGCCCGCTTGTCAGTCTGTGCACCATGTTCTAAGGTATCTCGCCTGCCACCTGCTCAGACGGATACACCATGGCTCTGCCCGCTTCCCGACCGTTTTACCTGCTCACCCTGATTTTCTGCGCTACATTGATCGCTATTGCACTCTATATGGAGCATGTACTCGGCCTTGAGCCCTGCCCGCTGTGCATCATTCAGCGTGTGCTGGTGATCATGGTCGGCGTGGTCGCCCTGATTGCGGTCATCCATAACCCGCTACCTGGCCAAGGCGCGCAACGCCGAACTGCTGCTAGGGTTTATGCATTTGTGCTGACGCTGTTTGCCGCAGTGGGCGCTGCGGTTGCTGGCCGCCAGGTGTGGCTTCAGCACCAACCCGCAGACCAACTGCCCTCTTGCCTGCCAAGCCTGGATTACATGATCGACGTGCTGCCGATGCAGGAGATGCTCAGCCTGCTGTTCAGCGGCACCGCCGATTGCGCCAAGGTCGACTGGACATTCATGGGGCTGAGCATCGCCGAGGGCACGCTGCTGGCCTTTATTGGCCTGACCCTGTTCGGGCTGATGCAGCTCTTGCGAAGTACCGACTAATCAGGAGAACCACCATGCGCCTGTTCCTCAAGACCTTGTTACTGGCCTGTACCGTCACGCTTGTCGCCTGTGCCGGCCCCAAGGTTGATGATTACGCCAACGAAAAGCCGGAACTGCGGCTGCAGGATTACTTCAACGGCGATCTGGAAGCCTGGGGCATGTTTCAGAAGCGCAACGGCGAAGTGGCACGTCGGTTCCACGTCAAGATGACCGGCACCTGGGACGGCGATACCGGCGTGCTGGACGAGCAATTTACCTATTCCGATGGCACCCTGGAGCGCCGCGTGTGGACCCTGGTCAAGCAGCCCGACGGCAGCTGGCGGGGTACCGCCGATGACGTCGAAGGCGAAGCGGTCGGCGTAGTGGCTGGCAACGCCTTCCACTGGAAATACACCCTGCGACTGAAAGTGGATGACAAGACCTGGCTGGTCGACTTCGATGACTGGATGTATCTGATCGACGATCGCGTGATGCTCAACCGCGCCAGCATGTCCAAATGGGGCATCGAACTTGGCCAGGTCACGCTGAACTTCTATAAGCCTTGATGCACTGCCCTCGCCTGGCCTATGCTGGTCGTCCACGAGGGAACAGGCTGGGCCGGAAAGGCTAGGCCGCCCCTGCCTAAATGGCTAAAAAAACGCAGAGGTGGATCATGCTGGACAGTTGCACTACAGCTCAGGAACGTTGGGGCGGCGTACATAAACTGATCGACCGGTGGCTCGCCGAGCGCAAGCAACTGGTGTCTGAATACACCGCACTGCGTGACCGCACCGCACCTGTCCCAAGCCCTGATACCAGCCTTGAATCCTTTTGCGATGTGCTGGTCGATTACATGTCTGCCGGCCACTTCGAAGTCTATGAACAACTGATCCGCGAAGCCGAAGAATTCAACGACCTGGGCGGCATCGCCCTGGCCAAGCAGCTCTATCCACGCATTGAAACCATCACGCAAACGGCGGTGCAGTTCAATGACGAGTACGGCGAGCCCGCGCCTGGCGCAGATGAAGTTCTGATGCAGGATCGCCTGCGCCATCTTGGCGGGCTATTGCATGAGCGATTCGAGCTGGAAGATTGCCTGATTGAAGTGTTGCACACTGCGCATAAAGATATGCTCAGTACCCTGTAATGAACCGGAGCGCGTCGTGAAAGACACCAAAGTTGCCAAGCAGGCCCTCAAGGTCACCACCCCATTGCATCTGCTGCAAACCTTGACTCGGACGCTCAACGAGCATCTGGGCGAAGCCTGTCAACAGGCGGAAAATGACGCCCGCAAGGCACTGGAAAAGCTCAATCGGCAGCACACCAAATTGCAGGAAAAGCTCGCCGAGGCCGAGGAAAAACTCGCCGCCCGGCAAGCCAGCGGCAATGACGCCAAGTCGCTGGAAAAAACCCAGAGCAAATTGAGCACGCTGCAGCAGGCGATGGAAGAACTGCAGACGGCGCGCAAGGCCGCCGAGCTCTACACCCGCCAATTGCAGGACGACATTCGCCAGACACTGCGCATTGGTAAGGGCCTGGAACGCATTGAAGGTCAGGCCGGTCAGGCCATCGAAAAACGCGGTAAGCCACCTGCGCCGCGATCAAAAAGCACCCAGGCCGGCGGCAGCCCCCGCCGCAAGCGCAAGCCAGCTGAACAGCCTAGCGCCTAGGTCGGTTCGCCAACGGCCGGGCAGCCAGCCCGGCCAACTCCGCCAGATGAATACGCAGCGCGGCGCTGGCTTCAACCCCTTGCGCTTCACAACTGGCCTGCAAATGCAGATCAGCGCTCATGCCGCCGCTATTGATCACCCCATGATTTTCACAAAACTCGCCCAGGCGCTCCAACTGCCGCCATTCAGCGGCCTGTTCACAGGCCTTGATCTGAGCGTATAGCTCGGTATCCCGGTCATGCTCGCCCACCGCTCTGCGTGCTGCGCGCAACGGCAGTATCACCCGATGGTGAGCATCATGCTGCTCGGCGCAGATCCCCGCCCAATCCGTGCCCTCGACGGGCTGCCCACGGCTGGCCAGCCAGCAGGCGGTCAACAGCAGGAGCACATCCAGGCCGTACTCGTCCTGTAAACGCAACAGCAGTGATTCGACACCCGGCTGTGGGTACAGGCGATGCACGTGGTCTAGCAGATTCAAGGGTGTGGTGTTCATGCGTAGCAGCTTAACCTGAGCGGATCACCGAGCACAGTAGCTCTGCGCACTGATATACTCCGCCCCCATGATCAAGATCGAATCCCTGACACTCCAACGTGGCCCCCTGCGGTTGCTGGAGAATGCTGACCTTACCCTGCACCCTGGCCAGAAGGCCGGCCTGCTCGGCACCAATGGTGCCGGCAAATCCAGCCTGTTCGCGCTATTGCGCGGTGAGCTCAGCCCTGACGCGGGCGACTGTAGCCTGCCGCCTGACTGGCGCATCTCGCACATGCAGCAGGAGATAGATAACCTCGACCGGGTTGCGGTGGATTACGTGCTCGATGGCGACGCGCGCCTGCGTGACATTCAGCAACGCCTGGCCGAAGCCGAGGCTCAGCACCTGGCAGCAGAGCTGGGCACACTCTACGCCGAACTGGAGGCCCACGACGGCTTCAGCGCAGACAGCCGGGCGCGCACCTTGCTCGCCGGTTTGGGATTCAGTAGCGAACAATGCGAAGCCAAGGTCGGGGATTTTTCCGGTGGCTGGCGCATGCGCCTGAATCTGGCCCAGGCGCTGATGTGCCCATCGGACCTTCTGCTGCTGGACGAGCCGACCAACCACCTGGATCTGGACGCGATTCTCTGGCTGGAGGATTGGCTCAGAGCCTACCAGGGCACGTTACTGCTGATCTCCCACGACCGGGATTTTCTTGATGCCGTGGTTGAGCATATCGTGCATGTCGAAGCTCGCAAGCTGACGCTGTATCGCGGTGGCTATACCCAGTTCGAGCGCACCCGCGCCGAGCGCCTGGGGCAGCAGCAGGCAGCGTTTGAAAAGCAGCAGGCGCAACGCGAGCACATGCAGAAGTACATCGCCCGTTTCCGTGCCCAGGCGAGCAAGGCCAAGCAGGCACAAAGCCGGCTGAAAGCGCTTGAGCGTATGGAGAATATCGGCCCGGCGCATATCGACTCGCCATTTTCGTTCAGCTTCCGCGAAGCCGACAGCCAGTCCAGCCCTTTGATCGATCTGCACCAAGGTCAGCTAGGCTACGGCGACCAGCCGATCCTGGAGCAGGTCAAACTGCAACTGGTGCCCGGTGCACGCATCGGTGTCCTGGGCCCGAATGGCGCCGGCAAGTCCACGCTGATCAAGACCCTCGCCGGCAGCCTGCAACTGCAGGCCGGCGAATTGAAAACCGGTGAGCATCTGGCCATCGGCTATTTTGCCCAACACCAGCTTGATAGCCTGGACCCCAAGGCCAGCCCGTTGCTGCACCTGGCCCGCATCGCACCACAGGAACGCGAACAGGCCCTGCGCAACTTTCTTGGCGGCTTCGACTTCCACGGCGCGCGCGCTGAAGAACCGGTACTGAATTTCTCCGGCGGCGAAAAAGCCCGGCTGGCGCTGGCCTTGATCGCCTGGCAAAAGCCCAACCTGTTGCTGCTGGATGAGCCGACCAACCACCTGGATATGGAAATGCGCCACGCGTTGACGCTGGCCTTGCAGCAGTTTGAAGGCGCCATGCTGTTGGTGTCCCACGACCGCGCACTGATCCGCGACACCACGGACGAACTCTGGCTGGTGGCTGATGGCAGGCTGAAAACCTACGAAGACGATCTGGACACCTATACGCGCTGGCTGGCGCGCTTCCGCCAGCAACAGCAGGAAGAAGCCAAGGCCGCCAACGCCGGTGATCGCAGTGCCGAGCCTGAGCGCGTAGACGCCAAGACCCAGCGGCGCCTGGCCGCAGAGCAACGCCTGCGACTGGCACCGCTGAAAAAGGCCATCGACAAGCTGGAAAAGGACCTGGGCAAAGCCCATGTGGAACTGGCCGAGATTGAAAGCGCGCTGGCCGATGGCGACATCTACAGCCAGGACAACAAGGACAAGCTCAAGGCGCTGCTGGCCCGTCAGGCCGCGAGCAAGCAGTTGATTGACCAGTTGGAAGAGCGCTGGCTTGAGGGCAACGAGGAGCTTGAAGCCCTCAGCGAAGCAGACAACGCCTAAGCTCTGCTGCTTACCAGGGGATCGTCTTGCCATCCCAGGCAAAAAACTGCCCGGTATCCTCCGGGACGCGCTCGGCAATCACTGCCAGTAGCCGCTGTGCGACATAGTCCGCAGTGAACAGCTTGCCCTCCGGCACATTGGCCTGAAAGGGTCGCGACAGCTCTGTGTCGGTAGTGCCCGGATGCAGCAGCAGACAGATCCCGTTCCGATTGAGCCGTTGCCACTCCACGGCAAAGGTGCGCATCAGCATATTCTGCGCCGCCTTGCTGGCCCGGTACGCATACCAGCCGCCCAAACGGTTGTCGCCAATCGAGCCGACCCGGGCGGATAGCGACGCAAATACGCAGCGATGTTTGCCGCGCAACAACGGCAGCAAGACCTTGGCCAGTAAAATAGGTACAGCCGCGTTGATGCTGAAGCTGTGCTGCAACGCGGCAAGGGTGACCTGGCGCAGGGATTTTTCCGGCTGCTGGCCCTGCTCCTCGTGCAGAAAGCCCACCGTATTGATCAGCATGTCTAGTCGCTCACAGCGCGCTGCCAGATCGGCGGCCAGCGCGGCCAGCGCTTGCTCGTCGGTCAGGTCCGCTAGCATCGGGACCAGACGTGAGTCCGCAGGCCAGTCATCCTGCGGCGCATGGCGGGCCACAACAAAGATCTGGCCGATGTCGCGGCGCCGCAATAACTGCTGCACCAACGCCAGACCAATACCCCGACTGGCGCCGGTAATCAGGATATTCGCTGGCCTATCCCGCTCGAACCCCAGATCCATGCTGCAACCTCCTGTGCTTTGAGCGAAAATAGCGGCTTACCCTAGTGGAAATGACGACCATGACGCTCTGGATTGATGCTGACGCCTGCCCCCGCCCCGTGCGCGATATCGTCGTGCGCGCCGCTCGGCGTCGACAGATAGAACTGATACTGGTCGCCAACAGCCCTCAGGTATTGCCACCTGGCCCTGGCGTGCGGCAGGTCACCGTTGCCAGTGGCGCTGACGTTGCCGACCAATACATCATCGATCATGCACGTCCTGGCGACCTGGTAGTAACCGCCGACATTCCTCTGGCTGCCGGTCTGGTAGAGCGCAAGGTCACCGCGATCAATCCACGCGGCGAGGTATACAACAAGTCCAATGTGGGCGAGCGCCTGGCCGTGCGCAATCTTATGGATGAGTTGCGCGGCGCGGGTCTGGCCGGGCGCAGCGGGCCCGCCCCATACAACGACAAGGACAAGCAGGCCTTTGCCAACTCACTGGACCGCCTGCTCGCTACGCTCTGAGAGCAGGGCTGGTCACAAAGCGCTGTACCTGGCTTTCAAGCTGTACGCGCAGTGTGTCCAGGCGTTGCGCCTGCTCTGCCAGATCCACAGCCTGGCCTGCATTGGTCTGGGCGACCGAAGTCACGCCCCTGAGATGCTGACTGACATCATCGCCCAGCATGGCCTGCTCCTGGGTCGCCGCAGCGATACTGTCGTTAAGCCGAGATATACGCGTTACCTCATCGACCATACCCGCCAGCGTGCGCGCACCCGCATCCGCTGAGCCAGAACACCGTTCGGCCGAGGCCTGACTGCGCTGCATCGCCTGCGAAGCCGACGCGGAAGCGCGCTGCAGACGGTTTATATAGTCTTCGATTTCGGTGGTGGACGCTGCAGTGCGTTGCGACAGGTTACGCACCTCATCAGCGACCACCGCAAACCCGCGGCCCTGTTCGCCGGCACGAGCAGCTTCAATGGCTGCGTTCAATGCAAGCAGGTTGGTTTGCGCTGCGACGCTTTTGATGACATCGATAACCTGGTGAATATCGCTGACCAGTTGCGCTGCGCTATCCACCGCGCCGCCCGTCTCCTTCAAGTCATCGCTTAGCAGCTCAACTTCCTGACGGATTTGCTGCATGCCCTGGTTACCCTGCTGAGCATGTTCGTTGACAGTTCGCGCGGACCTGACCGCATCGTCGGCGTTGTGCGCCACTTGCGCCGTGGCTTTGCGCAGCGCCTCCATGGACTGCAGCATATAATTCGCTTCAGCGGCCTGCTGGTCAGCACCTTCGCGTACCTGGTAGGCCTTAGCGGTAACCGCCGCCCCCACGTCACTGACCTGTCGCAAATTGCCTTGCACACCGGCAACCAACTGATCCAGTTGGCCAACAAAGCCATTGAACGAATCCAGCATTGGAGTGCGCAGTTGGGCCCGCCGAGTCAGATCCATCCCATCCGCATGACCCATCATGCCGGTGGTCATGCTGGCCAACATTTCTCCTTCCAGTGCGTCCACATAGCTTTGCCGCGCCAGATAGACCAGCACCGCCGCTTCCACCAACACGTAACCGGCATGCACGAACACCAGCCCCCAGTTAGCCTCGGCCGCAAGCCAAACACCCAGTGCTTGAGATTGCAGATAGAAGAACAGCAGGTGGTGGACAGCGATCACCGCCGCGCCCACCACAATAGGCAACCAGTCGCGGTAATAGATCAGAAAGGCCAGAAGCACGAAGATGGAAAAGTGCATCTCCACCGTCCCCTGGCTCTGATTGATATGCAAGGCCGACATCACCATCAGCGCGGCGGCCATAGCACAGCGAAATAGCCGGCTGCCGCCAATCAACGCCTTGAGCAGGTGCATTACCAACAAGGTACCGCCGCCGACCAGCAGCGCCTGGGCCCAGGTCGAGTGCCAGGGCGCCAGAGCCAGCGCATACAACTGACACAGCCAGAGCACGCCCAGCATGGTGCGATCTGCCTTATGGTACAGAGCGCGAAGGTGGAACGAGTGCACAGATGTCGCCGGCATGATTGACTTACCTATTGAAGGTCACACAGACAGGACACCGTATCCTGCGTATTGATCGTTACCGAGCGGCCCGCCAGCAGTGCCTTGATGACCGGCTCGATAAAACTGCTGTCACTGTTGCAATGGGCGCCATCACTATAGGGGCCAACGTAGGACAGTTGACCCTGGGCATCCCAGATAGCGACGGCCGGCGCACCGGGCCAGTTTTCCCATTCTGCAGGCAACGGCCAATGTGGCAGTGGCGCCAACGCATCGGGCAACCCGGCGCTCTGCTCCTGGCCGGCGCGGGCGAACATCACACCCTGCGCGCCAAAGCGCGCGGTCATGTCCGCCAGATAGTCCTGATGCCCGCCGTTGCACGGGCAGCCCGTTTGCCATACATGCAGCACCTGCACCTGGCCAACGGGAAAGGGCGGTGCCACCGGCTGCGCGTTGAAATAGGCAGGGCGTTCGAAGGCTTTGACATAACGCCCTTCAAACCACCAGAACGCCCACGCCAGACCAGCCAGCCAACCTAGCAGCAGAACGCTGACCAACAAACGGCGAGGGAAGTACCCGAGGGAACCTGGCAAAGAGACCTCAATAACCTTGGAATGGAACGGCATACAATTGCAGCATATTATCCCAGCCACAATACCTATACAATAATTATTGTATGTACAATATTTATGAACCCCTTGTACAACCCTCCGATATCAAGAATGCAAACCTATCCACAACTTGAACAATCACTGCCCACACTAGCTTCCGCCACTGCCTGCACATAAGTAATCTTGCCCGCTTAATCCCGTTGTGACGCGTTTCAGGGATCCGGCTCCATCACCGCCGGACAAGGATCAAGCCCGCCCATGCTCGGCTCTCTCGATATCACTTCACTTGGCGTTGCGCTTTCGCTGGTCACGCTAAGCACCACCCTGCTGCTGTTTGTAGCTGCCTGGCACGCCGGCAGCGCAGAAGGCCTGCGGCATTGGGCGCTCGGCAACTTTGCGCTAATGCTGGGCCTGCTGCTGAATGTCAATCAGGACCATATTCATCACAGCCTGTCGATAGTACTGGCCAACGGCCTGATGACGCTGGGCGTCGGCGTAACCTGGCTGGGCATTCGCGCATTCAAAGGTGCCAGCCAACCCCAGGCCGGACCCATCCTCGCCGCTTTGCTGGTCATGCTGCTGCTATGGTATTTCCGCTTTCATTTCGACAGTCTGACCGCACGGCTGGGCATAGCCTCGATTGTCCTGGCGAGCATGAGCTTGCTGTGCGCACGCGATCTGCTGATCCCCGCTGAACAGCCGCTACGCACTGGCTATTGGCTGGCCGGCAGCGTTGCGCTGTTCTGCGGCGTAGGCTTGACGCTACGCGCCATTGCCAGCCTGACCAGCCTGTCACCCGCCGTAGCGATAAGCGATAACCCGCTGCAGAGCGCCACCCTGCTCGGGGCGATGGTCGCCCAGATCGGCCTGGCCAGCAGCTTTATCCTGATGACCCACTATCGCACCGCAATGGCATTGCATCATCTGTCGGAACGGGATGCTCTGACCGACACGCTAAACCGCCGCAGCCTCCACGAACAGGCTAGCCAGATTTTGCACAACGCTCGGGAGCGGGCGCTGCCGGTCACGCTGATCATGCTCGACGCCGATCATTTCAAACGGATCAACGACGAGTTTGGCCATCAGACCGGCGATGCGGTGCTGTGTCATATGGTCGCAAGGATTCGCCAGCATTTACGCGCCCACGACCTGCTCGGGCGCTACGGCGGCGAAGAATTTGTACTGGTGCTGCCCGGGCTGAATACCGAAAGCGCCAGCCAGGTCGCGGAGCGCATTCGCATGGGCCTATGCGCCCAGCCATGGCACACGGCAGACACGCCCGTGCCCTTGAGCGTCAGCCTGGGGGTGGCCTGTTCCGATCAGCAGGGCTATATATTCGATACCTTGCTCGGCGCCGCCGACGCTGCGCTTTACCGCGCCAAAGCGTTGGGCCGGAACCGGGTCGAACTCGCCCAGCAGCCCGGATCAGACCCCAAGGAACAAATGGCATTACGCTTGCTGTCGCAATTCCGTCATAATCTGGACGTATAACGTCAACCAGATAGGGACAAAGCAAGCTGGCCAATATTGGCCCTACTTTGCGCCCGAGGAGTTCCCGTGAGTTTTGATGCCGTGAATCGCCAGTTCCCCAACAGCCGCCTGCGCCGCCTGCGCCGTGATGATTTCTCTCGGCGCCTGGTGCGCGAACATCGGCTCAGCGTGGATGACCTGATCTACCCGGTATTTGTGCTGGAAGGCCAGCAGCAGCGTGAAGCCATCAGCTCCATGCCCGGTATCGAGCGGCTATCCATCGACCTGCTGGTGGAAGAGGCGGCCGAGTTGGTTGCCTTGGGCATTCCTGCGGTGGCGCTGTTCCCGGTCACCCCGCTGGAGCGCAAATCGCTGGACGGCGCCGAAGCCTGGAACCCCGAAGGCCTGGCCCAGCGTGCCACTCGCGCTTTGAAAGCGGCCTTCCCGCAGCTTGGGGTAATTACCGATGTGGCGCTCGACCCCTTCACCACCCACGGCCAGGACGGCATCATCGACGAGGACGGCTACGTCCTCAACGACATCACTATTGACGCCCTGGTCAAACAGACTCTCTCCCACGCCGAAGCCGGCGCCGACATAGTCGCACCCTCCGACATGATGGATGGCCGCGTCGGCGCCATGCGCCGTGCATTGGAGGAAGCAGGACACGTGAACACGCGCATCCTGGCCTACTCTGCCAAGTATGCCAGCGCCTATTACGGCCCTTTTCGTGATGCGGTCGGTTCGGCCGGCAATCTGGGTAAAAGCAATAAAGCCTCCTACCAGATGGATCCAGGCAACTCGGATGAAGCCCTGCATGAAGTCGCCTGCGACCTGTCAGAGGGCGCGGATATGGTCATGATCAAACCGGGCATGCCCTACCTGGACATTGTTCAGCGGGTAAAAAGTACCTTCAAGGTGCCCACCTTCGTCTACCAGGTGAGCGGTGAATACGCGATGCACCAGGCGGCGATCGCCAACGGCTGGCTAAGTGAAGCGGTGATTCTTGAGTCTCTGACCGCATTCAAGCGTGCCGGAGCAGACGGCATTCTGACCTATTTTGCCAAAACGGCCGCCCGCCAATTGCAGGAACGCGGCTAGACTTACAAGCAATTCATTTTGAGGTAATCATGCAAGAGGTGACAGCAGTGCGCGAAGAGCTGGACGAGATACCCGAGATCGCGCCAGAGGTAGTCGAGGAGCTGCCAGCCCTTCCGGCGCCGAGTGAGCCCTCAGCGCCGGCAGCGGATATCAACGCGCCCGAGCTCTACATTCACCGCGAGCTGTCGCAACTGCAGTTCAATATACGCGTGCTTGAGCAGGCGCTGGATGAGTCCTATCCGCTGCTTGAGCGCCTTAAATTCCTGCTGATCTTCTCCAGCAATATTGACGAGTTCTTCGAGATCCGCGTAGCCGGCCTGAAGAAGCAGATCACTTTCGCCCGCGAACAGACCGGGCCAGACGGCCTTCAGCCGCAACAGGTTCTGTCCAAGATCAGTGAAATTGCTCACCAGCAGATCACCCGGCAGTACGCGCTACTGAACGACATGCTGCTGCCGCAACTGGCGGAAAAGGGCATTCGCTTCGTGCGTCGCCACCAATGGACGCACAAGCAGACGCTGTGGGTACGCCGTTACTTCCGGCAGGAAGTGGCGCCGATCATCAGCCCGATCGGCCTGGATCCCACGCATCCGTTCCCACTGCTGGTCAACAAGAGCTTGAACTTCATCGTCCAGCTTGAGGGTACAGATGCCTTTGGCCGTGACTCGGGGCTGGCGATCATTCCTGCACCGCGCTCGCTGCCGCGGCTGATTCGCATGCCTGATGAACTGTGCTCAGGCGGCGACAATTTCGTATTTCTGTCGTCGATGATCCACGCCCATGCCGACGATCTGTTCCCCGGCATGAAAGTACTCGGCTGCTACCAGTTCCGCCTGACACGTAACGCTGACCTGATCGTTGACCCGGACGAAGTCGATGACCTGGCCCGCGCATTGCGCGGTGAGCTGCTGTCGCGCCGCTATGGTGATGCGGTACGGCTGGAAGTAGCCGATAATTGCCCAAAACCCCTGACCGATTTCCTGCTCAAGCAGTTTGGCCTGAATGAGTCCGAACTCTATGAAGTCAATGGACCGGTTAACCTGACCCGGCTGTTTTCGATCACAGGACTGGAAAACCACAGCGACCTGCAGTTCCCAACCTTCAGCCCGGGCATCCCGAAGCTGCTGTCGAGTGCAGACACCCTGTTCCAGGCTATTTCCAAGCAGGATATTCTGCTCCAGCACCCGTACGAGTCCTTCAGCCCGGTCGTCGACCTGTTGCGCCAGGCCGCGCAGGATCCCAACGTACTGGCGATCAAGCAGACGCTCTACCGCACCGGCGCCAACTCCGAGATCGTCAACGCGCTGGTCGAGGCCGCGCGGAACGGCAAGGAAGTGACCGTCGTGATCGAGCTGCGTGCTCGCTTTGACGAGGAATCCAACCTGCAACTGGCCAGCCGCCTGCAGCAGGCCGGGGCCGTGGTGATCTATGGCGTGGTCGGCTTCAAGACACACGCCAAGATGATGCTGATCCTGCGCCGCGAAGAAAAGCTGCTCAGGCGCTATGTCCATATGGGTACTGGTAACTACCATGCCGGCAACGCCAGGCTTTATACCGATTACAGTATTCTCACCTCGGACCTAGCACTGACCGAAGACGTGCACAAACTCTTCAACCAGTTGATTGGCATGGGCAAGACCCTGCGCATGAAAAAACTGCTACAGGCGCCCTTTACCCTGAAAAAGCGCCTGCTGGAGCTGATCAACCGGGAAACCCTGACAGCGCAAGCGGGCCGGCCCGCGCATATCATTGCCAAGGCCAACGCCCTGACCGATGCAAAGATCATCAAGGCACTTTACAAGGCTTCACAGGCTGGAGTGAAAATCGATTTGATCGTGCGTGGCATGTGCTGCCTGCGCCCGGGCGTGCCCGGCGTATCGCACAACATCAACGTACGCTCGATTATCGGCAGGTTTCTGGAGCACAGCCGGGTGTATTACTTCCTCAACGACGGCCAGGAGCAGGTGTGGATGTCGAGCGCGGACATGATGGAGCGTAACCTCGACAAGCGCGTGGAAACCTGCTTCCCCCTTGAGGGCAAGAAGCTGATCACCCGAGCCAAGCAGGAACTACAGGTGTTCATGACCGACAATACCCAGAGCTGGATACTGCAAACTGACGGCACCTATGTGCGCAGCAGCCCGACCGGGAACCAGTTGGCCCGCAGTGCACAGAGCACTCTGCTGGAGAAGCTGGCCAGCTCCCCTCAGCGTACCGTCAACGTATAACCGGCCTTGGCCCAGAACTGCGCTTCCTGAGCGAAATCAGCCTGGGTCAGGGGATTGGCATCCAGCCAGCCATCTGGAAAATGCAGATCCAGATGGGTCTCGCCAGCCTCAACCTGCAGCTCCGGCATCGTCTGGTTTCCGCGAATGTGGTGATACAGAATCGCCAGACGCAGAAGCATGCACAAGCGCAGCAGCGTGACGGCTTCCTCACCGATTTCCGACAGGCGTTCAGCACTCGGCAGATTGCGCCGATGCCCGCGCACCAGCAGGGCCAATGCCTGCTGTTCCTGGCGTGAGAAACCGGCCAGATCGGCATGTTCGATCAAGTAGGCGCCGTGCTTGTGATACTGGTTGTGCGCAATATCCAACCCAACCTCGTGCACCCGCGCCGCCCAACAGAGCATATTGGCCTGTTTATCGTTGTCGTCATCCAAACCCCAGGCCACAGACACCTTGCCAAACAGGCTCAGCGCCTTGCTCTCGACCCGCGCCGCCTGCTCCAGATCCACATGGCAGCGCTCCATCAGGGCACTGAGCGTACGCTCACGCACGTCTTCATGGCGGTGACGGCCGAGCAGGTCGTAGAGTACACCCTCGCGCAGCGCGCCCTCGGAATGGCTCATCACCTGTACACCCAGGGCGTCGATAATGGCTTCGAGTATCGCCAGGCCCGCCGGAAGAATGGGGCGCCGGTCCGGTTTGAGGCCAGGAATATCCAGCTTGTCGACCTGCCCGGCCTTGAACAGCTTGCGCTTGAGCCAGCCCAGCCCTTCGGGGGTCAATTCATCCTGGCTGCGCCCCCCCGACTGAATGCACTGGCGGATCGTACGAATGGTGCCCGAAGCGCCGACCGCTTCCTGCCAACCCAGGCGCTGGATCGCCTGCTCGATCTGCATCAGCTCCAGACGTGCAGCGGTATAGGCCTGCGCGTAACGCCCGGGCGTCACCTTGCCGTCGGGGAAGTACAGGCGGGTAAAGGAAACACAGCCCATCTGCAGACTTTCGCGCAGAATCGATTCAAAACGTTCACCCACGATAAATTCGGTACTACCGCCACCGATATCCACCACCAGGCGTTTGCCGGCATCATCGGCCTGGGTATGGGCTACACCGAGATAGATCAGACGCGCCTCTTCCCGGCCTGAAACCACGTCAACACGGTGACCGATGATCTGCCGCACCTGGCGCATGAACTGCGCGCGATTGCGCGCTTCACGCAAGGCATTGGTGCCGACGATGCGTACCGCGCCCTCCGGCAAGCCGTTGGTCAGCTGAGCAAAACGGCGCAAGCAGTCAATGCCGCGCTGCATCGCCTCCTCAGTCAGGTCACCCTGCTCGTTAAGGCCAGCAGCAAGCTGCACCTTCTCGCCAAGACGCTCCAGAATGCGGATTTCGCCATGATCGACCTTGGCCAGCACCATATGGAAGCTGTTTGACCCCAGGTCAATTGCTGCGACCAATGGAATATCAGCCTGTTTTCTCTGCACCATGCGCCAGCCTCAAAGGGTGTTTGCGCCGATTCTAACACCCCAACGTGACCTTGTGCCTGCTGGCGTCCGCCTTCCGCTTCTCGTTCGGGTGATGCTATAGTGAGGGCCAGCAAGCCCTTGATCCCCTGGAGAGACGAATGAGTGATTTGATTGTGCATGTCACCGACGGCAGCTTCGACAGCGAAGTGCTGAAGGCAGATGGCCCTGTACTGGTCGACTACTGGGCTGAATGGTGTGGTCCGTGCAAGATGATTGCCCCAGTGCTCGACGAGATTGCCAAGGAATATGAAGGCAAACTGAAGATCTGCAAACTGAACATCGACGAAAATGCCGATACCCCGCCGAAATATGGCGTGCGTGGCATACCAACGCTGATGCTGTTCAAGGATGGCAACATCGAGGCCACCAAGGTCGGCGCGCTGTCCAAGTCACAGCTGGCTGCATTCCTCGACAGCAATATCTGATTGCCTTCCCCCGGCGCGTTTTTTTCTGGCTGGGGGTGTTTTTCTGCTTGCCAGCTATGGACGTCACCCACAAGCAGTGCTAGATTTGCCCATCAACTCTTTGCCGCACCCTGCGGCCGTGGCTTTCCAACATCAGCCAAACCCATCGCCCCATAGCCTTATGGCGGCCTGTTACTAACCCGTCCTGCCGAAAGACACTATATCCTACCGACCCTATGAACCTGACTGAACTCAAACAAAAGCCAATTACCGAACTGCTGGAAATCGCCGAACAGATGGGCCTGGAAAATATGGGCCGGTCGCGTAAACAGGACGTGATTTTCGCCACCCTGAAAAAGCATGCCAAGGGCGGTGAAGATATTCACGGTGATGGCGTGCTGGAAATCCTCCAGGACGGTTTCGGCTTCCTGCGCTCCGCAGACTCCTCTTATCTCGCTGGCCCTGACGACATTTACGTCTCGCCTAGCCAGATCCGTCGTTTCAACCTGCGCACTGGCGACACCATCTCCGGCAAGATCCGCCCGCCGAAAGATGGCGAACGTTATTTTGCGCTGCTGAAAGTTGACTCGATCAACTTCGACAAACCGGAAAACACCAAGAGCAAGATTCTGTTCGAGAATCTGACGCCCCTGTTTCCGACCCAGCGCCTGACGATGGAAGCCGGTAACGGCTCGACCGAAGACCTGATGGCGCGGATCATCGATTTGTGTGCACCGATCGGCAAGGGCCAGCGCGGCCTGCTGGTTGCCCCGCCAAAAGCGGGTAAGACATTGATGCTGCAGAACATCGCCGCCAATATCGCGCGCAACAATCCTGAATGCCATCTGATCGTGCTCCTGATCGACGAGCGTCCGGAAGAAGTGACCGAGATGCAGCGCACCGTGCGCGGCGAAGTGGTTGCATCGACCTTCGACGAACCGCCAAGCCGTCACGTACAAGTGGCTGAAATGGTGATCGAAAAGGCCAAGCGCCTGGTTGAGCACAAGAAAGACGTGATCATCCTGCTCGACTCCATTACCCGTCTGGCCCGTGCCTACAACACTGTGATTCCTAGCTCCGGCAAGGTCCTCACCGGTGGTGTTGACGCCCACGCCCTGGAGAAGCCCAAGCGTTTCTTTGGCGCTGCGCGGAATATCGAGGAAGGTGGCAGCCTGACTATCATTGCCACGGCCCTGGTCGATACCGGCTCGAAGATGGACGAAGTGATCTACGAGGAGTTCAAAGGTACCGGCAACATGGAGATCCACCTGGATCGCAAGATTGCCGAGCGCCGCGTATTCCCTGCGATCAACATCAACCGCTCCGGCACCCGCCGTGAAGAGTTGCTGACCAGCGAAGATGAACTGCAACGGATGTGGATCCTGCGCAAGATTCTGCACTCGATGGACGAAATCGCCGCGATTGAATTCCTCCTTGATCGTCTGAAAGACACCAAGACCAACGATGAATTCTTCCAGTCGATGAAGCGCAGCAAAAACTAAGCTGCAAGCGCCAAGCCTCAAGCTGCAAGTAGCCCTGCGCTGCTTGCAGCTTGTTGCACTTTACGCCCCCCGACAGGCTATTTTGTCGGCATAATGCGCTTCCGACCAGACAAACCAGGCTGATGCAATCCCCGGACTGCTTGCAGCTTGCCGCTTGAGGCTTGAAGCTCCAATGCAATACTCCGATCTACGCGACTTTATCAAAGGCCTGGAACAGCGCGGCGAACTCAAGCGCATCCAGACGCCCGTCTCCCCCGTACTGGAAATGACCGAAATCTGCGACCGCACCCTGCGCCAGGGTGGGCCTGCATTGCTGTTCGAAAATCCCACAGGTTATGACATGCCGGTACTCGGCAACCTGTTCGGCACGCCGCAGCGGGTGGCCATGGGCATGGGCGCGGAGGAGGTCAGTGAGCTGCGCGAGATCGGCAAACTGCTGGCCTTTCTCAAGGAGCCTGATCCGCCGAAGGGGTTGAAGGACGCCTGGTCGAAGCTGCCGATTTTCCGCAAGGTCATTTCCATGGCCCCCAAGGTGGTGCGTGATGCGCCCTGCCAGGCCGTGGTGCTGGAAGGTGAAGATGTCGACCTTGGCGCCATCCCGGTGCAAACCTGCTGGCCCGGCGATGCCGGCCCGCTGATCACCTGGGGCCTGGTCGTCACCAAGGGGCCAAACAAGGAACGTCAGAATCTGGGGATCTACCGCCAGCAGGTGATTGGCCGTACCAAGCTGATCATGCGCTGGCTCAGCCATCGTGGCGGCGCGCTGGATTTCAAGGAATGGTGTGAAAAGCATCCGGGCGAACCCTTCCCGATTGCCGTGGCATTGGGCGCGGATCCTGCCACCATTCTCGGCGCTGTAACCCCGGTACCGGACAGCCTGTCCGAGTACGCCTTTGCCGGTCTATTACGCGGCCAGCGCACCGAGCTGGTGAAGTGCCGTGGCTCGGCGTTGCAGGTGCCTGCAAGCGCTGAAATTGTACTCGAAGGCGTCATCCATCCAGGCGAGATGGCCGATGAAGGGCCGTTCGGCGACCATACCGGCTACTACAACGAAGTGGATCGCTTCCCGGTCTTTACCGTCGAGCGGATTACCCGTCGTGAAAAGCCGATCTACCACAGCACCTATACTGGCCGCCCACCGGATGAGCCGGCCATTCTGGGCGTGGCTCTGAATGAAGTTTTCGTGCCGATTCTGCAAAAGCAGTTTCCGGAGATTACCGACTTCTATCTGCCGCCAGAGGGCTGCTCATACCGCATGGCGGTCGTATCGATGAAGAAGCAGTATCCCGGGCACGCCAAGCGCGTCATGCTTGGCGTCTGGAGTTTTCTGCGGCAGTTCATGTATACCAAGTTTGTTATCGTCACCGATGACGACATCAATATCCGCGACTGGAATGATGTGATCTGGGCCATTACCACACGCATGGATCCCAAGCGCGATACGGTGATGATCGATAACACGCCGATCGACTATCTGGACTTTGCCTCGCCGGTCTCCGGCCTGGGCAGCAAGATGGGTCTGGACGCTACCAACAAGTGGCCAGGCGAAACCAGCCGCGAGTGGGGCATCGCCATCGCCCAGGACCCTGCCGTAAAACAGCGGGTAGACGCCATCTGGGCGGAACTGGGCATTGACTGACAGCGGCAACTACAAAGTGCTGATCCAGCCGCGCGGGCATGTGCTGCAGGTACAGCCCGCTGAGCGGATACTGGATGCCGCGCGGCGCCTGGGATTTACCGCACCGCAAAGCTGTCGTAATGGTAATTGCCATATCTGCGCTGCTACGCTTGTCAGCGGGCAGGCGCATCAAGCCGGGCAAGCACGGCTCGGCGGCGACGAGATCTATACCTGCCTGGCCGAGCCAATGCAGGACTGCGAACTTCTATGGGAGGGTATCTTGGCTCCAAACGAATTACCGTTGAACGCGATTGCCTGTCAGGTGGCCGCTTGCGAGCCGCTCGGTGGCGAGGTCTGGCGTGTGCTGTTGCGTATGCCGGCAGGCAAACAGCTGCGCTACCACGCTGGCCAATACCTGCTGCTGACGCGCCCCGACGGCGAGGCCTCGGCCTTTTCCATCGCCTCGGCGCCCCATGAAGGCCGCGATCTGGAGCTGCATATTCTCGGCCGCGAACCCGCTACGCTGGAGCTGATAAACGAGCTGCGTGACAAGCGCATCGCCCATGTACAAGTACCCCTGGGCGACTGCCACCTGGCCCAGTTACCCGACAGGCCAGTCGTGTTGATTGCTGCCGGCACGGGCCTGTCGCAGATGCAGAGCATGGTTCAGCATCTGCTGAATGTCGGCTTTGCGCATGCGATCCACCTGTATTGGGGGGTGCGCCACGGGGACGAGCTTTATCAGGCCGCCCATTGGGCGTCGTGGCAGCAAAACAGCAAGCTGGTAGTGCATCAGATTGTCAGTGACCACCCCGAATGGATTGGCCGCCAAGGGCTTTTGCACCAGGCTATCACTGAGGATCTAGGCGATCCTAGTGAGTACGAGTTCTATGTCAGCGGGTCACCTGCCATGGTCTATGCCACGCTGGACGCACTGGTTGAAGCGGGCATGCCTGCTGAACAGATGCACGCCGACGTGTTCAGTTACGCACCCCGGGGTTAACCGGGGGCGCGTTTCTGGATCAGCTCAGCGGGGAGCCGGCATGGGCAATACCGGCAGGTCATTGGCCATCAGCTCAAAACCCTGGCGCAGCATGGCCTGGCTGGCCGCATGATCGCCCAGATGCTCCAGCAGCCGAACCAGTTCGGCGCAGGTCTGGATATCACGTCGGCTGGCATAGCTGGCTTCGAGATATTCCCGGGCTTTGCCCCATAGACTATTGCGCAGAGCCAGGCGACCCAATGCCAGCAACAGCGTCGCATTGTGCGGGTGTTCAGTCAGCCAATGCTCGGCCGTGGTCAGCTGTCTGGCAGGATCCTTGCCCTGGACCAAACCATACAGGTGCACCAGCCGCTCGTTGAAGGTCTGACGCAGTGCATGGCGCAAGGTCTCTTCAACCAGCTCCGAGTGCCCCAGCACCCGCAGTTGCAGGCAGTAAGCTTCGATCAGCGCAGGGTCCTGCTTGAGCTGCTTGGGCAAGGGCTCCCACACCGCTGTTACGGCGTTGGTCTGACCGGGTTCCTGATGCTGCCCGCGCACGCCCGCCTGACTGAGCAGAGCGATATAAACCTGATGTTCCAGCGCCTGCTGATCAGCGGGCTTGAGCAGTTTGTGGCGACGCAGCTCGGGCAGCAACTGTTCAAGACGCTGCCAGTCTTCCAGCCGCGCATACAGCTGGCCCATCAGCTTCAACGCATACAGGTGCTTGGGATGGTCCTTGCGCAAGCGCGTCAGCGTAGCCAGCGCCTGTTCCAACTGCCCGCGGGCAATCTGCAACTGCGCCTGGGTAACCGCGATGGCCACATCAGCTTTAGGGATGGTCTCATAGGCTTCGCGCAGCAGACTTTCGCTTTCGACATAGTCTTCCAGCTCATGTGCTGCACGTGCCGCCGCCAGATAGTTGATCAGCGGCTGCTCGGTATGCGGAGCCGAGCGCTTGAGCAGCCGCAAGGCGTTGCTCCAGTGGCCCTCGGCAAACTCGAGAAGCCCGCGGGTGGCCACCTGATTGGCGCGCCGCTCGCGATTATGCCGTGACCAGGGGTTGATACGCCGCCCCGATACATTCAGCACCCGGATGACCGCGCGCAATAGTGACAACAACAGCCACAGAGCCAGCAGAAAGCCCACGCCGACCCAGATACTCGTCTCTATGGACATGTTGCGCCAGGCAATCAGGATATAACCGGGGTCCTCGGCAACGGCCATGCCCAGCAGCGCTGCAACCAGCAGCACAGCCAGAACGGCGAGATAACTTTTACTCATTCTGAAGCCTCCCCATTACCCGTGGCTAGGCTGCGGCGGCTCTGGATATAGGCTGCCAGACCTTGCTGCAAAGGCGACAGGTCCGGGGGCGACAGGCTGACCTCCTGCTCGGCAAGGCTCTCAAGCTGGCTTTGCATGGCCTGCACCTGCGGATTTTCCAGCTCGAAATACTGCCTGAGCATGCCGTCGGCCTGTTCAAGACTGGAGGTGTACACATCGGACTCGCCGCGCAGCGCAGCCCACTGGGCCTGCTCCATGGTCAGTTGCAAGGTGCGCTGAACCCGCTGCAGCTCAGCCTCGTCGAGCAGCGGGGTGATGACCTTTCCGCGCTGGAAGTCGACCCGCACATAACGCTCCAGACGCATCAGCACACGCTCGGCGCGGGTACGTCGGGCTAGCCGATCTTCGTACTCTTCTTCAACGCTCAGCTCCTCCGGATCAAATACCGGCACCGGCAAGGCAACCAGCCGGGTGACCTGTTCACGCATCGCCGCCAAGCGCAGATAGACGCCAGCCCGGTCAATTTCAGGCAGCGAGCTCAGCTCGCCCTGGAACTGCGCCAACTGCTCACGCACGGCAAATACGCCGCTGTCAGGCTGGTTTTGCAAAATATTGTCGACCGCAGAAAGCAGCTCACGGGCCGAGGTAATATCCTGCGAAGCCAGCAGGCGCAGGCTGGCCAGGCGCAGCAGATACTCGGCCTCAGCCAATTTCCAGTCAGACTGGGCATCGCCCTGCAGGGTGTCCAGTCGCTGGCTGACCGCCTGTTGGCTACGCTGAAGGTCAGCGCTCAAACCTTCGATTTGCTGCCACTCGCTGGCCGTTGGCAAACCCTCCAGACGAGCCTCTAGCTGTTGCTGATTCTGTTCCTGAGCAGCCTGCAGCTGTGCCACTTGCTCACTCAGCGCGGCCTCACTGGCTTGTCGCTGATCGGTTTGATACCACTGCAAACCGCTGAGCCCCAGTGCCGCCAGGGCCACCAGTAACGCCAGTGCAGAAACACCCCGACCCGGCCCTGGCTTGACCGTCGCCGGTCTGGGAGGCGTTCCACCGGGAGGCGACCCTCCGGGCGGTGTGCTTCCAGGAGGTACTGAGCCAGGAGGTGGCGAGCCCGCCGCCGGCTTGGAGGTGGACTTGGCGGATGAGGAAGGCTCGGGCTTGCTAGACTGATCTTTGCCAGCCGAATCTCTGGTGACCGAATCTTTACTCGCCGCCGCGCCTGCCACGGGCGAACCCGCCGGTAGCGGTGCGGGAGAGGGTGCAACAGATGTCGCAACAGCGGAACTTGCTGATGCCGCTACAGAATCCTTGGTCAAGGATGCATCGCTGGCTGAGGCAGGTGTCGCTGAGGAAGCGCCACTGAGCAAGGCATTCGCCTCGGCGTCAGTGGGCGTAGCAGCAGGCATGACAGCGGGCTCTACAGGCTTTGTCGGATCGACAGGCTGCGCCGCAGTAGGAACCGGGTCGCCCTTGGCTTTTTTATTGCCCTTGCCGCTGTTGTTGTTCTGATCTGTCGGTTTCACACTATTCCCCTTGTCACGTCAGCGGATGAGCCTTTACGGCTTCGATCACGGCGCTGTCATCCGCACCGTTGCATACAATTATGTCCCGACAGCCCAATGCCGCTGCCCTGTCTGCCACACGCTGGCTAGGCACCCAGCAGCGCCATCCGACTTGCTGCGGCCAGTGCCCGGCGGCCGCCTGATGCCAGTATTCCAGCGCTTGCACGCTGAGCACCAGTATACCCGTGACACCGGCGCCAGCGGCTTTCTGCAGCCCGCGCGGCAAATCGTCCGCGGGGCAGCGCCGATAAAACTCCAGATAGTCTACCCGCCCACCCTTGTCGCGGATCGCCTGCGCCAGGTACTCGCGTCCACCCACGCCGCGCCAGATCAGCACCCGCAGGTGATTGGTGCCTAATAGAGCCTGCCAGCGCGGCAAAGCCATAAGAGCCTCAGAATCCTGGCCCTGATCCGGCGCCTGCGCCGGGAGCCCGGCCGCTTGCAGTATTGCCGCGGTGCTATGCCCCACCGCAAACCAGTCAATCCCGACCGGCATCTGCGGCCAGTAAGCATCCAACCGCTCCACACCCAGTCTGGCGGCGACTGGACTGACAACAATGACCGCGTTATACCGATCAATATCGAGCATCAGCTCACGCTGATCCGGGGACTCGGGTTGCGGCTCGATACTGAGCAGCGGCAGGCTGCGTGTGCTTACCCCAAGCGCAGCCAAGGCACTGGCCAGACGCTGGTTGTCCGGCTCCGCTCGGGTCAGCAGCAGCACACCGGTCACTGCGGTTGGGCGTCCTGGTAAACCGCATCAAGAATCTGTTGAGCGCCCTGGGCGAGCAAGTCTTCTGCTACCTGGATACCCAACGCTTCCGGCGCCGAATCCGCGCCCGTCGCCTGGGCAGTCAGCAGTAGCGTGCCGTCCGGGTTACCCACCATGCCGCGCAGCCACAACTGGCCATTGGCGCGCTCGGCATAGCAGGCAATCGGAACCTGACAACCCCCGTTGAGATGCGTATTGAGTGCACGCTCGGCGCGCACGCGCAGCGCACTGTCCTCATCATTGAGCGGCGCCAGCAAGGCATGCAATTCGGTATCGGCGCTGCGGCATTCGATGCCCACCGCGCCCTGACCGCCTGCTGGCAGACTTTCTTCGGGGGGCATCGCGTAACGAATGCGCTCATCGAAGCCCAGACGCATCAGACCAGCCGCGGCGAGTATGATGGCGTCATACTCGCCGGCATCCAGCTTGGCCAGCCGGGTGTTCACATTGCCGCGCAGAAAGCGCACGGTCAGATCTGGCCGGCGCGCCATGATTTGCGCCTGACGGCGCAGGCTCGAGGTGCCCACTACGCTGCCCTGCGGCAGGCTGTCGACATGCTCGAAGTGATTGGATACAAAGGCATCACGCGGGTCTTCGCGCTCACAGATCACATACAGACCCAGCCCTTCGGGAAAGGCCATGGGCACATCCTTCATGGAATGCACCGCCAGGTCCGCCTCATCGTTGAGGATTGCGGTCTCAAGCTCTTTGACGAACAGCCCCTTGCCGCCGATTTTTGCCAGCGGCGAGTCAAGCAGTTGATCGCCGCGGCTGACCATGGGCACCAGGCTGACGGTCAGCTCGGGGTGCAATTGTTCAAGGCGCGCTTTGACAAACTCGGCCTGCCACAGGGCCAGGGCGCTCTTGCGGGTGGCAATTCGCAGATGTCGACTCATGGGATTCTCGTTCAAAACCAACCGGCATGATACGCCATGCCCAGGCTGGCATCCACGCGGGTCTGTATCACACCAAGGGTTTTGAACGAATAGGTCACAACTGGCCCATGAGTTTGCGCAGCCCGGGCACATGCCGACGGCTGACGGTCAGGGCGTCACCAGGCAGGCCCTTGAGCTGCAACTGAAAGTGCCCTATAGAGCTGCGGTGCAGGCGCTCAATACGATGCCTTGCTACCAGCGCGTTGCGGTGGATGCGCACGAAATAATCGCCAAACTCATCTTCCAGAGCTTTGAGCGGTTCGTCCAGCAGGACTTCACCGTCAGTATGGCGCAATGTCACGTACTTGTGATCGGCGATGAAGTACAGCACATCATCAATGGGAATCAGCTCCACACCCTTGCGGGTCCGAGCACTGATATGACTGCGCGCCTGCATCACCTCGCCCTGGCCATTCGCCCGGCCCAGGTTGCACAGCTGCATGCGATTCAGCTTCTGCGCCTTGGCCAGCGCATCGGCCAGATCCTCGCTGCGTACCGGCTTCAGCAGGTAGCCCACGGCACTGACAGCAAAGGCTTCCAGCGCATATTCGCCATGCGCCGTACAGAAGATCACGGCCGGCGCATCGGGCATTTCACATAGCTTGGCGGCGGCCTGCAGGCCGTCCATGCCCGGCATGCGTATATCCAGCAGCACGATGTCCGGTTGCTGCTCGGCAATCAGTTGCAGTGCCTCCTGGCCATTTGCTGCGCTAGTGGGCAGCGGGTCGTAGCCAGGCAAGGCGGTTATCAGTCGGGCCAGTCTCTCTCTGGCCAAGGGTTCATCATCGGCGATAAGTACTTTCATGCCTTAATGACTTCTCTGCAAAATGGACGACGGGTGTTTACAAGGATAGACCAGCCTGCTGAAGAAGCGCGTCTCTTCACGCCAGGATTCGACTTTAGCAGTAGGCCCGAAAAGCCCGACAAGCCGAGCACGAATATTATCCAACGCCATACGCGCACCTTGATGGGAGGTCTCTAGTGGTGGACAACTGTTTGATACCACTAGTTCGACGCGACCCTCATCCCAGCGTGCGTCAATACGAATATCGCCGCCTTCAAGACGCGGCTGCAGACCATGCAGGATGGCGTTTTCCAGCAAAGGCTGCAGTGTCAGCAAGGGAATGGGGGTGTTTGATGGCATGCCATCAGTATTCCAGGTGACCTGCAAACGCTCGCCGAGCCGGTATTGCTCAATACGCAGATAGCCCTGGCACAGGCGTAACTCCTCTTCCCAGGTCGCGACACCATCGGCCTCGGACAGATTGGCGCGGAACAGGTCGGCCAGATCAAGCACCGCGTTTTCAGCTTTTGCGGGGGCGCTATCTATGAGGCTGACGATACTGTTCAAGCTATTGAACAGAAAATGCGGGCGGATGCGTGACTGCAAGGATTGCAGCCGTGCCTTCAGTTCCGCCTGTTGCTGACGCTGCCATTGCTGTTGCAGGTAGAAGTAGCGCAGCAGCAGACTGGTCATGATCAGCGCGATCAGACCGTGCCTGAGCATTTGCCCGCCATGCAGCTCCGGCGTGCCGAGCATGCCGGCATCCAGCACCCAGTCGGCCATGACACTGAAAAAGAGCGTCAGGCCCACGACCACGGTAAAACACATGGCCAGCGCCAGCAGCAGCGCCCGGCGCTGCATCCACGCGCGCAAGCGGCACAATAGCGCGGCAGAGAGCAGCACTATCCACTGCACAAACAGGGAGGCCATAGCCAGGTTCAGCCAATTGAAGCCGTCGGCAACCGGTACCGCCAGCACCAGAATAAGCACCATCAGTTCGGCGAGGACCACCAGGGTGAAAACCGCCATGGAGGAACATAGATCCGGGAGGAAGAAATCTTCCCCCGCGTAAGGTTTTCTGAGCAGTGTCCAGAGTCCGTTCTTCATCAGCCAAGTGTCTGCCAGCCGGGCGCCATCACGCAAGCATGAAGTGGTATGCTTACGACCTTTGCCAGCCAAACTTTTCGAATTGCGAGCCAACGCGACCTATGAGCCAAGATCAGACAACCAATCAATCCTGGGGTGGCCGTTTCAGTGAACCGGTGGATGCCTTTGTCGCCCGCTTCACCGCCTCGGTGGATTTTGACAAGCGCCTGTACAAGCACGACATTCAGGGCTCGATTGCCCACGCGACCATGCTGGCCAAGGTCGGCGTGCTGAGCGACGAAGAACGCGACAGCATCCTCGCTGGACTGCGCAGCATCCAGAGCGAAATCGAAACCGGCCAGTTCGACTGGCGCGTCGATCTGGAAGATGTGCACATGAATATCGAAGCGCGGCTGACTGCGCAGATCGGCGTGACCGGCAAGAAGCTGCATACCGGCCGTTCGCGCAACGATCAGGTCGCAACCGATATCCGCCTGTGGCTGCGTGAAGAGATCGACATCATTCTGGTCGAACTGACGCGCCTGCAAACCGGCCTGCTGGATCAAGCTGAGCGCCATGCCCATGTGATCATGCCCGGCTTTACCCATTTGCAGACCGCGCAGCCTGTGACCTTCGGCCATCACCTGCTGGCCTGGTTCGAAATGCTCAGCCGCGACCGTGAACGCCTGCTCGACTGCCGCAAGCGCGTCAACCGCATGCCGCTGGGCAGCGCCGCGTTGGCCGGCACCACCTATCCGATTGACCGCGAGATGACCTGCGAACTGCTCGGCTTTGATGCGGTATCCGGCAATTCGCTGGACGGCGTATCCGATCGGGATTTCGCCATCGAATTCTGCGCCGCCGCTTCCGTGGCGATGATGCACCTGTCGCGCTTCTCCGAGGAACTGGTGCTGTGGACCAGTGCGCAGTTCAACTTTATCGATCTGCCCGACCGCTTTTGCACCGGCTCGTCGATCATGCCGCAGAAGAAGAACCCGGATGTACCTGAGCTGGTGCGCGGCAAGACCGGCCGGGTTTACGGCCACCTGATGGGCCTGCTGACGCTGATGAAGAGCCAACCGCTGGCGTATAACAAGGACAATCAGGAAGACAAGGAGCCGCTGTTCGACGCTGCCGACACCCTGCGCGATTGCCTGCGTGCGTTCGCTGACATGATCCCGGCGATCCAGCCCAAGGTACCGGCCATGCGCGAAGCGGCCCTGCGCGGCTTCTCTACCGCGACCGATCTGGCTGACTACCTGGTACGCAAGGGTCTGCCGTTCCGCGACTGCCATGAAATCGTCGGGCATGCGGTGAAACACGGTGTGGAGTCAGGCAAGGATCTGGCCGAGATGAGCCTGGAAGAACTGCGCCAGTTCAGCGATCAGATCGAGCAGGATGTGTTTGAAGTGCTGACGCTGGAGGGTTCGGTGAACGCCCGTGACCATATCGGCGGCACTGCACCCAAGCAGGTGTTGGCTGCGGTGAAACGCGGACGCCAGCAACTGGCCGACTAAGCTACAAAAGGCCCCGCTGCCTGGCGGGGCCTGTTTTGGCGATCAAACCTGGGGTTGCTGCTGGGTGATGCAATGAATATTGCCGCCGCCGAGCAGAATCTCCCGCCCCGGCACCATCACTACCCGCCTATCCGGAAACAGCTTCTCCAGCAGTGCCTTTGCTGGCTCATCCTGCGGATCATCGAAGCTCGGCGCAACGATACCATCGTTGACGATCAGGAAATTCACGTAAGAACCGGCCAAGCGAATCGACGGATCGCGCGGCTGCGAGCCCGCCACCCGGTCTACTCCTGCACACTCCTCTGCGGTGGCATACATAGGCCCGGGAATCGGCATGCGGTGCACGGTGAGTTCACGGCCCTGGGCATCGCGGCTGGCTTCCAGTACGCGCAAGGCTTTCTGGCAACGATCGAAATTCGGATCCTCGGGATCATCAGTCCAGGCCAGCAGCACTTCAGCGGGGCGGATAAAGCAGCAGAAGTTATCGACGTGGCCATCGGTTTCGTCATTGAACAGCCCTTCAGGCAGCCAGATGACCTTATCGATACCCAGGTGATCGGCCAACTTGATCTCGATCTCTTCACGCACCAGGTGCGGGTTGCGATTGGGATTGAGCAGGCACTCTTCGGTGGTGATCAGTGTACCTTCACCGTCCACATGAAAGGCTCCGCCTTCCAGCACGAAACCCTCGGTGCGGTAACGCGGGCTACGCACCAGGCCAAGAATCTTGTCCGCGACCTGATCATCGCGCTGCCATGGCCAATACAAACCACCGTTAAACCCGCCCCAGGCGTTGAAGGTCCAATCTACGCCACGCAGCCCACCTTGGGCATGGGTGACGAAGGTCGGGCCGGTGTCACGCACCCAGGCATCGTCTGTGGTCAACTCGACCACGCGGATACCCGGATGGCTGAGCTGCAGATTGGCGTTCTCGTACTGCGCCGCAGACACGCACACGGTGACCGGCTCAAAGCTGGCGATCGCGCGGGCCACTTCAGCAAAAGCAGCCTGGGCTGGCTTGGCACCCAGGCGCCAGTTGTCCGTGCGCTCGGGCCAGACCATCCAGGTCTGGCTGTGTGGCGCCCATTCGGCAGGCATGCTGTAACCATCGGCGCGGGGCGTACTGTGCAAGGTATACATCGGGATCAGGACTCCAGTGAACCATCCAGGGTTTTGATCGGGCCATACAGATTGGGCCGGCGATCACGGAAGCTGCCCCAGGCACTGCGGATATGCTCGAGTTGATCCAGATCGAACTGCTGCACCAGTACGCCTTCCTCGGTCTCGTTCAATTCCTGGACCTTGGCGCCGAACTGATCGGCAATGAAGGAAGATCCGTAGAAGGTAATGTCATAGTCATCCTGCTCCTCGCGCCCGATGCGATTACTTGCCACCAGGGGCATCAGGTTGGCGCCGGCATGGCCCTGCTGCACACGCTGCCAATGATCGCGCGAGGTAATGTTCGGATCATGTGGCTCGCTACCAATCGCCGTGGGGTAGAACAGAATTTCCGCGCCCATCAGCGCCATGCTGCGCGCACACTCAGGGAACCACTGATCCCAGCAGATACCCACGCCGATCTTGGCGTAGCGGGTCTGCCAGACCTTGAAGCCGGTGTCGCCCGGGTTGAAATAATATTTTTCGTGATAACCGGGGCCATCGGGAATATGGCTCTTGCGATACAACCCCAGGTTGCTGCCGTCGGCATCGATAATCACGATGCTGTTGAAGCGCGCCCGGCCAGCCAGCTCGAAAAAGCTGATCGGCAATACCACCTGCAGCTCCTTGGCCAGCGCCTTGAAATGCGCAATGGCCGGGTTCTGATCGATGGTGGTGGCCAACTGCAGATACTCGGCATTGGGCTTCTGGCAAAAATACGGGGTTTCAAACAGCTCCTGAATCAGGATGATCTGCGCGCCTTTGTCAGCCGCTTCACGGACCAGCTTTTCAGCCTTGTCGATATTGGCCTGGCGATCCCAGGAACAGCTCATCTGGGTGGCAGCAACGGTAACGAGACGACTCATGGCAAACTCCTGCAAATACGATAAGAATGGCCAGACATGCCCAGCCGTTTTAATAGAATATCAAGCTCTGGGGCCAACGCGGCCAGCGCGCGGATCAGCCCCTTTCCAGCGGGGACTGCCGGTAGAACGCCTGCAACTGGCGATACACACCCGGCAGCGCGTCATACAACCTCTGCGGCTGCTCGAAAAAAGTCTCGCTGAGCACCGCAAAAAATTCGGCCGGATCCTCCAGCGCGTACTCATCCAGCGGCAGCGGCGCGCCGCGTTCGTGCAGATCCTGCAGGTAGTCCCAGGCGGCGGTAAACTCCGTCTTCCACTGGACCGCATCCATATCCGCATGCAGCGGCGGCGCCCCATTGGCGCCATCCCAGCGCATATCCAGCGTGTGCGCCAACTCGTGCAGCACCACATTAGCGGCATCAACTCCGCCGGCATGCTCAACATCCTGCCAGGACAATACCACTGGCCCGGACTGCATGGTCTCACCACTCAAGGCGCGCCGCTCAGCATGCACTATGCCGAATTCGTCATGCCATTCATGCTCGGCAACAAAGGGCCCGTCATACACCAGTACGGTTTTCCAGCGGTCATACCACTCCAGCCCGAGATTCAACACAGGCACCGCTGCCATACCGGCAATGCGCAGGCGCATGCTGTCCGTCAGTTGCAGCTCACCCACGCCCTGCAAGCGCTTGTGCAAGAGTAAATGCAGGGCGAGCTGCTGCAACCGCTCGCGCTCGGCAGCTGGATAACGCAGGTAAACAGCCCAGTCTCCCAAGGCGCTCTGCCAGTCCGCCGCCGTCACGCCCAGCGCCTCTATACGCCGAGCATCGCGCCACTCCTTCAAGTCCCGCAACACGGTCAACCTCCAGACTCACTAACGCGCATCGCGCAGCCGATACCATAACAGGGCTAGCGCTCGAATGGCGGTTTGCACGCTGGTACCCGGCGGCACGGGCGCATGTTTGAACCGAGCAAAAAGATCAAAACCCTGCTCCTGGCCCATAACTGCCTCGGCCATCAGTTTGCCGGCCAACCCCGCTAGCGCGACACCTTGCCCGGAATAGCCCTGAGTAAAGAGCACGCGCGAGCCAAGCCGGCCGAAGTGCGGCGCCTTGCTGGCCGTCATCGCTACCTGGCCGCCCCACAGGTAGTCGAAGTCCACTTCAGACAGCGCCGGGAAAACCCGTGTCATGCGTTGGCGCATGGTGCTGCGCAGCGCTTCCGGGCGAGCATCCCGCGCACTGGCGCGCCCGCCAAACAGCAAGCGGCCATCGGCAGTAAGTCGATAATAGTCGATCAGGGTATTCATATCGCAGACAGCTGCGCGCGAGGGGATCAGTTGATTCGCCAGTTCGCCCAAGGGTGCGGTGGCGCCCACATAACTGCCAATCGGCATGAAGCGTCGCTGCTGCCAGGGTAGCAGCTTGCCTATATAGGCATTCCCGGCGAGTAGCAGGTGGCCGGCGCGGATCTGCCCTTGGGCGGTATGCACCAAGACACCGTCAACGTTCTGTTGATAGCCAAGTACGGGGGAACGTTCAAACAATTGGGCGCCATGCCGTTCGGCGGCCAGGCCAAGTCCAAGTACATACTTGAGCGGGTGCAGGTCACCGCCGCCCATATCCATGATCCCGGCTTGATAGTCGGCGTTAAGCAGGCCCTGCAAACTGGCCCGATCATGGAAAGTCAGTTGATCATAGCCGAGTCTTTCCAGGCTGGCCTGCCAGGCATGCAGTTCGGGTATATGCCGTGATTTATTGGCGACCAGCAAAATACCCTGTTTGAGCTCGCAGTCGATTGCGTAGTCCCTCACCCGCGAGCGCAGTAATTCGACACCCGCCAAGCTGAGCTCCCAAAGGGCCCGGGCATCATCAACACCCAGTTGTTTTTCCAGCGCGGCGTGGTCGGCGGCCAGCCCGGGATTGATCTGCCCTCCGTTACGCCCGGAACACCCCCAGCCCAGGCTTTCTGCTTCCAGCAAGGCCACTGTTCTGCCGGCCTTGGCCAGCTCGAGGGCCGCCGATACACCAGTAAAACCGCCGCCGACGATACACACATCCACACGCTGTTCGCCCTGCAAACTTTGGCGTGGCTGTTGTGGGGGAATGCTGGCTTGGTACCAGGAGTCGTGCTCTGTCATTTATCTTTACCTTGATCTAAGCATCGCCTTGATTCTGCTGATGCGTGCACTCGCGCCACTGCCGACCGGCCTGCCTGGACACGCTCGGGCCCTCCCTGGGCGCTCGGCCTCGCACATCCCTGTGCTCGGACGGTCCAGGCAGGCCGGTCGGCAGCGTCGCTTCTACGCAACCGCGCATCCTCAACCACAAAGCACCAAACCTAGATCCAGATCCAGATCCAGATCCAGATCCAATTTTGCTTTTTTCAGATCGCCTCACACATGTCTGCGGTCTCGGCGTCGGCTGCCCCAGGCGTGACCGTCGGCGCACAGGGACGTGCGCCGACGAGCCCCAGGGATGGCTGGTAGCGTGTCACGCCTGGGGCAGCCGACGCCGAGACCCAACACCAATCCCGACCAAACCAACCCGACCCGCCCCAACAAAGCCCTACCTACGAACACAACCCACAAAGCCAACCAAGCAGCCCAACCAACCCCAGACAACAAAATCCCGCCACTAAGGACGGGACTCTGACACACACCAACAAGCATCAAACGGTATGCAAATACCACATATACTCAAGATCCGAGATAGTCCGCTCGAACTCCTCCTGCTCGCTTTCCTTGCACAACACAAAGACGTCCAGATACTCCTCGCCAATGTATTCCTTCATGACGGCAGAGTTTTCCAGCGCGCGCAAGGCATCACGCAGGTTGGTAGGCAGGGACGCCTCGTGCTGATCGTAGGCATTGCCTTCGGTCATTTCCGGCGGCTCGATCTTGTTGCTGATGCCGTAATGGATCGCCGACAGCAGCGCTGCCATCAGCAGGTACGGGTTGGCATCCGCGCCAGCCAGGCGATGCTCGATACGCATTGACTCAGGATCGCCACCCGGAACACGGACAGCGACAGTGCGGTTATCAATACCCCAGGTCGGCGCGCAGGGCACGAAGAAGCTAGGACTGAAACGGCGGTAGGAGTTCACGTTCGGGCACAGAAAAGCCATGTACTCAGGCAACGTCTGCAGCAAACCGCCAATCGCCCAGCGCAATGTATTGCTTAGCGTACCATCGGCGTTCGGCGCAAATACGTTGGTGCCATCCTCGTCGACTAGACTGATATGCACGTGCATACCATTACCGGCCTGATCGTAATAGGGCTTGGCCATGAAAGTAGTGTCCATTTCATGGTCATAGGCAACGTTCTTGATGACTCGCTTCAGCAACACGTTGTGATCGCAGGCTACCACCGGATCGTCCACGTGATGCAGGTTGACCTCGAACTGGCCCGGCGCTGATTCCGCGACAATGGCGTCTGCGGGGATGTCCTGCTCGTGGGCAGCCTCGATGACGTCCTGGAGGAATTCAGCGTACTCATCCAGGTCATCCATGGAATAGACCTGAACAGAATTCGGCCGCTTGCCTGACATGGGCGAGCGCGGTGGTTGCGGACGACCAGTGATGTTTTCCTGGTCAATCAGATAAAATTCCAGCTCGAAGGCCGAAACCGGTGTCAGACCCAGCTCGCTGAAGCGCTTGACGATCCTTTGCAGCACATAACGAGGATCGGCAAAGAATGGTGTCTTGCGGTCCAGCTCATACATGGTCATTAATAGCTGACCTGTAGGGCGCTTTTGCCAGGGTTCTACGTTAAGCGTACCGGGAATCGGCAAACAGACGCGGTCTGCGTCACCAATTTCCAGACCCAGGCCGGTCTCTTCCACGGTTGTGCCCTGAATATTCAGCGCAAAGATGGAGGCCGGGAGGGCGATACCTTTTTCATAGGCTTTCAAAAGGGCGGAACGGTCGATACGCTTACCACGTACGATGCCGTTCATGTCTGCAATCAGCAGATCGATGAAGTGGATTTCCGGATGCTCGGCCAGAAAGGCCTCCGCTTCCTGGACACTGACGGGCTCAGCGATGGCTGCCGCCGTATCCGCTCCGGTTAGGGATGGCATGAGATATCACCTGTTGTTTGTAAAATATATCAATCACGTTGGCGTTACGAATAGAGTAAATCTGAAAGCCCCTGACGAGTCAATAGAATCCAGATCGCACAAAGACGGTGCATACTGCACCAAATAAGGCCGTAGAGCGGGCTGCGGGGCAATTTCAACAGACGTCTCAGCGCCCGCTTTCAGGCTTTTGTGTAAATTATTTTTTGTTGCTATTGTATAAAAAATTGAACAACATCCAACTCATGTACGTTATTCACTACAGGCCGTGACCCATGTCCGTCGCACGAAAACCCCTGATTGGCATCTCCTGCTGTACCGATCAGTTGGGTCTGCATCCTTTCCATATAGTAGGTGAAAAATACATTCTCGGCGTGGTCGACGGTGCGGGCGGTTTGCCCCTGCTGATTCCCGCACTGGGGAGCGAGCTGGACTTTGACCAGTTGCTCGACACCCTGGACGGCATCCTGTTTACGGGCTCGCCCTCCAACGTAGAACCCCACCACTATGAAGGCCGCCCGAGCGCCGAAGGTACCCGGCACGACGCCAAGCGCGACGCCACTACTCTACCCTTGATCAAAGCAGCGGTTGATCGGGGCGTACCGGTGCTTGGCGTGTGCCGCGGATTTCAGGAAATGAATGTCGCCTTTGGTGGCACCCTGCACCAGCGTCTGCATGAAGTGGGTGGCTATATAGAGCACCGCGAAAACAAGGATCAGCCAGTCGAGCAGCAATATGGCCTGTCCCACGAGGTTCATATTGAGCCAGGAGGCCTGCTCTATGAACTGTCAGGCCGCGGCTCGGCGCAGGTCAACTCTCTGCATACCCAGGGCGTTGACCAATTGGCGCCAAGCTTGCGGCCTGAGGCAACGGCACCTGACGGGCTGATCGAAGCATTTTCGGTCAGCCAGGCACCCAATTTCGCATTGGGCGTGCAGTGGCATCCAGAATGGAAGGTGAAGGACAACGCCTTTTATCTGTCGATCTTCAAGGCGTTTGGTGACGCCTGCCGCGCGCGTTCAAACAGGCACTCTTGAGGGATTTATGAACAAGATTGAAGCATGGCTGAAAGAACACAAGATCACCGAAGTGGAATGTATGGTCAGCGACCTGACCGGCATTGCCCGTGGCAAGATTGCACCGACGATGAAGTTCATTTCGGAAAAGGGCATGCGGTTGCCCGAGAGTATTCTGCTGCAATCGGTAACCGGCGATTACGTCGAAGATGAAATCTATTACGACCTGCTCGACCCGGCCGATATCGACATGATCTGCAAGCCGGACGACAGCGCCATTTACCTGGTGCCCTGGGCGCTTGAGCCGACGGCGCAGATTATCCACGACTGCTACGACAAGGCCGGCGAGCCGATCGAAATGTCGCCGCGCAACATCCTCAAGAAAGTCCTGAAGATGTATGCCGATAAAGGCTGGCAGCCCCTGGTCGCGCCGGAAATGGAGTTCTACCTGACCAAGCGCAATGAAGACCCGGATCTGCCCCTGCAGCCACCAATCGGTCGCTCAGGCCGCCAGGAAACCGGCCGTCAGTCATTCTCCATCGACGCCGCCAACGAGTTCGACCCGCTGTTCGAAGACATGTACGACTGGTGCGAAGCCCAGGGCCTGGATCTGGATACGCTGATCCATGAGGAAGGCACCGCGCAGATGGAAATCAATTTCCGGCACGGTGACCCGCTGCACCTGGCCGATCAGATTCTGGTATTCAAGCGCACCATGCGCGAGGCCGCACTCAAGCACGACATGACCGCGACCTTTATGGCCAAGCCGATTACCAATGAGCCGGGCAGCGCCATGCATTTGCACCAGAGCATCGTGGACCGCAAGACCGGCGACAACATCTTCTCCAACGCTGACGGCAGCATGAGCGAGCTGTTCCTGCACCATATCGGCGGACTGCAACGCTACATTCCCGAGGTGTTGCCGCTGTTTGCGCCCAACGTGAATTCCTTCCGCCGCTTCCTGCCGGACACCTCCGCACCGGTTAACGTTGAATGGGGCGAAGAGAACCGCACCGCAGGCTTGCGTGTGCCTGATTCCACACCGCAGAACCGCCGTGTGGAAAACCGCCTGCCAGGCGCCGATGCCAACCCCTATATCGCCATTGCCGCCAGCCTGCTGTGTGGCTATTTGGGCATGGTCGGCAAGATGGACCCATCAGCACCGGTCAAGGGTCGGGCCTATGAGCGGCGCAACCTGCGCCTGCCCTTGACCCTGGAGTCTGCGCTGGAGCGCATGGAGCAATGCGCGGATGTGGAAGCCGTGCTGGGCAGCAAATTCTGCCGTGGCTATGTAGCCGTGAAACGCGTCGAGCACGAGAACTACAAGCGGGTAATCAGCTCCTGGGAGCGGGAATTCCTGCTGCTCAGCGTGTAATTCAGCGGTATCAGAGTGCGCCCGAACCGGGCGCCTTTCGAATGACGTCGGCAGGCTGACAAAGCAGGCCGAAGGCTAGGAGACTCGAATGAGCAACGAAACCCATTTCAGCACTGCGCAGTTGCAAGCCATGGACGCGGCCCATTACCTGCACCCCTTTACCGACCACAAGGAACTGGGCGAGCGCGGCACGCGCATCATCGAGCGTGCGCAGGGCGTGTACCTGTGGGACAGCGAAGGCAATCAGATTCTCGACGGCATGGCCGGGCTCTGGTGCGTGAACATCGGTTACGGCCGGACCGAGCTGGCGGACGTTGCCTATAAACAGATGCTGGAGCTGCCGTACTACAACAGCTTCTTCCAGTGCGCCAATCCCCCGGCGGTCAAACTGGCTGCGGCGATTGCCGAGATCGCACCGGCGCACATGAATCACGTGTTCTTCACCGGTTCCGGCTCCGAGTCCAACGACACCGTGCTGCGTATGGTGCGCCGTTACTGGGACCTGAAAGGCCAACCAACCAAGAAAACCATCATCGGCCGAGTCAACGGCTATCACGGCTCCACCGTCGCCGGCGCCAGCCTGGGCGGCATGTCGGTGATGCATGAGCAAGGTGACCTGCCGATTCCCGGCATCGTACACATCCCGCAGCCGTACTGGTTCGGCGAAGGCGGCGATATGGAGCCGGACGAGTTTGGCCTGTGGGCCGCGCAGCAACTGGAGGCGAAAATCCAGGAACTGGGCGAAGACCAGGTCGCCGCCTTTATTGCCGAGCCCATCCAGGGCGCGGGTGGGGTGGTCATACCGCCGGATACCTACTGGCCGGAGATCAAGCGTATTCTGGCCAAGTACGACATTCTGCTGGTGATGGACGAAGTGATCTGCGGCTTCGGCCGCACCGGTGAGTGGTTTGGTAGCCAGTACTACGACCTCAAGCCAGACCTGATGCCGATCGCCAAAGGCATGACCTCTGGCTACCTGCCCATGGGCGGGGTGATTGTCGGCGAGCGGGTGGCCAGAACCATGATCGATCACGGCGGAGAATTTTTCCACGGCTACACTTACTCAGGCCACCCGGTTGCCGCCGCTGTAGGTCTGGAGAATTTGCGAATATTGCGCGACGAGAAGATCGTCGAGTATGTAAAACAGGAAGCGGCACCGTATTTGCAGAGTAGAATTGCCCAACTGACAGAGCATCGCCTGGTGGGTGAGGTACGCGGTGTGGGCCTGCTCGGCGCGATTGAACTGGTCAGCAACAAAAAGACCCGTGCTCGCTTTGCCGAAAAGGGCGCAGCGGGTTCCATCTGCCGGGACATGTGCGTGCGCAATGGGCTGGTGATGCGCGCTGTGGGTGACACCATGATCATGTCTCCGCCGTTGGTCATCAAGGCGGCGGAAATTGATGAGATGGTCAGCAAGATATGGCGTTGTCTGGACCTGACCGCAGAGCAACTGGGCGTGTAGACACCTCTGCCGACCGGTTAGCCTTGCACCGCGTTGTGAAAACAAATGGAGAGCTGTGATCATGATCAAACCGCTTGGCAAGACCCTGCTGGCAGTCGCCTGCAGCATCACCGTCAGCAGCATGGCGTTCAGCAGTCTGGCGCAGGCCCAGGGCACGGTAAACGTGTACAACTGGTCCGACTACATTGCTGAGGACACCATCGCCAATTTCGAAAAGGAAACCGGCATCAAGGTGACCTACGATGTGTTCGACAGCAATGAAGTGCTGGAAGCCAAATTGCTGTCCGGCAGCTCGGGATTCGACATCGTGGTGCCGTCCAACCAGTTTCTCGGCAAGCAGATCAAGGCCGGTGCCTTCAAACCGCTGGATCGCAGTAAACTGAAAAACTGGGACAACCTCGACCCGACTCTGCTCAAGGCCCTGGAGAATAACGACCCGGGCAACCAGTACGCCTTCCCCTACCTGTGGGGCACCACGGGCATCGGCTACAATGAAGCCAAGGTCAAGGCCGCGCTAGGAGATGACGCGCCGGTGGACTCCTGGGACCTGGTATTCAAACCAGAGAATATCGAAAAGCTCGCCTCCTGCGGCGTCGCCTTCCTTGATGCGCCAGCCGAAGTCATTCCCGCTGCGCTGTTCTATGCCGGGCTGGACCCCAACAGCACTGACGCTGATGATTACGCCAAGGCTGAAGCCTTGATGATGAGCATCCGCCCACACATCACCTACTTCCATTCGTCAAAATTCATTACCGACCTGGCCAATGGTGACATTTGTGTTGCCGTCGGCTGGTCTGGCGATATTCTGCAGGCAGCCGCGCGAGCAGAAGAGGCGGAAAACGGCGAAGTGGTGAAATATGCGATCCCCAAGGAAGGCGCCCCCATGTGGTTTGACATGATGGTGATGCCGGTAGACGCCCGCAATGTCGACAACGCCTATGCCTTCCTCGATTACATACTGCGCCCGGACGTGATTGCCGAGGTCAGCAACTATGTCGCCTATGCCAATGGCAACAAGGCATCGCTACCGATGATTGATGAGAGTGTATTGAATGACCCCAGCGTCTATCCGAGCGAGGAAACCTTGAATAAACTCTTCACGCTGGCCGAGTTGCCCGCCAACATCGAGCGTGTACGCACGCGCGCCTGGACCCGCATCAAGTCCGGCCGCTAGCCCACCTGGGCACCACGCCTGTTTCAGAACCGGCCGGCGTCAACTGGCGCCGGCCAACAGCAAAAAAACAGACCAGGCCCGACGCGGGCTGGAGTCTGTCATAGGAGACGACATGAAAGTTTCAATGCAGAAGACCCTGTTGGCACTGGCCACTGCCAGCCTGTTCGGCGCTGCCGTGAGTGCACAAGCTGCTGGCGAGCTGAAGATCTACAACTGGTCGGATTACATCGCCGAAGACACCATCGCCAACTTCGAGAAAGAGACCGGCATCAAGGTGACCTATGACGTGTACGACTCCAATGAAGTGCTGGATGCGCGCCTGCTCACCGGCCGCTCGGGCTTCGATATCGTCGTGCCGTCCAACCACTATCTGAGCAAACAGATCGAAGCCGGCGTGTACCTGGAGCTGGACCACAGCAAATTGCCGAACATGAAAAACCTGAACGCCGCGCTGATGGATGATCTGGAAAGCGTTGACGCGGGCGCCAAGCATTCAATCCCTTACCTGTGGGGCACCAACGGCATTGGCTACAACGTCGACAAGGTAACCGCCATTCTGGGTGAGGACGCACCGGTCGATTCCTGGGATCTGGTGTTTGATCCGGAAGTTGCCAGCAAGCTGTCCAGCTGCGGTATCTCGATGCTCGATTCCGGCGACGAAATGCTTACCTCGGCGCTCAAATACCTGGGCTTTGATCCAAACGACAACAATGCAGAGAACCTGAAAAAAGCTGAAGAACTGCTGATGTCCGTGCGCAGCTCGGTGACCTATTTCCACTCCTCACGCTACATCTCCGACCTGGCCAACGGTGAAATCTGTGTCGCTGTCGGTTATTCCGGCGACATCTTCCAGGCTGCGGATCGCGCCGATGAGGCCGAGAACGGCGTGAACATCGCTTACACCATTCCCAAGGAAGGCACACAGTTGTGGTTCGATATGCTGGCGATCCCCAAGGATGCGCCAAACGCTGAAAACGCCCACACTTTCATCAACTACATTCTGCGGCCTGAGGTGGTAGCACCGATTACCGACTATGTGGCCTACGCCAACCCCAACAGCGCTGCTGACGAGCTGGTGGACCCAGAGGTACTGGCCGACCCGGCTATCTACCCCAACGATGAAGTCATGGCCAATCTGTTCGTTGCCGAGCCACGCCCACTGGCTACCCAGCGCATCGTCACCCGCTCCTGGAACCGGATCAAATCAGGCCAGTAATGCCCTCGGGGCTACCACGGTAGCCCCCGTTTCGCGCAACGGTTTTCAATAGCAGTTTGTTGTTACGCGTTATCAATAGAAAGCCCACGCCTGGTTGATTGACCAGGCGCAAGGGTCCAGACAAGCAGTGAATGCGGAGAACACTATGGTGGGTGCAGCAGGTGCCATGAAGCAAGCGATGGCCAAGGCAAAGCCGGACGAATTCGTCCGCATTGATCGCATCAGCAAGCGCTTTGATGATGCATTGGCGGTAGATGATGTGAGTCTGAGCATCAACCGTGGCGAGATCTTCGCATTGCTTGGCGGCTCCGGCTCCGGCAAGTCCACCCTTCTGCGCATTCTGGCCGGGTTTGAACGGCCGTCCGAAGGCCGCGTCTATCTCGACGGCCAGGATATTACCGATCTGCCACCCTACGAGCGGCCGATCAACATGATGTTCCAGTCCTATGCCTTGTTTCCGCACATGAGCGTCGAGCAGAACATCGCCTTTGGCCTCAAGCAGGACAAACTGAGCAAAGCCGAGATCACCGCCCGGGTGACGGAGATGCTCAAGCTAGTGCATATGACCGAATACGCCAAACGCAAACCCAATCAGCTATCCGGCGGCCAGCGTCAACGCGTGGCGCTGGCCCGCTCGCTGGCCAAGAGCCCCAAGGTGCTCCTGCTCGATGAGCCCATGGGTGCGCTGGACAAGAAGCTGCGCTCACAAATGCAGTTGGAACTGGTCGAAATCATCGAACGGGTTGGCGTGACCTGCATCATGGTGACCCACGATCAGGAAGAGGCCATGACCATGGCCCAGCGCATCGCGATCATGCACCAGGGCTGGATCGCTCAGGTCGGGTCGCCGATGGATATCTACGAGAGCCCGGCCAGCCGGCACGTAGCCGAATTCATCGGCAGTGTGAACATCTTTGAAGGCGAACTGGTCGCGGATATGGAAGATCACGCGATCATCGAGTGCAGCGAGCTGGACCGGCCCATCTATATCGGCCACGGCATCACCACGCGCGCCCAGGACAAGAAGATGACCTACGCGCTGCGGCCCGAAAAAGTCTGGGTCAGCACCGAAAAGCCCGAACAGGAATACAACTGGGCGCATGGCAAGATTCACGACATCGCCTACCTGGGCGGCCATTCGGTGTTCTATATCAAACTGGAAAGCGGCCACCTGGTGCAAACCTTCTTTGCCAACTCCGAGCGCCGGCTCCCGCGCATGACCTGGGAAGACGATGTGTTCATTAGCTGGGATGACGACGCCGGGGTGATTCTGCACTCATGAACAAGCTGATCTCACGCATGCTGCCAAGCGGGCGCTTCTGGGTTATCAGCGTCCCTTACCTGTGGCTGTTCCTGTTCTTCCTGCTGCCCTTCGCCATCGTGCTGAAGATCAGCTTTTCGGAAGCGGCCATTTCCATCCCGCCCTACAAGCCGCTGTTCGACTATGTCGAGCAGTCGCTGAATGTGGTGGTCAATCTCGGCAACTATATATTCCTGACTCAGGATTCGCTGTACCTTGCGGCTTACCTGGGCTCGCTGAAAGTCGCGCTGATCTCAACGGTTATCTGCCTGTTGCTCGGCTACCCGATGGCCTTGGCCATTGCACGCGCACCACGGGAAAAACAACTGGTCTACCTGCTGCTGGTGATGATGCCGACCTGGACCGCGATTCTGATCCGGGTATACGCCTGGATGGGTATCCTCAGCACCAACGGCCTGCTGAATAACCTGCTGATGTCGATCGGCGTGATCAGTTCGCCGATGCAGATTCTCAATACCAACACCGCAGTCTATATCGGCGTGGTCTACGCCTATTTGCCGTTCATGGTGCTGCCGCTCTACGCCAATCTGGTCAAGCACGATCATACTTTGCTGGAAGCGGCGATGGATCTGGGCGCGACCAAGATCAAGGCCTTCTGGAAGGTGACGGTTCCGCTGTCCAAAACCGGTATCGTGGCCGGCTCCATGCTGGTGTTCATTCCGGTGGTGGGGGAGTTCGTTATTCCCGAGCTGCTTGGCGGCCCAGAGACACTGATGATCGGCAAGGTGCTCTGGCAGGAATTCTTCAACAACCGCGACTGGCCGGTCGCCTCGGCGCTTGCCATCGTCATGCTGGCGATCCTGCTGATCCCGATCATTCTGTTCCACTACAACCAGTCCCGGGCTATGGAGAAGAACGCATGAAAAATCGCTTTGCTTTCTCCTCCATCATGCTCTGGGTCGGCCTGGCGTTTATCTACATCCCCATGGTCATACTGGTCATTTACTCGTTCAACGCTTCGCGACTGGTGACGGTGTGGGGCGGCTGGTCGGTGCATTGGTACGTCGGCCTGCTGGACAATACCCAGTTGATGAATGCAGTCAAACGCAGCCTGCAGATCGCCTTTTACACCGCCTGTGCGGCAGTGGCACTGGGCACGCTGGCAGCCTTCGTGATGACACGCATCAAACGCTTTCGCGGCCGTACACTGTTCTCCGGCCTGGTCACGGCGCCGCTGGTCATGCCCGAAGTAATCACTGGTCTGTCCTTGCTGCTGCTGTTCGTAGCCATGGCGCAACTGATTGGCTGGCCAGCCGAGCGCGGCATCATGACCATCTGGATTGCCCATACGACCTTCTGTACCGCCTATGTAGCCATCGTGGTCAGCGGTCGGCTGGGCGAGCTGGATCAGTCGATCGAAGAAGCGGCGATGGATCTGGGCGCGCCACCCTGGAAAACCTTTCTGCTGATCACGGTGCCGATGATCGCACCCTCTATCGCAGCGGGCTGGCTGCTGTCGTTCACCCTGTCGCTGGATGATCTGGTATTGGCCAGTTTCGTATCGGGTCCCGGGGCGACTACGCTACCGATGGAGGTCTTCTCGGCGGTGCGTCTGGGCGTGAAGCCGGAAATCAATGCGATTGCCAGTGTGATCCTGCTCGCGGTGGCGCTCTTTACCTTCCTCGCCTGGTTTCTGGTGCGCAGCGCCGACAAGCGCAGCCGCATGCCTCCGCCAGAAGATGACAAGCACATCACCTGGCAGGCCGCGATCAACAGCCGCAAGCACTCCTGATACTCCTTACACCACAGGCGCCACACGGCGCCTGTTTTCCCTCTCCCTATGACGCCTGCCAACACACCTGCTTGGCAGATCCTCAGGCATGGGTTAATCTGCATATGAATGAACGTTCATTTTTATTAATGAACCTCATTAGGCGCTTTACCTGGCCTATTCGGCCAGAGCAGCGAATTAATCACCTGAGTATGTACAGCGGAGCAATACCGGATAAAATGGGCGAATGAATACTCATTCGAACACTGCAAAAATAGCGCGCCCGCGCATCAAGGACAAACGTACCGCCATCTTGCAGGCGGCATTGAAGGTCTTTGCCGAGGGCGGCGTCAATGGCGTTCCGATGCCGGCACTGGCTGAAGAAGCTGGGGTCGGCACCGGTACGATTTATCGATACTTCAGCAGCAAGGAGGTATTGGTCAATGAGCTGTTCAGGGAAGAGAAGCTGAGCCTCAACAAGCGGCTTTATTCCAACCTGGACGCCAACCTGACGCCGTACGAGAAGTTTGCGCTGGTGTGGCAGAGAATGGTGCTTTACACCCGTGAAGCACCCGCGTCCTATCGCTTTATGGAGTTGCAGGACCATCGCCCCTACCTGGACGATGAAAGCCGTTCCATGGAGCGCAAGACCAGAGCGCCGCTTCTCGACCACTACCGCCTTTTGCAGAAGCAGGGCGTGTACCGCCAGGATATTCGCGCCGAAGTACTGATGGCGCTGATCTGGGGTGCCTTCGTCAATATGATCAAAGCCGAGCGCCATGGGCTTATCAGCCTTGATCAGAACGACATTGATGCGGCACGTGACGCCTGCTGGAGCCTGTGTACCGGTTGAGCCCTGCTTGTACCACGACTATTCAATACGTGGAGAGAGCATGAGCACAACAAAGAAAACCTTCGCCAGGAACACACTGAGCGCACTCGGCTTGAGTGCTGCGGTCAGCAGTGGCGCGCTTGCCGGCGAGCTGGAGCAGCGCTGGCTGGATATGATTGCCAGCGGCGAAGCCTATCCAGCGGAGACCCTGCTGCCGTTATTTGACGAACTTGAGCCAGTAGACACCGACTTCATGATTGGCACCTGGAAGGGTGGCAAGTTTGATGGGGGTCAGGAGCCGGATCCGATCAACTGGTACGGCAAGCGCTTCACCTCCACGACCCATGTTGAACCGCTGCTGGTGCTGGATGCAGAGGGCAAGGTGCAGACCTTCGACAAGCTGGGCGGTGCGCAGATGCGTGAGATCAAACATAACGGCGTTACCTCAGCCGCACTGATCTATGACAGCCAGCCGATCATGGATTACTTCCGCAAGGTCAACGACGATGTGGTCATCGGTCTCGGTGACATCAAGGGCAAGCCGACCGATTTTGTCTTTCATCTAACCCGTGAATGAACCGGTAAAACAGGTTCGGATCAGCTCAGGATACGGGTAGGATAGAGGCTTGAGCCCCATCGGCCGCACCACGGCCGATGGGTCAACAAGCACCCGATGGAGAAGCAAACGTGTCCAGCCTGGTTCCCGCCATTGACCCCGATGGCCTGCTCGAATACTCCGTGGTTTTCACCGACCGCTCCCTGAACCACATGTCCGCTGCCTTTCAACAGGTCATGCGCGACATTTCCACCACCCTGAAAGACGTCTACCAGGCGGCTGGGGTAGCCGTGGTACCCGGTGGCGGTACCTATGGCATGGAAGCCGTAGCGCGGCAGTTCGCCCAGGACCAGCGTTGCCTGGTGATCCGCAATGGCTGGTTCAGTTATCGCTGGTCACAGATATTCGAGATGGGCCACCTACCCGCTGAAGAAACTGTGCTCAAGGCCAGGCAAACCGGCAGCGATGCACAAAGTCCCTTCGCACCGGCGGCTGTCGAAGATGTTGTGGCGCAGATCCATAGCAGCAAGCCAGCACTGGTCTTTGCGCCCCACGTGGAGACCTCGGCCGGCATCATGCTGCCTGATGACTATCTGCGCGCCGTGGCCGACGCCGTGCATGAGGTTGGCGGTCTGTTTGTACTGGATTGCATTGCCTCCGGTACTGTGTGGGTGGATATGCAGGCCTGCGGCGTCGACATACTGATCAGTGCACCACAAAAGGGCTGGAGCGCGTCGCCTTGCAGCGCGCTGGTCATGCTCAGCCCTCTGGCGCTGCAACGCATTGAAAGCACCACCAGCAACAGCTTCGCCTGCGACCTGAAGAAGTGGCTGAACATCATGCAGGCCTACGAGAACGGCGGCCACGCCTACCACGCGACCATGCCCACCGACGCGCTACTGCAATTTCGCAACACCATGCTGGAAACTCGCGACTATGGCTTTGCCAAGGTCAAGGAAGAACAGCTGCAGCTAGGCCGCGCAGTGCGTGCATTATTCAAGGAAAAGGGCTTTGCCAGCGTCGCAGCGCAGGGCTTCGAAGCGCCCGGCGTGGTCGTCAGCTACACCAGCGACGAGCGCATTCAGAACGGCAAGGCCTTCGCCGCGCTGGGGTTGCAAACGGCCGCCGGCGTGCCGCTGATGTGCGACGAGCCGGCCAGCTTCAAGAGCTTTCGCGTGGGGTTGTTCGGGCTGGACAAACTGCGCAATATCGAGCGCACCGTGGCACATCTTCGCGACGCACTGGATGCGCTGGAAGGCGGCCGCTAGCCGGCCTTCTGCACCATGATGTCTTCCATCTTAAGGCCCGTGAGACCATGGATGGTCTTCCACAGGTAGACCAGTATCAGCACCATCATGATCATCGAGGGAATGGCGATCATCGGATAGCTGACCAGGGTCATGCGGCCCAGCTCTTCATTGAAGGCCTGGGTACCTGCCGGGCTGACGACAATCCACTTTGCGACGATGTAGTTCATCACCGACGAGAAAAAGAAAGTGCCGGCCAATAGATAGGTCGCCTTGAGCAAGCGCTCTTCGAAAGCCTCGACCAGCCCGCGCTCATGAAGGCGGTCGTGGATCAGGTCCACGTTCAGTACATTCTTGTTGTACAGGATGGTGCGAATCAGCGGAAAGCGCGTGCGAGTCGAGATCAGCACCGCTAAGCCAATTACGCCCGGCACCGCCGCTTCCTTGATCGCCAGCCACTGGGGGTCAAGCTTCATCAGGCCGATCCCGCCAGTCAGGAATACACTGATCACACCCAGCAGCGCGATGAAGTTGAATTTGCGATAACGGATCAGCTCGAACAGACCCCAGCCCAATGGAAAGGCCAGCGCCAGAATCAGCGCCTGAGTCGCCCCCAGATGCTCCTCGCCACTGAACTTCATCAGTATCACCGAGGGAATCAGGATGCTGACCAGCAGGTCGATCATCGGACGGGGTTTGTGCTGCGGCTTGCTTTCCGGCGTGTGTAGCGGGGGTTGCGAACGAAACTCGGTCATGGGTAATCAACAGCGCTCTTCAGAGTGTACGGGCATGATACACGGCAGCCCCGGGCAGACTCCAACTGATCCGACCGGGGGCTACCTGTTCACCAGGCAATCAGGCGACAGAGATGATGGTCCAGGCCAGATAACCGGTGTAACCCACATAGACCAGCATCAAACCGCCACCCTCCAGACGGTTGATGCGGCCTTGCCGGGCCTTGAAGGTAAAACACATCAGCAGCAGGCCCAGAGTCAGCGCAAACATCACCACCCAGTCGCGGTACAGCACAACCGACTCGACGGCCATCGGCGCTATGCCAGCGGCAATACCCACTACCGCCAGCGTATTGAACAGGCCCGAACCAATCACGTTGCCCAGTGCCAGGTCGTGTTCGTTCTTGCGAATCGCCACCAGCGCCGAAGCCAGCTCCGGAAGGGAGGTGCCAACCGCAACAATGGTCAAACCAATAATCAGATCGCTGACGCCCAGGCTCTGGGCAATATAGACCGCGCCCCAGACCAGAATGCGCGAGCTGATCACCAGAAGAACCAGGCCTACCACCAGCCAGATCAATGCCGCGCGCAGCGGCATGGCGTTGGCCTTGAGTTCCTTGTCGTAATCGGTTTCCAGCGCATCACCTCGACTGCGCATGCCCTGGAAAATCGACCAGCCCATCAACACGAGAAATACACCCAGCAGCACCCAGGCATCCATGCGGCTCAGCTGACCGTCAATCAGTTGGTAACCTGCAAGCAGGGTAATGCCGAGCAGAATGGGCAGCTCTTTGCGAACAACCTGGGAATGCACGTTGATAGGGCTGATCAGTGCAACCAGACCGATGATCAGCGCAATATTGGTGATGTTCGACCCATAGGCGTTGCCCAGTGCCAGACCCGGATTGCCCTGCGATGCCGCTATTGCGGATACCACCATCTCGGGGGCAGAGGTACCGAAGCCGATGATCAACATACCGATCAGCAATGGCGGCATGCCGAAATGGGTGGCGGTGGCGGACGCGCCGCCGACAAATTTATCCGCACTCCAGACCAACAGAATCAGACCAGCGATGATCGCAGCAGCTGCCAGAAGCATGATGAGCTATACCTTGAAAAGTCTCGGGCGGCCATTATGGTGCAAAGACCGCCCGACGACTAGCGCCTCAGCCAGCTTGTTGCTGCTTGAGCCGCTCCTCTTCAACCAGCTCTTTTTTGGATAATTTACCCACCGGCGTCTTGGGCAGCGCGTCACGAATTTCCATGGACTGGAGCCGTTCATGCTTGCCCAGGCGCGGTTCAAGAAAGGTTTGCAAACTGGCGAAATCGAATGCGGCCGCCCCTGCCTTGAGTTTGATAAAGGCCTTGGGCGCCTGCCCTCGATAGGCGTCGTAGACGCCTACGACCGACACTTCCTCCACCGCCTCATGCTCGTAGATAGCCTCTTCGATGGTGCGCGGATAGACGTTGTAGCCGCTGCAAAGGATCATGTCCTTGGTGCGGTCAACGATGTACACCCAGCCGCCTTCATCCATATAGCCCACATCGCCGGTACGCAAAAAGCCGTCGGCGGTCATGGCCTCGGCTGTCGCATCCGGGCGCTTCCAGTAGCCTGCGGTCACATTCGGGCCGGCGATGCAGACCTCGCCCTTTTCACCGGCGGGCAATTCACCCTCGCTGCCGTCCAGGGGCACTATCTTGATACGCGAACCCGGTACCGGCAGCCCGCAGGAGCCCGGATGCGGCTCGGCCTCCTTGGGCGTGAAGGTGCCGCTGGTGGTGGTTTCGGTCATGCCCCAGCCCTCCCGCAAGGCACAACCGGCAACATCCTGATAACGCTGCTGCACATCCAGCGGCAAAGGCGCGCCGCCAGAGTTGCACATCTTCAGCGAAGTCAGATCCAGCTCACGGGTCAGCGGGTGGGCCAGCAGCCCGATAAACATGGTCGGTACGCCGGGGAAGGTGGTGATGCGACTGTCATGAATCTCGCGCAGCACAGTTTCGGCGTCGAAGCGCGGGTGCAGGTAGACTTCCGAGGCCAACCGCAGGCTGAACAACATATTGATCATCAGCGCGTAGATATGGAACGGCGGCAGTACCGCCAACACCCGCTCCTGACCAGGCTGCAGCGAGCTGTCGAGAATTGCCTGCAACTGCGCGCAGGAACTGGTCAGATTGCCGTGGGTCAGCATGGCGCCCTTGGGCGCGCCTGTGGTGCCGCCGGTGTACTGCAGCACCGCCAATGCCGTGTTCGGATCATCCAGCGGGTACGCCTGGAAGGCCCCCGCATTGTCCAGCAGATCGGCAAAGCGGTGACAGCGGTCATTGGCCTCGAACGCAACTGAAGGGCCCAGCAGCCCAGCCTGTTGCTCGGTGACCGGCCCACAGAACTCGGTAAAGGCGCCGACCACCAGCGATTGCAAGCGGGTGCTCTGCAACAGGGTGAGCATCTTCGGGTAGAAGGCCGCCAGATCCAGGGTCACCATGATATCGGTCTGGCTGTCCTCGATCTTGTGGGCCAGCGTGCGTTCGGCATCCAGCGGCGAGTAGTTGACCACCGTTCCGCCAGCGCGCAACACACCCAGGAAGGTAATGAAATAATGCGGGCAGTTGGGCAGGTAGATGCCCACGTGCACGCCCGGGCGCACGCCGAGCTTCTGCAAGCCGCAGGCAAAACGCGCGACCAGCTCATCCAGTTGGCGGTAACTGATCTTGTGGCCAAGGAAGTCGATAGCCGGGTTATCCGGAAACTCGGCCACCGCAGCCTCAAGCAGCTCGTATACAGGCCGTACCTGCAGTTCGGTATCCCATTGCACCGTCTCGGGGTAGGATTTCAACCAGCGAAGTTCAGAATTCACAGCCGACGCCTCCTTCTTGTACTGTTGTTATAAGCGTCAAGCTAACGCCAGAATGTCCCGGCGAGAATACAAATCCATCGCAGATATGTCAGGTCATGCTTTTTGGCCGCTTTGGCAACAGTCTTTTACCGTATAGCCACTTGCTCACCGCCCCAGGCACAGGCTATACAGAGCAGCTAATAAAAAACCCCTTCCGAGAGCTGTCATGCGCAAGCGCCTGGTCCCCATACTTATCATTCTGGTTGGCATCGCCGGCTTTGTCCTGCTCAAGGTAACCCGCTCAGTTCCGGACCCGGTGACACCGCAGGAGCGCAGTTGGCGGGTCGAGGTGCTGGATATTCAGCCGGACGCGCTGCAGCCCAGCCTGACGCTCTATGGTCAGCTCGAATCACCGCGGCGCTTTACCGTAGTGGCACCTATGGCCGGGCGCATTGGTGAGCTGTCGGTGCGTGACGGCCAGATCGTCGAGGCTGGTACTTTGCTGGTCGCGCTGGACGAGGATGACATCACTCCCCGAGTCAAACAGGCCGAGGCCGATCTGGCCGACGCGCAGGCACAATTGGTCAGCGAAAAACTCAACCACCGCAACGACCAGCAGGCGCTGGCGTTGGAACGGCGCATTCTCGCCAACGCCGACAAGAGCTTCAAACGCATCGAACAACTGGTTGGCCGCGAGCTGGTATCGCGCGCCGAACTGGATAATGCCCAGGATATTGTCGAACGCGCGGCCCTGACCGTCGCCACGCGCCAGCGCAGCCTCGATAGCCACGAGTCAAGGCTGGCCGCGCTGCAAGCGCGCACCGAGCGCGCCCAGGCTGCGCTGGAGAGCATGCAGCGCGACGCCAACCGCAGCCGATTCATGGCACCCTTTGCCGGTGTGGTCGGTAGTGTTCAGGTCGCCCAGGGCGACCAGGTCAACGCCAATGCGCCGCTACTGGATTTCTACCCGGTAGAGGGCATGGAGTTACGGGCAAGCCTGCCGCAGATTCACGCCCAGGAATTCATCCAGGCGCTGGCTGAAGGCCAACGGCTGGTCGCCCAGACCCTGGAAACCGTGCCGCCGCTGAGCATGACGCTGGAGCGGATTGCCGGCCAGGCCGATGCCCGCGGCGTTGAAGCGCTGTTCACACTGGACCAGCCGGTGGCCGGCCTGAGAGTCGGCAACCTATTGGCCATCAGCGTGCCCAAACCGGCCAGCGAAAACAGCGTCGCGCTGCCCTACAGTGCACTGTATGGCAACGATACGGTATATGCGCTGGTCGATGGTCGTCTTTCGCGTGTCGAGGTACGGCGCGTAGGTGAGACACGCCAGGCGGACGGCCAGCGCTGGATTCTGGTGCAGTCCGACGAACTGCAGGCGGGCATGCGGATTGTCACTACGCACCTGCCCAATGCGCTGCAAGGTCTCAAGGTTGACACCGGGGAGCTTGCCGCTCCGCAGGAAAGCACCGAATGAGCCATCCAGCCAATCCGGTGGGCTTTTTTGTCCGCCACAAGGTCGCCGCCAATCTGGTGATGCTGGTCATGCTGATGATCGGTGTGCTTGGCCTGATGCGCATGAATATCCAGTTCTTCCCGACCTTTGCGCTGGATTTCGTCACCGTGCGGGTGGTTTGGAGCGGCGCAGCAGCAGAGGATATCGAACAGGCCATCACGCAGCCGCTGGAACAGCGACTGCGTAGCCTGGAAGGGCTGAAATCGATGACCTCCACCTCGGCACAGGGCGTCTCCAATATCACTCTGGAGTTCGTCGAGGGCACCGATGCGATTATCGCCCTGGATGATGCACGCCAGAGCGTTGATGAGTTTCGCAACCTGCCCGCCGACGCCGAGCGGCCAGAAGTCATTCGCGTGGCGCGCTTTGATCCCATCGCGACCCTGGTGATCTACGGGCCCTACGCCGACCACGAATTGCGCGCACTGGCCTACCGTTATGAGCGCGACCTGCTCGCCCGTGGCATCGACCGTATCGATATTCGCGGCCTACCCGCGCAGCAGATCAGTATTGAAGTGCCCAATAGCCAGCTGCAACAGCTAGGCATGTCGCTGGATCAGGTCGCCGAGCGCGTCGCCGCCGAATCCAGCGACCTGCCCGCAGGGCTGGCGGGGGAACTGGACTCGGCGCGTGAATTGCGCGCCATGCAGCAGCGCCGCAATCCGGAGCAATTCGGCAATATTCCTCTGCAGCCCGGAGGCGTCAATTATGTGCGTCTGGGCGATGTCGCGAACATTCGTCAGGAGTCCATGCGCAATCAGCTGGAATTGCGCCACAAGGACTACCCCGCAGTGGAGCTGCTGTTGCAGCGCGCCGAAAACGGCGACTCCCTGGCCTCTGCGAATGTACTCACTGACTGGCTTGCGGAGGTAGAACCAACGCTGCCGCCCGGGATTTCCATCGACGTTTATGAACAGGCCTGGCAGTTGATCAACGACCGCATCGGCCTGCTGGTCAGCAATGGTATCAGCGGCCTGGTCCTGGTGTTGTTGTTGCTGTATCTGTTTCTGCCGGGGCGGGTAGCGCTGTGGGTAGCCGTGGGCATACCGACCGCTTTCCTCGCCGCACTAGGTGTATTCTGGCTGATTGGCGGGTCGATCAACATGATCTCCCTTTTCGCGCTGATCATGGCCCTGGGTGTGATTGTTGACGACGCCATTGTAGTAGGCGAAGACGCCGACGCGCATTTTCGCAATGGCGAAAACCCGGCCTACGCCTCGGAGGGCGCGGCCAATCGCATGCTCTGGCCGGTGGTGGCCTCGTCACTGACGACGATCGCGGCCTTTATGCCGCTGCTGGTGGTGGGCGGCATCTTCGGTAATATTCTCGGTGATATTCCGATTGTGATGATTTGCGTGCTCATCGCCTCATTGCTCGAGTGTTTTGTCGTGTTACCGCACCACCTGCGTAACGCATTCAAGCCCGCCGCAGCCTCCGTCGGCAATAGCCTTTGGCAACGCAGCGGGCGTCGCGTAGACCGGGTTCGACAGGGCTTTGACCGGCACTTTGACAATTTCCGTGAGGGTCGCTTCCGGCGTTTTTCCCAGCTTACGCTCCAGCATCGGGGCGCCACACTGGCCTGTGCGCTGGTGAGTATTATCCTGACCATTGGCCTGATCAGTGGCGGGCGGATTGGCTTCAGCTTTTTCCCGACGCCAGAGCCTCAGGCAATCTACGCCAATGCCAACTTTGTCGCTGGCACACCCAAAGCACAGGTGGATGCTTTCCTCGAACACCTGCAGGACACCCTGAATCAGACCGAGGAAAGCTTCGGCGTACATCTGATCGACAATGCCATAGTGCGTCGCGGTGAAGCGGTCGGCGCGTCGGGCGCTGGGCGGGTTGGCGACCAACTGGGCTCGATCAGCGTCGAACTCTCGTCACCCGATCATCGTGATGTACGCAACATCGCCTTTATCCGTGCCTGGCGTGAACGCATTCAACTGCCACCCGGCATCGACAAGCTGGTCATAACCGAGCGTACCGGTGGCCCGCCCGGCAAAGACGTCAATGTGCGGATCACGGGTGACAACCCCACTCAGCTCAAACTCGCGGCTGAAGCAGTCTCGGTCATGCTTTCAAGCATCGCCGGCGTCGTCAGCACCGAAGACGACATGCCCTGGGGACGTGAGCAGTTGATCTATAGCCTGACACCCTATGGCCAGTCGCTGGGCCTGAGCACCCAGAGCCTTGGACGACAGTTGCGCGCTGCTTACGATGGCCGCCTGGCACAGATCTACCAGCAGCAGTCGGACGAGATTGAAGTGCGCGTACAGTTGCCGCGCAGCGAACGCGAGCAACTGGGCAGCCTGAATGATCTGGCCATCCGCCTGGATGATGGGCGCTTTGTGCCCCTCAACCAGGTAGCTGAGTTCGACACCCGACAGGGCTTTGAAGCCTTGCGGCATGCCGAAGGTCGGCTTGCTGTCGAGGTAACGGCCGATATCGACGCCACCCAGACCACCGCCGGGGTGGTGCTTGCCACGCTTGGCGATGCGCTGCCAGAGCTGGCAGCTCAATACAATGTGCGGTACAGCTTCGAGGGGCGTTCGGCCGACCAGCGTGAAACCCTGGGCGACATGCGCACCGGCCTGATTATCGGATTGCTGCTCATGTACGCCGTGCTGGTTTGGGTATTTTCGTCGTGGAGCACGCCAGTTATCGTGATGGCGGTGATTCCGCTGGCATTGGTGGGTGCGCTGCTGGGGCACTGGGTCATGGGCCTGAACCTGACCATTCTGTCCCTGTTCGGCCTGTTTGGCCTCTCGGGCATTGTGGTCAACAACTCGATCATTCTGGTCAGCTTCTATCAGCAGCAACGCAAGCGGGGCCTGGGCATTACCGAGGCTTTGAACGAGGCCGTAGTTCAACGCTTGCGCGCGGTACTACTGACCTCATTGACGACCATCGGCGGCCTGCTGCCGCTGCTGTTCGAAACCTCCCTGCAGGCCCAGTTCCTGATCCCCATGGCCACCTCCATCGCCTTCGGCCTGGGGTTCTCGACACTACTGGTATTGCTGGTGATACCGGCGCTGATGTCGGTACTTGAAGGTTTCAAGGAAAGAAAGCGGCCAGCACCCACGCAAGCAGGCTAAACCTGCGCGCAGAAAAAACCCGGCCAGTGCCGGGTTTTTCTTGACCATCAGATCTGACAGATAACGACCAGATCAGGGCTGTTTGACGCTTTCCATGGTCTTGGTAATGGCTGCCACTGCAGCTCCGATATTGGTCAGTTCAGCAGGCAGGATCATGGTGTTGTTGGTCTTGGCCAACTTGCCAAATTCGCGCACATACTGCTCGGCAACCCGCAGGCCAACCGCATCCTTGCCACCTTCGGTATTGATCGCTTCTGCCACGCGGCGCAGGCCTTCTGCAGTCGCTTCGGCAATCAACTGAATCTCGCGAGCACGGCCTTCAGCTTCGTTGATCTGACGCTGTTTGTCGGCTTCGGACAGGTTGATGGTTTCCTGCTTCATACCTTCGGACACGTTGATCTTGGCTTCCCGCTCACCTTCGGACTGGGCCACAACGGCGCGACGTTCCCGCTCGGCGCGCATCTGCTTTTCCAGAGCATCGAGAATGGTCGCCGGCAGTTCGATATCGGCAATCTCGTAACGCAGCACCTTCACGCCCCAGGGCTTGGCAGCTTCGTCCAACGCCAACACCACTTGGGTGTTGATGGTTTCACGCTCTTCAAAAGTCTTGTCCAGCTCAATCTTGCCCACCACCGAACGCAGGGTTGTCTGCGCCAACTGCATGGCGGCATAACGGTAGTCGTTGATCCCGTAGCTGGCCAGTTTGGCATCCACCACCTGAAGATAGAGCACACCGTTGACCACCACCTGAATGTTGTCCTTGGTCACACAGGCCTGGCTGGGCACGTCGATGGCTTCTTCTTTCAGCGTGTGCTTGTAGGAAACCCGATCAACGAAGGGCACCAGCAAGTGAAAACCGGCCTCCAGTGTCTTGGCATATTTACCCAGCCGCTCGACAATAAACGCCGACCGCTGCGGGACAATACGCGCGGTCTTGGCCACCGCGATGACCACCAATACCAGAAACGCCAACGAAATCATTGTTGCAATATCCATGTACTTGCTCCGTTATATAGCTATAGAAAACTGAAATGCGCTCAAGGACTCTGCCGACTGACCTTGAGTACGATGCCGTTATGATCCGTCACCCAGGCATGCTCACCTGCCATCAGAGCGTCTGTGGATTCTGCATCCCACTTCGCGCCGTTAAGCAGTACATCACCCACGCCGTCGACGAAATCGTCGATTACCTGAACCCGCGCGCCTATAAAGCCAGCGTCGTCAAGATCCTTTGCTGACCGATCCACCTCGGTGCCTTTTAGCCAGCGCTGACACTGCCGCCGCAGACCAAAGAGCGCGACAAGACTGACGGCCGCAAAACACACCAACTGGGCGCTGGCCGATTCGATCACACCCATGAGCGTGAGCAGACCGACCACCAGCGCGCCAAAGCCGAAAAAGGCTGCTATCAAGCCCGGCACGAAAAACTCGGATGCCAGTAACAACAGCCCGAACAGCAACCAAAAGGCATAGCCGTTAAACAGTGAGCTTTCCACCATAGTCTGAATTCCTCGTTAATGGTGCCTGCAAGGGTACGACCTTAACAGATGACGCCCCTTTTTAGTTCGCTTGGACACAGATGGTATCGCTTACGCCTGGATTCCTCTTCAATGAAATAGTGAATACCGCCACAACCTATCAAGATATGAACTACCGTTCATCGGATTTATTTGCTGAATCATGGCCAGCCAGAAGCCACGACCAAATGGTCACAATATAGCCAATCAGTTCTACTGCGGATCTCTCCTTATGCCCCTTTAGTTCCCGCAACCCCCTGTCTATGCTGATTTTGCGTATCTATAAGATGTCGTCGCACACAACAAAAATAATGCTTCAAGACACAAAGGACACTTCTTCATGCGAATCAAAACCAGGCTCGCCCTGGCACTCGGGCTGGCCGCTAGTGTGGCTGTCTGTGGCCAGGCCCATGCCAATTACACTCAAACCCAATACCCCATCGTACTGGCCCACGGCATGCTCGGCTTCGACAATATCCTGGGCATCAACTACTGGTACGGTATTCCCTCCAACCTGCGAAGTGGCGGCGCCAGCGTCTATGTCACCTCCGTCAGCCAATTGGATACCTCCGAGAAACGTGGCGAACAGCTGCTCAAACAAGTGCAGAACATTGTCGCCATCAGCGGCAAGCGCAAGGTCAATCTGATCGGGCACAGCCACGGCGGGCCAACCATTCGCTATGTTGCCGCCGTCCGGCCGGATCTGATTGCCTCGGTCACCAGCGTTGGTGCACCGCACAAGGGCTCGAAAACCGCAGACTTTATCCGTAACGTGCCACCAGGCTCGGCCGGTGAGTCGGTTATTGCGGGGATCGTCAACGGTCTCGGCGGGCTGATCAACTTCCTCTCCGGTAGCAATACCACCACGCCACAAAACGCCCTGGGCGCTCTTGCTTCGTTGAACTCGGTAGGTGCAGCGCAGTTCAACGCGCGCTTCCCACAGGGTTTGCCAACCACCGCCTGTGGCAGCGGAGCCGCCAGCGTCAACGGTGTGCGCTACTACTCCTGGAGTGGTACCAGCCCGCTGACCAACGTGCTTGATGTGTCCGACGTGCTGCTCGGCGCCAGCGCCATCCCATTCGGCTTCGAAGCCAATGATGGCCTGGTCGGCCGTTGCAGCTCGCGCCTGGGCACCGTGATTCGTGACAATTACCGCATGAACCACCTGGATGAAGTCAATCAGGTGTTCGGCCTGACCAGTATTTTCGAAACCAATCCGGTGACGATCTACCGCCAGCATGCAAACCGGCTGAAAAACGCCGGTCTGTAAGCAGCAGGCCGGCCCTGAGGGGCCGGCCTGTATCACCTATTGCTGATATCGCCCGATGGAATTTGAATGAAAGCACTGATCTACCTACCCTTTGCCGCCGTGGCACTGATTGTCGGCTGGCAATTGCTGACACCCGAAACGCCGGTGATAGCCGAGCGCTCACTGTCCGAGCAGGCCGAGCAACCCGCTCCCGCATTCGAGCCCATTCCCCTGACGACCGCCCGGCTGGGCCTGTCTTCCCCTACTGACGGCATTGCTTCGCTGCGTGATACCGAGGTGGATGGCACTCTGGAAGTCGATGCCCAGGGCAACCTGGTCATCAGCGACCAACTGCGCTATCTGTTTGATTACTTCTTTACTGCAGTGGGCGAGGTCAGCTTCGACGAAGCCGCCGAGCGCATTCGTCTCTACCTGGCCAGCCAGCTTCAAGAGCCGGCCCTGGGTCAGTCATTGACGTTATTGCAGAGCTATATTGACTACAAAACAGCCTTGGTCGAGCTGGAGCAGAACTTCCCCGTGGTGGCTGATATCGGCGGATTGCGCCAGAGAGAGGACGAGGTTCAGCGGCTGCGAGCACAGCTATTCAGCCCGGAAGCCCATGCCGCATTCTTCGCGTCCGAGGAGATTTACAACCACTTCACGCTGGAGCGCCTGGCGATCCTGCAGGATTCCACGCTGAGTGATGACGACAAGGCAGTGATGATCGAACAACTGCGGCAGAGCTTGCCCGAAGACGTACAGGACCTGCTGATCCCCCAGATACATCAAGAGCTGACCGTGCAGACCGAGCAGCTTCTGGAGCAGGGCGCCGACCCAAGCGAAGTCCGCGAATTGCGCCTCTCGCTGGTGGGCCCGGAAGCCACCGGCCGGCTGGAAGACCTGGACCTGGAACGCGCCCAATGGCAACAGCGTATGGATGATTTCCTCACCGAGCGCGACACCATCTTGAGTTACCAGGGGCTGGCCGAGGATGACCGGCAGGCGGCCATTGAGGAATTGCTGGAGACTCGTTTCAACGATAACGAACGGGTTCGGGTCGCCAGCTTGCTGGATATGGAGGCCGAATAGCCGAACCATGAGTAAAGCCCTGATTGGACTCCGCGCTCTGACGCTTGGACTTGGCATTGCTGCCGCCACCTTGGCCAACGCCGCAGAGATCACCCCTTCCGACATACTGGCATGGGATAGCCGCGACTTCGCGGGGCCTACCCGGTACAGCCTGGAGCAACGCAACAGCGAAAACGTACTGCGCGCCCAATGTGTCAATGGCGCCTCTGCGTTGTATCTGGAGCAAAAGGTGAATCTGCAACAGACACCGATTCTGCAATGGTCTTGGGCGGTACAGAACACCTTTGAGGGTATCGATGAGACCAGCAAGGCCGGGGATGATTATCCCGTCAGGCTATATGTGGTCAAGGATGGCGGGCTCTTGCCCTGGCGCACCAAAGCATTGAACTATGTATGGTCGAGCACCCAGCAGGCCGGAGCTGATTGGCCGAACGCCTACACAGCCAACGCACACATGTTGGCGCTACGCAGCGGCCCCCAGAGCGCGCCGGGAACCTTGGTGGCGGAAAAACGCAATGTGAGGGAAGACTTCAAAACCTACCAGGGCATGGAACTAGACAGCATTGATGGCATCGCCATCATGACCGACTGCGACAATAGTCAACAGCCGGTCACTGGCTGGTATGGCAGCATCAGTTGGCACGCCGAAGGCGATTAGCCCATCCGCTGCCCGCTAGCCGTCATTTTTTCATCCATACGTCGTTGAGCAGGATGTACTGACCTGTCGGCGTACGCTCCAACGCTTTTTTACCGGCAATGGACTCCACATCTCGTAGCTGTATACCGTTTTCCTGGGCCAGACGCTGGTACTCCTGCCGGCGCGCCTGGTTGATCTGCCGGGCAATTTCACCGGCATTGCCAGAAGCGCTGACCACCCCGAGGTAGCCATCGGGCTGCTCACCGACCTGCCCGGCAGACTTTGCCGCTGGCAAGGCTGACATGGCCTCATTCAGGCTCAGGGCCCACACTGGCGAACTCATCAACAACGCCAGCACTACTGCAAAAAATCGACTATTCATGCGCATGTCATTTCCCCCTAGAACAGGCCGCTGGATTCACTGAAGAGTTCATCCAGTTGCTTGTCGACCTTGATATAGATCTCGTGCTGGATCTTCACATTCAGATTGATATTGATGGGTTCATTGGGGGCCGCCAACTGCACGGTTGGCGTGCAAGCCGCCAACAGGCAGGACGCCACCAGCGTTACCGGTATCAGACGCCTCAGCATAGGTACCACTCCTTGATCATGGTGCCGGTGCCAGGCGTTGTTGCAATACACGCTCCTGCACCCGCTTCTGGATAATCTCGCTGACCTGCCCACTGAGTTGCAGGCTGGCCATTAACGCCGGTAGGTTTTCTTCCAACCGGATATTCAGGTGAATGGGCCTGCCACCTTCCAGTGCCGGATTACGGCCCTGCAATTGCAGACCCAGGACCAACAAGCCGTCCTGATCATAGGCTACATCCGATGACAATACACTGTAATGAAAATCATCCAATGCAGCAGCGACCTGGCGCATGCCGATATTGGTACGCGCCAGATCTTCCAGTTTTTCCGAGCGATAGCGCAAGAAACCGCCAGGCTCACGGGCCTGCAGCTGGCCCTCGTCTATCAACAATTTACCCGCTTCAAGGCTGACCGGAAGACGGCCATCCAGCGTGCCGCGCCCGCTCAATCCTTCTGCCGGATAGACCTCGAACAGACGGGCCAGTTCCACCCCCTCCAGCTCTACAACCAGGCTTTGCCGGGGGTCGGCGAGCGCCAAGGTAGTGGGCACTAATTGGACCCTGCCGCCGAGCATGCCGATTTGCGCAGCCCTGATCATCAGCCTGCCCGCCGCGGGCGCCGAAAGCGCAGCGTTATAGCGACCATCGAAGCTTAGTGGCCCAAGCGGCATCCCCGGATCCAACGCATCCAGCCGCAAGCTGGGCAGATCCACCTGGAGCGTTTCGCCCTTGACGCTGATGTCGGCCGTGGTTGTCAGCCCCTCGAAGGTCAGCCGATCATAAATACCCTTACCACCCGACAGCGTCAGTTGCCCTTGCAAGCTGTCCAGGCCAGACTGGCCTGTGGCTTGCACCTTGCCGGTCAACCGACCGCTACTGAAGGTCAGCAGCGCAGGCCAGTCGGCCAGGGTCGCCGCCAAAGGGTTAGCCGCACGCAGAAAGACTTCCTGCAAGGCCACATCCGCTCGCCAGGGCTCCCCCTCAGGCCAGGCGAACTGCACATCCATTCCCAACCCCTGCTCGGCCTGCACAGAGCCCTGCCAACCAATACGTCCAGCGGCATAATCCAGTTGACCATCGAGGGCCCAGCCTTGCGATTTGAGCAGTGCGTGGCTGAGACTGCCCGCACTCAACTTCAGCCCGCCTTTTGCTATCCCTTGCTGTACATCGCTAAAGGGCAGGCTCAGCTTCAGCCCAGACAGGTCCAGGTTGGCCGCAGTCAGATCAATACCCGCTTCAGGGGCGGCAATGGCCGAGGCCTGCACCCTCGCGCCCTTGCCCAGTTGTACTACCAACTCCTGAGCGTTGGCGTGCCCGCTGCTGGGCAAGCCCAGCTTGACGCCGCGCAGGCGCAGGCCATCCAGCGCCAGGCTATCGGCTCGCCCGCTCAGCATCAATTGCTGCCACTCGGCTTGCCATTGCGGCCGGGAACTCAATACCAAGCCTCCAACTACGCCTAACTCCACCGGGCCGCTGGCTTGCAAGTTAACGCTCAAGGTCATCGCCGCAGCCCAATCCAGCAGGCTATCTTGTTCAGGGTCAAGCTGCAGTGTTAACCGCTCAGGGCGGAAGGCGGCCGGCAACGCGGTCAGCGCCTCGAGGGCGGGTTTGTCTATCTCCAGGCGCGCAGAGCCCTGGCGCAGTTGCCAGCGCCCCTCATCGCCGCTCAAATCCAGCTGGGCCTGACCCTGCAACTCGCCAATCTCAGGCCATACCCAGGGCTGCGGCAAAGTGAGCTCCGCATTCAGGTGTACCTGGCCGCTCAGCAGGTCAACCCATTCCTCCGGCTGCTCGCTGGGCGCCAGAGCCCAGGTCATGCTGGCATGCAGTCCGGTGGGCAATTGTGTAAAGGGATAATCCCGCTGGCCCAGCCAAGGCGCTGCGTAAGCCAGCAACCAATCGGCCTGCGGCCAATCCAGCACGTCAAGTTGCCCCTCCCAAATGGGCACTTCCCCTGTCTCGGACCAACGCGCCTTTAGGCTGGCAGCAGGGCGCTCGGATAGCTGCAGTTGTGCCTGCAGATCAAGAGCATCAACAGTTGGCCGCAGCTGTACATCCAGTTCAAGCAACTCCTGATCGGCGCGCAACGCCAGTCGGGCGACGATATGATCGGCCGACAGTCTGTTCAGTTGCAGTTGGCCCTGCGCCGTGCAGCGGCCGGTCGCGCAGGGCAACTGCAGCGCAAGCCGATCGACCTGCACGCGGTCTGGCAACTGTTCGAACTCCGATGCCCAGGCCAGCGGATCCGGTATACCAGCATCCACCTGCTCCGGCGCCTGTGGGCTGGGCTGCCATTCCAGCTGCACATCCTGCACCTCAATCGCCGCCAGACGCCAGCGTGACTCGCCGCCCAATTGCAACTGCAAACCAGCGAGCTGAAAGTCCATCAGCCCTTGGGAATCACGGTACACACCGGACAGCTGCGCCAGGTGCAAACCCGTGCGGTTAAACCGCAAGCCTTGCCAGTCGAGTTGCTCAACACCGGCCGCGCTGAGGCTGCGCTTGGCAAACCAGACGCCGGCTACGCCCAGTAACAGCATGACGCAAATCAACACTACCCCTATGCTTAACGCCTTGCGCATGCCGTGCCTCGTGTCGATGTTTTTGCCAGATTAGCATGTAAGACAGTGCACAATGCGGATCTACTCCAGTAGCACAGTACTGAGCCGCTCCCTATAATCGGGCGACCCGCCGCTGACTACAGCGCCTCCCTCAGCGGGCAAACTCATCAGGAGAAGCTATGGATTGGTATCTTGAGGTACTCAGAAAATACGCCACTTTCACTGGCCGCGCGCGGCGCAAGGAATACTGGTTTTTTACCTTGTTCAATTTATTGATCATGCTGGTGCTGTCGATTATCGACGGCATGATCGGCCTGTACAGCACGGAGGCGGGTTTGGGGATTCTGAGCGGCATATACACCCTTGCACTGTTGATCCCCAGCTTGGCCGTCACCGTTCGCCGCCTGCACGACATCGGCCGCACCGGCTGGTGGCTACTGATTGCCTTCATCCCCTTGATTGGGGCACTGATCCTGCTGATTTTCACGGTGCTCGATAGCAAGCCCGGCAGCAACCAGTACGGCCCCGACCCCAAGGGCATGGATGGCGAAACCCTGGTCGGGTAACCCGGCCCCTTGACGAGACGTCGCATGCGCCAAAAGACCCGCTACCTGCCCCCCTTGCGCCGCGCGCTGCGCTGGAGCCTATTACTGCTCCTCTCGGCCTGGCTGCTCGCCAGCGGCTGCCAGGCATGGCAACCGCTGCCAGCGGGGCTGTCCAGTACCGGCCCGTTGCGCGAGGCACAGGACGTGGCGCTCCTGACTGATCAAACCTTTACTCAGGACCAGCAACGAATCAGTCAACAGGAGGTATTCGACGAGGTATTGCGTCTGATTGCCCAGGCCCAGCAACTGATCGTCGTCGATATGTTTCTGTTCAACGATTTTGCGGGCGAAGACAGCTACCGCGCGCTGTCCACTGAGTTGACAGAAGCGCTGCTGCAAGCGCGCAGTCAGCATCCACAGATGCCCATAGTGCTGATTACCGATCCTTTCAACACCCTGTACGGCGGTGTGCAGAACACCCATCTGGAGCAATTGAAGGCGGCAGGCGTCGACGTGGTCATGACCGACCTGAGCCAGTTGCCCGCCTCCAACCCGGCGTGGTCGGGTATTTACAGTCTGTGCTGCAGTTATTTGGGCAACAGCGTCGCAGGTGGTTGGCTACCCAACCCGGTTGGTGACGGCAAAGTCACCTTGCGCAGCTATCTGCACCTGCTGAATTTTCGCGCCAACCATCGCAAGACCCTTATCGTAGATGAGGGCGACAGCTGGACCGGCTTAGTCACCTCCGGCAACCCCCATGACGCCAGCAGCCGACACAGCAACAACGCGCTGCGTTTCAGCGGTCCAGCAGCGCTTGATCTGCTAGCCAGTGAAGTCGCTGTGTTGCAGTTTTCTGCAGAGTTGGATACCTCAACCTGGCCCAGCGCCCCGCCAGCACCCGCAACCCCGGCCAACGATTGGCCCAGACTGCAGGTACTCACCGAAGGCGCGATTCGCGACGCCCTGCTGAAGCTGGTCGATAGCGCACAGACCGGCGACCAGCTGGACCTGGAAGTCTTCTATTTTTCCCATAGACCGCTTATCGAAGCACTGATTCGCGCCCAGCAGCGAGGCGTGCAGCTGAGAGTATTGATGGATGCCAATCGCGACGCCTTTGGCCGGGAAAAGAATGGTGTGCCTAACCGACAGGTCGCCTGGGACCTGCACAAGGAAGGTATCGATGTGCGCTGGTGTGCCACGCAGGGCGAACAATGCCACCGCAAGTGGCTGCGCCTGGATCGTGTCGACGGAACCAGTGAACTGATCACCGGTTCAGCCAACTTCACCCGGCGCAATCTCGACAACCTGAATCTGGAGACCAGCATAAGAGTGCTTGCGCCAGCTGAGCAGGAAATCATGCAGGCAGCTCGTCAGCAGTTCGAGCGCAGCTGGAGCAATCCTGACGGGCAGCAACATAGCCTGCCCTATGAGGACTTCGCCGACAATTCGCGCTGGCGCTATGCGCTCTATCGCTTTATGGAGTGGAGCGGCATATCGACTTTCTAGCGCCCGTTAGCCGGAACAGCTGGACGCGTTAAGCGTCCAGCTGGGCGAAACAGGCAGCGATGATATCCATACCCGCCTGAACTTCCATATCACTGGCCGTCAGCGGCACCAGAATCCGGATCACGTTGCCGTACTGACCGCACGACAGCAGGATCAGCCCCTTGTCGCGGGCCAATGCGACAACCTTGGCTGCCAACTCGGCATCAGGCCGACACTCGGCGGTAAACAGCTCGCAGGCCACCATCGCGCCCAGGCCGCGCACATCACCGATGCGCTTGTCCTGCACAGCAATATCGCGCAGCCGCCCCATGATCATCTCGCCCAGTGTGACGCTGCGCGCTAGCAGATTCTCTTCCTCGAAGACCTCGATCACCGCCAGTGCAGCAGCGCAGGCCAGCGGGTTGCCGGCATAGGTGCCACCCAGCCCACCAGGGGCAATAGCATCCATCAACTCGGCGCGGCCGCAAACGCCCGCGACCGGGAAGCCACCGGCAATCGATTTGGCAAAGGTTGTCAGGTCGGGCGCTACGCCCATCTGTTCCATGGCGAAGAAAGTACCGGTCCGCCCTGCGCCGCTCTGCACCTCGTCGGCCACCAATACAATGCCATGCAGATCACAAAGCTCACGCAGCTTTTTCATGAATGCCGGGCTGGCGACATAAAAACCACCCTCGCCCTGAACCGGCTCAATCACGATCGCGGCGATATCCCGCGGCTCGGCGTCGTTCTTGAAAATACGCTCGATACTGGCAATAGCATCATCGTCACTGACGCCGTGCAACGGGCAGGGGAACTGCGCGCGATACACGCCGCCCGGCATCAGGCCCATACCTGATGAGTAGGGCGCGACCTTGCCGTTCATGGACAGGGTCATCATGGTGCGGCCGTGGTAGCCGCCGGTAAAGGCAATCACACCGGCACGCCCCGTGGCGGCCCGGGCGATCTTCACCGCGTTTTCCAAGGCCTCTGAGCCGGTGGTAACCAGCAGCGTCTTCTTCTTGAAGTCGCCCGGCACCAGGCTGTTGAGTTTTTCACACAGCGCCACATAGGGCTCGTAGGCCAGCACCTGGAAGCAGGTATGGGTGAACTGCTCCATCTGCCGCTTTACTGCGTCCATCACCTTCGGGTGCCGGTGCCCGGTATTAAGCACCGCGATCCCACCAGCAAAATCGATATATTGGCGACCCTCTACATCCCACACGGTCGCGTTCTCGGCACGCTGAACGAATATCGGGTGGATCTGGCTGACGCCGCGCGCTACCGCATCATGCCGCCGCTGCATCAAGGATTCATTGGTCTTGCTCATGTGGACCTCCAATCAGTGCTGATCCTGAAACAGGGCTCAGATACCACCCAGGCACAGGTATTTGATTTCAACGTATTCATCGATGCCGTGCCTTGAACCCTCGCGGCCAAGCCCCGACGACTTCATGCCACCGAAGGGCGCGACCTCGGTCGAGATCAGACCGGTATTGATGCCGACCATGCCGTACTCCAGCGCTTCGGCAACGCGGAAAGCGCGGCTCAGATCGCGTGCATAAAAATAGGCCGCCAGGCCGAATTCGGTATCGTTAGCTTGGCGAATCACATCGTCCTCATCGCTGAAGCGGAACAGCGGCGCCAACGGCCCAAAGGTTTCTTCGCGGGCGACCAGCATGCTGCTGTCTATGTCGGCCAACACAGTGGGCTCGAAGAAAAACCCGCCGAGCTCATGCGGCTTACCGCCGATCAGGACCTTCGCACCCTTGTCGGTGGCATCCTTCAGGTGCTGTTGTACCTTGGTCACCGCCGCAGCATTGATCAGCGGGCCGGTAGTCACCTCTGCCATTGCGCCGTCACCCACTTTCAGCTTCTTCACCGCCTCGACCAGCTTGGCGGCAAAGGCATCATAGACGCCGTCCTGCACATATATCCGATTGGCGCACACGCAGGTTTGTCCGGCGTTGCGGTACTTGGAAATCATCGCGCCTTCGACCGCTGCATCCAGATCCGCATCGTCAAAAACGATAAAGGGCGCGTTGCCGCCCAGCTCCAGCGAGAGCTTCTTCAGCGTTGGTGCACATTGCTCCATCAATTTGATCCCGACACCCGTGGAGCCGGTAAAGGAGAGTTTGCGCACGATGGGGTTGCGGCACAGTTCTGCACCTACCGCGATAGCGTTATCGGCGTCAGCAGTGACCACACTCAACAACCCAGCCGGCAAGCCCGCCTGCTCGGCCAGAGCTACTAGCGCGAGCGCAGAAAAAGGCGTCTGCGGTGCCGGCTTGAGCACCATGGCACAACCTGCGGCGAGTGCCGGAGCGGCTTTGCGGGTAATCATTGCGGCGGGAAAATTCCATGGCGTAATGGCTGCGGTCACGCCGACCGGCTCTTTCTGCACGATAATCCGTTTGTCCGGCTGGTGACCGGGGATGGTTTCGCCATAGACCCGCTTTGCCTCTTCGGCAAACCACTCGATAAAGGAGGCCGCGTAGGCGACCTCACCACGAGCCTCTGCTAGTGGCTTGCCCTGCTCGGCAGTCATGATGCGTGCGAGATCCTCCTGGTGCAGCATCATCAGGTCAAACCATTTGCGCAGCACGGCAGTGCGCTCCTTGGCCGTGCGCTTGCGCCAGGCCGGTTGCGCGGCGCGGGCCGCCTCAATAGCGCGCTTGGTTTCGGCAGCGCCCATATTCGGCACGCTGCCCAGACGCTCGGCATTGGCTGGATTGAATATCTCGGTACGCGCGCCGCAATCGGCCTCGCACCACTGACCAGCGATAAAGGCTTGTTGCCGAAACAGATCCGGGGCCTGCAATTCCATGGTAATCCTCACGGGTCGTCGGTAATGCTGCACGCGAGGCGTAATGCATTAACAACAAAGATGTTTGATATTTCAAACATGCTAAGGCGCGGAAGGGAATCAGGCAAGAGCCGGAATCAAAAATACTCGAATCGAAATAGGGGGAGAAATCTATGCGCTTGGTCGGGGCAGACCCGCAACGACGCCGCATTCCTTCGCAGCGTGATGACCTACCTGAGCTTCGCAGGCGATCAATGCCTGGCCCAGATCGTCAGGCAGCAGACTCACTTTCAAAAAGTTCGGCGGGGCCATGCTGATCCGCCTCTAGCAATCCGGCCACCCGTTGCAGACTGGCAAGCATCATCAACTGCTCCCAATCCGGCAACTTGCCAAAACGCTCGAGAAACTCGGCCGGCAGCAGCGCAGGTTCGGCCTGGATGGCCGCCAACCCCTTGGCGGTCAACGCCAGATGGACCTTACGTTTATCGCTCTTGCTGCGAATGCGCTGCAGTAGCTCGCGATTTTCCAGACGATCAATAATGGTACTCAGGGTCGCCTGGGACACACTGACTTTTTTTGCCAGATCGCCTAGGGTGCCTTCGCCCATCGCCTGAATGCTGTGCATGATCAACAGCTGGATCGGCGTCAGCCCACTGTGTCGGCCCAGCCGCTTGGCATGTATTTCCGTGGCGCGCTGCAGACGGCGTAGCGCTAAATATAAATCGTGCATCATGTACATGTTCAGCTCCCGGCAACACACTCTTTCTAGAGGCGCATTTTGCCATAAAGTCTAAATATTACAGTAGTAACTAGATTTTCGCATCGCCGGGCTTTAGAAGAGCCTGAAACCACCGCAAACCATGCTATCCAGTTATTCTCGCCATCAGATTACAACAAATTTATTTTTACTTCAAAACAGTTTGATCTTTGCCAAGTTAGATTACCGCCTTGCTCTATCTGCGCAACACCTGGCGCTACTGCCTGTGGACAAGTCTGTGCAAAAGCTGTGCTGTTGGCTCTAGAGCAGTACCTCCAGACCGCTGCGCCATTTATTGCACAGACCTGCGCCAACACTTGCGCACATAAAGGTGATCAAGCGCACACTCACAATGCCTGATATAAATGAAAATCAGAAAGGCCTTTGATTTATATTGGTTTTTTTGAAGATGGCACAGGCCTTGTAATACCTAGAGCTCCCGGACACCGAGTCCAATCCACCAGGCAAGGAGAGCTCTAATGCCAACACCCGCGTATATGTCAATCGAAGGTACCAAGCAAGGTCTGATCACCGCAGGCACCTTTACCGAAGATTCCGTCGGCAACATTTTCCAGGAAGGCCATGAAGACCAGATCCTGGTTCAAGCCTTTGATCACCAGGTCATCATCCCGCGCGATCCGCAGTCCGGTCAGCCCACTGGCCAACGCGTGCACAAACCGCTGATGATCACCAAAGTGTTCGACAAGTCTTCCCCGCTGATCTTTAACGCCCTGACCTCCGGTGAGCGCTTGAGCAGCTGTCGTCTGGAGTGGTTCCGCACCTCTTCCACCGGCACCCAGGAGCACTACTTCACCATCGAACTGCAGGACGCGATCATCGTCGACGTACAGTCGCACATGCCGAACTGCCAGGATCCTGCCCAATCCCACTTCACCCACCTGGAAGACGTGTACTTCACCTATCGCAAGATCGTCTGGACCCACGAAGTCTCTGGCACTTCCGGTTCTGACGACTGGCGCACACCAATTTCCGCGTAAATCGGGAATAATGCGTACACCATCAGCCGGCTTGTACGGCTGATGGTTTTCATGCGTTGCGCACTCCCCCAGCCCTATCCTGCTGTGCTTACGCAAGCCCGTTACCCGCGCTAACCCTGAGGAACATCGGATGTTCGCCGCCGCCAACCAGGCCCACTTCACCCTCGATATTCCCGGCCTCAGCCACGACTTCAAGGTCCTGTCCTTCGAAGGCGTCGAGCACATCAGCCAGCCCTATCATTTCCAACTGGAGCTGGTCAGCGAACGCCCGGACCTGGATATCGACAGCCTGCTACAGCAACCGGCCTTCTTCAGCTTCGCAGGAGATGGCAAAGGCATACACGGCCTGATCCACCGCGTCGCCCAGGGCGATGCCGGCAAGCGCCTGACGCGCTACCATATCGATCTGGTCCCGCATCTGTTTTACCTGGGCCACCGCACCAACCAGCGTATTTTCCAGCACCTCACGGTGCCGCAGATCATCGCGCGAGTATTAAGCGACCACGGCATTCAGGCAGACACCTACCGCTTCCAGCTCAACAGCGAGTACCCGCAGCGGATCTACTGCACCCAGTACGACGAAACCGACCTGCACTTCATCCAGCGCCTGTGCGAAGAAGAAGGCATTCACTACCACTTCGAACACAGCACCGATAACCATCTTTTGGTATTCGGCGACGACCAGACCGGCTTTCCCAAACTGGATCGCCCCACTGCTTACATTCAAGACAGCGGCCTGGTAGCCGACGAGCCAGTAATAAAGCGCTTCGCCATGCGCGTCGAAACCCGCCCCAGCCGCGTTACCCGCCGGGATTACGACTTCGAAAAGCCGCACCTGTTGATGGAGGCCGCGCACAAGACCGAACAGCCAGTGGAAGGTGATCAACCGCCAGTACCGCTACCGGACCTGGAAGACTACGACTACCCCGGCCTCTTTACCGAGCGCGCCCGCGGCAAACACTTGGCCAAGCGCACGCTGGAACGCCACCGCAGCGACTACCGCCTGGCCGAAGGCAAGAGCGACGTGCCCTCGCTAATCAGCGGCCACTTCCTGACCCTGTCCGAACACCCCAGAACCGACTGGAACGACCTCTGGCTGATCACCAGCCTGCACCACGAAGGCAAACAGCCGCAGGTACTGGAAGAGTCGGTCACCAGCGACGTCAAAGCATCAGACGGCTTTACCCAGGGCTACCGCAACCAGTTCACCGCCACCCCGTGGGACGTTCCTTTCCGTCCGCAACTAAACCATCAAAAACCCAAAGTCCTCGGCAGCCAGACCGCCGTCGTCACCGGCCCTGAAGGCGAAGAAATCCACTGCGACCAATACGGTCGCATCAAGGTGCAGTTCCACTGGGATCGCGAAGGCCAGGGCAACGACCAGACTAGCTGTTGGCTGAGAGTCTCCTCCAGTTGGGCCGGCAACCAGTACGGCGGCATCGCCATCCCCCGTATCGGTATGGAAGTGCTGATCACCTTCCTCGAAGGCGATCCCGATCAACCCCTGGTCACCGGCTGTCTGTACCACAAGACCCATCCGGTGCCATATGAGCTACCGGCACACAAAACCCGCAGCGTATTCAAAACCCTGAGCACGGCTCCGGGCGGTGGCGGAGATGGCTATAACGAACTGCGTATCGAGGATAAAAAGGGCGAAGAACAAATCTACCTGCACGCCCAGCGCGACTGGGACGAAAACATCGAGAACGACCAGAAGATCCGCGTCGGCCATGAGCGTCATGATCGAGTCGAAGCCAACAGCTACTCGGAATTCATGGCCGAAGAGCACCACACCACCCACGGCGAGCGCAAAACCGAGATCAAGGCCAATGACCACCTGACCGTCGGCACCAGTCAGCACATCAAGCTGGGCACCGGCCAGTTCATTGAAGCGGGTAACGAGATCCACTACTACGCCGGCAGCAAAGTGGTTATCGACGCGGGCATGGAGCTGACGGCTAAGGGTGGTGGTTCCTTTCTAAAGCTTGATCCCAGTGGCGTGACGCTGAGTGGGCCTGGGATCAAGATCAACTCCGGAGGTAGTCCTGGCAGAGGCGCGAGTATCGGCATCAAGCTCCCCGGGCTGCCGGGAGCGGCGGACAGTGATAGCGCGGGTGCCACAACCACGCCAGTACTGGCCAACGCGCAAATCAATTTGGCACGTCAGGCGCGATCAATTGGCGCCAGCCGCTGTCCGATATGCGAATCCTGCCGTGAAGGGGTATGTCCCGTATGATTGACAATAAGCCAATCAACCCACAGGGATGGATGGCTGAACAACAAGCTGCCGGACGCGAACTCTTTCTGACTATTGATCGCTTGGCAGAACCTGATCTGATCCCCATTCTCTTTGGTCTGGATTTGATGCAGGACTATACCAACCTGTACACCGGTACAGATTTTGACGACCTTAAAGACATAGGCCCCTGGCTGATAAAGATACCCAGTCTCAAATCATCAGCATTCAGCTTTCTATTCGATACCCCAGAGCAAAACTGGGGTTGGCTGGCAAGCGCTGACAAGCTTGAGCTGACAGCGCTATGTACGCACTGGCGTGAGCGCATGCTGATTACCGAAGCTGAGAGAAAAGCCCTGTACCGCTTTCAGGACAACCGGGTTATTGCCCACCACCTTGCCAACCTCATGCCCAAACAGCGACCCTTGTTGATGGGCCCTTTGCACAGCCTGCTTTGCTGGCATCAGGACGAATGGGCCGTATGGGATAACCCAACTCCCGCAGTCCAAAACTCACCTACGAGCACGCCCTGGCTGGATATTCCCGAGCCGAGAGAAACCCGTAACGCTATTCGTCAGCACAACCTGGAGCAATGGCTGTGGGAGCAATACCCTGCAGCAGTCACCCAATTGATGGCGCACGAAACGCTGCAGAACTGGCTGCAGCGTCAGTTGCAGAATGCCCAAGCCTGGGGCTGGGGCTCTACTGAGCAAGTGCATTTTCTTCTGCAGCATCAGTTGGACACCCAACTTGCCAACCTGCCATTCTGGACCGCGCAACCCGGCGAAACGCCTACAGCCCACTATCAGCGCTGTTGTAATGTATTGGCCAATACTCTGGCCCGGAGCAAACCATGAAGCTGCCTCTATTGCTGTGTCTGAGCACTCTTACTCTTACCGCCTGCAGCTTTGCTGGGCACATGGCCAAGGAGGGTGCCTTGTCACTGACCGAACGCAGTGGCCGTGAGCACTTCACGCTGGAGGGTAAGTTGCCTGCCAATTTTGAGTTGATGGCATCGGCGCAGTATCAGGTACTGGATGAAGAGAAGTGCCAGGTACGCAATTTCGGGACAAGTGGCACCTCTACTCGGAACATGACCCAGCAACAGACCACTGAGCTGAAGAATTACCCCCACGACTTCAGCCTGAAAATCCCTCTGACGCACCATGTTGGCTCATGTCATTCCGAACTGTATCGGGTGGCGTTATATGTCACTGGGCATTATGACGAACTTAACGACCGACAAAGTCGGCATGGGGGCGGGCTAGGTATTGTCGACACCAGACCAGAGAACGCTCCCGCTTTTGATAATGAGGGCAGGCTCTACCTGCGCGGCATGTGCGGCTGGATGTTTCAGATCAGTCGCCTCTACGCTGGAATAGACAAACTACTCCATTGCTCGCAGCCAGACGAAAACTGGTCGCAGGATTACGACCTATCCAAACGCAAGGGCCTTGGTGTCACCCTTGGACGGGATGAGCTGGCGGGCAAAACCGTTATGTTGGAGATTCGTGAAGATCCGCAGGAGCGACCATCTGTGCGCAGGCGCTGGATTGAAACCCCAACAGGCTGGAAGCCTTGCCAGGGCACAGAGGCCTCCGAGCGCTGCCAAGAGCCGCCCATATTCAAGACCTTCCAAATGAACGGTCAGGAATGCACTGTCTACCCCAACTGTACGGAATAATCACGGATGAATGACTCTCCCAGCACTCAAGAATCCAACAGTTTGGATTGCCCCATAAAAAACCAGTGGGTAAGTTTTCGTCTCGTTGACGAACATGGGGAAGCAACATGTTTCAGCGGTATCGCTTTTCAGCTTTATGATATGCAAGGACAGGCTTACCGGGGATCGCTTGATCACGATGGTTTTGCTCTTATCAAAGATACCTATTGCGGACCTATGCTCTTATCAATTAACGCCGAGTACCGCGGTGGAGATAGCTGGTACGAACACTTGCTCGACCGAGAAGATTACCCACTCCCTCTGACAGCGCTACAAATAGCTGCTGAGCAATCCCCGATAGGCCCCCGTCGTTCAGGGTGCACCAAAACCTATCTGGCAGAGGAGCGCGCCACCCAGGAAGGCGCACGCTTTTATCGTGTGGAGGTCAGTGATCTGGTCGAGGCCATAAACCACCTGCCAGATCCAGACGATACCTGGGGGCCAAGACCCAGCGCAGGTCTGAAACAAGCTTCAGGAGCAACGGCGGATCAGCCCGGCATTGCTCTGGAGCCCAATCAGCATCACGTATTTGAGGTCAAAGCGCTCAGGGCTTATAGCCCGATCTTCTCAACGTCACCTGAGTTTTCTGCACTGAATGCCTATCAATTGGCCGTGATGTGCAAACTGTCGTATGCGCCTTTCAGCATAAAACGAAAAGGTACTGAACCCTCACACCCACCGCCTTACCTGGGAGCAGGAAGCATCGGTAATGTGCTGCGAGAGCAATTGGCCTGCCAAAAAAAGCCAACTCTCTTTGATACAGCCAACTTTCATTTATTGTCCGAAGAAGTACCCTACTCAAAACGCTTTGAGGTTGTGCCCTACGACCCTGGGCGTTATCCAATTCAAAGCGAAAAATTTACTTCAGAAGATGAACACTTCCTGCATGATGATAAGACCGATACACAGGCTTTCATTACCCATAACGACAAGGTGATTCTGATATCAGTTCGCGGGAGTGCTAGTTTTGATGACTGGCTTCGCGATTTCGATGCGCGGCAGGTTCCCATTAAACATGGCACGGGCAATGCGCACCGCGGTTTCCATGAAGCTTACCTTGTTGCGCAAAGGTTCACTGCGGATTATCTGGGCCGTTTCTATACAAACGGTCAGACTATTATTGTAAGCGGTCACAGTTTGGGCGGTTCGATTGCGCTGCTATTGGCTAATTGGATAAAACGTCTCCACTACGCACCCAAAGTTATTCTCTACACCTACGGCGCCCCGCGTGCGGGTGACCGCGCATTTGTTGAAAGTGCCAAAAGCCTGGTTCACCACCGTATTGTCAATAACAACGATCTCGTACCCTCTGTTCCCGCGACCTGGATGGATGCGGAGTGGAAAATAGTGGTTCCCGGACTGGTCATGCTGCTGGCCTCACTCGCCCCGCCAATCAAGGCAACCAGTCTGTTGCTGGCTGGCCTTGTCAATCTGCAAGGCGATCCATACCACCACCATGGCGAACAGCATTACTTTATGCCGCGCAGACCCGGCGGCGGTAGTGAGGCATCAGTGCTATGGCAGCCTGGCTGTGCGGCGCTGGAAGAAGGCGCCTGCGCACGTTTCACAGCCAATCTCTCGATTACTGGCGATGCGACCAAACGCCGGAGCTTTATTACCCAAATTGCCTCATTTCCACACCACTACAGTGACTCTGGCTACGCCCGTGCAGCCTTGACCAATCTATTGCGCTGGAATGCCAGCCTCAGCCGGGATGGAAATCTCTTTACCGAGGAGGAAAAAGTCGACCTGAGATCGCAGCTCTACAACCTGATGAGAGAGATAGAGGCATGGGGCCCTGGGAGTTTTGTCGAGTTCAGGAAAATGGCCCGTAATGACATGCGCTTCTACAACAAAACTTCAACAGAGATGCATAGTTTTTATCAGCAGTATCTAAAAGACGTGACATCCGCCGAGGAGTTGCAAGATCAAGAGATGCGTAACTTGAACCGTGCACAGCAAAGGCTAACCGCGCAGGCCAGCCGCACGATCACGCCTGCCGCTGTTTTTGGCGATCAGGCCGATAGGGATGATTTGCAGCAGATAGTAAGCGAATGGCGTCAGGAAGAGCTGAACAAGGAAGCCGAGCGGCTGGCAAGACAAGATTCACATCCCGTCCCTGGGTATCAGTATGGCTGACCATCAATCTGTTTCGCGCATCCTCCTGATAATTATTTTAGGCGGATGCGCCCACAGTTCGAGCAGCCCTCTTACCTATAACGCATACAGATCAATATTTCGAAGCACAATAGCGTAGCAATATACGACCGAGCGCCGTGACGGTGCGAGCAAATACTGGGTGTGGGGTGATGAACGGGTTAGACCAGAAAGGGCGGTGGACGACGTAACGGAGATAGTGTTGAGACGGAAAGCCCGCAGTCTCGGTCAACAGAATCAATGACGCTGACCCCATTGATTCGTGATCGCCGTAACGGGAGTGCGGTAGGAGTATACGCTGGTGGCACATTCGGAGGATCCTTTGGTGAGATCATGGGCCAGAAAGTATACGAGTTGAAATCGCCAGAATGAATCCATCTAACTTTGAAACGGTTGTACCATTATCAGTAGCTGCGATTGCTTTCGCAGGCTTTATAAACGGATTTTTCATTTGTTTGTTCGGAATTAAAGTCATGGACAAGTTTTTATCAAAGCTGCCGGACTACCGGAGGGAATCTGCAAGTCCTTTTGATCGTTTCGAGAGAATGCATAAATACAGCTTCGGATACATCCTTGCTAGAAACAAACGTCGTCTTGGGATTCCCATGCGAGCGTGGCTATACCTTACTGCATTAGGCCTAAGCGCATATTGGTTCGTCTTTGCGGCTGGAGCAATGGCTTATTTTTTTAACGTGGACCCCATCACTATCATTTCTTTCGGTCTTTCGTAAAATCTATCTGTCAAAACTTTCAAATTAGTATTTGGATAAACTTTAGGTTCTCTCGTGATTGCGTTAATCGCTGCGTCGGCCGCGGTAGAGGTGCAGGCTGCAGGGTCAATTGGCGGTTCTATCGGAGAGTCCGCCGGCCAAATGGTGTATGAGTGGCGATCAGCAGAATGAACATACCGAATCTTGAAACAGTGATAGTTTTCAGCGTTCTTACTATCGCTGGCGTGAGCTTTCTAAATGGGCTCTTTATCTGTTTCTATGGCATCAAACTCATGGACAAATATTTGTCAGACTACCCAGATTATCGAAGAGAATCTGAAAGTCCGCTTGATGGATTTGAAAGAATGCATAAATATAGTCTGCTCCACACGTTCGCAAAAAGAAAAGCCGCACCGGTATTTATAAGCGCCTGGTTATACTTTACGTGCTTTACTTTGATTGCGCACTGGTTTGTTTTCCTCGCTAGTGCGCTCGCTTACTACTTTGAAGTTGATTTAATTAAAATTATTTCTTTTGGCCTTTCGAAGAGCCGTTAGTATTGTTCCTGCCCAAGAGTTAGGCGTGTTAAATATCTGAATATTTATAAATCCCCATTACACAATGCATCTGAAATAATTGAACATGGTCAAGTCCCTCAGCTAGAACGTGGAATACAGGCAATTTCGGCATGGTCCAAAGGCGCGAAGTTGTTCGGATGGTTCGGGATTGCGATTGATAGGGGTGTAAGAACCCGTAGAATTGTAGATGCCTGCCAGACAGAAGATGCCGAGTCCTGTCGAAGAGTGACCTTCCGTCAAGTCGGCGGTTTCACAGCAAGCGTTGGCGGTGGTGCGACTGGGGGATACATTGGAGCCAAAGCGTTAACAGGCACCGCGGCTGCAGTAGCGATAGTGTTTGGCGTAATGCTAGGCGCTCCGGTGATCGCTGTTGTGGCTTTGACCGGAGCAGCTATTGGCGTCTACGCAGGGGGAAGCCAAGTGGGAGAATTAGGTGAGGTGGCGGGCGAATTTATTTACGAGAAAAGATACCAAAGAACTAATGAACCTCTTAATTGATATTTGGGTAGCAACTTTCCTGATCGGTTTTGCTAACGGGTTCTATATTTGTGTGCACGGGATAAGCATATGGGATCGCCACCTCTCAAAACTGCCCGACCCGGCAAAAGAGCCAGCAAATCCTTTTGACAGATTCGCTCGCATGCATCGGTATAGTTTTTTGTATTTATTCGAGATAAAAAAAAGAACAGCTAGCGTATATCTAAAGGCATGGCTATATCTCACTTCCCTGACGCTATCGGTGTATTGGATAAGCCTCGTTTTTGCCATCTATTACAAACAAATTAACTACGAATGAATTTGCTGGAAGCGGGGACTCCCTGGCTTCCCGCAACGCCAGTTTGAAGAGGCTGTAACCTGGCTGAGCGGCAAAGGGGCCTGGGTACGTGACCAGGCTGGTAATGCTTGGGAATGGGTCAGTGAAACAGGTGCGGAAGTGTTGCGCTGGACCGACGAACAGCTTCAGGCCATATGGCGCGAAGTTCAGTACCATAAGGATCTGACCATTGAGATGCTAAGAGAGATAGATTGGGTGCAGGTGCTTATCAATGTGGGTGTTGTGGTCGGGACCGTAGTGGTAGCCATACTTCTTGCCGGGGCTCTCGTTTCCGCTGGCGTACCAGCAGCAATCGTTGCTGGTCTAATGGTACTGATTCGATTAGCTCAGGTCGCCTGGGCTTGGCTCGCAAGTCTTCTTGGCGCTAGCGCACTTGTCGGCGCGGCTGCCGCCAGCTAAACAGGACAACAGGAATGCCCATGGATCCGCTGGAAAAACTGGCCCAACAAGCTCCTGGCTTGGAATTCGAGCTGCCTGATGGAGCTCCCGTAATTCGGCTTGGCCTTGCAGCCACGCTGTACTTCAAGGAAGGCTACACCACCGCCGTCAAAGAAAAAATTATTGAGTGCTTTGAGCGCTTTTATGAGGAGTTTGAAGCCCATTTAAACTGGCAGGTAGCGGGCCGCCCGCAAAAACTGAGCAGGCAAAAATTCGATAAGCATCGAGATGCGATCCTTTCGTCAGGTCCAAATGACCAGCGCGAATGGCACATCAGCAGTGCAAGAAACCAAAAAGAGGCCGGTGTTTACAGTTTATCGTTACTCACCTCATTTGCGACACATGGCGATAAAGACCGCTCGTATTTGAAATTAACCTTGCCATGGGACTATTTGAACGAGCCTGACGGGAAAAAGCATTTTCATGAGTGGTTATTGTTTCTCGTGAATAAGCTTGCCGCAGAAAGCGGTTACAGTGGACTGGCTTGCAAGCTGCCGTATGACTTTGCTTCATACATGCCAATGGAGTATCAACTGGCTCAACAATATTCAGGACTTGAAGTTGACACATTCGCTTTCTCTATGGGCCGTGAGCTGTGCAGCCATATAAAAGGCGTCAATTGGTATACGGTGCTAGGCCAGACCTTCGTCGAGCGTCTGGGTGGAGAGGAGACCGTTCGCCAAGCGTTTGCCGCACACCCCGACATCAAGTGCATCAATTATGACAATGGCCTGATTGTCCGTGCTGGAGAATATCCAGAATTAGGCGCCCAAGAGGACGGTTTGCCGAGGGTTTATGTGGCGGTTAACCGTGTGGTTAAACCCGTTCGGATCCCCAACCCGGATCAGCTCCACAGCTACTCCCCCTACGGTGATTGCTTTGATCAGGAGAGCAGTGCCCGCTGGTATGCGCGATTTGATGAGGAGCAGCAGGAACGAGCAATACCCGAAAAAATCTACGCTGGCCAACCTTGTAGCCATGCTGGATATTGGTCTACTCCAGCCTCAGCTGAGTCACGACAGTTTTTTAATAAGGGCGAGGTTATGCCTAACTTTGAAGACTCCGATTGGGGTGCAACTATCTGGTATTGGGCTGGGGGCGATACTGATACAACTGAATAGCAGAAGGGTAGTCAATCCCGTTAGACAAGCGTTCTGAATAGCCAAAAATGAGCCCAATTAAACGCGTCAATTCCTTCCTTGCCGCTCTACTCCTCAGCGCCTGCACCGAGGGCCAAAAGGTGGGCTCAGAACAAAAGAGCACCAGCCCCACAACCAGTGTCCAGATGTTCCTCGGGCAACCAGTCGCTGATTCAGTCGCAAGCCCCCCTCTGCCATTTGATGAAGACTGCCTGGCACCGGTCGGGATCTGTTGGTATGAAATCAACAAGCGCTTTTCAGAGCCGGACCTGCCTTCGGTAACCTTGTCGCACAACGGCTCCGAGCTGTTGCAACTGGACGATGTTGGGCGTATTTCCACGGTCGTTGAAGAAGCTCAGGGCCGGCTTGTCGAGCAGGTAACGCTGAATGTTCGCGGTCTTCCGGATAACAGTCCGCACGCGGAACAGAAAGCTTTCGTCTATCAGCTCTTGAACCGCCTGCAAACCGGCGGCTGGGCGCATTTCTATCGGTTCCCTGCGCCACGTATTCCCGGCTCAGAGGCTTCCAGGATCAATACCGCGGATAAGGTGCTTGGCAAACGCGTGCTGGATCATCCTTGGTTTGATCCTCGGTATGAGGCTTCCCTTGAGCAGTGGCTTGGCTCAAGCAACACTTACCACTGGTATTTTTACCAGGACCATACCTACCTGCATGTCACGGTGCAGCGCAGCAACTCCCGAAGCGAACCGGAGGAAAAAGGCACTTACCTGATCAGCCTGGAACTGCTGACTGAAAACGCCTATTGGTCGCAGCATTTCAGTGAAGAGCAGCAAAAAGACTGGCAGCAGCTCCTGCCTGCATTGCTGGATCAGTATCACGAGCAACGTTCGCAGCTGGAAGCCGAGGCGCAGGCTGCGGGCATCGAGATTGAAGACAGCTATGAAAATCCACCGATCAAGGCACTCGAACCCTGAACCCTCCTCATAAGCACCCAGTGCAAAGCCGCCAGCGCTTTTGCACCAGGTGCATTTAAAACGCAACTCTAGCGCGCAATCCCGGTCAATAGTGTTAGTTAAAAGCATGATTCGCGCATGTTTTAAGCCGTTGACGGTGCAATCCGTCGCCACGCGAAGGCGTCTGAGTTCTACAGCAGGCTAACTGCGCGAGTCAGCCCATTCACCCCCTGACAAGGGCGACAGTATGTGCGGAATCGCAGGAGAGCTTCGTTTTGATGGGTTGCCAGCGGACATGGCAACACTGGATCGCATCACCCGCCACATGGCTCAACGCGGGCCAGACGCCTCCGGCCTCTGGGCCCAGGGCAGCTTGGGTCTGGGGCATCGCAGGCTCAAGGTGATGGATCTGACGGAGGCATCCGGGCAGCCCATGGTGGATGCTGAAGCAGGATTGTCACTGGTATTCAATGGCGCTATCTACAATTACCCCCAGCTGCGCGCTGAACTACAGGCCATGGGATACCGCTTCTTTTCCGGCGGTGATACTGAGGTCATCCTCAAAGGCTTCCATGCCTGGGGTGAGAAATTACTGCCACGCCTCAATGGTATGTTCGCGCTGGCCATCTGGGAGCGCGACAGCCAAAGGCTGTTCCTCGCGCGTGACCGCCTCGGCATCAAGCCGTTATATCTGAACCGCACCGACCAGCGCTTACGCTTTGCCTCCAGCCTGACGGCGCTGCTGCAGGCCGACGGCGTGGACACCAACATCAATCCGGTCGCGCTGAATCACTATTTGTCTTTCCATGCAGTGGTGCCCCCGCCGCTGACGCTGCTCAATGGCATTGAAAAGCTGCCGCCGGGGCATTGGATGCGCGTGGAAAGCGACGGCAGCACCCATCAGCAGCGCTGGTGGGATCTGGAATACGGCGCGCGCGCCGACGAGCAGTCACTGTCTTTCGATGACTGGCAGGACCGCGTGCTCGACAGCCTGCGTACGTCGGTAAAACGCCGCAATCTGGCGGCAGTCGATGTCGGTGTTCTGCTCTCCGGCGGTGTTGACTCCAGCCTGCTCGTTGGCCTGTTGCGCGAGGCGGGTGCAGAAAAGTTGCAGACGTTCTCCATCGGCTTTGCCGACGTCAATGGCGAGGCTGGTAATGAGTTCCAGTATTCCGATCTGATCGCCGAGCATTTCGCCACTGATCATCATCAGTTGATGATTCCCGAGCAGGAGATTATTGCGCAATTACCCAGCGCCATCGCGTCAATGAACGAGCCGATGGTCAGTCACGATTGCATCGCCTTCTACCTGTTATCCCGAGAGGTCAGCAAGCACTGCAAAGTGGTCCAGAGCGGGCAGGGCGCAGATGAGATTTTTGCCGGCTACCACTGGTATCCCCAGGTGGACCAGGTCGCCGATCCAGTCGCCGCTTACCAGCAGGCATTCATGGACCGCAGTTTTGCCGAGTATCAGCAAACCGTCAGCCCAGGCTGGGCCCAGCACGACTACGCGGGTGACTTTATCCGCGAGCACTTTGCCCGGCCCGGCGCCACGAGCGGGTTGGACAAGGCACTGCGCCTGGACACCACCGTGATGCTGGTCGATGACCCGGTCAAGCGCGTGGACAATATGACCATGGCCTGGGGGCTAGAGGCGCGGGTGCCTTTCCTCGACCACGAGGTCGTGGAGCTGGCCGCGCGCGTACCTGGCCGCTTCAAGCTGCCGAATGAGGGCAAGTATGTGCTCAAAGAGGCATCGCGCAAGGTCATTCCGGCTGCAGTGATCGATCGACCCAAAGGTTATTTTCCAGTGCCCGGATTGAAATATCTGGAGGGCTCGACACTGGAGTGGGTCAAGGAATCCCTGACCAGTCAAAGAGCACGGGAGCGCGGTCTGTTCAATACCGATTATCTCGACAACCTGCTCAGCGACCCTAAAGCGCATATCACGCCACTACGCGGCTCCAAGCTGTGGCAGTTGGCGATGCTTGGCTTGTGGCTTGACGCCCACAACCTCTAAGGAAAGACGCACATGTCCAGACCCATGCCTCCTGACCAGCAGCGCCTGCAGCGCGGCAATGCGCCTACTTACGAAGGCCTGCGCGCTGGCCACGCCAAGCAGGGAACCATCACCGGTGCCACCGCCGATGCGGCCGTGCATTGCGGTTGGGGCAGGCTGTTGTTTGGCCAGACCTTTTCCGACTACCGCTTGCTGGCCAATACGCTGCTGGCGGAACAGCCAGGCGAACGGGATATCGTCCTGTATGTAGCTGATCCACAGGTGGTCCTGTCCTTCGCCCCACAACAGCTGTTTCTGGATCCCTCGGACACGCTGCGCCTGTGGTTCAGCAACTACCGGCCTGCGCATCAGAGCCCTCAGGGTTTTCGCTTGCGTCACCCCCACGGCGAATCAGACTGGCAGGCGATCAATCGCCTGTACAAGATGCAGAACATGGCCTGCATCGACCCCGGGAAGATTACCCCGCGGGAATCCGGTGGGCCGGTATTCTGGCTGGCTGAGGATGAAGACAGCGGCGAAGTGATTGGCACCGTGATGGGCCTGAATCATCACAAGGCCTTTGCCGACCCCGAGCAGGGTTCCAGCCTCTGGTGCCTCGCGGTAGACAGCAACACCCAACGCTTCGGCGTCGGTGAAACACTCGTCCGGCACCTGGTCGAGTACTTCATGAGCCGAAGCTGCGCTTATCTGGACCTGTCTGTGCTGCACGACAACAAGCAGGCCAAGGCGCTCTACCGCAAGCTGGGCTTTCGCAAGCTGCGCACCTTTGCGCTCAAGCGCAAAAACAGCATCAACCAGGCCCTGTTTATTGGCCCCGATGAAGATCGGGATTTGAACCCTTACGCGCGGATTATTACCCTGGAGGCACGCCGCAGGGGGATCGAAGTCATCATCCATGATGCCGCCGCAGGCCTGTTCAGCCTTGCCCAGGGCGGGCGCAGAATCCGCTGCCGCGAATCTCTCAGTGACTTGACCAGCTCGATCAGCATGACCCTGTGCCAGGACAAACAGCTGACCCACCGCACCCTGCAGCGCCAGGGTTTGCATACTCCGCATTTTCGGGTTGCTGGCAGCGCGGAGGACAACGCCGCCTTTCTTGCCGAACACAGTACTCTGGTGGTCAAACCCAACAACGGTGAACAGGGCCAGGGCGTCGCGGTGGATATTCGCCAGCCCGATGCGCTGGAAGCAGCGATTGCCAGCGCTCGCCAATATGACAGCCAGGTACTGCTGGAAAGCTATCACCCCGGCCAGGATTTGCGTGTGCTGGTGATCAACTATCAGGTCGTGGCCGCCGCCATCCGTCGCCCGGCCGAGGTCTGCGGTGATGGCGTGAAAACACTCAGGCAACTGATTGAAAAGCAGAGCCGGCGGCGCCAGGCCAGCACCCAGGGCGAAAGCCGTATCCCGATGGACGATGAAACCCGGCGTACGGTTGAAGCCCAGGGCTTCAGCCTGGATGATGTACTGCCCTACGGCAGACAGCTCTTTGTACGGCGCACGGCCAATTTGCATACCGGCGGCATGCTGGTGGATGTCACGCGTAAACTGGACCCGACGCTCAAGCAGGCCGCCATTGACGCGGCCAAGGCCCTGGAAATACCGGTCGCCGGACTGGACATGCTGGTACCGGAACCGGATCAGCCAGACTATGTGATTATCGAAGTCAACGAACGCCCCGGCCTGGCCAATCACGAACCGCAGCCCACCGCGGAACGCTTTATCGACTTGCTGTTTCCGCTCAGCCGCTCACACGTTTGACGGCGCTGCACGCAACCGAACGGAGAAATGCATGACTCAGAATTACCCCGGACCGAACATGGAGTTTCTTGAGCGCACCCTGCTGGAGATGCTCGCCATTCCCTGCCCGACCGGTTTTACCGACGGTATCGTTCGTTACGTTGCCGAGCATCTGGACGCCATGGGTGTGGAATATGAACTGACCCGCCGCGGCACCATCCGTGCAACGCTGAAAGGCAAGCAGGCCACGCCCGACCGCGCGATAGCAGCCCATCTGGATACCATCGGCGCCATGGTGCGCGGCATCAAGGACAACGGCCGCCTGGAGCTGGCACCCATAGGCCACTGGTCCAGCCGCTTCGCCGAAGGCAGCCGTGTCAGCCTGTTCGGCGACAATGGCTGTCTGCGCGGCAGCGTGTTGCCATTGATGGCCTCCGGACACGCGTTCAACGAAGGGGTAGACACCCTGGCCGTCAGCTGGGATACCGTGGAGCTGCGCGTGGACGCAGCCACCACCAGCCGCGCGGAAACCGAAGCGCTGGGAATTCATGTCGGTGACTTTGTCGCCTTTGACCCCTCACCGGAATTTACCGACACCGGCTATATCAACTCCCGGCACCTGGATAACAAGGCCGGTGCCGCGGCATTGCTGACGGCGATCAAACAGGTGGTCGACAGCGGTGAATTGCTACCAATGGACTGCCACCCGGTATTCACCATTACCGAGGAAACCGGCACCGGTTCGGCTGGCGTGTTGCCCTGGGATGTCAGCGAATTTGTCGGCGTGGATATCGCCCCGTCCGCTGCGGGGCAAAGCACCACAGAGCATTCGGTGACCCTGTGCATGCAGGACTCCGGCGGACCCTATGATTATCATCTGACCCGGCATTTGCAGAGCCTGTGCCACCGCGATGAAATTCCAGTTCGCCGCGACCTGTTTCGCTATTACCACAGCGATGCGGAATCGGCGATCCGCTCCGGCACCGATACGCGTATCGCGTTGGTCGGCTTCGGTACGGACGCGACACATGGTTATGAACGCACGCACCGCGACAGCCTGGCAGCGCTCAATCGTCTGCTGGTGGCCTATATGTTCAGCCCGCCGGTATTCGAGCACGATGAAAAAAGCGATCCGCCGCTGGACAACTTTCGCGACCAGTTGAGCGATGACACCGTCAGCGCCAGCGATACCGTGCTGCCGCCGTTAAAGCGCATTCTTTCGCAACACAAACCCGATTCCTGACCATCGGCAGCCACGGGCTGACGAGGTATCGTCACTCTTTGCCACCAGCGGACATATATACCTCTATGAAAAGATTTACCCCCTGCGCCCTGAGCCTGTTCGCTACCCTCGGCGCCAGCGGTCCCGGCCTTGCTCAAGAGCGGCAAATCAGTTTGCCTGCGCAAGTGGTCCTTGGCAGCGAGGCCCAAGGACAGAATGACCGGCTTCCACTGGCCCGCGACACCCTGGGTGACGAGCAGCTCAATACTTCGAACCTCGGTGCCAACCTGTCCGAATCAATGCAGCGTGTGCCAGGGCTGGTAGCGGCTAACCGGCAGAATTACGCACAGGACCTGCAGATCTCCTCCCGCGGCTTCGGTGCCCGTTCGGCCTTCGGCGTGCGCGGGGTGAGATTGGTGCAGGACGGAATTCCGCTGACCATGCCCGATGGCCAGGGCCAGCCTGCATTGTTTGATCTGGATAGCATGCAGCGCATCGAAGTGCTGCGCGGCCCGCTGACGACGCTCTACGGCAACGCCTCGGGCGGGATTATCCAGGGCTTTACCGGCGAAGGTACTTTTTACCCGACGCTGGAAAGCCGCACCGCCTTTGGCCCAGACGGCCTGCGCCGCTCAAGGCTGCGCTATGGCGGCCAGCATGGCGATCTGAACATCAGCGCCAACGTCGCCCGCCTGGAAACCGACGGCTATCGCGACCACAGCGATACCCGACGTGATACCGCCAACCTGCGCCTGGGTTGGGATATCGACGATGCCTCCAGCCTGACCTTGCTGGTCAACAGCCTGGATCAGCCCGACACCCAGGACCCGCTTGGCCTGACCGCGCAGCAGGTGCGTGAAGATAGGCGCCAGGCCGTGGGTAGAGCGAAGGCGGGTCTTGGACCAGATACATACAACACCCGCAAGAGTGTAAGACACAATCAGGCAGGTCTGAACTACACACGTCGCTTAGCTAACGACGATCAGGTCACAATGATGATGTACGGCGGTGAACGTTTTGTGCAGCAGTATTTGGCTTTTGACGGAGATAACGTAACTAGAAACGACTCGTTTCTGCCAGGGAGCGGCGGTGTCATCGAACTTGATCGACGTTTCGGCGGAGGTGAGCTTGGCTGGCAGCGCAACACTGAATTATTGGGTCTTCCTGTCGAGTTGGCAGCCGGCATCACCTACGACTATCAAGGCGAGCAACGTGACGGCTTTGTTAATAGTAATGGCATCAAGGGCGCTCAGAGAAGAGATGAATTCAACGCCGTCGACAGCCAGGATGTATACCTGATCAGCACCTGGGAACTAGACCCGCGCTGGACCCTGACCGCTGGCGTCCGTCACAGCCGGGTCGAGTTTGATTCAGAGGATGATTATCTTGCCGACGGCCAGGACGACAGCGGCAGCGTGCGTTACAGCCAAACCAATCCGGCACTAGGCCTGAGCTATCAATGGACGCCCGCGCTTAGCCTCTATGCCGCATTGGGGCAGGGATTTGAAACACCGACCTTTCAGGAGTTGGCTTACCAACCGCAAGGAAATGGCCTGAATTTCGGCCTCACCCCTGCCAAGTCTCGCAATGCTGAAATCGGTATGAAGTTTCGGCAAGATCGCACCAGGGTCGATCTGGCTCTATTCGAGAGTCGGGTAGAGGACGAAATCGTTGCGGGCGAAAAGCAGGCATCGACCGAACGGGACACCTTTGCCAATGTTGGCCGCTCAACGCGGCGGGGCCTGGAGCTGGCGGTAGAGCAGGGCTTCGACCACGGCATTACCGCCTACTTGGCTTATACGCTGCTGGATGCCCGCTTTGATCGCTATCAGCGTGCCGATGGCAGCGACTTGTCCGGCCGTACCCTGCCCGGCGTACCCCGCCACAGCCTGTTCGCCGAACTCAGTTGGCAACCGCCTGGCAGCAACTTTATTACCGCATTCGAGGCTCAGAGCCTGAGCCAGCGGTACGCCACCGATGACAACAGTGCAGAGGCTTCGGGTTACGCGGTATTCAACTGGCGCGCGGCTTATACCCATTCCGTCGGCAACTGGGAGGTCGAGCCTTTTGCGCGCATCGACAACCTGGGTGACCGTGAATACATCGGCTCGCTGATCGTCAACGGTGCAGGCGCCCGCTACTACGAGCCTGCGCCTGACCGTCAGTGGCTGGTCGGTGTCGGCCTCCAGTATCAATGGCGCTGAAATCAGCGGGGCGGTTCAGAAACAGCTACATCACTGAACGCCCCGCGTTGCCAGGCCAGACCGATAAACACCAGTGCACCCATGGCCATCAGCAAGGGTAGCGCGTGGCTGCTCAGCCACTGACTGGCCGCGCCCGTGGACAGCGGCCCGAGCAGCAGCGGCCCGCACAGCTGACTCAGGGCAAAGGCACTGCCGTACACCGCTACCAGCCGACCACGTAGGCGATCTTCAATCAGTTGATTGATCCAGCTTTCGCCCAGCACGAAGGTCACTGTCAGCGAGATGCCCAGCACCAGACGCAGCAGCAGCCATAACCCGTAGCTTGGCCATACCGCCAGCAAACCTACCGACACCGCACTGCAGGCCATGACAAGGCGCATGGCGTTTTCGGTACCCAGCCAGCCGGCCAACCTTGCGGTGATCTTCGCCCCGACCAGCATCCCCACGGCCGGGATTGCCGCCATGATGCCGATGGCGAACGCATCATAGCCCCACTGATCCAGGCGCAGGGAGACCAACGGCAAGGTAATCCCCAGCGCCAGCCCGACACAGATCACCGCCGTGGTCACAATGCCGTAGGTCTTCCAGTCCATACTCGCGCCTATCCTGCACTGAGCAAAATTCTGAGATCAGCGTCTACTCTGGAGTAACCGCCTGTTGGGTAAAACGCAATAAAAGCGTAACTTCGATCTGGCAAACAGTAATGAGCCCACCGACCAAATTCAATATATTTGACAGAAGGTCGAATAATATTGCTTTTAAATGCGGATCACGGTCTTTTTCGTTTGTTATTTTTGACATAAACTCGGGGCAATCTCTTGCTCCGTAGCCACCCGCTTGAACAGCGCCAGGACAGCCCCATGAACAGCATGCAACAGCCCACCCCCCAGTCACAGGACCTGAGTCTTGATGAATTCTGGATGCCCTTTACTGCCAACCGTCAGTTCAAGAGCCGCCCGCGGATGCTGGAAAGCGCCGAAGGCATGTTCTATACCGACGTGGAGGGCCGGCAGGTCATTGACGGCACCTCGGGGCTCTGGTGCTGCAACGCCGGCCATGGCCGCAAGGAAATTGCCGAAGCGGTCAGCAAGCAGATAAGCAAGATGGATTTCGCCCCGACCTTCCAGATGGGCCATCCGCTGCCCTTTCAACTCGCCGAACGGCTGGTAGAGATTGCCCCCAAGGGCCTGGATCGCGTGTTCTTCACCAACTCTGGTTCGGAGTCGGTCGATACCGCCCTGAAGATCGCTCTGGCTTATCAGCGTGCCCGCGGTGAAGGCACCCGCACACGCCTGATCGGCCGCGAGCTGGGTTATCACGGCGTAGGCTTTGGCGGTATTTCCGTCGGCGGCATGGTCAATAACCGCAAGGCCTTTGGCGTGCAATTGCCCGGCGTCGATCACCTGCCGCATACGCTGGATCTTGAACGCAATGCCTTTACCCGTGGCCTGCCCAAGCATGGCGCGGAGTTGGCTGACCACCTGGAAAAACTGGTTACGCTGCACGGTGCGGAAAATATCGCAGCGGTGATCGTCGAGCCCATGTCTGGCTCCGCTGGCGTGATCCTGCCGCCAGTCGGCTACCTCAAGCGCTTGCGCGAAATCACTGCCAAACACGGCATTCTGCTGATCTTCGATGAAGTCATCACCGGCTATGGCCGTGTCGGCGCACCCTTCGCCTCACAGCGCTGGGAAGTGACGCCAGACATTATGACCACCGCCAAGGGTCTGACCAATGGTGCCATCCCCATGGGCGCGGTATTTGTCAGCGAACAGATTCAGCAGGCGTTCATGCACGGCCCCAAAGGCCTGATCGAGTTCTTCCACGGTTATACCTATTCCGGCCACCCGGTTGCCGCCGCCGCAGCGCTGGCAACGCTGGACATCTATGCCCGCGACGGCTTGCTCACCCGCGCCCAGGAGCTGGAAATCTACTGGCAGGAAGGGCTGCACAGTCTCAAGGGCATGCACCACGTGATCGATATCCGCAATACCGGACTGGTCGGTGCGGTGCATCTGGCCAGCCGCGAGGGCCAGCCCGGGGCGCGTGGTTACGAGGTGTTCGAGGCCTGTTACTGGGACGGTCTGATGGTACGCTGCACCGGTGACATCATTGCCATGTCGCCGCCGCTGATTGTCGAGAAGAGCCATATTGATCGGATGATCAATATACTGGGGGACGTGATTCGGCGTACTCCTTGAACGGCAAATAGCCCTCGGCCTCCGCTATGCTCTGCATTTCTGGAGCAGAGAGCTCGAAAATTTGAGGCAGGTGGCTGGATCAGCCATTGCGGACCGTCGGTGGCAGGGACGCCACCGATGAGCTACAAGGACGTACTTGCTGCGTGTCCGCAATGGCTGGTCCAGCCGCCAGCCCGCACAGATACTTCAAACAAACATACATACTCGATACAGCACTGGTGACCCAATGACCCTGCAACTGACCCACTTCATCAACGGCAAGCACGCCGCCGCCAGCGAACGCACCCAGACGGTATTCGAACCCGCCACCGGCGAAGAGCGCGGCCAGGTCTCCCTGGCCAGCGTCAGCGAAGTGGAGCAGGCCATTGCCATAGCCAAGGCAGCCCAGCCGGCCTGGGCGAAAACCACACCGCTGAATCGTGCACGCATCCTGTTCAAGTACAAGGCGCTGGTCGAAGCCCATGCCGACGAACTGGCCGAGCTAATCACGCGCGAGCACGGCAAAGTATTCGAAGATGCCAAGGGCGAACTGACCCGTGGTCTGGAAGTGGTCGAATTCGCCTGCGGCATCCCACACCTGCTCAAGGGCGAGCACACCGAGCAGGTCGGCGGCGGCGTCGACGCCTGGACCGTCAACCAGCCACTGGGCGTCTGCGCGGGTATCGCCCCGTTCAACTTCCCGGCGATGGTACCCATGTGGATGTTCCCCATCGCTATTGCCTGCGGCAACACCTTCATCATGAAGCCCTCGGAAAAGGACCCCAGCACACCGCTGCGCCTGGCCGAGCTGCTGACCGAAGCCGGTCTGCCCGATGGCGTGTTCAACGTGGTCAACGGTGACAAGGAAGCGGTCGATGTGCTGCTCACCCACCCGGATGTAGCGGCCGTCAGCTTCGTCGGTTCCACCCCGATCGCCGAGTATATCTACTCCACTGGTTGCGCCCACGGCAAGCGCGTCCAGGCCCTGGGCGGCGCCAAGAACCATATGCTGGTGATGCCCGATGCCGATCTGGATCAGACCGTCAGCGCGCTGATGGGTGCAGCCTATGGCAGTGCCGGCGAGCGTTGCATGGCGATTTCCGTTGCGGTGGCGGTGGGCGATGAAGTTGCCGACAAACTGGTCGCCGCCCTGACTCCCCAGATCAAGACGCTGAAGATCGGTAATGGCATGAGCGGCGGCATGGAAATGGGCCCGCTGGTGTCCGCGGCTCACCTGGCCAAGGTCAAAGGCTATGTCGATCAGGGTGTGAAGGAAGGTGCAGAGCTGGTGATTGATGGCCGTGAGGTCGGCGTACCGGGTTTGGAAGGTGGCTTCTTTATGGGTGGCTGCCTGTTCGACAAGGTCACCGCCGAAATGAGCATTTACCAGGAAGAGATCTTTGGCCCGGTGCTGTGCATCGTCCGCGTACCCGACTACGCCACGGGTGTAAAACTGATCAATGAGCACGAGTACGGCAACGGCACGGCGATCTTCACCCGTGACGGCGATGCCGCGCGGCAGTTCTGCAACGAGATTCAGGTCGGCATGGTCGGCGTCAACGTGCCGATCCCTGTGCCTATGGCCTTCCATAGCTTTGGCGGCTGGAAGCGCTCGCTGTTTGGCCCGCTGCACATGCACGGCCCTGACGGCGTACGCTTTTACACCAAGCGCAAGGCGATCACCTCGCGCTGGCCGACGGGTATTCGTTCCGGTGCGGAGTTCAGCATTCCGACCATGAAGTAATTTCTACCCTGTTCGCGGCGGGGCCGCCGCTCCCACCAAAGCTGCTCCGACCAATTGTGAGCGGCGCCGCACAGTGGGAGCGGTGGCCCCGCCGCGAAAGCCATCTCCAAAGAGCCCCAACATGCCGATCAAAGACATCATCGATTTCGCCACCGCCAAAACCGAGGCGGAACACTATCGCCCCGACCCGGCCAAGGTACTGGCCGGCGATCCGGCGCAAAGCGTACAGAACCATTACAGCAGCCCCTGCGGCCAGTTCTCCACCGGCGTCTGGGCGTGCGAGCCGGGGCACTGGAACATCAGCTACAGCGAGCACGAATACTGCGAAATTCTTGAAGGTGAATCCATCCTGCACGACCAGCAAGGCGGCAGCCGCACACTCAAGACCGGCGATCGCTTTGTGATTCCGGCAGGTTTTGTCGGCAGCTGGGAAGTCATTAAGCCAACCCGCAAGGTTTATGTGATCTTCGAGCAAACGGCCGGCTGAATGGCTCGGGCCAGGAGGCCTGCGAAGACGCAAGCAAAGTAAAATCAGCATGGTCTAAACGTGACCAAGCAGTTACAGTTCTCGTCAGCATAAGCATTCGAAGAACATACCAATGTTCAGCCCGGCAATAATGCCGGCTGCGCAGTTGGGCACTGCCAGGAGTCATGCGTTATGTCGCGTTTGCCGGTTATTGTCGGTTTCGGTGGTTACAACGCCGCCGGCCGCAGTTCCTTTCACCACGGGTTTCGTCGCACCGTGATCGAGTCCCTGCCCAGCGCCGAGCGCCAGGAAACCCTGGCTGGCCTGGCCGTATTGATGAAGCTGGTCCAGGTCGAGAACGACCAGTATGTCGACGCCGAAGGCCAGGTGCTGAACCCCGCCGAAATAGAATCCCGCTTTGGTCAGCAGATCCTCGACGGCACTTTGGTGCGGCGTATCGAGAAGCGCTATCTGGATGTCGACGCCGCGCACTGGCAGAAAAACCTGACCATTACTGGCGAAGCTGGAAAACCATTCTCCTTCATCACCCTGGCCAAGCAACTGCCTGAGCCGCTGCCAACTGACTGGGTGATCGAGAACCTGAACGATACCGAAGTCATGGTCACCGTCTACGACGGCTGTGACATCAAGGTCGACAGTTACCGCGCGCTGCCGGTCAAGTCCGCCGGCCAACTGCCCAGCGGCTTCGAGCCTGGCGAACAGTACGCATCACGCTTTCATCCGCGCGGCTTGCAGATGACCATAGTCGCCGCCACCGATGCGCTGCGCTCCACCGGCATCGCGTGGGACACTATCGTCAACGCGGTCCAGCCCGACGAGATCGCCGTGTTCGCCAGCAGCGCCATGAGCCAGTTGGACGAGAACAGTTTTGGCGGGCTGATGCAGTCGCGCCTGAAGGGCAACCGAGTCAGCGCCAAGCAACTTGCGCTGGGTCTGAACAGCATGCCTGCGGACTTTATCAACGCTTATATCCTTGGCAGCGTCGGCACCACCGGCGCAATCAGTGGCGCCTGCGCCAGCTTCCTGTACAACCTGCAGAAAGCCACCGAAATGATCACCAGCGGCCGTGCCCGCGTGGTGCTGGTAGGCAACGGCGAAGCCCCGATTACCCAGGAATGTATCGAGGGTTACGGCGCCATGGGCGCACTGGCCACCGAAGAAGGCCTGCGCAGCATCGAAGGCAAGGACGATGTCGACTTCCGCCGCGCCAGCCGCCCGTTCAGCCAGAACTGCGGTTTTACCCTGGCTGAATCCAGCCAGTTCTTCATGCTGATGGATGACGAACTGGCCATGCAGTTGGGGGCGGACATTCATGGCGCTGTGCCGGATGTGTTCGTTAACGCTGACGGTTTCAAGAAGTCGATTTCCGCGCCGGGCCCGGGCAATTATCTGACCATGTCCAAATCGATCCACAGTGCCATGCAGATTCTCGGCGAAGATGCGGTCAAGCAGCGCAGCTTTATCCACGCCCACGGCTCCAGCACGCCGGCCAACCGCGTGACCGAATCCGAGCTGCTGGACCGGGTAGCCGAGGCCTTTGGTGTTCACGATCTACCACTGACGGCGGTCAAGGCTTACGTCGGGCACTCCCTGGCCAGCGCCAGCGCCGACCAGCTAGCCTCCGCGCTGGGCACGTTCAAATACCAGCTGCTGCCCGGCATCAAGACCATCGATGCGGTGGCAGATGATGTGTTTCAGAAGAATCTGCGAATCAGCACCCAGGATCTGAACCGCGCAGACAACCCGCTGGAAGTGTGCTTTATCAACTCCAAGGGCTTCGGCGGCAACAACGCCAGCGCCGTAGTGCTGGCTCCGACTGTGGTCGAGCGGATGCTGCGCAAACGTTATGGTGAGACGGTGTTTGCCGATTACCTGGCACGTCGCGAACAGACCCGCATCGCGGCCCAGGCCTACGACCAGCGTGCGCTCAAGGGTCAGTTGGATATTATTTATAATTTCGGGCAGAACATGATCGACGATAGCCAGATCGAGATCACCCCGGATCAGATTCGCATTCCAGGTTTTGGCCAGGCGTTGGTGTTCCGCAAGGATGACCGTTTCGGGGATATGATTTAGCGGCGCAGGTGTACCCACATCGACCAATTGCCAGTGCCCATTCTCAATGGATTCCCGCTTTCGCGGGAATGACGAGGTGGGGGGCGGGAATGACTGAGTGCGGGCGGGCCCGGCAGGGTTGTTCAGGACTGACGTGGATCAGCGGCGAAATGCCCTAATGGGTATGGAGGTTGATGCGCCGCATCGGGGCCCATCCGGCACACTGCTTGGATTCCCGCCTGCGAGGGAATGACGGGGGTGGGGCGAGGATTTTCGGGGACGCGGGACCAACTGGTGTTCGCGTACCTGCGCTCCTTTTTTAGTACCCCCTCACCGTCATTCCCGCGAAAGCGGGAATCCATTCTGACTTTCAGGGCCGCGCGAAGCCATGCTCCGGCGCGGCCCCGCACACTACTTCTTGGCGGCCCGCGCTGCAGCGATAAACGCGGCCATCTCGGCGTTCTTGTCTGCTTCAACCTGCTTCACATTGGCATTCTCACCCAGCTTTTTCAGCAGGGCCTGGGCCTCGGGGAAGTCAGCCAGCAGGTCGATCTCGAACAGCTTCTTCGCCACCGCACAGGCCAGGTCAAAGCTGTAAAGAAACATCAGATCCGCGATGGTCATTTCGCTCCCAGCAACGTAAGGGGCGAACTTGCCGTGGCGCTTGAGCGTGGCCACACCGGCCAGCATCTCGGCCTTGGCCTTGTCCTTGATCGCCTGGTCCACCTTCCCGCCGAAAAACACTTCCATGTAGCAGCTGCGTGCCGGCAATTCGATGTACAACTCGATTTCCTTGGTCAGGGCACGCACGATGGCGCGCTGATACGCGTCCTCAGGCAGCAAGCGTTTGCCACCCTGGGTCTCCTCGATATATTCCAGAATCACGTTGGTTTCATTGATGAAGCCGTGCTCGGTTTCCAGGCAGGGCACCTTGCCGCGCGGGCTGATCGCCAGAAACTCGGGATCCTGGCTGCCGTGTACGACCTTGACTTCGAAATCCAGACCCTTTTCCAGCAGGGCAAGCTTGACCATATTGAAATAATTACTGACCGCAAAACCATGAAGCTTAAGCATGAAAGGACTCTCCGAAGCGGGTTATTCTTGTGTCCTGCTGTTGTATCCCTGCGCCGGTAAAATTTCCAGTGGCATAAGCTGGCTGAATGCCCAAGCCACTACGACAAATAGACGATAATCCCTATCCTTCTATGTCGCGTTTAAGGCTAGACTGCGAGAACAACCTCCAAGAAAGGAACTGCCCGCTATGCTGAAACCGGAAGAAATTGCCGAAATCAACCTGCTGAACCAGTTCAACCTCGCCAGCTCCCTGGAAGGGCTGAAAATCCATCAACATGAAGCGTCGGCGGATGTCGTGGCAGCCGCTGGGCGACTGCATCAACGTGGCCTGACCACCCTGCCAGACGGTGGGTATCTGACCAGCCTGGGCCTGGATGCGGCCGAGCACAGTCAGGCGTTGCTGACGATTTTACGCGCCGAGTAAGGATGAAATAGCTGTCTATGGCCCAGCGTGGGGAAATCCAGCTCCAGATCGAAGACGGGATCGACCGCAAGGCACTCACCACCCTGCGCAAACGCTTCATGGACATCAACCAGAGCCGCCTGCAACGCGTGTTGCAGGCCTTGCCCCCACGCCAGTACAACGTACTGCAGCTGATCCCCTTGCTCTTTGATGTAAACCACCCGCTATTGCCGGGCTATGTGTCCCGGCAAACACCTCATGGGCTGGCCGGCTACAGCCCGGAATCCCAGGTGCTGCTGGGGGCTCAGGCACTGACCCGCAGTTTCACCTATCGCCGCCACCCGGCGGGTTTTACGCCGGACATCCAGGCGCTATACCTGATGGGTAGCGGCGGTACCATTGCCCAGTCCGAACAAAGCGATCTGGATATCTGGGTATGTCACGCCCCGGAGCTGACGGCTCAGGCGCTGGCCGAGCTGCAGACCAAATGCCGCTTGCTGACCACCTGGGCGGCGACCCAGGGCAGCGAGGCGCATTTCCATCTGGTCAATCCGGCGACCTTTGCCCTGGGTGACCGCAGCAATGACCTATCGATAGAAGACTGTGGCAGCACCCAACACTACCTCCTGCTGGACGAGTTTTACCGCACGGCGATATTGCTCGGCGGCCGCTTCCCGTTGTGGTGGCTGGTCCCGGCCAACGAAGAATCCGCCTACCCCGGCTATATCCGCCAGTTGATCGACAAACGTTTCATCCGTGAGCAGGACAGTCTGGATCTGGGGCATATGGCGCACATTCCGGCGGGCGAATATGTCGGTGCCGGGCTCTGGCAACTGTTCAAGGGAATCGAGTCGCCCTACAAATCGGTACTCAAGTTACTGCTCACCGAGGTCTATGCCAGCGAACACCCCGGCACGCGCTGCCTGAGCCTGGACTTCAAACACCAAGTCTATGCCAATCATCTGGATGTCGACGAACTGGATCCCTACGTCATGCTCTATCGGCGTATCGAGACCTATCTGTTGCAACGCGACGAGCATGAACGGCTGGAGCTGGTGCGCCGCTGCCTGTATATCAAAGCCGACGTGCGCCTAAGCCGCCGTACAGGGGTACTCGGCTGGAAGCGCAGCCTGATCGAAAAACTGGTGCGTGAGTGGCAATGGGATGCTCGCCAGCTTCAGCAAATGGACAACCGGCAAGGGTGGCGCGTGCGTGAAGTGTCCCAGGAGCGGCTATTACTGGTCAGTGAATTGACCCACAGCTACCGCTTTCTGTCTCAGTTCGGGCGCGGCCAGAATGTCATCAACAAGGTCAACAGCCGCGATCTGTCGCTGCTCGGCCGGCGGCTGTACGCTGCCTTCGAGCGCAAGGCAGGCAAGATCGAGGTGATCAATCCCGGTATTGCGCCAGATTTGAGCGAGCCCCTGCTGACACTGGCACTGCGGCCTGAAGGTGACGACCGCCAGGCGCATTGGAGCCTGTACCGCGGCACACTCAACCAGCAGGAGCTGGGTGATCACGCGCCGCTCAAGCGCAGCCGGCAATTGATCGAACTGCTGGCCTGGGCCCACCGTAACGGCCTGGTCGACACCGCAACGCGAATCGCCGTTCACCCCGGCGACAGCGCGCTGACCGAATTTGAATTGGGCAATCTGTTGCTGGCAATAGCGCAGAATTTCCCCCTGCCGCTACCGGCGCTGACCGAGGACGCGTTATCTCGCGCCAGTCAGCCTTGCCATAACCTTCTGCTGATCAATGTCGGGCTTGACCCCCTGCCGGTCACCAGCCAGAAAAATCTGCACCTAATCAGCAGCCACACCGATGCGCTGGGCTATTCGGGGCTGCGCGACAACCTGATTCTGAGTATCGACCAGATTACCCTGAACAGCTGGAATGAGCTGCTGGTCACCCGCCACGAAGGCGAGCAGGCTTGTGTTCAGGCACTCTGCGACTACCTGAACAAGGGCCATGAGCATTCCCATTTGCCGGAGATGCAGGTCGCCTGCTTCTGCCGTAATCGCTCCAGCGCCATTGCCGAACGAGTGGAAGCGCTGTTCCGCGATGCCACGCGCGAACTGCTGTGTGAGCCACCCGCACGCTTTCTGCTGCAGGTGCAGAACAGCTACCAGGTGCTGGAGCGCAAAGGCAATCAGATCGCTATAACGCAGATTGCCGACCGTGAGCGCCTGGCCCGCTACCTGGGCAACAACCGCGCTGATTACAGCCCGCTGGTGCTCGACCGCTATGCACTGCAAGGTCAGGACCTGGCGCTGATACTGCAGCAGGCCCAGGCTGAGCGACTCCAGGTATTCTACCGGCTGATGGCACAGTCTCAGGCGGAAATCACCGTGCTCGACGAGCTGGGCTCGGTATGGACGCATCGCCAAGCCTACCGTGACGAGACAACGCTGCTGCTACCGCTGCTACGCTTTCTGCATAGCACGCGCTTACGTCGTCAGGTCAATCTCAGCCTGGAAACCAGCCTGCGCGAAGAACCCGTGCAACTGATGGCCATTGTGCCCGCCAGCGAAGGCCAGAGCGTGCGTCTGGTGCCGCAAGCGCTACCGATGCAGGGCGTCGAGGCGGACTATTACGCGGTGCAGGCCATTGCCGAACCGCACGAAGGCCAGCGCCTGAAGGTCAGTATTTTCTGCAATCAACGGGAGTTTTCCGAACTGGAATACGGCGCTCAACTATATGCCGAGGTAGCGCGGCACATTCTGCAACAGCGCCGCAGCAACGAGGCCTATCCCTGCTACATCACCGATCTGGATCTGTCCGCCATTGACCCGGCCGGCACTTTGCAAACGGTCCAGTACCTGCGCTATCGCCAACAACTTGAAGATGGATTGAACAAGGCCATGCAGGCGCTCAGGGGCTAACCCAGGGCTACTGACGAAGCGCGTGCCGCGCCCGGGCAGCGGCGACAATCTGCACCTGGCGCTGATCGCTGGCCGCAGCCCACTCGAGAATTTCCGCCATCAGACGACCGCAACCCAGGCATTCGTCTCCGTCCAGACAACATTTGCGCACGCAAGGCGAAGGTTGCCTGCCTGGCGCTGGCTTGTTATTCAAGGTCGAGTTACTCAAGGTCAAGATCCAGTTCCAGCTCGACTTCCTCCCCGGTCAGATCCTCGAGTATCTGCCCGAGCACGGCAGCCAGCGGCTCGTCGTCACTGTCGTGCAGCCAGCCTTCACCCGGGCGGTAGCCAAAATGCAAGGTGTTACCCGGCGCGGCCAGCCAGATTTCACGTGAAGCCGGCTGCCGACCAATCACCAACCGCGGGCCTTCAGCGAGCATCAGGATCAGTGAGCCTTCCTTCTGCTCCATGTTCAGATCCAGCCCGCTGGCGTCCATGGCATGCTCAATCTGGTCCTGTAACTGATCGGCCTGTTTGTTGAATTCGTGTTCGCTCAGTTCGTGCATGGGTGCTCTCTTCTGTCTGATACTGACGCCGGTCGGGTGCGCCAAGCCGGGCGGCTGGGTATACTGCCGTATATTGCCCGCTTTTCAATAAGGATTTCATCATGAAGCTTTACGCAGCGTTCATCTTTGCTTTGCTGGTATTGGCTGGTTGTGGTCAAAAAGGCCCGCTGTTCATGCCCGAAGAACCCGCGGGTCAGCCGGTTGACCCGGCTCGCGAGGAAATGTCCCAGCAACCGACGGCAAACTGATCGCACCCATGACAGCCTTTGAATACCAGAACGGCGCTCTGCACGCCGAAGCATTGCCATTGTCCGCGATTGCCGATCAGTATGGCACCCCCTGTTTTGTCTACTCGCGCCGCGCTATCGAGCAGGCCTGGCAGGAATGGGACAACGCCCTGAGCGGCACACCGCATCTGGTGTGTTTCGCCGTCAAGGCCAACTCCAATCTGGCCGTGTTGAATCTGCTGGCGCGTCTGGGGGCGGGCTTTGACATCGTCTCTGTCGGCGAACTGGAGCGGGTGCTGGCGGCGGGCGGTGAGCCCTCGCGGATCGTCTTTTCCGGCCTGGGCAAAACCGCTGACGAAATGCGCCGTGCCCTGCAAGTGGGTATCCATTGCTTCAATGTGGAGTCCACTGCTGAGCTGGAGCGGCTGCAACAGGTGGCTGCCGAGCTCGGCGTCAAGGCGCCGATCTCGTTGCGAGTCAATCCCGATGTGGATGCCATGACTCATCCGTATATCTCCACCGGGCTGAAGGAAAACAAGTTCGGTATCGATATCGCCCAGGCGCCAGCGGTGTATCGGCGCGCCGCGCAGATGCCGAATATTCAGATCTGCGGCGTGGACTGCCATATCGGCTCGCAGTTGACCGACGACACGCCGCTGATCGACGCTCTTGATCGCCTGCTGGCACTGATCGACGAGATGGCCGCTGAGGGCATCCATATCCGCCACATCGATCTGGGTGGCGGCCTGGGTGTGACCTACCGCGACGAAGTGCCGCCCACCCCTGCGGCCTATCTAGGCAAGGTCAAGGCGCATCTGGCCAGCCGCGATCTGACCGTACTGGTCGAGCCCGGCCGTTCGATTGTCGCCAACGCCGGTGTACTGCTGACGCGGGTCAACCTGCTCAAGCCGACCGAGCACAAGAATTTCGCGATTATCGATGCGGCGATGAACGATCTGATTCGCCCGGCACTCTACAGTGCCTGGATGGGTATTGATGCCGTTACCCCGCGCAACGATGTTGCCGCGCTGCAATGGGATATCGTTGGGCCGGTATGCGAAACCGGTGACTTTCTCGGCAAGGATCGGGAGCTGGCGCTGGCCGAAGGCGATCTGCTGGCCGTGCGCTCCGCCGGTGCCTACGGCTTTGTCATGAGCTCCAACTACAACACCCGCGCACGTGCGGCGGAAGTCATGGTCGATGGGCAGCAGAGCCATCTGGTGCGCCGCCGCGAAACCCTCAGCGAACTCTTCGCTGGCGAATCCCTGTTACCCGAGGCCTGACATGTTGCTGCGATTCACCAAAATGCATGGGCTGGGCAATGACTTCATGGTCATTGATCTGGTGACCCAGCATGCGCAGCTGTCGGCCAAGCTGATCCGCCAGTGGAGTGACCGGCATACCGGCATCGGCTTCGATCAGTTGCTGGTAGTCGAACCGCCAGGCAATCCCGATATGGATTTTCGCTACCGTATCTTCAATGCCGACGGCAGTGAAGTGGAGCAATGCGGTAACGGAGCGCGTTGTTTTGCCCGCTTTGTTCAGGACAAACGCCTGACGGCCAAATCCGAGATTCAGGTGGAAACCGCAGGCGGCCCTATTACCCTTACAGTCAACGCCGATGGTCTGGTGACAGTGGATATGGGCGCGCCGCGCTTTGACCTGAGCCAGATTCCTTTTCAGGCTGACGCAGAAGCCCTGGCCTACCGGCTGGAGGTGGGCGATCAGCAGCTGGAAGTATCTGCGCTGTCGATGGGCAACCCGCATTGCGTGACGCTGGTCGACAACCTGGACAGCTTCCCGGTTGCTACCTTGGGCCCGTTGATCGAAAAGCACCCGCGCTTCAGCAAAGGCGTGAATGCTGGCTTTATGCAGTTGCTTGACGCCCACCACGTGCGTTTGCGCGTTTACGAACGGGGCGCTGGCGAAACACTGGCCTGCGGCACCGGCGCCTGCGCTGCCGCTGTGGCCGGCATTCGCCTTGGTTATCTGGAGTCGCCCGTCAGTGTTCAACTGCCCGGTGGCGATCTGCACATAGAATGGGCCGGCCCCGGCCAGCCGGTGATGATGACCGGCCCCGCCACTCGGGTTTACGAAGGACAGATACGCGTATGAGCGACAAGCCAAGCCAGGCCACTGTGGAGCTGGACGCCGCCCAGGTGGCGGAGTATCTGCGCCAGCACCCGGCCTTTTTCGCCGAGCATGATGAGCTGCTGCCAGAACTGATCATCCCGCATCAGTCTGGCCAGGCAGTGTCGCTGGTCGAGCGCCAAGTCAAGCTGCTGCGCGAGCGCAATATCGATGTGCGCCATCGACTCGGTCAATTGATGGACGTGGCCCGTGAAAATGACCGCCTGTTTGAAAAAAGCCGGCGGCTGATACTCAACCTGCTTGAAGCGCAAAGCCTTGAGCAGGTGATTGCCAGCATTGAAGACAGTTTGCGTGATGATTTCCAGGTGCCCTATGTCAGCCTGATTCTGTTCAGCGAAACCCCGCGCTTCAGTAACGCACGCTGCGTGACTCACAGCGCGGCGCGAGAGGCCATCGGCCATTTGCTCGACAGCGGCAAAACGCTGAGTGGCGTGCTGCGCCCCCACGAACTGACCTTCCTGTTTGGCGAGGCCGGCAGCCAGGTGGCTTCCACGGCCATATCGCCCATTCACCATCAGGGTACCCACGGCGTGATTGCCCTGGGGAGTCGTGACGCCAACCATTACCGCAACGCCACGGGCACTCTGTTTCTTGGCTATATTGCCGACGCGCTAGCGCGTGTGCTGCTGCGTCAGCGCCCCCTGGCAGACGAAGGCCGCAGCTGAGATGACAGCGTCCCGCTCACTGCAGGACGATCTGGACGCCTTCTATCGGCATCTGCGCAATGAGCGGCAGCTATCACCGCGCACCCTGGAAGCCTACCGGCATGATCTTGAAAGTCTTCGGGACTTTCTGGTCAGTCGCACCCTGACCAGTTGGCAGGATCTGGATACCGCACAATTGCGGCTGTTCGTTGCCCAACGACATCAAGCCGGACTGGGCGGGCGCAGTTTGCAGCGCTTGCTCAGCGCCGTGCGCAGCTTGTACAGCTACCTGATTCGCGAACGCCTATGCAAGCACAACCCCGCCGTTGACCTGCGCGCGCCTAAGTCACCGCGCAAGCTGCCCAAGGCGCTGGACGCCGATCTGACCTCGCAGCTGCTTAATGACAACAGCGACGATGACTGGTTGGCGGTGCGTGATCACGCCATGCTCGAACTCTTCTACTCATCGGGTTTGCGCCTGTCAGAACTGGCCGGCCTGGATATCCACAGTCTGGATATGGCCCAAGGCGAAGTCCGCGTACTCGGCAAGGGCAACAAGACCCGGCTGGTACCCGTTGGCCGCCTGGCCCGCGAAGCTCTGGCGCGCTGGCTCGCCGTTCGTACCCTGGCCGCAGCTGACAACCCGGCGCTTTTTGTGGGCAAACAGGGCCGGCGCTTGAGTAGCCGCGCCATTCAGTTGCGGGTTCAGGCCTGGGGCGTTCAGCACATTGGCCAGAACCTGCATCCGCATATGCTGCGGCACTCCTTTGCCAGCCATATGCTGGAGTCTTCAGGCGACCTGCGTGCGGTGCAGGAGCTGCTCGGGCATGCGGATATCAGTACGACACAAATCTATACACACCTGGATTTTCAGCATCTGGCCCAGGTGTATGATCAGGCGCATCCCCGCGCCAAACGCAAGAACGAGACCTGAATGATTCGCCTGCTGACCTTTGATCTGGACAATACCCTGTGGGAAACCGAATCGGTGGTGGTCGCCGCCGAACAGACCCTGATGGCCTGGTACGCCGAGCACGCGCCGCAGTTTGCCGAGCGGCTGGACAGCGAGGCGCGCAAGGCACTGCGCCACGAGGTGCTGGCCGGCGATCCGCTACTGCGGCATCGGGTGACCGATTTCAGGTTGGCGGTCATGGCGTTGGGTCTGACGCGGGCAGGCTATTCGCCAGAGCAGGTAGAGGATCTCACCCGCAGGGGCTTCGATGTGTTTCTCGAAGCACGTCACGCGCTGACTTTGTTCCCCCATGCCGAAACCCTGCTGCAGACCCTCTCGGCCAAATATCCCCTGGCCACCATTTCCAACGGCAACGCCGATGTGCGCAGGTTAGGGCTGGACAAGTATTTCAGCGTGATTGTTTCGGCAGACGAAGTGGGTATCAGCAAGCCTGATTCAGCCCCCTTTGTAGCCGCGCTGGAGCGCGCTGGCGTTGAAGCAAGGCATGCACTGCATATCGGGGACCATCCCGTGGACGACGTCCAGGGTGCGCGTGAGGCGGGCTTGCATACCCTTTGGTTCAACCGGCACGGCAAGCCTTGGGCAGACTCGGCCGCACCGGATGGCGAAGTGCGCTGCCTGAGTGAAATACCGGCATGGCTGGAAAGCTACGTTCTACGTCTGAACCAATCCCAAGCATAGCGAGCGAACGCAGGATAGAAAACAGCTCTGTTTTCTATCCCTGACGACCTGAAAGGCGGCAGCGCCCCAATCCATCAGATGGGCCGGCTGCCGTACTTGCTATCAGGCTTGCGTGGTGGATCACCGACCACATTGGCGTCCACTTCCTGAACCCTGCCGCCTCTGGCCATAAACTCTTCCATCTGGCGTGCAAGCATTTCCCGTTCCCGGGCCTTGGCCTCAATGGACAAGCCCTCTAGCGGGTCTTCAGTAGCCGCTGCCTTCTTGCGCGTCTTGGCTGCAGGCTCGTCATCACCCGAATCACCATCATCGTCCACTTCCGGCAGATCATCTGCATCACCATCGTCATCAACGGCGTTCAGATCATCGTCATCGATATCATCATCACTCATTCAAACCGCTCCCAATGGAAAACACGCTATATATAGCTCAATGGGGGGATTTGGCTAGTACCCGGCTGACTTTTTTTTGTGTCTGGGCTGAATCACATACCGCGAACACTATCGACCTGCTGTGCCAGATGCAGGGTCTCGTGCTCTTCCAGTTCCAGCAGTTCCTCCATCATCTCGCGTACCTCGGGGGTCGGCGCACGACCGGCGGCAGAGCGATAGAGCTCTATCAACTGATTGTGGATGGCAAAGATCTCTTCGCTGATCTGTTCAAAAGTGAGGCCTGCAAAAGACACGCTGTCGCGTTTGTCCGCTGGCAGTTTCTCACTCAGGTGCTCGTATAACCAGGTATCCAGCGCGCCCGAGTCGCCCTGTGCGCGAATCTTGCTCACTACATCACTAAGCTTGCGCTCGTGGTCAGCCAGGTACTCGAGCAGCCACTTGGCCTTTTCGCCCGGGTCACTGGACATACCCGCTTCCAACCGCTCAGCGAGGTTGCGATGTAATGTGCCGGTCCACTCGATCAACTGCTCGTAGGTTTCTGCCTGCATTTTCTTGTCCACCATGTTCAGCTCCCTCAACATAAGTTTGCGCTACCCCTAGGACCTCATGTTGGCGGGTAAGTTTAGCCAGTAGCGGGGGCGTGCATGCCAGACACGTCCAAGCCTTATCTGGCGAAACGAGACAGGGCACCCGAAGGCGCCCTGCTGTTTACTGCTTGAGTTACCGCCAGCGTATTACTTCTTGCTGCTGGTGAACTCGGGGTAGGCTTCCATACCGCACTCGGACAGATCCACACCGCCGTACTCTTCTTCTTCGGTAACTCGAATGCCGATGACGGCTTTCAGGATGCTCCAGACGATCAGGCTGGTGATAAAGACGAACAGGAAGATGGTTGCGATACCCAGCAGCTGGCCGCCAATGGTGGCTTCGCTGTTGGTCAGCAGGACCGCCAGTACACCCCAGATACCGACCACACCGTGTACAGAAATAGCACCGACTGGATCATCGATCTTGATCTTGTCGAAGGCCAGGATGGAGAACACTACCAGCACACCACCCACCGCACCGATCAGCGTAGCCTGGAAGCCACCGGGCGACAGCGGATCAGCGGTGATGGCCACCAGACCAGCCAGCGCACCGTTCAGAGCCATCGTCAGGTCAGCCTTGCCGAACAGTATGCGAGCGACGACCAGCGCTGCGATCAGACCACCGGCCGCTGCCGTGTTGGTGTTCAGGAACACCTGGGCAACTGCGTTGGCGTCTTCGATGTTGGATACCACCAATTGCGAACCACCATTGAAGCCGAACCAGCCCAGCCACAGAATGAAGGTACCCAGCGTAGCCAGCGGCAGGTTGGCGCCGGGGATCGCATTGATCTGACCGTTCGCACCGTACTTGCCTTTGCGTGGACCCAGAATCAGTACACCAGCCAGAGCAGCAGAGGCGCCTGCCAGGTGAACGATACCAGAGCCGGCAAAGTCACTGTAACCGGCCTCTGAGAGGAAACCGCCACCCCAGCTCCAGTAACCTTGAGTCGGGTAGATAAAGCCAGTCATGATGACGGCAAAACCCAGAAAGGCGAACAGCTTCATGCGCTCTGCTACCGCACCAGAAACGATCGACATCGCAGTGGCAACGAACACCACCTGGAAGAAGAAGTCCGCCCGGGCAGAATAATAAGGAGCATCATCGCCGCCAGCCAGCACATCAGCCACATCGTTTTCAGCACCAATCAACAGACCCAGACTGGGCATAATGCCGCCTTCAGTGCCTGAGTACATGATGTGGTAACCGACCAGCAGATACATGACGCAGGCAACGGAATAAAGCGTGATGTTCTTGGTCAGAATTTCAGTGGTGTTCTTGGCACGGACCAGACCGGACTCGAGCATGGCAAAACCTGCTGCCATCCACATCACCAGTGCGCCGCAAATCAGAAAGTAGAACGTATCAAGCGCGTACTTGATTTGGACGATATCTTCCATAATAAGCCCCCCAATTAGGCTTAATTACTGCATTCAGTGAACGAAGTGACTGGTCAGACTGCGTCTGTGCCTGTCTCGCCGGTGCGGATACGGACAGCCTGTTCCAGGTTGACCACGAAGATTTTGCCGTCACCGATCTTGCCGGTGTTGGCCGCCTTGGTAATGGCTTCAATGACGCGATCCAGCATGTCGTCACCGATGGCCACATCAATCTTCACCTTGGGCAGGAAATCCACCACATACTCTGCGCCGCGGTACAGTTCGGTATGACCTTTCTGCCGGCCAAAACCTTTGACTTCAGTCACGGTAATGCCCTGAACGCCGATCTCAGACAGTGCTTCACGCACGTCGTCCAATTTGAAAGGCTTGATAACAGCCGTTACTAATTTCATGTTGTTACTCCCGATTGATGGACTGCCCTGGGGGACAGGACCAGTCTATGCCGAGTTAGAGGCTTTTAGAAACGGACAATGCACAGATGTTGTTGCAGTAGTCCGCACCGGCAGCAAACTCCGGCAGGGCAACGGCTGTCATAGCCTGTGTCAACTGCTTCATCTTCTTATGCTCCTAGTTGGCTTTTTGCAAAGTCATGCTGCTCAGAGGCGGAATGCGCGAAAAGGTTACTCCGCCCCATTCAGCTAAGGAGTGCTTTGCAGAAAGCCTGCCAGTTTTAATTTCTAACCATATTTCAATCAGTTAACCCAGAATGACGGGGCAGAGCCTGGCCAATCGCTTTTATCATCGCACCACAATGGTGCGCGCGGCTTTTGCAAAGTACTGATATCGGGCACAAATGGAAATTGCCCACAACTGGGACGAATCGGCAAGGCAATGTTAGACTCGTCGCTGACCTTCCACGACCGCCCCTGGCGGCCTTGTCATCAGCGAACGGGTTGTACAGTCATGTTGCATAAAGTCTTGATTGATGCGGTAAGCAGCCAGGCCTCGCGCCTGCTGATGAGCGAAAAGGGCCTGCCCGCGCCAGACGTGGAGAAACACCTCAAGAGCCTGCTGCAGAGCGCATTGGCGAAACTCGATGTGGTCAGCCGTGACGAGTTCGAAACTCAGCAAGTTGTATTGCAGCGCACCCGCGAACGGCTCGAGGCACTGGAAAAGCGCGTTACCGAAATGGAGCAGCGCAAGCAAACCCCACCCGCCTGATTCATAGGGCGGGCTGATCAAGGAGCGATCATGTCCCTGGCTATTGTTCACAGCCGCGCCAAACTGGGGATACAAGCCCCCGTTGTTACCGTTGAAGTGCACTTGGCCAACGGCATGCCGAGCCTGACGCTGGTTGGCTTACCGGAAACCGCCGTCAAGGAAAGCAAAGACCGCGTACGCAGCGCCCTGCAGAACGCCAACCTGGACTTTCCCAGCCTCAAGCGCATCACCATCAACCTCGCGCCTGCCGATCTGCCCAAGGAAGGCGGGCGCTTCGATCTGGCAATAGCGTTGGGCCTGCTGGCCGCCAGCGGTCAGATCCCCGCCGACAGTCTTGAACATTGCGAATGCCTGGGTGAGCTGGCCTTGTCTGGCGAACTACGCCCGATCCAGGGGGTGCTGCCCGCGGCACTGGCCTGCCGTGAACAGCAAAGGACTCTGTTGCTGCCCCGCGCCAATGCCGCCGAGGCCGCCCTCGTCCGGGGCGTGCACATCATCGCGGCCGACCACTTGCTGGAACTCTGCGAGCATCTGCGTGGGGAGCGGCAATTGGAACCGGTGCCGACAGACACTCAGCCCCAGGCCGCTACCGGGCTGGCTGACCTGATTGATGTACAGGGCCAGGCGCAGGCCAAACGCGCCTTGATTGTGGCGGCTAGTGGAAATCATAATTTGCTGTTATTCGGCCCTCCGGGAACCGGTAAAACCCTGCTGGCCAGCCGTTTGCCCGGCATTCTACCGGCGCTGACCGAGCATGAAGCGCTGGAGGTAGCGGCTATTCAATCGGTGTGCGGCGGCGAGCCTTTGCAAGCCTGGCCCGTGCGCCCATTTCGTTCGCCCCATCATGGTGCGTCCGCGGCAGCACTGGTTGGCGGCGGTAGTACACCCCGGCCGGGCGAGATCAGTCAGGCGCATCAGGGCGTGCTGTTTCTGGATGAATTGCCAGAGTTTGATCGCAAGGTACTGGAAATGCTCCGCGAGCCGATGGAATCAGGAGTGATTCACATCGCCAGGGCTCGCGAGCAGCTGAGCTTTCCTGCGCGCTTCCAACTGATTGCCGCGATGAACCCCTGCCCCTGCGGCTATCAGGGCGATGCTTCCGGCCGCTGCCGCTGCTCGCCGGAACAGGTACAACGCTACCGCAGCAAGCTCTCAGGCCCGCTACTGGACCGTATCGACCTGCACCTGGCCATGCACAACGAGCCTTTCAGCCTGGCCGGCAAAACTCAAGGCGATCTGGATAGTTGTACCGCTGCTGAGCAGGTGAGTAATGCCCGAGGGCGGCAGCTGAGCCGTCAGGGCTGCCTGAATGCGCATCTGAATCTGACCGGACTACGAGACCATTGCCAGTTGGCCGAAGCAGATGCGCACTGGCTGGAGCAGGCAATTGAGCGCCTTGGCCTGTCACGCCGTGCCAGCCACAAGGTTCTGAAGGTAGGTCGCACGCTGGCGGATCTGGCGGGAGAAGAGGCTATCGGCAGGCAGCATCTGGCGGAGGCACTGCAATATCGCCAGTTGGATAGACGCTTGATGGGTTGAGCGAAGGAGTGATGCAGCCGCTCAGCGTGAGTCGCTGATCACCTTTTGGTCTTCGCGGCCCATGCGGTAGGCATCCAGGAAGTAGCAGAGTTCTTCAAAGGGCATCGCCGGGCTGATAAAAAAGCCCTGCACCTGATCACAGCCCATCTGCCGCAGCGCGTCCAATTGCTGACGCTGCTCCACTCCCTCGGCCACTACTTCCAAGTCCAGGCTATGCCCCAGATCAATCATGGCATTGACCAACTGCCGGTCAGAGCCTGCCACATCGATACCCTTGACGAAGCTGCGGTCGATTTTCAGCAGGTCGATAGGCAAGCGCTGCAGGTGCATGAACGACGAGAATCCAGTCCCAAAATCGTCGAGCGAAAAGCGCACACCCAATCCAGCCATACCCTGCATGGTCGCCAGTACCTGATCAGGATTTTGCATAATAGCGGTTTCGGTCAGCTCGAACTCCAGCCAACGAGGATCGATACTGGTCTTTTCCAACAGGCGTTTTACGGTCGGCAGCAGTTGGCTGTCCTGGAACTGGCGGAAGGACACATTCACCGCGATATGAATCGGCGGCATGCTACGCCGCTGCAACTGCGCCAGATCGTGGCAGGCGCGGGCAATCACCCAATAGCCCATGGGCACAATCAGGCCGGTTTCTTCGGCCAGCGGTATAAATTCGTTCGGGCCTAACAGGCCGCGCTCCGGGTGGCGCCAGCGGATCAGACCTTCGAGCCCGACTATCTTGCCGGTACTCAAATTCACCCGCGGCTGATAATGCAGTTCAAACTGGTTACGGCGCAACGCCTGGCGCAGCGCCGTCTCGAACTCAATCAGGCTGTTGGCCTGGAGATTGATGCGATCATCATAGAAATGATAATGGCAGCCACGCTGCCCCTTCGCCTGCAGCATCGCCATATTGGCGTGCATCATCAGGCTATCGACGGTCTGCCCAGCTTCCGGGTAGGTAGCGATACCGATGCTGCAACCCAGCAATAGACTTTCGCTCTCGACAAAGAACGGCTCGGCCATTTCGCTGGTCAGTTTCTGCGCGATATTCAGCAGGTTGCTGGCGCGGGCATAATCTTCAACGATCACCGCAAACTCATCGCTGCCCATACGGCCGACGGTATCAGTATTGCGTAAAACCCGGCGCAGGCGCGTCACCACTTCCTGTATGATTATGTCCCCGGCACCGTGTCCCAGGGTTTCATTGACGTGCCGGAAGTTGTCCAGATCAATAAAGAGCACCGCAAGCGGTTGATTGGTACGCAGCGCGCGGCGCATGCCGATGGTCAGGCGATCCTGCACCATATGCCGATTGCACACGCCGGTCAGGGCATCGTAACTGGAGGCGTGACTGATCGCAGACTGAAGGTCGTGGCGCTCGATGGCGTAATTGAGGCAGCGAATCAGTTCGCCGGCACTGGCCTGGTCCCAGATACTGTCATCGACCTGATATGGGTTCTGATCGAACTCAGGTTCGCGGGCCAGGTGAATGACCGGTAAAGGTGCTTCCCAGTCCTCGCACAGAAACGCTTCCCGAGCCAGTATGGCCTTGCACTCACCCTCGGCCATCAGCATCTGCGCCGCTGCCCAGCTATCAACCGGGAGCAACTCGTAGCGGTTGGAGCGTACGGACATGAGCCGACGACACAGCTGCACCGAAGCGCCATGATCGGTGTCAAGCAGCACAATGCGCAGCGGTTGACGCTCAGCAGCCAAGCTCATTTCTCCGAATGATCCATATAAATTAGCTATATAGATCGTGTTTATAAAGTAGGTTATATCTAAAAAATGAGCAATAACCAATACACCATTTAAACCATTTGTCTTATATGCGGTCTGATCTGACCACTTTTACCCACAAGACCCAGGAGCGAAGCACCGGTGGCCAGCCTTAATCCCCGCCAACAGGAAGCGGTTAACGACATCAGCGGTCCATTGCTGGTCCTTGCAGGGGCGGGCAGTGGCAAAACCAGCGTGATCACTCGCAAAATTGCCTATCTGGTGCGCGAATGCGGCATCAAGGCGCAAAACATCGTCGCCGTGACCTTTACCAACAAGGCCGCACGGGAGATGAAAGAACGCGTCAGCCTGCTGATCAAGGGCAAGGACGCACGTGGACTGACCGTATCGACCTTCCACAACCTGGGCCTGAACATCATCCGCAAGGAACATCAGCGGCTGGGCTACAAGCCCGGCTTCTCGATCTTCGACCAGCAGGACGCCCAGGCGCTGATTACCGACTTGATGCACCGTGACTACGGCGCCGACGACGGCACCGAAGGCATTCAGGCGCAGATCTCTAGCTGGAAGAACGACCTGATCATGCCCGAGCAAGCCCTGGCCCAGGCCAAGACGCCGCAGGAACAAACCGCTGCCAGCGTCTACATGCACTACAACCGCACGCTCAAGGCTTACAACGCCGTAGATTTCGACGATCTGATTCTGGTGCCGGTAACCCTGTTCCGCGAGCATCCGGATATTCTGGAAAAATGGCAGTTCCGTATTCGCTACATGCTGGTAGACGAATACCAGGACACCAACGCCAGCCAATATCTGCTGGTGAAAATGCTGGTCGGCAATCAGGCGCGCTTTACTGTGGTCGGCGACGATGATCAGTCGATCTACGCTTGGCGCGGGGCGCGCCCGGAAAACCTGGCCCAACTCAAGGAAGATTTCCCGGCGTTGAAGGTGGTGATGCTCGAGCAGAACTACCGCTCCACCAGCCGCATCCTCAAGGCCGCCAACACCCTTATCGCCAACAATCCGCATGTGTTTGAAAAACAGCTTTGGAGCGAGTTGGGGTTTGGTGAACCGATCCGCGTAATCCGCTGCCGCAACGAAGAAATGGAATGCGAGCGCGTCGCCACCGACATCCAGACCCAGCACCTCAAGCACAAGCGTGACTGGAAAGATTTTGCCATCCTCTATCGCGGCAACCACCAGTCGCGCCTGCTGGAACTCAAGCTGCAACATCATCAGATCCCCTATCACCTGTCCGGCGGCACCAGTTTTTTCGCCCGCCAGGAGGTCAAGGATCTGATGGCCTACTTCCGCCTGCTGGTCAATCCAGACGATGACAATGCGCTGCTGCGCGTGATCAACGTCCCGCGCCGGGAAATCGGCCCGGCAACGCTGGAGAAGCTCGGTACCTACGCCACCACCCGGCAGATCAGTCTGTACAAAGCCTGCAGTGAAATGGGTCTCGCTGAACATCTGGAGCCTCGCTACTGCGAGCGCTTGCAGCGTTTTGGCCACTGGCTCGACGGCGTGCGCCAGCAATGCACCCAGGGCGACCCTATCGAAGCGGTACGCGCTATGGTCAACGACCTGGACTACGAAAACTGGCTACGGCAGAACTGTTCCAGCGATGACATAGCCGCCAAGCGTATGGGCAACGTCTGGTTTCTGGTCGAGGCACTGAAAAATACCATCGAGCGCGACGAGACCGGCAAGACCGACATCGAGGACGCCATCGCCAAACTGGTACTGCGGGACATGCTCGAACGACACGAAGAGGAAGAGGATACCGACCGCGTGCAGTTGATGACCCTGCATGCCTCCAAGGGCCTGGAATACCCGCATGTGTTCATTATCGGCATGGAAGAAGAGATTCTGCCGCACCGCTCCAGCATCGAGGCCGATAGCGTTGAGGAGGAAAGACGGCTGGCTTACGTGGGCATTACCCGCGCCAAGCGCACCCTGACCTTTACCTACGCCGCCCGGCGACGTCAGTTCGGCGAAGTTATCGACTGCCTGCCCAGCCGCTTTCTGGATGAGCTGCCCAGTGAAGATCTGGAATGGGAGGGCACCGACGACGCGCCGCCCGAGCAAAAGCAGGCACGGGGCAATTCGGCACTATCGGATATCCGCGGTATGCTCGGCCCCAAAACCTGAAGCAGCGCCAAACGCCAGACAGCAAAAAGCCACCCGAAGGTGGCTTTTCAGCAGCTCTCACTGATCAGGCCGAGCCAATCAGGCCGAGCCAGTAAGCTTATTCCAGGCCAGACATATGCTGGATGGCAGCCAGAATTTCATCGTCCGAACAGTTGGCACAAGTACCTTTAGCTGGCATCGCGCCGACACCGTCAATCGCATGCTGAGTCAAAGTTGCCATGTCGCCCGCAGCGGCCAGACGCGCTTCCCAAGCGGCGGTATCACCGGTCTTCGGCGCTTCAAGAATGCCTGAACCGTGGCAGGCTGTGCAGTACTGGCCATAAACCGCTTCGCCCGAACGTGCACCGCCATCACCACCGGCTGAGGCTACCGCGCCGACTTCTTCAGCGCAGGGATCGCCCATCATGCACACCGTACCAGCCGGCTTGAGACGCTCGGCAATGGCGTCATTGATCGTGTTTGCAAAAGCACCGCCGGTCACCAGAACAAGCGTGGCTGCACAAGCAACCAGGATTTTTTTCGCAGTCATCACTTAAACATCCTCATCATGGCTAATCCGTCGGGCTTGATGGCCATACCCGTATATTGCACGCGAGTATACCGGTAAACCCGCAGCCAACAAAATAGCAACTGTAACCGGCGACATCCGGTCGCAGGCGCAGCAATAGCAACACCTGCACGCCAGGCATGGACGGCGACCCAATCAATGCGTATTATTGCGCCCCTGAAACGCACCCGTAGCTCAGCTGGATAGAGTACTGCCCTCCGAAGGCAGAACTCATGGCCTTGTGACCGGATGCGGCTAGATGTCACAATTAGTCTGCTTTACCTCTCTGCACCCGTAGCTCAGCTGGATAGAGTACCGCCCTCCGAAGGCGGGGGTCACTGGTTCGAATCCAGTCGGGTGCGCCATTTATCCTTGAAAATCAGAATATTGAAGAAAGGATCAGACAAAATTTAGCGTCACTTCTGCGCATCATGCCGCCAGCGTTTTACAGACCACTCCCAGCTCACTTACCCTCGAAATGACATCTGCCCTAAACGCTTAAGAATGGGCGGTTTCTTCCGTGTGCCCATTCTGTGCCCAAATCGTGCCCATGCAATTTTTGGCACATCAAACGGACATCGGGTTTTGAGTACTGCCCTATTTGCCCAGTTTGTATGGAGCAACCGCCCATTCCTTCACGGTCAGAACCAACTGGTTCAGACCAGAGTCACCCTTTTCGACGTCCCCCCCGTTTGAGTATCACCTGACCTTAGAGTCCAATACGCATCACGAGGAGATCGGGCAGTGAGACACGATTCACTGAGGAGCAGAACATTGGCTTACTTCGTCAGCCCGGGGCGGTTCAGAGTGCGAGTAACCTGATCACCAGAGATACCGTTGGCCACCGCAATGTCGAGACACTCCTTGGTGAAGTCGTCAACGATGATCAGGCAGAGGAAAGCATGCAGGTTTCGATCTCATAGGAGCCTGAATAGGCTGGGGACCCTAACTCTTCGTTAAAGTACCCCATTGAATTCAAATCAAAGAGTAAATCAACTCACCCCAAGCGCCTTGAAAGCTGCATCCACCGGATCGCTGTAGAAGCTGGTTTGAAACTTGGCAAAAAGCTCGCCAGGTACGGTTGGGATGTCTGTCACACTGGCCATGGGCAGCAGGATGCGTTTTGCACCGGCATCGAAAGCCACCTGCATGCATTCAGCCAAGTTCTCTACTGGCACTACGTTGCCACCCAGGCTCATGTCGCCCAATACAACCATCTGCGCTTGCAGTGGCCGCTGCATCAGCGCTGAGCAGTAGGCAACGAAGCCGGCGAGGGTCAATGCCTTGGGGGCACCCGTGTTGTGAAGCTCAACCGCGTGCAGATGGTAGTCGTGATCACCTACTTTTGATGCCGCGCTGATACGACTGATGTTGGCTTTGAAGTAGTCGAAAGCAACCTTCAGAGCCTCTTTGGCTGAAGAGCTGGTTCCGAGGCCGGACATATTTAGCTTGCCGCTACCGGCAGTGATCTGGGTTTCCAGTCGGTAAAGCCCCAGGTGCCCATTAGCTCCAGTCGATACCAGGTGCATTGCTCCTGGCTTACCTTGCCCTTCAGGTATCAGCCCGCCCCCGCCCTGCTCCGGCACGCTGATGAACGTCTCTTCCAGAGTGTCGGCATCAATGTACGAGAAGTGCACATCGAAGAACTCCATGCCGCCAATTTTCTTCAGCTGCTCCTTCACCCGGCGACGGGCCTCCAATGCGTACTCAAGGCAGCGACGTACAGCTTCACGATCATAGTCAGCACTTGGATGTATGAGCTTTAGCAAGCCAGAGACCGTCCGGCGCACAGCAATGGTGTCACGCTGATTTAGGTTGTTGCCCAGCTTGAAGAAACGATCGATGGCATCTGCAAAGTTTCGTTTGCGCATTTCGCGCATAAACTCAGCCAGGTAATCGGTGATCAGCCCGTAGCGGTTAGTGAAAAACTCAGGGCGCATCTTCGGCACCTCCCAGCCTGGAATGTAGGCATGGAAACGGTCGAAAAACGCAGAGTCGATCATCGCGCTTGGAAACGGTGCCAGCAGGTGGCTGGTCTTAACCAAGGTGTCCACTGGCTGATTGATGTTGCCGACAAACATCATGCTCGCAGAGGCAGAGATAGAGTCACGTCCACGGGCGAAGGAGCCTGAGGCCATGTAGTCCTTCATGATCTGGACGCCGTCCTTGTCCTTGAACGAGATACCCGCCACTTCGTCGAAGGCCACCACATCCCACATCCCGACTAAACCTACTTGCCTGCGCGACATGTTGTAGAACAGGTTTGCTACGGTGGTCTGGCCACCGGAAACTAGGATGCTGTTCGGGCTAACTTCCTTGTAAATGTGGCTCTTACCTGTACCCCGAGGGCCAAGCTCGCAGCAGTTGTAGTTGTTCTCGACGAAGGCAATCATCCGGGTGAGCAGATGCCACTTCGTACGCTCATTGAAATGAGCTGGCTCCATGCCTGTTGAGCGCAGCAGCACATCAATCCACTCACCTTCACTGAACGCCTTGCGCGCCTCCAGCAGCGCGTCCATGTCCATGTTTGGCATCTGGATGGGCTTGAGGTCATGCACAGTGAAGGGCGAACCTTTACCACCCTCCTCGAAGTGATAATTCATCGTCACGATGCACCAGATACCGCCAGCCAGGAGCTTCTCAAAGTCATTGATGAAGCGACTGGGGATCTCGGCATCTTTGACACCCAGGTTCATGAATAGCGCCTGGTAGATGTCGCGACGCTCGTTCAGGCTGACTGAAACCTTGTCGATGATTTTGAAACTGCCGCGCTCGCGGATCTTCGACTTAACCTTTTCGGCCTCGTCGGGGCGAACGTAGTTTTCTGCGAGGATACGCTTAACGGTTTCCAAGCCATCGGCAATAACCTCTTCGTTGTCGGAGGCGCAGTACATTCCGAGCAAATACTCAAGTACGTACACCGGCACGTTGATGCCTTCCTTCAAACGCTTGGTTAGATCCTTGCGTACCACCTTACCGGTAAAGAACCGGTTCAGGAGAGCGTCGAGATCCAGATCAAAGTTGCCGCTATCAGAAGTCAAAGTCATTGCTAATCGCCAGGTTGATACGGACATCAATTCGGAACTGCTCAACGTCAGTCTCGGCGTCAAACAGCTTAAAGAAAAAGCGCTCACTGGAAGAGAACGGACGGTTCAATAGTGTCAGAATCACCTTGCGTTGGCGCTGGTCAAGATTCTGCGAGTCGCTATCCAGGGAGACCAGCTCCACCGCAGACACCGCCTCTCCAGCGTCATCATATAGCCCTACACGCAGAACCGCCGGAAGCACACGCTCGGAAACCGCCTCAGTCTGCAATAGGTTGAACACATAGCGGTTGGTGGTAATGGTGAAGTTGTTGCCCAGCACTGTGACCTGCGCCTTGCGCACCGCTGTGTCTTTGGCCTTCTGACCGCGTACCTGTTGCACCTTGAGCACCGGCACAGCCACTTCCTGCAACGCAGCTCCACCGTGGATAAACCGTGCGCCACCCACAAAGTGGAAACGGTTCACCCCACGTGGCGCCCAAAACATCATGTCGTCGCCGATGCCTGCGGTGTCCCGAATATAACCTGCATGCACCTGCTCGCTACTGCCCAGGTTACGTCCAATCAGGTAGCGCTTCTTGGAGACCACAACTCCAGAAGGCTTGGTAACCAGTTTGCTCTTGTCCAGAGCTTCAAGCGCTGAATCCTGGAACAAAAAGCCGTGATCAGCGGTGACTAACACACGATGGCCGTTCAGGTTATTGATGATGCGACTGACGATGGATTCCAACTCTTCAATGGCATCGCGGCAAGCACTGAAGGTGCTGCTTTCGGTGCTTGCAGTGTCACCGACGGCATCAATCTTATTGTGATAGATGTAAATCACCCGGTACGGTTTGATCAGCTCTCGCCCATCCGTCTTGTTCATTGTCAGGAAGTCTTCGGCACGCAGGCCCAAGCCATTCACGCTGGCCAGGATCTTGTTGCGAGCCTCCAGTCCATCACTGCTCAGTCCATCCACCTGTACCAAGCCCGCATCGGTGTAGCTAAGTGCTTTGTGCGGCAACAGGCTAGCCATACCGAGCTTGGTGTAGGAGGGCAACACTCCCAGTTGGCTACCTAGCTCCGCGGCGAACCGGTACTTACCATTGAGCGACTCACACAGCTCCTGAGCCACCTCATAGCGCAGCGCATCGCTGATCACCACGAACACTCGGCGATCCTCGCCACCTTTCAGATAGCGATCCACCTGCTCGGCATAGAAATTTTGCTGATTAGGTACATCAGGTAATTGCCACTGTTGCAGCAGACCGCCATCGACAAAGCTGCCCCACTTCTGGGCCAGTGGTTGCAGGAAGCCGTTTAAGTAGTCCTGCTCGACCCGTGAGGTCAACGGGGACAAGGCATCCGGACTGCGCGCGTATACAGCATCAGCGGCTTCGTGATACATCCGATAGAGCTGATCGAAACGATAAAGCTCACTGGTATAGGCGCTGTAGCAGGCTTCAGCTGACTCAAATGAAAAGCCACCGGCGTAGCGCAGCTTCAGTTCGAATAGTTCAGATGCTGCAATCAGCGAAAGGTAATAGGCGTACCAAACTGAACGGTTGGCATCGTCGTTATCCGGCCAGCGTGGATTAGCCCAATAGCCATCCATACGCCGGCTGGCCATATCCCGTAATTTTAGGCCGACCGCTTCGCTGGTGTTGTTGAGCACAGCATCGCGCAAGCGCTCGGCAATCTGACGCTCAACATCGACAAAGGTAGTGACGGCCATCAGTGCTTCCAATGGCACCTGAGCCAACAATTCTGTCGGGCGTAAATCTGTGGCGACTCGCTTGGACAAGCGATCATAGGCACGCTGTCGCAAGGTGCTGTCGCGCCACTGCGACAAGAACACCGAGACATTTGCAGCGCGTGCGGGGTTGAGCTGAAGAGCCTTGAGGTTGGTCGGGGACTGGGTATGCAAGGCATGCCCGATATCAGTTGCAAACAATCGCACCAGAAAATGGCGCATGGAAGGCTCACCATGCTGATAGCCGAATGCTTGCAACATCAGCTGCCAGAACACTGGTTGCATATCGAACTTAGAGATCGACTCCCACAGAGGGTTATTCTCCAGTTCCTCGGTCTCAGCCAAGGTAGCGAAAATAGCCGTGAGGACTGCAAACAATTCAGCCTGCTCAACCTTGGCCAATACCGCAAGGATCTTCAGATCTAACGCCGCATCATCGTCATCAGGATTGAGCAGTCGCTGGATCTTAGTTACCCGATCTTTGCTGGCAAAGAATGTACTACGCAGCTTCAGGTGCTCACGCAAACTGTGCTGACGCAGCCCCAGCTCCTGCAAGAGCATGGACGTACGATCCGCTGCAAATGGCGCGGCATACAGGCGAATATCCAGCAACCAATCCTGCTCTGGCTCGGGACGATTGCTGTCTTCGTAAATCAGGAAAAGGGCGCTCGGATTCAGCAACTCGACCTGCTGCTTGATCCCTAGCGCCGGCGTCAACGAGCGTCGTAAAACCTGAACATTATCTAATTCCAGGATCTCCAGGGTCTCCCTGAATTCGCCCTGCGGATCCTCCCACCACACCACACGACTGGATGCGAACTGCTTTTGCAGACCGTCGATGATCCTTGCGAGTTGTGCGGATAGCTCAGACATCAATCACCGCTCCCAGCGATATGAAAAACTGAAAAAGCACCTCAAGTGCCCTCTCTTTAGCAGAAATGAACAGCAGCGCCATGTCGACACGTCAAAGGGTATCAATCAGAAATTCGGCCTGCTTACGAAATTCTCCGTATGCCTCATCGAAGCTAGGACGTATCGAGCCGAAGATCAGCGGAATCAGGTGCCTTTCATATTCCTGACGTATCGCTGAGTCTTGCTCAGCTTGCACAAGCGCTAACTGAAGCGTGTCTCTGGTCGCAAAAGCGAACGGAGGAAACTGCTGGCCAAACTCCTCAGTGTCGAATTGCACCAGTGCCAGGAAACCTTCAGCGGCCTTTGCCGTGACCTGCGAATCAATACGACAGATACAGAACACGTCATAAACATGCCTAACTAGCGTTTTATCCCACTCCTGATGCATAGCGCCTGCACGATGCTGGGCATACCGTCTTAGAAAAGAAACCACCTTTTCTGCAAGCGTCTCCTCAACTGCCACACACTCAATCTGGCCCTGCTGCTGTGGGCGTGATGCCAACCGGTCCACGAGATAACCCAGCGGCTGGCTGGTGGTCGCAAACTGTGGAGCTCGAACCGTCAACTCAAGACTCAAATAAGGCCTCAAGCTAGTGTCATGCGCATAACGGGGCTCGTACAGCCAACGGGTGGCAAAATAGCGATTCTGGTTGCGGGCAGTACGAGCGTCTCTGTCCTCAACAAAGCCTAAAGACTCCAGACACTGAGTCACCTCAACCTTCAACTGACTCAGGTGTTTTTTGATTGCCGAAGCCCCTCCAATTTTCTGCTCATCAAGCACGACCTTGAGGTCAACATCCTCGGACATTCGCTCGATCAGCCCATAGGCCTTAGAAAGGCTCGTGCCACCGCAAAAAACCAAACGGGTATCTGGATGCTGAATATCCAAAACCACACGCAGGGCATCGGTGACATGAACATCCTTCTCCAGGATACTGGCAGTCAAAAGGCCGACATCAAGCTCAGCCAGTACCGCCTCGATCAGTTCGGCCTGATCAGGCTTGATGGCTTTCATAGGCTACCGTCTGCTTACCGAAGCCCAGCTTGCGGGTGATTCGACGACGCCCAGTGTCCAGTACGATCCCAGCGGCCAACTGCTGAGTTGCGCCTGAGTTGTAATCGCGCACTGCCTGGGAGGGTTTTACCTTGACCCCGAGCTTCTGCAACGCCAGAGGTGCCAACACCTCAAGTGGTTGAACGGGGATAGGCTTGCCGGTAAGTGTACTGGGCTTAGCCTTAGCGAAAACACCAAGGCCCAGCCTGACCAATACACCTTCGGCGATAAGCTGTTTAAGGGCACGGGAGAGCTGGGCCGGGCTACCAAAACGCGAGAACTCGGAACGCAAGAACACATCGTCCTTGCGCAACGTAATAGCCCTTTTTAAGCGCTCTTCGGTAACCATTCTGCATCCTCACTTGTCACCTACCGCATAAAATTACGCAAGCTCTTGTTTTAGCTAGAATTACACAAAAAGACTTGCTCACACCTCGATAGAGTATACGCCACCTGCTGCGTAGGCTCCACGTGCTTGCCCACAAGCCTTAATAGTCAGCGTAATCTGGATACGCGAAGAGTGCTCCAGACCTAGCGTCCTCGATAAAACTGTAGTTTGGCCGATGCTCAGTCAGGAGAGCCTCCGCAAGCTCCGCACGCCCCAGAGCAAATAGCGAAATGATCACATTTTCAAGGCCGTTGGTTTTATCAAGGAAGTGCTTGAACCCACGCCTCATCTCACCAGGATGCCTCTGTTCTTCGAGTTCATGGTCGTAAATGACCTTGTAGTACTCGACGTAATGTTTATCACGCGAGAAGTAAAAAAGCGCCCTCAACCCGGCAACTATTTCAGGGGTCAAAGACGCACCAACATCTGCCCATACCTCAGCCCAAACTCGCGCAGAATTGCTCATATCGGCCAACATTTTTTCAGTACTTAACTCTGAGAAGTCATATACCTCGCAATCAGGAGCATCATTATCAATGGGATGGAGCTTTACCCAATAATCCAAATAAGCCAGAACCTGCTCATCCGACACCCCAAGCAAAGGCACCGGCTCACCAATCAAAGTAGAAAGGTAGTGATTCTCTTTGATTATATTGAGAACTTTTCCAAAATCGTTATTGCTCAATACGTATTCAGCGCAGATCTTAGCTTTAATATTTCCTAAAATACCTGCACCCCATGTCGACTTAAGGGGTAACTGTTTAGCCACTTTATAAATCTGAGGCCTATTGAGTTTATTCGTGAAGGTTCCGGCGCCATACTCCTCGCCGAGATAAAGACTCACCACATGCAACTGATCGAGATTCTTCTCAAGCTCAGTAAATTTATGCAACAGAACAACGAAATTAATAACTGAAACGTCGGTTAGATGCTTCTGGCTTTCATTGCTCACAGGATAACGAAATGTTTGCCCAGTAGCATCAATACTAGCGATGTCTTTTATTGTTGGCTCAATTAGTCGATTTATAGAAATAAAACGATAGTCAAGAAACTCAGATTTAGATTTGAAAAAGCTCCAAATATTACCTATGTCATGCGAAGAGGCAGAGTCAAACTCAATTTTCACACCCTTCTTCTTGGCAATTTTACCTAGCTCTTCGACTTCCCCCTTAAGCCTCAACTCAACTGAGTGCCGCATATTAAAGCAAACAGGGTAAACCATATCGTCAACATTGAATTTCAGGCCACCATCTTGAAGAACAACATTGATCAATAGATTTGCAGCCTTTGAGAAACCTTTAGAATATTCGACATATCCGGGGTTTCCATTATTACCAACACATGCATTTGCCCAAGTTGGCTCGGCACCACGAAAAGTACTATTGCCGCCCACAATTAGCATTCCTTGCAATAGAAACTGACAAGACCTGAGTCAAAAAATGCACACTCGCCCACGGCCAAAAAATTACTGGTAACCAACGGCATTGAAAGCAATAACGCCTCTTCTTACGAAGGTGAAGCCGCTCCGGTCAGTTTGAAAGCGCTGCACGTTGAATTTATTCACAGCAAACAGCTCAGGTTTGAAGTACTGAGGGGCAAATAGATCAAAACCGGCCTCCCTAAGCACATGCTCTGGCACCACATAGGATTGATCCACGAGCCCCCAGAACGTCCAGCCAGACTCAACACAGATACCCAGTACCTTGTTGTTCGCGTAGCTGACGCCTACTGCACCAATTGTCGAACCAACCAGATTGCCAAGCAAAGCGCCCAGTATCGGCACAGGGATAAGCATCTGCCCTAGAGCAGCGCCACCACCGCCCATCATGAGCGCTACAGCATCTCTTGATGAGTTGAAAGCAAGCTCCTTAGCGGAGATTTGCCCTTGAGCGTAGCGCCAAGAATTCTCTATAGAGTTGAGTGCCATTGCAGTGGCCATACCAATGGCAGTAGGCGAGAGCCCCTTGAGAGACGCTCCCATCAGGCCAGACTTGCAGGATCCAGTGATAACAGCTGCAAGCCCGCCGCGTAATCCTGCGGCAGATGAACTCGACAGGACGTGGACTGCGCCCTCACGGATTAGCTTTGCATCCAACTCACCCGTTTTGATGCACTTGTCAATAATGCGGTAGACATGGGGCGCAGCAGTCAGAGCCGCGGAAAATGCCGCCGCGTTAAGTGCCGCACTGCCGGACTCTCTAAAAATATCCGACCATTCGATAAAGCCTTCAGTATTAAGCCCATACTTATCAGCATTAATATCACCATCACGTTTCAACTCTGACGCAATGCTTTTTGCATCGCCTTCGGTTAAAGGCTTTGAGGTTACACCGTCTATCTCAATTCGATCACTCACAGCATCTGCTGTATCTTGATAGGCAGCCGCAACCTCAGGACGAATGTCTTGGTTGCGAGCTGCTTGCTTTTGCGACTCAGCAATAACACCCTCCAGCTGATCACTGGGAACAACTTTCTGGTTTCCTACATAGGCTGGGTTACCCAGTGCACCGGCAGTATCCTTAGCAGAACCATAGTATTTTAACTCGGCCATATAGGCTTCTGATGAGTTGCCATAGGCTACGTCCTGACCTGTTTTACAATTAATTAGCGCCTCAGCCCACACCTCTTCGTTACCCTTTGCAACAGCGGCAACATTCAAGGTTTCTGCATGCCAAATCTCAGCGAGGTTACCCTTTACGTAATTGACTCCAACATTGGTCAAGCGATCTGACTCAATTTTCATAGCCGCCAAGGCAGCATCTATGGCTGACTGAACATCGTTAACAAAGGCCGCAGACTCTAAAGCCCCGCCGACACCAGCGATATCTTTACTAGCCCTGAAATATGCGTCAGAAAAATCGCTCATTACTCACGCCCTTTAGTCCAAACCTCAAGCTCTGTCAGTAGAAAATTATAGATTGCCATTTTTGTTTGTTCATAGCGAAGCTCTCTGCGCGCCTTTTTATCCATAAAGAATTTAGCAACGCTATAAATGCCTCCACCAATTATTGCAGCCTGGACAACAGGCACAGCAACTAAGAACCCGCTACTCATCGCAACACCAAGACTACCCGCCGAAGATGCAACCCCAGCAGCAGCCGAACCATATCCGAGCTTGCTTTTAAAAGCGTCAAATGCTGACTTCTTCTCTAAATTGCCCTCACCGAAAATGATAGCCTTGCTACCATCCCAGCCAAGGCATGCACCGTTAATGTTAACGATGCGTGAAATCTGAGACTGATAGGTCTTTGTGAATCGATTTTCTTCAGCGGTACCCAGAAAAATTACAAAGCTACGCCCTGAGAGCGTAGGTGCATTTTGCTTATAGTGTTCGATAGACCATGCCGAGCAATCGAAGTCATCCACCTTGGAAATCTCGTGCTGCATCGCCAAAGCCAGATCCTCATAGTCATCTGGGTAAACAACAATTATTTGCTTGCTTGGAAACACGGTAATCACCTCAAATCAGATACACAGCTTCTTAGTCTTCTTTGCCGCCAGTAATCGTCTTTACCTCGGCCAGCAGATTACCGAATTTTCCGTAGTTGACCTTTACGCCATCATCCAGGTCGAGGGTGATGCGTTGGTCGGCGTAGGGGCGTAGGTTTTCGTCGAAGCGGCGGAGTTCTTCGAGTTGTTTGGTGAGCTTGTCTTTGCGCTTTTGCAGGGCTTTTTGTTGGGCGCTGCTGGTGGCACTGTCGATATCGTCGGTGAGCTTATCGATACGGGCCTGCATGCGGCTTTGCAGCGGCACGACGTATTCCATACGCATGCGCGATAGCGTGCCCTCGTTGTAGCGGTGCAGGTAAACCAGGCACTCGAAAGCTTTTTGCTTGCCGCTGGAGAACAGCCAGTAGATTGGGCGCTTCTTGTATGTTTGCAAGTGATCTTTGTAGAAGCTGGTGGATAGGTATCGGCGGATGGCTTCGTCGGCGGACTCACCAGCCTTACGGCCTAGGCTATCGGCCAGCCACTCCATATTTTCTACAAGCGTTTCAGCTCCCCAGACTACTTTGACGAACTCGCGCACGCGCTCAACGGTATCGTCTTCGAACCATGGCTCGTCAGTTACTGGAACAATCCCGTCAACATCCGCTGGAAACTTATCGTAGAGCGAGGGATCGAAGCCGACTCCTCCGCCCTGGGCGTAGATCAGGCCAGTCTCGTCGAGACTGTAGCGCCCCATCATGCAGCCGATGGAGTAGCTCAACAATTGAATTGCGTGATCAATTTTTTCCGCGACATATATACCTGTAGACTTTCCGTTTGCCTCACAAGACACCTCCCCCTCGACATCGTACAAAGCGCAAACTCTCTTATTGATGGCCTCTTCACCATCCTTAATTTTTCCTATTCTTGAAATAGAATATTTTTGATAATTTAGCCAGACCTCACCCAACCTTGATGAATCTCGTCCATAAACTACCAATGGTGGAGCCTGGTAGTCCGAAGAAATCTCACCCTCATCCCAATCTTCCTTTGCATGCTCAACAACCGCACGCACATACTTTGATAACTCAAAGTCATTAAGTGCTCTTGATATCGGAAGCATGCTAAGAGTACCAACATTGAAGTGTAATGTTGGATTCAGCGCGCTCATCAAATAAGACGAGAGGCTAGAATTAATAAAACCCAAGAGCGGAAACTGAAAATCTTTATCCGTGACCAGAAAATCAGATGTCTGATCAGAAATAGCACCCTGCGCACAAACCCTCGCACAGAAGTCAATGCCTATTTCCTTCCATGTCAAGCTCGGAAGAAAATAATACTCCATATTCTGAGGGCGGGACTTCAACCTACCTCCTTCCGCCCTGAGATTTCTTATCTCAAAACCATCATTCTCCCAGTTAACAATAAATCTATTATTCCCATACCACTTTCTTAGATCACCCCCCATATTGTACGGAAACCATTTCTTTCCGCTCTCAATGGCCGCAGCTCGGCTTTCAATACCAAAGCATATTTTGGAAGCTGCGACCTCATACCAAGCCCTTATAAATGATGGATTATCTCCAGTAGCGAGACCTCTTCGCGGCTTAGATACTTCGCCCAACCTATCGAAGGACATTAACAGCCCTCTAAGCCTGGGGCTTAATTCATACGCAATAACACAATCAGGCATATTCTTGAATTCAGATTGAGATATATCAGAATAGGCACCACTGCTTTTTCGAGCAAAGAAAATCTCTTCCTTATCCGCAGACTCTGACGCGTCATTAAGATTTACAAATCTAGAGACCCAATCCTCCCTAAAAGATGGAGAAATAATAAATGCAGCAGCAATAGCAAATTTTGAATTCAAGGAAGGGAAGCTATTAAAGCCAATCTGCACCAATTGCTCCAAACACGAACCATTAATTAGCTTACCTCGCAGACCTGACATTCCAGAGCTAAACAACCAATTCTGAAGCGCTACAATAGCCACGAACGATGTTTTTCTTGAAAGCTCCAAGCCACGCTCCACAAAAGCAGGATATATATCCGAACTTGATGTAGGATAGTATTTCAACAAAAATTTCTTAAGTGGCTCCTCAAAAAATTTCGCCCCCATATACGGTGGATTCGCCACTACAGCATCATATTTTAGTGCCAATAAGCTGGCTGGCCGGGCATATTGCTCCAGCACTTGGTTCGCATAACTGCGCGAAAGGTCATCGCCATGGCTTCGCACATTTATGAGCAAATTGACGATACTGCCAAACTTGGTTTTAAGCACCTCAGGCACACTGATCAGCGAACCGAAGGTTTTTCCATGCGCGAATAACTGGATAAGTTGGCGTAGGTCACGCGCGGTAAGACCAGAGCTGTGCTGGGCTCCCAATTGGTTATCACCAAATAGCTGATCGGAATGGAAAACCTCCCCTCCGTCGATCCTGATTGCCGCGCCCATGATGGTTTCGGCAATTTCCTCGTCTGGAAGATCGCCACTGTCCTGAATAGCAGTCACATTGAGGTTCGGAGGATTGTTCTCATCATCGAACAGACGACGGTCGTCGCCACGAGCCTTCATCAATAGGGCAAAGCCAGCCAATTGAGCTGCACGGTCATCGATGTCCAGGCCATATAGGTTCTTTTGCAGGATCAGCCGAGGGATCTCGCGCAACCGATAGCCCCGCTCTTCATAAATGGCGCGCAGCAGGTTGTAGGCTTCCACCAGGATATGGCCCGAACCGCACGCAGGATCGAGTACGGTCAACGACTCCGGATTAATCGTGCCACCATCCTCATCCATCCGTACCCTGATCAAGGCATCGAGCTGAGCCTGCACCTCAGGTGTTTGCTCGGCAGGCTCGATGTAGTACGGCATTTTTTCTTTCAGGTTGGAGCCTGGGTTGGCCGTCACCCAGAGGCGTCCCAGGCTGTTCTGCACCAGGTACTGGACGATCCAGTTGGGAGTAAACAGCTGGGTGGCAGCGGGAATGTCTTCGCTCTTGACGACCTTACCGATCACCTCGTCCTTTTTGTCGCTGATATAGAACTGGTAGAGCCAGCCGATGACTTCTACCTCTTGCCAGTCGCACTCCTCGATATCGCCGACCAGGCGGGCAATGAGCGAGTCGGTGCGCAGAAGGTTGTCCGGGAGCAGCAGCTCGGTGGCATCGTCTAGCGCCTCGAAGAGGAAGGGCATATTGCGGTGCAGCTCATGGCACTGGGCGAGCAAAATCTCGCGGTACAGCGCTTCGTCCTGATTACCTGCGGTTTTCAGGCGGATAACCTCGGCCTTGTCCAAGCCAGGCAGGTCGAGGTGCTGAACGTGGTCGAGGATCTCTGGCTGCTGACCTTGCGGGTGGCTGAGCACACGATAGCCGTGGCTCAGGTAGCCCTTAAGCTCCATAAAGCGGATGGCGACCAGGCGGTTGAACCATGTATAGGCCAAGGCCTCAACCACAGCAGCAAAGCCTTGCTGCTGAATGCGGCGACCCAGCTCGGCGCGCTGCTTGGCAACGCTGGCCTGGAACGGCTGCCCCCCAATCAGCAATACGTCGCCCGTTTGTTCGACACTAACCGGTGATGTCGGATCAAGCCCGAGGCGGCGGGCACGTAGGGTGACTGCCTCGATAAAGTCGAGTCGGGCCTGGGGGGCGTATTTCTTGAGTGCAGAGCGGTTCATGACTGTTCCTTAGGAAACGACCTGACCTTGCGCGGCTTCAGCGCACGGCCATACATCATTAGGTATTTATCGAATTCGGCTTCTGGGCGTTCATATCGTTTGCTCGCCTCATGCAGGAAGCGCTTGAGACGGACGATGTCGCACCAGTTGGATGGCTTTTTCTTGGCGGATTGCGTTCGCCGTAAATGATTCATGGCGCGGAAATTGTGCTGATCGATGATCGGCACGTGAAGCGGATGGATCAGGTGAGTCAGGTAGGCGCTGGTGATATAGCGCAGCCTGCCCAAACGCTTGTCCCACCATTGGAACGTGGCTTCTGGGGTGAATTGATCACCAGCAGATAGCGCCCAATCTCGGAATCCCGGCCAGAGGCTCTCGATCTCGCTGATCAAGAGCTTGTGTTTCGAGGGATAGTTGTCCTTACCCCAATGCCCCCACTTCCAAAGCAGCGCTGCCGATAAATCTACCTTTTCTGCCAACGCAGAGAAGGTGTGCTTGAAACGCTCATAATCGAGGGCGGGGTATTTTTTGAAGCTGTATAGCTCAAGATGCGAGGTATAGGCTTCCTTTACCTCATCAGTAATATGCTGCCAGTCGATAGCCTTCAGCGGCTCTTCCATGATGGTATTTCTCCTCGGCAAATATGGCTACTGAAGGGCTGCAACGATTCGGGCCCTTAGCGCCTTACGACGCTGTTCATAAAACGCCGGGAACTCCGCCAGCGCTTCTGGGAGATCGGTGATTTCAAGACCCGCCAGATACTGCTGGCGCGCGAGAGCATCTGGCTTGAACCGGGCGTACCAGTCATGTGGCATCTTCTGGCGCTTTTGGTTGTTGATGCTGCCTTCGAGCAACTGGAGATTAGCCAGACGGTTAGCCTTATCCGCCACCTCTGCTACCAACTCTTCCGGGATACCTGCTTTACGCAGCTGAGGCTTGGTGAAACGAGCTTGCGGGTAGATATGGTCTACATGAAAGTGCCTGGACAGGTCGAAGCCTGGGAAGATCAGCGAGAGCAAGGCAAAGGTTCGCTTGTCGCCATAGGGAAGCTCGACCAACTCGTCCAGCTCCTCCTCAGTGAAGGAAAGCGTCTTACCGCGAGCGGACATCACGCTTTCGATCTGAGAGACAGGGAAACCCTTCTGAGCATGGGTACGAATCTGCTCACGCAAAGCAGTCAGCAGAGTGTCCAGACCACTACCCCAGATCCCCGAAGCCTTGAGGAGGCTGCGAATCAGCCACTTACGCACATTTTCACGATCCTGGGCGTACTCAACGCGGGACAAATAACCTTCCCCGGGTTGGCGAGAGAATAGGTAATACGCGATGGGCAATAGGGCACTATCGGCGCGTAAATTCTGGCTGTTGAAACCAAAGCTGGCCAACAACCGAACCGAGAGCAGCAATGCCTCACGGATACGTGACCAGTTTTCCTCCAGCATCGCCATGTTGGCCTTGTTGAAGTTTTCCACCTTGAAACCGACGCTGCCAATGTCCGACAGCATCAAGCCAGCTTTGAGAACCAGGTCTTTACTGAAGTTGAACTGGTCGCCCTCTTTGTTCATCTGGTCGACGAGCTGATGAATCTCCTGCCGCGCATCAAGCTTCGACCACTGCGCCACGGCAATGGACAGCAATAGATCCGAGTAGGAAAGCGTTGTGCCACCACTATTCATACGGATGAAGATATTCAGGACACGCCCAAGATCCTGCTCGGTTTCTTCGTAGTAGCTAATCAGCTCTTTGTGGTGAACAGTGCGGTAGAGATGGCGGAGGACTTTCTTCGCTTGCCGGCGCTGTTCAGCACTCAGATCAAGTTCGTCCAGGCTGTCGATCAGATCATCTTCGCTCTCGCCCAGGACGCGACTGACGCGAAGCCACAGTTGGCCTTCACCCGTTAGCTCCGTAGCGGTCTCAGTGAGAAACTCAAAACGATACTCGGAGCCGGTTTCCGCATCAGGCTCGCCCAGCAGATCCAGGTAAAGATGACGGATTGGGAAGGCATCATTGCTCGACCACCATTTGCCTGGCAGCTTCCAGGCATAGGAGCCACGCAGGCCAATGTTAAGCGCCGTCATACGCTGCTGGCCGTCGAGCACGGCGACGAGATCCCGTTCGGGGAGGGCTTTCAGCAAAGCGCAGTGATAGTTGTCGCGCTCATGGTAGTCACGGACAAAATCATAGAACTGGTACTCCTGGCGCTTCTCCGGAGCGATACGCCAGAACAGGAAAGTGCCAAAGGGATAACCCTGCATGAGGCTGTCAAACAATCGGCAGATCTGCTCTGGCCACCAGACGAATTCACGCTGAATCGCCGGCAGGATGTACTCCTGGGAAGCGACCTTGTCCAACAGCTGCTTGATCGTACCGCCTGGCTTGTACATGGCCGCTCCTTAGCGAATTTCAACGCGTTGATTGTCCGCGACTGCCTGCTCCAACTCTTTACGCAGCTTGGTGAGGAAGTTTTCGATATCGGCCTGGGTCTCGATATAGCCGGAGCCCGCAAGCAACTGAGCATCAACAACTCGCCGCTTTTTGACCGGCACTACCGGAGCGACTACAGCCGCAGGCGTATTGACTACCTGAGCGGTGGGCTCGGCTACAGGCACACCCGGATTACCGCTGCCCGAGACCACGGGCGTTGGTGCCGGTGCGCTGGCTGCTGCTTTAGCTTTGGCGGCAGCCTGTTCGGCCAGCAGGTGTAGATGGTCGATAGCGGCATCGGCCAGGTCACGGGCTTCATCCTGCATCTGGCTGATGTGGGCCAGGCTGCGCTGCTTGCTAATGCGCTGCCGGAGGTTTTGCAGGGCGAGCAAGCTCTTGTTGCGCTGATCCGGGCTGGCTTGAAGATCATCCAGCTCGGTATTGACCTTGGCCAATTGCTTGTCCAGCCAGGCATCCGCGCGCTCATGGGCCTCCTTGAGGAAGCCGTCGTTGATCTGGGTGATCGTTTGGATCAGCCCTTCACCTTCGCGGATGAGATTGAACGGGGCTTTGGCATTGAGGATTTCGTCGATGCGTGCCAGGGCACGAGCGGCTTTTTCATCCTTCTCCAGCTTGGGCCGGTTGGGCTGGAAGTCCCGCTGCGCCGCACCTAGCTTGTCCCAGGCGGTTTTCTGGCTGCTGTAGAAGTTATCCAGGTCACCGTAGCTGTCAGAGAGGTCGAGCAGCGCACTGCGCTCTTTGAGGAACAACTGAATGGCATCAAAGCTATCTGGCGCAGCCTTGAGCTTGCCAATCAGTTTGAGACCCTGGTCGATGTCATCCACCCCTGGGTACTGGCCGGTCTGAGCCAATGCACGCCACTGTTTAAACTCACTCTCCCAGCTGGCCAGACTGCTTTGCAGAAGGCTGTAGAGGCTGTCCTCACCATCCGGGGCGATCTTCTGAAACACCTCTTTGAACTGCTGACGAGCTTTTTGCAGCTCGCCTGAACCCACCTGTTGGCGCTTCTGAATTTCAGTGGTGCGCCAGCGAGCCGGGGTGGAGATTTCATTCCAGATTTGCTGCGGGGCCAACGGGCCACCGTTGCCGATCAGGCTGACTTCGCCTTTGAGCATTAGCCGTACGATCAACAATACGGTTTCCCATTCTGGCCAACCATAAGGGCGACGACCGTAGTGGGTCTCCGCGAGGTCATGCAGGACGATGCGACGCGATTGCCCCGCCAGCAGTTCAATGTGCTGACTCACCTCTTTCAGTGCGCGTGGATTAGCTTCGCCGGTGCTCTCCAGGCCCAGGCCCGGCGTTTGCGGCGTGGCCAGCATGGCCTGGATTTCTTTCTGCGGATCGCTGCTCAGGTGCTGGATGTAACCCAGTTTGCTGAAGGTATTACGCACTAGGTAGTCGAGCGCTTCTTCGGCCAACATCGGCGCACTGGACGCTTTGGTTTCCAGCTTGTTGCCTGCAACGTATACCTCAGCTTCACGCATCAGACGATCCACGGTGGTACTCAGACGCTGGCGGCGCTGGCGGTTTTCTTCGGCACGATCCTGAAGGATGCGCTTGGTGTTATGCGGCAGCGTGCCGTCGTTTTTGCGGGTGATGTATTTGTCGGTTTGCAGGTACAAACGCAGCTCGCGAGCCAGATCGCGTTCGTCCTCCAGGCGCAAGAGCACACTGCCCTCCCCCTGACTGGATTCAAGAATGCAGCGTTGCTCGCTCCAGGTGTCTCGATCATCCACCAGGGGGCTGATAACCGAGATCAGCAGATCACCATCAACACGGTTGCCCAGGGGGTGAAGATCACACTGGCGGTTGAGGCCAAAGTCTTTGCCGTTGTCGGGGAAGCGGAATTTACGCTGACCGCGTAGCGCTTCATCAAACAGCAGCTGACCCAGCTCACGGGCCTCATCGGCGCTGGTGAGGTCGACATCCTTGATCTCACGGCTGATGTCGCGCTCTTCATTGGTCAGGAAGAAGAAGTCATCACCGTTCCGGCTGACCAGGGTTTCCTTCTCCAGGCGCTGGAGGCTGTCTTCGATCTGCTTTCGCAGGCCTTGGCGGTCGGCGTCGATCTCATCGATAAACAGGGTGATGAGGTTATCGACGTTGCCCTTGATCTCATCGACGTAGCGGATGAGGAACAGGGTCTTCAGCACCAGCGGGTCGAAGTCTTGCAAGCTTGGATTGCTCGCGGCGTTGTCGATGGTCGACTTGACCACGCCCTCAAGGAAGCCTTCGATGGACGGATAGAAGCGGTAAAGCGGAACCAGGACGCCGATGTTGTTTTCACTGACGGCCTTGGCGGCTGACTGAAAGGCATCCAGCAGCGAGCGCTCACCTCGGGCCAGGTGGGTGCCGGTGGCACCGGCTTTGCGGATGCTTTCAAAGATGCGCTGCACGAGCTGGAACTGGTACGGCACAAAGGGGTAAACGGCGGCGAAGTTATCTTCGTCGGTGAACGCTTTGTAGGTGCGCCCGGTGTTAGTGAAGCTGAGCTGGTTACGCAGGATGTCGGCCTTCTCGCGGTAAATCTTGCGCAGGGCATCCTTAGGCTCAGGTTCTTTGTCGAGCAGGCGACGCTGGATAACCTCATCGACGTTACCGCTGGACAACGACAAGCGGGTTTTGAAACGGCCCTGAATCTTGGAGAAGTCGTTAGCTTTAGAGGCACGCACCTCACCCAGCACGGCGTCGATATCTTCCTGCGAGGTCACCAGAACCCAGGCGCGTCCACCACAGATCGTGCCGAGGTTTTCGGTGATGGTTTGCAGACTGAGCATCAGGTGGGTGTCCTGGCCAATGAACTGGCCGACTTCGTCCACCAAGAACACGATGCGCTGATCCTTGCCGCGCTTATCCAGGTACTCCTTCACCCACTTGGCAAAGCTTTCGACATTGAGGCTAAAGTCGTTCTCAAACCGCTCAACCCAGGCATCGGCATCCTTGATTTCCTGCCCCAGGGTTTGCGACAGAGCAGTAGCCAGTGCATCAACCTGGAAGTGGTAGGCGTCGCGCTCATCTTCCCAGGTGGAGCCTGAAGCGACGGCAAACGCCTGCTTGAACTCAGCAAATTTGCCCAGGTCATCCAGGTGACGCTCCATGTGGGCGATATGCGGATGATCCCCACAGAAGCCCAAGCGCTCATTGAAGATCTTCAGGAAGACGCGAAGGATGGCATCACGACCATCACCGCTATCGGCCTTGCTGTCGATGTTGAACAGCAGCACATCGGTCTCGGCGGCGATGGCACGCTTGATGTCGGCAGCGAGCATCGGGTCGGCAATTTTGCGCTCGAAGAAATCGATGGCCTGGCGCGTTTCACCGTCTTTGCTGACCTGCTTGTTTTCCAACAGGTAGGAGAGAATTTTCAGAAAGTGCGATTTACCTGAGCCGAAGAAACCGGAGATCCACACCCCTACTCGTCCGGATGCATCCTGGGGATTGTCTAAGGCCGCCAGATAGCTTTCAAAAAAACTACGCAGGTGCTGATCCAGCTCGCGGGTGATGACGTACTCATCCAGCTCCTGCCAGACCGACTCAGCGTCATCCTGGTCAGCTTTGATAACGCCATTGATCGAGCGGTGAATGGAGCGGGTAAACAGACTCTTGATTTGCACGGTGGACATCCTTTTCAGCTCACCAAACGGAAAGCGCGGTAATAAGGTTTCTCGCCCAGCTGACCGAACAGCTTCAACGATTGGCCGTCATAGAGGCCTGGATAAAACACCACCAGCGGGGTCTGCCCCATGAAAGGCTGGAGGTTGTTCAGGAGGTTGTGGGTGCGGATCAGTGGATAGGCACTGCCGACACCATTGATGACCAGCAAGCCGTACTCACTGGGCGGATAGCGATCAACCAGCTCTTTGGCCACCTTGCCTGCATCCAGTGGTGCTTTGAGGGCTTTTTGCAGAGCCTCGTCGCCTTTCTGCGCTTGCAGGTCGATGGACTTATCAAGCAGCTTGCGGTTGTTGAGCATTTCCAGCAGCAGTTCAAACAGGTTAATGAACGCAACCTTCAGCTCTGGGCGACGTTTGCTGATAGCGCCTTCAAGAAACCGCACATGCTCACGAACCTGTATCTCATCTTGAGGCGGATAGTCAAAGGCATAGAACGGCACCTCGTTGCCCAGACCTTGACCACCGAGAAAGTCATCAGAGGTGACCTTCTCCAGAATTTTATTGAGACGTTCATCGAGGTCGTTCACGGGCATACCTGAAGGCAATCGAGCACGTACTGCTCATTGTGTTGACGTAAATAATGAAGAACTGCAGGTTCAATCTGCTGACTGCGTAGGCGCAAGCTACGGCTATTTTCGATGAAACCAGCCTCCGCCAGCATGCGCATGGCATTTTGTCTTAACTTAACCCGGGTGGCGTCGCTGAGGGTAGGCATGGTCGGCTGCGAACGCAGGCTGTCTTCGATGTAAGCGTCCCAATGGCGCGCCTCCAGGTGTGTGGCAAAGCGGCGGAACTGGTCCCGCACGACGGTACGCATGAAGTCACCAAACAGCGGCGAGAACTTGACCGTAGCGGCAAGAACGGCATGGGTGGCTACAGGAGCGCTGCCATCGCGCACCAACTCCCATAGACCAGCCCCCATCGTTTGCAGGCGTGAGCGCGCCAAGGTGGCGTAGGAATCGGCGGTTTTGGCGGTGCGCTTTTGCAGCACATTCAGCTCATAGACTTGCCTTTCCCACTCCCGAGGCTCCACACCCTGTAACAACAGCCCAGCAATTACGCGGGTCTCGGGCAAAATTAATGAGCATTTAGTAAAATTGGCTAAGTAAACACTGCTCATAAAGGACTAACACTCATCAACTACATAAAAGAAGTCATACTAAGTGCAGGGCAGGCTCAGCACCAGCCATAAATACCTTTGACGTGCACGCTCTGGCCTAACCGTTTTAAGCTTAGTAATGTTCATCACCGTAGAGGACGATGAACATGAAGAAGCGACTTTCAGACGAGCAGATCTTAAGCATTCTGAAAAAAGCCGAAGCAGGCATGACAAGGTATTCTGGATCTGACAGAGTCTCGATTCATTAGAACACCACACTACTCATCAGCGTCCCGCAGAAACGCATCACGCAGCACTCAACCAGTTCATCTATTTAGCAGCCACAATGGCGACAAAGCCCATCAATTTGGTCATTGCTTATGCTGGACCCACGCCTCCTGATCAACAGAACTCGCCACTAACCGGACTGTTTGTGCATCAACGCAAAATGGTTATGCCAGCTGACCGGTTAATCAGAAGCCTTCAACTCAAACAGTTCTCCAACCTTGCAATCAAGGTAAAGGCACAGCGCCTCGATGACCTCAAGGTCAACGCGGGTTGCTGTCTCGTGATACAGCCGCGTGATGGTGCCCCGGTTGATGCCGGTATCCCGCGCCACGTCTATCAGTTTCAGCTTTTTCGCCCCCATCAGGGTCGATAAATGACACTTAATCATGTTCCACCAAAAGTCTTTTTGATCCGCAGGAGGACAAAAAGACTTGCAAAAGGTCTTTTAATGCGCATAATGATCTTCAGGAGGGCATTTTGACGAGATAGAAGCCCAGATGCTCTCCAACAGAAACCATATCAGAGGACTAGAGCTATGTCACAAATTTACCTCACCACTGACGAACTTGCTGCACGGATCAAGTATGACGCCAGAACCATCCGTGAGCGACTCAAAGACAGCGTACTTCTTGAAGGAACTCATTACA
>CAXBEU010000007.1:0-162756 GCA_963974865.1 uncultured Pseudomonadaceae bacterium | reverse complement strand
TACGTACGGTTCTGTGAGAGGGATGGGGCGGCAACGCCTCACCCTACTCGATGCCTAGAGATAAAGCCCGTCGAAGGGCAGAAAGGTTAACGGCTGGCCGCTGGTCACCACAGTGCCGGCCGGAATCAGTAACAGCCCCGTCGCCTCACTGGCGCTGCTGAGCACGCCAGAACTTTGATTGCCGGCAGGTATCACCTGGCCGTTGTGCAGGCACGCGCGCAGGTATTCATCCCGATTGCCCGGTTTGCTCCAGGTAAAGCCGGCCGGCACCGCAAAGCCCAGTGGCTCGGTAGAGTCCACGCCCAGGCGACGCAGCAGGTAAGGGCGAACCAATAGCAGGAAGGTCACCAGGGTGGCGGCAGGGTTGCCGGGGAGGCCCAGTACCGGGGTTCCCGCATAACGTGCCAGGGTAAAAGGCTTGCCAGGCTTGATCGCCAGCTTCCACAGGTTCAACTCGCCCTGCTCGCGCAGCGCTAGCCCCAGATAATCTGCCTCGCCCACCGAGACGCCACCGGAGCTGATGATCACATCAGCCTGTGCGGCCAGCGTACTCAATCGCTCTGCGGTCAAAGCCGGATCATCCGGGAGAATACCGCCGTCGATAATGTGTTGGCCCATCCGCTGCAGGCAGCCGATCAAGGTGTAGCGATTGCTGTTGAATATTTGCCCCGGCCCTAGTGGCTGCCCAGGCTCTATCAGCTCATCGCCGGTGGAAACAATAGCGACACGCAGCGCGCGACGCACGCTGACCTGCGCTATGCCCGCAGACGCGATCACGCCCAGATCCTGCGCGCGCAGCCGCGTTCCCGCCGCCATGATCTCGGCGCCTCTGCGAATGTCCTGACCGGCATGCCGGACGTTCTGATCGGGCTGGAGCTTCTGGCTAAAGCGTGCTGTACCGGCTTCATCCAGCGTGACATTTTCCTGCATCTCAACACAGTCAGCCCCGGCCGGAAGGGGGGCGCCGGTAAGGATGCGCGCGCAGGTACCTGATTCAAGCGCCGCGGGGGCCATGCCGGCGGTAATGCGCTGGCTGACCGGCAAGCCGGTTTCAAGTGCTGTGTGCATATCCGCACTGCTCAGCGCATAGCCGTCCATTGCACTGTTGTCCCACGGAGGGACGTCATGGGCGCAGTGCAAAGGTTCTGCGAGGATGCGGTTCAGTGCGCTGGCCAGGGGCACCTGTTCGGCCGGATGCGGTGCCTCCGCCGAGGCGGCTCGTAGCAATAGCTCAAGCGCATCGGCAACCGGCATCAGGCTCATGAGCGGCTGTCGCAGGTTGGACCGGTGTTGGCCTCGATAGCCAGATGCTGCACGAAGTTACAGGGTCGCGTGCGGCTATCGAGCTGCTCCTTCAGGATCCGTCCCCATGCGGTGCGGCATGCCCCGGTAGAGCCCGGCATACAGACCACCAGCGTGCGGTTGGCCAGGCCGGCCAGTGCGCGGGATTGCAAGGTCGATGTGCCGATCTCTTCCCAGGACACATGGCGAAACAGCTCGCCAAAGCCGTCAACCATCTTGTCCAGCAGCGGGGTAATTGCTTCCGGCGTACTGTCACGGCCAGTGAAGCCGGTCCCACCGGTTATAAGGATGACTTGCACCTCGGGCTGGGCAATCCACTGCGAAACCACAGCCCGTATACGGTAGATATCGTCCGGCTGGAGTTGACGGTCGGCGATGCGGTGGCCGGCTTCAGAAGCGCTATCAACCAGCACCTGCCCAGAGGTATCGGTGTCCATTGTGCGGGTGTCGCTCACGGTCAATACAGCGATATTCAATGGCGAAAAGGCGGCGGCGTTATGAGTCATGGTGAAGGGTCCTTTTACAGGCAATACCAAGCATACAATAGGTGGCAGAGGGTGCGCCCAGTGTTATAACACAGCGCCAAGGAGAATCGGAGCATGCGCCGGTGAACGCAATTGATAGAACACAGCTGACCGTCTTGCTGCTGGCGGGCGGACAGGGCAGCCGCCTGGGTGGCCGCGACAAGGGCCTTATGCCTTGGCAAGGCCAGCCGATCGCCAAGCATCTGGTCGATATGGTCAGGCCTTTGGCCTGTGAAGTGATCATCAGTTGCAATCGACATCATCAGATCTATCAGGATTGGGCGGATCGCATTGTGAGTGATCAGCAAGCTGATTACCCTGGCCCCTTGGTGGGCATTCTCGCCGGTCTGGCTGAGTGCAATACGTCACACCTGCTGGTGATACCCTGCGACCTGCCGCACCTTGATCAGACGCTGCTGCTGCAGTTGCTGGAACAGGTTGCCAGTCAGCCATCAATGCCTTGGCTGATCAAGGCCGGCGAGGCCTGGCAACCGCTGGTATCGGTTATCCCGCAGCATCTGCTTGCGGATTTGCAGCACGCCTGGAGCGAGGGCCAGCGCAGCCCGTTGCGCTGGTTCCTGGGGCAGATTCATGGGGTATTCCCAGTGCCCGCATATGACCCCAGATTGCACAACGCCAATCATCCGGAGGATTGGCAGCAAGCGACTTAACTGCCTGCTGAGGCTGAAAATTGTTTAACCCAGATACTTGAGAAAATCATGTCGTGCGGTAAAATGCTGCCACAGATTCGGGGTGTAGCGCAGCCTGGTAGCGCGTCTCGTTCGGGACGAGAAGGTCGCTGGTTCGATTCCAGTCTCCCCGACCAATTTGATGTAGCAGAGAACCTCAGAAGCATGATTCGGAGCCCGCCTTGAGCGGGCTTTTTGTTTTCTGCGTACTGAGCATCAATCCAGATCGCGCCACCATTAATCCAATTCACTTCGATCCGTAGTAATAGGCAATTTATATGCAGAATATGATAATCACGTATCCTAATATTTCGATTTAAAAGGATTTTATGCTGATCAGGTTGTTGTCGAGATCCTTATCCGTAGGATCAGGCAATGATCGGGCAGTATCTTTATACCTGCTTTTCCTCCCGTTCTTTATCTTGATGGCCATGCAGAGAGCGACTGAGCTTGACCTGCAAGATGCTTGGAGGCGCTTCTTTCTTAGTGAGCCTCAAGTCGAAAAGAACTGTTCTGGAGGTTTGTAAAATGAAGGTATTCAAAAAGCTATCATCCAATATTCTCGCCAGTGGGCGGTGTTTTTCAAGATAGTTGTCACTGTTTTCATGCTATGCCGCTTGCTGCATAGTCGGCTCTTTTTCCGGGTTCAGTGTCGTCGGTCCAACAGGCTCACAGTTTCTCACGGGGCGTTGACCCCAGCGTGATGGTGCGCTTTGCTTGGCCTTCTCCAGTACCCGTCTGCGTTGCTCCAGCAGCACAGCGTCTTCGCCATTGTGGCGTTGCTCCGGTGTCACGAAGCGCAGTTTGCTGTGACGGTGCTCAGTGTTATACCAGCGAACGAACCGGTCTACCCATAGCCGGGCTTCATCCAGCGATTTAAACCCATGGGAAGGCCAATGGGGGCGGTACTTCAGCACTCGGAACAAGGATTCAGCGAAGGCGTTGTCGTTGCTCACACGGGGGCGACTGTACGAGGGCAGCACGCCCAGCTCTTCCAGTTTCGCCTTCATGGTTTGCGCTTTCATTGGCGCACCGTTATCCGAGTGCAGCACCAGCGGCTTGTGCAGGCACTGTTCTCGCAGCTGGCTACGTTGCAGAAGCTGGGCGGCATACTCGCCACTCTCGGCTTCATGAACCTCGTAACCGACGATCTTGCGGCTGTAGAGATCTTCAAACATGTACAGATAGTAGAACTGGCCGCGGACAATACTCGGGCAGTAGGTAATGTCCCAGCACCAGACCTCACAGGGGCCGCTGGCTTTGTGAGTTGTTGGCGCCGGACTGCGTTTGGGTGCCAGTGACCGTCCGCGATGATGCAGTTGGCCTGCCTCCTTGAGTACGCGGTAGAAGGTGGACTCTGACGCGACATACACACCCTTGTCTAACAGGTCAGGGACGATCTGGCTCGGTGGCAGCTGGCTGTAGGCCGGGCTGTTGCACAGCTCGATAATCTGCTCCTGCTCCGCTGTCGTCAGCTTGTTGGCTGGAGCCGTTCTTATAGCGGTGGGGCGCTTGTCGGTTTGCACAGCACCGTTGCGATACCAGCGACGGTAGGTGCGCAAACAGATACCCGCTTCAGCACAGGCCTTGGCCAAGCGGGCACCGTCACGGTTCGCTTGCTGGATCAGACTGACGATGGTCTGGCGCTCTGGGTTTGAGGTCATTCGTCCTCGTTGCTGTCCTGATCCCAGAGCGCATTGAGCTTTTTTCTCAGCACCAACAAGGCAGCGGCTTCAGCCAGAGCTTTCTCCTTGTGCCGTAGCTCCCGGCGTAACTGCTTGATTTCCTGCTTGTCGCTACGGGCTTGCTGGCGGATGGCCTTTTCCTGTTCGGCACTGCGCTGGAAGCCCTGCAAGGACTCCGCTTTCCACTGCTTTACCTGGTCAGGGTACAGGCCCTTCTCCCGGCAATATTGGCTGAGCTCCGCCTCAGAAAAGGGTGCGGTTTCGATGACAGTTGCGAGCTTGGCTTCAGCTGACCATTGCTCGGATGTGGCTTTGCGACCGGGCACGGGGCGTCCTTCTGATTTGGCTTTGTTACGCCAAGTATAAAGGGTCGGCTCGGAGATGCCTTCCTGCCGAGCCAACTCGGCCACAGTCATATTGTAGGGAGGCAACAGCTTGCACATTACGGCTTCTTTGCGTTCTTCGGAATAACGGGCCACGATACTTTCCTTGCCGCCTATCTGGTTGAAATCAGAGGGTGACAACTATCCTGCCAGAGGGGGTGGGTTGGCTGCCGCTATATTGATCGCAGCGCCGCTAGGTGCTGCCCACGCCGAAGGTGGTGCAGAGCGCCTTATTGATCTGCGCAGCAAAACAGATCATCAGGATGCCGCGGTAACCCAGCCTGGATTGTCCATGAGCGAAGATCTGCGAGAGTTTTACGCTGAGGATGGTTCCGAGCGTTTTAAAAAATTCTTCAGTGACGCCCGTCAGAGCTAGTCGATGATTGGTTAGCTAGCAGTTGATAAACCATGAGTGCATTAGGGAGGAACGGCCAGGTCCAAGGTGGTTTCCTTCCTTACTTCCTTCTCGTTCGTCCGTTATGCGTTCGGCTTCCTGATAAAGGTCTGCTCAGACTTTTGCATTTCAGCACGTGTCTCGCCAGTTCATGGCGTTCTTTCACCCTGTATGCTCCTAATTTCACGCCACCTGGCTGGGTGAGCTTTGATTGGTTCCACAGTCATCTTTGTCGGCATAGCGATACAGGAGAGCATGCGTTGTTATCTACTTCAGTTTGGTTGGCGGCAGACACTGTTCGTCGCATTAAATGTGTCTGTGCCGTCCTGATGCTCGCAGCGTTGTGCATACAGAAAAAAGTTCTTGATCGCCGGGCAAGCCATGCCGTGCCACTCAGGGGCGAGGATGATCACCGCGTCGGCTTTGGCCAACTGCTTTTCAAACATACCCCACGGGCCGACATCTTCTGCTGGCCAGAGCGGCAGTGGATAACTGCCCAGATCAATGACCGACACCTGGTCGGCGTCCAGTTGATGTTGGTTGATCAGCGACTGGCGCATAAAGCGCGCGACTTTGGAGGTCTGGCTGTTACTGCGGCTGCTGCCGGCGACGATGGCGATGTTGAGCATGGGGTCTTCTCTCAGTGACGGTACCGCCATGCTAGCGCTCTGGGTGACCGGGCAATAGCGCAAAATAGTGATCGAATATATCGACGATCTTGACCCTGTCCTTTTGACACCTTTCCCTGGTTGCGGCAGAGTACGCGCCCTTCGGCATTAGCCATTCCCTTCAAATCGATATGAGAACTGCACAATGAACGCTGTGATAGCCGCCGTAACGGTGATGCTGGCCCTGAGTCTGTGCCGGGTACATGTAGTGGTTGCGCTGATCATCGGCGCGGTGGTTGGCGGCCTGATGGGTGGCCTGGGATTGGAAGCCACGCTGGAGGCCTTTCAGGGTGGTTTGGGCAAGGGTGCGAACGTGGCGCTCAGTTACGCGCTCTTGGGCGCTTTCGCAGTGGCGATAGCCAAGTCCGGCCTGGCGCACGCGGTAGCAGACAAGGCGCTAACGCTGGTCAATCGTCAGCAGTCAGGCGGGCAGGGCATGTTGCGTGGTTTGTTGCTGCTGGTGCTGCTGGCCGTGGCCATCTCTTCACAGAACATCCTACCCATTCATATTGCCTTCATTCCCTTGCTGGTGCCGCCACTGCTGTTCGTCATGGCGCGGCTGAAACTGGATCGTCGCCTGGTGGCCTGTGTGCTGACCTTCGGTCTGATTACGCCTTACATGTTTTTGCCGGTCGGCTTTGGCGGCATTTTCCTGAATGACATCCTGCTCGCCAATGTCGCCGAGAGCGGTAGCGAGATTGCCGGGGTCAATGTGATGCAGGCAATGGCTTTGCCGGCGCTGGGCATGTTGCTGGGCTTGAGCGTGGCGGTATTTATCAGTTATCGCCGCCCGCGCGAATATGATGTCACGCCGATCGAAAAGCTTGAGCGCCTGGAGAAAGGTTACAACCCGCGCTCTCTGGGTGTGGCGCTGCTGGCGGTGGTGGCGGCCTTTGTGGTTCAGTTGTGGCTGGATTCAATGATCATCGGTGCGCTGACCGGCTTTGTGATCTTTTCCATCTCGGGTGTCGTGCGCTGGCGCGAAGCGGATGATGTGTTTACCGAAGGCATGAAGATGATGGCCATGATCGGCTTTATCATGATTGCCGCAGCGGGTTTTGCCGAAGTAATGCGCGCCACCGGCTCAATCGAAACGCTGGTCGACAGCTCTGCCGGGATCATCGGCGATAACCGTGCGCTGGCGGCTTTGTTGATGCTGCTGGTGGGACTGCTGATTACCATGGGCATAGGGTCGTCGTTTTCGACCATCCCGATCATTGCGGCTATCTATGTGCCGCTGGCCATGCAACTGGGCTTCAGCCCGCTGGCGATTGTCGCGCTGGTGGGTACCGCTGCCGCGCTCGGTGATGCCGGCTCGCCTGCGTCTGACTCGACCCTGGGGCCAACCGCGGGTTTGAACGTGGACGGTCAGCACAACCATATCTGGGATACGGTGGTGCCGACCTTCCTGCACTACAACCTGCCGTTGATTGCCTTTGGCTGGTTGGCGGTGATGGTGCTCTAACGCAGCCGCTAAATCCGGAAGCGGCTGACCAAACCGTCGATCTGCTTGCCCAGTTGCGTCAGATGCTGGCTGGCTTCGGCGGTTTGCTGGGCACCTTCGGTGGTTTCCCTGGCCAGTTCCGCAGCTTCAGTCACGTTGCGATTGACGTCCTCGACCACCGTGGACTGCTGGGTGGTAGCGCTGGCGATGGAGGCGTTCAGTGCGACCATCTGCTGCATCGACTGGGCAATCTGCTCCAGGGCCGCGCCAGCGGCATTGACCTGCTCGACACTCTGCTCTGAATACTTGTCGCTCTGGTTGATCACATCGACCACAACCTGGGTGTTGGCTTGCAGCTTGCTGATCATGTTGTGAATTTCTTCAGTGGACTTCTGCGTGCGCTGGGCCAGGTTGCGCACCTCGTCAGCGACTACCGCAAAGCCGCGGCCCATCTCGCCAGCCCGCGCCGCTTCAATGGCAGCATTCAAAGCCAGCAGGTTGGTCTGCTCGGCAATATTGCGGATCACATCCAATACCGACGTGATTTCGTTGGCATCACTGGACAGGGTTTCCATGTGCTGGACGGCGGTCTTTACGCTGCCGGACAGGTGCTGGATCTGCTCGATGGTTTTTTCTACCTGAACGCGGCCGTTGTTGGCGCCCTCGTTGGCGTTTTCGACTTCCTGTGCGGCCGCGTTGGCGTTCTGTGCCACGTCCTGCACGCCGTAGGTAATCTCGTTGATTGCCGTCGCCATCAGCTCCATGCGTTCCGATTGGCTGGTCATGCCGCGCAGGCTGTTATCGCTGATCTGATCCAGTTGCTGACCAGCGCTGATCAATTGCCGGGCGCTGTCGCCCAATTGCTGGACGATGCTGCGCAGGTTGGCGGTGAAGGTATTGAAGTGCAGCGCCATGAGCGACAGTTCATCCCTGGCGTCGTCGTCCAGTTTTCGGGTCAGATCCGCTTCGCCGCTGGCGATGTCGCGCATGGCTTCCACGACGCGGTTGAGCGGCTTGGAGATGCTGCGGCCGATTACAAAAAGGATGGCGATCATGATGGCGGTGATGGCGGTGATGATCAGCAGCAAGCGTATGACTTCACCGCGGAACTTGGCTTCCATATCTTCAATGAAGATGCCGGTACCGACCATATAATCCCAGGGCTTGAAGTGCTTGAATGCGGCTATCTTGTCCTGGCCTACATCTTCGCCGGGCTCCTGGCCAGGGCGGGTCCAGGTGTATTCGATAAAGGCGGTGCTTTGCGTGCGGGCCAGGTTGACCATCTCGACAATCACGTTGCTGCCACCACTGGAGCTGTTGATGTTGGTCAGGTCAACGCCTTCGGTCTGAGGAGCCATGGGGTGCATGATCATGACGTTGTTCATGTCATTGACCCAGAAATATTCCTTGTCCGCATAGCGCAGACCGCGCAGCGCGGCTAGGGCCTGGGCGCGGGCCTGCTCACCGGTGAGTTCTCCGCTGACCTCGAGACCGTGGAAGTACGCCATCATGTCGTGCGCCGTTTCAACCAGATGCGTTGCCTTGGTTATCTCGGCCTGGCGGAACTCCTCGCGCATGCTCAGCAGAGACACCGCGGCGAGCAAGGTCATGCTTGCCAGCGCAACGATGAGAATCAACCAGATCCGTTGACTGATCTTTATCCGGCGCAACACATTCATCTACAACCTCCATTTACACTGCGGCCTACTGCTTTTGTTATCAGGGGTTCTGTGGCCCCATAGGTGATGCAACCTGTGTCGGCCGCCAGATGGAAAACCTGAGTGATATTTTCTTGGCGCCAATGATATCAATTTGACGTCATTTGCACTTTGTTACAAGTGCAGAGGGGGGTTATAGCTGGGGTAGATGGAGCATTATTGTTGTGCCTTCTAAGACTCCGGCAGGTTGATGGTCAGCAGCGGCTGGCGCTGCCTGACCTGTTGGCCAGCGCCTGAGGAGAGGTTGGCGATCACGCCGTCACGGCCGGCTTTGAGCTGGTGTTCCATTTTCATCGCCTCCATGACCATCAGCAGTTGGCCCTGAACGACCGACTCACCCTCGCTGACCAATAGCGTAACCAGTGTGCCCGCCATCGGTGCGAGCAGGATCTCGGCGCCTGCTGATGGCGCTGCATGGGCAGGGTCTTGACTGATATCGCGAAAGGGGTGATGGCTGCGATAGCCGTTGAGCCAGATGTGTGCGCCCTCTATGTAGTAGGCCTGAGGGTAACGAACGCCATCTGCTTCAAGCCAGCAGGGCGACTGGGCTTCGGCGGCCATTCGCCAATTCAGGGTTTCGCCGTTAACCCGCGTCTGAACCTCAAGTCCACCCGCGCTACAGGTGCCGCTGACCTCCACTTGGTAAGTCTGCCCAGCCTGTTCCAGTCGGTATTGACTAGGCAGTGGCGCACTGTTGCTCCAGCCGGCCATTTTTACCTTGCGCGCCGATTCGCGGTAGAGCAGGGCGGCGGCCAGTGACAGTTCCTGTGCCGAGGGTGGTTCAGGCAGCAGGCTGGGATCAGCGGCAAAGGCTTCGCTGATCAATGCCGTGGTCGCCTCGCCGGCGATAAAGCTCGGGTTTTGCAACAGGTTGATCAGAAAGCGCTGGTTGGCCACTACCCCGAGTAGAACAGACTGCTGCAGGGCTTGAATGAGTTTGAGCCGTGCCTCTTCCCGACTGCTGCCATGGGCAATGAATTTGGCCAGCAGAGGATCGTAGAAGGAGCTGATGGCCTGTCCCGCTCGCACGCCATGGTCTATGCGCACGCCGGGGATGTCGGCCGGCACCCAGCTATGGATCTGGCCCGTTTGCGGCAGGAAGCCCTGTGTGCTGTCTTCGGCGTAGAGCCGCACCTCGATAGCGTGCCCCGTGAGCTTTATCTCAGCTTGCTGCAGCGGCAGCGGCTGACCCTCTGCGACGCGGATCTGCCAGGCGACCAGATCAATACCGGTGAGCATCTCGGTCACCGGATGCTCCACCTGCAAGCGGGTATTCATTTCCAGAAAGAAAAAATCGCCGCGCTCGTCCAGCATGAACTCCACCGTGCCGGCGCCGCTATAATTCACGGCAGATGCGGCCTTGATGGCTGCCTCGCCCATGCGTTCGCGCAGTTCTGTGGTCATTACCGGGCAGGGCGACTCTTCGATGACTTTCTGGTGGCGGCGCTGTACCGAGCAATCGCGTTCACCCAGATGCAACAGATTGCTGTGCTGGTCGCCAAAGATCTGGATTTCGACATGGCGCGGGCGCAGCAAGGCTTTCTCCAGAATCAATTCATCGCTGCCGAACGCTGCCTGGGCCTCGGCGCGCGCGCTGCTCAATTGAGACATCAGTTCGGCTGGCTGTGTGACCAGGCGCATGCCGCGGCCGCCACCACCGGCACTGGCCTTTATCATCAGCGGGTAACCGATGCTGTGCGCTTCGCGGGTTAGGGTGGCATCGTCCTGTGCTGCGCCCTCGTAGCCGGGTATGCAAGGCACGCCGGCAGCGAGCATGGCGATCTTCGACAGGCGTTTGCTGCCCATCAACCGGATCGCCTCGACCGACGGACCGATAAAGGTGATGCCGGCATGTGCGCAGGCCTCGGCAAAGGCGGGATTTTCCGACAGGAAGCCGTAGCCCGGGTGAATAGCATCGGCGCCTGCGCGTTTTGCCGCCTCAATGATCGCGGGAATATTCAGATAGGATTGGCTTGCTGATGCAGGGCCAATGCAGAGGCTCTGATCAGCCAGTTGCAGGTGGCGGTTGTCGGCGTCTGCGCTAGAGTAGACAGCGACGCTGCGGTAGCCCAGCGAGCGCAGTGTGCGCAGGATGCGGCAGGCGATTTCGCCACGATTGGCCACCAGTATGCAATTGAATGCGCTCATGCGAGTTCCTTGGCGTGGCTATTGGTCAGCCCAACTGGTTGTTAGCCCAGCTGGGCGCTCTTTTCTGAATAAAAGCCTGGGTGCCTTCTGCTCCTTCGGCGCCCGTGACCGACTCGGCGAAGGCCTCGGCCGCCTGGTCGAGCAGCGAATGCATCGACTGCTCACCGCAGGCCAGCAGCAGCGCTTTGGTGCGAGCGTTGGCCTGCGGTGCGCACTGACGAATCTGCTTGAGATAGCGATCCAGATGCGCCTGAAGCTGCGCGGCATCCTTGGCGCTGTGATGCACCAGGCCCAATTGCAATGCCTCAGCGCCGTCAAAGCGAGCGGCGGTCAGGGCCAGGCGGCGAGCCTGGGTCAGGCCAATACGTTTGACCACAAAGGGCGCTATCTGGGCGGGAATCACGCCCAGACTGGTTTCCGGCAAGCCAAAGCGTGCGGTTTCCAGGCACAGGGCAATGTCCGACACGCAGGCCAGCCCCAGGCCTCCGCCCAGTACCGTCCCTTCAAGCACAACTACCAATACCTGCGGCTGCTGCTCGGCCTGCTCAAGCAGGCGGCCGAAATGCCTGTTCAACTGGGTATAAGCGCTTTTGCCCATGGCTCGGGCATTGGCCATATCCTTTATGTCACCGCCCGCACAGAAGTGCCCGTCGGCGCCGCGCAATACAATAGCGCGTAGCTGCGGATCGCCGCTGGCGCAGGTCAGCACCTCGATCAGCTCTTCGAGCATGTTCAGGTTCATCGCATTACGGCTGTCTGGCCGGTTCAGGGTGATGTGCAACACGCCGTCCTGTTTCGCCAGCAACAGGGTTTGGCAGTCGGGCAGGTTCATGCGCTAGCTCCATCAGCGCTGGATTTCGCCGGACGCTTGCCGGGCAGGGTCCCCATCAGTTTGCAGATAATGCCAAGCATGATTTCATCCGCGCCACCGCCGATGGACACCAGCCGCACATCGCGGTAAGCGCGGGCTACCGGGTTGTCCCACATATAGCCCATACCGCCCCAATATTGCAGGCAGGCGTCTGTCACTTCGCGGCCCAGGCGGCCCGCCTTGAGCTTGGCCATGGAGGCCAGTTGAGTCACGTCCTTGCCGGCGACATATTGCTCGGTCGCCTGGTACACCAGCGCGCGCAGGCACTCGATCTCGGTCTGCAGTTCGGCCAGACGGAAGTGAATGACCTGATTGTTGATCAGCGGCTGGCCGAAGGTCTGGCGCTCCTTGCAGTAGGCGATGGTGCTGTTCACGCAGTGCTCCAGACCTTTGATGATATTGGCTGCGCCGAACAGGCGCTCTTCCTGGAACTGCACCATCTGCATCATGAAGCCTGCACCTTCCTGGCCGAGCAGGTAGCGCTGCGGGACGCGTACGCTATCGAAGAACACTTGCGCGGTTTCCGAACTGCGCATGCCGAGCTTGTCCAGCGGCTGGCTCAGGCTGATGCCTGGCGTGTTCATCGGTACCATGATCAGCGACTTGTTGCTGTGCGGTTTGCCGTCCGAGGTATTGGCCAGCAGGCACATGAAATCCGCCGAGGGCGAGTTGGTTATCCACATCTTGCTGCCATTGATCACATAGTCGTCACCGTCCTTGCGCGCGGTGGTGCGAATACTGGCCACATCCGATCCGCCGCCTGTTTCCGACACGCCAATGCAGCCGACCCATTCGCCGCTGATGGCCGGGCGCAGAAATTCGTCGCGTAGCGCATCCGAGCCAAAGCGCGCCAGCGCGGGGGTGCACATGTCGGTCTGCACGCCGATGGCCATGGGTACGCCGCCGCAGTGGATAGTGCCGAACTCTTCGGCGGCAACAATCGAGTAGCTGTAATCCAGGCCCATGCCGCCGTAGGCTTCGGGTTTGGATATGCCAAGCAGGCCAAGCTCGCCGGCTTTGCGGAAAACGTCATGCATCGGGAAGCTGCCAGCCGCTTCCCATTCATCGACATGCGGATTGATTTCCTTGTCGATAAACTGCCTGACCGTGCGACGCAGGGCGTCATGTTCTTCAGTGAACAGCATGGGGGTGATCTCCGGTTACAGGCGGGCGACGCCAAAGGTGTTGGGGGACAGCGGGCGCACTGCCGCTTCGGCGCAGATATCCAGCAGCAGGCCAAACAGCGTGCGGGTATCGCGCGGATCAATCAGGCCGTCGTCCCACAGACTCGCTGTGCCATAGAGCGCGGTGGACTGGCTGTCGAGTTTCTGCGCGGTGGCCTGCTCGAGCATATCGAGCATCGCCGGGTCCGCCGTCTTGCCATCGCGCGCATGCTTGCCCTCGGTGACGATACGCAGCACCTTGCCGGCCTGCGCGCCGCCCATGACCGCAGTGCGGCTATTGGGCCAGGCGAAGATAAAACGCGGGTCCAGCCCGCGGCCGCACATGGCGTAGTTGCCAGCCCCGTAGGAGCCGCCGACTACCAGGGTGAGCTTGGGCACGCGGGCGTTGGCCACGGCCTGGATCATCTTGGAACCGTGCTTGATCACGCCCTGCCGCTCAGCCTCGGTACCGACCATAAAGCCGGTGGTGTTGTGCAGGAACAGCAGCGGCGTGTTGCTTTGGTCGCAGAGCTGAATAAACTGCGCTGCCTTGGCGGCACCCTGGGGGGTGATCGGACCGTTATTGCCAATCAGGCCGCAACGGTGCCCGTGAATACTCACGTGGCCGCACACCGTCTGGCTATCGAAGTCGTTCTTGAAGGCCAGAAAGCGGGATCCGTCGGCGATGCGTGCGATGATCTCGAGCACGTCGTAGGGTGTTTTCGGGTCAGAAGGGACCACGCCGAGCAACTCTTCGGCGTCATACAGTGGCTCTTGCCAGGTCAATTCTCGCGTGGGCGGCAACTGCTCATTCCACGGCAGACTGGCAAGTATATCGCGGGCCAGGCGCACGCCATCGGCATCGTTTTCAGCCAGATACTCTGCGGTGCCAGCGACTTCAGCGTGCATCTGCGCGCCACCGAGTTCCTCGTCGGTGGCGATTTCGCCGGTCGCTGCCTTGAGCAGCGGCGGGCCAGCGAGGAACATCCGCGCCTTGCCGCGCACCACCACCACGTAATCCGATAGCCCTGGCTGATAGGCTCCGCCAGCCGTGCTGGAGCCGTGGACCACGGTAATCTGCGGAATGCCTGCGGCAGACAACCGCGCCTGATTGGCAAAGGCGCGGGCGCCCTCGACAAAAATATCAGCCGCATAACTCAGGTTGGCACCACCGCTTTCCGCCAGGGTGACCACCGGCAGTTTGTTTTCAGCGGCGATCTGTTGCAGGCGCAGGGATTTTTTCAGGCCGCTGGGGGAGATAGTGCCGCCCTTGATGGCACTGTTATTGGCGATCACCAGGCAGCGCACCGCCGACACGTAGCCGATACCTGCGATCAGCCCGCCGCCGGCCAGCGTGCCGTCCTTGTCATCGTGCAGCTTGTAGCCTGCCAGCGCGCAGAGCTCAATAAAGGGCGCGCCGGGGTCGAGCAGCAATCCCAGGCGCTCGCGCGGCAGCAACTGCCCGCGTTGCTCGAACCGCGCCTTGGCCTGCTGCGCCTTGTCCAGAACCTGCTGCTCGACCGAGCGGAAACGCTCTATGGTCGCCAGCATCGCAGTACGATTGGCGGCAAATTCGGCATCGTTCGGATTGAGCTGCGATTCGAGGGTGGGCATGTCAGTCCGTCTCCTTCAGCACATCGGGCGTGACAGCCCGATGAAAGCCATCGAAGGCCTGGTTATTCTTCGCTGCAGGCAGCGGCCAAACGGCATTGCCCAGGCTGGCGCCGCCGTCGATCCGTAAACTGGCGCCATTGATAAAGGCGGCAGCGGGGGAGAGCAGGAAGACAATGGCAGCGGCAACCTCGGCTTCAGTGCCCAAGCGTTTTAGCGGCACACCCTCTTTCAAGCGCGGAATAATCGCCTTCATCGCGCCGTCGTAGGTATCCATGCCGCTGGAGGCGATCCAGCCCGGTGCTACTGCATTGACCGTCACGCCGGCATGCGCCCACTCGAACGCCGCTGTCTTGGTGAAGTTGTCCATGCCGGCGCGTGCAGCGCCCGAGTGGCCCATGCCGGGCATGCCGCCCCACATGTCGGCGAGCATATTGACGATACGCCCGCCGGTTTTGCTCATGCTCTGATTGAACACCTCGCGGGCGACCAGAAAGCCGCCGACCAGATTGGTGCGTACCACCGTCTCGAAACCCTTCTGATTGATCGCCGCCAGTGGTGCGGGAAACTGGCCCCCGGCATTATTGACCAGGCCATGAATAGTGCCGTGATCATGCACCAGCGTGGTGATCAACTGACGCACGGCGTCCTCGTCGCGAATATCACAGCTGTGCCAACTGGCCTGGCCGCCGTCCTCGCTGATTTCTGCGCAGGTTGTTTGTAGTCGCTCCGGCTTGCGCCCCACCAACACCACATGGGCACCCAATGCGGCTAGCTCATGGGCGGTGCAACGGCCAATGCCACTGCCGCCGCCGGTAACGATGATGGTCTGCTTATGGAATAAGCCTGGCTTGAAGATGCTGTTGTAGCTCATTGTTTTGCATCCGATTATTGTTGTATGTGAGAACAGGTCTAGGCAGTGGGTTCGAGTCCTGGCGGCAACAATGCCGCGGGGATACTCACCGGCATTTCCAGCAACTGCTGGGCAAATGCCTTGCCCTGGGGGTCAATTCGCAGGCTGGCGACGCCGCCGCCGCCCAGGCTGTTTTCCAGCAAAAAGTTCAAGCTGTGGCTGCCGGGGAGGTACCAGCGCGTCACCTTGCCGCGTTCTGCATCCAGCACGTGGGCCATCCAGTTGGCCACAGCGTTCTCACTCAGTGCAGCAGCGATCCAGGGCAGATAGTCTGCCTGGCGAGCCATAACGCCGATATTGCTGTGGTTGCCCTTGTCACCCGAACGCGCTACCGCCAGGCGTAATAGCGGAACCTGTACCAGGCCGCCGGACGCCTGGTCGCCTATCACGGGTGCTGGCGTCGGACTTGAGGGGGTGCCGGTGAAATGGGCTGTATCCGGGAGCGCTATCGGCTGATTCTGGCCTGCCAGGCTCAGGCCGAGTTGGCAGTTGTGCTTGTCGATCAAAAAGGAGAACAGGCGAATCATTGGGTACACGCTGGGCCTGCCGCCGACAATGCCGGTCAGCCCAGGAGCCATGCCGGTAGCCGCCTGGGCAATCTCTCTGGAAAACAGCGCCAGGGCCTGTTTGCTCGTATGGCTGACCGCGATCTTGATCACCACTTCACGGCTGTCGCTGCGCATGCCATGCGGGCCGTAGGTGGCTTCGCTGCCGAGCAGCTCGATATCCACCCGGCGGTAATCCTCCCAGCCGCGCTGGGCAAACATTTCGCGAGTCCGGCCAATGATGGCCTGGCTTACCCGTTCAGCTTTTGCGACCGCTTCTACGCCGGCCATCAGGCAACTGGCCGTGCACTTGAAACCGTCTGGCCAGGTGGCGCTGACCTTGTACTGATCGCTCGGCGCGCGGCCTCGAGCGCCGGTTACTTCAACGACATTTTCGGCGTGCTGGCTGAGCGAAACCTGCGTGAAATCACAGATCACATCCGGCAGTAGATAGTTGCCGGGGTCGCCTATTTCGTAAAGAAGCTGTTCGCCGACACTTAACGGGCTGATCAGGCCACCACTGCCGTCGGGTTTGCTGATCAGAATGCGACCACCATCATCGATCTCGGCTATCGGAAAGCCGATATGCTCATAGTCCGGCACCTGCCGCCAATCGGTAAAGTTACCGCCGGTGCACTGTGCACCACATTCGATCAGATGCCCGGCCAGCGCGGCCTGGGCCAAGCGGTCGTAATCATCCCAGGCCCAGCCGAACTCGTGAATCAGCGGCCCGCTGACCAGGGCGCTGTCAACAATCCGACCGGTGATGATGATATCGGCACCCTGCTGCAAGGCAGCAACGATGCCGGGTGCGCCCAGGTAAGCATTGGCAGACAGACACTGCGGCGGCAATGGTTCGCCGCTGAACATGTCTAGAAGGCCCTGGGCTTTTAGCGTGTGCAGCTGCGGGCGAAGATCATCGCCTGTGAACACAGCGATCGTCAGATCCACACCTGCACGGTCACAGGCGGCCTGCATGGCGGCGGCACAGGCTTGTGGGTTGATGCCTCCGGCATTACTGATGACCTTGATGCCGCGCTCGGCCAGTTGGGGCAGCAGCGGTTCGAGTACCTCGACAAAGTCGCGGGCGTAACCCGCGTCGGCTTGTTGCATCTGCGCACCGGCCATGATCGACATGGTGATCTCGGCCAGATAGTCAAAGACCAGATAGTCCAGCTCAGCACCGGTCACAAGCTGCGCTGCGGCGCTGGAGGTATCGCCCCAGAAGGCACTGGCGCAACCGATACGGACACTCTTGGTCATGGGTTTCTCCGCTGAATCTCAAGCCACCATACCAAGCAAGCGCTTGGTTTGAAAAGTGCTGTCGAATAGCGTTTAATGCCGGCACTGACCTTTGGCGTAAATGCCGTCTTCTGCACGAGAGCCTGATGCCGCCCAACGCACCTGACAAGAACCAGACAATGCTCGCAGAACTGATTGCTGCGGGGCTCTTGACCGATCCCGCGACACCGCGTGGCAGGCTATTGCAAGCCTCGGCACATCTGTTCAGCAGCAAGGGATTCGAGCGCACTACGGTGCGCGATCTGGCGGCGGCCATTGGTATCCAGTCCGGCAGTATCTTTCACCACTTCAGAAGCAAGGATGACATTCTGCGCGCGGTGATGGAGGAAACCATTCACTGCAATACGGCGATCATGCGCGCTGCCCTTGAAGGGCTGGACGAGCCCAGAGAGCGGCTGCTGGCGCTGATCCGCTGTGAACTGCAGTCGATCCTCGGCGGTACGGGTGAAGCGATGTCGGTACTGGTATACGAGTGGCGGTCGTTGTCGGCAGAGGGGCAACAACTGATCCTCGGGCTGCGTGATATTTACGAGGCGGTCTGGCTTGAGGTGTTGCAGCAGGCTTATGAGGCCGGGTTGGTCACCCTGGAGCCATTTATACTGCGTCGTCTGTTGACTGGTGCTCTGTCCTGGACCATTACCTGGTTCAACCCCCAGGGGGAAATGAGTCTTGACGAGCTGGCCGAGAAAGCGCTCGACATGCTCATTCACCCGGCCACCACCTGGCAGGGCGCCGAAACATCATAGGGGCACGCGGGCCTGTACCTGATAGCCAAATAGGCTAAAATGCTCCCTCCTTATTAGTGGGACTGGTTGGTCGCGGCACTTGTGCGCGGTAGGCCTGTCTATCCAGTAGTCTTCACAAGGGATCCCCCATGCAATCAGCTTTGAAAACATCCTGCATTGCCGCGCTTATGGCGGCGAGCATTGGTTTTGCCGGCGCTCTGTATGCAGAGGCCGAAGTTCAGGAAGGCGAAGACCAGGCTTCTGAAGAAACCGTGATTGATAACAAGGTGATCGTCGGCTGGATCGAAAAGGGCCGCATTCTGCCGGAACATACAGCAGTGAAGATCAAGGTCGACTCCGGGGCGCTCACCTCGTCGATGCACGCGGTCAATATCGAAGACTTCAAGCGTAACGGCAAGCAGTGGGTGCGCTACGACGTCCCGGTCAAGGACGCGGATACTGACGAATTGGTTGAGCTGCAATTCGAACGCCCGGTGTTCAGGCGTATTCTGGTACGCGGGGCTGGCGGGGAAGATCGCCGGCCGGTGGTGAAAATGTCTATCTGCATGGGCGACCGGGCCTATGAAGAACAGTTCTCCCTGCGTGATCGCGGTGATATGACTTACCCGGTACTGATTGGCCGCAGAACCATTGAGCACATCGGGCTGATTGACGTATCTCGTACCTTTATGCTGCCGCTCGATTGCGCTAAAGGTGAGGAAGACAAGGAAAGGGACAAGCAGGAACGTCTGAAAGACGAGGAGCATGAAGAGGAAGAGGGCGATGCCGACGCCCCCGAGGAAATCGAAGAAGAGCACGAGGAGTGAGGCACAGTGCTTCTCGCTAATGACTGACCTGCGCTAGCTCAGGCTTAGCATGCTTAAAACCGAAGGGCGCCATATTGGCGCCCTTCGGTTTTAAGGTTTACCACATCAGGTCGTCGGGCACCTGGAAGGCGGCGTAGGGATCATCCTCTGCAGGTGCCTGTTGCTCCACCTTGGCAATATGTACAGGCCACTGCGGTGCACGTTCACTGACCTTGTGCGCCACGTCCACCGGGATCAATTCAAAGCTGCCGGACATCCGCACCACGCCTAACTGACCACGGCTCAGCTTGCCGAACTGCTCTTCAGTGACGTAGATCTTCTTGATCTTGTTCTTGCTGGCAAACTGGTAGGCCGTTTCGCCACCGCTTCTGTCCAGCTTGTTCTGCTCGATCAATTGTTTGGCCTGGGCCTCGCGCTCCTTGCGAGCAGCCTCGTCTTTACGTTGCTGATTCAGAACGCGGTCTCGCTCCGCCTTGTCGGCCCGCGCCTTGTCTACCGCAGCCGCCGAGTCATGAACTTTGCCCGGCTCATTTTTCGCTTCTTTTTTCTTCGCGCGCTGGGCCTGTTTGAGTTTCTTCTCGTCGACCAGTCCGGCCTTGAGTAGCTGGGCTTGTAATGAATTGACCATGCTGAAGAGTTACCTGCCTCGAACTGTTAGTGATGAAAGCGCCATTCTAGCGTCAATCCTGCTCTTTTTCCCGCGCGTCCTGCGCTTCCATCTCGACTTTGCGGGCCTTGATTCGGGCCATCTTGTCCTTGTCGATGGGCATTTTGTAAGCAGTTATGTACAATTTGTAGAGCGCGCCAGCGATGGTGAGAAATACCAACACTGCGAATATCCAGCCGATAAATGACATGAGCATTTTCCTTAAGACGGGTGTCCATACCTGCATGATGCTCAACACCCGTTAACAAGGCAAATTATGCTTGCACCTGAGATGGCCGAGAACCTGAGCGGTCGTTTGCCCATGCTATGGCTCAACCCTGGTGAGCGTATATTGGATGATCCATTTCTGCCGGAAAGGGTGGACAGGGCCGAGCAGCGCCTGCTGCTGGCAGGGCCGTTGCTGGCTCGGGTATTACCAGAGCTGGCCGGCACTGATGGTTTGATCGAATCGCCCCTTATCAAGGCCGATGCTATGCGTGACGCGCTCGGCGGGCAGTCTCGCTGGTTTCTCAAAGCCGATAATCGCCTGCCGGTAGCGGGCTCGGTCAAGGCACGTGGCGGCTTTCACGAGGTGCTGGAGTTTGCCGAGCAGGTGGCCTTGAGTCACGGCTGGAGCGGGAAAGACTACACAGAGCTGGCGGATGCCGCATGGCGGGATTGCTTCTCCGATTATCGGTTGGTCGTGGGAAGTACGGGGAACCTGGGCATCAGTATCGGCCTGTTGTCCCGTGCGCTTGGTTTTGCCGCTGAGGTGCACATGTCCGACGACGCAAAGCACTGGAAGAAGCAGTTGCTGCGCGAACAGGGTGCTCATGTGATTGAGCACACGGGTGATTACGCCAGTGCCGTTGCCGCAGGGCGTCGTAACGCAGAGGCTGACCCGCAGGCGCATTTTGTCGACGATGAGTCCTCGTTATCACTGTTCTGCGGCTATGCTGTGGCCGGCCGGCGACTGGCTGCCCAGTTGCAGGAGCAGAACATTGAGGTAAGTGCCGCTACGCCTTTGATGATCTATCTGCCCTGCGGCGTAGGGGGTGCGCCTGCTGGCATAACCTACGGGCTCAAGCAGGTATTTGGTGAGCATGTGCACTGCTGGTTTGCCGAGCCGCTGGAATCGCCCTGTTTGTTGGTGCAACTGGCATCCGGGGTTGGGCGGCCGGTGTCGGTTTACGATCTGGGATTATCCAACCGTACCCTGGCCGATGGTTTGGCAGTAGGCCAGGCATCGATGCTCGCTTCGATCTGTATGCAGGACCGTCTCGCGGGGGTGTTTACCGTTCCGGACAGCGCGCTTGGATATTATCTTGGGCTCGCCTGGGAAAAACTGGGGGAACGGCTTGAGCCCTCCGCGGCGGCGGCTTTTCCTGGTCCCGGTTGGGTAAGTGCTTCGCCTGCCGGGGCCCAGTGGTGTGCGCGGAATCGGGTGGACCCGGCTGCAGCCACTCATATCATCTGGGCCACTGGTGGCAGTCTGGTGCCGGATGCGGAGTTCCAGCAGTGGCTGGGCGGTTAGTCAGGCTACAGACTGCTGAAGACGCCACTTGCGCCTTATGGCTGCATCGAGCGTCCGAGCATTTCCAGGGTATAACTGATCAGCGCATCGGCATCAGGTAGATCGGTGGCTTTCTGGTCGGGCTGGCGAGCTTCCATGATAACGCCATGCAGAGCGCCCCGCAGAAAGTAGGCGGTCTTTACCGGGTCGGCTACCCGTGCAGAACTCAAACTGCCGTCAGCTACCCCCTCAACCAAAACCTCTACCATCCGTTGCATGACCTGGGCGCCGCAGCTTTGCAGAGCCTTGCTTTGCTCATCATCATCGAGCAAATGGGGAAAAGTGCCGGATTGGGTGAGCACATCGAAGTAATCGGGCTCCTCCTGGCTGAATGCATAATAGGCGACGCCCAGCGCCGCGACCTTCTGTAATCCCGGTCCGGGACCCTGCGCTACCTGGATGAATCGATCACGCAGTGCCGCCACTGAGCGCAGCACTATGCCACGCATGATGGCGTTCTTGTCCTTGAAGTAAAAATACAAAAGCGCGCGGCTGAGTTGTGCGTTGCGCGCGATGTCATCCATCGAGCATTTATCGAAGCCCTTGCTGAAGAAGGCCTGTTCGGCCGCGTCGAGAATACTGTCGCGACGTTCCTGTTTTTCCTGCTCACGGCGTTGATCAAGACTCATAAGCTCACTTTTCCAATGCAATCGGTATCAGCAGGGTAGCGCATGACGCGCCGCTGATGATGTGTTTTACTGCTGTATTGACAATCTGTCAATTAATGACAATATGTAAATAGTTCGGTTCCCTGCTGGTTCATTCTGGAGTGCGTCATGTCAAAGCCCATGGTCAGTGCCCGCTATCTTGTAGCTGCTGCGGTGTCATCCTGTTTGCTCCTGACCGGTTGTGGGGCAGGTGCCAATGCGGACCTGGGCGCCGGCAACGAGCCGGGCAAAGTGGCAGTGCGGGTGGCCGACGTCGAAGCAGCTTCAAGCGCCGAACCCTTGCGTTTTGCGGGCTCTGCACGAGCTCGCGACAGGGCCAGCCTGACCTTTCAGGTGGGCGGCACATTGCGCAGCCGCCAGGTAGAGATAGGCCAGCAGGTCGAGGCTGGCGAGGTATTGGCAGCGCTTTATAACCCGGAGTTAGTGCCTGCGCGGGACGCAGCGCGCGCGCGGCTGGCCGAGCTGCAGGCCCAGGCTGAGCAGGCGCGCAGAGAACAACAGCGCGGTGAGCAGTTGTTCCAGCGTGGAGTACTGTCCACCCAGGAACTGGAGCAGCAAAGTGCCCGTCTGGCGGCGTTGCAAGCCGGGGTGGGCAGTGCCAGGGCAGCCCTGAGCCAAACCGAACAGCTTAGCGCTGAGAGTCAACTTCGCGCGCCGTTCAGCGGCAGGGTTGAAGCCCTTCTGGTCGAACCGGGAGAGTTTATTGCCCCAGGCCAACCGGTCATACGCTTGGCGTCATCGGCTGGGTTGGAAGTTGAAGTGAAGGTGCCCGCGCATCTGCTGGGTACCTTGATAGTGGGGCAGACGCTGCCGGTGTGGTCCAGCCTGACCGGTCAGCAGGCCCAGGGCCGGCTGATGGAGCTGGGGCAGGGCGCCTCCCAGGCAGGCGTGCTTTATCCCATGGTTGTCAGCCTGGATCCTGCGGACTTTCGTTCCGGTGATGCAGTGGAAGTGGGTGTCGAACGCAACCTCGGCGACGCACTGCGAGTGCCCCTGTCGGCGGTCATGCGCTCTGCCGAGGGTTTGGCGGTATTTCTGGTTAATAAGCAGCAGCGGGTAGAGCGCGTTGCGGTAACCGTTAGCGCCATGCAGGGCGAGCAGGCCATCCTAGCCGACAGCAGCCTGAAATCCGGTGACCAGGTGGTCTACGCCGGATTGACCCGACTGGCGGAAGGGGATGCGGTGGAGTTGCTGCCATGACAGGTCCGGGCGGCGATCCGCTGGGCGGCACCCCGCTGGGCGGCACCCCGCTGGGCGGCACCCCGCCGGGCGGCAATCCTCTGGTCAAGAGCTTGCTCGGCATGTTACGGCCGCGTCTGATCAGTCTGGTGGTGGTGATGCTCTGCCTATTGGGTATTGCAGCCTACCTGACCATGGCACGTCAGGAGGATCCCAGTTTTCCCCAGCGTGCTGGCCTGATCACCGTGGTCTATCCAGGCGCCATTGCCGAGGCGGTCGAACGGCTGGTGCTCGAGCCATTGTCTGATGAGCTATCCCAGGTGGAGGAGGTGGAGGACTTCACTTCGACCGCGCGAACTGGGGTCGCGCTGATCAGTATCACTCTTGAAGACGCCATCTACGATACCGATTCGGCCTGGGACAGGGTGCGCCAGGCGATGGCGCGCGCTGAGCTGGAGTTCCCCGAGGGTGTGGCGCAGATTTCGCTCGATGATCGCATGATCGATATACCGGCTGTGGTGCTGGCGGTGCGCGGGGATGCATCGCTGGTTCACCTGGGCCTGGAGGCGGAGCGGCTCAAGCGCGCCATGGCAGATCTTCCGGGATTATCGCGTATCGAACTGGAAGGCAAGGCCGATGAGCAGGTCACCATCGCCTTGCGTGATGCGCAGATGAGCCGTCTGGGTATTTCACCGGCGTATCTGGCGTCGATCCTGGCGCAGCGCAATCAAGTGATTCCGGGGGGATTTATCCTGTCCGGCAACCAGCGCATGGGGCTGCTGCCCAATAGCGAATTCGCCAGCCTGGAGGCGCTGCGCGCCACGCAGATTCCGTTGCCGGAAGGGGGTGACATCCCCCTGGAAGCAATTGCCGATATCTGGCGTGGCCCGCTGGAGCCGGCGCAACCCAAGGCCTGGTTTGACGGTGAGCAGACGGTGCTGCTTAGCCTCACGGCGGTGCGTGGGCAACTGGATGCGATCCGCTTTGGTCAGCAGGTCCGCGAGCGGCTGGAGAGTCTGCGTCCGGATTTCGCCCCCTTGCAGATCGATGAAATGTTTTTTCAACCGGATCAGGTCAAGGATCGTCTTGACGGTCTGGAATGGAATCTCCTGGGTAGTGTGCTGATCATCGTGTTGGTGGTGTTTGTCGGCATGGGTTGGCGCATGGGCATTCTGGTCGCGGCCATGCTGCCGATGGTGGCCTTGATCAGCCTGGGCATCTACGATCTGGGCGGCGGCATTCTGCATCAGATCGCGGTGATCGGCATGGTCATCTCGCTGGGCATTCTGATCGACAATGCGATTGTCATGGTCGAAAACATTCAGGATCGCCTGAACCGCGGCGAGACTCGCCAGGACGCCGTGCGCCATGCCATCGGCGAGCTGGCTGGTCCCTTGGGCGCATCAACCGCGACTACGCTCGCAGCGTTTACCCCGCTGCTGTTGGCCAAAGGCGGCACGGCGGATTTCACCCGGGGTATCCCGGTCATGATCATGCTGACGCTGACCATCAGCTATTTACTGGCGATTGGCGTGGCGCCCCTGCTGGCCGGGCGTTTTCTCAAGCCCACCAGTAACCGTTCAAGCCGGGTAATGGAAAGTATCGGCAATGGTCTCGCGCGTCTGAGCACCGGCTCTCCAGGATGGATGGTTCTGCTGGGCGTGGTGATGGTCTGTATCAGTCTGGCGCTGGTCCCGCAGCTGAAACTGCAGTTCTTTCCCAACGCGGATCGTCCGCTGGTAGTGGTAGAGCTGTATTTGCCCGAGGGTACCGATCAGCAGCGCACCGAAGAGGTCGCAGCCCAGCTGGAAAGCCAGATACGCCAGCGTCCGCAGGTACTGCAGGTGCATCGGTTTGCCGGCTCGGCCGGGCCGAGCTTCTATTACAATCTGATGCGTGCACCCCAGGCGCCCAATCGTGCGCGTATCGTGGTTCACACGCAGGACCTGGCCGCCACTGCCGGCATTATCCAATGGGTGCGGGAGCACGTGGCCAACAGCATGCCGGAACTCGACGTGGTTGCCAGTACCCTGGGTCAGGGGCCGCCTCGGGCTGCGCCTGTGGAAGTGAGGCTGTATCACCATGACGATAACGTGCGCATCGCAGCCGCCGAACAGATATTTGCCTTGCTCAAACGCAGCGCCGGTGCTGTCGATGTGCGCCATGATATCGATCTGGGCGTGCCGGTGTTACGGGTTGATGTCGATGATGCGCTGGCAGCCCGGCATGGGCTTACCCGCGCAGATGTAGCCCAGGCGCTGAATACCCGCAGTTTGGGTCTGACCGTCGAGCAGTATCGCCAGGAGCGCGACCCGCTGCCATTGGTGCTGCGCTCCCCGGAGGGTACTCGACAGTCGCTTGAGCAATTGATGTCGGCCAACGTGTTCAATGCTGATGGTGAAGCTATTCCTTTAACCGCGTTGGCCCGTATTGAGCCGGGTTGGCAGCCGGCGGGGATACGTCAGCGGAACGGGGTACGGGTGTACACGGTCACCGCTGGGCTTGAGGAAGGCTACAGTTTCAGCCAGGTACTGGATCAGATGAATCGCGGGTTGGCCGCGTCGCCATTGCCCGCCGGTGTGCGTCTGGAGCTCGGCGGTGACAGCGAAGGGTCTGGCGATGCCAATAACGCCATCTTTACTACCGCGCCGGTCGGCGTACTCTTGCTGCTGTTCTTCCTGTTGCTGCAGTTCAATTCCTTCCGCCGCGTGGGCATCATTCTGCTGACCGTGCCGCTGGCCAGTGTCGGGGTGTTTCCGGGTCTGGTGCTGTCTGGTTCGCCCTTCGGCTTTCAGTCGGTGCTGGGGATTATTGCGCTGGTAGGCATAGTGGTGAACAACGCGATCGTACTGATTGATGTGGTTGACCAACGGCTGGCCGAGGGCGTGGATATCAAGGAGGCGGTCGCTGAAGCGGTGGCGCGCCGCACAACACCCATTCTGCTGACCACAGCGACCACTATTGCCGGACTGTTGCCACTGGCGTTTTCCGCGTCAACACTCTGGCCACCGATGGCCTGGGCGATCATTTCCGGTTTGTTGGCCTCAACCGTGCTGACGCTGCTGGTGGTACCGGCGGTGTGCCGGCTGGCGTTGAAGCCGGCCGAAGCTGCTGCGCCGGGGGTGCGAGTCGCACCTGAAGGGCAGGGCGGCGACTAAACGGTGGCCATTTCAGAGGCGATAAATAAAGCGCGCTAACTGCTTGACTGGCCTCGCAGAATGTTTACAATGCGCGCCTGTTCAGACGACTGCCGCGACGCATTGGTGCTATACCAAGCCGGACATGTCAGCCGCTGTACCGATGCGCAGCGGTAGTTCAGTTGGTTAGAATACCGGCCTGTCACGCCGGGGGTCGCGGGTTCGAGTCCCGTCCGCTGCGCCATATTGAAAAAACCCTCGAGCAGAGATGCTCGGGGGTTTTTTATTGGCAGATTTGCTAAGCCCCTTATCAGTCCTCCTCTCGAGATCCCTTGCGTTTTGCCTGCCGAGGCTGCCAGCGTACACTCGTAAGATATTCCTCAACGAGGCGCGCCTTGAAGCCTGTTCCTATCCTGCAATGCCTGGCCCTTGTGCTGCTGTTCGCCTGGCGGTTGATGCCTGAACCCTACCTTGAGTGGCTATTATTGCCACTCTGGGTCATGAGCGGCTGGCTGATTTTTGCCAGCAGCCTGGAGGCTGCGCGGCTAAGGCGGCGTGCCTGGCTGGATCAATATCTGCTGGTCAGCTCGCCATGGCATGCGCGCTGGCGCGGTGGCTGGCTGATGAGCCTCTGGCATCTGGTGCTGGCGGCCTTGCTGGCATTGTTCATGCTGGTCAAGCTGCTCTGGCTCAGCCCCTGGCTGTGGGTTGTTTTGGCCGTTCACCTGCCGCTGTTGTGGATACTCGGCAAGCTGCTCAGGCGCAGGTTGCAAGGGCACGTCAAAGCGCCTTTGCTGGGACCATTGATGCGCAGGTTACTGGTGCCTTTGGGCGGGCTAGTGTTGCTCATCGGATACCTGTTGGCGACACTCTACATATCGCAACCGAATATGCAGGGCATGAGTTGGACTGATGCAGTGGTGGCTTACCTGCCAGGCAGCCGCAGTAGCCTGACGCTGCTGGCGACCGCCGAAAGAGCCCATCATCTGTTGGAGCTGACGGTGCAATGGGCGATGCAGAATGCCCTGGGTGATGTGGACAACAGCGGTCTGCTTGGCCTGTTCGCCTGGAGCCTGCTGGTGGTCAGTGGCGCGGCTTTTATCTGGGCATGGTTGCGCTTGCTGACCGGTATCGACAGCCTTTTTGCCGGCCGGACTGCAATGGATAGCTCTGGAGAATCCGTATGAGACAAATGCCTGCGCGGCGCTGGCATAAGCTGGCGGGGATGTTGATCGCTGTGCTGGTACTCTTTGCCGGCCTTAACATCGGCGTGCGCTGGGTGCAGGAGCGCTCAGCGGACAACCAGCTGTTTTCGGTACTGGTCAATAATCAGCAGTTGACGCTTGATCGCGCTACCCTGGCGCAGTTCAATGCTGACCTGTCGCGCCTGAGCATCCAGCAGCGGCGCCATGCCGATCGGTATATCCAGCAATGGCTTGATCGCTGGATGGACGAGAGCTTTGCGCTGGCACATCAGGCTGTTCCGGGTTATCTGGACTGGTACTACTCGATGCCGGGTTCCTACAGCCGGCTGTATTACGCCTTGAGTGGCGACCTCGATGCTTATCTTGAACAGCGCCTTAGCAGCTTTCTGCTTGAACAGTCAGGGCTGGAGGCGCGGCTCGCTGCGCTGGACGCGGAGCTGAACGCCGAATTGAACCGTGCGCTGGGCGAACAGGCCGATGTGGTACGCCAGCAATTGCTGGGAATATATGTTCAGCGGCAAAGCACAGGCAGCACCCGGGCCACAGCGAGTGTGCCCCCGGTGCTTGATATAGACTCTGCGCTGCGAGTCAGTTTCAGCCCAAGCGACGCCGATCGTCAGCGTTGGCAGGTGAGTTCACAGGCGTCTGCGGTGGCAGGTGTAGGCGCTTTTGCGTTAGTCGCCCGCCGCGCATTGGTGCCCCGCCTGATGGCGCTGTCGTCGGTACAGGGTGCCAGGCGCATACTGGCTGGTTTTGCCGTGCGGCTGGCGCCGCGCATGGCCTTGGCGATTACCGCCGGCGGCAGTGCGGCGGCGGTCACCGCACCGACCGGGCCCGGTGCGCTGGTTGCAGGCGGCGTGGCCTTTGTCACAGCGGCAGGCACTATTGTGGTCACCGATTTTGCTTTGCTCAAGGCCGAAGAGGCGCTGTTGCGTCCGGAAAAACAACAACAGCTTGATGAAGAGTTGCTGGTCACTCAGATTGCCCTGCGCGAGACCCTGCGCGACCAGATTGAATTGGCCGCAGAAGCATCGCAGGCGCATATTCGCCAGCACCTGGCTTTAGATCAGTCTCAAGATGGCCAGCGTTTTCATATATTGGGCAAGCCCAAGCCGCTGCCTGAATCCTGATTTGCATTCGGCGTCACATTCTACGCAATGGCGTTCTCCCCGGTAGCGAAGGGTGATCAGGCATGGAACTTGCTCTGTTTTACATCCTACTTGTCTGATGCAGTGCTGGCTTCCGGGAGAAACACCACATGACTAGCGCGCTGGAATTCATGCTGGCCGCACGGCGCAGCGAAATGCATGGCCTGCGGAGCCTGGAGCTGACCTGCGAACTGGTCGGCTGGATCAGCCGTCTGGTGCATGCCTTGCAGCGGGAGCGCGGCTTTTCGAATATTTACCTGGGCAGCCACGAGGAGCGCTACCGCGCGGGGCTTGATGAGCTGACCCGCGATAGCCGGCTTATGCAGGAATCGGTGGTTGACTGCTTTGCCCGCATGGATCTGCAGACCAGCTGTGGGGCTGACAAGGCGCGCCTGTTCAACCGCATTGCCTATGTGCTGCATTGCCTGGAAGGCTTCCCCGAGCTGCACCGGCGTATTCGCTCGCAACAGATCGGCCCTGTGGATGCAACGAGGGCTTTCAGCCGGCCGATTGGCGGCCTGCTCAATGTGGTCTTCGAGGCGGCGGATACGGCAGTGGATCCGCATATCACCCGCCACCTGGTAGCGCTGTTCAATTTCATGCAGGGCAAGGAGTTGGCTGGTCAGGAGCGTGCTGCTGGCGTCTCGGGGTTTACCCACGGCTATTTCGATGCGGCGGCGCGCGCGCAGTTGGGTTTTCTCGAGGATGGGCAGAAACGCTGTTTCGAGATATTCAATGAATACGCCGAAGCTGATCTGCGCAAGGGCTGGCAGCAGCTGTGCTCCGAGCCTCTGCTCACCGAGCTGGGCAAGCTGCGGCAGATCGCCCTGCGCTCGTCAGATGAGTCGCCCATCGCAGCGCCACTCGCCGAGCTGTGGTTCGAGCTTGCCAGCCAGCGCATCGACGTGATGAAGCAACTGGAGGACCAGATGACCTCGCACCTGCATACCCAGTGCCAGCGAAAGATCACCCAGGCCCAGGCCGACCTGGACAACCATCGGGCGCTGTTGCGGCGTCTGTCGAGTCTGGATGACGACGCTAGCCTGTCCGCGACGCGCCTGTTCAACGTACAAGTAGCCGATCTGGATACGCTGGCGACGCAGCCCATGGGCGAGCAGATGAGTCGTTCGGTGATTGACCTGCTGCATGCGCAGAATCAGCGCTTGCAGGCGCTGGGTGTCGAGCTGGACGAGGCAAGGCGCTCGCTTAACGAGCGCAAGCTGATTGACCGGGCCAAGGGGCTGTTGATGAAGCAGCACGGGCTACAGGAAGAGGAGGCCTACCGCATGTTGCAGAACGCCGCCATGGAGCGCAGCCAGCGCCTGGCGGATGTGGCCCAGCATCTGCTGAACTACGCAGATCTGTTACAGGGAAAAGCCAAGGGGTAACGGCTGACCAGCATGCAGCGATTAATGCACCTGCTCTGCGCATTTTTTGCCAGCTCGCCCCGATTCCGTGCGATACGCAGCCTCGTTGTTATTGTCTTTTCTGCCCCTGGCTCATGGTTATTGCATAAAGCCTTGTTTTCACTTGTGTTACCAGTTCTGGCACGCAATCTGCTTTGTACTCGTAGGCCTGAGTTATCGACTGGCCTCACATATGAATATGGGCAACGGCGTCCACCCGAGTTTCGAGTCAGCTATCGAAACCTGCGTGTACGCCGTTTTTTTTGGGTTTTTTTCAGGGGATTTGAACAATGGATGACAACACCACCAAGGACGCCAAGGGCGCTCCGAGCATGCTCAAGCGTCGGGACTTTCTCAAGTACTCCATAGCCGCTGTCAGTGGTGCTGCGCTGTTCAGTTCCCTGCCGCCAGGCATGCGCAGCGCGGCCTGGGCCGCAGGCAGCGATGGGGTAGAAACTACCAAGGCCAAGCTCGGCTTTATTGCGCTGACCGATGCCGCGCCGCTGTTTGTGGCCGACGAGAAGGGCTTCTTCGCCAAGCACGGCATGACCGATGTGGAGGTGCTCAAGCAGTCTTCCTGGGGCACTACAAGAGATAACCTGGTGCTGGGTTCGGCACGCAACGGTATCGATGGCGCGCACATCCTCACGCCCATGCCTTATCTGATCAGCACCGGGGCAATGACTGCGAACAATATCCCCACGCCGATGTATATCATCGCCCGCCTTAATCTGGGCGGGCAGTGCATATCAGTCGGGCAGGAATATGCCGATCTGAAACTGGGCGTGGACAGCCAGCCGTTCAAGGCGGCGCTGGAAGCCAAAAAGGCCACTGGTAAGGCGGTCAATGCGGCTATGACCTTCCCGGGCGGGACCCACGATCTGTGGATGCGTTACTGGCTGGCCGCGGGCGGCATCAATCCGAACAGTGATATCTCCACTATCGTCGTGCCACCGGCGCAGATGGTCGCCAACATGAAGGTCGGCAGCATGGATACCTTCTGTGTCTGCGAGCCCTGGAATGAGCAGTTGATCAACCAGAAGATCGGCTACACAGCACTTACCACCAGCGAGCTGTGGGCCAATCATCCGGAAAAGGCGCTGGGTATGCGCGCGGACTGGGTGGATGCCAACCCGAATGCAACTCAGGCACTGCTCAAGGCGGTCATGGAAGCGCAGATGTACTGCGAAGACCCGGCCAACCGCGAGGAAGTGGCAAAAATCTGCGCCAAGCGCCGCTGGATCAACGCGCCCTTCGATGACGTGGTGGAACGCATGAAAGGCAACTTCGACTACGGCAACGGCAAGGTGGTCGAGAACAGTGAGCACCAGATGCGTTACTGGAAAGACAACGCGTCCTATCCCTACAAGAGCCATGACAAGTGGTTCCTGACCGAAGACATCCGCTGGGGTTATCTACCGCAGGATCTGGACATGGACGCGCTGGTCGACAAGGTCAACCGCGAAGACCTCTGGCGTGCAGCCGCCACCAGTCTGGGTGTGCCGGCCGAGCAGATTCCCACCTCGACATCGCGCGGTATCGAAACCTTCTTCGACGGCAAAACCTTCGATCCGGAAAACCCCCAAGCCTATCTGGATAGCCTGGCCATCAAGGCCATGAGCTGAACATGACCGTGGACTCAACGAGGGACGTGCCCATGAACGCCAATGTAAAAATCGATGCGGCCAGCGCATTGCAGCTCAAGCCAGACCCCCGACATAACGTCGAGCTTCCGGGTTGGTTACAGCACTACGGTGGCATATTTGTGCGCCAGGTGCTGCCGCCGCTGATTTTTACCGCCGTGTTGCTGATCATCTGGCAAATGCTTTGCTCCATGGAAGGCAGCGCATTGCCGCCGCCCACGCAGGTGGTAACCGACACCTGGGAGCTGATCGTCAATCCCTTCTACGATAACGGTGGCAACGATGTTGGCATGGCCTGGCAGATCCTGGCCAGCCTGGAGCGGGTGGCCTACGGTTATCTGTTGGCGGTGGTGGTCGGCATCAGCCTTGGCGTGCTGGTAGGGCAGTCGACCTGGGCCATGCGCGGGCTGGATCCGGTGTTCCAGGTATTGCGTACCGTGCCGCCGTTGGCCTGGTTGCCTTTGTCGCTGGCCGGTTTTCAGGACAGTAATCCCTCGGCGATTTTCGTCATCTTCATTACCGCCATCTGGCCGATCATCATCAACACCTCGGTGGGCGTACGTAACATTCCAGAAGATTACCGCAACGTTGCCCGCGTGCTGCGGCTGAACGGATTCGAGTACTTCGGCAAGATCATGTTGCCGGCTGCTGCGCCCTATATCTTTTCCGGGTTGCGTATCGGCGTGGGTCTGTCCTGGCTGGCGATTGTCGCCGCTGAAATGCTGATTGGCGGCGTAGGCATCGGCTTCTTTATCTGGGATGCGTGGAACGCATCACTGATCAGCGACATCATTCTGGCGCTGATCTACGTCGGTGTGGTGGGTTTCTTCCTGGATCGCCTGGTGGCCTGGATTGGTCGCCTGGTTACCCGCGGCACCTCAGCCAGTTAAGGAGCAGCATATGAGTCGTTATCTGAATATCGAGAAAGTCTCCAAAACCTTCACCACCGGCAAGATGTCGTCTGAAGTCCTGGTCGACATTAATCTGAGCGTCGCGCGCGGCGAGTACATCTCCATTATCGGCCACTCCGGTTGCGGCAAGTCGACCGTACTGAATATCGTCGCGGGCCTGATCGAATCCAGCTCAGGCGCGGTGATTCTGGATGGCAAGGAAGTCAGCGATCCAGGTCCGGACCGCAGCATGGTGTTCCAGAACCATTCGCTGCTGCCCTGGCTGACGGTGTATCAGAACGTCGCCATCGCGGTGAACAAGGTCTGGCGCAGCAAGAATGCCAAGGAGAAGGACGAATGGGTGCGGCACAATCTGAACATGGTGCACATGAGTCACGCGCTGGACAAACTGCCGAGCGAAATCTCCGGCGGCATGAAGCAGCGTGTCGGCATCGCCCGCGCGTTGGCCATGGAGCCCAAGGTGCTGCTGCTGGATGAGCCCTTCGGCGCACTGGATGCATTGACCCGTGCGCACTTGCAGGACGAGGTCATGCGTATCCAGAACGACCTGAAAAATACCGTGATCATGATTACCCACGATGTCGATGAAGCGGTGCTGCTGTCCGACCGCATCGTGATGATGACCAACGGGCCATCGGCGACCATTGGCGAAATTCTTGACATCGAACTGGATCGTCCAAGGGACCGTATCGCGCTGGCCGATGACCCACGCTACAACCAGTATCGCCAGGCGGTGCTGCGCTTTTTGTACGAAAAACAGCGCAAGGTGGAGGTGGCTGTCTCGGCCTAGCACGGCAACCCTATGGCCTTTGCAGGGCAAGAATGCGTTGACGCTTTGTTACAAAATCACTAATCTTCACCCCGCTTCAGGTGCCCGCTGATGCTTAATCAGCGGGTGAAACTGGGAAGCCGGTGCGTCTGCCCATTGCAGACAATTCCGGCGCTGCCCCCGCAACGGTAAGCGAGCGTCAGTCGATGTGAATCGGCTGGCACGTCACCGCCATACACCACTGTGCCAACGGCATGGGAAGGTGCGGTGACGGGATCATTGGATCCGCTCGCAAGCCCGGAGACCGGCCTGACGCAGTTCACAGCAGAGCGGCGGGCTTTGCGGGTGTGCGGTCTCCTGCTGTGCCGGATCCGTCTGCCTTTTGCTTCGCCGACTGCTACCCCTCAGCAGTGTCGTACGGGTAGGTACGACGGAGCGAATGACCGCATGAAACTGTTTCTTTCCGCCCCTGTGGCGGTGGCCTGTATGGGCCTTTCCGCGTTTTGCCTTGCCGATTCCGTTAATCTGAATGATCAGGTGGTCACCGCCACGCGTTCCTCGTTGTCTGCCAGCCAGGGTATTGCCTCGGTGAGCGTGATCGAGCGCGCCGATATCGAGCGCTTGCAGGCCACCAGTGTGGCGCAGTTGTTGCGCCGGGTTCCGGGGATCAATATCACCAACACTGGCGGGCACGGCAAGAACGAGGCCCTGGGTATCCGCGGCACCAATAGTAACCATGTGCTGGTACTCATCGACGGCATACGCCAGGGCTCGGCTACCACCGGTGATGTGGCCTTGCAGAATTTGCCCGTCGAGCAGATCGAGCGTATCGAAGTGGTCCGTGGCCCGCGCTCCAGCCTGTACGGTTCCGAGGCGATCGGTGGCGTTATCCAGATTTTCACCCGCCGCGGCGAACAGCAGGGCGCCAAGCCCTGGGCATCGGCGACTGCCGGCAGCCGCAACTACCACGCGGGCAGCGCGGGCGTCAGCGGTGGGCTGGGTAATGCCTGGTACAACCTGGGGTTGACCAGTATGGGCACGCGGGGCATCGACGCGCGTCCTGATGCGCCTTCGCCGGAGCCGGACAATGACGGCTACCGCGAAGAGTCGGCGAACATCAATGCCGGCTATCGCTTCGATAATGGCCTGGAACTGGACGGGCATGTCATCGAAGTGCGCTCGCACAATGACTACGACTCCGGCTTCAAGGCCAATGCCGATAACCTGCTGCGCACCCATGGGCTGCGCGCGCGCTTTGCGCCAACCGATCCGTGGCTGGTGACCCTGCAGGCCGGGCGCAGTGAAGACAAGGTCGATACCTTCAACGGCAATGTATTCAACTCGCGCATCGATACCCGCCGCGACAGTTTCAGTTGGCAGAACGATGTTCAACTCAAGCCAGGGCAGGTGCTGACTCTGGGTTATGACCTGCTGAAGGATTCGGTCAACGGCAATACGGTTTTTGCCGAGGACAGCCGCGACAACCATGGCGTCTATGCCCAGTATCTGGCGCAGCTTGGCCGCCACGAATTGCAGCTCAGCGCTCGCCATGATGACAACGAGCAACATGGCACCTACAACACCGGAAGCCTGGGTTATGGCTACAGCATCAGCGACAGTCTGCGCGCCACGGCGAGTGCCGGGACCGCGTTCAAGGCCCCCACCTTCAATCAGCTGTACCACCCAAGCTTTGGCAATCCGGAAATAACTGAGGAAACCTCGCGCAGTTTCGAGCTGGGCCTGGACGGTGATCAGGGCTGGGGCAGTTGGGCCGTCGCGCTGTACCGCAATGAAATCGACGATCTGATTGCCTACTTCAACCAGGGCGCCGGCTTGCGCGCGCAGAATATCGACAAGGCGGTGATCAACGGCATCGAGCTGTCGGTGGCCAGCCAGGTCATGGGCTGGGATCTGAGCAGCAATCTCACGCTGCAGGACCCGGCTAACGAATCCAATCGCGCCGGCCAGGGTGATCTGCTGCCACGTCGTGCCGAACAGATTTTCAACCTGGACGTGGACCGCCGTTATGGCCGGATCGCGGTGGGCGCAAGCCTGCATGTGGAAGGCCGGCGCTGGGACAACGCGGCCAATACCAATGAGCTGTCCGGCTACAACACCGTCGAGCTGCGCTCCGAGTATCGCTTCAGCGATGCCTGGCGATTGCAGGCGCGCATCAGCAACCTGTTCGACACCGATTATCAAACCGCCGCTACCTACCAGCAACAGGGTAGGGCGGGTTATCTGACCTTGCGCTATCAGGCGCTTTAACTAAGTAAGACTCATCGCATCCAAGGAGGATGATCATGTTAGACCTGTCCAGACGTAGCCAGGTGGCTATCGGTATCGTGTTAGTACTGCTGGTCGCCATGACCCGTGGCAGCCATTTCAGCCTGGTCAATCTGCCCAGCGCGTCCTGGGCAGTGTTCTTCCTCGCGGGTGTATTGCTCAAGCCACGCTGGGTGTTTCCGTTGCTGTTTTTGCAAACCACCTTTATGGACATCATGAGCGTGGGCTGGACCAACGCCGGGCATCATTGCATGACTGTTGCCTACTGGATGCTGGTACCGGCCTATGGCGCACTCTGGTTCGGTGGGCGGCTGTATGCACGCTGGCATCGTGAGCAGTTCAGCAGCCTGTTGGTGCTGGTACCGACGCTGTTGACCAGTGCGCTGGTGTGCCAGTTGTTTTCCAGCGGCGGCTTCTACTTCTTCTCCGGGCGTTATGAGAATCCCACCTTCCCGGGGATGCTTGAACGCCTTGTCACCTATTACCCGCAGTACCTGAGCAGCATGGCCCTGTACGTCGCTGCCGCCACGCTGATCTATATCGTCCTGCGCGTTCTGATGGCCCGCGGCGTGCTGCAGGACCGCCAGGCATGAGCGAGGCGGATCGCGACGAACGTCACCGGCTGCGCATGCAGCGCAAGAAGGCGATAGTCGACGAAAAAATTGCCCAGGCCCAGGAGGAGCATGGCCTGCTTCTGGTGCTTACCGGCAATGGCAAGGGCAAGAGCAGTTCGGCCTTTGGCATGGCCGCGCGCAGCCTCGGCCATGGCTTACAGATCGGCATAGTGCAGTTCATCAAGGGCGCGCGCAGCACCGGAGAGGAGACTTTCTTCCGACGTTTTCCGGAGCAGGTGCGCTATCACGTGATGGGCGCAGGCTTCACCTGGGAAACCCAGGACCGCCAGGACGATATCGCCAAGGCTGAAGCGGCCTGGGCAGTCGCGGTGGAGCTGATGAGTGATCCGAGCATTGCCCTGGTGGTGCTGGATGAACTGAATATCGCGCTGAAATACGGTTACCTGTCGCTCGAGCAGGTGCTGCGGGATATCGCCTCACGGCCGATGGCCCAGCATGTGGTGGTTACCGGTCGTGGCGCCCCACCGGCGTTGGTTGAGGCTGCCGATACGGTGACCGAAATGGGCGTGATCAAGCATGCCTTCAAATCCGGCATCAAGGCGCAGAAGGGAGTGGAGTTTTGACTGAATCTGTCGTGAAAGAGTATCAGTGCCCTGCGCTGCTGATCGCCGCACCTGCTTCCGGGCAGGGCAAGACCACCATCACCGCTGCGCTGGCCCGGCTGCATAGCCGCCAGGGCAAGCGCGTGCAGGTGTTCAAGTGTGGCCCGGACTTTCTTGATCCGATGATTCTGCAACGCGCCAGCGGGCGACCGGTGTACCAGATCGATCTGTGGATGATCGGCGAGCAGGAAAGCCGCATGCTGCTGAGCAAGGCGGCGGCCGAGTCTGATCTGATCCTGATTGAAGGGGTGATGGGCCTGTTTGACGGCACGCCCTCTGCAGCGGACCTGGCGCGCTGTTTTGGCGTGCCGGTGCTGGCTATCATCGATGGCTCCGGTATGGCCCAGACCTTCGGTGCCATGGCCCACGGGCTGGCCAGTTACCAGGCAGATCTGCCCTTTGCCGGCGTGCTGGCCAACAAGGTTGGCAGCGCGCGGCATGGGGAGATACTGCGTGACTGTCTGCCGGACGGCTGCGCCTGGTTTGGTGCACTGCCGCGCAGTGAGGCGATAGGTTTGCCAAGCCGGCATCTGGGTCTGGTTCAGGCTGCCGAACTGGCTGATCTGGATGCCAGGCTGGACGCCGCCGCCGACGCGCTGCTGGCGAGCGCCGATACGCAGCTACCGGCTGCAATCCGTTTTGCCGCCCCTGAACAGACGCTCAGCCCGCTGGAGAAAAGTCTGCAGGGCGTGCGTATTGGCGTGGCGCGTGACAGCGCTTTCGCTTTTATCTACCAGGCCAATCTGGATCTGCTGGTGGAATTAGGCGCGGACCTGGTGTTTTTCTCGCCGCTCGCCGATCAGCAACTGCCGGAGGTAGACAGCCTGTATCTGCCGGGTGGTTATCCGGAACTGCACTTGCCCGCACTGGGCGGCAACCAGGCAATGCAGGCGGCTATTCGGCAGCACCACGCGGCTGGAAAACCTATCCACGCTGAATGTGGCGGCATGCTTTATCTGTGTGAGTCATTGACCGACGCCGAAGGGCTGAGTGCCGATCTGGTCGGGCTGCTGCCGGGCCGGGCGACCATGCAAAAGCGCCTTACTGCCCTGGCGTTGCAGGAAGTGGCTTTGCCAGAAGGGTCGCTGCGCGGGCATACCTTCCACCATTCCTCGCTTGAATGTGAGCTCGAGCCGCTGGTACGCGGCGAGTGCCCGAACTACAAACGCACGGCAGAGGCCGTATGGCGAATCGGGCGGCTTACTGCGTCCTATATTCACCTGTATTTCCCCGGCAATCCGCAGGCGGTGGCGGCCTTGTTTCGTCCATGACTTGTTTCGTCCATGAAGGGTATGCGCCCATGAGCACAGCGGCTTTTTCCGAGGCCGAGCGCGCGGCGGTGTACCGGGTCATTCGCGAACGGCGGGACATGCGCCATTTCAGCGGCGGCGCGGTGCCTGCCGAGCAGTTGGCGCGGCTTCTGGAAGCTGCCCATCAGGCGCCAAGCGTTGGCCTGATGCAGCCCTGGCGCTTTGTGCGTGTGACGCGTCCAGCACTGCGCGCGGCCATCCATCAATTGGTCGACACCGAGCGCGAGGCCACTGCCGTGGCTTTGGGTGAACGGGCCGAGGACTTTATGCGGCTCAAGGTCGAGGGCATTCTAGACTGCGCCGAATTGCTCGTCGCGGCGCTGCCCGAGGGACGTGACAAACACGTATTTGGCCGGCGCACTTTGCCGGAAATGGATCTGGCCTCGGTGGCCTGCGCCATCCAGAATATGTGGCTGGCCGCCCGGGCCGAGGGCCTGGGTCTGGGCTGGGTCTCGCTGTTTGATCCGCAGGCGCTGGCGCAGCTGCTCGGCATGCCCAGCGGGGCCAAACCGGTTGCGGTTTTGTGTCTGGGCCCGGTCGAGGCTTTTTATGCCGAGCCTATGCTGGTCGAGCAGGGCTGGAGCCATCCCAGGCCCTTGTCCGAAATGCTATGTACCGATCAATGGGAGTTGCCATGAAGGGCCCGCAACGCATCGTCTGCTTGTCTACCGAGACCTGCGAAGTACTCTATCGCCTGGGTGAGCAGGATCGGATAGTCGGCATCTCCGGCTTTACCGTGCACCCGCCGCAGGCGCGCAAGGAAAAGCCCAAGGTATCGGCCTTTACCAGCGCCAAGACCGAGAAAATTCTGGCGCTCAAGCCGGATCTGGTGCTCGGTTACTGCGATCTGCAGGCCGACATCGCCGCCGAGCTGGCGCGCGAAGGACTGGAAGTGCACCTGTTCAACCAACGCGATATCGCCGGCATCCTGCGCATGATCGACACCCTGGGTGCGCTGGTGCACGCCAGTGGCAAAGCCGAGGCGCTGGTTGCCGAGCTGCAGGCGGGCATGGACCAGATACAACAGCAGGCCGCCACTTTGGCGCGGCGGCCGAATGTCTATTTCGAAGAGTGGGATGGCCCGCTGATTTCCGGCATTCGCTGGGTCAGTGAGTTGATCGAGCTGGCCGGCGGCCAGGACTGTTTTGCCGAACTGAGCCATCATCCCAAAGCCAAGCAGCGCTATGTCACGGATCCGCAGGAAGTGGTACGCCGCGCACCGGATATCATCATAGGCTCCTGGTGCGGCAAACGCTTTCGCCCCGAGCATCTGTTTGACCGCCCGGGCTGGCCGGGCATTCCGGCGTTGCGCGACGAGCAACTGTTCGAGATCAAGTCGCCGGATATCCTCCAGCCGGGTATTTCGGCGCTGACCATCGGCCTGCAGCAATTGCACGGGTTGATTCGCGACTGGAACCAACGCCCGTGCTGAGTGCGCCCTTGATCCTTGGCGCTTTGGTACTGGATCACTGCCTCGGTGAGCCGCGGCGCTGGCATCCTTTGGTCGGCTTCGGCCATTTCGCCCAGCATCTGGAAAGGACCCTGAATGCCGGTAACCTGAGGCCGCTGCGCGGCGTGCTGGCCTGGGCCCTGGCGGTGCTGCCGCTGACGTTGCTTGCCTGGCTGCTAGCCAGTCTGCCGATGGTGGGTTGGCTGTTTTCGTTGCTGGTGCTGTATCTGGCCATAGGCCTGCGCAGCCTGTCCGACCACGCCAGGCCCATCAGCGAGGCGTTGCAGCGCAATGATCTGCCCGAGGCACGCCTGCGCGTGGGCTATATGGTCAGCCGTCAGACCGATGAGCTGGACGAGTCGGGCATGGCGCGCGCCGCCACCGAGTCAGTGCTGGAAAATGGCAGTGACGCAGTGTTCGCCGCGCTGTTCTGGTTTGCGTTGCTCGGGGCGCCGGGTGTGGTGCTGTATCGCCTGGCCAATACCCTGGATGCGATGTGGGGTTATCGCACTACACGTTTTGCCCAGTTTGGCTGGGCGGCAGCGCGGCTCGATGATCTGCTCAACTACCTGCCGGCCAGATTGGTGGCCCTAACCTATGCGCTATGTGGCCGCACTCGCCAGGCGCTGGATTGCTGGCGCAGGCAGGCGCCGCAGTGGGACAGTCCCAACGCCGGGCCGGTCATGGCAGCCGGGGCAGGGGCGCTGAATGTCAGTTTGGGCGGGGCTGCCGTGTACCACGGCGCTACCCATCAACGGCCCTCTCTTGGCGCTGGGCCCGACGCGGTGGCTGCGGATATTACCCGGGCAATGCGTCTGGTGCGCCAGGGTGTACTGCTCTGGCTGGTGGTCATTGTGCTGATATGGGCGGTTGCTCATGCTTGAGCACGGCGGGCGGTTGCGCCAGGCCGCAGCCCATTACGGCATTGCGCTGCAGGAATGGCTGGATCTCTCCACCGGGCTGGCACCTTATGATTGGCCCGTACCCGCTTTGGAGCCGGCCGTCTGGTCGCGCCTGCCGGAAGAGAACGACGGCCTGGAAGCCTTGGCCGCCCGCTACTACGGCGCGGCTCACGCATTGCCGGTCGCGGGCTCGCAAGCGGCCATTCAAGCCCTGCCGGCGCTGTTTCCCCGAGGGCGCGTGGGCATTATCGAGCCCTGTTATGCAGAACATCGGCAAGCTTGGCAGCGCGCCGGGTATCAGGTGGTTGGGCTGGATGTCGATGGGGCCGGTGATCAGTTGGTCGGTCTGGATCTGCTGGTGGTGGTCAATCCGAATAACCCTACCGGCCAGTTAGTGGATATTGAAACCCTGCTGGGCTGGCATGAACAGCTGTACCGGCACGGTGGCTATCTGGTAGTCGATGAAGCTTTTGCGGATCTGGCGCCAGAGCACAGTCTGGCCGCATTCAGCGACCGCCCCGGGCTTATCGTTATGCGTTCGTTGGGCAAGTTTTTTGGCCTGGCTGGCGTGCGCCTGGGTTTTGTGTTGGCTGAGCCCGCATTATTGGCGGCGCTGCAGCAGCAATTGGGGCCCTGGAGCGTCAGCGGGCCCGCTCGCGCGATAGGCAAGGCCGCACTGGCTGACCAGCACACCCAGGGGCTGTGGCGCAGCCGCTTGCACTGTGACGGTATGCGGTTGAACTTGCTACTGACGCAGCACGGGTTGGCCCCGGCTGGTGGTTGCGCGCTGTTTCAGTGGCTGCCCCATGCACGGGCTGCGGACTGGCACGAGGCGCTGGCCAGGCAGGGTATCCTGCTCAGGCTGTTTGACCGGCCGCCAGCATTGCGTATCGGTTTGCCCGGCAGCGAGGCCGATTGGCAGCGCCTGGCTGGCGCTCTGGCCTCCATTCAACCTGATCTTTCCAGGGCAAACTCATGAGTACCTTGATGATTCAGGGCACCACTTCGGATGCGGGCAAAAGCACCCTGGTAACGGCCTTGTGCCGCTGGCTGCGGCATCGTGGAGTACAGGTGGCGCCGTTCAAGCCGCAGAATATGGCGCTTAACGCGGCGGTGACGGTAAATGGCGGTGAAATTGGCCGCGCCCAGGCAGTACAGGCTCAGGCCGCCCATCTGCAGCCGCACACGGATATGAATCCGGTGCTGCTCAAGCCCAATAGCGATGTGGGCGCGCAGGTGATCATCCACGGTCATCCGATCGGCTGCATGGACGCGCTGGCCTACCACGCCTACAAACCCACAGCGCTCAAGGCGGTGCTGGACTCGCATCAGCGTCTGGCGCATCAGTACGACGTCATATTGGTCGAAGGTGCCGGCTCCCCGGCAGAAATCAACCTGCGCGCCGGAGATATCGCCAATATGGGCTTTGCCGAGGCAGTGGATTGCCCGGTGATTCTCATTGCCGATATCGACAAGGGCGGTGTCTTCGCCCATCTGGTGGGTACGCTGGCGCTGCTGTCCGAAAGTGAACAGGCACGTATCAAGGGCTTTGTGATCAACCGTTTTCGCGGTGATATCGCCTTACTGCAGCCGGGGCTGGACTGGCTGGAGGCCCACACCGGCAAACCGGTGCTGGGCGTGCTGCCCTATCTGCAGGACCTGCATCTGGAGGCCGAAGATGCGGTCAACGCCAACCAGGGGGCGAAAACGGCCAACGCGCTGCGCGTGGTGGTACCCGTGCTGCCGCGGATCAGCAATCACACCGACTTTGACCCGCTGCGTCTGCACCCGCAGGTGGACCTGCAGTTTATCGGCCCTGGCCAGCCGATCCCGACCGCGGACCTGATCATTCTACCGGGCTCGAAAAGCGTCGCAGCCGACCTGGCCTTTCTTCGCCAATACGGTTGGGAACAGGCGATCAGCCGGCATCTGCGTTATGGCGGCAAACTGCTGGGGGTTTGCGGCGGTTTGCAGATGCTCGGCCAGAGGGTTGATGATCCGCTCGGCCTGGAAGGCCCTGCCGGCAGCACGCCAGCGCTGGGGCTGCTGGATTTTTCTACCCGTTTGCAAGCAGACAAGCGTCTGACCCGCGTCAGTGGCCATTTGCAGCTGGATCATGCCGCCGTTAGCGGTTATGAAATCCACGCAGGCCGCAGTATTGGGCCTGCTCTCGAACGTCCTTTACTGCACCTGGACGGCGGCGCGCCGGACGGTGTGCTGAGTGCCGATGGACAGATCGCCGGCACTTATCTGCACGGTTTGTTCGAGTCACCGGACGCCAGCCAGGCACTGCTGAGCTGGGCGGGTCTGGCGCAGGCGCAGCGACTGGATTACGCTGCGTTGCGCGAGAGGGATATCGAGCGCTTGGCGCACAGCGTGGAAGACCATCTGGATACCGCGTTGCTACTGCAATTGTGTGGAGTTTCTGCATGCATGAATTGATTCTGGGTGGTGCGCGGTCGGGCAAGAGCCGGATGGCCGAGCAACTTGCTGTGGCCAGCGGCCTGGCGGTGACCTATATCGCTACCAGTCAGGCGCTGGACGGTGAAATGAGCACCCGTATAGCTGAGCACCAGCGCCGCCGGCCAGCCCAATGGGGCTTGATCGAAGAGCCGCTGGCTTTGGCAGCGGTGCTGCGCAGGGAGGCGGCGGCGGGGCGTTGTCTGTTGGTGGATTGCCTGACGTTGTGGCTGACCAACCTGCTGCTGTGTGAGGATCAGACACGCCTTGCGCGTGAGCGCGACGCGTTGCTGGATTGCCTGGATACCTTGCCTGGCAGGGTTATTCTGGTCAGCAATGAGAGCGGCCTGGGTGTCGTGCCCATGGGCGAGCTCAGCCGCCGCTATGTGGACCTGGCCGGCTGGCTGCATCAGGAAGTGGCCCAGCGTTGCCAGCGGGTTTTGTTCTGTATCGCCGGCTTGCCGATGGCGCTGAAGGGGCAACTACCATGAGCGCGCAACCAGTCAATGGCCCGTGGTGGAGTGCGCCAGTTGCGCCCCTGGACCAGGCAATATTACGCGAAGCAGAACAACGCCAAAGCGATCTGACCAAGCCGGCTGGCTCGCTGGGTCAGCTGGAAACGCTGGCGGTGCAGTTGGCAGCCATGCAGGGGACTGCTCAACCCGCAATCAACGCCCCCTGGATCACGGTGTTTGCTGCTGACCATGGGGTGATGCAGGAGAACGTCTCTGCCTTTCCCCAAGCGGTCACCGGCGAAATGCTGCGCAATTTCTCCCAGGGCGGTGCGGCTATCTGTGTGCTCGCCCGGCATCTGGGAGCCACGCTCAAGGTCATGGATCTGGGCCTGGCTGTGCCCATTCGGGCCTTGCCTAACGTCGAACATCGCTTTATTGCCCCGGGCACCGCGAATTTCTGCCGCGCCCCGGCGATGGATCTTGAACAATGTCTGGAGGCCATCCGCGTCGGCCGCGAAGCGGTATTGACCATCGATAAGGCTGATCTGTTTATTGGCGGCGAAATGGGTATCGGCAACAGCACCAGCGCCTGCGCGTTGGCCAGTGCCCTGCTGGGCAGGCCTGCCGCCTTGCTGGTGGGGCCGGGCACCGGGCTGAGCAAGGCGGGCATCGAACACAAGTTACGGGTTATCCAGCGCGGCCTGTTGCAACATGCCGCCCATCTGAAGAACCCGCTTGCAGCACTGGGGCGCCTCGGTGGGTTGGAGATTGCCGCGCTGACCGGCGCCTATGTGGCCGCTGCCCAGCGCGGGCTGCCGGTGCTCGTCGATGGTTATATCAGTTCGGTTGCAGCGCTCTGCGCCACCCGCCTGAATCCAGACTGCCGCGAGTGGATGCTGTTCAGCCATCGCAGTGCCGAGCCTGGCCATGCACTGGTGCTGGCTGCGCTCGGCGCTACTCCACTGCTGGATCTGGGCATGCGCCTGGGCGAGGGCAGTGGCGCGGCGGTGGCAGTACCGCTGCTGCGTACGGCCTGCGCGCTGCATAATCAGATGGCGACCTTTGCCCAGGCGGATGTGTCCGGCAAGCAGACATGCTGATCGAGCTGCTGCGCCATGGTGAAACCGCCCTGGCTGGCAGTCTGCGCGGTAGTCTGGATGACGAACTCACCGCCGCTGGCTGGCAGCAGATGCGCGAGGCTTGCGCCGATGCCGGGCCCTGGCAGCGCATTATCAGTTCACCGTTGCGGCGCTGCGCTGCCTATGCCTACGAGCTGGGCGAGCGACTGGGTCTGCCTGTCAGCCTGGAGCCGGGCCTGGTTGAGCTGCATTTTGGCGCTTGGGAGGGTCAGTACCCCGCGGATCTTATGCGCGAGCACGCAGATACCCTGGCTTCCTTCTGGCGTGACCCCTATGGCTGCACGCCTCCGGGTGGAGAGCCGGTGGCCGATTTCGAGCAGCGAGTACTCGCCAGTATTGCCTCGGTGAGCTCGCGCTACGCCGGCGAACATCTTCTGCTGATCACCCATGGCGGGGTGATGCGGCTGCTGTTGGCGCGTGCCCAGGGTCTGCCCAGGGAGCAGTTGCTGCAGGTGCAGGTGGCGCTGGCCGAACGTGTTCTGTTGCGGCATGCGGCTGATGGCAGTCTGGAAATGGCATGAAACTGCCGCTGCCGCTGTTGATTGCTGTGCAATTCCTGACCCGTATCCCGGTTCGGCTGGCGCAGTTACCAGACGCGCAGGATAACGGGCGCTCCTTGTTATGGTATCCGGCCGTGGGCCTGCTGATCGGCCTGCTGCTTGTGCTCCTGCATTACTTGCTCGTATCGGCAGTGCCGATGCTGCACGCGGCCGTCCTGCTGGCGGCATGGGCATGGATCAGTGGCGGTCTGCATCTGGACGGGTTGGCCGATACTGCCGATGCCTGGGCGGGAGGGCAGGGCGACCGTGAACGCACATTGCAGATCATGAAAGACCCCAGCTGCGGGCCCAGTGGCGTGGTCGCTCTGTTGCTGGTCTTGCTGTTGAAGTTCGCCGCGCTGGTCAGCTTGCTGAGTAGTGAACAGCAGTACCAGATAGGGCTGGTGCTCGTACTGGTACCTGCTATCGGCCGGCTGTTGCTCCCCGCTCTGCTTGTCTGCACGCCCTACGCACGGGCGAATGGGATGGGGGCGGCGCTGGCTAGCAATGCGCCTGGCTCAATGCCTCTGCTACTGGCGGCGCAGTGTTTGATCGTGACGATCTTCTTTGTCAGTGCCTGGGGTGTTGCCGGAATCATGCCTGTGCTAGGTGCAGCACTATTCTTTCTCTACTGGCGCCGAGCATTGGTAAAGCGCCTGGGCGGTACCACAGGTGACACCGCTGGCGCGCTTGTGGAATTGACCGAGACCCTGCTGCTGTTGACTCTGGCGATTTTTTGCTGAACTTTTTTGTTGCTTCTTCATCTGACTGTCATATCCGGCCTATAGCGTCGGTTATGGAAAGCCAAATCAGGCTCGACAACAAAAAAAGAGGAAGCAGCAATGAACGATTATGTAGAAGAACTGATGGACCAGCGCGCCCAGGAATGGGATCAGGATGCTGAAGATGCCGAAGAGATGTAAATCCTTCGGCTTTACTCCGCCACCGCAGCATCAAGCCCTGCATCAAGACCTGTATCAAGACCTGTATCAAACCCCTGCACCAGATTCTTGTTTAACAGCTTTGATCAATTGGACGCTCTGCGTTGCTGACGTCTGAATTGACCTGGCGGCTCACCGGTCCAGCGTTTGAACGCGCGCTGAAATGCCCCCGGCGATGAAAACCCCAGTAGAAAAGCAATCTCCCCCAACGCCAACTCGGTATCGCGAATATAGCTGACCGCCAGGTCCTGCCGTGTGTCGTCAATAATGTCCTGAAAGCGAGTCTGTTCCTCCTGCTGCAAGCGACGCCGCAGCGTCCAGGACGGCAGCCCCAATGTGCGGGCTACTTCAGTCAGGGTCGGCAGGCGCTGATGCAGCTGCGGTGAGAGTATTTCTTCGACTTTTTCCCTCAAGCCCCGTTGACGGTTCAGATCGTGCAACTGCGCGTCGCACAGTGACGCCAGATGCCGAAAGCTCGCCGGTGCGCGCTGCACCAACGGCAAGCGCAAGCTGGCTGGGTCCCATACGAGCTGATTGTGCTCCTGTTCAAACAGCACCGGACAATCAAACTGTGCCTCGTATTGCTCGGCGTAGTCGGGAGCGGGAAACTCGATATGCACGGCCGCCAGTCTGGCGTTGCCAGCCGTCAGATGGTGGCCCAGTTGGGCACGGGAGGATAGCGCCGAATCGACCACAAAGAGGTTGAAGGCGTTATAGGGGCTGATCGAGTAGAACCGCAATGCTGGCGGCGCAAAGCTCGAGTGCCCGCGGTAGTTGTGACTGGATAATCGCTCGAAGCGGATCAGCGTGCTGAAGGCCTGGGTCAGGTCGGCAGCGCACTGGGCGGTCATGCCCGCCAGGCCCAGGTGGCTGGCGTGGCTGTGCCGGCCCATCAGCAAGCCAATGTCCGGCCGGCCGGTCAATTGAATCGCTGCGTTTCCCAAGCGCATAAAGCGTGGAATGCTGATGCGCGCCTGGGGTGTGGCGAGCAATTCAGCGTCAATACGAAAGCGCATGAACAGGGGAGCTGGGTCGTGGCCCAGGTGCGTCAACGCGGCCTGCAGACTATAAAGGTAGCCAACTGAAATATCGCCAAGCCTCATGAGCAAGGGTTCATAAACAAGCGCCCGCAGTGATGACAGAAACATAACTGTAATTCAAAGCTATAAAAATGTCATTTGGAGTGATTGAGTGGGCAACAGCTCAGGCCTATTGTCTTGCCATAGCATTTACCGGGCATGTATCCGGTAAAGACCCTGATGACGTGATAGCCGGAGTAGTTCATGAGCGAATCAACCCTGTACCCCCACCTTCTTGCCCCGTTGGATCTGGGCTTTACCACGCTGCGTAACCGCACGCTGATGGGCTCGATGCACACCGGGCTGGAAGAGCGCCCGCATGGTTTTGAGCGTATGGCTGCGTATTTTGCCGAGCGTGCCCGCGGCGGGGTAGGTTTGATCGTGACCGGTGGCATTGGTCCGAACGAAGAGGGCAGCGTCGCCGCTGGCGCCGCGAAAATGACCACAGCCGAGGAAGCCGAGCACCACAAGGTCGTGACTCAGGCGGTGCATGAGGCGGGTGGCAAGATCTGCATGCAGATTCTGCACGCCGGTCGTTACGCCTATAGCCCAAAACAGGTCTCGGCCAGTGCGGTAAAAGCGCCGATCAACCCCTTCACGCCGCGCGAGCTGGACGAGGAGGGTATCGAGAAGCAGATTCGCGACTTCGTCACCTGTTCGCAACTTGCCCAGAGTGCCGGCTATGACGGCGTCGAAATCATGGGTTCGGAAGGTTACTTCATCAACCAGTTCCTGGTCAGTCACGTCAACAAGCGTACTGACCGCTGGGGCGGTAGCTACGAAAATCGCATGCGTTTGCCGGTCGAGATCGTGCGCCGCGTGCGCGAAGGGGTAGGCGCCAACTTCATCATCATCTACAGGCTGTCGATGCTGGATCTGATCGAAGGCGGCAGCACCTGGGATGAAGTCGTCATGCTGGCCAAGGCCATCGAGCAGGCCGGTGCGACCATCATCAACACCGGCATCGGCTGGCATGAAGCGCGGATTCCGACCATCGCTACCAAGGTACCGCGCGCGGCCTTTACCAAGGTGACTGCCAAGCTCAAGGGCCAGGTCAGTATCCCGCTGGTCACCACCAACCGTATCAACACGCCTGAAGTCGCTGAACAAGTGCTGGCCGAAGGCGATGCGGATATGGTCTCCATGGCCCGGCCGTTTCTGGCCGATGCCGACTTCGTCAACAAGGCGGCGGCGGGCAAGGCCGATGAAATCAATACCTGCATTGGTTGTAACCAGGCCTGCCTGGACCATACCTTTGGCGGCAAACTGACGAGTTGCCTGGTCAACCCGCGTGCCTGCCATGAAACCGAGCTGAACTATATTCCGACCACCGCCGTGAAAAAAATCGCTGTGGTTGGCGCTGGGCCGGCGGGTCTTGCCGCGTCTACCGTGGCAGCGCAACGGGGCCACGAGGTCACGCTGTTCGATTCGGCTGCGGAAATTGGCGGTCAGTTCAATATCGCCAAGCAGATCCCTGGCAAGGAGGAGTTTTTCGAGACCCTGCGCTATTTCGGCAAGATGATCGACAAGTATGGTGTCAAGCTGGTGCTAAACCAGCGCGTCACCGCTGAAGACCTGCAGGGCTTTGACGAAGTGATTCTGGCTACGGGCATCCAACCGCGCACCCCGGACATCCCGGGTATCGATCATCCCAAGGTGGTCAGCTATATCGACACCATCCTCAACCACAAACCGCTGGGTAACAAGGTGGCGGTGATGGGCGCAGGCGGGATCGGCTTCGATGTGTCCGAATACATCACCCACCAGGGCGGCAACCCGAGCCTGGATACCGAACTGTTCTGGAAGGAATGGGGCATTGATCTGAACATCGAAGCCCGCGGCGGTATCGCCGGCATCACGCCACAGCCACATCCGCCGGCCCGCGAGGTGTTTCTGCTGCAGCGCAAGACAAGCAAGGTCGGCGACGGCCTGGGCAAGACTACCGGCTGGATTCACCGTACGGGCCTGAAAAACAAGCAGGTGCACATGCTCAACTCGGTGCAGTACCTGAAAATCGATGATGCCGGTTTGCATATCCAGATTGGCGAGGGCGAGCCGAAGGTCCTGCCGGTCGACAACATCGTGATCTGCGCCGGTCAGGAACCGCTGCGCGAGTTGCAGGCGGGTCTGGAAGCAATGGGCCGGCCGGTGCATCTGATTGGTGGCGCTGATGTGGCCGCCGAACTGGATGCCAAGCGGGCCATTGATCAAGGCTCGCGTTTAGCCGCCGCGCTCTGAGCCAGACAGCGCCAGTTGTTCAACCCGCCCCGGCCTCTGGCCGCGGCGGGTTTTTTTGTTATGGGCGTAGCGTGCGACGGGTCCTGCGCCGGAGGAGTGCCAAGTGCATCACAGTCCTGGCGGGCACTTTTCTCTACACTTGCGCTCCAAGGTGCAATTACCTTTAAAAAGCGTAGGATTATGTTGCATCTGGAAAAGACCGAATGGACCCCGCGGGAGCGATTGATGAACATAGTGCGCAAGCCGTTGCTGACCGAGGCGGTTTTGTTGTTTTCCGAGCGGGGAATCGCCAAGGAGATGCTGTACCCGGAGTTTGAAGCCCTGCTCGACGGCATGGTATCGACCCCGGAATTTGCCGATGAGACCGTCGAGGCAGTCTTTTTGCAGATCAGCAATCGCCTGCATGTCAGAGGGGCAGTGTTCTTTACCATCGACTTTGACCTGGATGGCAACATCAACAGCCTGTGGAACATGCCGCTGCGTGCCATGGCCGAGAAAGCCGGTCGCGGGCCTGATATGGGTGGTGGTCCTATTCGCCTGGTGTGCCTGGGGTTCTCTTCCCATCCCAAGTATCGACCCCACCTGTGGAAGCCGGGGCAACGTGAGGGGCGCTCTGATCTGTTGATGATCAAGGAAGCGGTCACACGCAATACCCTGGGCATTCTCGGCGATGACGAGGAAACCCTCAAAGTATTGCAGACTGATCGGCTGCAGATGGCCGCCGAGGACTCCTGGTATGGTGGCGGCAATAATAATGTCGTGCCCATAGAGGCTGCCAATCAGGCGCCCCAGTCCAGTGCTGAAGAACTGTGGCAGACCGAACGCGCCACCCAGGCTGCGCAGATTGCCGACTTGCATGAGCAGATCGATCAATTGGTCCAGCAAAAGCACGCCGAGCTGATTGCCCTGCGTCAGCAGCATGAAGACAACCTCGCGATCATTCAGGGCGAGCTGGGCGATATCAAACAGGAACTGGCCCATCAGCAGAAGCTCAATGCATCGCTGAAACGGGATCTCACCCGCTTGCAGAATCGCGCGCCCACCGACGTCGAATAGCGTGGCTCGCGCTCACCTAGCCATCTTCTGATACGCATCTCTGCCGCCTTCCATTTGCCAGCACCCTGTCTGCTGCGGATAATCATCCAATTCGAACCTGCCGGCGTGATGCTGGGCGAACCTGATGGGAGCCCCATCGGCTGCAAGAGTGAGGTGGTATGGAGCAGTTCCGTAATATCGGATTGATTGGGCGGCTGGGTAGCGGCAAGGTGGTCGATACCCTGAAACGCCTCAAGCGGTTTCTGCTGGATAACGGTCATAGCGTGATCCTGGAAGACGCCGTGGCTGACTTGCTGCCGGGGCACCAACTGCAGGTCTGCTCGCGCAAGATGATGGGCGAAATCTGTGATCTGGTCATAGTCGTCGGCGGTGACGGCAGCCTGCTGGGTGCAGCACGGGCCCTGTGCCGTTACAACGTTCCGGTGCTGGGCGTGAACCGCGGCGGCCTGGGATTCCTGACCGATATTTCGCCGGATGAACTGGAAGCCCGGGTAGGTGAGGTGCTTGCAGGGCAATACAGTGTGGAAAAGCGCTTTCTGCTGGATGTGTTCGTCCGCCGCGGCGATGAGCAGCTAGGCACCAGTGAGGCGCTTAACGACGTAGTGCTACACCCTGGCAAATCCGCACGGATGATCGAGTTCGAGCTGTATATCGATGGCCAGTTCGTCTATAGCCAGAAGTCTGATGGGCTGATCGTGGCTACCCCCACCGGATCAACCGCCTATTCGCTGTCTGCCGGCGGGCCGATCATGCATCCGAAGCTCGATGCGATGGTGCTGGTGCCAATGTTTCCCCATACGCTGTCTAGCCGGCCCATCGTGGTGGATGCCAACAGTGAGCTGAAGATCATCATCTCCAAACAGAACGGTATCTACCCGCAGGTCAGCTGTGACGGCCAGGTACATATTGCCTGCGCGCCAGGTGACAGCCTGACGATCCGTAAAAAACCGCAGAAACTGCGTCTGCTGCACCCACTGGACCACAATTTCTATGCGATTTGTCGCAGCAAGCTCGGCTGGTCAAGTCGTCTGACGGATCAATGATGAAACCTGCGAAACTTCAGGGCTACGACGTGATTGGCGATGTGCATGGCTGTGCGCAGACCCTGACGCAGCTATTGGAGCGCATGGGCTATTCAGTGCGGGCTGGCGTCTGGCAACACCCGACCCGCAAGGCATTGTTTCTGGGTGATATCATCGACCGAGGCCCGCGTATTCGTGAGGCGTTGCACCTAGTGCATGACATGGTAGAGGCGGGCGCCGCCAGTTGCATCATGGGTAACCATGAAATCAACGCCCTGGCCTGGAGCACTCCGGCGCCGGCGGGCAGCGGGCGGCAGTACATTCGCGAACATACCGAGCGCAACCGCCGGCAGATTCAGGATACGCTGGAGCAGTTTGCAGCCTGGCCGGATGAGTGGGACTACTTTCTCGACTGGTTCTATACCTTGCCGCTGTTGCAGGATCTGGGCGATATCCGGCTGGTGCATGCCTGCTGGGATTCCCGCTTGATAGAACCTTTTATCGCTCAGTATGGCGATGGCCGGATTGACCGCGAGTTTCTTGAGGCCGCGGTGGATCACAGCAGTTTCGCTTCCCAGGTGCTGGAGCGATTGCTGCGCGGTATCGACATGCGCTTGCCGCATGGCCAGACCATTACCGGCAAGGATGGCCTGACGCGGGCGGCTTTCCGTACCAAGTTCTGGGAAGAGCAACCGCAGACCTACGGGGATATCGTCTTTCAACCCGATGCCCTGCCGGACGACGTTGCGGCCCGGCCACTGAGTGATGATCAGAAGGCCGAGCTGCTGCTCTATGATGCAGACCAACCGATCCTGTTTGTCGGGCATTACTGGCAGCAGGGCAACCCGCACCCGATCAGACCCAATCTCGCTTGTCTGGATTACAGCGCAGTGAAATATGGCAAACTGGTCGCCTATCGTTGGGCAGGCGAGCAACGCTTGCACCGCGATCATTTTGTCTGGGTCGATGTGCCCAGGCTCGCTTGAGGTAAGCATGTACCGCGCACTGCAATGTCCCCTTGATGAAGATCTGAGTCGTTTCACCCGCTTCCTGCGTAGCCGGGGCGTGGTGCATCGCATTACCGAAGAGGATGGCAAACAGGTCGTCTGGACCCATGATGAGGCGGGCGCACAGATAGTCCAGGCGTTTTACGCCGAAGGAATACCCGACGCAGCGGTCGATCAGCCCGCTGGCCGCCCCACTGCAGCGGCCCGTTCCAGTTGGCCGCTGGTGTGGCGGCGTATTCCTGTAACGCTGGTGATCCTGGCCCTGACCGGTGTGGTGGCACTCTTGACCGGCATGGGTAGCCGGCCGGAGACCATCGGCCTGTTTACCTTTGCGCCAGTTGACGCCAATGGTTATTTCGCCAGTGAGATGGATCTGAGTCAGTGGTGGCGGTTGGTGGCACCCATCTTCCTGCATTTTGGCCTGATGCACCTGGCGTTCAATTCGCTCTGGTACTGGGAATTGGGGCGGCGAATTGAAATGCGCTCGGGCGGTCTCTGGTTGCTGGGACTGACCCTGCTGTTTGCGGTGATCTCCAATACCGCACAGTGGTGGGTTAGTGGCCATGCCTTGTTCGGCGGTTTGTCCGGTGTGCTCTACGGTCTGCTGGGCTACTGCTGGTTGTATCAGTGGCTGGCGCCGAATGTGCACTTTGCCCTGCCCAAAGGGGTGGTGGTGTTGATGCTGGCATGGCTGGTGTTGTGTTTGTCTGGCGTGATAACCCTGCTGGGTTTTGGTGCCATTGCCAATACCGCGCATGTCAGCGGTTTGTTGATCGGCTGTGCGGCGGGCCTTGCCGCCGGTGGAATGGAGCGTGCTCGTAGAGGCGCTGCGCATTGAAGAGCCCTATTAATGATATCGAATTTTCTGGAGGCATCATGACCAGCTTTGCCGAAATGCTGCGCAATATAACCCCTGAGGTGTATGCCAGCCTGAAAACGGCGGTGGAGATCGGTAAGTGGGCCGATGGGCGCAAATTGACCCAGGAGCAGAAGGAATTGTGCCTGCAGGCGATGATTGCCTGGGAACAGGACAACCTTCCCGAAGAGCAGAGAACCGGTTACATGGGCCCGCAGAGCTGCAAGTCTGAAGCTAAAACGGTACCCAATATCCTGTTTTCCACCGGTTCGGATACGCTGCACTGATGGCTTATCTGCAAGGCACTGGCAGTATCAGCAAGCTGAAAACGGCGCTGGATTCCCCGGTCAATTATCATCTGCCGATTGGCGAGGTGCAGTTGCCGTTGAATGAATGCCTCGGCAGGACCCTGCGCATTGAATCCCTTGGAGTGATTCACTGTAGCCATTGCGGCCGGCGCACGAAAAAGAGTTACAGCCAGGGTTATTGCTACCCGTGCATGATCAAACTGGCGTCCTGTGACACCTGCATCATGAGCCCGGAACGCTGCCACCATCACCTGGGCACCTGCCGCGAGCCGGCCTGGGGCGAGCAGTTCTGTATGACCGATCACATTGTCTACCTGGCCAACTCGTCCGGCCTCAAGGTGGGTATTACCCGTGCCAGCCAGGTGCCGACGCGCTGGATGGATCAGGGTGCGAGCCAGGCGTTGCCGATCATGCGCGTATCCACCCGCCTGCAGTCCGGGCTGGTTGAAGACCTGCTGCGCAAGCAGGTGGCGGACAAGACCAACTGGCGCGCGTTGCTCAAGGGCGAGCCGGAGCCTGTCGATATGCCGGCGGCGCGTGACCGTCTGATTGAAGGGGCCATCGATGGGATCATGGCGCTGCAGAAGGAATACGGCTTGCAGGCCATTCAACCGGTGCAAGCAGAGGTGACGGACATTCGTTATCCGGTGCTCGAATACAGTGCCAAACCGCAATCAGCCAATCTGGACAAGGATCCCGTCCTGGAAGGCACTTTGCTAGGTATCAAGGGTCAGTATCTGCTGCTGGATACCGGCGTTATCAATATCCGTAAATACACCGCCTATACACTGAATGTCAGTGTGTCCTGAGGAGCACGCCATGCGTACCGAACAGCCCAAGACCATTTACCTCAAGGACTACGAGCAACCCGATTACTGGATCAGCGAAACGCATCTGACCTTCGATCTGCAGGATGATCATGCGCTGGTGCACAGCCGGTTGAGCATCAGACTCAATGCCGACAAGCACAGCGAAACTTCGGCGCTGCCGGCGCTGGTGCTGGACGGCCAGAATCTCGAACTGATGGCCGTAGCTGTTGATGATCAGGCGCTGGCTACCAGCGATTATCAGGTCGATGCCGACACGCTGCGGCTGCAGCCTGCAAGCGCCGCCTTTGACCTGGCGGTAACCACGCGAATCAAGCCGCGGGAGAACACAGCGCTCGAGGGTTTGTATCAGTCCGGGGCGATGTTCTGTACCCAGTGCGAAGCCGAAGGCTTTCGCAAGATCACCTATTACCTCGACCGTCCGGATGTGATGAGCCGCTTTACCACCACGGTGATCGCCGAGCGTGGCGACTATCCGGTACTGCTGTCCAACGGCAATCCGATTGCCTCGGGTGAGCACGCAGGCGGTCGTCACTGGGTTACCTGGGAAGACCCTTTCCCCAAACCTGCCTATCTGTTCGCGCTGGTGGCCGGTGACCTATGTCTGATTCAGGACAGCTTTACCACCATGAGCGGCCGCGATATTGACCTGCGTATCTATGTCGAGCCGGAAAATCGCGAGCAATGTGCGCATGCGATGGACAGCCTCAAGCGTTCCATGCGCTGGGACGAAGAGGTCTATGGCCGCGAGTACGACCTGGATATCTTTATGATCGTCGCGGTGAACGATTTCAATATGGGCGCCATGGAGAACAAGGGCCTTAATATTTTCAACTCCAGTTGTGTACTGGCGCATGCCGATACTGCGACCGATCTGGCGTTCCAGCGGGTCGAAGCGGTGGTCGCGCACGAATATTTCCATAACTGGTCAGGCAACCGCGTGACCTGTCGTGACTGGTTCCAGCTGTCGCTCAAGGAAGGCTTTACGGTGCTGCGCGATTCGCAGTTCTCCGCAGACATGAACTCGGAAACCGTCAACCGCATCGAAGGCGTCACCTTTCTGCGCGCCAACCAGTTTGCCGAAGATGCCGGCCCCATGGCCCACCCGGTCCGTCCGGACTCCTTTATCGAGATTTCCAACTTCTATACCCTCACCGTTTACGAGAAGGGCGCAGAGGTGGTGCGCATGCTGCACACGCTCCTGGGGGCAGAGGGCTTTCGCAAGGGTACCGACCTGTATTTCGATCGCCACGATGGCCAGGCGGTGACCTGTGATGACTTTATCAAGGCGCTGGAAGATGCCAATGGTGCCGACTTTACCCAATTCAAACGCTGGTACAGCCAGGCCGGCACCCCGCGTCTGGCGGTGGAGGGGCGTTATGATGCGGCCGCGTCGACCTTCAGCCTGCTGTTCCGCCAGAGCTGCCCGCCAACCCCGGGGCAGAGCGAGAAAAAGCCTCAGGTGATTCCGGTGCGTATGGCGCTGCTGAATGCTCAGGGCGTCGAGATGCCGCTGCAATTGGCTGAAGAAGCCCAGGCGCAAGGCACCGAGCGCGTGCTGGCGGTGACTGAAGCCGAGCAGGTGTTTACATTCACCGGTGTCACGGAGCGGCCATTGCCGTCGTTGCTGCGCGGTTTCTCTGCGCCGGTGAAAATGACTTACCCCTACAGTCGTGATGACCGGGTGTTCCTGGCCAAGCATGATCCTGATGGTTTCAATCGCTGGGAGGCGTCCCAGGCGCTGGCGGTGGAAATCCTCCAGGGGCTGGTGGGCATTCACCAGGCTGGCCGCCCCTTGATGCTGGACCAGCGCTTGCTGGATGTGTATCGCACAGTACTGGCTGACAGCACACTGGATCCGGCCATGGTCGCGGAAATGCTGCGCCTGCCGTCTGAAGCCTACCTTGTGGAGCTGGCCGATGTGGCCGATGTGGACGCGATACATTATGTCCGCGACTGGGTACGGCAGGAACTGGCGGTGGCGCTGGAGGCGGACATGTGGCCGTTGTACCAGGCGCTAAATGATCAGGTGCCTTACAGCCCAGCCGCAGCCGCCGTGGCGCGCCGCAGCCTGAAAAACACCTTGCTTGGTTATCTGATGCTCAGCCCTTCGGGCAAGGCTCTGGATGTCTGTGTGCGGCAGTTCGTCGAAGCCAACAACATGACGGATCGCCAGGCGGCGCTGGTGGCGCTGGTCAACTCCGCCCACGATGAGCAAAAAGGCGCGGCCTTGAGCGACTTTGCCGAGCGTTGGCAGAGCTATCCATTGGTCATGGATCAGTGGTTCAGTATCCAGGCAGCCGCCACGCAGCCGGGCGCCTTGCAGCGTGTGCAGGACCTGATGGAGCATACCGCTTTCAGCCTGCGCAATCCGAACAAGATCCGCTCATTGATCGGCGCTTTCGCCAACCAGAACCTGGTCAACTTTCATGCGGCGGACGGCTCCGGCTATCGTTTCCTGGCTGATAGAATTGTGCAACTTGACCCGCTCAACCCACAGATCGCCGCGCGTCTACTGACCCCGCTGACGCGCTGGCGCAAATTTGATGATCAGCGCCAGGCTCTGATGAAGGCCGAGTTGACCCGAGTCATGGCCGCGCAGAACCTGTCTCCCGACGTTTACGAGGTGGTCAGCAAATCACTGCTGTAAGGGTTTTTCATGCCCCCCGGTGCTAGCCCGGCCGGGGGGCTGAAGCGCCCGTGAGCGCTGGTTCACAAAAGATAACCATGAACTGTTAGTGTAGTCTGTACAACCTCTGTAATATCAGGTTACCCGTTGTGCTTGCACAGCGTAGAAAAACAATAAAAGAGGTTGATGTATGGGGAAGTCATCCGACTGGCATGCTTCATCCATCCGCTCCCTGCGTCCCTGTTCTAGGGTTGCTGCTGTTTTTTCGAGACGTTTTTTTCGGTTGTTCAATAGCTGTTATCAGGTCGCTTTAGTGTCCTGAGCGGAAAGTTGTGCCTGTCCGGGAGTTTTTCTCCAGGGCCGGAACGGCTCACGCAACCGGTGTGCTGCCCGTCAATGACGCGCAGGAAAAGTCAGTGCCAAACCTAACAATAAATGAACGATGGCTTGTGGGCCGGGAGAGTCGGGATGTCGAATAATATTCACGAAGCCGAAACCTTTATGGAACGGCTGGTGTTCAACAATCGCTTGCTGGTTGTTGCGATCTTCGTAGTGATCACTATCTTTCTCGGTTTCCAGGCTTCGCAAATTCGCCCGGATACCAGCTTTGCCAAGATGATTCCGCTCGAGCACCCCTATATTGTCAACATGGTCAAACACCAGGACGACCTGGCCGGCTTGGGCAACTCGATCCGTATCGCCGTCTCTATCAAGGATGGTGACATCTTCTCCAGCGAATACATGGAAACCCTCAAGCGCGTAAACGATGAGGTGTTCTTCCTGCCGGGCGTCAACCGCTCCGGATTGCGTTCCCTGTGGACACCCAACGTGCGTTGGACCGAAGTGACCGAGCAGGGCTTCGATGGTGGCCCGGTTGCCAGTCATCCGGCCTATCTGGAGCCGGACCAGATCGAGGACTTGCGCGTTAACGTGCTCAAGTCCGGCGAAATCGGCCGCCTGGTAGCGAACAACTTCAAGTCCAGCATCATTGAAGTGCCGCTCCAGGAGTTCTACCCCAATCCGGAAAATCAGTCAGAGCTGATTCGACTGGATTACGGCGACTTCTCCACCCTGCTGGAAGAGAAGATCCGGACCCAGTTCCAGGAAGAAAATCCCAATATCGAGATTCATATTGTCGGCTTTGCGAAAAAAGTCGGTGACCTGATCGAAGGTCTGACAGCCGTTGTCGCCTTCTTTGGTATCGCTCTGCTGATTACCCTGGTCCTGCTGTACTGGTTTACCTGGTGTATTCGCAGCACCTTGTCGGTACTGATGACCACGCTGATCGCGGTGGTCTGGCAATTGGGCCTGATCAATCTGATCGGTTTTGGCCTGGATCCCTATTCGATGCTGGTGCCTTTCCTGATCTTCGCTATTGGTATCTCCCACGGCGTGCAGAAGATCAACGGTATTGCATTACAGTCAGGTGAAGCGGACAACGCACTGATCGCCGCGCGGCGCACCTTCCGCCAGCTGTTCCTGCCCGGCATGATTGCAATTCTGGCTGACGCGGTAGGCTTTATTACCCTGCTGGTTATCGATATCGGCGTTATTCACGAGTTGGCCATCGGTGCATCGGTGGGTGTGGCCGTTATCGTCTTTACCAACCTGATCATGTTGCCGGTGACCATTTCCTACCTGGGCATCAGCAAAAAGGCTATCGAGCGCAGCAAGCGTGATGCGGTACGCGAACACCCGTTCTGGCGTGCTCTGTCCTACACGGCTCACCCTAAACTCGCTCCGGTGCTGGTTATCCTGGCAGTGGTCGGCGGTACCGGTGCTTTCTTCTACCAGAAAGCCAACCTGCAGGTCGGTGACCTGGATCCGGGCGCGCCTGAACTGCGGCCGGACTCGCGCTACAATCTGGATAACGATTTCATCATCTCCAACTACTCGACCAGCTCCGACGTTCTGGTAGTGATGGTCGAAACGCCCCCGGAAATGTGTTCGTCCTACCAGACCATGGCCGCCATCGATCAGCTCGAATGGCACATGGCTAACGTCAAGGGTGTGCAGTCGGCAGTCTCACTGGTGACAGTGGCCAAACAGGTGCTGATGGGTAACAACGAAGGCAACCTGAAGTGGCAGACCCTGTCGCGCAACCAGGACAACCTCAATAGTGCGGTCAGCCGTGCACCGGAAGGCATGTTCAACAACACCTGCTCTCTGGCTCCGGTCATGGTGTTCCTGAACGATCACAAGGCTGAGACGTTGAAAACCGCAACGGCAGCGGTGGAAGCCTTTGCCGCCGAATACAACACGGATGACATGAAATTCCTGCTGGCAGCTGGTAACGCCGGTATTGAAGCGGCAACCAATGATGAAATTGCTAGCTCTGAATTGCTGATTCTGGTGTTGGTGTATATCTGGGTAGGGGTGATGTGCTACTTCACCTTCCGCTCCCTGGCCGCAACCATCTGTGTGGTACTACCGCTGGTATTGACCTCGGTTCTAGGTAACGCCTTGATGGCCTATCTGGGGATCGGCATGAAAGTGGCGACCCTACCGGTGATCGCACTGGGTGTAGGCGTGGGTGTGGATTACGGCATCTATGTCTATAGCCGGCTGGAGACATTCCTGCGCGCCGGTATGCCCTTGCAGGAAGCCTATTACGAGACGCTGCGCTCCACCGGTAAAGCGGTATTGTTCACCGGTTTGTGTCTGGCCATCGGCGTAGCCACCTGGGTGTTCTCGGCGATCAAGTTCCAGGCGGATATGGGTCTGATGCTGACCTTCATGTTCCTGGTCAACATGATCGGCGCGCTGCTGCTGCTGCCAGCATTGGCCCGTTTCCTGATCAACCCGGCGAAAATGGTCGACAAGCCTGCGAGCAAACTGACCCACTGATGCCGGCGAGGCAGTCATTCGAATGCTCGATTGACTGCCTCTCGGGAAGCGCAACGTGCGCGATCAGGTGGTCAAAATCCGCCTAATCAGCGCTTCCTATATCATTGTGGTGATTAACAAAAGATAACCGTGGCCGGTTGGCAGCCTCTGTCAAAGGCCGGTACTATTGATCAGCCGCTATTGGCGGTTGCCATGCTTGCATCAAATGCAGGCACCTATAAGAATAAGGGGGAATGGTGTATGCGTAAGCCCATCGAGCGGCGCGCTTTACTTGTTTGCCAAACCGGTAGTGAAAGCACACCGGCAGGCAAGAGTCGCAAACAATCTTTGTCTCGTCAGATCCTGACTGCTCTGGGCCTTTCCGCTGCCTTGACCTGTGTGCCTGCCGCTTCCGCGTTGGCGCAGGACAGCATGGCTGGAGACACGAGACCTGCGGTGATTTCTTTCAAAGCCAGTGAGGTACTGTTGCTGGATGTCGCCAATGCCGGTGATCGGCTGGTGGCTGTTGGCAGCCGTGGTCACATTGTCTATTCCGATGATCAAGGCCTGAGCTGGATTCAAGCGCCTGTTCCTACCCGCCAACTGCTGACCGCGGTTTATTTTGCTGATGAGCAGAACGGCTGGGCTGTAGGTCACGATTCGCTCATTCTGCATACCGCAGACGCCGGCGAGACCTGGGAAATGCAATACCGTGATCCGGCACTGGAAGAGTCCAGCGATGATCAGGACGGCGGTCTGCTGGAACGTCCGTTGATGGATGTCTGGTTCCGCGATGCCAGTACCGGTTTCGCAGTCGGCGCCTATGGGTTGTTCCTGCGCACTGACGACGGCGGCGCTACCTGGGAAGATCTGACCTTCGATGTGGATAACGAAGATGGTTTCCACTACAACGCCATTACCGAAGTGGCCGATACCGGTCTGTTCATGGTCGGCGAGCTGGGCACCATGTATCGCTCCCCCGATTATGGCGACACCTGGGAAACCCTGACCGATCTGCCCTATGACGGTTCTTTCTTCGGTGTTTCTGGTACCGGTGAGGCCAATGGTGTTCTGGCCTGGGGCCTGCGCGGCAACATGTTCCGGTCCGACGATTTTGGCGATACCTGGGAGCAGGTCAGCCTGAATACGCCGAATAACGGTCCTCTGGAATCCACGCTGTCCAGCGGTAGCCTGTCGGAAGACGGTCATATCGTGGTAGTGGGCATCGGTGGAGTCGTGTTGACCAGTGATGATCGCGGTCGCAGCTTTAATGTCGCCGTTCGTTCTGATCGTGTTGCCTTGTCCTCCGGCACAGTGCTTGAGGATGGCAGCGTTCTGCTTATTGGCCAGCGTGGCGCGGTCAAGGCAGGTCCTAACGGTCTCGCAGTCGCTCCCTGAGCGGCTGTATCCAGAATAAATAAACTCCAGGAGAAACTGGATGTCGAAGCATCATGAAACAGCCCCTTTTATCGAGCGGTTGATCTTCAACAACCGCATGATTGTCTTGCTCATCTTTGCGTTGATAACCGCACTACTCGGTTATCAAGCCGCGCAAGTCAAGCCGGATACCAGCTTCGAGAAGATGATTCCTCTCAAGCACCCCTACATCGTCAACATGATCGAGCACCAGAACGACCTGGCCAACCTGGGTAACTCGATCCGCATCGCCGTCGCCATCGAAGATGGTGACATCTTCTCCAGCGAGTATATGGAAACCCTCAAGCGCGTTAACGACGAGGTGTTCTTCCTTCCCGGTGTTGATCGCTCCAACCTCCGCTCGCTCTGGACGCCCAATGTTCGCTGGACCGAAGTGACCGAATACGGTTTCGACGGCGGGCCGGTGGCCAATCGTCCGGCGTATCTGAATGAGGACGACCTTGAAGAGCTGCGTGAAAACGTACTCAAGTCTGGTGAGATCGGGCGCCTGGTAGCGAACAACTTCAAGTCCACCATCATTGAAGTGCCGCTGCAGGAGTTCTATCCCAATCCGGAAAATCAGGGCGAGCTCTTGCGTCTGGATTACGGTGATTTCTCCCGCCAGTTGGAAGAAAAGATTCGTTCTGAATTCCAGAGTGAAAACCCCAATATCAGCATTCACATCGTTGGTTTTGCGAAGAAGGTCGGGGACCTGATCGAAGGCATCATGCTGGTGGTGATGTTCTTTGGTGGTGCTCTGATCATCACCTTTGCGCTATTGATGATCTTTACTCGGTGTCTGAAAAGCTCGCTGACCACCCTGGTGTGTTCGGTCATCGCGGTGATCTGGCAGTTGGGTCTGCTGCGCAGTATGGGCTTTGGTCTGGATCCCTATTCGATCCTGGTACCCTTTCTGGTGTTTGCCATCGGTATTTCCCACGGTGTGCAGATCATTAACGGCATGGCCATTGAATATAGCAACGCCGATGACGCCAATACGGCCGCCCGCCGTGCATTCCGGTCTCTGTATATCCCGGGTATCGTGGCGCTGATTTCCGATGCAGTGGGTTTCATTACCTTGCTGCTGATCGAAATTGAAGTTATTCGCGAGCTGGGTATCGCCGCCTCTGTCGGTGTGGGTGTGATCATTCTCACCAACCTGATGTTGTTGCCGATTCTGATGTCCTATATCGGTATCAGCAAGCGTGCTGTCGAGCGCAACCGTGAAATGGCGTCGCGCCCGCAGAAGCTCTGGCTGACCATTGCCAAGTTCGCGCATCCTAAAGTGGCACCGGTATCCATCGTACTGGCAGTGATTGCCTTCGGCTTTGGTATCTACCACGGCAAGAATGTGGAAATTGGTGACCTTGATCCAGGTGCGCCGGAACTGCGTCCAGATTCGCGCTACAACCTGGATAACGACTTCATCATCAGCAATTACTCGACCAGTTCCGACGTGCTGGTGGTGATGGTCGCCACGCCGCCGGAAATGTGCTCGGCCTACGAAACCATGGAAGCCATCGATCAGTTGGAATGGCGCATGCAGAACCTGCCGGGTGTGCAGTCTGCGGTGTCCATGGTGACGGTTGCCAAGCAGGTGATCATGGGTAACAACGAGGGCAATCTCAGATGGCAGACGCTGTCGCGCAACCAGGACAACCTGAATAACGCGATCAGCCGTGCGCCTACCGGCATGTTCAATGCCGAGTGTTCCCTGGCTCCGGTGATGCTGTTCCTCGAAGACCACAAGGCCGACACCCTGACGCGGGCGACTGACGCGATAGAGGAGTTTGCTGCCGAGTACAATACCGACGAGCTCGAGTTCAAACTCGCAGCGGGTAACGCTGGTATTGAAGCGGCCACCAACGTGGTGATTGAGGCCTCCCAGACCAAAATGCTGTTGACGGTCTATGGGGTAGTGATCCTGATGTGTCTCATCACCTTCCGCTCCATCCGTGCGGTGCTCTGCATCATCATCCCGCTGGCGCTGACCTCGGTGCTGGCCAACGCGTTGATGGCCTTCCTCGGCATTGGTGTGAAGGTGGCTACTCTGCCGGTGATCGCACTGGGTGTAGGTATCGGGGTTGACTACGGGATCTATATCTACAGTCGCCTGGAAACCTACCTGCGTCAGGGCTTGCCGCTGCAGGAAGCCTACTATGAAACATTGAAGACCACGGGTAAGGCGGTCACCTTCACCGGCTTTACACTGGCCATCGGTGTCGCCACCTGGATATTCTCGGCCATCAAGTTCCAGGCCGACATGGGTATCCTGCTGACCTTCATGTTCCTGTGGAACATGTTCGGTGCGCTGTGGCTGCTGCCTGCTCTGGCGCGCTTCCTGATTCGTCCTGAGAAGCTGCGCGAGTAAGCGGGTACACGGGCCTGGTATCCGCGAGGATGCCAGGCTGCGTATTCAGCCAGGTAGCTAGTCGTTATCAAGAAAGACATCTGGCAGTAGGATTCAAAAAAGCCACCCCTCGGGGTGGCTTTTTTGCTGTTGGGTATAGGGGTAGGTGGTGGTTACGCTAGTGGTGAAAGCAGCGAGCCATTTAACTTGGTCATCTGCCAAGCGCGTGATGTGCTTTCACAGACATTGGAAAGCGTTACACGCTTGGGTACAGCGGATCCAGCGTGTTGCTTTCTTCCGGCACCTGACGTTTTTGACCTTGGACTACCATCCTGACTGCGCGCCATAGCGGTTTGCCTCGCCAGTGGCTCTCGGTCTGACCGAACAGACAGGCGTTCAGGTCGTCCAGCGCATACGCCAGTTCGGGGTGGCGGTGGGTCAGGGCTATCAGACCCTCGGTGTCCTGCTGCCGGGCCCAGCTTTCCAGCGCCTTGCGTGCATCGCCCGGGTGGTTGGCACGGCAAGCGGTCTGCAGGTCTGCCAAGGGATTACCCTGTACCACCGTATCGAAAATCTCTTCATCGGCGTCTGGCCGGCTCAATAGCGCAAGGCGTTGCCGGGCGCGATACAACAGCCATGAGCAAAGACTCAGAGCCAGCGCCAACAGGGCTGTAGCCAGTTGCCAGGGCCAGACGGGCGCTCTGGCGAGTTGGGTGGGCGCTGCCTCAGTGTCGCTGTTAGCGCTGGTCGCGCTCGCTGCGAAGCCGTCACTGGCCAGCACATTGAGCCTAACGGCCTCTAGCTCCAGTTGTTGCAGTTGATCCGCCTGGGTATCCCACCAGTACAGCGTTTGGGCAGGCAGAATGAACTCACCAGGTTTTTGTACCAGCAGGGCTGCGCTGTCCTGGCGCACGCCACGCACGCCATCGTCATTCAGGGTAGTGTCCAGCTTGGGTTGATCCGCATATTGGCGCAGCCCCTCTATTTGCGTGCCATTCAGGCTGCCCAGCGCTGGTAACTGGCTGGCATTCAGGCCCTCTGCCTCAATACTCAAGGAGCGGGTCAAGGATTCCCCACTGAGCAGGTCAGTGGTTGGCTCTGGCTGCCAATTCTGAGTCAGGGTGATTGATCGGGCGGGGAGCCAGGGCGTATCTGCCGGATAGCTGTCAGGGATCGGCTTCACTTCCAGACGAATGCTCGGGGAGCGCACCTGGACCAGGCGCCCGGTGCGCGCGGAGAAGGGCGCAGAGGCATCCCTGGGTTGCAGAATGGTCGCGCTGAACAGCTGGGACGGTATCTCCAGCTCGCCGCTGCGTTGTGGGAAAAGCGCGTAGCGCACCTCGATAACCCCGTGCCGCACACCATTGATAACCCGCTCGTATTGGCGCGGCACGCCCAGGCTTTCCACGCGGGTGTCGGGGATATCAAGCCCGGTCAGATTCGAATCGTCGTAGAGTGAAACCGAATGATAAACCCGCAGCGTCATCAATACCTGTGCCTGTACATAGGGCGTCTCGGTGTCCATTTCGGTATCAATGAACACGGGCGCCATTTGCACATTGTTGTCGCGGGCGGCCTCTTCGGCTGACAGCACGTGCAAGCTGATCGGCTCGGATCTGGCCTCTTCCAGGCTGATCGGCGGGATCACCACATAGCCGGTGCGCTTCGGGGCCAGGGTAATGATCCAGCGGGTTACTGGCTGGCTGCGTCCATTGAGCTGGCTGACCAGACTCAACTGGCGAGTTCCCTGTATCAGAAAGTGTTCATCGAGCACGTCCAGTTCCGGGCGGCTGAATCGGTTAGCTGCGCCACTCTCCAGGGTCAGCTCAAGTGTTTCTCCCTCGACCAGGCGAGTGCGGTCCACGCTGGCTTCGATCGCCGCGAGTGCAGGGCTGCCAAAAAACAGGCAAAACAGGAGCAACACATATCTGATCATTGGGACCGCTCTTCCAGTTGCCGCAGCCGCTGGTACAAAAATTTGCGCTTCAGCAGCTCGGATGGATCATCGGGAATCTCCTGCAACCATTGCTGTAGCGCGGCTTGTTGCTCATTGTTGCTGTTCGCAACGCCGCTGTCACCTGCGCCTGCCTGGCCGCTCTGATCAGTCTCATCCAGGGAAGGGCTGGTGCCACCTTCGCCCATTGCTTCCCCTTGTGCCTGAGCACTGGCAGCGGCAGTGCCGTTGGTAGGCTCAGCCTCAAGCGGCGCGCCGGCCGAGTCCTCTTCCTGCTCCGGCGGGGAGGGCGGTGGGCTGGCGTTCTCGGCTTGCCCGCCCGTCTCGGGCGACGGTGACTGGGCGTCATCGGATGCCTCAGCCTGACTGGCCTCGGACTGGGCGTCCTGCTCTGCCTGTTGCCTGGCCAGCTCCTCCAGCAAGGCTTCGATGCGTGCGCGGTTATGGCGTGCGGCCAGGTGTTCAGGTGCGCGGGTCAGGGTCTGTTCGTAGGCTTCCAGTGCCTGCTGGTAGTGACCTGCCATGGCCAGCGCAGTGCCATGATTGAAATGGTGCTCAGGGTTATCTGGCTGGGCATTCAGCAGTGTTTCATAGGCTTGCGCAGCGGCCTCGTAGTCACCCGCCTGATAGTGGGCCCAGGCCCGCCACTGCGGATCTTCAAATAACGCTGCTGCCGCTTGCGGTTGCTGGCGATTCAACTGTTGCATCGCCTGTTGATCAGGCCTTTGCCATAAATCCTGCCAGGCTGAAGCCTCTGCGGGCAGCGGTATCAGCGCCGCGCACAACAACAATCCCAGCCAACCGCGGCGCGCGCCCATTGCCGCCAGGGGCAGCAACAGCAACACCAGCCAATGGCCTTGATCATTCAGGCTGGTGCCGGCGCCCTGTTCTGTCTGCGCAAGGCTTTGTACTGCAGGCACCAGGTTTTCCAGATCCTGATCGTCCAGGCGGATCTGCTGGTAACGAGCGCCGGTCTGGCGGGCGATGGCGGCCAGCTCTTTTCCGTTCAGTCTGGGTAGTAGTATGCGGCCCTGATCATCACGCATGAAGCCGCCCTCGGCCAAGGGGACTGGCGAGCCTTCGGCGGTGCCCAGGCCGAGTATCGAAAGTTGACTACCCAATTGACTGGCGTGCATGCGCAAGGCATCAAGTTGCGCGCCTTCGGCGCCACTGGTGATCAGCAGTATGCGACTGTCCGCCGACGGCAGGTCAGCAATCATTTGTGTTGCCAATTGCAGTCCGGCGTCCAGATTCTGGCCATCTTCGGGCATTATGCCGGGGTTGAGGGCGTTGAGCAGGTTGTTCAGGGTGTCCATATCGCTGCTCAGCGGGGTGACTGGGTGCGCTGTGCCGGCGTAGGCAATCAGGGCCAGTTGGCTGTCCGAGCGCATTTGCATCAGATCGCGTACCTTCAGCCTGGCTCGCTCGAGGCGGTTGGGCTGCAGGTCAGTGGCTAGCGTGTTGCGCGAGACCTCCCAGACGACCACCACGGTCGACTGGTTCGATTGAGTGGGTGGCGTTGGTGATTCCTTGACGGGGCCAGCCAATGCAAGAATGGCCACCACCCAGCCTGCACCGAGAAAAAGGAAACGGCCGGCATGCCGGCCTCCGGCTTGACGTTGCAACAGTGCCCGGCGAATAAGCGGCGGTAGTAGCTTGTCCCAGACAGAGTGCTGATTGAGTTGACGATAGAGCAGCCAGCAGCAGGCAGCGGCCAATGGTAATAACAGCAGAGCCCATGGGCGCACGAATGTCAGGCCGGCGATCAACTCAGTCATAAACGCGGACCTTCTTCCAGCCGCTGGCCAGCTTTCTTGCTGCAAAAACCAGGCTCAGGAGTAGCGCCAGGCCCAAGGGCCAGTTATAAAGCGCGGCGGCCTGGCGTTGCGGCCGCTGATCACGCAGGGCAGGTTCGAGCAATTCAATGCGCTGGTAGATGCGGCTAAAGCTTTCCTCGTCCCTGGCCCGAAAGTATTCACCGCCGGTGGTCAGTGCGATATCGGTCAGCGTACCTTCATCCAGCTCGACAGACGGGTCAATCTCCCGGGCGAGCCCGCCAGGTAGTGCCGCTTCGCTGATGCTTTCGGCGCCCACGCCGATGGTGAAAATTCGAATATTTTCCGTAGCTGCGAGCCGCGCGGCCTGCCGAGGATTGATCTGGCCTGCGTTATTGGCCCCGTCGGTAATCAGCACCAGCACTCGGCTTTCAGCGGGCTGGTCGGTCAGGCGTTTGACCGCCAGGCCGATCGCATTGCCGATGGCCGTCTGTCGTCCGGCCAGGCCAATAAAAGCCTCATCAAGCCAGACCTGGACGCTATTGAGGTCCAGCGTCAAGGGCGCCTGAACATAGGCATTGGAGCCAAACAGAATGAGCCCGATACGATCGCCCTGGCGCTGCGCGATAAAGTCACTCAGCAAGGCTTTGACCAGCGTCAGGCGGTCGACAGCCTGGCCGTCCAACTGCATGTCGGCGTATTCCATACTGCCCGAGAGATCAAGGGCGACCATCATGTCGCGCCCGCTCACGCTGATGGGTAAAGGTTCGCCGAGCCATTGGGGGCGCATGCAGGCCAGTACCAGTAACAGCCATATCAGGATGAAGCGCCAGTGGCTGGCTGCGGCCGAGCGCGCGGGCATCTGGGTTGCCAGTTTTTGCAGGCGCGGCAGAAAGGCTACCTGCAACGCCGCAGTCCGGTTCTGGGCCGGCGGCAGTATTCTGCGCAGCAGCCAGGGCAGGGGTAGCAGCAGTGCGGCGGCAGGCCAGGCAAAATCAAACATGGTTATGCCTCAGCCAGCGACGTAACTCGCGCTGCAGACCCCGGCGCTGCTCTGCGCTGAGTTGCGGCGTCTGCCGATAGAGGTCGGCAGCCAGGGGTTCGAGGGCGCGACGCTGGGGCCGCGGATAGTGGGCACACAGGTAATCCAGCCAGGCCTGACCAAATAATCGTGTGGCGGCAATGTCGCCGCGCTGTTTCAACAGTCGCTTGATAAGTGTATTGACCTCGGCAAGCCACTGCTGATCAGTCAGCGTGGTCGGGATATTGCGCAAGGCTTGCTGGGCGCGCAGCTTGATCGCCGAGCGGCGTCGCCAGCGCACCACCAGCACCGGCGTCAGCATGCAGAGCAGGCACAGGACGCCGAACAGCATCCACCACCCGGGCGCGGGCGGCCACCAGTGCACCGGCGGCGGCGCGGCGGGATGAATCAGCGACTCAAGCAGGGCCTCGCTCACTGCGCGCTCCGGTGCCTGTGGCTACTGAGCATGTCACGTAGCTGGTCAATGGCGCTGCTGCCGGTGTGCAGGCTGAACAGCGAACAGGAGAAGCGGCGGGAGAGGCGCTGCCAGGCATGCTGCTGGGCGGTAAACTGATCAGCATAGGCGGCGCGCAAAGCCGCATCATTGGTATCCAGTGAAAGGCGCTCCTGGCCCTGCATGAATTCCAGCGTTTTACCTACGGGCAACCTGCTTTCAAGGATGTCATAAACCGGTAACAGCACCAGGTCGTTATGTGCGGCCAGATTGACCAGCAAGGTCTGGTTGATCTGATCAATGGCGCTGTGATCACACAGCAGATACAGAATACTCCCGGGCCTTACCACCTCACGGCTGTGCCGCAAGGCCAGATTCAAGGGTTCGGACTGGGCGTCATCAATCGCCTTGCTGGCGGGTTGCAGTGCATTGTTGGCTTCCTGCAGCAGGCTGAACAGACGCAGAATGGCGCGCCGGTTGCGCTGGGGCCGCACCTCGTGACATTCAGCCCCGAACACCACGCCGCCCACCCGGTCATTGTGGGCCAGTGCTGTCCAGGCAATCAGGCTGGCAGCATCGGCCGCCATGACTGATTTGGTGCAGGTCTGGCTGCCAAGAAACATCCGGTCGCTTTGCTCGCACATGATAAACACCGGGCGTTCGCGTTCTTCGTTGAATACCTTGGTGTGCACCTTGTTGCTGCGTGCGGTAACCCGCCAGTCGATGCTGCGGATATCGTCGCCAGGCTGGTAGCTACGCACCTGATCAAAATCCACGCCACGACCGCGCAGGCGGGTGTATTGCTGGCCCAACTGCCGGCTGGCACGCACCGGCCCGCGAAACAGCGGCAGCCGCTGGCAATGCTGGCGGCTTTCCAGCAGATTTTCCAGGCTGATGTAAACGCGGCAGGCGGGCGCTTTGGGCTTCATATTCAGACCACAGCCACCGATTCGACCAACAGGTTGATAGCCTTGTCGGCATCGATACCGGCAGCCTCGGCTTCAAAGCTGAGCATCAGCCGGTGGCGTAACACGTCATGCACGATAGCCTGCACATCTTCCGGGCTGACAAAATCGCGCCCGGCCATCCATGCATGTGCGCGAGCACAGCGATCCAGCGCTATGGTGCCACGCGGGCTGGCGCCCAGTTGCAACCACTCGGCGAGTTGCGGGCTGTATAGCTCGGGCCGGCGCGTCGCCATGATCAGTTGAATCAGATATTCCTCCACGGCATCGGCCATAAACAACCCGAGCACTTCCTGGCGCGCCGCCAGAATGGTCGCCTGGCTGATGCGGTGGTCGATTCGCGCATGTACGCCCTGGGCCTCGCCGCGCGCCAGATGCAGTATCTGACGCTCCAGCGCCGCATCCGGAAAGCCGATGCGCACATGCATCAAAAAGCGGTCCAACTGTGCCTCGGGCAGGGGATAGGTGCCTTCCTGCTCGATCGGATTCTGGGTGGCCATGACCATAAACAGTTCTGGCAGATGATAGGTTTCGCGGCCGATACTCACCTGCCGTTCGGCCATGGCCTCCAGCAGCGCCGATTGCACCTTGGCCGGTGCGCGGTTGATCTCGTCAGCCAGCACCAGGTGATGGAAGATCGGCCCTTGCTGAAAGCTGAAGCTGGCGGTTTCAGGACGGTAGACTTCCGTGCCGGTAATGTCGGCGGGCAGCAGGTCAGGGGTGAACTGGATACGGTGAAAGTCAGCTTCAATGGCCTCGGACAGGGTCTTGATGGCTTTGGTCTTGGCCAAACCGGGAGCGCCCTCGACCAGCACGTGGCCGCCCGCAAGCAGGCAGATCAGCATGCGATCAATCAGTTGCTCCTGGCCGAAAATCTGGCTGGTCATCCAGGTGCGCAACTGTTGAATGGATTCGTAGTGGGTCATAAAGTGTATTCCATTCCCAAGGTGTCGTGTCCATGCACGAAACTGTCACTGTATCGAAAGGTCTATGGTCTAGACTGATTATTATGCCTTTTAAAGGCCGGTTTAAGTGACCGCACCGCGCGCATTTTCTTCACATCCCCAATGACCCATGAAGGGTCAGCCCGCAAACGGGTCATCCGGAGGCAGCATGGCATTTATCATGGCCAGCAACAGAAAAGAATTTATCAATATCCTGCAAGAACGTCTGCGTGAACTGGTCGAGCCTGCTGAGCAAGACATCCTTCAGCGCTTTACCGAACAGTTTTTTGGCATTGTCCCCCTTGAAGAGTTACTGGCCCGGCACGACACCGATCTGCTTGGCTGCACCTTGTCCTACTGGCGGTTTTTCAGCCGCTACGACGGTGCCATGGAGAAGCTGCGGGTTTTCAATCCTGACATTCAGCAGCACGGCTGGCAATCGACGCATTCGATCATCGAGATTGTGCACAGGGATTCGCCTTTTCTGGTGGATTCGGTGCGCATGGAACTCAGCCGTGCCGGTTATGCCATCCATACGTTACAGAACAGTGTCATGGCCGTGGACCGCGATGAAAATGGCCAGCTCACCGCGCTCTACGCTCGCGACAAAGTGCCCGCCAAAGCCCTTCACGAGTCGGTCATGTATATCGAAGTTGATCGCTGCTCGAATGCGCGGGAGCTCAAGCAACTGAGCAGCAGGTTGACCACCGTGTTGGCCCATGTGCGCGCTACCGTCAGCGACTTCCCGGGTATGCAGGAACAGGCCAGGAACCTGATCAAGGCGCTCGGCGCCAAGACCAGGACGTTCAGCTACTTTTCGGCGGACGAACGCAACGAGTGTAAAGCCTTCCTTACCTGGTTGCTGGATGACCATTTCACCTTCCTGGGCTATGAGCGCTTCAGTGTTGCCAAGGGTCTGAAAGAGGCGCGTCTGGGGATAGATACCGACGCCAGCCTGGGTGTATTGAGCCTGCAGCGCCGGGATGAATCCCTTGCCGGACTGCCGGACAAGGTGCTTGAGTATCTTAAGGCGCCGGTACTCCTGTCGTTTGCCAAGGCATCGGACTTCAGCAAGGTGCACCGGCCCGCTTACCCGGATTACGTGTCCATCCGCGAAGTGGATGCCAAGGGCAAGGTGCTGACCGAACATCGCTTCATGGGCTTGTACACCTCACGGGTGTATTCGGATGTGGTTGACCATATCCCCCATGTGCGGCGCAAGGTGGAAGCGGTACGCGAGGCCTCCGGCTTCACCGCCCACAGCCATCTGGGCAAGGAGCTGGAGCAGGTGTTGCAGGTGCTGCCGCGCGATGATCTGTTTCAGATGTCCGAACAGCAACTGAGCGAAACCGCGCTGAGCATCGTGCAGATCCAGGAACGCACGCAGATTCGGGTATTCCTGCGTAGCGGCAATTACGGGCGCTTCTATTATTGCCTGGCCTATATACCGCGGGATATCTACTCCACTGACATTCGCTTGAAGATTGAAAAGGTCCTGATGGAGCGCCTGCAGGCGACCGAATGCGAGTTCTGGACCTATTTCTCCGAGTCGGTGCTGGCGCGCACCCAATTTATTCTCAGTGTTGATCCGAAGAAGGACCTGGACGTGGACCCCATCAAGATCGAGCAGGACGTCATTCAGATCTGCCGCAACTGGCAGGATGATTTCCGTGACCGCCTGCTGGAGACCCTTGGCGAGGCCAAGGCGACCGAAGCGCTGGACGAGTTCGCCAAAGGTTTCCCGGCCGGCTACACCGAGCGCTTCAACCCCGCCAGTGGGGTGGTTGACCTGGAGCATATGCTCAGCCTCAACAGCGAGCAGCAATTGGCCATGAGCTTCTATCAACCGCTCTCGCAGAAAACCGGCGTACTGCATTGCAAGCTCTATCATCTGCACGAGCCATTGCCGCTGTCGGATATCATGCCGATTCTGGAAAACCTGGGCCTGCGGGTGATGGGCGAGTTTCCGTTCTGCTTTGAGCGCAAGGACGGTACCCAGCTCTGGATCCATGATTTTGAATTCACCTACGCGCTGGACAGCAGCCTGAACATCCAGGAAGTCAACGAACTGTTCCGCGACGCTTTCGTGCAGGTCTGGCGTGGGCATGCCGAAAATGACGGGTTCAACCGTCTGGTGTTGCTGGCGCGGATGTCATGGCGCGATGTGTCTCTGCTGCGTGCCTATGCGCGCTACCTGAAGCAGATCCGCCTGGGTTTCGAGTTACCCTATATTGCCAACACCCTGGTTGGCCACGCCGATATCGCGCGTGAGCTGGTGCGGCTATTCAAGACCCGCTTCTACCTGGCGCGCAAACTCTCTGCGGCGGATCTGGAAGATATGCAGCAGCGCCTGGATCAGGCCATTGTCGGTGCGCTGGACGGCGTTGCGGTATTGAACGAGGACCGCATTCTGCGTCGCTATCTGGACCTGATCAAGGCGACCCTAAGGACCAACTTCTATCAGAACGATGACAGCGGCGCAGTGAAGGATTACATCAGTCTGAAGTTCAATCCCCGAGCGATCCCGGAGCTGCCGCTGCCCCGGCCGATGTATGAGATCTTTGTCTACTCCCCGCGGTTCGAGGGTGTGCACCTGCGCGGCGGCAAGGTCGCCCGGGGTGGTTTGCGCTGGTCAGACCGTGAGGAGGATTACCGCACCGAAGTGCTTGGCCTGGTTAAAGCACAGCAGGTCAAGAATGCGGTTATCGTTCCGGTGGGCGCCAAGGGTGGTTTTGTGCCCCGGCGCCTGCCCCTGGGTGGCAATCGGGACGAGATTCAGCAGGAAGCGATTGCCTGTTACCGCCTGTTCATCAAGGGCCTGCTGGATCTGACCGACAACCTGCACGAGGGCAAGGTGGTTCCGCCGGCCCAGGTCGTGCGCCATGATGAGGATGATCCTTATCTGGTGGTGGCTGCAGACAAGGGGACTGCGACCTTTTCGGATATCGCCAACGGCATCGCTGCCGAATACGACTTCTGGCTGGGCGATGCCTTTGCTTCCGGCGGCTCGGCCGGTTACGACCACAAGAAAATGGGCATTACCGCCAAGGGTGCCTGGGTGTCAGTGCAGCGGCATTTCCGCGAACTGGGCCTCAATGTGCAGACCGATCCGGTCACGGTGATCGGTATTGGCGATATGGCCGGCGATGTGTTCGGCAACGGCATGCTGCTGTCTCCCAGCCTGAAGCTGGTAGCGGCATTCAATCACCAGCATATCTTCATCGACCCCGATCCGGATCCCAAGGCCAGCTTCAACGAACGCCAGCGGCTGTTTGATCTGCCTCGCTCGAACTGGGCCGATTATGATCAGAAACTGATTTCTGCAGGCGGTGGATTGTTCGAACGCAGCCTCAAGCAGATTACCCTGACCAAACAGATGCAGAAGCTGTTTGATATCGACACCGACAAACTCACGCCCAACGAGCTGATCCATCGTCTGCTCAAGGCGCCGGTCGACCTGCTGTGGAATGGCGGTATTGGCACTTACGTCAAAGGCACGGCTGAAAGCCACGCCGATGTGGGCGACAAGGCCAATGACATACTGCGCGTGAACGGCCGTGATCTGCGTTGCAAAGTGATAGGTGAGGGCGGCAACCTGGGCATGACCCAACTTGGCCGTGTCGAGTTTTGCCTCAACGGCGGTGCGCTGAACACCGACTTTATCGACAACGCTGGCGGCGTAGACTGCTCCGACCACGAGGTGAATATCAAGATTCTCCTCAATGAAGTGGTCATGGCCCAGGACATGACCGGCAAGCAGCGCAACAAACTGCTGGCCAGCATGACCGATGCGGTCGGGGAGCTGGTGCTTGCCAATAACTACAAGCAGACTCAGGCCATCAGCCTGGCCCAGCGCCAGGCGGCAAAAACCATGTCGGAATATCGGCGCTTCATCAGCGCGATGGAGGCGAGTGGCAAGCTCAGCCGGTCGCTGGAATATATTCCCGAGGACGATCAACTGGCCGAGCGCACGGCTCAGGGCCTGGGTCTGACCCGAGCGGAACTGTCGGTGCTGATCTCCTATTCCAAGGGCGACCTCAAAGAGGCGCTGGTGGCGACTGATGTGCCCGAAGATGCCTATCTGGCCCGTGAGCTGGAGACCGCGTTCCCCGCCGTTCTGGCGAAAAAGTACGCGCCAGCCTTGAGCCGTCACCGCCTGCGCCGAGAGATTATCGCCACGCAATTGGCGAATGATCTGGTCAATCATATGGGCATCACCTTCCTGCGGCGCCTGGAGCAGTCCACCGGCGCGGTGGCAGGCGAGATCGTTCGTGCCTACGTCGTGGCGCGGGATGTGTTCGGTCTGAAAGCCCATTTTGCTGCGATCGAGGCGCTGGATTATCAGGTCCCGGCCGAAGTACAGCTGGAGTTGATGGATGACCTGATGCGCCTGGGTCGCCGCGCGACGCGCTGGTTTATCCGTAACCGCCGGGGCGAGTTGAATGCCGAGCGTGAGGTGGCGCATTTTGCGCCGCGCATCGAAGCGCTGGCCCTGCAGTTCGATAGCCTGTTCGAGGGGCCGGTACGCGCCGTCTGGGAAACCAAGTTCAATGGCTATGTGGAAGCCGGGGTACCTGAGGACATCGCGCGTATAGTCGCCGGTACCGGGCACTTCTATACTCTGCTGGGTATTATCGAGGCGGCGGATGCCACCGGGCAGCCAACCGAGCTGGTAGCCCAGTTGTTCTTTGCACTGGGTTCGGAATTGCAACTGCCCTGGTTTGCCCAGCAGGTCAACAATCTGCCGGTGGATAACCACTGGCAGGCACTGGCGCGGGAAAGCTATCGGGATGACCTGGATTGGCAAACTCGCAGCATGACCATCGCCGTACTCCAACTGGCCAATGAAGGCGACACAGTAGAGCAACTGGTGCAAAAATGGACGGAGCTCAATCCCTTCCTGGTGCAACGCTGGCGTGCCATGTTGACTGACCTGAAGAGCGCTGGCGCGGGGGATTACCCGATGGTGGCGGTAGCCATGCGCGAGTTGCTGGATCTGGCTCAGGCCGCACGACAAGGTGGTGCCGAGACCGCCAACACTGAACCCTTGAGTGCTAAAGAGGAAAGCTGATTGAGCCAGGAGCAACTGATTGTCGATGTGGCACTGTCCGCCGAACGTTACCTGGCCTGGTATCGAGGTCAGGCGGACAGAGTGCTGATGGTCAGTCGCGATGGCCGGCGGGTCAGCTTGCCGGCCCATCACCTGCGGCCTTTTCTTACCCATGAGGGCGTTTATGGCAGCTTCCTGATGCGCTTTACCGCGCAAGGCCAGTTGCTGTCGCTGGAACGCCTGGGTGGTGAAGGGCCCTGTAGTGCCCCAAGAGGTTGACAGAGCAGGTATACTGCGCGACAGCTTTTTTCATTTTCAAGGTATTCGTCCATGTATTCCATGCTGCGCTCGCTGCTTTTTCGGCTGCCCGCCGAAACCTCCCATGACCTGGCCCTGGACATGATTGGCGTTGCCGGTCGCACTGGCCTGGCGCGCAAGCTGGTCCGGCCAGTAGCGCCCGATCCGGTCGAGGTCATGGGGCTGACCTTTGATAATCCAGTGGGCCTGGCAGCGGGGCTGGACAAGAACGCGCTGGCAGTTGATGGTCTGGGCGCCATGGGCTTCGGCTTTCTTGAGGTCGGCACCGTGACGCCCCTGCCGCAGCCGGGCAACGTCAAGCCAAGGCTGTTTCGCCTGCCTGAGCAGAATGCGATCATCAACCGGCTTGGGTTCAACAATCACGGCGTGGATGCGCTGCTGACGCACCTGGATGCGGTGCGTTATCAGGGCGTACTGGGTATCAATATTGGCAAGAACATAGGCACGCCGGTCGACAATGCCCTGGATGATTATCTGATCTGCCTGCGCAAGGTTTACACCCGGGCAAGCTATGTGACGGTAAACCTGTCATCACCCAACACCCCCGGCCTGCGCACCTTGCAATACGGTGACACGCTCAAACAGCTGCTCGGGCAAATCAAGGCCTGCCAGTTGGCTCTGGCCGCGCAGCATGGGCACTATGTTCCTATAGCGATCAAAATCGCACCGGACATGTTGCCCGAAGATCTGGCGTTGGTAGCCGGTACCTTGCTGGAGGAGGGCATGGACGCGGTGATAGCGACCAACACCACGCTAGAGCGGACTGCGGTTATCGGGCTTGAGCATGCCGATGAAACCGGTGGCCTGTCAGGCGGCCCGTTGACGGATGTCTCGACCGAAGTCATCAGACTGCTGTCAGCTGAACTCAAGGGTCGCATGCCGATCATCGGCGTGGGCGGTATTCTGCAGGGCTCCGATGCGGTAGACAAGCTCAAGGCCGGCGCCAGCCTGGTGCAGATCTACAGTGGTTTCATCTATCGCGGGCCGGAACTGGTGCGCGAGTGCGTGGACGCGGTTGCCGCGTACCGCACGGGACTGGGTGCTACGCAGCAGCACTGAACAGGGCCGTAGAAATGAAAGGCCCCCGCATGGCGGGGGCCGGTGGGCCTCTCAAGGCCCGGCGCTTTAGGGAAGCGCCATGGGAAAATCGACTTGCTGGGGAGTTAACCTACCGCGCGCATCTCGTTGAGTCGGTGCACGCCAGAAATGCCGGTGAAACCGTCCCAGTGATCAGCCCGGCCCTCGCGCCACCCGTTGATCCAGTTCTGTCGGGCGGTGGGACTATTGAAGGGGCAAGTATCCTGGGATTTACCATGAACACCATGTTGATAACCGCGCAAAAATGCTCGTTCCATCGGATCACGCTTGAGTCTTCTCATAAAGTAGAGCCCTCATTTGCCAAGTACAAAACTGGCCCGCACTGTGCGACGCCAGGGAGTGGGTGCGCAGGGTGATCCTGCAGCACCACGGAGGTGGGTCAATGAACCTGCCTCCAAAATAGGTTGTCCCGTACTCAAGACTTACTGTTGTACCCTAGGGACAGATGCAACCCAAAGATCGATTTGGCATACCTGGGATGCCCTTTAGCCGGCTACGCAATAAACCGGTACCTTTTCTGCCACCGTGTTCTGGAAATCAATTAGATGCGTGACACTCTTGAATTATTCGTTACCTGCCCACGCGGTATCGAAGGCCTATTACTCGATGAATTGAAGTCGCTGGGGGCCGAGGCCCCGCGCGAAACGCACTCGGGTGTCAGCCTGCAGGGTGACATGACGCTGGCTTATCGCATCTGCCTCTGGTCGCGGCTGGCCAACCGGGTGCTGCTGGTACTGGAGCGCTTTCCCGTCAGCGATGCCCAGGCTCTGTACGACGGCGTGGCCGCTATCGACTGGTCGCAGCATCTATTGCCGGAGGGCAGCCTGGCGGTTGATTTCGGCGGTATTTTGCCGGGTGTCGACAACACGCATTTTGGTGCACTGAAAGTAAAGGACGCGATTGTCGATGGCTTGCGCAAGCCCGACGGCAGCCGGCCGAGCGTTGATCGGGTCAACCCGGATCTGCGTATCAATGTGCACTGCCGTAGCGCTGAGGCGCAGCTGGCAATTGACCTGTCTGGCCATAGCCTGCACCAACGCGGCTATCGACTGCAGCAAGGCGCAGCCCCGTTGAAAGAGAACCTGGCCGCCGCCATTCTACTGCGTGCTGGCTGGCCACAATTGGCCGCAGAGCAGGGTGCACTGGCCGACCCGATGTGCGGCTCGGGTACCTTCCTGGTCGAAGCCGCGATGATGGCCGCGGACATGGCGCCGAACCTGCAACGCGAGCAATGGGGTTTCAGTCAATGGCTGCAACACGATCCGGCGCTCTGGGACGCGTTACGTACCGAGGCGAAACAGCGTGCCGAGGCAGGCCTGGCACGTGAGCCCTTGTGGATACGCGGCTACGAAGCCGACCCACGTCTGCTGCAGCCCTTGCGCAACAACATTCAGCGGGCGGGGTTGGGCAATTGGGTCAAGGTTTATCAGGGCGAGCTGGCGACCTTTTCACCCAGCCCCGACAAGGGCCAGAAGGGCCTGGTGGTATGCAACCCGCCCTATGGTGAACGCCTCGGTGAGGCGGCCAGCCTGGTCTACCTGTATCAGAAACTCGGTGAAGTGCTGCGTCAGCAATGTGAAGGCTGGCAGGCGGCGATCTTTACCGGCAATCCAGATCTGGGCAAGCGCATGGGTATCCGTAGCCACAAACAATACGCGCTCTTCAACGGCGCCTTGCCGTGCAAGCTGTTGCTGATGGATCTGCAGCCGGAGCGCTATGTGACCGGCTCCGCCAAGCCGATGCAGGATCGTGGCAGCCAGCCTTCAATGGCGCCTGAGCAGACTTCCGAGCCCCGGCAGCAGTCGGCCGCTCCCGCAGTGGACGCGCAGCAGACCAGCGCCCGGCTCAGTGAGTCGGCGCAAATGTTTGCCAACCGGCTGAAGAAGAATCTGAAAAATCTTGGCAAGTGGGCGCGCCAGCAGGATATCAGTTGCTACCGCGTATACGACGCCGACATGCCCGAATTTGCCGTGGCCATCGACCTGTATGGCGACTGGGCGCATGTGCAGGAATACCAGGCGCCGGAATCCATCAGCGAGGACAAGGCGCGTGCGCGGCTGCAGGACGTGCTGGTTGCGCTGCCGGGTGTACTGGGCATTCCTCCATCGCAGGTGGTTCTCAAGCAGCGTCTGCGTCAGAGTGGCAGCAGTCAGTACCAGCGGATGGACCGCAAGGGCGAATTTCTGACCATCAATGAAGGGCAGGTCAAACTTCTGGTCAATCTGACCGATTACCTGGATACCGGCGTTTTCCTGGATCACCGGCCACTGCGCCTGCGCCTGGCCGCCGAAGCGCGCAACAAGCGCTTTCTCAATCTGTTCTGCTATACCGCCAGCGCCACTGTGCACGCGGCAGTTGGTGGGGCGCGCAGCACCACCAGTGTGGACCTGTCGAAGACCTATCTGGACTGGGCGCGGCGCAATCTTTCGCTCAATGGTCTGTCCGACCTGCATCAACTGGTGCATGGCGATGTGATGCAGTGGTTGGAGGAAGATCGGGGCGAATATGATCTGATCTTTATCGATCCGCCGACCTTCTCCAACTCCAAGCGCCTGGATGACGTATTCGACGTACAGCGTGATCATGTGCGGCTGATCGAGATGGCGATGGACCGGCTAGCGTCTGGCGGCGCTGCTTACTTCTCCAACAACTTCCGGCGCTTCAAGCTGGATGCAGCTCTACAGGAAAAGTACGAGGTCAGTGATATTTCCGCGCAAACGCTGGATAAGGATTTCCAGCGCAATACGCGTATCCATCGTACCTGGCGCATCAGCCATCGCTGAAGCGCCTATGACTTGTGCCTCTTAGCGGCTGGTAGCCATTTCCGTGCTGGAGCGGCGGTGCACATCGGTGAGCACCCGGTCCAGCGCTTCGCGGCTGGCACCGGCAGAGCCGTGATTGACGATGGCCGCTACCGCCCAGCTTTTGCCATTGGCATCACGGGTGATGCCGGCAATGGCCCTGACGTTGCGCAGGCTGCCGGTCTTGATGTGGGCACGGCCTGCCACTGGGGTATTGAGCATGCGCCGGCGCATGGTGCCATCCATCGCCGCAAGCGGCATGGAGGCGATGAACTCGGCGGCATAGGGGCTCTTCCAGGCCTGCTCCAGCAGCAGCGCCAGATCCCGGGCGGTCATGCGCTCGATGCGTGACAGTCCCGACCCGTTTTCCAGTACCAGCCCCTTGGGCCGCAGACCCTTTCTGTCCATCCACTGATTGATGCTACGTACTGCAGCCTGGTAATCATCAACATCGGCAGCAGTGCGCTGGTTGCGGCCGATGGCCAGAAACAGTTGGCGCGCCATGGTGTTGTTGCTGAACTTGTTGATATCGCGAATCACACTGACCAGATCGCCGGAGTCGCTGTAGGCCAATTGCTGAGCATTGGACGGCATCTGACCAATGCGCGTGGTACCACTAATTTCCCCGCCCATCTCTCCCCACAGTGAACGCAAGGCACTGCCGGTATAGGTTGCTGCGTTCAATGCCGACATGTAGCGCTGTACCGAACAGCCTTCGTGCAGGGCGCCGGTCAGCGTTATCTGCGCCTGGGTGCCCTGATCCTGTATGGCATAGGCAATGTTTGGCCATGGGCAGGAGCTGACTCGCGGCAGCAGCTTGAGTTGATTGTCGACAGTCACTTCCGGGAGCGCTGGCTCCAGGTGAATCCGAACGCCGCCGCGCTCGCCGTAGCTGCTTAGTGTCAGTACCTTCAAGTTGGTCAGCAGCGGGTCGGGCTCAACCAGAAAGGGTTTGCTCGGATCGTTGCCATCATCCGGGAAAGGCACCGCATTCAAGGGCATGCGCATGTCCGCAGGTTGCAACACCAGATCGCCACGCACTTCCTTGACGCCTGCGGCGCGCAAGTCACGCAGCAGCGTCCACATGCGCTCCAGCGTCATTTTCGGATCGCCGCTGCTACGGTAAATAAGGTCGCCCTGGAGTACGCCATTCTCGATCGGGCCGGTGCCGTGCAGTGATGTGCGCCATTGGAAAGTCGGGCCCATCAGTTCCAGCGCAGCGTAGGTGGTTACCAGCTTCATGGTCGACGCCGGATTGACCTCCTGGTCAGCGTTGACATATTGCGCCACACCCTGGCCTTCCAGGGGGATGATTGCCAACGACATGGCATCGCTGGGAATGCGCGCGTTGTCCAATGATGCCCGAACCTGATTTGGCAGGCTGCTCAGATCGGCGGCCAGCAGGCTGGTGGAACTCAGCAGCAGGGTGGCTGCGGTTAACAGACAGCGCGTGGATCGGCGCGATAGGAAAAACATGATAGGCAGCTACTCCAGGGTGTCATGTGGCCTGCTCTATAGCATTGGCAAGGCTCAAAAAAGCGGTATTGGCCATCATCACCCAATTGCTTGCCAAGTCCAAGTGCCGTAGGTCATTTAGTCTTGGCTGCGTTGCATTGGACGAGCGTAAATAGAAGGGTAGGAGGGCGTTGCAGCGTTTCAGATACCGCTGGGAAGCTGGAAAAAAGACCGCGCGCAATCAGTCGTCTGCTCTGCTAATTGTGCCAGCGTCTGCTGGCGGCAGCGCGCGACCTCGGTGGCCACTTCCAGGAGAAATGCCGGCTCGTTGCGACCCTTCTTTGGCTTGGGCCGCAAGGTTCTGGGCAATAACCATGGTGCGTCGGTTTCCAGCATCAGGCGTGTGGCGGGAATGCTGCCCACCAGTTCCTGCAGATGGGTGCCACGGCGTTCATCACAGATCCAGCCGGTAATACCGATATGCAGATCCAGGTCGAGATAAGCATGTAGTGCTTCTCGGTTGCCGGTAAAGCAGTGGACGACTGCCGCAGGCAGGTGGTCGCGGTAATCCTTGAGCATCTCGGCCAGCAAGCTGCTGGCGTCGCGCTCATGCAGAAAGACCGGAAGCTGCAGGTCGATAGCCAGTTGCAATTGCTGCTCAAGGGCTTTGATCTGTTGCGGGCGGGGGGAGAAATCGCGGTTGAAGTCCAGGCCACACTCACCAATGGCTTTGACGCAGTCAGCGCCTGCCAGCGCACGAATGTCCTTGCCTAGCTCATCTGTCCAGTCACGTGCCTGATGCGGGTGCACGCCGGCCGTACAGAAAAGCTGCTGGGGATAGTCGTTACAGTAATCTTGTACTTGCTGGCTGGCCGCCAGCGATGTGGCGGTCAGTACCATCTGGCTGATCCCGGCTTGCCAGGCCCTGTCCAGTACGGCCTGTCGATCGTGATCGAAGGCCGTATCGGTCAGGTTGACGCCGATATCAATCCATTCCATGCCGGTTGGCTATTAATTAGCCGGGCGTGGTTTGGCAGCGCGAGGCTTGCTGGGGAATTCCTTGCGCGGTGGTTTGGGTCGGGCAGGGCGCTCGACTTCACCGGCAGGCAATGGCCAGGCGCGAATCTGTAGCGCGACACCATTGATTTCCACGCTGGACAGTTTGGCAATGGCGCCTTCACTCAGTTCGGGCAAGTACACACCCGTGTGCTCGGTGAACATCTTGATATGACCAATCTGCTGGCGCTGCAGGCCGCCAAAACGGCAAAGAGCATCAACCAGCGGCTTGGGCATCAGACCATTGGAGCGACCACCCTTGACCTTGTAGCGAACCAGGCCGCTGTCACGTTCGGCAAAACCGTCGCGGGCGCTGTTGGTGGCAGGCGCGGAAGGCAGATCCTTGACCGGATCGACCAGCGTCTTGGCACTGGGCATGATGGCCAGCAAGGTCGCTGCCAGCTCCTCCGGTGTCAGGTTGGTCAGTTCGAGCAGGTCGCTGACGAGCTTCTCATGCAACGCCCCGGTACTTTCCCGGGTAGTGTTGATCTTCGTGGCCAGTTTGGTCAGGCGACCACTGCGCACGGCGTCCGCGCTGGGCAGAGCCTGGGTCAGAATCTTCTGGCCGGTGGCTTTTTCCAACTGGTGCAGCAGGCGGCGCTCACGCGGCGTAGCGAACAGGATAGCGGTACCCGAGCGGCCTGCACGGCCGGTACGGCCAATACGGTGAACGTAGGATTCGCTGTCGTGCGGCACGTCATAGTTCAGTACGTGGGAAATGCGTTCCACGTCCAGGCCACGCGCTGCCACGTCGGTTGCCACAACAATATCCAGCAGGCCACGCTTGAGGCGATCGACTACCTGCTCACGCAACTGCTGGCTAAGATCGCCGTTCAAGGCTGCTGCAGCAAAACCGCGGGCTTCCAGACGCTCGGCAATTTCCATGCTTGCAGTCTTGGTGCGCACGAAGACGATCATGGCTTCAACCGGCTCAACTTCAAGCAGGCGGGTCATGGCATCCAGTTTGTGGTGGTTGGACACTTCCCAGACGATCTGGGTGATGGTGTCCAGGCTGCTGCTCACGCCACTGTGCAGGCGAATTTCCTTGGGCTCGCGCATATGCTTGCGAGCCACGGTACGCACGCCGGTAGGCATGGTCGCGGAGAACAGCGCTTTCTGGGTATTGGTCGGGACTTTTTCGAATACAGCATCGAGGTCGTCCGCAAAACCCATCTTGAGCATTTCGTCAGCTTCATCAAGTACCAGAAAACGCATGTTTTCAAACTTGATGCTGCCACGGCGCATATGGTCGGTCAGGCGGCCAGGGGTCGCGACGACCACGTGGGCACCGCGTTCCAGTGCTTTGAACTGGGGCGCGAAGGCGGAGCCGCCGTACAGTGCCAGCACGGAAAAGCCGCGCATATTCTGCGCATAGCGTTGAAAGGCTTCTGCAACCTGCAATGCCAGTTCGCGCGTTGGCGTCAGGATCAGTGCCTGCGTGGCGCGGATGCTGACGTCAATGCCAGCGAGCACAGGCAGAGCAAATGCGGCTGTTTTACCGGTACCCGTCTGGGCCAGGCCCAACAGGTCGTCACCGGCCAGCAGTGTAGGTATTGCCTCGGCTTGAATCGCGGAGGGTGTTTCATATCCGAGGCTGGTCAGAGCCTCGAGAAGCGGTGCAGGCAGGCCTAAATCGGCGAACTGCGGTGCCGCCGGAGCGGTATCGGACATACTTGGAGTGAACCTTGGGGGATAAATAGATCGAATAGTATACGCGCATTCGAAGGAAATTGCCGCAAGGTTTTTCAATGACTGGCCAGGGCAGGGCGCATGCTGTCAGGCTATAGACACGCAAAACAGGAGTAAAGAACTATGGGCAGGCTGGTCAAGGGTATCTGGCACGATGAGTGGTATGACACCAAAAGCACGGGCGGCGAGTTCGTTCGCGAGGATGCCGGCTTTCGTGAAACGATAGACAAGGACGGGCGCTTTGCCCCCGAATCCGGCCGCTATCACCTGTACGTGTCTCTGGCCTGCCCCTGGGCCCATCGCACCTTGATCATGCGCAAGCTCAAGGGGTTGGAGGAGCATATAGACGTCAGCGTGGTCGAGCCGCACATGCTCGACAAGGGCTGGACCTATAATCCGCCCGAGCCCTTGTATGGCTACAGTTGCCACCACCAGCTATATACCCACGCCAAGGCTGATTACACCGGCCGGGTGACGGTGCCGGTACTGTGGGACAAGCAGGAAGAGACCATCGTCAATAACGAATCGGCGGAGATCATTCGGCTGTTCAATAGTGGCTTCAATGAGTTGACCGGTGACAGCCAGGACTTCTATCCGCAGGCCCAGCGCGAAGAAATAGATCAGATCAACAAGCGCGTCTACGATCAGATCAACAACGGCGTGTACAAGAGCGGGTTTGCTACCACTCAGCAGGCGTATGAGAAAGCCTGTATTGCGCTCTTTGAGGCGCTGGACTGGGTAGAGGGCTTGTTGGCCGAGCGGCGTTATCTGGCCGGCGACCAGATTACCGAGGCTGACTGGCGCCTGTTTACTACGCTGGTGCGTTTCGATCCGGTATACCACGGCCACTTCAAGTGCAATATCCGGCGCATTGAAGACTACCCGCATATGGCGGGCTATCTACGCGAGCTGTACCAGTGGCCCGGGGTCGCCGATACGGTGAATTTCGAGCATATCAAGCAGCATTACTATTACAGCCATGACACCATCAACCCGACGCGCATCGTGCCACTGGGTGAAGGGTTGGACCTGACTTTGCCGCACGGCCGCGATTGATCGATAGCAGGGTCATGCTACCAAGGTAACCCTGCTATGGCGTGCTCAGTTGCTGCTTTTGGCCGCGAGTAACGCCGCCAGACCGCCCAGCCCCTTGTGTGTGGCCTGAGCGGTTTGCGGTGTGGCAGTCGAGCTGGCGCCGAAGTACTGTTGATCGGTATAGCGAGAGTGCTCGTTATCGTGGCAGTACAGACAAAGCAGCTCCCAGTTGGAGCCGTCCTGAGGGTTGTTGTCATGATTGTGATCACGATGATGCACGGTCAGCTCGCTGACACGCTTGCCGGAAAATTCCCGCGCACAGCGTCCGCATACCCAGGGGTACATCTTCAGCGCCTTTTCACGGTAACCGGTCTCGCGGCGCTGTTGCGCCTCGGCGAGAATATTGTCCAGTTTGGCGGTGGGGCCGGATTTGCCGTCGTTCATGGTTGCCTCGATAAGAATGGCTCGACACGCTTGATTCGTTGTTAACGCTGCGACTATGGCACTGGTTTCTGAAGCGTCAGCAGCTATAGCGTCAGTCTAGCCTGATCCTTACACCTCAGCCGCTTTATTCTCGGCACCAATGACTCTGTTACGCCCGGCTTCCTTCGCCTGGTATAGCGCCTTGTCTGCCCGGGCCAGGGTGTCATCTGTTGTTTCTCCAGCCTGAAACTCGGCCAAGCCGATAGAGACGGTCACCCTGATCCCTTCCGGCAGGCTTTCAAAGCGCAGCGCTTCGATGCTGGCGCGGATACGTTCAGCCTTTACCTGTGCGCCCGCCAGGGTGGTTTGCGGCAGAATCAACAGAAATTCCTCACCGCCATAACGCCCAAAGCTGTCAATCACGCGCAAGCCATCGGACACGCAACTGGCCAGTTTGCGCAGTATCTCGTCACCGGCCTGGTGGCCATGGCTGTCATTGATGTGTTTGAAAAAATCCACATCAAGGATGCCGAGGCTGAAGGCGCCGGGCGCACGTTGATAACGGTTGGATTCCTCACTGAGCACCTGGAAAATGCGACGACGGTTGTAGATACCCGTCAGTTCGTCAATATTGACCAGTTCCTGAATACGCGCCATGGCGTTTTTGAGTTCGTGATTGCGCAGCCGCAACTTGCCGCGCAAACCGCTGATAAATCCGCCGATCAGCGCCACCTCCGCCAGCACCAGAATAAAGGCGAAACTCTGAATCAGTTCCAGCTCGGCATTCATTGCCTGAGGTTTGAGCGTCCAGAGTGCCAGATGCAACACGCTGTACTGGAGCAGAAAGCCGAGGCTGACCCAGATAAACTGGCGCACGTTCAAGGCCAGAATCCCGTACAACGCTGGCACTATGGTAATCAACAGGAAAATCGCCCGCGCCTGGCCCGCTCCGAGAAAGAACATCACCCAGAGCGCCGGCCACTGGCAGATGATCATCTGCAGCGCGGTCATGCTGGGGTCCCTGAGGCGCAGATTGAGATTGCTATGAATCAGCAACCAGAGCCCGCCGTTGATCAACAGGCTATAGAGCGCAAAATGCCCTGCAACGCTGGCCGGAATCATCTGTTGATACCAGAAGAACAGCACCACGGTGAAGGTGACGGAATAGGAAGCGAATGACATGCCCAATCGCCGCTTGCGCAGTCGCTGTTCCAGCTCAATCGTCTGGCTGTCTTTCACGCGGCTTACGCTGGCGTCAGGGCTGGCATTGGCTGCCTTGGAAGGGGGTACTGAGTCCATGTGCATACCGATTATTTTTATTTTGATGTAATGCGTGCGCGGCAGAGAGGTGCAGTTGCTTGCACCCGTGCTCGCGGGACAACTCTGACTGTAAAGCCGCAATAAGTCTAAACACAAACGTGAAATTGTGATCTGGCTCTAATATGTCACAGGGCCATTATAGTTGATAGCGGTGATCCAGTAGCGTTTCTCCCCGGCCGGCGCCTGCAGGCTGATCTCGTCATTCAGCGATTTACCCAGCAGCGCCCGGGCCATGGGGCTATCGATACTGATATGTCGGTGCTGGGTGTCTATCTCATCGGGCCCGACGATGCGCAGATCCAAGGTCTGGCCGTCTTCATCTTCCAGGCTGACCCAGGCACTGAAAAACACCCTCGAGCAATCACCCGGTTGATCGACGATGACCTTGAGGTTTTCCAGACGTTTGCGCAGAAAGCGCACGCGGCTGTCGATCTCACGGAGCATTTTCTTGCCATAAATGTATTCTGCGTTCTCCGACCGGTCACCCAGGGCGGCCGCTTCGCTGACTGCCTGGGTGACGGCGGGGCGCTTGACTTGCCAGAGCTGGTGTAGCTCGTCGCGCAGGCGCTGTGCACCCTCTGCAGTAATCAGCGGGGTGCCGGCACTGCGCGGCGGCCTGTAGCGGCTCAATTCTAACTGCCCCTGTTGATCAGGCGCATGGGGCTTTCACGCACAACCGCGCGGGTACCCAATGCGCCGGCGCAACCAATCAGCAACGCACCGGTCAGCGGGATAATCAGCCACAGCAGATAATGGGGTTGCCAATCAAGGTTGAGGGCAAAGCGATACAGTAGCAGGGTAATCAGCTCGGCCGCGACGATGGCCATGACCCCCGCCAAGGCGCCCAGCAATGCAAATTCCATGCGATTGGCCTGGCGTAACAGCTGCTTGCGGGCACCGAGCGTGCGCAGCAGCGCGCCTTCATACAGGCGATTGTCCAGGGTCGACTGCAGCGCAGCAAAAAGCACGGTAAAGCCCGCTAGCAGGACGAAGGCCATCACATATTCGATGGCCAAGGTAACCTGGGCCAGAATGTCGCGTATCTGCGCGAGAATCGCCTCGACCTCCAGCAACGTCATCGCCGGAAACTCTCTGGTCAGCTCACGTAGCGCGTCACGCTGCTCGGTGGGCAGGCTGAAGCTGGTCAGGATGGTGGTTGGCATGTCGTCCAGCGTGCCGGGGGAGAAGACCATATAGAAATTGGGGGTGAAGTTGTCCCAGTTCACTTCGCGGAAACTGCTGACGCGCGCTTCGACAATCTGCCCACCGATCACAAAGGTCAGCAGATCATCCAGTTCCAGACCCAGACTCTCCGCCAGCTCGGATTCCACCGAGACCAGACGCGCATCAGAGGTTATATCCGCTGGCCACCACTGGCCGCCCGTGAGCACATTATCCGCAGCCATCTCGGCAGATGAGGTCAGGCTCAGGTCGCGGCTCACGGCACGCTCGCCCTGGCTGTCCTTGGTCACGATGTCGCGCACCGGCTGATTGTTGATTTCATTCAGGCGCCCAGGCGTGACCGGATACAGCGGAGCACTGACGGCGCCAATGCGATCCAGCGCGGCGGTAAAGGCCTCCGCTTCGTTGGGCAGAATATTCAGCGCGAAATGATTTGGCGTATCCTCTGGAAGTTGCTCCTGCCAGGTATCCAGTAATTCGGTGCGCATGATCAGAACCACGACCATGGACATCAGGATCAGGCCGAAAGCGAGAATCTGGCCGGCGGCCGCGACAGGTTGCTTGAGCAACTGACCGCTGCCCAGGCGCCAGGCAAGCCCGGCATTGCGCAAACGGCCACCGACGGTGCGCAGCAGCAACAGGGCTGCCATACCCAGTACCAGCGCGGCCAGAGCACCGCCCAGCACCACCGCCAGGGTAATGCGCAAGTCGCCGGTAAACTGCCACATCAGTAGCGTCAAGCTGGCCAGGGCCAGCCCGTAGATCAGCCAGCCACTACTCGGCAGTGGCGCCAGATCACGGCGCAGCACTCGCAGGGGCGCTACCTGGCCGAGCCTGAGCAAGGGCGGCAAGGCAAAGCCAGCGAGCGCGATCAAGCCTGTCGCAGCGCCGACCAGTAGCGGCTTGAAACCAACCCCGGGCAGATTGGGTGGCAGCAGATCACGCAACAGGTAAACCAGCCCCCACTGCATTGCCCAGCCTAGCGCCAGTCCGATGAGCGTGGCTACGAGGCCAAGACAGGCCAACTGGATGATGAATATCCACATCACCTTGCGCCGGCTTGCTCCGAGGCAGCGCAGCAGGGCGCTGGTGTCAAAATGCCGGTTGGCAAAACGACTGGCAGAGAGGGCTACAGCAACGCCGGCCAGAACCACTGCAGCAATACTGGCGAGCCCGAGAAATTGTCCGGCGCGTTCAAGGGCGCTGCCTATCTGGCGATTATCGTCCGCCACCGTGGTCAGGCGTTGGTTGTCCTCGAGCTGCGGTTCCAGCCATTGCGCGTAGGCCTGCAGCGTTGGCTCGTCACCGCTGAGCAACAGCCGATAGCGTACGCGGCTACCGGGCTGCACCACCTGGGTGGCTTGCAGGTCAGCCATGTTCATCAAAACCCGCGGGGTCAGGCTGTAAAAATCGCCCGCGCGGTCCGGCTCGTGGGTCAGCATTGCGCTGATGGTCAGACTGCTGACGCCGACGTCCAGGCTGGCGCCGCTGTCGAGCTCCAGATAGGACGCCAGGCGCGGCTCTATCCATACCTCGCCTGGCGGCGGTACGCCGGTGGCTACCTGTTCTTCACCGAACAATTCAGGAGTAGTGCGTACTTCACCGCGCAGCGGATAGCCATCGGTAACCGCCTTGACGCTGGACAGCTGCATGTCCTGCTCGCTGGACATGACGCTGGTGAACTCGACCATCTCGACATGATTCAATCCGCGCTCGGTGGCCTCCTGAAGAAATTGCTCCGGTAATACCGAGCGCGAGGAGATGACCATGTCCGCACCCAGGAACTCGGCCGCCCGGCTGACCATGCCGCGTTGCAACCGGTCAGTAAAGAAACTGATGGCGGTGCTTACCAATACGGCGATCACCAGGGCCATCACCAGGACGCGCAACTCACCCGCCCGCCATTCGCGGGTCAGCAGCCTGGCGGCCAGGGGCAGGGTGCTGTTACGCATTGGTTGGCTCCAGCAAGCGGCCGGCTTCCAGCTGCAGGGCGCTTTCACAGCGCTCGGCGAGCCGCTGATCATGGGTCACCATGACCAGAGTGGTGCCTTGTTCCCGGTTCAACTCGAAGAGTAATTCGGTAATGCGCTGACCGGTCACCGCATCCAGGTTGCCGGTGGGTTCGTCAGCGAACAGGATGTCGGGTTCACTGGCAAAGGCGCGAGCGATCGCCACGCGCTGCTGCTCGCCGCCGGACAGTTGGCGTGGGTAGTGGGTGGTTCTAGCGCCCAGGCCAACCCGTTCCAGCAGGTTGTGTGCGCGCTCTCTTGCATCGCTGCGGCCATGTAGCTCCAGCGGCAGCATCACATTTTCCAGCGCAGTCAGACTGTCGAGTAGCTGGAAGGATTGAAAAACAAAGCCCACGTGTTCGGCCCGCAGTGCGGCCCGCTCGTCTTCGTCTAACTGGCTGAGCGCCTTGCCGGCCAGATGCACCTCGCCACTGCTGGGCAGATCAAGGCCAGCCAACAGGCTCAGCAACGTCGATTTGCCCGAGCCAGACGCACCGACAATGGCCACGCTACTGCTGCGGCGTATCTGCAGGCTGACATCATCAAGAATGGTCAAGGCGGCTTCCGAGCTGCGGACGACTTTGCTAAGGTGGCTGGCAACGATGACGTTGTCTGACATGGAATCTGCCTTTGAGAAATGTGAAAAGAGTTTTGCTGGCCTGCCTGTTGCTGGTAGCGCCCATGGTACCTGCCAGCGCGCAGGGTATATTGATAGTCGGTGATAGTATCAGTGCCGCTTTCGGTCTGGAAATCGATCAGGGCTGGACTGCCTTGCTGGAGCAGCGCCTGGAGGACCAGGGGGCTGATGCCAAGGTCATTAATGCGTCCGTCAGCGGCGACACTACCGCGGGGGGGCTGGCCCGCTTGCCGCGCCTGCTGGAGCAGCATCAGCCCGCTCTGGTGGTGATAGAATTGGGTGGCAACGATGGGCTGCGTGGTATGCCCCCCGCCAATATGCAACAGAATCTTTCGGCGATGGTAAAACAGTCGCAGGATGCGGGTGCAGAGGTATTGTTGCTGGGAATGCGCATCCCGCCAAACTACGGCGTGCGCTATACGCAAGCCTTCGAACAGGTGTTTGCCGATGTCAGTGAAGAGTATGATGTCGCCCTGATGCCCTTTGTGCTGGAAGGTATTGCCGGTGAGGCTGATCAGAGTCTGATGCAATCCGATGGCATTCACCCGACCGCTGAGGCGCAGCCCCTCCTGCTTGACAATGTATGGCCCTATATCGAGTCCTGGTTGCAGCCCTGATGCAACTGCAATCCTGATGCGGAGAAGTATGGCGTGACTGTTGCGTGGCTGGCCAAGCGCTGGTGTGTAGTCGAACAGGATGAGCAGCAGGATCTGTTTGTCGCGGACCCTTGGCACGTGCATATGGTGGATATCAACCTGCGCCTGGATATGCCCGTAGAGCGCACGCTGTGTGGCGATCTGCTGCCCGCTCGCCCGGTGTATCGGGAGCTGCTGCGCGCCACACTGGCGAGCCTGTGTCCGCAGTGCCTTGACCAGGCCCGTGCGCAGAAAATGCGCGCCGGGCGTGGTCCGGTCAGGCTAGGGTTGGCCCATTCGGATGTCGTCGAGCCAACAGACCGCCCCCAGTTCGATCTCTACGCGGCCGCCGGCCGCTAATCAAATTCGCCTGGACCAATCGCTATTGTTCAGTCGCCAGCCGTTTCAACGTGAGCGGCTGCTTTCGATAATGCGCATCGCGCGCGCATTGGCTTCCTGGGCGTTCTGCTGAGCCCTCTGGGCAGCGACCATCGCTTCCTCCGCCTTGCTATGAGCTTCGTCAGCGCGTGCCTGGGCCGTTGCTGCGGCCTTCTCTGCCGCGGTTAATCTGGCGGTGGTTTCTTCCTGATACTGCTGGCTGGTGCAACCAACCGCCAGGCTGGTTACCAGGCTGAGGGTGGCCACCTTCAAAAGGTTTTTCATGGATTATTCCTTGTAATGGGTGCAGATGTCGGTCGCCCGACGCAAAGAGTCTAGCAGCTCATTCTGACCGTGAATTCGGTGTGAATCATAAATCACTTGGTATGGCGGGTATTCAGCATATCGAGCGGTCATGTTGTTGGTTGTATTGTCATTACGCTCAGGTATTGTGACGCGAGTGTCATTAATAACTATAAGGAACAGACCCTATGCTGGGAAACCTGGGATTGTTGGCGGGCTTGGCCCTGCTGATTTTCATGGCCATGCGAGGCATCAATATATTTGTTGCTTCGCTGATCTGCTCACTGGTAGTCGCGCTCACCAATGGGCTGCTGATTCCCCGCACGTTACTGGAATACTATCCTTCAGGGTCACTGGGTGCTTTCAGCTTTGCTGGCCGGTTCTTTCTCCTGTTCCTCTGCGGCGCCATTTTCGGTAAGGCGATGGCGACAAGTCAGGCAGCCAAGAGCATAGCGCTGGCTATCACCCGCGGCCTGGGGATCAAACATACTCTGCTGGTCGGCATGATCGTCTGCGCATTGCTGACCTATGGCGGTGTTGTGGTGTTCGTTGTGGTGTTCACCATGTACCCGCTGGGCATCACGCTGATGCGTGAAGCCAACCTGCCCAAACGCCTCTGGGCGGCCGCTACCTCGGTAGGCGCGGGCACCTTCACCATGACGGCTTTGCCGGGCACACCCTCCATCCATAACGTGATTTCCGCCAGTTCTCTGGGCACTGATCTATTTGCGGGCGGCTGGATCGGCCTGTTCGCTGCAGGGATCATGGCCGGCCTGGGTATGTGGTATGTGGAGCGCGGTTGGCGGCTAGCCAAGGCCAACGGCGAAGGTTTCATTGAAAATGCCCAGGACCGTCGCATGGAGCAACTGGCCGGCGACCCGAACGATGTACCTTCCTGGAAGCTCGCGCTGGTGCCCATGGTCGTGGTGTTGGGGGTGATCATGTTGCCACGGTTGATTATCGGCCTCGGCGACTGGTCGCAGAGTGACAGCGGTTTTGCCGAACTGCTGACTTTCAGTCAGACCCAGCCGATTATCTGGCCGAGCATGGCGTTGATTCTAGGCTCGCTGACCTGTGTGGTGCTGTTTCCGAGCATGCGCCGCAAGGTGGTGGAAGTATTCGGTCAGGGCGCGGAAGATTCGATCATGCCGCTGATCAATACCGCTGCGGTTATCGGCTTTGGCGGCGTGGTTACTCAGACTGCCGGCTTCGGCCAGTTTGCCCAGTGGATGCTCAATGCCGATCTGCCGCCACTGCTGTCGGTATTCGCCTCTGCCAGCGTAGTGTCCGCGATCGTCGGTTCGTCTTCAGGCGGCCTGCAGATTTTCATGCAGACATTGGCACCCAGTTATCTGGAAATGGGGATCGAGCCCGAGATTCTTCATCGTATCGCGGCGATTGCGTCCGGCGGCCTGGACTCTCTGCCGCACTGTGGCGCGGTAATTGCCACTTTCATGATCATGGGTTTGACACATAAAGAAGCCTATAAGGATATGTTCATGGTCACGGTGGCAATCCCCGTTATTGCCTGTCTGGCCTCGATTGCCCTGCTGATGGCACTTGGAATAGGGGTAAATCCGGTTGGGTAGCTGGTGTAGTTGAGCTGAATATTCCGCGGTGTTGGGAATTATTCCCGATACCACGGGTCAACGTTAATTAGGCGGTGCTTTTTCACGAGAAAGGCATCGCATGCGATGGTTGGCGGGGAGGTTGGCATGAGTCTGAACGCATCTATTCAGCACGATACGCAGGATAAACAGTTCTACGTTGCGATTGATGGGTCCAGGGCCTACCTGGCGTATATGGATCTGGGCAAGAAAACCCTGGATATTTATCGCACCTACGTCCCCAACGCGCTGCGTGGAAAGGGGTTGGCTGCGTTATTGACCGAGCACGCGTTGAAGTTCGCCGCAGACCAAGGGTATACCGTTATCCCATCCTGCTCTTATGTGGAGCGCTATATGCTCCGGCAGGAAAAGCTCAAACAGCGTGAGCTCTGACGCCTGTTGTGCAGACACAAAAAAACCGCCGACAGGCGGTTTTTTGTTGCTGCTACCAATCAGCCGCGCGCGCGGCCAGGCAGCACATCACGAAGTTTGGCATGCATGCTGCGCACGCTCGTCACGGTGGTATCCCAGTCGATACAGGCATCGGTCACCGATACGCCGTATTGCAGCTGCGACAGATCCTTGGGGATCGACTGATTACCCCAGCCGATATGACTTTCCACCATCAAACCAATAATCGAGTTGTTACCCTCGAGAATCTGATTGGCGACGTTGTCCATCACCAACGGCTGCAGGCCAGGATCCTTGTTGGAGTTGGCGTGGCTGCAATCGACCATGATGTTCGGCGCAATGCCGGCCTTCTCCAGATCCTTCTCGCACAAGGAGACGCTGACCGAATCATAGTTCGGCTTGCCGTTGCCGCCGCGCAGCACCACATGGCCATACTGATTGCCCTTGGTGGTGACGATGGACACCTGACCGTCCTGGTTGATACCCAGAAAACGGTGGGGGCTAGAAACCGACTGCAGGGCATTGATCGCGACCGTCAGGCTGCCGTCAGTACCGTTCTTGAAACCTACGGCCGAAGACAGGCCGGAGGACATCTCGCGGTGAGTCTGGGACTCGGTAGTACGCGCACCGATAGCCGACCAGGAGATCAGATCCTGCAGATACTGGGGGGAGATCGGGTCCAGTGCCTCGGTAGCCGTCGGCAGGCCCATGGCGGTGAGGTCGCTGAGCAGTTGACGACCAATATGCAGGCCATCGGCAACCTTGAACGAGTCATCCAGATAGGGATCGTTGATCAGGCCTTTCCAGCCGACAGTGGTGCGCGGCTTCTCGAAATAGACACGCATCACCAGGTACAGGGTGTCGCTGACTTCATCTGCCAACTGCTTGAGGCGCGCGGCATAATCCTTGGCTGCCTCCAGATCATGAATCGAGCATGGCCCGATGACGATGAACAGGCGGTGATCGCGACCATCAAGAATGTCGCGAATTACCTGGCGGCTTTTCACCACGGTGGCTTCGGATGCCGCGCTCATGGGTATCTTGGCCTTGAGCTGGGCAGGTGTAATCAGAACCTCGTTGGAGGCAACGTTAAGATCATCAATCGGTAAGTCGGCCATCATCTATCCCGGCAGGTCAGTTAGGTAGTCAATCGGGCTACCTTTAATAAGTGCTGACAGCTTAATCAAGGATGCCCATCGAGGCTACCCCGTGATGCTGTATTGGGCTGATTAAGCCCCTCAATCAACAGTAAAAGCGGATTCTCCGAACCTTTGTCGCGTGGCTGACTGTTTCAACTAGCCCGCCGCGATTACCATGGTGATCGACATCGCTGTGGGCTCACACGCCACAGCCACGCATCCTTTGTGAACAACCAATCGAATAATGAGGTTCTCATGCAGCAGGGCAAACCACGTATCGGCGTTATCGGCACCGGAGCCATCGGCGGATTCTACGGCCTCATGCTGGCCAATGCCGGTCATGATGTGCACTTCCTGTTACGCAGCGAATACGATGCGGTGGTGAAAGACGGCATCACGGTTGATAGCATGGTACACGGCAGCATGACGCTGAATCCGGTGCAAGCCTATAACGACGTAGCCAGCATGCCTGCCTGCGATTGGCTGTTGGTGGGCACCAAGGCCACCGGCAATGCCGAGCTTGCGCCTATCATTGCGGCGGCGGCTGCGCAGGGGGCCAAGGTAGTCCTGTTCCAGAATGGTCTGAATAACGAGACCTATCTACGCCCCTTGCTGCCGGACCATATTCATCTGATCGGCGGCCTTTGCTACGTTTGTCTGTATCGCGAGGGTCCTGGCCAGGTGAAGCATCAGGCCAACGGTCTGGTTGATCTCGGTTACCACTCAGGGTCGGCGACCGGCGCGGATGCCGCCGAGATCATTGCCAGCGCCGCCGAACTGTTCCGCAGTGCCGGTATAGAAGCGCGTGAAATGGCCAATATCGACGCCGCGCGTTGGCAGAAACTGGTCTGGAACGCCTCTTTCAACGGCGTTTCCGTGTTGCTGGATGCGGGTACTGAAGCGTTGCTCAAGAGCCCGGCCAGTCGTCAGCTGATTGGCGATCTGATGAGCGAAGTGATTGCCGCGGCCAAAGCCTGCGGCCACGAGATGCCCGAGGATTATGCGGCCAAATTGCTGAAGGCCACCCGGCACATGCCCGATTATTACCCCAGCATGTATCACGACTGGCTGCACAAGCGGCCCATGGAGCTGGACAGCCTTTATGCAGAAGCGCTCAAGCTCGGCACAGCGGCCGGTTGCAGCATGCCGAAAACCGAGGCATTGTTGAACATGCTGACCTTTGTTCAAGGCAGTTACCTGCAACCCGAGTAAGGATATGTCATGCCGGTCAGGCTAGGCGATAAACTGGTCATAGCCATTTCCTCCAGAGCGCTGTTTGATCTGGATGAAAGTCATCAGGTCTACGAGCAAGAAGGCCTGGAGGCCTACCGGCAGTATCAGATAGCCCGGGAAGATTCTCCCCTGCAGCAGGGCGAGGCTTTTGGCCTGGTCCAGAAGCTGTTGCGCATCAACAGCATGCTGGAGGGCGACAGTCGGGTGGAGGTGGTGTTGCTGTCACGCAACAGCGCCGACACCGGCCTGCGCGTTTTCAATTCCATCCAGCACTACGGCCTGGGTATTACCCGAGCCGCCTTTGCTGGCGGCCGCAGCCCCTTTCAATATCTCCCCGCCTTTGGCACGCAATTGTTTCTCTCCACTCACGCCGAGGATGTGCGCAGCGCGCTGGAAGCAGGCTTTGCTGCGGCGACTATTCTGCCTTCCAAGCAACCCCGGGAAATGCGCGATGAACTGCGTATCGCCTTCGATGGTGACGCCGTGCTGTTTTCCGATGAGTCCGAGCAGGTCTTTCAGCGCGATGGCCTGGAGGCATTCCAGGCAAGTGAGCGCGCTTCGGCGCGTGATCCACTGGGCGGGGGGCCGTTCAAGGCGTTTCTTGCGGCCTTGAATCGAATCCAGACAGAATTTGCCGCAGGGGAGTGCCCGATCCGCACCGCACTGTTCACTGCCCGCAGTGCTCCGGCCCATGAACGGGTGATTCGCACGCTGCGGGAATGGGACATCCGTCTGGACGAATCGCTGTTCCTCGGTGGCATGGACAAATCCGAGTTTCTGCGCGCTTTTGGTGCCGATCTTTTCTTCGATGATCAAGAGGGGCATTGCCGCAGCGCGGTCGGTGTAGTGCCCACCGGACATGTCCCGCATGGCATCAGTAACCTTCTGATCAAGCCCTGATGCCTTGGCGTTCGTCCGTGCCGAGGATACCGGCGGTCGGAATATTTCAATTCAATTGCAGTAATCCCCGTCTTTTATGGTCTAACATGATTGATAAATACGCTAATATGGTTATATAGCGCCGGGGCATGGCGCCGCTGGATATCGGCGCAGTTGGACATAAAAGGGGAATGTACTGATGAAATTGCAGCAACTGCGCTACATCTGGGAAGTAGCCCATCATGATTTGAATGTCTCCGCTACCGCTCAGAGCCTGTATACCTCCCAACCCGGGATCAGCAAACAGATCCGCCTTCTGGAGGATGAGCTGGGTGTGGAAGTGTTCTCCCGCAGCGGCAAACATTTGACCCGCATTACGCCGGCCGGTGAACGCATCATCCAGACAGCAGGCGAGATCCTGCGCAAGGTCGACAGTATCAAGCAGATAGCTCAGGAGTTCAGCAACGAGCGCAAGGGCAACCTGACTCTGGCGACCACCCACACCCAGGCGCGTTACGCCTTGCCGCCGATCATCAGCAAATTCATACAGCGTTACCCTGATGTGTCACTGCACATGCACCAGGGAACGCCCATCCAGATTTGTGAAATGACCGTGGACGGCACTGCGGACTTCGCCATTGCCACTGAAGCCCTGGAACTCTTTGCCGATCTGGTGATGATGCCCTGTTACCGCTGGAATCGCTGCGTGATCGTGCCCAAGGGGCATCCCCTGACTCAGGTCGCCAACCTTTCTCTGGAAGCGCTGGCTGAGCATCCGCTGGTGACTTATGTGTTTGGCTTTACCGGACGCTCAAAGCTGGACGAGGCTTTCAGCAATCGTGGCCTGTCGCCCAAGGTGGTCTTTACCGCAGCCGATGCCGACGTGATCAAGACCTACGTGCGCCTCGGTCTGGGCGTCGGTATTGTGGCGAAGATGGCGGTTGACCCGGTACTGGATTCCGATCTGGTGATGATCGATGCCGGGCATCTGTTCGAGCCGAGCGTGACCAAGATCGGCTTCCGTCGTGGCACCTTCCTGCGCGGCTTCATGTATGACTTCATGCACGAATTTGCCCCCCATCTGACGCGCGAAAGGGTGGAGAAAGCCTTGCAGTGCCATACCAAGGCCGAGTTGGACGAGGTGTTTGACGGCGTTGAGCTGCCAGTGCACTGACGCCGTTGGCGTCAGTAGCGAGCTGCAAGCTAAAACCTAGAGCAGGTTGTTCAGGAGACTGGGGTTTCTTGATGCTTGCCGCTTCAAGCTTGAAGCTGCTTCAACCCCTGGCGATCAGGTTTCCGGCGTGCAGGCCACATTCTTTCTGCGTTGCCTCCTCCCACCACCAACGACCCTCGCGCTCATGCTGATTAGGCAGGACAGGGCGGGTACAGGGCTCACATCCAATGCTGACAAAACCCCGTTCGTGCAGGCTGTTGTAGGGTATTTCCAGCATGCGGATGTAGTTCCAGATATCTTCGCTGGTGTAGTTGGCCAGGGGGTTGAACTTCACCAGCTCACGGCCGGGGCCGCTGAAGCCGCCGTCAATCTCGATCACCGGTACATGGCTGCGGGTGCCGGGGCTCTGATCCTTGCGTTGCCCTGTGATCCACGCATCCACGCCTGCCAGCTTGCGGCGTAGCGGCGCAATCTTGCGCACGCCACAGCATTCGCCATGCCCGCTTTCATAAAAATCGAACAGGCCTTTTTCTTTCACGTACTGCTCCAGAGCCTGTTGGTCGGGGGAGAGTACTTCCAGCTGAATGCCGTAATGCTTTCTGACCTTTTCCAGAAACTGGTAGGTCTCCGGATGCAGGCGACCGGTATCCAGGGTGAAAACCTTGATCTGCGGGTTGATCTTCCAGGCCATGTCCAGCACCACGATGTCATCGGCGCCGCTGAAGGATAGCCATAGGTCCTCGAAGTGGCCGAGGGCCAACTGCAGAATCTGCTGCGGGGACTTGGTGGCATACTCCAGGGCAAGTGCATCTACATCAAAGTGATCAAGGGCCATTGGCTTCTCCGGAACGGGCGGCGCCCGTCTGCGCGGGCTGCTAATGGCGGGCAGTCTAGCAAAGGTGTTTTAGTCGATCCTCCTTTATTTGGTTATACTTTTATACCCAAATGTTCTGACGCTATCATGGGTCCGGCTCGCCAAGCATTGCGCCAGGCCCGCCTAGCCGGTAGATTGTGCGCCAATTCAAATTGCCTATCAGGAGTCGTCTGTGGAAATCGCCTGCCTTGATCTTGAAGGGGTTCTGGTCCCGGAAATCTGGATCGCCTTTGCTGAAAAAACCGGTATTGCCGAACTCAAGGCCACCACACGGGATATTCCAGATTACGACGTATTGATGCGCCAGCGTCTGCGGATTCTGGATGAGCACGGCCTCAAACTGAGCGATATTCAGGAAGTGATTGCCACGCTGAGCCCGCTGGATGGCGCCGTGGAATTTGTTAACTGGTTGCGCGAGCGCTTTCAGGTGGTCATTTTGTCTGACACCTTTTATGAGTTCTCACAGCCGCTGATGCGTCAGTTGGGCTTCCCGACGTTGCTTTGCCACCGTTTGATTACCGACGACACCGATCGGGTCGTGGATTATCAGTTGCGCCAAAAAGATCCCAAGCGCCAATCGGTACTGGCTTTCAAGAGCCTTTACTATCGCATCATTGCCGCTGGCGACTCCTATAACGACACCACTATGCTGTCCGAAGCCCATGCCGGTATTCTGTTCCATGCGCCCGATAACGTAATCGCCGAATTTCCGCAGTTTCCGGCGGTGCACACCTTCGAGGAGCTGAAGCAGGAATTTATCAAGGCGTCGAATCGGACACTCAGCCTTTAGGCTGATTGAGCTGGAAGCTGGAAGCTGGAAGCTGGAAGCTAGAAGCTGGAAGCGCGATGGGTAGCAGGCGATTGGGAAATCTTTCAGAAATAACGCTTGTCTATAAAAATCATGCCTCACACTTCTAGCTTCTAGCTTCTAGCTTAGCCCGCCAGGGCGTCCATCAGCACCCGCACCTTGGCCAGCGTTTCCTGATACTCCGATTCGCCTTCGGAGTCCGCCACTATCCCGCCGCCACCCCAGCAATACAGGCGGTCCCGCTGGTGGACCAGGCTGCGTATGGCGATATTCAGGTCCATCTGACCTTCGCAGCCGATATAGCCGATGCTGCCGCAATACAGGCTGCGCCGCACCGGTTCCAGCTCCTCGATTATCTGCATGGCGCGGATCTTGGGTGCGCCGGTAATGGAGCCGCCGGGGAAAGCCCCTGCCAACAGATTCAGCGCATCGTGACCACGCGCCAGCACGCCGGTCACGGAGCTGACCAGGTGATGCACATTCGGATAACTTTCCAGTTTGAACAGCTCGGGTACCCTCACGCTGCCTGGCGCGCACGTACGGCTGAGATCGTTGCGCAGCAAATCGACGATCATCAGATTCTCGGCGCGGTCCTTGAGGCTGGTCTGCAGGTCGGCCGCCAGCCGCGCGTCCTCTTCCTCGCTGGCGCCCCGCGCGCGTGTGCCCTTGATCGGACGTGTTTCGACTACGCCGTCGGTGACGCTGAGAAACCGCTCTGGAGAAAGGCATAGCAAACTGTGTTCGGGCGATTCCAGATAGGCAGCAAAGGGTACCGGGCAAGCCGCCCGCAAGCGTTGATAGGCCGTCAGTGGATCGCCGCTGCAGTCTGCGCTGAAACGTTGCGAAAGATTGATCTGGTAGCAGTCCCCGGCCTGAATGTACTCCTGCACGCGCTCGAACGAAGCCTGGTAAGCCGCTCTGCTTTGCTCAGCTTTGAAGGGCGCTGTGAGAGTGAATTCGCAGGGTTCCTGCGCGGCGCCATCCAGCCGGCTCAGTAGCGCTTGCTGTTGAGCATGGGGGAGGCTGGGATGACAAACCAGCCAGCTTTGTTGCCGGGTGCGATCGCTGACGATACTCCAGGCATAAATACCCATCTGGAGGCTGGGCAGGCTGACATCAGCCGAAGCCAGGGCCGGAAGGGTTTCCAGTCGGCGGCCGAAGTCGTAGCTCAGATAGCCCAGGGCGCCAGCGCCAAACGGCAGCTTGAGCCCATCAGGCCAGGTTGCGGCGGGCAAGCCGCTCAGTGCCGCTCGGAGGCGTTCAAGGGTATCCAGGCCAGACTCGTCGGCCAAGGGTGTAACGAAGGCCTGGGGCCCAGCGGCCAGTATGCTGTAGCGCGCAAACCGCTCAATGCCGGCAGCCGAGTCGAGCAGTACAGGATGGCCAAGATCGCGCAGCAGCCTGAGTCGCGGAAGGGGATCCGCCTGGTACGCAAGCTCGACCAGCCGATAGCACGCGGCCTGCGGTGTGCTCATGCTGCTGTGCCGGGCTCCTCGGCAGCTTTCTCGGTACGGGACGCCGGTTGGCCAAAATGCTTCTGGGCGTAGGCAACACGGTCAGCGACCGACTCGGTGCGTCCGGTTTTTTTCAGCGCCGCCAGATGACGCTCAACCATATGGCAGCGGGCCGTGAGACCCGCGTCGTTGGCAATCTGGATATTCAGGCCCGGACGCGCGTTGAGCTCAAGAATCAGCGGACCCTTTTCCTCGTCCAGCACCAGATCCACGCCGATATAACCCAGGCCGGACAACTCGTAACAGGAGGCCGCCAGATTCATGAAACCATCCCAGTCCGGCAACTGCACGCCGTCGACCTGGTTGGTGGTGTCAGGGTGTTTGGCAATCTTCTTGTTCAGCCAGGTACCCTTGAGGGTCTGCCCGGTAGCCAGGTCCACACCCACGCCGATAGCGCCCTGGTGCAGGTTGGCCTTGCCGCCGGATTGGCGGGTAGGCAGACGCACCATGCCCATCACCGGGTAGCCCATCAACAGGATGATGCGAATGTCCGGCACGCCTTCGTAGCTGATGCTCTTGAATAGCGGGTCAGGGCTGACGCGGTACTCGATAAGCACCCGATCGCGGTGGCCGCCCAGGGAGTAGAGGCCTGAAAGAATGCTGGAGATATGGTGGCCGATTTCTTCACGGCTGATAATCTTGCCGGACACGGTCTTGAACATGCCCTCAAAACGGTCGGCGATGACGATGATGCCGTCACCACCGGCCCCTTGGGCGGGTTTGATCACAAAGTCGCGATACTTTTCGACAATGGCATCAAACTTGTCGATATCCTTTTCCGTCTCGATCACGCCGTAGAGCTCGGGCACATCAATGCCCACGGAGATAGCGCGCTCCTTGGTCAGGATCTTGTCATCGACAATCGGATACAGGTTCCGCTTGTTGTACTTGAGCACGTAGTCCGCATTGCGGCGGTTGATGCCCATGACCCCGGCATCGCTCAGGGTCTTCCAGGTTTTCCAGAAAAACATGGTGTCTCCTCAGCCCTTGGTGGTCAGTGCCTTGAAGCGCACCAGTTCGGTCAGGCGATAACCGCGGTAGCGACCCATGGCCAGCATGAAGCCCACCAGTACCAGCAGCACGGCCGGGAAGGTGAAGACGAAGTAGGCCAGTTCCGGCACGCTCATCAGCAGGTGCGCCAGAGTAGCGGCAAAGAGTGTGCCCAGCGCGACCTTGAAGGAGTGCCCGCCGCCACGCTCTTCCCAGGTGATGGACAAACGCTCGATGGTCATGGTCAGAATTACCATCGGGAACAGGGAGACCGAAAGCGCTTTCTCCATACCCAACTTATGGCCCAGCAAGGTAATGCCGGCGATGACCACGACGACAAAGGTCAGTACCACCGAGAGTCGCGGCAGCATCTGCAGCTTCAGATGTTCAAGGTAGGAGCGTAGCGACAGACCCAGCGCGGTGATCAAGGTAAAGAGCACAATACCCCAGCCAATATCGGTTTCGCGGAAGGCCAGCGAGATCAGTACCGGGGTAAAGGTGCCCAGCGTCTGGATGCCGATGATGTTGCGCAGGATCAGAATAACCAGTACGCCGATCGGGATCATGATCATGACCCGGTAAACCTGCTGAGCATGCAATGGCAGGCCGTACAGCGAGTATTCCAGCAACGCCGAGGAGGTGTTGTCAGTTGTCATTTCAGCTAGGCGCAGTGCATTCATCTCACTGTTGTTCAGCGTGATGGTCACCCGACCCTGACGGCCACCTTCCAGGTTGAACAGCGGATCGGTACCACTCCACCAGATCAGACGGTTTTCCGGGATGCCCTGCTGGCCGGTTTCCGGGTGGAAATACATCCAGCGCTCGCCGTTGTGGCTGCGCAGCCAGAGCTCGGGTTCCTGGTTGGGGGTATTTTCCAGGCGCACGGTGTGCACCATCTGCAACGGAATGCGCGCGTTGGACAGCAGAATATTGATGACTCGCGCCTTGCCCAGCGGCGAGGTGTCTTCACCCAGCAGCAAGCTGACGTTGTCATCGGTAATGTCATTGACCCGGCGAATGGCTTCGCTGACGAAGGTTTCAATGTCGGCTGAAGTCTGACGAATCGGACGAATCAATGCGTCAGCGGCCACTTGTTCGGCACCTTCCAGCTCAATCGGCTGGCGCGGTGCGGGCGCTGGATCTTCCAGTGCATCCGGGCTGTAGCGCTGGGTCAGTACCAGGCGATAGTAGAGCGACTGATTGCCGCTGGCACGCCGCGCCGACCAGGTTACTCTACGGTTGCCCTGAGCCTGATTGATGCTGACGCCATAATTGTTGGAAATGAAGCTTTCGTTGAGGCTGATGTAGTTCTGATTGAGCGGCGGTATGAACATCTGCGCCTTGACGGGCGTGCCCGCGACGGCCTGGAATTCCAGTCTGGCATCGAGGCTCCAGATGTCGTCGGTTTCATCCTGGGTGACAGGGATGTCCAACACGTAGATCTGGTAAGCGGTGATGGCCAAACCCAGGCTGACCAATATGGCGATCAGGATTTTCAGGTGCAGATTGATCGATTGCATAGTCTTCTCAACGAGCTATAGGAATTGCTGCTCCGGCAGGCGCAACTTCGGCAGGCACCGCAGCATTGACAGGCACCGCAACAACGACAGGCGGCATCTTAGCATGGACATTCGTCTGCTCGTAGGGCCTTTGTGCTGCTTTGTTAATAGGGTAGACCAAAATGCTATTTGTGGATTGTTGACAATCCTGTGTTGGCTGGCGCAGTATTCGTCAATTGCTGCGACAATTATGACGTATTGTAGACAAGGCTCCAGGTGATGGCAGAAGTCAGCGAAGTATCTCCCGCATTAACGCTCTCTGATGGTGCTTTTCAGCGTATTCAGACCGCCATCGTCAAAGGCGATATCCCTCCTGGCGCGCGTATCAGCGAGCAGTACCTGTCAACCACCTTCGGTATCGGCCGTGGGCCTCTGCGTGAGGCTATCCGGCGATTGGAAGGTCGACGTCTGGTGGTACGCATCCCGCATGCGGGGGTACGCGTGGTGTCGCTGAGCTACGCCGAGCTGATAGAGCTATATCACGTTCGTGAAGCGCTGGAAGGAATGGCCTGTCGACAAGCTGCAGCCAATATGACTGAAAGCGAAATAGCCGGTCTGCGAGAGGTGTTGGCCGAGCACGAACAGCACAGTGGCCTGAAGGCCAACGAATCCTACTATCAGCAGGAAGGCGATCTGGATATCCATTATCTGATTATCCAGGGCAGCAAAAATCGTACCCTGAGCGATATGCTTTGTGGTGACCTGTACCATCTGGTGCGCATGTACCGTTATCGCTTTTCTACCACGCCCAAGCGTCCGCAGCAGGCGTTTGCTGAGCACCATCGAATTATCGAAGCCATCGCCGATCGCGATGGTGAACTCGCGGAAATGCTGATGCGTCGCCATATCAGCGCCTCACGCCGCAACATCGAACGCCGCATGCAAGAGCAGGGCGGCGTTCCCACTTCCTCAGGAGGGACAGTCTGATGTCAAAAACCCCAGGTCAACGTTTCCGCGATGCGGTAGCCGAAGAACATCCATTGCAGGTGGTGGGTGCGATCAACGCCAACCATGCGCTGCTGGCCAAGCGTGCAGGCTTCAAGGCGATCTATCTTTCCGGCGGCGGGGTGGCTGCAGGTTCGCTGGGTCTACCAGACCTGGGCATTACCGGCCTGGATGACGTGCTGACCGATGTACGCCGCATCACCGATGTATGTGACTTGCCGCTGCTGGTCGATGTGGATACCGGTTTTGGCTCCAGCGCCTTTAACGTGGCGCGTACGGTCAAGTCGATGATCAAGTTTGGCGCCGCCGCCATGCATATCGAGGATCAAGTCGGTGCCAAGCGCTGCGGCCATCGGCCCAACAAGGAAATTGTCAGTCAGCAGGAAATGGTTGATCGCATCAAGGCCGCGGTGGATGCGCGTACCGATGACAGCTTCGTGATCATGGCGCGCACCGATGCGCTGGCGGTGGAAGGCCTGGAGTCGGCACTGGACCGCGCAGCGGCCTGTATCGAAGCCGGGGCGGACATGATCTTCCCCGAGGCGATTACCGAGCTGGACATGTACAAGCTGTTCGCTTCCAAGGTCAAGGCGCCGATCCTGGCCAACATCACCGAATTTGGTGCGACACCTTTATATACCACTGACGAGCTGGCTTCTGCCGATGTCTCGCTGGTGCTTTATCCGCTGTCGGCCTTCCGCGCGATGAACAAGGCGGCGGAAAATGTCTACACCGCCATTCGCCGCGACGGCACGCAACAGAATGTCATCGATACCATGCAGACTCGTATGGAGCTGTATGACCGTATCGATTACCACGTCTTCGAGCAGAAGCTTGACGCGCTCTTCGCGCAAAAGAAATCCTGATCCGGCTGCCAAGCAAGCACGGGTCCAACAAGAAGGAGAACAAACATGTCTGAAGCAAAGAAACTCAGTGGTGCAGGCCTGCGTGGCCAGGTCGCTGGCAAGACCGCCTTGTCCACCGTCGGCCAAACCGGCTCGGGTCTGACCTACCGTGGTTACGATGTGAAGGATCTGGCGGCCAACTGTCAGTTTGAAGAAGTGGCGCACCTTATTCTCAAGGGCGAACTGCCCACCAAAGCCGAGCTGGATGCCTACAAGACCAAGCTCAAAGGCCTGCGTAGTCTGCCCAAGGCCTTGAAGGATGTGCTGGAGCTGATTCCCAAAGACGCTCACCCAATGGATGTGATGCGCACCGGCTGCTCGATGCTCGGCAACCTAGAAACAGAAGCCAGCTTCGATCAGCAGCAGGATGCCACCGATCGTTTGCTTGCCGCATTCCCGTCGATCATCTGCTACTGGTATCGCTTCAGTCACGACGGCGTGCGTATCGATGAGAGCACCGATGATGACTCGGTTGGTGCGCACTTCCTGCATATGCTGCGCGGTGAAAAGCCCAACGCACTGCATGAAGCGACCATGAACGTGTCGCTGATCCTGTACGCGGAACACGAATTCAATGCCTCGACCTTCACCGCCCGCGTTTGTGCCTCGACCCTGTCCGATATGCACAGCTGCGTGACCGCTGCGATCGGCTCCCTGCGCGGCCCGCTGCATGGCGGCGCCAATGAAGCAGCAATGGACATGATCGAGCGCTTTACCAGTGCCGATCACGCCGAGAAGGAAATGCTCGGCATGCTCGAGCGCAAGGAAAAGATCATGGGCTTTGGCCACGCGATCTACAGCACCAGTGACCCGCGCAACGAGATCATCAAGCAATGGTCCGAAAAACTCGCTAAGGACGTCGGCGATACCGTGCTGTATCCGGTGTCAGTGCGCTGCGAAGAAGTGATGTGGCGCGAGAAAAAACTGTTCTGCAACGCCGATTTCTTCCATGCCTCGGCCTATCACTTCATGGGTATTCCGACCAAGCTGTTCACGCCGATCTTCGTCATGAGCCGTTTGACGGGGTGGGCTGCTCACGTAATGGAGCAGCGCGCGGATAACCGTATTATTCGCCCGAGCGCCGAGTACGTTGGCGTGGCGCCGCGCACCGTCGAGCCGATAGAGAGCCGTTGATATGAATAGCCAATACCGCAAGTCGCTGCCTGGCACCCAATTGGATTACTTCGACACCCGTGAAGCCGTCGATGCCATTCAGCCGGGTGCTTACGACAAGCTGCCCTATACCTCGCGCATTCATGCGGAGAACCTGGTGCGCCGCTGTGATCCGGCGATGCTCACCGAATCGCTGAAGCAATTTATCGAGCGCCGCCGCGATCTGGACTTCCCCTGGTTTCCTGCCCGCGTGGTGTGCCACGACATTCTCGGCCAGACCGCGCTGGTCGATCTCGCCGGCCTGCGCGATGCCATCGCCGAAAAGGGCGGTGATCCATCCAAGGTCAACCCGGTGGTACCCACGCAGTTGATCGTCGACCACTCGTTGGCCGTCGAGCATGCCGGGTTCGAAAAGGATGCGTTCGAGAAGAACCGCGCCATTGAAGACCGCCGCAATGATGACCGCTTTCATTTCATCAACTGGACCAAGACTGCGTTCAAGAATGTCGACGTGATCCCGCCCGGTAACGGCATCATGCACCAGATCAATCTGGAGAAGATGTCGCCGGTGGTGCAGGTGGTCGATGGCGTGGCCTTTCCGGATACGTGCGTCGGTACCGACAGCCATACACCCATGGTCGATGCGCTGGGCGTGATATCGGTCGGTGTGGGCGGTCTGGAAGCGGAAAGCGTAATGCTCGGCCGTGCCTCCTGGATGCGCCTGCCGGATATCATCGGTGTGGAGCTCACGGGCAAACTGCAGCCCGGCATTACCAGTACCGATCTGGTGTTGGCGCTGACTGCGTTTTTGCGTAAAGAGCGGGTAGTCGGCGCTTACCTGGAATTCTACGGCGAAGGGGCTTCGAACCTGACCGTGGGCGACCGCGCGACCATCTCCAACATGACGCCGGAGTACGGCGCTACCGCGGCGATGTTCTATATCGACGAACAAACTATCGAATACCTCAAGCTGACCGGTCGTGAAGACGATCAGGTCAGGCTGGTGGAGCAATATGCCCGGGAAACCGGGTTATGGGCAGACACCCTTACCCATGCCGAGTACGAGCGGGTCCTGCGCTTCGATCTGACCAGCGTGCCACGCACCCTGGCCGGTCCGTCGAACCCGCATGCCTTGCTGCCAACATCCGAACTGGCCGCGCGTGGTATCAGCGGCGTAGTCGAGAATGAAGAGGGCAAGATGCCCGATGGCGCAGTGATCATCGCGGCGATTACTAGCTGCACCAATACCAGCAACCCGCGCAACATGATTGCTGCAGGCTTGATCGCGCGCAACGCGAACAAGCTTGGCCTGACCCGCAAGCCCTGGGTGAAGTCTTCGCTGGCACCGGGCTCCAAGACGGTGAAGATGTACCTGGAAGAAGCTGATCTGCTCGGCGAGCTGGAAAATCTCGGCTTCGGTGTAGTCGCTTTCGCCTGCACCACCTGTAATGGCATGAGTGGCGCTCTGGATCCGGTGATTCAGAAAGAAGTGGTTGAGCGTGATCTGTATGCCACAGCGGTGCTCTCAGGCAACCGCAACTTCGATGGTCGTATTCATCCCTATGCCAAGCAGGCGTTTCTGGCTTCACCACCGCTGGTGGTGGCCTATGCGATTGCCGGCACCATCCGTTTCGATATCGAAAAGGATGTGCTCGGTCATGATCAGCAGGGCAACCCGATCCGCCTCAAGGATATCTGGCCTAGCGACGAGGAAATCAACGCCATCGTCAAAACCAGCGTCAAGCCTGAGCAGTATCGCGAAGTCTATATCCCGATGTTCGATATCACCCGGGAAGCGCAGAACATCAACCCGCTGTACGAATGGCGGCCGCAGAGCACCTATATCCGCCGGCCGCCCTATTGGGAAGGCGCATTGGCTGGTGAGCGGTCGCTGAAGGGCATGCGCGCACTGGCGGTGCTGGGTGACAACATCACTACCGATCACCTGTCGCCATCCAACGCCATCATGCTGGACAGCGCCGCCGGCGCCTACCTGCACAAGATGGGCGTGCCGGAAGTGGACTTCAACTCCTACGCAACGCACCGCGGCGACCACCTGACCGCACAGCGCGCCACCTTCGCCAACCCCAAGCTGCTGAATGAAATGGTGCTGGAGAATGGCCAGATCAAGCAGGGCTCGCTGGCGCGCATCGAGCCGGAAGGCACGATCACACGCATGTGGGAAGCGATTGAAACCTATATGGAGCGCAAGCAGCCGCTGATCATTATCGCCGGTGCGGATTACGGTCAGGGTTCCTCACGAGACTGGGCGGCCAAGGGCGTGCGGCTGGCCGGCGTTGAAGCGATTGCCGCCGAAGGCTTCGAGCGCATTCACCGCACCAACCTGTTGGGTATGGGTGTGCTGCCGCTGGAATTTCTGCCGGGCACCACGCGCAAGACACTGGGAATTGATGGCACCGAAACCTTCGACGTTTCAGGCGACATCACACCGCGCAGCACTATGACGCTGGTGATCAATCGTCGTAACGGCGAGCGTGTTGAAGTCCCTGTGACCTGCCGCCTGGATACCCAGGAAGAAGTATCGATATTCGATGCTGGCGGCATATTGCAGCGCTTTGCTCAAGACTTTCTTGAGGCGGCCCCCGCGGCCTGACAACGGATAAGTTCGCCATCCAGTGGCTATCTGAAGGCAACAAGCTGGAGGCAACTGTCGACAGTCGCGAGGAATAGAACGAAGGCGGCTCGGAGTGATATTGCGCCGCGCTGCCCTGCACCTGTAGTGGACCGTTTGCGCCCAGGGATGGGCGCAACGAGCCCCCAGGGACGGGTTCACGGCGTGTCCACGTAAGGTGCAGGGCAACGCGACGCCGACCCCAGGTCCCGGTGTAAGCATCGACGTATGAAAACGTCAGCGCTTCAGCACCGTTGTTTTTGTGACTACGTACACAGTACGTACATAAGGAGTAACCAGCATGGCCCACAAGCCCCAGATCAGAATACCCGCCACCTATATGCGTGGCGGCACCAGCAAAGGCGTATTTTTCCGCTTGCAGGATCTGCCCGAGGCCGCGCAGGCGGCCGGAGCCGCACGTGACAATCTCCTGCTGCGGGTGATCGGCAGCCCCGACCCCTACGGCAAGCAAACCGACGGGATGGGCGGCGCAACCTCCAGCACCAGCAAGACCGTCATTCTGGCCAAAAGCACCCAGCCAGAGCATGACGTCGACTACCTGTTTGGTCAGGTCTCGATCGATACCGCCTTTGTAGATTGGAGCGGTAACTGCGGCAATCTGTCGGCGGCGGTAGGCGCCTTTGCCATCGCCGGTGGGTTGGTGGATGCCAGCCGTGTACCGGATAACGGCATCGCCGTGGTGCGTATCTGGCAGAGCAATATCGGTAAAACCATTATTGCCCACGTGCCAATGACCAACGGCGAGGTACAGGAAACCGGTGATTTTGAACTGGACGGAGTGACCTTTCCTGCCGCGGAAGTACAGGTCGAGTTTCTCGATCCAGCCGATGATGGCGATGGGGACGGTGGCGGCGCCATGTTTCCGACCGGTAATCTGGTCGATGAGCTGGATGTGCCCGGTGTCGGCAAACTGCAGGCAACCATGATCAATGCCGGCATTCCGACCATTTTTATCAATGCCCAGGATGTCGGTTATAACGGTACCGAGCTGCAGGAAGCCATCAACGGCGATCCCGTCGCGCTACTCAAATTCGAAACCATCCGCGCCCACGGAGCCGTGCGCATGGGCTTGATCAAGCATGTGGATGAAGCGGCGGGGAGGCAACATACGCCCAAGGTCGCTTTCCTTGCCAAGCCGGCGGACTACGTATCATCCAGTGGCAAGCAGGTGAAGGCGGCGGATACGGATCTGCTGGTGCGCGCTCTGTCCATGGGCAAGCTGCACCACGCAATGATGGGCACCGCCGCTGTTGCCATTGGCACTGCCGCGGCAATACCGGGTACGCTGGTGAATCTGGCCGCCGGTGGTGGCGACAGGACTGCCGTGGTATTCGGTCACCCCTCTGGTACCTTGCGCGTCGGTGCGGAAGCCAAACAGATTGAAGGTGAGTGGATGGTGAAAAAGGCCGTGATGAGTCGCAGTGCTCGGGTGCTGATGGAAGGTTGGGTGCGCGTACCGGGCGACTGTCTATAAAAGAAGCTGCAAGCTGTAAGTTAAAAGCGGCACATTGTTCTGGTTTGGTTTTGCTTGCCGCTTGCCGCTTGCCGCTATGTTAAGGGGGTGTGTTGTGATGAATCTGGATCTTTCGGGAAAGCGTGCTTTGGTCTGCGGTGCGAGCCAGGGCCTCGGTGAAGCCTGCGCACGGCAGTTGGCGGAGCAGGGCGCTGAGGTCATCTTGCTGGCGCGCAACGAAGCGAATTTGCAAACAGTATTGACTAGCCTGTCGGTCACTCAGGGCCAGCAGCATAGTCTGATTGCTGTGGATGCGTCCGATGTGGCTGCGCTCAGCGCGGCAGTCACCACACAGTTGCAGCGCGGGCCCGTGCAGATCTGGGTCAATAACACCGGCGGGCCGGCACCAGGCCCAGCCAACGCGGCAGAGCCGGGCGCTTATGCGGCGGCATTCAGTCAGCATCTGGTCAGCGCTCAGCACCTGCTGCAGCTATTGTTGCCTGGGATGCGCGAGTCAGGTTACGGCCGTATTCTCAACGTGCTATCCACCTCGGTGAAAGCACCCATCGCCAATCTGGGCGTGTCCAACAGCATTCGTGCGGCCATGGCCAATTGGGCCAAGACGCTAGCGGGGGAGCTGGGCAGTCAGGGTATTACCGTCAATAACGTATTACCGGGGCTGACCAAGACCGCGCGGCTGGACAGCCTGATCGGACATATCGCCCAGACCAGCGGCCGAACGGTTGAGCAGGTAGCAGAAGGAATGAAGGCAACCATTCCCGTCCGGCGTTTCGCCGAACCGGAAGAGTTTGCCAATGCGGTTGGATTTCTGGCTTCACCGGCCGCCGCTTATATCAACGGCATCAACGTGCCTGTGGATGGCGGCAGTACCGCCAGCCTGTAACCGGCAGGGATTGAGCACCCTCAGGGGTGCAGGTGCTCACAGGCATAAAGGGTATTTTCCAGCAGGCAGGCGCGGGTCATGGGGCCCACGCCGCCAGGTACTGGGGTAATCCAGCCGGCACGCTCTGCGGCAGCCGCAAATTCGACGTCACCGGTCAGGCGGCCGTCATCAGTGCGGTTGATGCCTACATCCACCACAATAGCGCCAGGTTTAACCCACTCGCCGCGAACGATGCCCGGCTTGCCCACCGCAACCACCAGCAGATCAGCACGCCCTACGTGGCCGGCCAGATCCTTGGTGAAGCGATGCGCCACCGTTGTGGTGCAGCCGCCCAGCAGTAACTCCAGCGCCATTGGGCGACCAACAATATTGGACGCGCCCACCACCAGTGCATTCATCCCATACAGATCCACGCCGGTGCTTTGCAGCAAGCGCATGACGCCAAATGGCGTGCAAGGGCGTAACAGCGGCATGCGCTGGGCCAGCCGGCCAATATTGAACGGGTGAAAACCATCCACATCCTTGTCCGGGCGAATACGCTCCAGCAGCAGTGAGGAGTCCAGATGGACCGGCAGCGGCAGTTGTACCAGGATGCCGTCAATGGTCGGATCGTCGTTCAGGGTGTCTATCAGTTCAAGCAATGTATCTTGCTGGGTATCAGCGGGCAGGTCGTAGGAGTGAGAGATAAAACCCACTTCCTCGCAATCCTTGCGTTTGTGGCTGACATATACCTGTGAGGCGGGATCCTGGCCGACCAGAATCACTGCCAGACCAGGAAGCCGCAGGCCCTGCTCTCGGCGTTGGGCAACTTTAAGGGCGATATCCTGGCGAATAGAGGCAGCGATCTGCTTGCCGTCGATGAGTTTGGCGTTCATGGGCTTCCTGACACAAACAAAATTGTGGCGCGATTGTCGCACGGGACGGGTCAGCGGCAAAAGACCGATCTGCCGGGGCAGGGTGATGTTCTGGTCGATTGAGCATAAGCTGCTCAAATAATTAAAAAATTCCGCGCACAAACGTTGACGTGGCCGGGGTGGCTGAGTATTATTCGCCCCGCTTCACAAACACAGCGCAAGCGGTTTGGAAGGCGACCAGGCTCCTCTTTATCACTGGCATCTTGCTGCTGATTTGGGCATGCTCAGTCACTCCCCAGGGGTGCTGGACGGTGCATAGGGCGCCCGTAGCTCAGCTGGATAGAGCACCCGCCTTCTAAGCGGGTGGCCGCAGGTTCGAGTCCTGCCGGGCGTACCATCGCACTGCGGTCTGGATGCTTGAAGCGAGCGGTAGCAGTAATAGTAATACGGTAGTAATGGTGGGCGTAGCTCAGTTGGTAGAGCACAGGATTGTGACTCCTGGTGTCGTGGGTTCGAAACCCATCGTCCACCCCATTTTCCAAAACGCCAGGCTCCGGCCTGGCGTTGTTGTTTGAAGCCCTGTTATGCGGACGTGGTGGAATTGGTAGACACACCAGATTTAGGTTCTGGCGCCGCGAGGTGTGAGAGTTCGAGTCTCTCCGTCCGCACCATCTTTTGTTCTTCTTACGCTATTTATCCTGCCTTGGGGCCAACCGGCTCCGAGCCATCGGGCATGCTTGTATTGCCCGGCAGCCGGATGCATACGCAGGTTCCGGTTTGATCCTCCCAGTGGCTTGATGATGACTTCTCCCGCTGAAGAGATTAGAATATCGGCCTTTTACCAGACACTCCATTAATTCAGACCCGTTCAACGAGGACTCTCCATGCAAGTTTCGGTTGAAACCATCTCCGGCCTTGAGCGCCGCATGACTGTTGGCATTCCTGCTGACCGCATCGAATCAGAGGTCAACAAGCGTCTGCAACAAACGGCCAGTCGCGCCAAAGTCGATGGTTTTCGTCCCGGCAAGGTGCCGATGAGCGTCATCCGTAAGCGTTTTGGTGGCTCCGCCCGTCAGGAAGTCATGGGTGAGATGATTCAGTCTTCTTTCTATGAAGCCGTTGTGCAGGAAAAGTTGAACCCGGCCGGTATGCCTAGCGTTGAGCCAAAAGAGCTGGCCGAAGGCAAGGATTTCGAATACATCGCTACCTTCGAAGTCTACCCGGAAGTGAAGCTGGGCGACTTCAGCGCTATTGAAGTCGAGCGCGTCGAGTCCGAAGTGACCGATGCCGACCTGGACAAGATGCTGGAAATCCTGCGCGGCCAGAACAAGCGCTTCGACGAAGTTGAGCGTGCTGCCGAGAACGGCGACCAATTGAAAGTCGATTTCGTCGGCAAGGTTGACGGCGAGCCCTTCCAGGGCGGTACTGCAACCAACACCCAGATCGAACTTGGTTCCGGTCGTATGATCCCCGGTTTCGAAGACGGCCTGGTTGGTGCAAAGGCAGGTGACTCAGTGGTTCTCAAGGTGACCTTCCCCGAGGATTACCAGAATCTGGAACTGGCCGGTAAAGATGCCGAGTTCGACGTCATCGTGCACAGCGTTTCCGCTGCCGTGCTGCCAGAACTGAATGACGAGTTCTTCGGCAAGTTCGGTGTGGAAGAGGGCGGTATCGACGCTTTCCGTTCCGAAGTGCGCAAGAACATGGAACGCGAACTGCGTCAGGCGATCAAGACCAAGGTCAAGACCCAGATCATGGATGGCCTGTTGGCGACCAACAGCATTGATGTACCCAAGGCACTGGTTGCCACTGAAATTGATCGTCTGCGCGAGCAGGCGGTTCAGCAGTTCGGCGGTGCCAACATCAAGCCTGAGCAGTTGCCTGCCGAGCTGTTTGAAGAGCAGGCCAAGCGCCGCGTCAGCCTGGGTCTGATCGTTGCTGAAGTGGTCAAGCAGAACGAGATCAAGCCGGACAACGATCGCGTTCGCGCTATGGTTGAAGATCTGGCCTCGGCTTATCAGGAGCCGGAGCAGGTAATCAACTGGTATTACCAGAATGAGCAACAATTGGCAGAAATTCAGTCGGTTGTGCTCGAAGAACAAGTGGTGGATACTGTTTTGCAGAAGGCTCAGGTAACCGAAAAAACGGTTCCTTATGAGGATGCTGTAAAGCCCGCTCAACCAGCTCAGAATATTGAAGCTGACAAAGCTGAGGCCAGCGCTGACGAGTAAGATCGTCATCTAACTCAAAGCAATGCGTGAGCCAGCCATAGTGCTGGCTTTCGTTTTTTCGCTAAAGGCTCAATCGGAGTGATACCAATCCATGACGCATAACAGCTTCAGTCAGTTTCCGCCGGATATTCAGGCCGCAGGTGGTCTGGTTCCTATGGTTGTCGAGCAGTCTGCCCGGGGCGAACGCTCCTATGATATCTATTCACGCCTGCTCAAGGAGCGCGTGATTTTCCTGGTTGGCCAGGTAGAGGACTACATGGCCAACCTGGTTGTGGCGCAGCTGCTGTTCCTGGAGTCGGAGAATCCTGACAAGGATATCCACCTGTATATCAACTCCCCAGGCGGTTCGGTCACGGCCGGTATGGCGATCTATGACACCATGCAGTTCATCAAGCCCAACGTCAGCACACTGTGCATCGGCCAGGCTTGCAGCATGGGTTCCTTCCTTCTGGCTGGCGGTGAAGCCGGCAAGCGTTTTGCGCTGCCGCACGCCCGCATGATGATTCACCAGCCCCTGGGCGGTTTCCAGGGCCAGGCGTCGGATTTTGAAATCCACGCACGGGAAATCCTCAATATTCGCGAGAAGCTCAACGGAATTCTCGCCCACCACACTGGCCAGTCGCTGGACGTGATCGCCCGTGATACTGATCGTGACCGCTTCATGAGCGCTAGCGAGTCGGTTGATTACGGTTTGATCGACAAGGTTCTGGATCGCCGGGCCATGGCCGAGTAACGCGGGGCTGATCCCGCTTCAATCAAACGGGCCCGGTTTGTTCCGGGCCTAATCTGCCTGCTGCCCTGCGGGGTATGCGGGCATGCATTGACAGGTTCACGCTTGCAAAGTGGCGTTATTGCCTGCATCTTTGTGATCAAGTGTGAACGTAAGTAGGGGTTTTAAATGACCGATATAACTGGGAAGGGTGACGACAACGGCAAGCTGCTGTATTGCTCCTTCTGCGGCAAGAGCCAGCATGAAGTGCGCAAGCTGATTGCCGGCCCCTCCGTCTTTATCTGCGATGAATGCGTGGATCTGTGTAACGACATCATTCGTGAAGAAGTGCAGGAAAGCCAATCTGAAAGCACTGGCCAGAAACTGCCTTCACCGAAGGAAATCTGCGGCATTCTCGATCAGTATGTGATCGGCCAGGAACGTGCAAAGAAGGTGCTGTCTGTAGCGGTATACAACCACTACAAGCGCCTGAACCAGCGTGAAGGCAAGGATGACGTCGAGCTGGGCAAGAGCAATATCCTGATGATCGGGCCAACCGGCTCGGGCAAGACGCTGCTGGCCGAAACGCTGGCGCGCCTGCTCAACGTGCCTTTTACCATTGCCGACGCTACCACCCTGACCGAAGCCGGTTATGTGGGTGAGGATGTCGAGAACATCATCCAGAAGTTGCTGCAGAAATGTGATTACGATGTCGAGAAGGCCCAGATGGGTATCGTCTACATCGATGAAATCGACAAGATCTCGCGCAAGTCGGATAACCCGTCAATTACCCGCGATGTGTCTGGCGAGGGCGTGCAGCAGGCCCTGCTGAAGCTGATCGAAGGTACGGTTGCCTCGGTACCGCCGCAGGGTGGCCGCAAGCATCCGCAGCAGGAATTTCTGCAGGTTGATACGCGCAATATCCTGTTTATCTGTGGTGGTGCCTTCTCCGGGCTGGAAAAGGTCATCCGTGATCGTTCCGAGAAGAGCGGCATTGGTTTCAATGCGGCAGTGCGCAGCCAGGACGTGGGCAAGAAAGTCGGTCAGACCCTCAAGGGTGTCGAGCCGGACGATCTGGTCCGCTTTGGTCTGATTCCCGAGTTCGTTGGCCGTCTGCCGGTTATTGCGACGCTCGACGAGTTGGATGAAGCGGCGTTGATTCAGATCCTGACCGAGCCGAAGAACGCGCTGACCAAGCAGTACGCGCGCCTGTTCGAGATGGAAGGGGTAGAGCTGGAATTTCGCACTGATGCGCTGACGGCGATTGCCAGCCGCGCACTGGAGCGCAAGACCGGTGCCCGTGGCCTGCGCTCCATTCTGGAGAACGTGCTGCTGGAAACCATGTATGAAATTCCCTCTGCCGAACACGTCAGCAAGGTCGTTATCGATGAAAACGTGATCAGTGGTGACGCTCAGCCATTGCTGATCTACGAAACCGTCGAGAAGCCGCAGAAGGCCATGCCGGAGGATTGATTCCGGCAAGCCCGACGCCCGGTCGTTCACCCGAACGCCCGGGCGTTTTTGTTGTTGCTACACACCGCGTTGCATTCTCTTGCAACGCAGCGGCTGCGCCGCCTTGTTTTTTTACTCTAATGCCCCCATCTTGAAAGTATGGACATTTCTTATTTCGGGTGTAGCCGTTGGCTGCGCTCCTCAGCAAGCGAGCCTCAGCCATGACGACTCTCAGCGAATTACCGCTACTGCCATTACGTGATGTGGTGGTGTACCCCCACATGGTCATTCCCCTGTTCGTCGGCCGCGACAAGTCCATAGAGGCGCTGGAAGCGGCCATGGCAGGCAACAAACAGGTGCTGCTGGTCGCCCAGCGTGACCCCAGCGAAGATGATCCTGGCCGCGACGGGCTGTATAGCCTGGGTACCGTAGCCACCATCCTGCAACTGCTCAAGCTGCCAGACGGCACGGTCAAGGTGCTGGTCGAAGGCGAGCAGCGCGCGCGTATCGATCAGGTTGATGAACTGGGCACCTATCAGGTGGCCAGGGCCGAATGGCTGGATGAAAGTACGCTGGACGAGCGTGAAGCCGAGGTGCTGATCCGCAGCCTGATGAGCCAGTTCGAGCAGTTTGTGCAACTGGGCAAGAAAGTCCCTGCCGAGGTGCTCTCGTCACTGTCGAGTATTGATGACGCCAGTCGCCTGGTGGACACCATGGCAGCCCACCTGACCCTCAAGCTGGACCAGAAGCAGGAAATCCTCGAGATCCTGCCGCTGCGAGAGCGTGTGGAGCACGTGCTGGGTGTGCTGGATAGCGAGATTGACCTGTTGCAGGTCGAGAAGCGCATCCGCGGCCGGGTCAAGAAGCAGATGGAGCGCAGTCAGCGCGAGTACTATCTGAATGAACAGATGAAAGCCATCCAGAAGGAGATGGGCGGCCTCGAAGAGGGTCACGGCGAGCTTGATGAGCTCAAGTCCAAGATCGACGCTGCCGGCATGAGCAAAGAAGCGCACGCTAAAGCGACAACTGAATTGAACAAGCTGAAGATGATGTCGCCGATGTCCGCCGAGGCGACCGTCGTGCGCTCCTATATCGATTGGTTGACCAGCGTGCCTTGGCAGAAAGCCAGCAAGGTCCGCCATGATCTGAAGAAAGCCGAAGAGGTTCTGGACTCGGACCATTACGGTCTGGAGGAGGTCAAGGAGCGTATCCTCGAGTATCTGGCCGTGCAGAAGCGCGTGCGCAAACTTAAAGGCCCGGTGCTCTGTCTGGTGGGCCCTCCGGGTGTCGGCAAGACCTCCCTGGGCGAATCACTGGCCCGCGCAACCAATCGCAAATTCGTGCGTATGGCGCTCGGTGGTGTGCGTGATGAAGCGGAAATTCGCGGGCACCGGCGGACTTATATTGGCTCCTTGCCGGGCAAACTGATTCAAAAAATGTCCAAGGCGGGCGTACGTAACCCGTTGTTCTTGTTGGATGAAATCGACAAGATGGGTCAGGACATGCGCGGCGATCCTTCCTCTGCGCTGCTTGAGGTGCTGGACCCGGAGCAGAATCACAACTTCAACGACCATTACCTGGAAGTCGATTACGACCTCTCGGATGTGATGTTCATTTGTACCGCTAACTCGATGAATATCCCTGCGCCCTTGCTTGACCGCATGGAGGTTATTCGTATTCCGGGTTACACCGAAGATGAAAAAATCAACATCGCCCAGCGCTATCTGGTCGCCAAGCAGATCAAGAACAACGGCTTGAAAAAAGACGAGCTGACGTTCACCCATGACTCGCTGCGCGACATCATTCGCTACTACACCCGTGAAGCGGGGGTGCGTGGATTGGAGCGTCAGATCGCCAAGTTGTGCCGCAAGGTAGTACGTGAACAGGTTGGCAAAAGCGCGAAAGAAACCGTCGTGGTTGACGGCGAACTGCTGGAAAAACTGCTCGGCGTGCGCAAATTCAAGTACGGTCTGGCCGAAGAGGCCGACCAGATTGGTCAGGTGACCGGGCTGGCATGGACTCAGGTGGGCGGTGAATTGCTCAGTCTTGAGGCCGTTGTGGTGCCGGGCAAGGGCAGATTGATCAATACAGGCTCCCTTGGCGACGTCATGAAGGAGTCGATTAGTGCAGCCCTGACAGTGGTCCGCAGCCGTGCCGCCAGCTTGGGTATCGCTGCCGATTTCCATGAAAAGCACGACATCCATATTCACGTTCCTGAGGGGGCAACACCCAAGGATGGCCCCAGCGCTGGCGTTGGCATGTGTACCTCGCTGGTGTCCGCATTGACCCGTATTCCGGTGCGTGCAGACGTGGCCATGACTGGCGAGATCACTTTGCGGGGTCAGGTTTTGCCGATTGGCGGCCTCAAGGAAAAGCTCCTGGCGGCTCACCGTGGCGGGATAAAAACCGTGATCATTCCGCACGATAACATCGGCGATCTGAAAGAGATTCCGGACAAGATCAAACAGGATATTGACGTCAAACCTGTGAAATGGATTGACGAAGTGTTGCAGATTGCGCTGCAATACATGCCGGAGCCCTTGCAAGAAGGGGTTGAAGAGATGGTTGCAAAGGATGACAATCACGGAGCCGATGCAAAGAAGCGCATCAGCACTCACTGAGGTACTGGCGGTCTGTATGCACGACCTCACCCATATGGGTGAAGATCTGATGATCAGACCGCCGATACCACAGGCATTCCTTGACACGGTTTTTGACCGCTTGCTATAAAGCGTGCTTCGACCTAAGCAGGTATGCTGACTGGCCACGGCTTTGCTAAGACCACAAGCTTACATAACGACTAACAACTCACTTAAATTTATAAGGGGACTTAGAGTGAACAAGTCTGAACTGATTGATGCCATCGCCGCCTCCGCCGATATTCCTAAAGCTGCTGCCGGTCGTGCTCTTGACGCCGTCATCGAGTCCATTACTGGTGCTCTGAAGGCTGGTGATTCGGTTGTGCTGGTAGGTTTCGGTACTTTTGCTGTTAAAGATCGCGCTGCCCGTACCGGTCGCAACCCACAGACTGGCAATCCGATTGAAATCAGTGCTGCCAAGATCCCTGGCTTCAAAGCCGGTAAAGCACTGAAGGACGCCGTTAACTGATAGCGTCCTGTAACTGATTGTTGTATTGGAACCTAGGGTTCCGGTATGTACTTCGAATCATCAGCGTTTATGGCTATTGCTGCATAGGCAGACACCACCGATGGTTCGGTCAGTTTCCCGAAAGGCGCATCATCCTCGATGCGCCTTTTTTGTTTGAGCGTTACTCATAGCGGAACATAAAATGTCAGGCAGGCCATGATCGCCTGGCATCAGCCAGCCACCAGAACGGTGCGCGGCACATAACAGTTTTTTTGGGGGCAAGATGCTGCAAAAAATGAGGGAAAATGCACAAGGCTGGATCGCCAAGGTGATCGTCGGCATCATTGTGTTGATTTTCGCTTTGACCGGCTGGGAGTCGATCAGCAGTTTCACCAGCAACGCACAGACGGCTGCTGAGGTGAATGGCGCGGAAATTTCCCGCGTTGAACTGGATCAGGCAGTTGCTATGCAGCGTCGCCAGTTGATTCAGCAGATGCAGCAGCTGAATGACAGTTTTGATCCGAGCATGATCAATGACAATCTGCTGCGTGAATCGGTGCTGGAGGATCTGATCGACCGGGCCATCCTGCTTGATGGGGCTCAATCGGCTGATTTGCGTATATCTGAGCAGATGATCGATCAGCTCATTCTGTCTACCCCCGATTTTCAGGTTGACGGGCAGTTTGATGCAGGACGGTTCGATATCGTTATCCGTAACATGGGTCTGGCCTCGCGTATGGCCTTCCGTGACCTGGTCCGCCAGGAACTGATGATCAACCAATTGCGTAGCGCCTATGAAGCCAGTGCCTTTGCTACCCCCTCCGAGCGTCTGCAATTGGCCCGCCTGGAAGAGCAAAGTCGTGACTTTGCGACAATCGAACTGGCCATCGACAATGCTGCAGCCACGGTGACCGACGAAGAGATCAGCGAGTACTACGAGGCCAATGCCGAACGCTTCATGACCGAAGAACAGGTAGTGCTGGAAGTGCTGGCCCTGTCACGCAGCGATTTCTTTGACCAGGTCGAGGTTGATGAAGAGGCTCTGCAAGCCACTTATGAACAGGAGATCGGTAACCTGGAGGAGGAGCGCCGGGTATCGCATATCCTGATCGAAGCCGCCGAAGGTGATGCCGAGGCAGATGCCCAGGCCCTTGAGCAGGCCCAGGCAATCAGTCAGCGTTTGCAGCAGGGTGAAGACTTCGCTGACCTGGCCCGCGAGTTGTCCGATGATGCGGGTAGCGCGTCTGGCGGTGGTGATCTGGGCTATGCGGTGCGTGGCAGCTATGATCCCGCTTTCGAAGAAGCGTTGTTCAGCCTTGAAGAAGGCCAGGTGTCCGAGCCAGTGCGTACCGCCTTCGGCTATCACGTACTCAAACTCACCGGCCTGTTGGCACCAGAGGTGCCTTCGTTGGAATCCATGCGTCCTGAAATAGAGCGCGAGCTGAAGGCGGAGCAGGTCGAGCGGCGGTTTGTTGAGGTTTCCCGTGAGCTAGCCAATCTGGCCTATGAGTCGGAAGATCTGACAGAGCCTGCGCGCGCGCTTGAATTGGAGATCGAGACTATCGGCCCCGTTGGTCGCCAGGGTGGTGAGGGCCTGACCGCCAACCCACGTGTCATGGCCGCGGCCTTTGACGAAGAGGTGCTGTCGGATAGGCTCAATAGTGAGCTGCTGGAGCTGGATGCCGATACGGCCTTGGTGCTGCGAGTCAAGGATCACCTGCGTGCGGCCCAGCGTCCGCTGGACGAGGTGAGCGAAGAAATTGCAGATACGCTACGCTTCGAGCGCGCTGTCGAACAGGCGGATAGCGCTGCTGCGGCGCACGTCGCTGCTCTGCGTGACGGTCAGTTACAGGCCGATGCACTGGCTGAGCAGTTGGGTCAGAGTTGGGAAACCCACGAGGCGATTCGGCGTTCCAGTACTGATCTACCGGCACCGCTGCTGCGCAGCGTCTTCGCAATGCCCCGTCCTGCCTCTGAGGGCTCGGTGTACGGTCATTTCCGCCAGCCTGATGGTAGCCAGTGGATTGTTCAGTTGAACGGCGTAGCGACGCCTGAGAGCATGGATGACGCGCTGGATGGCGGCATGTATCAGCGCTTTATCGCAGGGCAGGCCGGCCAGCAGGATTTCGGTGCGCTGCAGGATCGTCTGAAAGAGCAGGCTGATATCGAGCGTTATTGATAGCCAACCGGCGAGCACAAAAAACCGCAGCGATGCGGTTTTTTTGTGCCTGGCTTTCGGTTGTCTGAAAGCGCTATTGCCTGAAGGCCGTACTCACTCCTCCAGATTACCCATGGCGGTAATGTTGAAACCGCCATCCACGTACATGATCTCGCCTGAAACACCCGAGGCCAGATCCGAGCACAGGAAAGCGCCGGCATTACCGACCTCATCAATGGTCACATTGCGGCGCATCGGCGTCTGCTTTTCATTGTGCGAAAGCATCTTGCGGAAGCTCTTGATGCCGGATGCCGCCAGGGTGCGGATCGGGCCTGCGGAAATCGCATTCACCCGGGTGCCTTCCGGGCCGAGGCTGGTGGCCAGGTAGCGCACGCCGGCTTCCAGGCTGGCCTTGGCCATACCCATGACGTTGTAGTTGGGCATGGTGCGTTCGGCGCCCAGATACGACAGCGTCAGCAGGCTGCCATTGCGGCCTTTCATCAGCTCGCGGCCGGCTTTGGCCAGCGCGACAAAACTGTAGGCGCTGATGTCATGGGCAATGCGGAAGCCTTCGCGGGTAGTCACCTCGGTGAAGTCACCATCAAGCTGGTCGCCTGGGGCAAAACCCACCGAGTGAACGATGCAATCCAGACCGTCCCATTGCTTCGCAAGCTCGGCGAATGCCTGGTCGATTTGCGCATCATCGGCAACGTCACAGGGGAAGCACAGCTCGGGCCCTGAACCCCACTCAGCGGCAAAACCTTCAACCCGAGCCTTGAGCTTTTCGTTCTGGTAGGTAAAGGCCAGCTCGGCACCTTCGCGGTGCATTGCGGCGGCGATGCCGGAGGCGATCGAAAGTTTGCTGGCTACGCCAACGATGAGTATGCGCTTTCCGCTGAGAAATCCCATGTTTGTTTCCTGTTTTACTGGGCCACTGTTGTCGGGGCCTTGTTGACGGATACCGGGTGGGCAAACGCTGCCTCCAGCAACTGACGAGTATAGTCATGTTGCGGCGAGGCAAAAATCGCACTTGCCGGCCCCTGTTCTACGATATGTCCATGGCGGATGACCATCAGCTCATGACTGAGCGCTCTGACCACTGCCAGGTCGTGACTGATAAACAAATAGCTCAAATTGTGCCGCGCCTGCAGGTCGCGCAACAGCTCCACCACCTGACTCTGCACCGTGCGGTCCAATGCTGAGGTGGGCTCATCCAGCAGGATCAGCGACGGCTTCAGCACCAGCGCGCGGGCAATGGCCACACGCTGCCGCTGCCCGCCGGAAAATTCGTGCGGGTAACGATGGCGGGTGGCGGGGTCCAGACCTACTTCCTGCAAGGCCTGGATCACCATCTGCTCGCGTTCCTGCTCGTTGCCAATCTTGTGAATTTCCAACCCTTCACTGATGATCTGCGCCACCGACATGCGCGGACTCAGGCTGCCAAACGGGTCCTGGAATACTACCTGGAACTGCCGGCGCATGGGCCTGACGTCATCCTGGCTCAGCCCATCCAGGCGCTGCCCTTTGAGTTCAATCAGGCCCTGACTTTCCACCAGCCTGAGCAATGCCAGGCCCAGTGTGGTCTTGCCCGAGCCACTTTCACCGACAATGCCCAGCGTATGACCCTGTTTCAGGGTAAAGCTGGCATCGGTGACCGCTTTCACATGGTCCACGGTGCGGCGCAGTATGCCCTGACGGATCGGAAACCAGACCTTCAACTGCTCCGCGCGCATGATTGCCGGCGCATTGGCGTCGACCGTGACCGGGTTGCCGGTTGGGTCAGCCGCGATCAAGCGCTGGGTGTACTCGTGCTGCGGATTGGCGAACAGTGTGGCGCAATCATTCTCTTCGACGACGCAACCCTGATACATGACACATACCCGGTGCGCAATTCTGCGCACCAGATTCAGATCGTGGCTGATCAGCAGCAGCGCCATGCCGAGTTTTTCCTGCAGGGACTTGAGCAGCTCAAGAATCTTCAGCTGAACCGTGACATCCAGTGCGGTGGTCGGCTCGTCAGCGATCAGCAGTTCCGGCTCGTTGGCCAGCGCCATGGCGATCATCACCCGCTGCCGCTGACCACCGGACAGCTCATGCGGGTAGGCGGTAAGGCGTTTGGCCGGGTCAGGAATACCGACCAGGTCGAGCAATTCGAGGGTGCGGGCGCGGGCCGCCTTTTTGTCCAGACCCTTGTGCAGAAACAGCACTTCATTGATCTGCCGCTCGACGCTGTGCAGCGGGTTCAGCGAGCTCATTGGCTCCTGAAAGATCATCGAGATGCGATTGCCACGTACCTGGCGCAGGCGCTTTTCCTTGGCCAGCAGCAGATCTTCACCCTTGTAGAGAATCTGCCCCGAGGGGTGATGCGCCAGGGTAGGCAACAGGCGCAGGATCGAATGCGCGGTAACCGATTTGCCCGAGCCGCTTTCGCCGACCAGGGCCAGGGTTTCGCCCGGGCGAATATCCAGGCTGACCTGCCGCACGGCCATGACTTCTTCATGTTCGCTGCGAAAGGCCACACTGAGATTGTCGATCCGTATCAATGGCTGTTCAGACATGTCATTTCCTCGGGTCGAAGGCATCACGCAGCGCCTCGCCTATAAAGACCAGCAGGCTGAGCATCAGCGACAGCACGACGAAGGCGGTAATGCCCAGCCAGGGTGCTTGCAGGTTGGCTTTGCCTTGAGCAATCAGCTCGCCGAGTGACGGCGAGCCGGCGGGCAGGCCAAAGCCGAGAAAGTCCAGCGAGGTCAGGGTAATCACCCCGCCGGTCAGAATAAACGGGAAGAAGGTCAGGGTCGCGACCATCGCGTTAGGCAGAATATGCCGGAACATGATGATGCGATTGTTCGCACCCAGGGCGCGGGCTGCGCGCACGTATTCCAGGTTTCTGCCGCGCAGAAATTCGGCCCGCACGACATCGACCAGTGCCATCCAGGAAAACAGCAACATGATACCCAGCAGCCACCAGAAATTCGGCTGCACGAAGCTGGCCAGAATGATCAGCAGATAGAGCACCGGCAGACCGGACCAGACCTCGATAAAGCGCTGACCAAAGAGGTCGATACGGCCGCCGTAAAAGCCCTGAATGGCGCCGACGACGACCCCGATAATCGAGCTGAGGATGGTCAACGTAAGGGCAAAGAGCACCGAGATGCGGAAGCCATAGATGACCCGTGAGCTGACATCCCGGGCCTGGTCGTCCGTTCCCAGCCAGTTCTCCGCCGACGGCGGCGCCGGGGCAGGGGCCTCAAGGTCATAGTTGATCGTGTCGTAGTGAAAGGGGATGGGCGGCCAGAGCATCCAGCCATCACCTTCTTCTTCAATCAGTTGGCGAATGTAGGGGCTGCGGTAGTCTGCGGAAATCGGAAATTCGCCGCCGAACTCGGTTTCAGCGTAGCGCTGGAATACCGGAAAGTAATAGCTGTTCTCGTACTTGACCAGCAATGGCTTGTCATTGGCGATCATTTCCGCGCCAAGGCTGAGCACAAAGAGCACCATGAAAATATGCAGCGACCACCAGCCGCGACGGTTCGCCTTGAACAGTGCAAAGCGTCTGCGGTTCAGCGGCGAGAGGGTGAAATTCAACGCCATGCTCAACCCTCCCTGCTTTCAAAGTCGATGCGGGGATCGACCAGGGTATAGGTGATATCGCCAATCAGCTTTACCACCAGCCCAAGCAGGGTAAAGATGTACAGCGTGCCGAACATCACCGGATAATCGCGGTTGATCGCGGCCTCGAAGCCGAGCAGGCCCAGACCGTCGAGGGAGAAAATCACCTCGATCAGCAGCGCGCCGGTAAAGAACACGCTGATCAGCGCCGACGGGAAGCCGGCAATAATCAACAGCATCGCGTTGCGAAAGACGTGGCCGTAAAGCACCCGTCCAGCCGACAGACCTTTGGCCTTGGCGGTGACCACATACTGCTTGCCGATCTCATCGAGGAAACAGTTCTTGGTCAGCATGGTCAGGGTCGCGAAGCTGCCGATAACCATCGCGGTAATCGGCAACACCAGATGCCAGGCGTAATCCTTGGTCTTTTCCCAACTGCTCAGTTCTTCCCAGTTGTTGGAGGTCAGGCCACGCAGCGGGAACCAGTCAAAGTAACTGCCGCCGGCGAATACCACGATCAGCAGAATGGCCAGCAGAAAGCCGGGAATGGCATAGCCGACAATAATCAGCGAGCTGGTCCAGATATCAAAGGTACTGCCGTGGCGCACCGCCTTGCGAATGCCCAGCGGAATGGAGATCAGATAGGTGAGCAGCGTCGTCCACAGGCCCAGCGAGATAGAGACCGGCATCTTCTCCAGAATCAGATCGATCACACTGGCGTCCCGAAAGAAGCTGTCGCCAAAGTCGAAGGTCGTGTAGCCCTTGATCATCAACCAGAAACGTTCGTGTGCGGGTTTGTCGAACCCGTACATGCGCTCGATCTCGGCGATAATATCCGGGTCCAGGCCCTGGGCGCCGCGGTAACTGCCGCCGCTGGCGACTTCACCCTGCATGCTGCCGGAAATCCGGCTGGTGGCACCTTCGAAGCCCTCCAGGTTGGCGATCATCTGTTCGACCGGGCCGCCGGGGGCGGCCTGGATGATCAGAAAGTTGATCAGCAGAATGCCGAACAGGGTGGGGATGATCAGCAGCAAACGGCGGACGATATAAGCCAGCATGCTCAGTTTTCCTGTGTGTCTATCAGCGTTGGAGTCCCTCTCAACGCGGCCTCTTTCGCCGGATCAACCCACCAGGTAAACAATCCCAGATCATAGCGTGGGGGTGTTTCCGGATGGGCAAACTTGTTCCAGTAGGCTACCCGGTAAACCGTGGTATGAAAGTTGGGTACCAGGTAGTGACCTACCCGTAGCACCCGGTCCAGCGCGCGGGTGTGAGTGACCAGCGATTCGCGCGAGTCCGCCTGGATCAGGCCCTCTACCAGCGAGTCGACAACCGGATCGCGCAGGCCCATGAGGTTGCGGCTACCGGGATTGTCAGCGCTGGAAGAGTGCCAATATTCACGCTGCTCATTGCCCGGCGAGTTTGACTGCCCAAAGCCGCTGACGACCATGTCGAAGTCCCGCGAGCGCAGCCGGTTGATGTATTGCGAGGTATCCACCCGGCGCAGGGTCAGCTCGATACCCAGTGACGCCAGGTTGCGCTTGAACGGCAGTACCACTCGTTCAAAGTCCGCCTGCACGATCAGAAATTCGAAACTCAGTTGCTGTCCATCGGCGTTGATCAGTCGGTCGTCCTTGATCTCCCAGCCGGCCTCCTGCAGCAGGGCGTAGGCGTCACGCATCTGCTCGCGAATGATGCCGCTGCCATCAGTCACTGGTGGCGAGTAGGCCGGGCCGAACACCTCCTCGGAAAGTTGATCGCGCCAGGGTTCCAGCAGCGTCAGTTCGGCTTCGCTGGGTGTGCCGGTGGCGCCCAGTTCGGAATTGTCAAAGAAACTGTCGGTACGGGTATAGGCGTCGTGGAACAACCGGCCGTTGGACCATTCGAAATCAAACAGCAGGCTGATGGCCTTGCGTACTCGGGCATCGGCAAAGTAGGGGCGGCGCGTATTGAACACGAACCCCTGCATGCCCTGGGTATTCAGATTGGGAATTTCTTCCTTGACGATGCGCCCGTCACGCAAAGGCGGGCTGTCATAGCCGGTGGCCCAGTTTTTGGCGCTGACTTCCTGGTTGATGTCGAACTGCCCGGCCTTGAAGGCTTCCAGCGCAACGCCCGTATCCCGGTAGTAATCCACCACTACCCGGTCAAAGTTGTTGAAGCCTCGCTGTACCGGCAGATCGGCAGCCCAATAGTCCTTCACGCGTTCATAGGTGATGTTGCGCCCGCCATTCACCTGGCTGATGCGATAGGGGCCGCTGCCCAAAGGCGCCTCCAGAGTGGTACGGCCAAACTCCCGATCGGCCCAGTAGTGTTCTGGTAATACCGGCAGTTGACCAATCACCAGCGGCAATTCGCGGTTCTGTGCATGGCGAAAATGGAATATGACGCTGTGTTCGCTCTCGGCCACTACCTCTTTCACATCGCCATAATAGGCCTTGTAGAAGGGCGCGCCCTCGTTCATCAGAATGTTGAAGGTGAACACCACATCGCTGGCGGTGACCGGCTCGCCATCATGGAAGCGTGCTTCAGGTCGCAGGTGAAAGCGTACCCAGGTGTCATCCGGCGCACGTTCGATACGCTCGGCCAAAAGCCCATATTCGGTAAAAGGTTCATCCAGCGCATGGAAGGTCAGGGTGTCATAGATCAGTCCCAGCCGCTCCACGCTGTTGCCGCGCGTGATGAAGCCGTTCAAGGAATCGAAGCTGCCGAAGCCCGATAGCCTTAACGTGCCGCCTTTAGGGGCATCAGGGTTAACGTAATCGAAATGCTGGAAGTCGGCGGGGTAGGCGGGCGGCTCGCCATACAGGGTCAGCGCATGGCTGCCGGCGGAGGCATCGGGCGCGGATTCAGCCATAGCGAGGCCACCAAAGGTGATCAAGGCGCATCCGCAGAGAGTTTTGAGTATGTCGCGCATTCAGTACCTTGTTTTGAACAGTGTAATCAGCGTTTTTATTCGGAGCCCGGCATTTTCCACCAGGTACGTATGGCCAGCGAATACGGCGGCGTGGCGGTCGATTTCAGCCATTCACGGTGGGCTATGCGATGGTAGTCAATATACCAGTTCGGAATTGTATAGTGTTCCCATAATAAAACCCGGTCCAGGCCCTTGGCTGCGGCTATCTGCTGATCACGGTTGGTGGCGGCCAGCAGCTTTTCAAGTAAATCATCGACTACCGGATTGTCGACCCCGGCATAGTTGCGGCTGCCCTGCACATTACGTTGGCTGGAGTGGAAATAGCCGTGCTGCTCAAGCCCTGGCGACAGGCTCTGCGGCAAGGTTCCCAGAATCATGTCGTAGTCGAACTGGTCGAGCCTCGATTTGTACTGAGCGCGGTCCACCGTGCGCAGGCGCATGTCGATGCCCAAGCGAGCCAGGTTGGTGCGGTAAGGCTGAATGATCCGCTCCAGGCTGGGGTTGACCAGCAGCACTTCGAATACCAGTTGGTTGCCGCTGGCATCTTGCAGCCGGCCGTTGCGCAAGGTCCAGCCGGCTTCCTTGAAAAGATCAACGGCAATGCGCAGGTTTTCGCGGGAAATGCCTCGGCCATCGGTAGTCGGCAAGCGGAAGGGCTCGACAAAAAGTTTCGCCGGGAGCTGGTCGCGGTGCTCGCTCAGATAGAGAAACTCCTGGCCGGCGGGCAGGTCGGTAGCACTGAACGGACTGTTGGGGTAATAGCTTTCCGAACGGCGATAGGCGTCATAGAACAACACCCGGTTTGACCATTCGAAGTCGAACAGCATGCCCAGAGCCTCACGCATGCTGCGCTGCTCAAATGGCGAGCGACGCGTATTGAAGAACAATGCCTGGGTCGAGCTGGGGATCTGATGCTTTACTTCCCGCTTTTCCACTTCCCGATTGCGCACGGCCGGGAAATCGTAAGCGTTGGACCAGTTGCTGGCCTTGTGATCGAAGTAGAAGTCGAACTCGCCCGCCTTGAAGGCTTCGAAAGCGACGTTGTTATCACGGTAGAACTCGGCTTCCAAACGGTCGAAATTGTATTTGCCGCGGTTGATCGGCAGATCTCTGCCCCAGTAATCCTCGACACGCTCAAAGGTCACGCGGCGGCCCGGTGACACGTTGGTAATCCGGTAAGGGCCGCTGTTCAAGCCTGGCTGAAAGGTAGTATCGCCAAAGCTGCGGCTCTCCCAGTGGTGGGCGGGGAGTACCGGCAACTCGCCCAGGCGCAGGATCAGCAGCGGGTTATCGGCCCGGCTGAACACAAACCGGATGCGGTGCTCGCCCAGCACATCGACCCGCTGTACCTCCTGAAGCATGGAGCGATAGTTTGGATGGCCCTGCTCGCGCAGCAGTTCATAGCTGAAAGCCACGTCGGCGGCGGTGATCGCGCGGCCATCATGAAAGCGTGCTTCTTCGCGCAGGTTGAATACCACCCAACTGCGGTCGTCGGAAAATTCGAGGGTTTCGGCAATCAGGCCGTAGGCGGAGTAGGGCTCATCACCCGAAGGATCGTAGATCCCGCTGCCTACCATCAGGGTTTCGTTCAGCTCAGTAATGCCGTATTGCGCAAAGTTGCCGGTGTTGACCGGGCTGGTGCCCTTGAGCGTATAGGGATTAAGCGTATCGAAGGTCCCTGTACCCATGACCCTGAACGTACCGCCCTTGGGCGCATCGGGGTTGACGTAGTCAAGGTGCTGGAAGTCCGCCGCATAACGCGGCTGACCATAAAGCGCGTAGCCGTGCTGACGGTAGACAGCCGCTCCGGCATCGGACCAGACGAACAGAATCAGCAGTGATGTAAGTAATAACCTGAAATTCATAGCTGCTCTGGTTGGGCGTGACGGGTGTCACGCTAACATTACCGCCAGGCGGGTTAAACCCTGGCGGGCGTTCAGCGCAACAGTAAGGTGAGCTGTTGCCCCGGTCGTAAGTGGCTGTCCAATGGGTTTTCCTTGCGGATACGATCAACGCTTATATTGAACTGCCGGGCAATGCTGTACAGCGAATCACCTGCCTTGACGGTATACACCATGGATCGCGCGCTACCTGAACTGGCCGTGCTGGCCGAGGCAGCACTTCGGCCACCCGGAATGCGCAGGCTCTGGCCCACGCTGAGCGAATGATCACTGTCGATACTGTTCTGCTCGCGCAGCGTGGTGATACTGACACCGTGGGCGCGGGCAATGTTCCACAAGCTGTCGCCGGGTTTGACGTAATAAATCGACTGGGTCGAGGCAACCTGGGCCGGTGGCGGGGTCGGCGAGATTGAGCCGCTGCCACCCATTTGCGGCAGAATCAGCGTCTGACCGATGCTCAGTGCGTTGCCATTCAGCTGGTTGGCATCACGAATGGCGGATACGCTCAACTGATGGCGGCGCGCAATTTGCGACAGGGTGTCGCCGGAGCGTACCTGGTATTGCAGATAACTGACGCGCTCTGTCTCGGGCAACTTGGCCAGTGCAGCGCTGAACTGCTCGGCGCGGTTCACCGGTACCAGTAATCGGTAGATACCCTGCGGTGAAGTCATGCGCTGATTGAATGCGGGGTTGAGCAGCATGAAGTCTTCGGTGGGCATGTCAGCCAGCTCGGCAGCCTTGTGCAGGTCAAGCTGGCGGCGGATTTCGACCTCGCTGAAGTAGGGTGTATCGGCCAGGTCTGGCAGTACAGTGCCGTGCAGGCTCGGCCGGTCGATGATCTGCGACATGGCCAGCAATTTGGGCACGTAGTTCATGGTTTCCTGCGGCAGTTGCAGGTTCCAGTAGTCGGTGGGTAATCCCAACTGCTGGTTGCGCTTGATAGCGCGGCCCACGCAGCCTTCGCCACAGTTATAGGCGGCAATGGCCAGCAGCCAGTCGCCATCGAACATATTGGCCAGCTTGGTCAGGTAATCAAGCGCGGCCTGGGTCGAGGCAGTGATGTCGCGGCGGCCGTCGTACCACCAGTCCTGACGCAGGGAGAATACTTCGCCAGTGGCGGGTACGAATTGCCAGATGCCCGCAGCGCTGCTGCTGGACAGTGCCATCGGGTTGTAACCGCTTTCCACAAAGGGCAGCAGAGCCAGTTCCAGCGGCATCTGCCGAGCATCAAGCTGTTCAACCACGTAATGCATATAGCGTTCGGCACGCGGGCTGGTCAGCTCGAAATAACGTGGCTGGGCGGCATAAAGAAGGCGTTGCTGAGTGATGCGCGGATTTTCGATTGCGCCGGGGTCGAGCATGAAGCCCTGGCGGATGCGGCTCCAGAGCGTATGCACTGCGTCAATTTCCGACGCGTTACGTGGGGTGCGAGCAGTGCGCAGCAGGGAGATCTGCCGCGCCTCCTTGCGCTCGGCGGCGGTACTGCCATCACCCAGGCCGGAACGCGAGGAGCTGGGCGAAGATTGGCAACCCGCGATGCCGGCAACGAGCAGGCAGGCTAGCAGGATTTTTATCAGTGAATATGAGCCTGGATCAGGAAAACGCATGGGCTGGTCCGTTGAAAATAGGCTCGATTCTAGGAAGTCGCCCCGCAGTGGTCAAGGAACCATTGCGCACTCCCATCAGAAGCTGTCTTTCCAGGCTCTTATTGCGGCAAAGGTCTCAACCTCTGTAGCACTGCTCTGGCCCGTGCGTAGCGCCGCTGCACTGATTACATCGGCTACTGCCGGACGCAGAAAAGGGTTGGTTTTCTTTTCCAGGCCAATGCTGGAGGGCAAGGTGATGCGGCCCGCCGCGCGCAGATCATCCACCACTTCAGCGCGCACCTTTATATCCTGATTGTCTGGCTCCACGGCGCGGGCGAAGCGCAGGTTGGCCTGCGTATATTCGTGGGCGCAGTAAACGCGGGTGTCGTCAGGCAGGGCCGCCAGACGCTGCAATGAAGCATGCATCTGTTCGGCGGTGCCTTCAAACAGTCTTCCGCAGCCGCCGGCAAACAGCGTATCGCCACTCAGCAGCCAGGGTGAGCCGGGCTCATCGCAGAAAAAGGCGATATGGCCGCGCGTATGCCCGGGTACCGAAATGACGCGCAACGGCTGGTCGAACAGGCTCAGTGTCGCGCCGTCTTCCAGCTTGCGATCCAGGCCCGGGATGTCTTCTGCGGCTGGGCCCCAGACCTTGCAGTCGGTGGCCGCCTTGATGGTCGCCAACCCGCCCGTATGATCGCGGTGGTGGTGGGTGATCAGCATATGGGTCAGATCGTATTCAGGGTGCCTGCCCAGCCAAGTGATCACGGGCACGGCATCGCCCGGGTCAACCACGGCGGCGCGGTGGCGCTCGGTATCCAGGATCAGCCAGATGTAATTGTCCTGAAAGGCCGGTAATGCTATGAATTCGAGCATGTCTAAAGCACCCTGAAAGGAATATGCTTTTATAGTACAGGCGCACGAAGGCTTGGGGAAATCCGACAAGACGCCCAATGGAGGCTCGATGTTGATTGACGACCGGTCCGGCTCCATTAGCCAGGCTGACCTGATGGACCTGCTGCGAGTAGCACGGGCCTGGTTGGACACGCCCGCCGGGGAGATGCTGCTAAAGGCCCAGCAGAGCGTGGTTGAAGAGAGCCTGCAGCGCTGTTTTGGCCAGCATCTGGTGCAGTACGGTTTGGCGCCGGCGCTGCTGGATGGTAACCAGTCGGCGCTGCGTAATCGCTGGCACTTCGATCTGCTTGCGCAGCCGCCGACCATTCCGCTAGAAGAAAGCCAATGGCCCTTTGCTCCCCAGTCCCTGGATGTGGTGCTGCTGCATCATGGCCTGGATTTTTGTCTGTCGCCCCGCACGCTGCTGCGCGAAGCCAGCCAGGCGGTGCGCGCCGGCGGGCATATCATCATCCTGGGCTTCAACCCCTGGAGCAGTTGGGGCTTGAATCATTTTGCCGGCCGCAGTTGGCTCAGCGAGGCCGGATTCGTCAGCCCGGCCCGGCTTACCGATTGGCTTGAGTTGCTGGGTTTTGCGGTGGAGAAACGCATTAATGGATGCTATCGTCCGCCGCTTGCAACACACAAGTGGCTGGATCGCATGGCCTTTATTGAGCGGCTTGGTGAGCGGCATAATCTGCCGGTAGGTGGATTCTACTGCCTGATCGCCCGCCGCCAGATGTACGAAGTCACCCCGCGCAAACAGGCCGCCAGAGCTTTCCCGGCTTTGAGCTTGCCACCCATAGCAGCGGGCACCCGGCGCACGCAAAAACGGAATACGAATGACGCACACGATTGAAATCTTTACCGATGGCGCCTGCAAGGGCAATCCGGGCCCTGGCGGCTGGGGCGTATTGCTGCGCCTGGGCGAGCATGAAAAATCGCTGTATGGCGGCGAGTTGCAGACCACCAACAACCGCATGGAGCTCACCGCGGCGATTCGCGGACTCGAAGCGTTGAAAAAGCCCGCCCAGGTGCTGTTGACGACCGATTCCGAGTACGTCATGAAGGGCATCCGCGAGTGGATGCCGAACTGGAAAAAGCGCGGCTGGAAAACCGCCAGCAAGCAACCGGTGAAGAATGCCGATCTGTGGATGGAGCTTGATGCGCTGGTTGTCCAGCATCAGGTCGAATGGCGCTGGGTCAAAGGTCACAGTGGTCATCGGGAAAACGAAATAGCCGACGAGTTGGCCAACCTGGGCGTTCAGGACGTCCTGGCAAAGCGGAGTCAGAAACATGCGTGAAGTGGTACTGGATACCGAGACGACGGGTATAGACCCCAAGGATGGCCACCGGATCATCGAAATCGGCTGTGTCGAGCTGCTCGACCGGCGGCTGACCGGGCGGCACTTTCATGTCTATATCAACCCCGAGCGCGAAGTGGAAGAGGGTGCGTTCGCGGTGCACGGTATCAGCGATGAGTTTCTTGCGGATAAACCGCTGTTCGCGGATGTGGCCAACGACTTCATGCAGTTTGTCAAAGGTGCGCGGCTAGTCATTCATAACGCTGCCTTTGATATCGGCTTTCTGGATATGGAGCTGGAGCGCCTGGGTGGCCTGCTCGGCAAAATGGGCGACCATTGCGGCGTAGTGGATACGCTTATGATGGCCAGGGAGAAGCACCCCGGCCAGCGCAATAGCCTGGATGCGCTGTGCAAGCGCTATATGGTCGACAATTCCCAGCGCGATCTGCACGGCGCCTTGCTCGATGCGGAGATCCTTGCTGACGTCTACCTGACCATGACCGGTGGCCAGACAGCGCTGTTGCTCGCCGGGCAGGGTACGGATGCCAATACCAACAGCCATGGTGTGACCAGTATTCGCCGAGTGGATGCCAGCTTGCGCGGGGCGCTCAAGGTCATCAGCCCCAGCGAGTTCGAGCTGGAAGCCCACGCAGAGCGCTTGGCCGCGATCGAAAAGGCGGCTGGCTTCGTGGTGTGGAAGGGGCCTCAAGCCTGATCAATCACCCGAATAGCCAGGGCTATGCCATTGATCCTTAATGCTTGTTATAGTCTGTGACTGAATGCCTTTTCGCCAAACCTCCGGGAGCCCGTCATGCCTGAATTCCAGACCCTGTTAGTCGAGCAGATCGACGCTATTGCGCACATTCAGATCAACCGACCAGACAAGGTCAATGCGATGAATGTGGCGTTCTGGGAAGAAATCATTCAGGCGTTCGACTGGGTAGACAATACTGACAGCGTCAGGGTGGTGATCATCTCTGGCGCAGGCAAGCATTTCTCTGCGGGTATTGATCTGCAGATGCTGGCCCAGGCAGCCAGCAACATGAGCAAGGACATCGGCCGCAACGCCGAGATCATCCGCCGCAATGTGCTGCGTCTGCAGCGCTCCTTCAACGTGGTAGACACCTGCCGCAAGCCGGTTATCGCCGCGATTCACGGTTACTGTATTGGCGGCGCGATTGACCTGATCACCGCCTGCGACATGCGCTATTCCACCGCCGATGCGCATTTTTCCATCAAGGAAATCGACATGGGCATGGCGGCCGATGTAGGCACCCTACAAAGATTGCCCCACCTTATAGGTGATGGCATGATGCGGGAACTGGCCTATACCGGCCGCGCCTTCGACGGCGCTGAAGCCGCTAGCATGGGCCTGGTCAACAGAACGTACGACAGCCATGAATCCTTGCTGGATGGCGTCAAGGCGCTGGCAAAGGATATCGCCAGCAAGTCACCCTTGGCGATTCGCGGCACCAAGGAAATGATTCGCTATAGCCGAGACCACAGTGTTGAAGAGGGTCTCAACTATATCGCCACCTGGAACGCGGCCATGCTGCAATCCGAAGATCTGAAGCTGGCGATGGTGGCGCATATGGCTAAAAAGGTCGCTGACTTCGCAGATTAGGCGGCCAGCGCAAGCAGGGACGGTGGGGAGACACAATAAGATGTTAACAGGCGCCACATCACTAGATCTTGTCAGGGAAGAACTCTTCACCAGCATGGGTGAAGTGGAAGATCTGCTCCAGCAGTTTCTGGAAGACCGACATAACGGCAGCTTGCTGCAACAGGCCATCGAGGGCCTGCAGCAACTGCGCGGCACCCTGACCCTGATCGAACTGCGCGGCGCTGCGTTGCTGCTCGCGGAAATGATCGCCCTGGCGACGGATATCCCCGAACACGACGGTACCGACCGTAACGAACCCCTCTCAGCACTTTGCGATGGGCTTTTTCTGCTTGAGCGCTATTTGCAGCAATGTCGGCATCAGGGGTTTGAACGCCCGGAACTGTTGCTGCCGACCATCAATCAACTGCGCGCCAACCGCCCCGGCGTACCGGCCTTGTCCGATAGCCACTTTTATCGCCTGGCGACAGAATCGCTCCCACTCACGTTACGTGGCCAGCAGGAGCAGCAGCCTCTGGATGGGCGCACCTTCAATCGCCTGCGGCAGATGTATCAGTTGGGGCTGCTCGGCATGATTCGTGACGATGGTCTGGCCGCTTCGGGGCCGCTGATGCAGCGCGCGCTGACACGCTGGCAAGCGACGCTGGACCCTGGCGCTGCGACCCTGTGCTGGGTTGCTTCGGCAGCGCTGGAAGCTATTGAAACCACACCGCTGAACCTGACGCCGCCGCGCAAGCGGCTGTTCGCGCAGTTGGACCGCGAGATCAAGAAGCGCGCCGAGCGCAACGCGACGCCAGCCCCCACCCACAATCCTGAACTGGTTCGCGAGCTGTCTTTTCTGGTCGCCCTGGGTGACAGCAACTGCGAGCGCTGCCGTGAAGTGAAAGCGGCGCTGAGCCTGCCGGAAACGGGCTACACCGAAGCGGAATTGCAATCCTCTTTCCACCGCCTGCGCGGGCCCGGCGTGGATGTGATGCGCTCGGTGGCCGAGGCGCTGCGTGAAGAGCTTACCGCGATCAAGGATCTGCTGGATCTGCTGGCGCGCAACGCAGGCGACCCCGAGCAGTCGCTTGATACCCTGGGCGGGGCGCTACAACGGTTGTGGAAAACCCTGGGCATGCTGGACCTGCCCGAGCCGGCTGCGGCGATTGAAGCGGCGGCTACTCAGTTGCTCACCTGGAAAAGCGCGGACATGCAGCTGCTTGAGCAGATTGCCGATGCGGTGCTTATGGCGGAAACTGCCGTCAACCGTCTGGACGAGCGCGGCAGCGATGTCGGCCCCGTACCCGGGTCCGAACCGGGCGATAGCCTTGAGCCGGTCGAGTTGAAGGAAGCACGCATCGTGCTGATCGAGGAGTCCCAGGCCGGCTTGTCATTGGCCAAGCGGGCGATTACCGCTTATATGGAATCGGGCAACGACATCATGCACCTGATGAACGTGCCCTCAACCCTGGAAACCGTGCGCGGTGGCCTGATCTTCCTCGGCATGAGCCGCGCGGCGAGCATCATCAATCTGTCCGCGCGCTTTATTCAGGAAGTCATGCTCGAGCGCCGCGAAGTACCCGAAGCTCAGCAACTGGAAGTTCTGGCCGATGCACTGACCAGTATCGAATTCTATCTAGAGTCGGCAGAACGCTCTGCCGTCGCCACAACGGATGTGTTAACCCTGGCCGAAGACAGCCTTGCTGAATTGGGCTATACATTGGCAGGTCCCTGAACTGAATGAATCCTACGCAAAAACGTTTTGTCGCAGCTACCCATACCGCACGTATTGAAGACGGCGACCTGGTCGTGGTCTTCCATGAACAGAAATTCGCCATGTACCAGGGGCGGTTTCTGCATGATCCGGACAGCATGCGCTATCTGGGCAACACCGACTTTCATCTGCTGCTGGGGCATCTGGATAACCAGGCCTGCCATCTGATGCGCATCAGTGATCCGGCGGATCTGCCGGGCCTCAGCTGGCACGGGCTGCGTGGCCTGATCGGCCAGATAGACGACGACATATACCGCGTGCTTGGCCTGGCCCAGCAGTTGGAAGCCTGGTACGACAGCCACCGCTTCTGCGGCCGCTGTGGCAATGCCATGCAGCCCCGCGGTGCCGAGCGGGCGATGGAGTGCCCATCCTGTGATTTGCGCCAGTATCCAAAACTCTCGCCATGCATAATCGTGCTGATTACCCGTGGTGAAGAAGTGCTGCTGGCCCGTTCGCCGCATTTTCGCCCGGGATTCTTTAGTACCCTGGCGGGCTTTATCGAGCCGGGTGAATCGGTAGAGGAGTGCCTGCACCGCGAAGTGATGGAGGAGGTCGGCGTCAAGGTGGATCAACTGGAGTATCTTGGCAGCCAGAACTGGCCCTTCCCGAACTCGCTGATGATGGGCTTTCATGCCCGTTATGTCAGTGGCGATATCGTGCCGCAACCCGGTGAAATTGAAGAGGCCGGCTGGTGGCATGTTGACGACTTACCCGGCATCCCGCCACCTGGCAGTATTTCGCGCTGGTTGATTGAATGCCACCTGGCCCGCCTGCGCGGCCAACCCCTTCCCGCCGTGCCGGCCTGATCTGGCCTGGAGATACAATGCAGTACTACGGATTAGCCGCGTTGCTGGTGCTGTTGGCGTTACTGGTATTGGCGCTGGCCATTGCCCGGGGCTGGCGCCTGGACTGGTTGTTACCCTGGCTCAAAGGCAATCTGTTGCTACTGGCTCTAGCAATCAGCGCCGCGCTGGGTATCGCCGCCTGGGAGATGCAGCAGTTCAAATCCCTGGAATCCGGCAGTACGGTGGTCACGCTGGAATTCACCGAGGTCGGCCCGCAGTTGTTTGATGTGGAGCTCAGCGGGGGAGAAGCAGGGCGGGTGCGTTTGAACGGTGATCAGTGGGAGCTGGATGCGCAGGTGCTGCGGTGGCGTGGTCTGGGCCATGCAATAGGGCTGCAGGATGGTTATCGCCTGCATCGCCTGGCAGGCCGCTACCTGGCGTTAGAGCAGCAGCAAGGTGCAGATGCGCCACCCAGTGGCTTGCTGCATGCAACGCCAAGCTGGCGTGATCTGTGGCACTGGCTGGATCGGTCCGGTAATCAGACGCTGCTGGAAGCTGACGCCTTCACCCTGCGTTTCATGCCGATGACCAATGGCGCCCGTTATGGCCTGGAAATTGGGGCCACGGGTTTAACCCCGCTGCCCCTCAATCAAGCCGCGACTGACGCTATGAAGCGTTCCAACTAGCTCGCGGCTGTCCAGTTAAGCTTTTACCGGCTATCAGGCGAGCATGCCGCCATCGACGTTGATCGCAGCGCCGGTGGTGTAGCTGGATGCATCACTGACCAGATACAACACAGTGCCGGCCATCTCGGTCGGGTCCGCTGCACGGCGCAGCGGGATGCGCTGCAGAGCATGTTTCAGGATCGAATCGTTGGTAGTCAGTGCCGAAGCGAACTTGGTATCGGTCAGGCCTGGCAGCAAGGCGTTGCAACGGATGCCGAACTGTGCACACTCCTTGGAAAATACCTTGGTCATGTTGATTACGGCTGCCTTGGTGATCGAGTAGATACCCTGCATATCGCCAGGCACCATACCGTTCACAGATGCCACGTTGAGAATCGCACCGCCGCCTGTTTCACGCATCAGTTTGCCGGCTTCAACCGACATGAAGAAGTAGCCGCGGATGTTCACATCCACGGTCTTCTGGAATGTGGTCAGGTCGGTATCCAGCACATTGCCGAAGTAGGGGTTGGTCGCCGCGTTGTTAACCAGAATATCCAGTTTACCGAATTGGCTGCGGATGGTTTCAATGGTCGCGGTAATTTGCGCCATTTCACCAATATGGCAAGCCATTGCAGAGGCCTTGCCGCCGGTCGCGACAATCGCGTCAGCCACTTCCTGGCAACCGTCGATCTTGCGGCTGGTAACAATCACGTGAGCGCCTTGCTGGGCCAACAGTTTGGCGATGGCTTCACCGATGCCACGGCTGGCGCCGGTGACCAGGGCTACTTTGCCGTCCAGATCGAATAATTGAGTCTTTTGCATGGGGGTGTCCTCTTTTACGCTTATAGGGTGGATTTGTTGATGACCGAGAGGCTCAACTGTTCCAGCAGCTTGTTCATGTGAATAAAGTTACCGAAGCGCTTGTCCTGGGTCTGGCCGTGATAAAAGCGGTAGTAGATCTGCTGCACGATACCAGCCAGACGGAATAGTCCGTAGGTGTAGTAATAATCCAGGTTGGGGATCTCGATGCCGGCTTTCTCGGCGTAATAATCGGCGAACTCCTGACGCGTCAACATGCCGGGCGCATGGCTCGGTTGGCGACGAATCGCCTGCATGGGCTGCGGGTCATCTGCCTGAATCCAGTAGGCGAGGGTATTACCCAGATCCATCAGCGGGTCACCAATGGTGGTCATTTCCCAGTCCAGTACGCCGATGATCTCCATCGGATTCTCGGGATCCAGAATCACGTTGTCGAAGCGGTAGTCGTTATGCACCAGGCCTGGTTTGTGGTGGTCAGCGGGCATCTTCTCGCGCAGCCAGGCCATGACCGGCTCCCAATTCGGCGCATCGGGTGTTGCTGCCTTCTGATAGCGATCAATCCAGCCTTCGATCTGGCGCTTTACATAACCTTCCGGCTTGCCCAGATCGGCCAGACCGCAGGCGGTGTAGTCCAGGTTATGTAACTCAACAAACTTGTCGATAAAGCTTTTGCACAGCTCGCGTGTCTTGGCTTCATCCAACCCAAGTTCTTCAGGGATTTCCGAGCGCAGAATGATGCCTTTGACCCGCTCCATCACATAGAACTCGCAGCCCAGTACGGATTCGTCAGTGCAGTGTGCATAAACCTTGGGGCAGTAGGGGAAGCCTTCACCCAATTGCTTTTGAATGCGGTATTCGCGGCCCATGTCATGCGCTGACTTGGCTTTTTTGCCAAAGGGCGGGCGGCGTAAAACAAATTCCTGGCCGGGGTAGGCCACCAGGTACGTCAGGTTGGATGCGCCACCGGGAAACTGGGTGATGGTCGGCTGGCCTTCAAGCCCGGGGATCTGGCTCTTGAGATACTGGTCAACGGCTTGTACATCCAGCTCTTCGCCTTCGCGGATCTGGGTAGCCTGGTCTGTAGCGCTCATGGCTTTCCTTATAATGGGTGGCATGGACAATCAGCTAATCTAATCCAGCAGGCCTGCGCTAACAAGCTCAAACGCTTGTTTGAATGGGCTTATCAGGGTTCGTGTTGGTATGGGATTGGTTGGGGCTATTTTGGAATAGAAAGTGAATTTGCTTTTGATCTTCTTTGATTCACACGGATTGCTGCGATCATCGCAGGGCGGTGGAGCTAAGCCGACCGTCGATGGCATGGATGCCATCGCCGAGCTAGAGGGGTGAGGCAAGCGTTGGCGAAGCATGCTTCGCGCGCAGCCGAACGCCAAGCGATCTGTGATCGCTGGCCGGGCCCGCTTGCGGGGACTTGCGCGTGTCGGCGTGAACCGCCGGCCTGGGGTGATCTTGCTCCGAAATCAAACAATCTCGGCTGAGCACTCGGCATTAGCCGCATCCCAGCTTGGCAGGATTCCGAAAGACGCCGTGAATACGTCCCTGTAGGCTTGGATAAAAACATCCCTGTTTTATACACTTTCTCCACCCTACCAAGCTGGGATGCTCCTCGGGCTTTTGCGTGATGTAGGTATTGCTGTCCCAAATCAAAAGCAAAGGCAAAAAGCCAGGTCAAAAAAAACCGGAGCACTTGGCTCCGGTTTTTTTATGCAGCTACTACTCAGGCGGGGAAGAGTTCGCCGAGTTTCAGAGCCAACATCATGTCGCCTTCGGCGCGCAGCTTGCCAGCCATGAACGCTTGCATGCCGTCGGTTTCGCCAGTCATGACGCCTTCCAGAGTGGACTTGTCCATGATCAGGGTAACGTTAGGAGTAGCAGCGTCGCCCTGGGCAATGGCGCAAGTGCCGTCCTTGATGGTGACGTTGAAGTTGCTGTCGTCTTCGATGTTGAACTGGAAAACCAGATCCAGGCCGGCGGCGGCTGCTGGGTTGAACTTGGATTCCATTTTGCTGGTGATGTCTGCAACGCTGGTCATAGGTGTATCCTTGATTTCTGGTTTTGCTGGAGCAACGTCACATGCCGTTGCTGTTTATCTGTAAGTGACGCAATCCGGCTGCTGGTGCAAGTCAAGATGCGCCTGACTGTTGAACGACGCCAGGCTGAGCTTGTTTCTACCATATTGTAGACGGCTTACAGAGGTGTTCACGATCTGCCAGTTCAGCTCGAATGCGCTGGTTGCCGGCATCTGCGTGAGAAGTTGCAAGGCAGCGGTAATAGCGCCACCCGAAGTGAAAATCGCAATATTCTGGCCGCTGGCTGCATCTTCCAATACCCGCGCCAACCCACCTTTTACACGCTCAACAAAAGCAGACCAGGGTTCGCAGCCTTCTACTTCATTTTGTTCGGTAATCCACATTGTGATCACCTGGCTGAATACCTTCTGGAATTCCTTGCGATACTGACCCGCGTTCTCTACATAATGCATTGCATCGGGTTCTTTTTCGGCTACCCGCGGCAGATAAGTCTTCATCACCGTATCGGCCGCGTATTCATTGAACGCGGGCTCGCAGAGAATCTGCTGGTCAGAGCCGGGCATTTTCGCCAGCGCGTATTTGCCCGTGTCGATCTGCCGATCCATTTCGCCTGCATAGCTGCGGTCAAAGGTCAGACCGGCCTTGTGAAAATGCTCGCCGAGGATTTCGGACTGTTGAATACCAAGGGGTGAGAGCACATCGTAGTTCTCTGCACCAAGTGAAGCCTGGCCGTGCCGGATCAAATAGATACTGCCCACAGGGTCTTCCTTTTTCGGGTATTCATTTAAGGTATGCGTCTGGAATCAGTGTCTGACATTAAGCCTTGAGGGTATTGGCCTCTCAGGTCGCTGTCAATAAAAAACCATACGCTTGTTTGAATCCGTGGCCTGGGGAGTTTGTCCCAGCCATGGGCCGATCCTGTATGCTTGATGGCAGAGATTCAAATCCCTTTCGATTGTCTGGAGTACGCTTGTGGAATGGCTTGCTGAGTACGGTATGTTTCTGGCCAAGGCCGTCACCTTTGTCGTGGCGCTGCTGCTGGTAGTGGCTATGGTGTCTGCGCTTAAAGAGCGCAAGGGCCGTGCGGTGGGCACGCTGAGCGTCACCCGCCTGAATGATCAACTGGACCGCATGACCGACAAGTTGAGCGAATCCATCCTCGGCAAGGCGGCCCTCAAGGTGCGGCACAAGGAACGCAAGGCCGAATTGAAAGCGCGCGGCAAGTCTACAGATACGCCCAAGCGTGTTTACGTGCTGAATTTCCATGGCGATATCAAAGCCAGCGCGCTGGAAAATTTGCGTCATGAAGTTACCGCCATCCTGGAAGTGGCCACGGCCAAGGATGAGGTCGTGGTCAAATTGGAAAGCGGCGGGGGCATGGTGCATGCGTATGGGTTGGCCGCCTCGCAATTGACGCGCATTCGTGATGCTGGCGTGCCGCTGACCGTGTGTGTCGACAAGGTCGCCGCCAGCGGCGGTTACATGATGGCCTGTATAGGCAACAAGGTACTGGCTGCGCCCTTTGCCATGCTTGGCTCTATTGGTGTGGTCGCGCAGATCCCCAACTTCAACAAGGTGTTGAAGAAGCACGACGTGGATTATGAAATGCTCACCGCTGGCGAGTACAAGCGTACGCTGACGCTGTTCGGTGAGAATACCGAGAAGGGCCGGGAGAAGTTTCAGGAAGATCTGGAAAACATCCATCGGTTGTTCAAGGCCTTTGTTGCCCAGTACCGTCCCAAGCTGGATGTGCCGGCCGTTGCCACCGGCGAGGTTTGGTTTGGTGTTGAAGCGCTGGACAACGCGCTGGCCGATGAGATCAGCACCAGCGACCAGTACATTAGTCGCATGATCCACGAAGCAGATGTATTTGAAGTGCATTATGTCACGCGCAAAAAGCTGCAGGAAAAGCTCTCGGGCAGCGTCTCAGCCGCCCTCGACAATCTGTTGCTGACCTGGCTTTCGCGCTTTCACAATCAGCGTTTCTGGTAGGAGAACAGCATGTCCGAATTCAAGGCTCTGGTCGTCAGCGAACAAGACGGCCGCTATGTATCGCAAGTTACCAAGCGCAAGATCGATGACCTGCCCGCGGGCGAGGTACTGATTCGCGTCAAGTATTCCTCGCTGAATTTCAAGGATGCACTCTCGGCATCCGGCAACAAGGGCGTCACTCGCAATTTTCCGCATACGCCAGGTATCGACGCCGCCGGTGTGGTGGAATCTTCCTCTGTTGCAGAACTGTCGGCTGGTGACGAGGTGATCGTCACCGGTTACGACCTGGGCATGAACACCGCAGGCGGTTACGGGGAATATATTCGCGTTCCCGCTGCATGGGTGCTCAAGCGCCCGGAAGGTCTGAGCCTGCGTGACAGCATGGTGCTGGGTACGGCGGGCCTTACTGCCGCGCTCTGTATCGACAAGCTCGAGCAGGCAGGCTTGACGCCGGATCAAGGCCCGGTACTGGTGACCGGCGCCACTGGCGGGGTCGGCAGTATTGCCGTGGCCATGCTCGCCAGCCTGGGCTACGAGGTGGCTGCGTCGACCGGTAAAGCCACGCAAACTGATTTTCTCAAGGGCCTGGGTGCGACGCAGATCATCGAGCGCAGCCAACTGGAAGCCGGCAAGGAAAAGCCCATGCTCAAGGAGCAGTGGGCTGGTGCGGTCGATACCGTCGGCGGCGATATTCTGTTCAATGTGGTCAAATCTCTGCGCTACGGCGCCAGCGTTGTGACCTGCGGCCTGACTGCCGGCACGCAGTTCCAGGGCAGTGTGCTGCCGTTTATCCTGCGCAACGTCAATCTGTTGGGTGTGGATTCTGTCGAGCAGCCATTGGTGGTCAAGGCGTCCATGTGGGATCGCCTGTCGCTGCAATGGAAGACGGACCTGCATAACCTCGAGCGTGAAGTCACGTTGGACCAGCTACCCGAAGAGATCGAACGTATCCTCGGCGGGAACATGACAGGCCGCGTTGTGGTCAATCTGGCTTGAGTTGATCTTTCTCTAGCCTGGCGCGCCTGCCACATCAGCAAGCGCGCCGCCTTTGTCATGGAGTCGTTGCATGGCCGCGTCCCAGGATGCAATCTCTTCCGGTGAGACGCGGCAGTCAATATCGCCGCTGACCGTCTTCACGCTGGCGGCCGGCGCCGGTCTCAGTGTTGCCTCCATCTACTACAGTCATCCGATGCTGCCGAGCATGGGCGCAGAGCTGCGCGTCAGCGTTGCCGCCATTGGGCTGGTAGCGACTCTGACGCAGGTGGGTTACGCCCTGGGTTTGTTATTCCTGATTCCACTGGGCGATCGCTTTGACCGGCGCAGGGTCATACTCGCAAAAGGGTTGCTGTTGGCGCTAGCGCTGGTGCTTTGCAGCTTATCTGGCAGTGTGAATACGCTGCTGCTGACCAGCCTGCTGATTGGCGCTGCTGCCACGCTGGCGCAGGATATCGTGCCTGCTTCAGCGGCCTTGGCCCCGGAAGCCACGCGCGGCAAAACCGTGGGCAGTGTGATGACGGGCCTGTTGGTGGGTATTCTGGCGTCTCGCGTGATCAGCGGTTTTGTTGGCGAGTATCTGGGTTGGCGTGTGATGTATGGCTTGTCCGCCGTCAGCATTGTGATGATTACAGTGTGCCTGTGGCGGGTTCTGCCGCGCTTTACGCCTAACACCAGCATGAGCTATGGCGACTTGCTGCTGTCGATGGGGCGGCTCTGGCGGCAATATCCGGCGCTACGTTACGCAGCCTTCGCCCAATGCCTGCTGGCCGTCGCCTTCAGCGCCTTCTGGACGACGCTGGCGATCATGCTGCACGATGATTTTGGCCTGGGCAGCGCCACCGCCGGGCTGTTTGGCGTGGCTGGCATTGCAGGCGCATTGATCGCGCCGCTGGCCGGCAAGCAGGCTGACCGCTTTGGTCCGCACCGGGTCACTCTGGTCGGCTCGGTTATCGTGATTGTGTCCTTTGCTTCCATGTTTTTACTACCGCTGTTGGACACCCAGAGCCGCCTGATTCTGATTGCCCTCAGCGCGCTGGGCTTTGATCTGGGCGTACAGGCCACCCTGATCGCCCATCAGACCCTGATCTACAGCCTGGATGCCGAAGCTCGCGGGCGGCTCAATGCGGTGTTCTTTACCACCATGTTTGTCGGTATGGCCGCTGGTTCGGCGCTGGGCGCGTTTCTTTTGGCGAATGTCGGTTGGCTGGGCGTGGTGGCGTTGGCCACTTTGGCGGGGGTAGGGTGCCTGCTGATTCGGCTGGGCGCAGGGCGGATACCCGCTTCAAAGTAACCTGGTGCACGCTGGAGCGTCGACCGGAGTACACTCTTTCAATACGCTGGGAGTTGTTCCAGCAACCTTGATGCCACGCGCTAGCATCGTCCTCTGCGTCACGGTTCGTGCATCATCTTTTCAACTAGATAATCAATAAATACCCGTATTCTTGCGGGGATGTTCTTGCCGCCAATGAAGACCGCGTGAATGGCCTCGCGATCCTGAGGATTGTGGTCCTCCAGTAGCGGCACCAGTTGCCCGCTGGCCAGTGCCTGCTGCACATGAAATCGGCCTACCCGGGTAATTCCCATACCTTGCAAGGCAAGCTCAACCAGCGTTTCACCGTTGTTTGCGATGATATTGCCACTGACTGACAGCATGAACTCCTGGCCATCAGCAAGAAATGGCCAGCCAGGCTCCAGCCGGCGGAAGCTGAAGTCCAGGCAGTTATGATCTTTCAGATCTGCGGGTATACGGGGTATGCCCTTGCTGGCCAGATACGCTGGCGAGGCGATCACTACTCGGCCTGTTTCACCCAGCCGCCGGGTATGCAGGCCGCTATCAGGCAGCTTGCCAAATCGAATGGCAACATCCACATGACCGGCACTGACATCACTGATCTGATCTGTCACATCCAGCTCGATGGTGATATCCGGGTAGCGTTGCAAGAATTCTTTTAGCAGCGGGGTGATGGTCAGGCGGCTGTGGGCTGCTGCGGTGCTGACCTTTATATTGCCGCTGGGGCTGCCACGGTTGGCGATAGTGGCTTCTGTATCATCCAGGTCCTTGATGATGCGGCTGGCTGCCAGGGCGTAGGACTCGCCCTCGCTAGTCAGACGCAGGCTGCGGGTGCTGCGCACCATCAACCTGACCCCCAGGCGCTTTTCAATGCGGCTGATGATGCGGCTAATCGCGGAAGGGGTGAGTCCCAGCTCGCGAGCTGCGGCGCTGAAACTGCCGGCCTGGGCTACCGACAAGAAGGTTTCCATTTCTGCGGCTCTGTCGGTTTTGCCGAGCTTCATTTGTGACTCCAATGCAAAACTGAATATACCTGGCGCTACTTTTTAGCGGTCGGCCAATTGATTATATTCCCTTCCCTCATAAATTGACGAGACCGCTCATGAAGATCAATATCCCTCTGCTCGCGCTTGCTTTGGGTGCGTTCGGTATTGGCGTGACTGAATTTTCCCCGATGGGAATGTTGCCGACCATTGCCAATGATCTGGCCGTCTCCATCCCTAGGGCTGGGATGTTGATCAGTGCCTACGCCTTTGGTGTGCTCATTGGGGTGCCATTCATGATCCTGGTGTTTGCCAACATGTCTCGGCGGAATTTACTCCTGTTATCAATGGGGATCTTTACCCTGGGTAATCTGATATCAGCCCTGGCTGATAGCTACAACATGCTGTTGCTGGGGCGTATCGTCACCTCGTTTAATCATGGTGCTTTTTTTGGGGTTGGCGCGATTGTCGCCATGAGTATCGTGCCGCCAGAAAAACGCGCAGGAGCTGTGGCTGCCATGTTTTCCGGGTTGACCATCGCGACTATCGGTGGCGTTCCTCTGGCTGCCTACATCGGTGAAGTGATCGGCTGGCGGCCTGCCTTTTTTGCAATGGCAGGGATTGGGCTAATCACCATGATTGCCTTGCGAGTGTCTCTGCCGCCGCTGGCGAACACGCAAAAGGCTGATATACGGAATGAACTCAGAGTGCTGAGCAAAGGGCCGGTTCTGGCTGCGCTGTTATTAACGGTGGTCAGCTCCAGTGCCATGTTTACCGTGTTTACCTACATCGTACCGATCCTGCAGGATGAAACCCTAGCCTCTACTGCTTTTGTCACGGCGATGCTGGTTTTGTATGGGGTAGGCTTGGCGCTTGGTAATTACCTGGGGGGCCGCTATGCCGATCGCTCCCTCGACATGACGCTGGTGGTGTCCTTGCTGTCGGTCATCGTCCTGCTGGTTGTTTTCTCAGTAACAGCGTCTTCCGAGATATTGGTCGCACCGCTGATTTTTTTATGGGGTATCGCCAGTTTTGCCTTGGTTCCGCCGCTGCAGTCCCTGGTGGTGCACGAGGCAAAAGAGGCACCCAATCTAGCCTCTGCAATGAACATTGGTGCCTTTAATCTGGGTAATGCGCTAGGTGCGATGTTGGGCGCAGCGATGATCAAAAGCGGTTTTGGGTTGAGCTCCGTGCCTTTGGCTGGCGCGGGAACGGCGGTTCTTGGGCTCATCCTGGTTCTGTGGTTCAGGCGCGGCCGCCAACGCAGAGAACAACAGGCATTGGATCCGGTCTGCTGATAGTTAGCCAGCTTCGAGCTGACGAATGGGTTGAGGGTAGAGCGTTGCATGCGGCCTGATAAAAAGCAGGCCGCAGCGGCAGATCTCAGGCTCGCAATGCTGGTCTCAAGAAGCGGTTGGCGCAGCGTAGAAGTGCGTTATTTGTTGCGAGCGCTCAAAGCGCCAATGCGCCTTGCCTGGGCTCACGTTCATGCCACCTACCCAGCGTGACACTGGGCCGCATGTGAGCCAGTCGCGCTGGCCCTGCAGGATAGCGAGCCCGATGTCGCTAAGGGCAATGATACGCTGTGGCCATTGCGCGTCGGCATCGCCCATGATCCTTAATGCCGGCTCCCTAGCGCTCAATAGTGGTTGCAGCATCCACCAGTACATCATGTCGCCCAGGTAGGGCAGGGGTTCACGTTCACGCATCAGAAGGGCATAGGCTTTGCCTGCAGGCATGGGCCCTAGATCGCGCAGTATTTCCAGTGTCAGGTATTCACTCAGGCCCAGACCGTTGCGTGGGTCGGGTAGCTCCATCAAATGTCGTTTCAGCGCAGTGCCGAGCATCGGCAAAGCGGGAGTGCCTTCGCTGATGAGTTGCATGAGCTGGTCGGGATTGTCGGCGCACAGGGCTTCCCAGGCAGCGGCGCCCAACTGCAGCAACGCTGGGGTCACGGCACGGCGCTGGGGCCACAGCCAGGCCAGTACATCAGGTGCCAACTGGCCGATGCCGATAAAGCGCTCAACGCCAGGTACGGCGTCTACAGCGATCAGTTCTATGCTGGCCCGTAGTGGATTGTGTTCGAGATGGGACAGCAGGCAGGCGAGGATCAGTTGGTCATAACTGTCGTGCTCAAACCAGAGTATCAGCCTTTCGTACTCATCCAGGTGATTCAGCGCCGCCCAGGTCTTTTGCAGCCGGGCCAGAGAATCCCCCAAGGGCATATCAAAGGCTGTGGCGAGAAACTCCGCACGTATCGGCAGCAGGTCAGGGTAGTCCGCAGTGCTAACGGGACCGATGCAGAAAGGGTCGGAAAACTCGAGAAAGTCACCGTTAAAACCCGCCACTTTCAGGCTGTGCTGAATATCCGAGCCACACCGAATATGCAGCGTGCGGGCATCCTGATCGCCATATACCTCCGCGTGCTGGCTGGCGTGGTCCAGAGCGTCGATATGGGTTTTCATTTTTACCCAACTGGCAAAACCGTTCTCGCGTGCAATCACCCATTGAGCGTCGCTGAGTTTCAGCGGGGTGTCTTTTGCCGGTAGATGCTGCAGAACGCGAGCCATGGCCTCAGGATGCTGATGGCTGACGGCCTTGAATAGCTCTTTGGCACGCTTGCGCTGTTGCTCGATGTTGAGTCGGCCGTGACCGATAGGGCTGGGTATAGACATACGAACTCCCTTACAAGCCTGTGTCCGCCCAGCAGGCTGGGATTCGTATGAAATATTCATGTGATAGTGCTTTGGGCGCAGCCCTTTCCGCGGACGGGACGCCTGGCGGCGCTGGGCATAGAGTGATTTAGACAGATTTTGCTGTCAAGGTCGAAGGGGCAGCTAAGGCTTGGAGAGCGCTTCCAGCGCGCCGGCCAGCTGCGCTGCCAGGTGATAGGGGCTTGTGTTGGTCAAAGACACTGAATCACATTCCTGAAAATCACAAAATGCGGTAACAGCCTCCAGAAACGCCGCAATGACGGCATCATCGTCACAATGTCGGGGTTCGAGATGCAGCGATTTAATCTGCAAATGGCGGGTTTTCCGATGCGCTTTGCAATCCATCCGCCCAACAAACTCGTCACGGTATAACAGTGGTAAACAAAAGTAGCCGTGCTGGCGTTTCGGTTCTGGCACGTAGCATTCCAACTGATAGTCATATTGAAAAAGTGCCTTGAGCCGGTCTCGCTGGATGACGCTATTGTCGAACGGCGACAGGATCAGCATGCGCTCACTCACCCGCGGCAGGGGGCTCTCAAGTGCGCCGGGCTTCAGTAGAAACAGGTCTCCACTGGGCAGCGCTACCTGCTCCAGTTCGCCCTGCGCTAGCCTTTCACTAATCAGATCTTTTACTGCTTTGCGCAGCTCAGGATTACGCCGCAGGTAGGTCAGCCCTTTGAGTGAGGCCAGGCTGTGGCAGCGCAGTTGCTGATCAACCAGGTGCGCCGCGAACTCTTGCGGGGTGGGCATTGTGGTATCAACGTGAGAGGGCAATACCCGCTCGCTCAGATCATAGGTTTTTTCAAAGCCTTCGCGATCACTGATCATCAGATCGCCCTGCATATACAATTGCTCTAGTGCTTTTTTGGCAGGCTTCCAATCCCACCAGCCTGCACGTTTAGGGGCAGTAGTTTCCAGATCACGAGATCGCAGCGGGCCGTCTGAACGGATGCGCGCCAGTAGTTCGCCCATCAGTTGCCTGTCGGGGTTTCTGAACCAATGGGTCTGGCCAGCTTTGATGGCGTTTTTGTAGGGCAGTGAGAAGCGAAAGTCAGCGATAGGCAGAAACGCCGCCGCATGAGCCCAATACTCAAAAATGTCGCCGTCGCGCAACATCCGGTTGGTCATGGCGGGCTGGAAGTCCGGCACCCTCGAGTGCAGAACATGGTGATGCGCGCGCTGGACCACCGATATGCTGTCAATCTGCACGTAGCCTATATGATTGATGGCGTTACGCGCCCCGGATAAACCCCGGCCAAAGGCCTGAGCCTGCAGCAAACCCTGCGCTGCCAGAGCCAGGCGGCGCAGGCGCCGCAACTCTTGTGGGCGTTTAATCAGGATCATGGCCATCGCTACCTGGGTAGTCCAAGCGCGGGCCTGCTAGCGTAATTGTTCATCCATTGTTCCAATGCGGCATCCTGCAATCGTTGCCCGCCACCCATCCAGGGTTGGCAGGCAAGATCCTCTATGGGTGTTCTTGGAGCCGAGCCAAGGCTGTGGTGAGCATAGACGGCTTGGCCAAATAGAAGAATACTAGCATGCGTCTGAACCCATCAGACAACCCCGCATTAGGCCATGAGGGATCAGCGCGATGCCCGCCGTCAGGTAGTTGCGGCGCTGATTCAGCGCTTGAGGCAACTGCGGCGTCGGCGTTGAGCGCCAGCTTGGGGATTTGCTGAAAGCCGCCCTTGCGGGCGGCCAAGGTTACTCAGCGTTTAACATCGACCCGCACAACCTTGTTGTACTGTCTGAAATCGAACTCCCCGGTGGCAACACCCTGGGTGTTCATCAAAGGAAAGGCATAGCGCGGGGTCATCACGACCTCGTAGTCGTATTCGCCTTTCGGGCGCACATCCACTTCCATAAAACCGTAGTGCTTGCCGCCGTCGATAAGCTGATTGCCATTCCACAGCTCCGGCGCATCGCCGTGGGCGCTCCAGTGAGTGGCTTGAGCGTCGGCCGGCAACAGGTCGAATGGCACGTAGGTGGTGGTCGGGTAGTAGCCGGGGCCGCGCAATCCATCGCCGGCAAAACCCACGTCCCAGTAATGCACGCCAGCCAGCTCGACATATTCGAGCAGTTCGTCGTGGCCCGAGAGCACCGCCGTCACACTGTAGCGGGTGAATAGCTCATGGTAGATGCGCATGGGCATGCCAGACTGGTTATCTTCGTTGTTGGCAATACCCGCCGAGCCTGACGTCAGGCTGTGCACGCCCGTACCAAAAGCAGTGTGGTGAAACTGCACAAAGATCACCTGGCCACGGGCCTGGGCATCGGCCAGTTCACGCACCGCCCAATTCCACTGCTCGCTGTTGCGATTGAAATCAGGCAGGCGTGCCTCTGCGCCGTTCAGCAACAGGTTGGTGTCACGCGCCGGGTCGGTGTCGTCACCATTGGATGAATCCAGCGCAATGATGGTCACCGGACCGTAATCGACGCGGTAATAGCGCTTCTGATGGCGGCTGTCACCGGCCTGGTTGGTCGGCAATTCCCAGTAGGTATTCCATTTGTCGTAAGACAGGGTCGCCGCGTCAGTGGTGTATCCGCCGCCGTTGGGGTGCCAGTAGTTCTCGTGGTTACCCATCACCGGCAAGATAGGCGTGCTGGAAGCAAAGGTGCCCCATTCACCGGCGGTATGGCGCCAGAATTCATCCCAGTCCAGTTGGCGACCGCCTTTTTCCACCAGATCACCTGCGATCAACCAGAAATCCGGTTTGCGCGTGCCCGCGTATTCCAGGTTGGCGCGGAAGCCGTCGGTTTGATCGACCGGATATTGACGATTGGCTGTGGCCGGATCGGTACCCAATTTATCCCCGCCGACCAGCAGAGCACTGGCAGCCCAGGCCACCGTCTTGTCGGTCGACTCCGGCTCGGTTTCCATATCTGACATGGCCAGGAAGCGGATATTTGACCGTGCACCGGACGCTGGCGCCGTGCTCATGATCGCTGCCATCGGCTCGTTGCCTGCCTGCTTCACCACATAGTTGTACTCAGTGCCGGGCTGCAGGTCTTCAACCCGCACGTGGTGTCGGTAGGGCAGCACAGGCGCTTCGCCTGCAGCCACGTCAGCGTGGATAGCACCAAAGTTGCTTTCGCTATGGATGTAAGCCACCTCACTCTCGCCGTAACTCAGGTTTTCGGCCAGCACCGGCTCGGAGGTAAAGCTGCCAACACCTTCAACCTCAAGCATCCCAGGCACATCCTTGTCGGTAAACCACACAACGCTGATGGCGGAATCGGTGGGATGCTGCAAATAGGGCAGAACCCGAAACTGCGAGCTTTCCGCTACCGGCTCTTCAGTTGTTGGCGGTGCGGGCGTTGCAGGCGCATCCGATGAAGAGGATGATCCGTTGAAACAGCCTGATAACAAGGCAGGCCCAAACCCTGCTAGCAGAACGAGGTAATGTATTTTCATGACGGGGTTCACTGCATATCAAATGGAGCAATTACAGTGCCAGCCACGCGTGGCATTCAGGTTACAGACAGGTTGAGTCCAGCTTGAACAGGATTGCGTCCCGCCGGCTGGGAACCGATAAGCCTGCCTGAGGGCGAGGGAAGGCCTTGACGCCTAGGGCGTCCACACCTTCCCACAACTATTGCATTTAACGCCGCTCCTGATCGGGAACAACGGAAAGTTGATCCCGATAAACATCAGAAACGCCCAGCGCCGGCCAATCTGATGGTATTGCGTATCTTCGCTGCCGCAGCGGGGGCAGGCCTGCACGTCCGCACCTACCAGCTCGACCAGGTCCTGCTCTCGGTCTTCGTTCAATACCTGCAGTGCCTGTTCGGCATAAGGTTCAGGTACTTGCAGCCGCACGCCACCCATCGCGTTGGAGTAGAGCCATTGCATATTGATGGTGTGCTCATCGGCGATAAACGCCGGAATGCCTTCCGCGTCCAGACGCGATTTGGCAATGTGTGCCTCATAGGGGAGGCTGTAGCGGGAAATGGTGATCAGCATGCCTTCAGTGTAACCCGAAGCACTATGAAGGAAACCGTTTCGCGGAAGCAGGCGCTAAAACCGACCTTCTTCAGCATTCTGTAATGCTGACTGCGAGCCCGCCCAGGGACGTTTCCTTGTACTTGTAGGACATTTCCAGCCCGGTTTTTCGCATCGCCTCGATGCAGTTATCCAGCGGCATAAAGTGCTTGCCGTCGCCGCGCAGCGCCAGCGATGCGGCCGCATAGGCCTTGATGGCGCCAAAGCCGTTGCGTTCAATACAGGGCACCTGCACCAGTCCCTTTACCGGGTCGCAGGTCATGCCGAGATGATGCTCCAGCGCAATCTCCGCGGCATTCTCTACCTGCCGAGCCGTGCCGCCACGCACTTCACATAAGCCAGCGGCGGCCATGGCGGCTGCGGAACCGACCTCTCCCTGGCAGCCAACTTCGGCTCCTGAGATCGAGCTGCGCTGTTTGATCAGGCCACCAATCGCGCTGGCCGTCAGCAGGAAATCCCTCACCTGTTGCTGCGTCCCCTGCTCGTGGGTCACAAAGTAATACAGCACTGCCGGTATCACGCCGGCCGCCCCATTGGTTGGCGCTGTAACCACCATATTGCCGGCCGCGTTTTCCTCGTTGACGGCCATGGCATAAGCACACAGCCAGTCATTGATGTTTGCCGTTTCCGGTTTGCTCTTTATGCCTTCGTAAAGCCCCTTCGCACGCCGAGGAATGTCCAGCCCACCCGGCAGCACACCCTCTGTAGCCAGCCCACCGGCGATACAGGTCCGCATAGCGCGCCAGATGTTATCCAGCCCGGCAATGAGGTCGCTTTCACCCAGATGCTCAAGCTCGTTGATGTGCTTCATGCGAGCGACGGAGAGCTGATGTTCTTCAGCGAGCGCAAGCAAGGTGTTGGCTGAATCAAAGGGATAAGTTGAAGAATCGACTGCTGCGAATTTCAACGGAGCCTGCAATTGGTCAATTTCAGCCAAAGTGTTGATGAAGCCGCCACCGATGGAGAAATAGGTTTCCGCAATCAGCACCTTGCCATCACCGCCTGTCACCTCGAATACCATACCGTTGCTGTGTTGCGGCAAGGGCTCGCCAGTATCAAAGATCACGTCCCGAGCGGGACTGAATAATAGCGATCGATTCTGGTCCAGCTTGATCGGGGGGCTTTGCCAAAGTTGAGTCACCAGCGCCTGTACATCGGTATCGACAAGATCGGCCGGAAGATAACCGTGTAATCCCAAGGCAACAGCACGGTCGGTTGAATGACCTTTACCGGTGTAGGCCAGTGACCCTTTGAGCGTGCAGCGGAGGGTGGCACCTTGCAGGCTCTGTGCCCCGAATGCCTGCTCTTTTATACGACCGATAAACTCATGGGCGGCAACCATAGGCCCTACCGTATGGGAACTTGATGGCCCGATACCTATTTTGAATAGATCCAGCACGCTGATAAACATGATCGCCTGCACTCGCGGAGGGTTAGGGAAAGCGTAGCACGGCCTAAGAGTGCTCTCCTTTTCGACCGGAATCCATTCTCCAGTTTACGCGGCTTACATTCGTTCAGATCGTGATTGGTAAAAGGTCTTTATCACGATGCTTGAAGCGTTATTGGCCGACCAGCTTTGGTTCGAAGGGCAATGAAACTTCTAACGTCCCGTCACTGAACACGTGGGGGCTTAGGGGGGCGCCTGGAGTTGCCTTTATTGGTGTGGTGGCACCTGAGCTCTACCCGGGAATTTGAACCAACAGATCCGTAACACCTATATCTTCACCTGCCTGTGATAACAGGGTAGAAGCCTGGCCGCGGTGGTGAGTCTGATGATTGAAAAAGTGAAGAACCAGGCTTGAATAGCTTTTGCTGGCGGCGACCCCTTTGACGTTGCGATAGCTGAGAGCGGAATCCGGTTCATCGGCGGGCATCTCGGCTATCCAGTCGACAATTCTCTGATCCAGCCAGGCCCGGCGCTCAGCCAGTTGACCAATATCATCAAAGACAATCTGATCCAGGCTGGTTGGATCTGGAAGAGCGACTACCTCGCGCAACGAAATTCCGCAGGACGGGTGGGTAGCAAACCGCTTGAGCCAGATAGTGTCGGCAACAAGTATATGGTTCAGCGTGCCCAGGATAGAACCGAAAAAAGCCCCGCGATTTCTGGCTAAATCAGTGGCAGAGAGATGGCCCGCAGCCTCATAGACCTTTGTGTTCATCCACTGATTATAGGTCGCCAGTAATTCAAACTGATCTTTCAGACTCATTGTCGACGTCTTCCTATCCCGGAAACCGCTCAAACTCAGGCAGCTCATGCATATGCTTCATCCAGCCCATGCGCTCCGCTGTCTGGATCTGTATCTCTGGAGGAAGGGCCTCTGGATCGTCCAATGTCGCAGTCTGCACATCCACAATCCCGGGCAGGATATCTTCGTTGCGATAGAACAGCCCGCTACCGCAATCGGAGCAGAAGCTGCGCATGGCGGTGCCGGATGAGTTGATGGTCTTGGGCTCGCCCTGGGTCAGGGTCAGCGCGGCTTCAGGGTACATGGCCCAGGTCACCATGGGTGCGCCGGCGCTGCGTTGGCAGTCACGGCAGTGACATAGCGCCACGGTCTGTGGTGTGCCGGTGAGTTGATAACGAATGGCGCCGCATAGGCACTGTCCGGTATGGGGCATGACCTGATCTCCTCGATTTTTTGTATCTTCAAGCATAGCCCTGTTTGGATAAAATTCACCAACGAGGTTCAAGGAAAGCGACCGTTAAAAGGCGGAATGAGCAGAGCGCCGAGTGCGGGTCTGGATAGCGGTGAAGACGGCGAGTCAGCCTGCGTGGGCCTTGCGTTTGATCTCCTGGGTTTCCTGCGCTGGGGGCAGGCCGAACATTCTGCGGTACTCCCGGGTAAATTGGGACACGCTTTCATAGCCCACGGTAAAGGCAGCATGACTCGCGGTAGAGCCTTCGCAAAGCATCAGGCGGCGCGCTTCGATCAGGCGCAGCTTCTTCTGGAACTGCGGCGGCGACAGGGTGGTAACCTTGCGGAAATGACTGAAGAAGGAGGAGGGGCTCATGCCAGCGGAGGAGGCGAGCTGCTCCACTGTTATCGTCTTGGCGTAATCGGTGCGCAGTACCGACACAGCGCGCGCCACGCGACGCACATGCGCGTCCGGCCAGCCCAGTCGTCTGATCTCGGGCCCGTGTTCGCCCATGAGCAGCCAGTAGTGCATTTCGCGCACCAATTGGGCTTGGAGGATGGGGATCGATTCGGGTTTTTCAAGCAGCTCCATCATGCGCAGGGCCGTGGTGATCAGCTCCTTCTGTGTCGGTTTGGTCTGCACCAGCGGGCCGGCTTTTACCGGGACCGCTTCCATGGCGGTGGTCAGATCAGTTAATACGGTCAGGTCCAGTTCCAGCGCAATGGCCAGGTAAGGCTCCTGTTCGCTCGCCGTCACTATCTGGCTGACGGCAGGCAGGTCCGCAGAGATCAGCATCGAATTGCCGGGCCTCAGCTCCAGAGGCTCCTTGCCAATGGTGACCTGTTTTGCACCCTGCAGTACCAGGCATACCAGTGGCTTCTGAATCGAATGCTGCAGCTCATTCGGCGCAGTCAGTCGCATGGTGGCCAGGCCATCGAACGGAGTGAGCGCCATGCCACCTGCCTCGGCGTGCGCCGCAGCATAGCGATCGACTGCATTGAGTAGGAGATTGTTCATGGCTTGATTCTGGCCCCTCATTCGCCCCTCGGCAATATGCGGTTAGGCGCTTTTGTAGGAATAGGCAAAGCGAAAATAACAACAGGCAACGACGCGATTGCGTGTGAGGCGCAGCATTCCGGCGTACTCATTCACTCAAGGAGTTGCTCATGTCAAAGATAACGCTGGTGACCGGATCGAGCCGGGGCCTTGGCCGCAATACCGCCCTGCATATTGCCAAACAGGGAGGAGACGTGATCGTCACCTATCACAGCCGCCGTGATGAGGCGAACGCAGTGGTCGCGGACATTGAAGCGCTGGGTCGCAGGGCAGTAGCGCTGCAACTGGATACCGGTGAGGTCAGTTCATTCCCTGCATTTGTTGAGCGGCTGCAGCGAGCCTTGCGTGAGATATGGCAGCGCGACAGGCTTGATCACCTGGTCAACAACGCCGGCCATGGTGAGTTCGCTCTTATCTCCGACACGACTGAAAGTCAGTTCGACGCGCTGATGAAGGTGCATGTAAAAGGCGTGTTTTTTCTCACCCAGGCTTTGCTGCCCTTGATTGAGGACGGTGGCCGTATCCTCAACCTGTCTTCAGGGCTGACGCGCGTCACTCTGCCTGGCTTCGGTGCTTATTCCGCAATGAAGGGTGCAGTCGAGGTGCTCAGTCGATATCTGGCAAAAGAGCTGGGCGGCCGCGGTATTACTGTGAATACGGTCGCGCCGGGTGCGATCGAGACCGACTTTATGGGCGGTGCCGTGCGTGATAATCAGGACCTGAACAAGACCTGTGCCGATATGACGGCGCTTGGGCGAGTAGGGGTGCCGGATGACATCGGCCCAATGATCGCCAGCCTGCTGTCCGACAATAACCGTTGGGTTAACGCCCAGCGCATCGAGGTTTCCGGCGGTCAGGGTATCTAACTCGGGTAGGGTCGCCCTTGGTCAAGCCGCCAGGGGCGCCTCGGCTAATTTATGCTTGTTGATCAAAGAGGGTAAACTACCGGGAAGTTGGCCCACAGCCCTCATTCCTCCACCCCGGTAATGTAAATGCTTATATACCTTCTGATCGCCTGCGACCGCCTTGAAGAAAAGCGAGAGAAAAAACTGCGGCAGAATCTGCCGGAGCTGCAAGCGGCGTTGCAGACCTATGCTGATGCGAACGCCGCCAATAATGTCACGCTGATCAATGGGTGTGAGAGCGACGATTGTGAAGACTGGCAGTTGGGTATTACCCAGCCGGTAACCAAGAATATTCATCTCAACTTTCCGGTGGATCTGTTCAACCGCCTGGCTGATCAATTCGGTATTGATTGCGAAGTGGGGTATATCGAGGACGACGCCCGCGAGCCGGTCAGTTATTTCGGCAAGCATGAAGGCAAGGGTGAAGCCTTCCTGATAGCGGAATATCTGGGGTTATAGCCGCGCATGCAGCGTTCTGATGATGGCAAAGCCGGTTTTGTCATCCCTGTTTTGTCATTAACGTATAGGCCGCTGCAGATCGACTAAGCTCAATCGTACAGGTCACTCCGTCACAGGGCTGGAAATGCGCAAACGCTTTAAAAACCTGCTTCGTATCCTTCTCAGCTCCTACGTCACTACCGGCATTTCCGCCGGCCTTGGGCTGCTGTTAATCGCGGCTTCGATGTTTTTCCTTTTCGGGCCGTTGGCCGCATCGGTCGCTACAGTGGGCGCTATTGTCTGTATTCCACCGGACCGCGCCTCCCCACGGCGCAACAAGTTCTTCCACCTGCTGCCCGCTGCGGTGATTGGTTTACCCCTGTTTGCCTGCGTGCAGATACTGCACGACCAGCCCCTATATCTCGGTCTGCTGCTGGTTCCCGCGACTTTCGTGGCCTTTCTGGCTGGCGCATGGGGCAAACAGGGGATACCGATAGTTATCTCGATAATGTTCGCCATGATCTTCTCCATGGCGGTGCCAAGCCAGAGCCATGGCTTGGCCCTGCTGGTCACCTGTGGGTATTTTGCGCTGGGTGCGACCGCCTACCTGTTGTATGCAACAGCGTCCAATACGCTGTTGAATGACCGCTATCGTGCACAGGTTCTGGGCGAGGTCTTTCTGTCGATGGGTGCGCTGATGCGTACCCAGGGCAGCCGGTTCGGCGCCGCGCTGGGTCAGTATCCCGCTCCGCAACCGGGCGAGTTGATGCAAAAACAGGCGGAGCTGGCAGATGAGCTGCAGGCCGCACGCAATATCCTGCTAGAGGCACCGCGTCAGCCGCGCCGGCAACAACTGGCAGCGATGCTGATCAACCTGCTGGAGCTACGCGACCACCTGCTGGCCAGCGAGCTGGATCTGGACGCTGCCGCCGCCAATCCGGATTGTGCCGCCACGTTAGATCAACTGGGCCAGATAATCGGCCAGTTGGCGAAAGCGGTAGAGAACATGGGCGACGCGCTGCTGCGAGGTGGCACGCCGCCGAGCTTTACCGACCGTCGCTCGGAACTGGCAGGTTTGAACTGGAACGTCGCCGGTCACACGCAGCCAGGCACCGACTTTCCGCCGGTATGGCTTCTGCTGCGCGGATTGATCAACCGCGTCGGCAATATCAATGACGAGATCGTCAAGCTGAACCGGCTGGCGCGGGGTGAAGCCGAACCGGATCTGGCTCTGGTACGCACGGCCTGGAAGCTGTTTATCAGCCCCACTGCGTGGTCGTGGCGGCCGTTCCTGTTGCTGTGGCGCTGGGATGCACCGCCGTTGCGCCATGCCCTGCGCGCTGCTCTGGCGGTCGGCACCGGTTATTGCCTTTCCCTGGCCTTGCCGTGGGCAACCCATGGTTACTGGATTCTGCTGACTATCGTCGTGGTATTGCGCGGCAGCCTGTCGCAAACACTGGAGCGCCGCGACGCCCGGGTAGCTGGCACCGTGCTGGGCTGTATTCTGGCCGCCGGCCTGTTGGTCATGAATCCGCCGCTGCTGTTGCTGATGATCATCGTGCCCGTGGCCCAGGCGATATCGCATTCCTTCGCCATCAAGCGCTACCTGATTACCTCGGTGTCCGCCACGGTGCTGAGCTTGACCCTCGCGCATTTGCTCAGCTCTGGCACCAACCTGGAGTTTCATGTGTTCGAGCGCCTGGGCGATACCCTGATAGGCGCGGGCATAGCCTGGGCGTTCAGCTACGTGCTGCCTTCCTGGGAGCGCGGGCAGATCGTGGCGCTGGTCAACCGCACGGTGCTGGCGCAGGCACAGCACGCCAAGATCGCCCTGAGTCGTGGTCAGTTACAGGCGATTGATGATGAGTTTGAGCTCGAGTGGCGACTCTCGCGCAAGGAAGCCTTCGACAGCCTGTCGGCACTGGTGCAGGCAACCCGCCGATCATTGTCAGAACCAAGGGCCGTGCGCCCGGCGCTGGAGTCACTGGAGCAGTTACTCGCCAGGGGCCATCAGCTGCTGGCGCAACTGACAGCGGTTAAAACTCTGCTTATTCGTCGCGGGCGGTTGGAGCACGACGATATCAGCGAGCCGATGCACATCGCCGCACAGAAAATAGACGCTGCCCTGACCGCGCCCCATTCGGACGAGCTGCCGGACGCACCGGTTTATAAAGCCTGGCCGATTGAAAACCCGGCTGCTGACTCGCTTGATTACGATCTGAAGCCCTTGATCCTGCGGCGCTTGAACCTGTCAGTGGATACTGCCATCAAGCTGCGTGAGGCGGCGGATAGGGCGCTTGCAATCAGACGAGCGGAGAAACGTCAGGCCGGGGAGGTTTGATCCCAGGTCACCTGAAAGCGCATCAGCATCACGACCCAGGGTCGATCACAAAACTGTATCCATGCTGCTCGAAGCCGAGCGACTGGTAGAACGTATGGGCGCTGTGGCGTTTCAGGTTAGAAGACAAGGTCAGCTTGTAGCAGCCACTTTTCCGGCATTGCTCCTTGGCGAATTCCATCATCGCCTTGCCGATGCCCTGGCCCTGCATGTCTGGATGCACGGCCACATCCTCGACAACTCCCGTGCAGGCACCAAGATGGCCCAGGTTGTCCATGATCAGTAATGCAAAGGTGCCCACGGCGCCGCTTTCGTTACTGGCCACATACAGGTGGCAGTTCGGATACGAGCGCATTCGAGCGAAAATGGCCTTGGCCTGTTCCAGCGGCAGATGAGCATCATCGTCGATCCCTGCCTGAAGATAGAGATCGAGGATCGCGGGAAGGTCCGCTTCAGTAGCGCATTCTATGGTCAGCATATGATTACGGCCTCAGGCGACAAGGTTCGCTCTCACGATGCCTTTATCGACTGGGCCGGTCAATCGTTTGCGTATTGGCGGTTTTCACAACAATCCGGCCTTACTCCGGTATCGCCGCCGGGTCCATCCAGAAGGGCTCCCAAAGGTGTCCATCGGGATCAGCCAGGGTACGGCTGTACATGAAACCGTGATCCTGAACGGGATTGATATCCGCTGTTCCTCCGTTGGCTGCTGCCGTTTTGGTTATGGCGTCTACCGCCTCGCGGCTGTCAAAGGTCGTAAGCGCCAACAAATCAGCACCTGTTACCCGTTCAATTTCCATACCACACTGAT